>CBDCVG010000061.1:0-30708 GCA_965222765.1 Caldora sp.
CTCTACTAACACCTAACACCTAATCCTCATCACTATGGGTATACCAACTTTTGTATTAGCCTCTGCTTCACCAGCTCGCAGACGCTTGTTGCAAACCGTAGGGATTGAACCAGTAGTTTGTCAGAGCAACTTTGATGAATCCCAAGTACAGTTGAGTGAGCCAGCGTCTTTGGTAGAAACTCTGGCGCTCCATAAAGCACAAACAGTTGCTGCTAAATTTAGCAATGCTCTGGTATTAGGCTGTGATTCAGTTTTGAGCGTTAGGGGTGAAATTCATGGGAAGCCAGCTAACCCCCAAGAAGCGATCGCTCGTTGGCAGCAAATGCGAGGGACTATGGGAGAATTATACACAGGTCATGCTTTGTTGGACTTATCTGAGGACAAAACCTTAGTACGCTGCCAAATTACCAAAGTTTACTTTGCCCAAGTGAGCGATCGCGTGATTTCTGAGTACGTTGCCACAGGAGAACCCCTCAAATGTGCTGGTAGCTTTGCTTTAGAAGGTAGAGGAGGATTTTTAGTTGACCAAATTGAAGGTTGTCACAGCAATGTCATTGGTCTGAGTTTACCACTCCTACGCCAAATGCTGGTTGAACTTGGGTATGAGATTAGTGATTTTTGGCATTCAAAGGAACTAGGGAGCTAGGGAGATGGGATCGTTATCTTAGGGTGTTATGGAAAAAAATGCGATTTGATTGGGATAATCACAAAAGTCAACTTCTGAAGCAAAAGAGAGGATACTCGTTAGAAGAAGTCGCTACTATCTTGGCTGGCGACTATGTAGAACGAATAAAACAAGATTATCCTGAACAATTTATTGCCATTGGTTTTCTGAAAAACTCTCTTTTATCGGTCATTTATGAAGTGCGTTATGATGATGAAGGGGAATATATATGGTTAATTACTTATTGGAAAAGCACGAAAAGGGAGAGAGAAATTTATGAACAATATTTCTATTGAAGAAATTGAAGAAAAAATTGAAGCAGGAGAAGAAGTTATAGACCGCTATTTTGACTCCACAACAACAAGAGTCGGAACACGCCGTCAGATGACTTCACGAAGAAGACAGGATATAGAAACCACAAAGGTGGAAATTCCTAGCCTTATGCTCACCGAACTTGATACAATGGCAAAAGAACTTAACATTAGCAGATCTTCTCTAATTAAAATGATGCTAAGACGCGCCCTTGACCGAAAATCCTAGGGCGCAAGCCCCTGAATTATATTCGTGGGGATAAGCCCGTGGGGAATTTATTCCCCGTTAGGTTTCTTTTTGGTTGGCTACATATTGCTTAATAACTTCCAATGGAGCGCCGCCAACAGTCGAGACAAAGTAAGAGTTAGTCCACAAAGTAGGAATACGACTTTTCAGATGTGGAAATTCTTGTCGTAAATATCGACTGGTTGCTCCTTTGAATCTTTTAACTACTTTGTGTACCCCGAATTGTGGGTCACACTCGAATAAAACATGAACATGATCGGGCATAGTTTCAAGCTCGATTATTTCTACCTGAATTTTTTCGGCAATTTCAAATAACAACTCTTTTAATCGTTTTTCCACTTCATCAACCAGTACAGGACGGCGATATTTTGGACACCAGACAACATGATATTTGCAGGAGTAAACAACATTTTTGTTTGATTTGAACTTATTCATTATTTTAGTTGTAATTATATAGCCAGCATGTATATAATATGTAGGAGCGAGTAAAATAACAAGGAGGTGATGGAAGAGTGCTTGTAATGGAATATAAAGCAGTAATCAACAGAATCCAGGAAACAGCGATAAACGAAGCTATCCGGACATCACAGTTTGTTCGCAATAAAGTATTACGCTACTGGATGGATAATACTCGCTGCGCTGCGTCCGCCTCCGGCTATTGTGGTGTTGGGAAAAAAGAGCTTTATCGTTACAACACTCAGATAAGAGATGAATTCAAGTTTGTCAAAGATTTGAATAGTCATGCTTGTCAAGCATCTGTAGAAAACGTAGAACGTGCCATTAATCGTTTCTTTGATAACTGTAAAAAGGGTAAACCTGGCAAAAAAGGATACCCGCGTTTTAAGAAACATAGCCGTTCAGTCGAATACAAACAATCAGGCTGGAAACTACATCCAACTAAAAGACGCATTACCTTTACCGACAAAAAAGGTATCGGGGAAGTCAAGCTATTAGGTAAATGGGATATTCACACCTTTGATGAAAAGCTAATTAAAAGAGTACGTATTGTTAAGCGTGCCGATGGTTTTTATGTTCAGTTTTGTGTCAAAGTCGATAATACTCAATTAGCGCCTCAAACTAACGCCGAAGTTGGTATTGATGTGGGTTTGCAATATTTTTATTCTGATAGCAACGGTAACCATGAAGAAAACCCAAGGTTTTTACGCAAAGCAGAAAAAGATATAAAGCGTTCTCAACGCAAGATTTATAAAAAGAAAAAAGGGTCATCTGGTAGAAGAAAAGCGCGTGGTGTTTATGCCCGCAAGCACTTAAGAGTAACAAGACAAAGGAACGAACACGCTAAGAGACTAGCGCGTAACTTGTGCCTAGCTAACGCTAAGGTTGTCCTGGAAGACTTGAATGTAAGCGGACTAGTAAGGAATCACAAGTTAGCCAAGAGTATTGCTGATGCCTCTTGGTACAACTTCCGTCAATGGCTAGAATACTTTGGCAATAAGTTTGGACGGGAAATAATTGCAGTGTCACCGCATTATACATCTATTGAGTGCAATAACTGTGGTCTCAGAGTTCAGAAAAGTCTAAGCACTCGGACACATTCTTGTCCACATTGCGGGTACATTGAGCAACGTGATGTCAATGCAGCCAAAGTAATTTTAAGTCGTGCAACTACCGGGGGTCACCCGGGAAGTAACGCTAGTGGAGATGTTTCCTCTACTTCGGTTGGGTCGCAAGACAAGTCGTTGCAAGAAACGTCGCCGAAGCTAGAATCCCCCGGCTTCTAGCCGTGGGGAGTGTCAAGAACATTATCTTGCATTGAAGCAGATGAAATCAGAAATTTAGTAAGGCTCTGGTATTAGGCTGTGATTCAGTTTTGAGCGTTAGGGGTGAAATTCATGGGAAACCAGCTAACCCCAAGAAGCGATCGCTCGTTGGCAGCAAATGCGAGGGACTGTGGGAGAATTATACACAGGTCATGCTTTGTTGGACTTATCTGAGGACAAAACCTTAGTACGCTGCCAAATTACCAAAGTTTACTTTGCCGAAGTGAGCGATCGCGTGATCTCTGAGTACGTTGCCACAGGAGAACCCCTCAAATGTGCTGGTAGCTTTGCTTTAGAAGGTAGAGGAGGATTTTTAGTTGACCAAATTGAAGGTTGTTACAGCAATGTCATTGGTCTGAGTTTACCACTCCTACGCCAAATGCTGGTTGAACTTGGGTATGAGATTAGTGATTTTTGGCATTGAGAGTAGTTGTGAGCACTTATGTGGCATCTTATCATCCCTGCTTCTATATGATTGGAAGCAGGGAAAATTTGTTAAGGTTGCTTGGGGGTTTGGTATATTCGACTATATTCAAAGGATTTGTGATATGACAACTAGCGACGAGTTTAAAGCAAAACTTAAGGCAGGAGAAATTGTTGATGCTCTAACTTTGGCAATGAGTGAAGCAGTTGAGTTAGAGATTACCACCTGGGTATCCTCAGCCAACTCAGAGCAATCATCACCGGGCTACCGTATGCGTACCCACATGAACATTGTGGATGGTAACATCAGTAACGAAATTGGCAATCATTTCATTGGCAACGGTCCTTACACTGAACTGCGAGAGTTTCACATGGAGCAGGTTCTAGAAGGACGCAAGATTATCCGACAAAATCTGGAAAGCTTGCAGCAGTTATTCACCACTATAGCCAGCACCTTATCTCAGTTGCCAAGAGATTCACGCCAAATGGAGGAGCGAAATGCTCTCCTTTCTGCGTCTTCTGAGAATATTTCTCCCTCCTCTGAAGATGATTTACAGTAAAAAAGGAGGTAATTTAAGAGAGTTGGTGTAACTTCTGGTTCTGCAAACCCCCCGAACTCTGTGGGAGTATTATTATGGCGTCGAGCGACGACTTCAAACAACAACTCAAAGCAGGTAATTTTGCTAAGGCTCTTGCCATAGCATTTAGTGAAGCTACTGAGTTGAAAATTACTACCTGGGTATCTTCAGACTTAGATGATCTTAGCTCAACTGTAGCCAAACCAGGTCATCGCCTGCACACCCGCATCAATATGATTGACGGTGATATTGAAAACGAGATTGGCGAGCAGTTTATTGCCAATAATCCCTACAAGGAACTGCGGCAATTTCACTTTGAGCAAGTAGCTCAAGGAAACGAGATAATTCAGAGTAACCTCAAAAGTTTGCAAAAGTTGTTTGAAGTTTTGGTAATGAAGAATTACCAAACTTCAACCACTCCTGTTATCGAACCTAAATCTTCTGGTGTTACCAATCAGCTGTCGCCTTCTGTTGAGTCTATCAGTACAGTGGGATTCATCTCGCAGCCAACTGAGCCAGCAGTTGAGGAGTTGGGAATTCCTCCTGATACGGTAATTGAGGAACTCACTGATGCTCGGTTGGAGATGGCTCCAACTGAACCAGCAGTTGAGGAGTTGGGAATTCCTCCTGATACGGTAATTGAGGAAAATCCGCCAAAAGCAGGAGTTGAGCAAAATAACTCAGCATTCGTTGAACCATCAACTCCACTTGCCAGCAAAGTGATAGAGGAGGAGGTTTCCCGAAAACAATCATCATACTCTGAACTAAATTCCTTAGCAGAGCTACCCATAGATATCCCAGAAGTTTCAGATTCAGTAATTGCTCAGGAAGATGAAGAAGATTGGGAAGACTCTGTTTTAGATTTTATGGAGTCTTTGCCTGTAGCTTCCCCATCTACTCCAGAAGACTCCTCCTTGGAAATTACAGAGGATTGGGGAGACTTAGATACAGAAGCATCAGAGTCTGACTTAGCAACAGAGAACTCTGAATTATCTCAAAATTGGGGAGCCCCAACCATTGAAGAACTCAATCCCCCCTCAGTATCAGCAGAACAAGAAATCGAGGCTTCGGAGTTAGCATTTGATGGAGATTGGGACGACTGGGTGATTGAAGAGCCTAGTATCTTACCAGATGCACCTGTAGCTGAGCAGTCGTTATTGGAGCTCCAAGAAGAGTATGATGATTGGGATGATTGGGTAGTCGAAGAGCCCGGTAATTTAACGGATGTGCCTGTTGATAGTGGATTGTCATCAGATTTGAGCACAGATGAAGACTGGGATCTAGAAGAATACTCCGATCCCTTCGCTGCAGAACCAGCACTCAATAACTCAATATCAGATCTAGATATCAATGGAGACTGGGATGAGTTCGTTGCAGAGGAACGAGACATTGCTCCAGACATCCAAGAGTTAGATACTAGCTTTAAGTCTTCTGATCTTAGGAAAAACTTAACTTCTGAAGACTTAGGTTTTTATCAAACCGATAATTCTGATTTAAGGGAAAACTTGGAAGGAGATGAAGCTAATGAATATTCAGGATTGCTCGAAGACTTGGAAGATGATTTAGATTTCTCCCCAAAGCCTGTTGAAAAAAAACAGCCACCAAAAAATCGCTTCCCAAAGCAGAACAATAAGTGACATTCTCCCCACTAGTTAAATATATGTAGATTTATAGCTGTGACCAATACCAAAAATCGCAAGAGAAAAGAAACTAGCAATTTAGCAACACCTGTTAACCAAGGTGCTAATTCTACTATAGGTAAAACTTTTAATGATTTTGTCGAGTCCTTGGGGCAAGTCCTCATCGATATCACGGCATTAGAAGTTAATACAATGGTAGTAGAGCAAATTACTGGAGACAAGTTTATTCCCTGGGAAGCTTACCGGGATATTTACCCAATCTCAAATACTTATCTCGAACAAAAAGGAATTCATGAATCTCTGCGCGATCGCTACATTGAGTTACGCAAAAATTTAGAATTGGAGTACACCCTCCTCCTGAGTGATCCTAAGTCCGAGTTTTACGATCAAGGTGTTCTTGATTCTGCAACCCAACAGTATAATCACATCCTCACCGATTCAACAGTAGAACTGGATCAAATGCAGAGTCGGCTACCAGATCCTTATAGCATTAATACTAGTCAAAAAGCTCTTTATATTAAAAAAATTCTCAATAATTGTCATTTCTTGCGCAGTTTACGCAAGATTAGTGAACTTAAAGGTGCTCTAGATAATCGCAATAAGGCATTGCAAAAAAAGCAAGATGAGCAACGCCACCTCACATCAGAGGTAATTGCAGATGCTGTAAAAACTGATATAATCTACGCTCAAACGGTGATTCAGTTAGATGGGGATCTGATAAATCGCTACTCTGAAAAAATTTTAGACCATCCTCATCGAGATGTGATTTTACAAATCCATAGGGAAGGAGTTATTTCTGGTGAAAAACAGTGGCACGGACTATTAGAGTTTGTCATTGGTTTGGTGCAAACATCCTTTCAAGGAATTCGGAGTGCACTGAGGTGAATTTGTTATTTGTTATTTGTACCAATAATCAATGATCTAGTACAGTACGGCGGAAATAACCCACCAGTTTGAGAGCGATAGAATCCTTACTCTATAAGCATTCTTAATTCTTAATTCTTAATTCTTAATTCCGCACAGCGGTACTAGCTTGCTTCTCACGTAGCGAGTATGACTAATGAGTAAAAACCAAGGACTGAATTTAGAGCGCTATATCAAAATTAATCAAGAAAAAATTCGCTCTCGCGTCCTGCTTTACAGTATTAGCTTTCACTTAGAGTCAGAGATTCTCGCTAAAATTCAGCAAGCAAAACAGACAGGTTCCCCCCTTGATATTTCCCGTGAGTTTTTAGCAAATTTGCGATATTCAGCTCTGAGTAATGGGGAAAACTGCTTACAGACTGGATTGACTTTCTACACCTATTATTGGCAGGATGGCTCCGAGGAAGCACTAATGCGCAGCGTCATTTCTACTGATGGAGATGTACTTCACCAGATTCAGAGTGATTGTTTGGCAGAGCCTCAATTTTGCTACCAAATTGCTTCTGCTCACTACTGGTTGATTGAGCAACTACTAAGTCAGCTGCGCTTAGGGACATTAGTTCATCTCAATCAACTTTCTTGGGGGCTGTCTTTGTTAACTACAGCACCAATTGTCAGTACTAATTTAGAACAGCTATTACAGGGAGATCCCTGGATCTGGTTACTCCCAATCGTGATGTCATGGCTCTTAAAATTAATCTGGCAAGTTCTGTTGTCTTGGTTGTTACCAACTGTTAGTCGTTGGTTATTGCGTAGGTTATTGTCCGGTTTACTCTCGGCTAACAGAGTGGAACATCAGATAGCTAGAGGTATTTTAAGGTGGTTGGGAGGCTGAGAGGTAATTTGGAATTTAGAATTTAGAATTTAGCATTATCGAAATGTGGGACAATAAGCCCTGCGTTGTTCAATATTTTAAGATTCTACGACTTACGCACCATAAACGAATTGTGTCATCCAACAGCGGTAGCGAAGGATCTCCCATACGGCTCAGATGCTTCACTATCACCTTTACATGACAGTTTAGTGCGTAAGTTCT
Source organism: Caldora sp. (assembly GCA_965222765.1). Classification (GTDB taxonomy): domain Bacteria; phylum Cyanobacteriota; class Cyanobacteriia; order Cyanobacteriales; family Coleofasciculaceae; genus Caldora. Next base: position 7,605 of record CBDCVG010000061.1, read on the forward strand.
GAATTCAGATCTTACACATCACTAAGGAGATAGTTTTGGTTACCACTAATTCTTTGAAAACCACCAAATCAGAAGAAATTTTTGCTGCTGCCCAAAAGCTAATGCCAGGGGGCGTTAGCTCCCCAGTTCGGGCATTTAAATCAGTCGGTGGACAACCCATTGTCTTTGATAAGGTTAAAGGAGCCTACATTTGGGATGTTGATGGCAACAAGTACATCGATTATGTTGGTACTTGGGGACCAGCAATTTGTGGTCATGCTCATCCAACAGTACTTGCCGCTCTCAAGGATGCTCTAGAAAAAGGCACTAGTTTCGGTGCGCCTTCAGAGCTAGAGAATGTCTTGGCACAAATGGTAATTGATGCCGTTCCGAGTATTGAGATGGTGCGGTTTGTCAACTCTGGAACCGAAGCCTGCATGGGAGTACTGCGCCTCATGCGTGCTTTTACAGGTCGAGACAAAATCATTAAATTTGAAGGCTGCTACCATGGTCATGCTGATATGTTCCTGGTAAAAGCTGGTTCTGGTGTCGCTACTTTGGGTTTACCCGACTCCCCTGGCGTACCAAAATCTACTACCCGCGATACCTTAACTGCCCCCTATAACAACTTAGAAGCAGTCAAAGCTCTGTTTAAAGACAATCCTGATACTATTGCTGGGGTGATTTTAGAGCCAGTAGTTGGTAATTCCGGCTTTATTCCCCCCGATGCTGGTTTCTTGGAAGGTTTGCGGGAAATCACCAAGGAATATGGAGCCCTATTGATGTTTGATGAGGTGATGACTGGCTTCCGGATTGCCTATGGTGGTGCCCAGGAAAAATTTGGTGTTACCCCAGATCTCACTACCTTGGGGAAAGTCATCGGCGGTGGCTTACCAGTAGGAGCTTATGGGGGACGAGAAGAAATCATGTCCATGGTAGCTCCTGCCGGACCAATGTACCAAGCAGGGACTCTTTCCGGTAATCCCCTAGCGATGACAGCGGGAATCGAGACTCTGAAGTTGCTGGAAGAAAAGGGTACTTACGAACAGCTAGACAAAATTACCCAGAAACTAACAGATGGTCTGTTAAAAATTGCTAAGGAAACTGGTCATGCAGTCTCTACTGGTCAAATTAGTGCCATGTTTGGCATGTTCTTTACTGGAGAGCAGGTTCACAACTATGATGATGCCAAAAAATCTGACTTAACTAAGTTCAAAGGTTTCCATCGTGGCATGTTGGAGCGTGGGATTTACTTAGCACCTTCTCAGTTCGAGGCAGGATTTACCTCTTTGGCTCACACTGATGAGGATATTGACCGTACTTTAACAGCAGCACGGGAAGTTATGTCGAGTCTTTAAATGGGATGTTCCGAAAATCACACAAGACTTACACAGCTACACTACCTATAGAGTCAAAGTGCGTTAAGCTACTGGCGTGACACGCCTAAAACTGTAGGTTGTAGGTTGGGTTTCACTATCGTTCAACCCAACGCTCGCGTTACTGGCGTTGGGTTTCGTTCCTGATACTGTTGGCGAATTATTTCTTCATATCCAAAAGCTTGATTGTGCCGTAACTCTTTTACAGAACTTTACTTTTTTTTGAGATGCGATCCCGAAGGGATCTGCGTAGCAGGTCGCAAAATATCAAGGCTTTCCGCGTATTAAGGAATGTTTCGCCAACAGTATCCGTTTCTCAGCCCAACCTACCTGATACTAAATCCGCCTTTCAAAACCTCATTTTGAGCAAATTGGCAAAACCCTCTAGAGACGCGCCATGGAGCGTCTCTACAATGTGCATCTTTCATTACGATCGCTTATAGCAAGCTTCGCTCTCCAGAAAAAATTGCATAATAATATTAAATATTTCAACTTTACATAACTTATTCTCAAATTTTTGCCTTTTTTGCAATTACTAGTATAAAAAATATGTCTCAAGTAAACTGGACAGCTTGCATCCTATCAATTAGTTCTTCAATAGTTGGTTTCGCCATAACATCGGCTCCCGCATCTGCTGTAGACTTGACTCCTGTTGACTTCTTCACTATAGATGAAAGTCTGTGGAAAGTTGAAAGCACAATTGGTGGTTCTGGAAAAGAATTGTTTTTGTCCAACAATGGTTCTAGTGGAGTGAATCCTGATAGTGCAGATTGGACTTGGGCAGATGCTCAAGCCTTCAATTGGCGTCTAGTTTGGCAAGGAAACTCGGCATCTTTCACTTTGTTTTCTGGAGCCTTGGATAATAGCTTCTCTCAAACAATTATTTACGAGGTGGGTGAATCCCCTGTTAATGGACTGGAGATAACTACGAGAGTTGATGGGAGAAATAACAGTAAGGTTGCTGCAGGAACTACTGCTAATTTGAGATTAAATACCCTTAACAATCAAGATATTAGTAACCTTAATATTCAATCATCTGCTCTTGGTGCTGCCGGTGCAGATACTTGGGATAAAGTTTCTGTAGCGAGTAATGACTTTCTCAATGGATTTAACCTGACTGGTGACATAACATTCGACTGGCCAAATTTCAACCCTCAGTTGCAAAATGCTGGTTCCCGCTTGCAATTTCAACTTGAAGCGAACTATGACCCAAATTTCCAGGATATCCCCAACTCTGAGCAGGTTCCAGAGTCTAGCAGTTTAGTGGGACTTGGTTGTGTTTTACTAGGTTTGGGTGTGAGTTGCTTCACAACAGAGAAAAGATTAAGGAATGGGAGAAACCATTCTAGTTTCTTGTAACTGGCAAGATGCCAGTTCCACAATTGATACCCTACACCCTCACTCGCTTTGAAGTGTCTCTCAAGAGCCGCCCCACTGGCATTGGTGTCAACTTAAGCTAGAGATAGGTGATAGTGAAGCATCTAGACCGTTTGGAGATCCTTCGCTATCGCTCAGGATGACATAATTCCCCTATTTCCCCATCTCCCTATCTCCCCAGGATTTTACGCTTCTTTGAGGTGATTAGCCCACAGTATCCTTGAGTTCCTTACGGGACATAGATTTTACCTTAAGTTGACACGAATGCTCCACTGGCGGCGCACCGCCCGCTACGAAGGTCAGAAACACTACGCTCCTACCTTGGAGCCCTCTTTCCTCCTGCCTCCTGCCTCCTGCCTCGTGTTTCTTGCAACTTAGAGATGGGTTTCAGCTCGAACAAAGTCAACGTACTCACGTAGAGAAGCCTCGTTATCTACGTCAAGAACAACAAACTCGGGCAATTCATAGGGATGAAGCTCACAGAGGCGATGTTTCAAACGCTCTACTCCTTCTGTTGAAACTTTCATCATCAATGTTACTTCTGCGTCGAATTGAACTTCTCCTTTCCAAAAATACACACTCTGGATCGGATAGAGGTTGACACAGGCTACAAAGTGCTCTTCTACAAGTAAACGAGCAATCTGTTCTCCGTCTTCTAACGGCAAGTTCGTTAACGCAATTTTCATGATATTTGTTGGTATACGAATCTGCTCCTACAGCTATTTTTAGCACTGTTCTTTTCCTTATAAAGCAGACAAATACTACTGGCGCAACACAGCTAAAAATGTGGAATTGGTAGGTTGGTTGTAGCGATAGCGTAACCCAACATCGGAGCATATTCAGTTGGGTTTCACTTCGTTCCACCCAACCTACAGTTTTAGTCGTGTCACGCTACTACAGTGATAGTACCATATACCAACAAACCCGTGGATGGTTGGAGGGTTTGAGCTACACTGAAAGCAAATAGAACTTAGGACTGACGCACTCAGCTGTGATACTCAACGTAAGAAAAGCATTCTCTTGCGGCTGTGAGATCCTTCGCTATCGCTCAGGATGACATAATTCCTTTACGGTGCGTAAGTCCTAGCAAATTAGAAAAAATCAGCTTCCTTCCGCATTTCTCCATTCCCCAGCTATTCCACCATAAAAGTTAGAATCAAGTGGCACTGATTGTCGAAACTAGTTGTGCAGCAGTCTGTTACCCAGACGATACATTGCATTAATCCCGACTGTCCCCGTCCCTATCCTCAGCCTTGGGGTAACAAGTTTTGTAACGGCTGTGGTGCATCACTGTGCCTGAATAATCGCTATATTCCCTTGCAGCGTCTTGGTTCAGGAGGATTTGCTACTATCTACACAGTTTGGGATTTGCGGACGCAAAGGGAGCAAGTACTCAAGGCATTAGTAGATAATTCTCCCAAAGCGTTGCAGCTGTTTGAGCAAGAAGCAGCTGTTTTGCAAGCTTTGAAGCATCCGGGTATTCCCAGAGTTGAGCAAGGTAGCTATTTTCTGCTGAGTTTGGGAAATCCCCCACAGCGCTTGCTACCCTGTCTGGTGATGGAAAAAATTAATGGTCAAACTTTAGATTATGTAGTAAGGCAGTATCCTCAAGGTTGTCCAGAAGCTTTAGTGCGGGATTGGCTTTACCAAGCAGCGGAAATTTTACAGGAGTTGCACCGCTCTGGCATTATTCACCGTGATCTCAAACCCTCTAACTTGATGCTGCGGGAAGAAACGAATCAGCTAGTAGCCATTGATTTTGGGGGAGCTAAACAAATTAGCTGGTTAACCCTAGGTTCCCGTGGTAATTCAACACGACTAATTTCTCCCGGTTATAGTCCACCCGAACAGATGGCTGGAGAAGCGGTAGGGCCAGCTGCTGACTTCTACGCTTTGGGTAGAACAATGATTCAGTTGCTCACAGGGGAAGATTTGGCAGATTTAGAAGATCCTGTGACTGGAGAGTTGCAGTGGCGCAATCGCACGGCGGTTACCCCTGCACTGGCAAATTTACTTGATGAGATGGTACGCAGTGAACCGCAACAAAGACCAGCAAATGCTCTCAAGATTCAGCGGCGTTTAGCAGCAACTGTCAAGCTCAAGAGGAAGTCTCATTCAGCACCGGCATCTTTATCTAAAGTATCAGCAAAAGCGATCGCTACTTTAGTTAGGGGCGTTGCTGCGATTATCCGCTTAGTGTTTCATAGCCTTATTAGTATTCTCCTCGCCTGTCTAGACACAACTTGGGAAATGCTCTTAGGAGGTATGGGGGCAGCAACAGGAGCAATTGCTGGATTTACTTTAATTAGTTGGACAAGCTTTGGCGATCGCTTTGCTAATTGGCTCTCTTGGCATTTGCCCCTGCTCCTTCCTAATATCGAGATTACAGTGTGGCAAGTCATGCCCCTATTTGCTGTAGCTGGATTAGGTACTGGCTGGGGTTTAACTCTAGCGGGAGGTTTTGGACAGGAACGGCGTCCTTGGATAGCAGGGTTAATGGGTATTTTTGGCTATAGTATCGGTTGGTTAATTTGGCAGGAATCGGTGTCTTATGCCTTAGTGGAACGTTTATTAGGAGTTGTTACTGCTATTGCAGTTACTCCCCTAGCACTAGGTTTGGGATTACCCAGTCATTATCTGGTTCACACTTTAGTTGCAGCGGCTGGCACAGGCACGATTTTTAGCAGTTTAGTTTGGTTAGGACTCTTGCCTACAGATATTCTTATTAGTATTTTTTCTTTCTCGGACGCTAGTGTGGTTGATTTAATCTACAGTGTTGCTTTTTTTAGTTTGTTAGGGATTACGATGGGATTTTGTCTAGGGGTGAGTTCTTACCTAGTAGTACCAATCCTGCGTTGGTTGGGTTGGAATTGAGAATTGAATTTAGTGAACCACAAAGGCACAAAGAGCACAAAGAGCTTTCTCTTCAAATTAAATTGTCTTGAAGGAGATTATTTTTTTCCAGACGCCCATCCTCTAAATTAAGGATACGATCGGCAATATCCAGAATTCGGTTGTCGTGAGTAACCAGCAAAATTGTACATCCTTGTTCTTTAGCAAGCCGCTGCATCAACTCAACTACCTCTCGTCCTGATTTACTGTCAAGGGCGGCAGTTGGTTCATCAGCTAGCACTAACTGGGGGTTACTTACCAAAGCACGAGCGATCGCAACTCGTTGTTTTTGTCCCCCTGAGAGGTTATCTGGGTAGTAGTTGATGTGATCACTTAAACCGACAGCTGTTAGTATGGCTGCTGATTTGGCAACCGCTTCTTGTTGAGAAAATTGGGGGTGGAGTTCCATTGACATCTGCACATTTTGACGAGCTGTGAGACACTTGAGCAAGTTGTGACCCTGGAAGATATAACCAATATGGCGACGCACTTTCACCATCTGGTTTTGTGTAGCTCCCACTAGTTCCTCTCCAAAGATAGTGAGACTACCTTCTTGAGGCGATCGCAATCCTCCAATCAATGTCAACAATGTCGTTTTTCCCGAACCAGAAGGTCCCGTCATCAAGACAACTTCTCCTGGCTGGAGTTCCAAGTTGATATCAAACAAAATCTGTTTGCGTAACGTACCTTTACCAAAGTAATAGTTAAGGTTTTCAATTGATACAACTGGCTGTTGATACATCTTCATCACTAGTAGTTTTCAAGGAAAGCAGAAAGCTCCCAGACAGAAGGTAGAAGGTTATCATAGGTTCCAATGATGATTTTCTACCACCAATTCCTCATTCCCAAACAACAAACAATAAACAACAATTCTAAAAAATATCAGCAGGGTCTGCTGCTTCTAATTTACGTATGGCGATTGCCCCAGAAAGACAACACATGACCAGCGTAATGATGAATACTGTTATTGCTCTAGTCAGAGTCATCACTATAGGCAGAGCTGTAGCTCCCCTTGTGAGTTTATACATTCCCAAAGCCATCGTAAAACCGGGTAAATAACCTATCAATGCCAAAATAATCGCTTCTTGAAATACCACTATCAATAGGTAGCTATTTTTATAGCCCATTGCTTTAAGAGTTGCATACTCCGGCAAATGATCAGCAACATCAGTATAGAGAATTTGATAAACAACTACTGTACCCACAATAAATCCCATAGCAGTTCCCAGAGTAAAGATAAAACCGATAGGTGTACTTGTTTGCCAGTAGTTTTTTTCCCAATTTACAAATTCTTCTTTTGATAAAACTCTAACATCTTTAGCTAATTCTTGTCTCAATTTTTCTACAGTTATTTGAAGATTAGTATCAGTTTCTAAAGTAATAATTCCAATGTCAATCAAACCTTTGTTGCGATTATCAAACAAACGTAAAAAGTTTAAATCACTAGTAATAATATTGCCATCAGCACTAAAAGAAGCCCCTAAGGTAAATAAGCCACCAACTCTAATACGACGTCTTCTAACTTCAGTTGTTACATCTTTTCCTTGATTAAACCACTCAGGAACTGGTCCAAATTCCTTTCTTGAAGCTCGATCAAATAAAACTACATCAGAGAGTTTAATCTTATCTAAATTCAGTTCTATTTCAGGTATATTGAAAACATTGTCTGCTGGATTAAATCCTAGAACTAAAATTCCACGAGTTCCACGAGTTTGAGGATTTTTCCAAAGACCAAAGTCTAGATACACTGGACTAATTGATTTGACGCCCTCCAAACCCAGAGTTTGGTATAAACGCCGACTGGAAAAACTTTTCATTGTGAGTAAGGAAGTAGATTGCGGGCTAATTAGAAAAATGTCACCCTGTAAGCTTTTATGCAGAGTAATATTACTCTCAAACAAAGCATCTCTAAAACCCAGTTGCATAAACATTAAAATATCGGCAAAGCCAATTCCAGCAAGAGCCACCAGCAGCCGCATTTTTTCCTTGCTTAATTGTAACCAGGCTAAAGGTATTTTCATTATTTTTTGTTTGTTGTTTGTCATTAGTTATTGGTCATTTCTTGTTGTGTTATGACCAATTATCAATTTACTAAAGATAAATTTTTACAATAACTTGTGAGTTGGTTAAACTGGCAACACGCTTACTATCTTCTGAGTTAAGACGAATTTTTACTTCTACTACTCTGGTATCAACAGCAGCAGCAGGGTCAGTATCAAAAATATCTTTTTTACCAATTTGTAGTCCAATTTCACTAACACTGCCCCGAAGTTCTCCTTCAAAGGCATTGCCTTCGCTAGTCATGGAAGCTCGCTGACCTCGTCGCACTTTACTAATATTACTTTCATCGACCTCAGCGACAATCATCATCTGCTCAGTGTTCCCCAGCTCAATAATTCCCTTCTCTTGGTCAACCACTTCTCCAGCTTTAGCATGGATATCTAAGACCCTACCAGACTCAGGAGCGCGCACATAAGCTAATGCCAAATCTGCTTCAGCTTGTGCAACTGCTGCTAGGAAACTTTCCACTTCAGCTTCAGCTTGTTGAACATCAACCGGACGCACTTCCTTAACCTCATCCAGAGTCTTTTTCGCTTCGTTAATTTGTTCTTCGAGGATGTCTTCAGTTTGGCTGCGGGTTACTTTAGCTTCTGTGAGTTGTTCCTGGAGAGTTTCTAAGGTTTGGGTGCGGTTGGCTTCTGCTTCTTTGAGTTGCTCTTGAGCCGTTTCTACTTGTAGTTTACGACTGTCTAACTCTGAGAGAGAAATTACCCCCTGCTGCGCTAACTGCTCAAAGCGCTCAAAGTCATTTTCGACAGTACGTAACTCTGCCTCTAACCTTCTAACTGTGGCATCTTGAGCTATTTGTGCTTCTCGCACCTGAGTTTCTAAGCGAGTGATTCTAGTTTGTTGAGCATCCCTTTCACCAATTAACTCCGCTTCCAAACGTTTAATCGTAGCTTCCTGTGCACCAATTCTTCCGGTTTTAGCACCGGCTTCAACTTGTGCCAGATTAGCTTTAGCCACTTTAACTTGTTTTTGAGCTCGTTCTACTGCAGCCTGTAAGCGATCGCGATCATCTAGAACTGCAATCACTTGATTAGCTCCTACCTGATCTCCAATAGATACTAATAGTTGAGCTACCCTTGATCTCTGAATTGATGTAGGACCAGAAAGTTTAATTACTTCCCCCTGAGGTTCGATACGCCCATTGGCCGTAACTGCTTTAATTTCCGGTGTTTTAGTAGGAATCGGAAGTGGTTCTGCCGTCGGGCGCTGACCTACAATCTTGAGAGTATAGACAGCAGCGATCGCAGTAGCAAGAGTTCCAGTAAGAACGATGAAGATAGCAAATTTGACAGCGCTAGGGGTCTTTGCCCAACGCTCTAAAGGTTTTGAAAATATTTGCTCTTGTTTCCCTGGTTTATGCCCCATAACATCTAAGATAGATGATTCAAGCTGGTTTTGACTGTGATCGATTCGTCTTAAAAAGTATAGATTTTGTAAAGTTTGAGCCACCAAAAAGATAGAAGATAGAAGGTTGAATGCTGGATACTGGAGGCTCAAGGCTGAATTATCGTTTTTTATATTACCAAAAATATGTCTATTTTTTCAGTTAAACGAATAATTTTACAAGTCTATTCTTCCAGTAGTAATGAGTTTAAATCCAGAAATTAGTGAAGCAAATGACAAAAAGAAATACCAGAGACTTGTTGGTCTCAAAATTACTCTGCCACTAATGAATACTAGTATAATTCCTAGTCCTATTAAAATCCAACCTAATTCCCCAACTGCACGCCGAAAAAATAAAAGCGATATAATTCCTCCCGTGATAGTAAGTACAGAAGCAGTTGCCGAGATATCCCGCCACCAATAAGGAGAAATTTGTGTAGTGAAGAAAATATTTTGTCCTAAAAAATAGATGCCTACAAATACCAGAGCCAAACCAACAAGCTTGATAAAAAAACGCATTTTTTTGTCTTAGTAGTAGATGTTAACTTAGAAGTCTGTGTCAGAACTTGATATTTTTGGTATAACTTACCATCATCTAATTTGTTGGCCAACTCTCCTGGATGTTGTTCAATACAGTATCCACATCAGTACCACCAATGTAATCGACGATACCAGTCCAGAATGTACCTGTACCGACAGCACCAGGCATCATATCCGAACCGTCGAAGCGCACTACCTCGGCGTTAGCAAGAATTTCTGCTTGACGTTTGGTGACTTCATCTGGGTAAGCATCTAAATTCATCTGTTTGTGGGGTGAGATATAACCTCCCTTACTAACAAAGATTTCATGGGGTTTGGCTGTAGTTAGGTATTCCATCAAAGCTCGTACCTCTGGAGTATCATTTAAGACAGCAACAATCTCACCCGCTACTAACAGGGGTAAACCGAATTCTTTTTTGATGCCAGGTAAAGGAAAAACATCGATATCCTTACCTACTACTACATTTTCGGGGAAGAAAGAAGTAATAAAGGTAGCTTGGCGGTGTAGGTAACAGCCTGGAGGATTGTCAAATAGAGGTTTGGGTGAATCTCCGAAGGGAATGCTGAGAACAGCAGTAGCACCACCAGCCACGTATTGGGGATTGAGAGCAATCTTGCCAAACTCGGTAAAGGCATTTTTTACCGTTGGGTGTTCAAAGGGAATTTGACCCCTTACCCATTGGTCATATACCTTGGGAGCAGTGGTGCGGAGCATGATATCTTCAATCCAGTCTGTACCCACCCAACCAGTAGCAGAACTGTTTTCTATTCCCAAACACCAAGGTACACGCTTATCTGCCACCATCTTATCTGAGAGGGCAGTCATTTCCTTCCAAGTGGTGGGAACTTGATATCCAGCAGCTTTAAAAGCCTGAGGACTATACCAAACTAGACTCTTGACGAAAGTTTTAATCCAAATACCGTAGATTTTGCCATCAATGGTACTCAAATCGAGCCATTCTTGAGGATAAGCTTGTGTCAGTTGCGATTTTTCTAAGAAGGTATCTATTGGGACTAAATCACCTTCTCTAGCTAAGTCTGCCATTAAACCAGGTTGAGGGAAAAGAGCAATATCCGGTGGATTTCCTGATGCCACTCGCACTGGTAGCAGAGTAGCAAACTCGCTTGTTCCCTCATACTCAATCGCAATTCCAGTTTCTTCAGTAAAGGGAGCTAAAGCTTCTGTTAGTTCTTCTTGGGCTTTTTCTACTCCCACCCCCATAATAGTAATCTTACCGCTGTTATCCTCCTTAGCTCCTGGAGAACCGCAGGAGACTAAGATCATCGATAAACTAAGCACTAAAGTACTGGGGAGGAATTTAATCCTAAACTCAGGTATCAATTCTGAAATTTTCTTGACTAAACTTGCTCCTACAGCAGCTTTTTGTTTAAACATCCTAATTTATTTTTTGGGAAATAATTCTAATGCTTCACCCCTACAACCCTTCACTGGTATTTCTTTCATCCATCGCTAAAAACTGATAGCGAGCAAGATGCTCCTCGCACTACAACAAATGTCGCCGCGCCTGTCGGGGTATTTCTAGAATCACATTCAGCCACAGGGGATTGTTGCTGACACGGAGACGGGGAGACGTGGTAACACGGAGATGAGGAAGAAACAAGACTCGGAGTCAGGAGGCTTGAAAGAAGAATGGAAGTTGAGCAACTTTCCCTACAAGATAACCACAGATCTTGAATTCAGCAAGCAATTCTTAACTTTTTTGAGTCAATCCAAGACTATAGCGTTTCTAAATGAGACATGAAAAAGCATCATACTTTTCAATATTAGTAAAATTGAATAAATTAAAGTCAACCAAAAGCTTAAATAAGCGCTTAATAATATTTAAGCAACTCTCATTGAACGAGGAAAATAAAAGTACAATTATTATTGGTTAAAGTTGATTATAATCAAGTCAACAAACTACCCTTGAGAAGGTGTTAAGGGAGAGATTTGTGTTGTTAAGGCTTGGCTTGTTTTGAGGAATGGGATTATTCTAGTACTTTTGTTATTTCAAAACTGACCTGCTCCCAGTTGGTTGTTCCTAAATCAATCCCCAGGATATCTACCTAGTTCACTCCTTACTCCAGGTTGTTGAAGTTGGCTCTCACGTACTTCGGAAAAGGTATAGGTCTAGTATGGAGGTATCGTAAAGTTTTAATAAACATATAGTCAACCATAGTCATTAATGTCAGAATATAGACATGAAGCTTTCAGAATATGCAAACAAAGTAGGAGTGAGTTATAGAACTGCCTGGAGGTGGTGGAAACAAGGGACTGAGGAAGGTTATCAACGGAGAAGAGCATAGCTGAATTAACATCTAACGGACAAGAATGTTACTAGTAGAAAAACACATTATTAAGAAAGGACATCGATTTTGGACCCAGATAGATAATTTATCTTGGCAGTCGAAAAATCTTTACAACTCAGCTAATTATATAATCCGTCAAAATTTTATTTATGGTCATGGCTATTTGAATTATAATCAGATGGCTTCACTGATGAAAACAAAGGAGCAATATCAAGCCTTACCCGCTAAAGTTTCACAGCAAATATTAAGAACATTACACCGTAGCTGGAAATCATTTTTGGCAGCATCATCAGAATTTAAGACTAATCCTAATAAGTTTCTGGGAAAACCCAAAATCCCCGGTTATAAAGATAAAAACAAGGGGAGAAATCTTTTAGTTTATACGATTCAAGCTCTGAGTAAAGTCGCCCTAAAACAGGATTTGGTCAAACTATCGGGGACTTCAATCGAGTTGACTACTAGAGTTGCTAACTCTCTAGCTGAAGTGAGAATTGTTCCCAAATGTGATTGTTATGTAATCGAGGTTATTTATGAGAAAAATGAACAGTTCTTAGTCCCTAATGAGAAGATAGCCGCCCTAGATTTGGGGGTAGATAATTTGATGGCTGTAACTTCAAATCAACCGGATTTTACTCCTTTGTTGATTAATGGCAGACCCTTAAAAAGCCTGAACCAATTTTATAACCAACGTCGTGCTTTCTTACAATCTAGATTACCAGGTAATCGTCAAACTTCTCAAAGAATTCGCCGTCTAACTCGCTGTCGAAATCAGAAAGTAGATGATTATCTTCACAAGGCTAGTCGTTATTTAGTTAATCTCTTGACACAGCAACAAATTACCACTTTAGTTATTGGCAATAATCTCGGCTGGAAACAAGAGGTAAACTTAGGGAAAGTCAATAACCAAAAATTTGTGACTATCCCCCATGCTCGATTAATTGACATGATTACTTACAAATGTCAATTAGTAGGAATACATGTGATTCTTCAAGAAGAATCCTATACTAGTGCTTCTAACTTTTTCAATAATGATCCGCTCCCAGTTTATGGACAGATAACTGAAAAACCAGTTTTTTCAGGAAAAAGAATAAAGCGAGGTTTATATCGTACAGATGGAGGATTTCTCTGTCAATCTGATGTAATGGGTTCCTACAATATTTTACGAAAAGCATTCCCAAATGCGTTTACTCGCTATGGGATAGAGAGGTGCGTAGTTCACCCCAGGAGAATTAATCTCTCAAAGTGAAAGTGAAAGGAATTTCTGAAATGAAATTCAGTCTGTCTATATTTGACTATACTTTTACTAACTATCGACCCCAAGTTTCCATTGTCCATTTTCTCATTTTCCTGCAATCATGGCACCGAGTTTCCCAGGGATGAACCCTTATCTAGAGCATCCTTCTTTGTGGACAGAGGTTCACTCCTGGCTAATTGTGCAGCTAGCACGGTTCCTTAATCCCTCATTAATACCCAAATATCGAGCTGCTGTCGAGAAAATGGTTTACTTAGATTCTCTACTAGTTGGTATCAGTAATGCATCTGTTTTCTCAGGAAAGGCTGAAACTGAGCCTAACTCTGGAGTCACAACTAAGGTTTTAAGCAAGCCAGTTCGGGTAACAGTACCCCTGACTGAAGAAATTACTGAACGCTATCTGGAGATTAGGGAAGTCAAGACAAGGAGGGTGGTAACAGTTGTAGAAGTTCTCTCACCTAAGAATAAGCGAGGCGTTGACATCCTCCCTCCGCTAACCTCTAACGAGGTATAGCGGGGGATTCCCAAGAGTTCTTGGTTCGCAGTTCATCGAGCCGACTTAGAACAAGAGCGTCTCCGTTCTTGAGCCAGAGGTCAGTTTCTCCCTGCGCTTTCGAGCTTTTGGCTCCGGATTCTGTATGCCCTACAGTACCGTTTAAATATTCAGCTAATAACAATAATCCTTTTTTCAAGATGTTTTTGGCTGCGTTATGGTCCCGGTCTAATACCGTTTTACAACTACTGCATTTATGTGTTCTGGTGCTAAGTGTTTTCTTCACCTTCGCCTTACAACATGAGCAATCAACAGTTGTATTGTGAGGCGCTACAGCAATAACTATCACACCATACACTTTGGCAAAGTATTGAAGCCATTTGGTGAATCGATACCAAGATGCATCGCTGATGGATTTAGCTAGCTGGTGATTTTTTACCATGTTTTGTATCTTCAAGTCCTCGTAGACAATTAAATCTTTCGACTTAACTAGCGCCAAAGCATCTTTACGAGCTTTGTCTTCACGCTGTCTACTTACCTTCAGATGTTGCTTCGCTAAAGCCTTGCGTGCCTTGTGGTATCTGTTAGACTGTTTCTTCTTTTCAACATGTTTCTTGGAAACCCGACGTTGAAGCATCTTTAATCTTCGTTCGGATTTCCTCAAATATCGAGGGTTGTCAACAGTATTTCCATCGGAATCGGTATAGAACTCTTTTAGTCCTAAATCAATTCCCGTCATTTTCCCTTGAAATTCATGCTCCTCTCGTCTATCCCAATCCACTAAGAACTGAGCATAGTAGCCGTCAGCACGTCTTATGACTCGAACTCTTCGGATTTGTTTTTCTCTGGTCCAAACTAAATCCCTAGAACTCCACAAATCCATCATTCCGACTTGAAAACCATCAGTGAAAGTTATAGTCCTTCTCTCAGCAGACAATTTCCACCCTGAATTTTTGTACTCGACGGAACGACTGAATTGTTTGTAGCGAGGATAGCCTTTTTTACCGGGTTTTCCTAATCTACAGTTTTCATAAAAACGCTGAATGGCAGACCATGCCCTATCAGCGTGAGCCTGCCTTGCTTGGGAGTTAAGTTTTTTCGCCCAAGGGGCAAGTTTGTCCTTAGCTAGTAGGGCGCAAAGCTTTTGGAGGTCGTTACGAGTGACCCGTCTGTTATCTTCCCAATAGCGCAAACAGCTGTTGCGGATGAACTGCCCTGTTCGGATTGCTTCATCCAACTTGCTGTACTGAACTTTGGTTCCTTTGAGCTTGGCTTCAATGACTAGCATGAGACCAAGCATAACATCTGTTACCCACTGCGAATACAGGTATAATTAGGGCTTGCTGCAAAAGTGTGTAAACTATACCAGACAAAGCTTTCAATCATTTTATGCCTAGCAGGCGTGCAAGGTTTTTGTATCTTTTGGCTCAAAAACCTTGCACCGTAAGTCAAAAATCCCTAACACCTACCACCTCTTTCCCTTACCTACCACCTGCCACCTACCACCTACCACCTATTCAAACCCGAAAGTTACGACTTATTCAGCAAGCCCTAATTATTTGGATTCCCTACCGCTCAATTGTTAGCTGGTCGGCATTCATCTCACCGCTAAACCATTGGCGGTACTCGGCTACGCCTCGATAAATCCGCCTCGGTTATAGCGGGAGCCTTCTGCCGACATTAAGGTAAAGGTCGAGAGCAATATCTAACTAAGCGACAAAAGGTTTTGCATAGTGCTACTCACTTAGTGGAAATCGATCTGCTGAGAAGGGGAAACTGTATGCCAATGGTGGAAGTGATTCCATCAGATTACCGTATTCTGGTCAGTCGGGCTAATCTCCGTCCCGAAGCTGAACTCTACCCGTTTAATGTGCGGGAGTCGATTCCCCAATTCTTGCTTCCTTTGCAGTCTGGAGATCAGGAACCTGTTGTCAATTTATCTGAGGTTTTGAGACAAGTGTACCAGGAGGCGGCTCTAGATTTTGCGATCGATTATTCAGTGCAGCCAGTGCCAGCGTTGAGTGATAGTGATTTTCAGTGGGTGCGATCGTTAAGGGAAATTTAGGACAGCGAGAAGACTTGTACTCCAGAGTAAGCGATCATTTGCGTCTAGATTACTGAATCATTATGACCGTGCTGGACAGAAAGCTAAGCTTAGTTCATTTCCAGGCTCTAGATTTAAATCAATTTAAGGACTGGTTCTGATCTTGCAGATATAGTGTCTGACTTCTGGCAAGTTAAGCTAAAGATTATCTCCTTATTGTCGTTCGAGGCTTTGCCGTGTCCAAGCGTATTCCTTTAATTTCCCTTTTTGTTCTCCTAGGTTTACTAGCTGTACCAACACCAGTTTCTGGACAAGGACTCCTACCCTATACCCTACAGCTAAATTCAAAGGAGCTAGAGGAGCAAGGCTTGAATTTGGCTCAGGATGCGGTTCAGTTGGTGCGCTTTCAACAATATGACCTAGCCTTGCCTAGGGCTGAATTGGCGACACAACTGGCTCCTAAGCGCTATCAAACCTGGTTTATTTTAGGTACTTTGTATGTACAAAACAAGGAATTAGATAAAGGTCTTGTTGCTTTAAAACGAGCCCTATCTCTAGAACCAAATGAATCAGGCATTTTATTTAGTTTGGGTTCAGCCTATTTCCAAAAAGGTGAGTATGCTAAAGCTGTCAGTGAATTGGAAACTGGGTTGAAGCTCAAACCTGATGTTCCAGAAGCTCTATTTGACTTGGGTAATGCTCATTACCAGCTTAAGCAATATCCCAAAGCAGTCAGTGCTTATGAGAAGGCTGTGGCTACAGAAAAAAACTTCTGGCCTGCTATCAACAACATTGGGTTGGTAAGGTATGAACAGGGTGATGTAAATGGGGCAATTGAAAAATGGGAAGCTGCGATCTCAATTGATGAAGAGGCAGCGGAACCCCAGCTGGCAGTGGCAGTAGCTTTATACGCTCAAGGTGAGAGGGAAAAGGCTATAGCAATGGGAGCAGCAGCCCTTCGCCTAGACAGTCGCTATGCCGATTTGGATTTTCTCAAGGAAAATCTCTGGGGTGAACGTCTGCTAGCGGAAACTCAAAAGTTTCTGGCAATTCCCAGGATTGAGGCCGTTATTCGCTAAGTCCTTGTGTCCAAGTAATGATTTCCCCCTGTAATCATTACCTAAACTGAATCTTTGAAGGCAACTGAGTATCAGCTTGTACTCCAGGGGTTGCTAAAAGTGTCTTTTTTTAGTACATATGTACCTAAGGCAATAAATCCATAGGGAGAAATTGCCATGGCTCTTTTATGGATTAAGTCTATACTGCCTTAGTGGACACAAGTAACTCAATACAGTGATAATGACAAAAAATCAGAGGCTTTATCCCATAAATAGAATTTAGGGGATAAGTCCATGGGGAATTTACTCCCTGTCAAACTTTCATCAGTAGAGAATGTAGAACAGGCTATCAAGAGATTCTTTGATATAAGTATCGTCTTGGAAAAGAGGTTTCAGGTATCTTTTGGTAGTAAAGCCATAATCTGATCTACAAACTGCTGATGGTCAACAACTGGTTTAGAGATGTAGCCATCAGCACCACTCTGTTTGAGGAACTTTTCGCGATCGCCCTCCATTGCGTGAGCCGTGACTAGAATAATTGGCAGATTGGAAGTTTGAGTATCAGCTTTAAGCATCTGTGTAATTTTGATGCCGTCTACTGATTTACCCTGGTAAACACTGTGAGCCAGGGAAACATCCATCAAGACGATATCAGCTCCCCCAGCTTGGGCTATTTCCATCACTTCTTCCACATCTTCAGTATGCTTGACATTTAAGCCCCCCCGCTTGGTGAGAATCTTGGAAAAAACACGAGCATTAATTGGATCGTCTTCTACAATCAAAACGGTTTTCATGGGCGTTGTCTCAAGAAATTCGTCCTTTTCATTAGTACGGTTTGATATTAAGTCTGACAGGGACTTGGTAATGTTGCCATCCATATCTCAATACTTCATAAAATTTTGGTCAGAAATAGGGAACTTTAACTCATGGCAAAACAGCTAAACTTGCTAGAGACCGGTCAGATTATCCCCACAGCCCTGCATGTGGAGATGCAAAGGTCTTATCTGGAATACGCTATGAGTGTGATCATCGGGCGTGCTTTACCTGATGTTCGGGATGGACTTAAACCTGTCCATCGGCGGATTTTGTATGCCATGTACGAATTAGGTCTAACACCAGATCGACCTTACCGCAAGTGTGCTCGTGTAGTTGGGGATGTTTTAGGTAAATATCACCCTCATGGAGACCAGGCAGTTTACGATGCTCTGGTGCGACTCGTACAGAACTTTTCGACCCGCTATCCTCTCCTAGCTGGTCATGGCAACTTTGGTTCGGTGGATAATGACCCACCGGCTGCCATGCGTTACACTGAAACGCGACTGGCTCCCATAGGTGCTCAAGCCCTACTTTCAGAAATTGGTGAAGCAACTGTTGATTTTATCAACAACTTTGATAGCTCCGGTGCAGAGCCAGTAGTGTTACCTGCTCAGCTACCTGTATTATTACTCAATGGTTGCTCTGGCATTGCAGTGGGGATGGCAACTAATATCCCCCCTCACAACTTATCAGAGGTGGTAGATGGTTTAATCGCGCTGATTGACCGTCCCAATCTACCAGACGAGAAGTTGTGGAAACTCATTCCGGGGCCAGATTTTCCCACAGGGGGGGAAATTGTTGATACTTCCGGTATTCGGGAAGCTTACCTGAACGGTCGTGGTAGTATCCCGTTACGGGGAATCACACAAGTAGAGGAAATTCAAGGGAGTCGAGGACGTCGCCGTCGTAAAGCAATTATCGTAACCGAGTTGCCTTTCCAAGTGAATAAGGCAGGCTGGATTGAAAAAATAGCGGCTTTGGTTAACCAGGGACGAATCGAAGGAATTGCCGATATCCGGGATGAGAGCGATCGCTCTGGGATGCGAGTGGTGGTGGAACTCAAACGAGAAACTAAAGCTCAAGACGTTCTCAATCAGCTATACAGGCAAACCGCACTCCAAACGAACTTTGGAGCAATTATGCTAGCTTTAGTGGACGGACAGCCCCGTCAGCTCAATCTAAGGCAATTATTAGAAGAGTTCTTGAGGTTCCGAGAGCAGACTCTCACCCGACAATATACCTATGAACTGGAGCAAAAACAAAAACGCCTACACCTAGTTGATGGTTTACTGGCTTCCTTAGCTCAACTAGATACTCTTATTGATATCCTTAGAAAAGCTCCCGATGGTACAACGGCTAAAGTCGCTCTACAGGAACAGTTAAACCTGAGTGATACTCAGGCAGATGCTATTCTGGCAATGCCTATGCGACGCCTCACTGGTTTAGAGCAACAAAAACTACAGACAGAATATGATGAATTGAGAGAGCGCCTTGAGGAGTTGGAGCAATTACTCGGAAATCGGCAGGAGTTGCTCAAAGCTCTCAAAAAAGATTTGCGATCGCTCAAACGTAAGTACGCTGACTCCCGTCGTACAAAAATACGCTCTTTTGCCCCCAGGAAAGGGGATAGCAAGCAGGTTGAGGAAGGAAACAAAGAGAAGAAAAAGGGACAAAAAAAGGAGAAAAGTTCTTCTTCATCTCCATCCCTGCCTCTTTCCCTATCAACAGCTGATTCAGATCCTAACCATCTTGAAGAAGAAACGGTTATAGAATTTAGTTACCAAGGGTATGTGCAACGGCAGCGTCCCACAAAAGAAACAAAATCTCAGCGAAGTGGCTCCAGTGCTGCGACAACATCGAAGAATGGGGAAGACTTTGTTGTTCAGACTCAAGTAGCATTCACTCAACAAGAATTAGTAGTGATTACTAGCGGTGGAAAAGCCTACCCAGTCAAAGTAAGAGATATTCCCCCTGCTGCAGGACGTAGGCAAGGAACTGCTTTAGTAAAGTTGCTACCTAAGTCGGTGCAATCAGAAGCGGTTGTAACTCATTTTATTCTGGTTGATGGGATGGAGAACCTCAATCTAATTTTGCTCACCCAGCAGGGACGTATTAAGCGCTTGGGGGTTTCTGAGTTAACACATCTTACAACCCGTGGGTTGACTTTGCTTAAGTTGAAGGATGATGACCAATTAAAGTATGTTCGTCTTGCTCAACCAACCGAGCAAGTCGTCTTAGCTACTAGCAATGGACGACTATTGCGCTTTGAAATTAATGACCAACAGTTGCCGTTGATGGGACGTACTGCTCAGGGGAATCAAGCCTCTCGGTTACGGCGTCGAGAGCAGTTGGTTGGTTGTGTGACAATTAAAGCTGATGGCAATCTCCTCTTGGTTTCTGAGCAGGGATACGGAAAACGCCTACCAGTCAGTGCAGTTAGGCTAGTAAATCGGGGAGAAATTGGTACTCAAGCACTACAGTTCAAAACTGCTAAGGATATGTTGGTGGGAATTTTACCAGCATCATTAGCCTCAGAAGTTGCCTTGGTTACTAATCGTGAGCGGTTGATACCTTTGCGGGTAGATAAAGTCAAGTTGCTGGGGAAAGATGGGAGTGGTGATCTTGTGGCAAAACTCAAGCAAGGAGAAACCATAGTCCATGCTTTTTAAGTAATAAGGGTCTGACGGCGAATTAAGAATTAAGAATTAAGAATTAAGAATTGATTGAATCGCCGAAAAAAGCTAGAAACTAATCATATCAAGGTTTTCAGACCTAAATCAGTATTTTTTAGTTTCTGAAGAGCAACCCAGGAGTGCTTCGCACCCCCAATTGAATGGAAGAAACAATATCTCCTTCCTTCCTTCTACCTCCTCCCTCGCCTCCTGCCTCCTGCCTTTTTTATCGAGAGTAATGATTAGCTCAAGTATTTTACTCTAACTAATGACTAATGACCAATGACGAATAACTAATGACCAAATTAAGTTTCATTTAAGTAAAACTGCTGTGTGTGTAATTGCACTAGATAAAATACCTAAAACTTTTTCCACATAACTAATATGATATGCAGTTAAATCAATATAAATAACTTGAGCAACTAGCTTCATAAATTTCCAAACAGTTCCATTGGTTACTACACCATAAATTGTTTTGATATCATTGTTTTCCCATTCATTAAATAACTGAGCTGCCAGCATTTGTGCGACACATTGCCCGAACCAATGGTTAAGATTTTCATTTTTTGCTTGAACAATAATAATCGCTGGATTACTAATAAAGTCTTCAGAAGAAAGACTAATCAAAAAATCACAAGTCCCCTTCAATCCCATTTCGGAATCTACATTAAAATTCACTTCTGAAAATAAGCTTATTTGTGTTTCTACTTGATATTTTGCTTCCATTAACACTGAATAGGTAACTAATTTATCATTGGGTTTGTGTAGATTAATTTCTTGAGTGAAAGCAAGATATTCTTCTATACTAAACTTTAAATATTCGCTGCATTCTACTTCGTCAACAGCGGCAAATAAACCCTTAGTTTGATTAATATTCAAATTGAAAATTTTTACAAGTTCGCCAAGGGTAAAATCACGGTAAGCCATATTGTAGTAGATCATTCCCAAGCTAAGCTAAAGAATTTTTGCCTAATACTTTAGAAGCAAAAAATTTCTTTTTTACATAAAATAGAGATAATATCAAGTATTGTTTAATGGCACAATAAAAATACCATCACAGCATGATGTACAAACATTGGAACTATGAGCAATTAACTGGAGTTAATATAACTTTTTCTCCAAGTACCCTAATTCTATTTTGTGTTGTTGATTGTCTTTAACCTTTAACCGAACCAGCTAAAATACCCCGCACAAAATAACGTTGTAAGGAGAAAAAGACAATCAGCGGCACAATCATAGTAATAAACGCACCGGAAGTAAGGATATGCCAATCTTGCCCGCGAGAACCAACCATATTGGTTAAACGTATGGTGAGAGGGGCAACATCTAGTGTACCTCCCAAGTAAACCAAGGCTACTAACAAGTCGTTCCAAACCCACAAAAATTGGAAGACAGCAAAAGATGCGATCGCTGGCAGGGAAAGGGGTACAATTAATCGGGTAAATATCTGGAGGTGGGAAGCACCATCAACTGCTGCTGCCTCAATTAAATCTTTGGGTAACCCACCAACATAGTTGCGCAATAGATAGATTCCTAAGGGCATACCATAACCTGTGTGTGCTAACCAAATACCTAAGAATGTTCCGGAAAGTCCCAATAGCCTATAGGCTTGCAACACAGGAATGAGAGTCATCTGCAAGGGTACTACTAGCAAGCCTACCACCACGATAAACAATACCTGGCGACCTGTAAACTTCATCCAGGCAAAAGCATAGGCAGCAAAAGTAGCCATAGTGAGAGGAATTATTGTAGCGGGGATGGAAATGACGAGGCTGTTAAGAAATGCCTCTCCCATGCTTTGAGCCGTTAGTACTTCAATATAATTGCCTAGTTGGTATTGGGTAAAATCGAAAGGATGTTGAAAGACTGTCCACCAGCCACTGCTGAGGATATCATCCCGGTATCGCAGGGAACTGATAAACAAGCCAACGGTGGGTAAAGTCCAAATTAACGAAATAGTTACAATCGCAAGGTGAACAGAGTTTTGTTGTAGAAAGTAGGAAAGACAGAGGATAAGAGATGACTTGCGGTTTGGCTGTTGAGGCATACTTATAGTAATTGGCGTTTTAAGGTAATTGATTAACTTAGCATAGAGATAAATGAATCGTTAGAGAGTTGCTTTTCATAAAATGTACATCAAAAACAAGATAAGTGCTGCTTTCTTAATAATGGGCTTCATTTTTTTAGCTGTTACCTTGATTGGTTATAGCCCTGTTCCTCAACTAGCTAATTATGTCAATATTTTAACTGATAAGAATCTACCATGTGTTGATGGTCTGTGGAAAATTAAAGAGGGACAATACCAAATAGAATCAGCAGAACACTGGCTGATTGACATGGAAATGTCGCCAAGACAGAGGCAGCTTGAATTGAAAAAAATTGAACAAGCCTGGAAACAAATTGACGAAGGGTTTGAGCAAATATCAGCAGCTCCCTTTACTAACGAGGATGAGCGAATACTATATCAAAAATTGGAGTCTTCTTTGAGGGTATGGAAGCAAAGACATCATAAGTTAGTAATGATTGAAGAAAAATACCACCAACATGGCATCACTAATCCTGAGCAAGAAGTGGCTCTAAAATTGCGAGATCAATTACAAAAACTTAAATTAAAAGACAAAGATTTAGATACACGAGTCGAAAAATCAATTACAGCACTGTTGGCTATTAATCAAGAGTTAGCAGCAGGAGTTCAGGAGACAGCTAAGCAGTATACGAAGCAGAGTAAAGTATGGGCTGTTGGGAGCATTCTTATTGGTTCGACTACGGCTATGATTTTAGGGATATTCTTGAGTATGGCGATCGCTCAACCCATTGATCAACAGCTCAAAGATATGTTCAA
>CBDCVG010000062.1:0-139309 GCA_965222765.1 Caldora sp.
TGACCATAATTCTTTGAGCATCTGTTCCTTTCCTGAGCGAAAAACTTTATCGACGGGAGCTTAACTGGTAGTTAAAGTGGTGAAGATTGGTTGAGTAAAATCATCTTTTGTTTAACAACCAATCTACAAACCAAATCGACCCTTTTTTGTTAGATTAATTAGCTTAATCAACCAAATTAATAGACATTCTTGACAAAGTACAAGTTTTTACTTAATCAAGAATTTATTTGCGGATTGCTATTACCTGATTGCAGTTACTTTAATTTAATTTAGAGTAATTGCTCAATCAATATCAACAAACCGTTTAGCTGAATTAAATCTAACTTTATGGCAGACATACTTACACAAAAATGTTGATTTTCGAGTTAAATTTAGTCGCTTTTTTCTTGTCTTCAGTCATAAGAATCGCATCTCTTTCTTGTCTGATTAGTATATTTAGTTACAAAATATTTTTTTATATGAATTTGATGCATATCCTCAATGCTTTTTTTGCATCGACGAATTCATAAGGCACACTCCTGCTTCCTGCCTTCATCAGTAGATAGACGGACAGAAAGGGAACTATGTGATGAAACTCAAATATTTCTCAAACCCTTACTAACTCTCTTCTGTCACTCTGGGATATTTCCACGAATTTCCGGCATTACAGCCAACGTAAAATCAACGTTTCAACCCGGTTTGACAGAAGAGAGATATTATCACTCCAGTGTGGGTGAGCGAAATTAGGGAAGAAATTTCCAGCGAAGTATCCTCTCAAATCATTAGTTTTCCTTTGTTTCCCTATCTCCCTATATCCCCATTTCCCCATCTCCCCACCCTTTTTTTCGCTCACCCCCCAGTGCAAAGATCTGAGGGCGGTTAGCTCGAATATCAAAGCTGTTGAGGTATTTAACAGGCTGACTAGGATCGAATTGGCGTTTGTCAATAAATACCTCAGCTGGTTCTACCTTCATCCGCTCACTGGGAAGCTCAATTTTTAATGCCTTGGCAACATCTTCATAGATCTTGACAGGATAAATCTTGTCGATCAGTTTATCCGCATCTTTGGGATACTCCTGTTGTTCACCCTGACGCCAGCGAATTATTTGGGTTAGCAGCCAAACTCCGTGAGAACGCCAGGGATAGTTAGCATGATTGGGTGGTTCTAGATAATCAGTATCTTGGAAGTGGAATAAGTTGAAGTCGGGAATTTCCACAAGTCTGTCTTTCCCATCAAAGCCACCGTAGTTATAAGTACCCACAAGAGATCCTCCTATGGACTTGACATCAGTATTGAGATACTTTCTTTGGGAAATAATCTTTGTAACTGACGGCTGGTTTTCTACTTGCTCGCAAAACTGGCAAGCTTCTAGTACACTAGCAACCAAAGCTCTGGCAGTTTTGGGATTTTCCTTAACCCATGACTCCATGGTTGCCAGCACCTTTCCTGGATGACCCTGCCAAATATCCCGACTGACAAAAGCGATAAATCCAGCTGTTTCCAAAACTGCTTCCAGGTTCCAGGGAGCGGTGACATTATAACCATCTACCATCCCTGCCTGGATTTTGTAAATCATTTGGGAAGGACTAATCTCAATCAACTCGATGTCTTTTTCCGGATTAATCCCCATCGTTGAGAGCCAGTAACGGCAGTTATAGTTGTCTATCGAAGAAGTTTCGATCGCAAACTTTAGTGGTTCATCGAATCCTCTGATGTATTTTCTGTAGGAGTCGGCAAACTCCTGGAATTGGATGTATTCCGTCGAAGGGCGAATACCAGCTTTCCAAGCTTTTGGGGAAAGGGTGATACTGCTACCATTGAGGTTGAGTACCATCAAAGAAATCATGGGAGCCTCTGTGGAAGAGAGCTGAGCCAGCATCGGCATCCCGAATAAGGCAGCGGAGGCATCGAAACGGTTTTCGAGTAAACCCTCCTCAATAGCCTGCCAGTCATTTTGCTTACTCAGACTGACGTTAAGGCCATAGCGTTCAAAAAATCCCTGTTCTTTGGCAATGATTAGAGGGGCACAGTCAATTGTAGGGACAAAACCAATAGTCAGGTAAGTTTTCTCTAATTGACCAAAGTCAACCGCTGACTCTTCACTATCTTTGCCAGAGCCGATGCGGTTGGAGAAATTGAAAAGATTATTTTCGCTACAAGCACTAAAGCTAAATCCAGCAGATGCCAGACTGAGGTATTTGAGAAAATTGCGGCGTTCCATACTTAAAGTTCCCAACACAACAAACTGTAGATATATTATTGTGCAAGCAACCAAAAGAGCAGGGAAAAAGATAAAGCAGACTTGATTGCTACTCCTCCGAACACCGGTGACAGCAACAGAGAATCAGGAGCCTCAGGACGTTAAAAGTCAATCTTTGTAGTTTCCCAGAGCTAGTGCGATCGCGCTAACTCCCAAAAGTAGATAGCATCAAGGTATAACCACAGTTATACCAATCCATGAAAACAGCTATTTCAATTCCTGATCCTCTTTTCGAGGCTGCTGAACAATTTGCCAAACGGATAGGTTTGTCTCGTAGTGAGCTTTATGCTGTAGCGCTCCAAGAGTATTTGCAAGTTCATAAGCCAGAGCAGATCACCAACCAATTGGATATTGTATACGCTGACGAAGACAGCAGTCTTGATCCGTTCTTTCTCAAGTTACAAGCTCATACATTGTCAAAGGAAACTTGGTAATATAGAAACAAGTTACCAGCCTGGAAGAATTTGGATTTTATTCAGGAGTCCGACAAAAAGTAGTGAACTAAAATCTTTTATTCTAGGAAGTCGCGATCGCATACTACCTTAGTCATTATAATGAAATCGGCAACTTAAAATAATGATTTGAGTCTCACTCACCTGATACACTAGACGATGTTCATCGGTAATGCGCCGTGACCAATATCCTTTTAGTTCATGCTTTAGAGCTTCAGGTTTGCCAAGTCCAGTAAACGGTTGACGAAGGATGTCATTAATCAGGGATATGATCTTGCGATAAATTTTCTTATCTTGTGTTCCCCAATCATTGAACTGTTCAAATGCCTCAGGAGTGAATGTTATATTCCTCATTCCATTCCTCAGGAGTAAAACTTACCAGATTGTTTTTTGTTTCTACATGTTCAATCGCACTCATCAAGTGACAACGATTAGCTTCGGTAGATAGCAAATACTCTGTTGTATCTTGTGGAATGTTTTGGCTAGTATTTGATTCAATAGCATCTTGTTCAATCAAGACAATGATTTCAACGAAGGTTCCCTCTGGTAGCTCAGATGTTTGAATCTCAATTTTGCCGTTTTTACCAACGACTCCTCGCTGTTTGATACCACTGAGCATAATCGGTTCCTTATTTCTTAGTAGTTTCCCAGATTCAGTACGCTCGCGCTAACTCCCAAAAGTAGATAGTATGAAGGCAACTACAGTAAATTATCGTTGCCTCCTTTATTACTATTCTACGGTTTTCCTCCTCTGTTCGGGAGCTCCCTGCCTTCAGAAGAAGTCCCTTACTTTTTCTTAGCAACACCTGCTGGCACATATTTGTCAATCACTTGGCGGTACTCGCTCTTTTGCTTGACACCTCGAAATTCCTCTACTAACTCCTTGTCCTGAAAAAACTGTACAGTCGGTGTGCCAATCACTTGAGCGTTCTCAGCAATCTCTCGATCTTGCTCAATATCAATCTCTACAAAGTGAATCTGACCCTCATACTCATCTACCACCTTATCCAACATTGGCTTGAGGATGTGGCAAGGGCCACAGCTCGGGGAGATATACTTAACCATAAGTAAGCGATCGCTTTCATGGAATAGTTTACGTAAAGCATAGCCTCCAAGATGACGGGTAGCGGTAAGTTTAAAGGTTTCTGCCGTATCAGCTACAGGTTTTTCCTCAGTTACCTCTGCTACTGGCTGTTCTGATTCTGGTTGTTGATGATACTCCTGAATTAAGTCTTGAGCAGAAAGCCATCGTTCTGCCAACAAAGCTGCCATACAGCCAGTACCAGCAGCAGTTACCGCTTGACGAAATTCATGATCTTGAACATCTCCAGCAGCATAAACCCCTTCTAAACTGGTTGCTACTGAATCAGGCTTAGTAACAATGTAACCCACCTCATCCAGTTCTAGTTGCCCTTGGAATAAGGAAGTATTGGGAGTGTGACCAATGGCGTAGAATAGTCCTCTAGCTGGAATGTCCTTTTCTTCACCAGTCTGATTATCCCGGACTTTGACCCCCGTCATCCGACTATTCTCACCAACTACGTCTATTGCCTCTGTGTTCCAGTGAACGGTGATTTTCGGATTATTCAGCACCCTGTCTTGCATCGCTTTACTCGCTCGCATTACGTCTCGGCGCACCAACATATGTACATGAGAGCCGTATTTAGTAAGATAGACGGATTCTTCAGCTGCTGAGTCCCCAGCTCCGATTACTACCAACTCCTTACCTTGGAAAATCGGTGTCGCACCATCACAAATGGCACAAGCGGAAATACCGTGACTCCAATATTCTGCTTCTCTGGGCAAACCCAATCGTTTTGCCGTGGCACCAGTGGCAATTACAATACTATGGGCTCTGACTTCCCGTTCTGGAGAGCGAATAACAAAAGGACGCTGGCTCAAGTCAACAAAGGTGACATCTTCTGTATAGCATTCTGTTCCCCAGCGCTCTGCTTGAGCTTTCATCTGTTCCATCAGTTGGGGGCCAGTAATTCCAGTGGGAAATCCAGGGAAGTTCTCTACTTCCGTTGTCGTCATTAACTGACCTCCAGGAATTCCTCCAGCTTGGAAACCCTCAAACATCAAAGGTTTTAAATTCGCTCTAGCTGCATAAATGGCAGCTGTGTAGCCAGCAGGACCAGAGCCAATGATTACTATATTTTCTATGGTTGAGTTAGACATATTTCTAGATGAACTCATAACGACTACGTTTAAATTATTGTAACCGATTCTGAGAGATGGGTGTGTGTTTGTTGGAGGATGAGGTGTAATTTCTAACTAAGTATCCCAAAAATCATCATTAAATAGTATCTATGGAAAATCAATCATCTGAGTTAATCGAGAAAATTCGTCAGCAATTTGAATTTGGTCCTTACCCAAGAATTCCGATAGACCGCTCCCCTAAAAATGAGCCGACATCTCTTTATCTTCATAATGTAGTAACACCTTATTATCTAAGAAATAAAAAGATAATTAAGACGGAAGACAAACTTATCTTAGATGCTGGGTGTGGTAGTGGCTACAAATCATTAATACTGGCAGAAGCTAACCCTGGAGCTAAAATTGTTGGTATTGATATATCTGAAAAATCTCTAGATTTGGCACGTCAGCGCCTCAAGCATCATGGGTTTGAAAATGCAGAATTTTATGTACTATCTATTTATGATCTACCAAGTCTTGGCTTAGAATTTGACTACATTAATTGTGATGAGCTGCTCTACTTGTTTCCTGAACCAGCTCTTGCCTTAGAGGCACTGAAATCAGTGCTCAAGCCCCAGGGAATTATTCGCAGCAATCTTCACAGTTCCCATCAAAGAGTCAGCTATTTTCGTGCTCAAGAACTATTCGAGATCATGGGATTGATGGAGGGCAATCCCGAGGACATGGAAATTGAAATTGCCTTAGAAACTATGAAGGCTTTAAAGAATGGTGTTGACCTCAAGGCCAAAACCTGGCATTCCGGTTATGAAGGAGAAGATGGTAAACAATCGGTTTTAATGAACTATTTATTCCAAGGGGATAAGGGATACTCAATTTCTGATTTATTTGCAGCTCTGAGGGCAGCAGACCTGGAATTTATCAGTATGGTAAATTGGCGACAATGGGAATTGATCGATTTGTTCAAAGAACCAGATAATTTGCCGGTATTTTGGAGCATGAGCTTGCCAGAAATTTCACAGGAAGAGCGACTGCGTATATTTGAACTTTTACATCCCATTCACCGGCTGTTAGATTTCTGGTGTGGGCATCCTGAGCAAACCCAACCGTGGATACCAGTTGCTGACTGGACAACTGCTGACTGGCAAGAAGCCAAGGTACATCTGCATCCACAGCTAAGAACACCAACAGTGAAAACAGAAATTGTCCGCTGTGTTACCCAATTAAACTCATTTGAGATCAGTAAGTATCTGTTGATTCCTGGATGGCAGTCAGTGGTAGACAGTACTATTGCTGCTTGTCTGTTACCTTTATTGGAGTCAGCTCAGTTGATGCGATCGCTGGTGGAATTATGGCAGAAATTGTACCCAGTGAACCCAGTAACCTTGGAAACAATAACCAAAGAGGAGGCTTTAACAATCGTCAGACAAGCACTGACTGGACTTGAAGAGCAGGGATACGTAATGATCGAGCTTTAACTTATACCATCTCTGAGAGATGGGCGTATATCGGTTGGGTGTACCATATCAGTAATGAAACTTCCCAATCCAAAAGACACAATTATTGATGAGCAAAAACTGTTGAAATTACTGGATGTAGTTGCGCTTTTAGTTTAATAGAGACGACCCACTGTAGGGGCACAGCAACGTGCATTCGTATCAACTTAAGCTAGAGATATATTAACGGTTGACTTCCACTCCCACCCAGAGTTTAAACTCACCGGCTAATAGCAAGGAAGTTAAGTTCCTTGTGGAGCATGAGTTTTACGTTCAGTTGACTTAATGATCGAGCCCTATACTGCTCACAGGTAAAAATTGAACTTATGTCATGCTGAACGGAACGCAGTGGAGTGAAGCATCTCCCCAAATTCTTCGGTTTAAATTTGCCTAACTTCGGATACTACCGAAAAATTTCCTCAGGCAGGTGATAGAAAACGAATGCTATACGGGTAAGTTAGGTCTAAGAGTTATAGGATAAGCATCCCAGATCACAAGGAAAGACCTCTTATGAAGACCGAACTGAAAGCTAAATACCTCCAGTATCTGAACCAGAGTAAACCAGATGAAGGTTTCACACTGATTGAACTGCTGGTTGTAATCATCATCATTGGTATTCTCTCTGCCATTGCCCTACCTGCCTTCTTGAACCAAGCGAATAAAGCCAAGCAATCAGAAGCCAAAACTTATGTGGGTTCAATGGTACGAGCTCAGCAAACCCACTACCTGGAGAAAAATTACTTTGCTAACAATGACAAATTTGGTGATTTAGGGCTGGGTATCAAGACTGAAACTGCTAACTATAGTTACGTAATTGCAAGTGGTGCTACTGCTCCTTTACAACCCGGTAGTAGCGCAGTTACCAACCAAGCACGGCAAAAGGCAGAGGCGCTCAAGGCTTATATCGGAGGAGTGAATGTAGGTGTAATTGCAGATACTAGTGAGGCAACTACCCTAGGTGTAGTATGCGAAACTGAGGTGGCTCAGGTAGTTGATAAGAACTTAAAGGGGCAAGATGAAACTAATTATACTACCGCTGGACCGACATGCCCGAATAAGTATGTAGATCTGGGTGCCCCATAGGTATAAACCGTTGTCTGAGGTGGGTAAAAAACTCTACCCACTTCTTCTAATGAGTACAAGCAATAAATCACAAGCTTTTACTCACTAATGCAAGGAAGGAAAATCCCCATTCCCGATGATTGTTGAATGCGCTTTGACTAATGTAGCTAACTGGCAACAAGAAGCTAGTCAATATCTACTCAAAGGAGACTATAGCCAAGCGGCAAACCTTTATGAGCAGTTAATTGCTGCTCAACCGGATGTTAAATCCTCACTACTGGCACTTAGGCTTGATGCTGCTGCTACAAGGGCAAGAAGTTGAAGCGCAGACAACCTGGTTACTGGTAATGGCTGAGGGTGAGCCGGAAGAAGTTGAACTCTGGGCAACAGAACTCGTAAAAGTTCTGCAAACAGAAGCCATCAGGCAGGAAAAATTAGCTGATTATTCCCTAGCTTGGGCAATCCGGAAGCATCTGCGAGAAATTAGCCCGACAGAAATTAACAATCTCTTGCAGTTGATGGATTTAGCCCTCAAGCTCGAGATTTTTACTGACGAGGAGATGGCGGCTCTAGGCGTCGTTGAACTCCTTAACTCAGGTGAACAGGTTAGTCTAGAGCTTGATTTACTGTTAAAGGTATTACAAAATGTCCTAGAAAAGGCTTTTTGGCATAGTTCAGCTTTGGAATTTGCCACAGCCTGTGTTATCCATGTCCAACCTCCTATAGATTTTCTGATCGTTTTATTACCGGCATCAATTAAAATTTCCTACTCGTTAAAGTGTCCGGGATTAGCAGCAAAATTCCTGGCACTGTATTTACGTTTAGAACCAGAACATATCGAAGTTCTGCGTCATCTATCCTGTTTTTATCAAAATGCAGGAGATTATGATCAAGGAATAGAAACAGCCAAGTTATGTAAGTCTTTATCACAAACCCTGCCAGACAAAATTAGTGGTGCTTATATCTTATTGCGAGCTTTAATGAGTGCGGGTGGATATTGGCAGGAAGCTTGTGAAGTGTTGCAGGAGCAAGAACAGCTAATTGTTGCCCTGTTCCAAGAAAAGCCAGAATTACCGAACCAAGCTACAGTTCAACGCCTCTTTAATTCCACTTATTTTCTCCCCTATATACAGGACGAACCAAAAAGAAATCGCTATATTCAAAATCAAATCGCGCAGCTTTGCCAAGCTAATGTGCGTATATATGGTAAAGAGCAAGCTGAGGTATACACTCAGCTTGTCAGAGGTAGTAAAACTAAACCTCTCAAGATTGGATACTTATCCCATTGTCTGAGAAGCCATTCAGTGGGCTGGTTGGCACGGTGGGTATTCCAGTATCATGACCGAGAACGCTTTCAAATTTATCCCTATTTGATTAATTACAGTCAGCTTAACGATCCCTTACAAGAATGGTATCTCCATCAAGGACATCAAGTATACCGAGGAGATAGTGATGGGGTGGAAATTGCTGAAAAAATTTATCAAGATGAAATTGATATTTTGATTGATCTTGATAGCATCACCCTGGATACTACCTGCGAGATTATGGCACTCAAGCCAGCACCAGTTCAAGTTACTTGGTTGGGTTGGGATGCATCCGGTGTGCCAGCAGTGGATTACTTTCTTGCAGATCCTTATGTTTTACCGGAATCTGCTCAAGATTACTACACAGAAACCATCTGGAGACTGCCTCAAACTTATGTAGCAGTAGATGGTTTTGAGGTGGCTGTGCCTACTCTGCGTCGAGATCACTTAGATATTCCCGATGACGCTGTAGTCTATCTTTGCCCTCAGAAAGGATACAAGCTTAATT
The DNA here is from genome assembly GCA_965222765.1 of Caldora sp. Lineage (GTDB taxonomy): Bacteria > Cyanobacteriota > Cyanobacteriia > Cyanobacteriales > Coleofasciculaceae > Caldora. Next base: position 9,220 of record CBDCVG010000062.1, read on the forward strand.
CGGTTATGGCACGACTACAACTGAAAATTATCAAGGAAGTTCCCAATAGCTACTTCCTGATTAAAGGTAGATCAGATAAACAGTCGATTGAAAGCTTCTTTAACCAGATTGCCGAAGAAGCAGGTGTCGATACTGAGCGCTTGAAATTTTTACCAGAGTTTGTCTCAGAACATGTTCATCGAGCCAATTTAGGTATCGCTGATGTAGTATTAGATACCTATCCCTACAATGGAGCTACTACTACTTTAGAAACTTTGTGGATGGGTATCCCCATAGTTACCCGAGTTGGGCAACAATTTTCAGCTCGTAATAGTTATACCATGATGCTCAATGCTGGGGTGACAGAAGGGATTGCTTGGACTGATGACGAATATTTGGAGTGGGGAATTCGTTTAGGCAAAGATGCTGCATTGCGGCAACAAATCTCCTGGCAACTGCGGCAATCCCGACAAACAGCTCCTTTATGGAATGCTAAACAGTTTACCTGCGAAATGGAAAAAGCCTACGAGCAAATGTGGCAAAGATATCTTGATAGTAAATAGGGTGTGGTAGCTTGGAAAAGCTCAAAATCGTTATTTTAACCAATCTTTATCCTCCCCAAGTGATTGGAGGATATGAACGAGCGATCGCTGATTGTGCTCGATTGTTGCATTGTCGCCATCACGAAGTTCTGGTTTTGACAAGTGACACCCAAGATCATACTACTAACTGTACACAGACAGATTCAGAACCGATCATTCGGCGCTGCTTATCCTTAGGTGGAGCTTGGACTAATCAAGGTACATACTGGTTTTCCCCAGAACAGGTGGCATCAGTGACTCAGAAAAATCGACAAATTCTGGCTCAAGAGTTGTTAGATTTCCAACCAAATGTCTGTCTAGCCGGTAATATTGATTTCTTGGGGTTGGAACTCCTCGAACAGATTTTGGCAGCAGGCGTACCCGTGGCTCACTATGTGATGAATGCTAACCCTGGCTATTTTCGTGAACTAGCACCCCGGAGTAGTCAACATCAATATCTCACCTGTAGCGATTGGCTGCGCCAGCATTTACAACAACAGGGTTACCCGACAGAAACTACCCAAGTTATTTATCCTGGTGCAGCAGTTGAGGAATTTTATCAGGCTGAACTCCCCTCCCATGCTGAGCTCCGGATTGCCTATGCGAGTTTAGTTATGCCCTACAAAGGAGCAGATGTTCTTATTGAGGCTCTTTCTTTACTCCATGCTGCTGATGTTAAGTTTAGGGCTACTATCGCTGGGGGTACAATTCAACCAGAATTTGTTCAGGCTCTCCATGAGTTTATTGAGTCAGAAGGAATGCAAGAGTTGGTTGAATTTCCTGGTGCTCTCTCGCGACAGGAACTCAAGCAGTTGTATCGAACCCACAATGTGCTAGTATTTCCTTCCCGCTTTCAAGAACCTTTCGGCATCAGCCAAATTGAAGCAATGGCTGCGGGGTTAACACTGATTACTAGTGGTACAGGAGGAGCGGGGGAGATAATTGAACATGGCGAGAGCGGATTCCTCTTTGAGTCAGAAAATTGCCTTGCTCTAGCAGAAGTTTTGTCCTCTCTCCCAACAGATCCTGCTGAGTGGGAAGCTATTACTCAGAAAGGACAGCAACGGGCTATGCTTCAATTTAGTCAAGCACGAGCCGTGGAACAACTAGAATCAGTTTTGTCTAACCTGGCAGCTAGGGAGAAATCTTAAACCAAATTAATCAATTATCAATTATCAATTATCAATTATCAATTATCAATTATCAATTATCAATTATCAATTATCAATTATCAATTATCAATTATCAATTATCAATTATCAATTATCAATTATGCCTTTATTCGTACCAAGCCTCAAAGAAAGTGGTCAGCTTGAGCAAATACACATGACAGTTTGCATTGTTGGCTCTCGGAAGTTGTTAGAAGGTGATGACTATGGTTCGGGAGCTTGGGGGTTACTTGCTCCTAACCTGACTATTTATGGATTTGATGCCGATGCTGATGCTTGTGAGGTAGCCAATGCAGAAGTGGAAGCGAGACAGATTAATTGGACGGAAAAACATATTCCCCTAGCCTTGGCTAAGTCCGAAGGAGAATCTACACTTTATGTCACCAAAAGTTTAGATTGTAGTTCATTGTATCCTCCTAACGAACCTTACATCAAGCGGTTTAATGGATTTAGAGATTCACTTCAATTAGAGTTTACTGTAGAACTGGAAACCACTACTCTAGATGCTTTTTGTCAATCGGAGGGAATTGAGGAAATTGATTTCCTTCAAGTTGATGTGCAGGGAGCAGAACTTGATGTCTTAGCAGGAGCATCGGTGCTTTTAGAAAGCACTATACTAGGGGTTCAGGCTGAAGTTGAGTTTTCTCAGTTATACGCCAATCAACCTCTTTTCGCTGATGTAGATCCCTACCTTAGAAAACGTGGTTTTGTACTATTTGATCTACTGACAGATCATTACTGGTGTCGCTCTACTCGTGCTTGCTCGCCCGTGCGCTCACCAGCTCGTGCCGGTCAATTAATCTGGGCAGATGCTTGCTACTTCCGTGATCCCATTAGAGAGGATGCAAAGACACCAATCAAAGAACCAAAGCGTATCCTAAAATTAGCATGTATAGCTGATATTTTGGGTTTTCCAGACTATGCTCTAGAATTACTAGAGTATTTAACAGTTGAGCATGGTGATGATCCTCAATATAACTTTGCTCGTAATATAATTGAGACTCTATCCAAGTTTCCAGAGTTAGTTAATCAGGGACTTGATTCTCTGGCTGTAGTTGCTAACATTCGCGATCGCCTCGATTGATGGCTGAATCCCTTCATATGACTAGTTTATGACTTCTTTTTCGGCAATTACATCAATGAATTCTTCATTGAAAAACCATTTCTACAGAAATATCTTCAAAAGGTATTGCCAACTCCGAAGCCACCTCATCAGCTAGGTCGATTAAAACCACATAAAATAACCAAGTAGCCCACAGCAAGTTTTCTCTTGCTAGCATTCGATTGAGCTCTCTTACTGATGGTACTTGTCTCCACAACTCTCCTCAATACTACTGCTAACATCAATGGTAAACTCAAGATCCTACTTCTCATCTCTAATGAGCGATAGTAGGCTAATTGATTAGCCATGCAAGGTTTGACTAAATCCTCTAGTTGTTGAGCTATTAGTGAGTTATCTATATTGGGCTGGTTTCACCGCCTGGTATGGTCTCTAATACTTTTCTGTGAGTGAGCCATTGGCTTGGGACTTTTGGGTTAACAGACTATCTCAGTTAGTCTAGGGGATGCGATCGCATACTTTGGGATTAGCGATCGCACTTTAACCTGTGAGCGCTAATGAATGATAAATCACTCAATAGCTTACATAGTCAAGGATACAGCAATTTAACCGAAAGGGCTTGACAAATTGCTCTTTTGCTTAACTTGTCACCAATGGGTATTAGGTGTTAGGGAATTTTCAACGAAAGTGCAAGGTTTTTGAGCCAAAAGATATAATTTCCTTGTCCGAAGGATAAAAAAAATTCCTGAAAGAACTGTCTGGCATAGCTTCCACACTTATGCAGCAAGCCCTACTTATATTCGCTCCTATGCTTTTCTGCCACTGTAAATAGTCGGAAATTTAGTAAATTTTCCTTTTGAACAGTCTATTTACTTAGATAGAGGGATATCTCATCTTCGTCAGTTATCTTGGACTCTTTGCTAGAAGATGGAAATACCACTACCAAAACTCTAGGGTACTCAGGTAAAAGGGAAGAAAGCTTGCACAGTAAGTTTTTAGCCTTTGTCTAATGGTCGGTTATTCGGGTCGCGCTGCACTAGGGCAATTGTTTCTACCTTAATCATCTGAGTAGGTAGACGTCATTGAAAGACATTGACCTTTACTTCAAATCCAATCAAGCTCAGGGTGATCCAATTATAAAAGTTGTCCTTGATAGCATCTACAATCTTCACAGAAAGCGGCGGGAAGCCCATTCCTTTATGGATGGGAGGGGTAGCCGCCCGCTGCTTGGTTATTTGTTATTAGTTTTTTGTTTTTTGACAAATAACCAACAACTTGCTAAGACTTGCATCCCCCGTGCTGTCTTCCGGGGGATGAGTTAAATTTTGAAGTTCGTTCCAGGGTAAATCATCTACTGTTACCAGCTGATTGAGTCAGCTAGCCTGAGTCTTTGACTTGGACAATGGCGAAAAAAAATTAGCTTTGAGGGGTTAGCGGGGTAAGTACTAAAGACTACCCATCAGCCCTCTATTGCGTCAGCATCCAGACATATTCGATTATTTATGAACAACACAAGCGGAAAACATATTGCCCTCATCTCGGTTCATGGTGATCCGGCAATGGAAATTGGTAAAGAGGAAGCTGGAGGACAAAACGTTTATGTTCGCCAAGTAGGTGAAGCTCTAGCAGAGCAGGGATGGTATGTTGATATGTTCACTCGTAAGACGAGTGCCGAGCACCCCAAAGTAGTTGAACATAGTTCCCGTTGTCGAACTATTCGTTTAACTGCTGGTCCAGAAAAATTTATACCAAGGCAAGAGATTTTCGGCTATTGTAGCGAATTTTTGGAAGAATTGCTTAAATTTCAAGAACAAGAAAATATTAAATACTCCTTAGTACATACTAACTATTGGCTTTCTGCTTGGGTAGGTATGGCGTGGAAGAAACGTCACTCCATCCAGCAAGTTCATACGTACCACTCCCTAGGAGCCGTAAAATACAAGTCAGTAGGAACAATTCCGATGATTGCAGGTACTCGCTTGGGAGTAGAAAAAGCTGTATTGGAGAGAGCCGATCGAATTGTAGCAACTAGTCCCCAGGAAAAAGAGAATATGCGATCGCTTGTCTCTAGTAAAGGCAAAATTGAGATCATTCCCTGTGGTACTGACATGCGTCGCTTTAGTTCCTTTAATCGCTACGAAGCCAGACAGCAACTGGGGTTCAATACTGAAGACAAAATTATCTTATATGTAGGACGTTTTGATGAGCGCAAGGGTATTGAAACCTTAGTTAGAGCCGTCAGTCACTCTCAGCTACGGGGTAAAACCAATCTGAAGCTGATTATTGCTGGTGGTTCTCGTTGTGGTAAAAGTGATGGTAGAGAACGCGATCGCATTGAGCAGCTAGTGGCAGAATTTGGCATCAAGGAATTCACTAGTTTTCCTGGAAGCCTCAGCGGTGATTTGCTACCAGCTCATTATGCAGCTGCGGATGTCTGCGTTGTTCCTAGTTATTATGAGCCTTTTGGTTTGGTGGCGATTGAAGCTATGGCTAGTGGAACACCAGTAGTTGCTAGTAAAGTTGGTGGTCTTCAGTATACGGTTCTACCAGAAGAAACTGGGTTACTCGTACCGCCCAAGAATGATCTAGCCTTGGCGGCTGCGATTGATAGCATTCTCTCTAACCCAGAGTGGAAACATCAACTTGGATTTAGAGCTAGAGCCAGGGTAGAGAATAAGTTTACCTGGGAGCGCGTCGCTTATCGGCTCAATAATCTCTATATTGACTTGCTTCCGGATCCGGTTACAACTTTGGAGCCCGCTAGCGCTTAAGGGATTTCCAGTCGGTTAAGGGCGCACCGACGTGCGCCCCTACGGTGATTACATTATTTTGCCAAGAGCATCCGTGTTTAAGCGAGGATTGTTGTAACATCAACTCAAAAGCCTAGCAGGAGTCAGCGATCCTATGACTGAGTGTGCCTACGATGTGATCCTTTATGGTGCTACAGGTTTCGTTGGCAAACAAACGGTACAGTATTTCGCCAACTACGCCTCTACTAGTGAAATCCGCTGGGCGATTGCCGGACGCGATCGCCAAAAGCTAGAATCTGTTAAAGCTCAAGTTGGGGCTGGAGCCAACTCAGCCGAAATTTTGGTTGCCGATAGCCAAAACCAATCTGCTGTGGATGAAATGGTGGCTCAAACCCATGTACTGCTCAACACGGCAGGTCCTTTTGCCCTCTATGGCACCCCAATTGTAGATGCCTGCGTGCGATCGCGTACCCACTACGTTGATATCACTGGAGAAACACCGTGGGTCAAAACCCTAATTACTCACTATCATGAACAGGCGGCTGCGGAGGGAACCCGAATTATCCCTTTCTGTGGCTTTGATTCAGTTCCCTCTGATCTGGGAACCTATCTTATCGTTCGCTACATCGAGCAAGAACTTGGTGCAGAATGCATGGAAGTGAAAGCCTACTTTCAGGGAGTTGGAGGCTTCAACGGCGGAACAATGGCTTCTGCGCTTAACCTTCATGAATCAGGACAGTGGGAGGAAGTCAGTGAGCCATTCCTGCTCAACCCTCCCGGAACCTATTCTCAAGCAGAATTCCAACGCAACCTAGATCCGGAATATCCCTACTACGATCAAGATCTGAAAACCTGGAGCGCACCCTTTTTTATGGGACCGGTTAACACGCGAGTCGTGCGGCGTAGCAAAGCCTTATATGATCAGTGGGAAAACCCCTATGGTTCTGAATTCACCTATCAGGAATACATGAAGTTTGATGAGCCCCTAGCTTGGTTCCAGGCAACAGGGGTTACGGCAGTAATGGGGCTATTTGGGACCATGATGGAGCAATCGATGCTGCACCCATTGTTCAAATCCTTGATAGCAAAACCTGGTAGTGGTCCCTCGGAAAAAACGATGAATGAGGGCTGGTTCCGCTGTGAACTCTTAGGAAAAGCCAGCAATGGACGTCTGGTTAAAGGACTGATTCAAAATCAAGGGGATCCCGGCAACCGAGCCACTGTTAAATTTTTATGCGAATCAGCACTAACATTGGCATTAGATCAGGATACATTACCCGGTGGGCGATCGCGGGGCGGCATCTTGACTCCTGCAACGGGTTTGGGTGATGCTCTTGCAAATCGCTTACGCCAAGCCAGAATGATTTTGGATATCCAAGCAAACCCTAACTAGAAAGAATGTGACGAATATGAGTATTGATAGCATCTGGTTGCTCTACCATTGCCATGTGTCCACAACCAGGAATTTCAATTACGTTGTTCCCACAGCCTTGAAATAGCTGGTGAAAACTAGCAAGGTGGCAGACATATTTGGGTTCCATTACCCTATCTTGATCTCCGGCAATGAAATAAGCAGGTTGCTTGAGCTGTAACACTACCTGTGGTAGACGATGAACTTCAGCTTCTGTGGTGGAATCGAGTAATGCCCTCAGCGCTGCTTCTGAGTCAGCAACAACAAAATCAATTATCCGTTGGCGCCCCCACCGACGAGCAATAGGACTTGCTACTTGCGATCTCGTAAAGAGTAAGTCCAGCATAGGTACTTGGAGTAGCCAACGGGGGCGTCGTTTTACCAGCTGTTTACCAGCAGCCCGAAAGCGCTCAAACTCTTCTTTCAGATAAATACCACCACCAGCATTAAGACAGATAACCCCCTCAACTTGCTCCGAGGCAGCAGATGCCCCCCAAAGAGCTATGCTACCCCCTAGAGAGTGACCAATGAGCCAAGCTCTTTCTATACCCAGTTGCTGTAACAGAATGACCAAGTCAGCTGCATAGGCAGCTAAAGTATAGCTGGGTGCAGCTAAATTATTAGCTTCGATATTGGGTACTTTAGAGTTGAGAGGCTCTACAGTAGAACTTCCATTGGGAGAACAATATCCTAAAGGTATGTTAGGGACTTTACCATTGCTTGACAAAGAATCCGGGGCATCATTAGCCAAAACTGAGTACTTCCCCTGAGATTGATTCATTTTGATTTGGGAATCACCGAATCCCCGCAAATCATAAGTTAAACACTGATAATCTGATGCTAACCTTTCAATCAGAGGTTGCCAGTAGCTGCGACTTAAAAGCCAGCCATGGATGAAAACAAGTACAGGGCTCTGCGATGCAGGGGAAGGCGTCAAGTTGTAGGTGTGGGGCGCTCCCAAAATGTCAATAGTTGCCATATTTCCATCCTATCGGAAATTGGGAATTGAGAATTGTTGTTTATCATTTGTCATTTGTTCTTTGGGAATCGGGTGGAAATGTCTCCTCACCCACTTCCCAGTAGCCTTTGCCGCACACCGTCAGCAATTCTTTGTCCCAAATATTCCGGAATCAAGCCTTCGTTAGGACCTAACAAGTACAAAATTATTCTGGTTCGTCCGCGCCACACCAATAAATTGGCATTGACTACCAGTAAATCCTCTTGCCAGATAGCCGACATCACTTTGTAGAATAGACCGGGCTGATTATCTGCCTCAATTAATAATGCCGGTAGATGGAAAACTGGGTCTATATAGAATTCCGTTTCTATTTTTTCTAAGCCAGCATCAAGATTAAATTCTACTGCCAGCATTTCTTCGACTTCAAAGCTCCCTGCTAAAGCTTCTTGAATAGCACGGCAGACATTTTCTGCCGTTTGCTCCGTTAAAGCTTTACTGCCACGAGACACAACTAGCTTGATAAATACCAGCATTGGTGTCTTGATTTGACCATACAGGCTAAGGCTATGGATAGTTAGTCCATAAGCCGCCAAAACACCAAAAATGTCACTCAGCAGAAAAGACTGATTGCGGTAAGCAAAATGCAGTGCACTTTTGGAGCCTTCCGATTTGATCTCAATAACTGCACGCTTAGTTTTGTAAAGTCGATAGGCAAGCCTGAGATTTTGCAATTGTATCTCACTATTGACAAATTGCTCATAAAACTTAGGGAACGCCCGATTAAAGCGTTTCAGAAGTTCTCGTGTGGATGATTTCAAACCCGCGGTCATAAGTAGGGGTGGTACGCTTCGCTATTGTCACTAAGCTTAGCTTGGTGACCAGAAGCAATTAAATATCATTGGAGGAAGAATCAGAGTATATCTGGTTAATCTCTCACAAATTCTTTCTGGTAGCTTTAGTCTATATCAGATGGGAATTTACCCGACTACTTCCCCCTGAGCTTTTTTTGTTCTCTTTGTTCTCTGGTGATAACTCTAGTGTTTAGGGTAAACTGCTATTATTAAATCTGGTCTCAAGTAAGCAGGGAGTCTTATCCGTTAGGAAAAGCCGTCTGCCCAATTTTGGGGAAGAAATTAGAAAAATGCCACAGCCACATCTGCATGGGTTTTTGGAAAAGCTTTTTTAGCAGTTCTGATACTGCGTTGCCCCAGAAGCAGTATGAAGGGGATATATTAGAAGGTACGACCAATCGCACCGGTAATAGCACTCGAATATTTTTTACTACGGATCGGGAAGTTAACCTTTACGACTTAGAAGAGCTATGTGATGCCGTTGGTTGGTCTCGGCGTCCACTGCGCAAGGTCAAAAAAGCTATTCAGCACAGTTTCCTTGTTGCTTGTATGTGGCAACAGCGGGGTAGTAGTAGACGCTTAATTGGCTTTGCTCGAGCTACTTCCGATCATGCTTTCAATGCTACTATCTGGGATGTTGTCGTACACCCGGATTTCCAAAATAAAGGGCTGGGTAAAGCCCTGATGAAGTATATGATCAAGAAACTTCGGAGTGAGGATATCAGCAATATAACCTTATTTGCTGACCCTCAAGTGGTGAACTTTTATCGGAGAATGGGATTTATGCCTGATCCAGAAGGAATCAAAGGGATGTTCTGGTATCCAGATTAAATTTTGGCTAAGGAACCGATCTTGATGGTAAGAAAACAAAAAGCAAGTTATACTAGTTCAGGTAATAACCGGGATGTAGCGCAGCTTGGTAGCGCGCCTGCTTTGGGAGCAGGATGTCGCAGGTTCAAATCCTGTCATCCCGATTCATAATTTCCCCATATCTTTCTAGTCCAGCGCGGCGGAAATAACCCACCAGTTGACTGCCTTCTTGCGCTAGTGGCGTGACACACCTAAAACTGTAGGTTGGGTGTAACGAAGTGACACCCAACGGAATATCGGAAGAGCAACCCACTGGCGGCGATGGCCACCCGCGACGAATGAAAGAAACAAGCCAAATCCTCTTTCCTCCTACCTCCTCCCTCGCCTCCTGCCTCCTGCCTCCTGCCTCCTGCCTCGTGTTTCTTGAAAGTGTTGGGTTACGCTAGCAGTTCTGTGGTATTTCCTCAAAGTCGTAAATATTGACAATAAAAGAGAAATTTGATATAGCTTAGTATCGAAATTGATGAAGCAATGATTTTGTGTAACTGTCAATGGAACTATTACAGATGGAACATAGTCAGGAAACTCAGCCTTTTGAAGCTAGAGTCTGATGCTAGTTGTAAAAGTTTAGATAAGATCATACTTTTGAGGTAATTGTTATGAAATCATTAGTTCGCTGGGGCGCAACCTTAGGCTTAGTCGGCAGCACTCTGTTAGGTTCTTTCTTTACAGCTAATCTCCAAGCACTAGCACTGCCAGACAAAGAGGTTGCTGAGAGGTTGCGGCCTATTCCTGTATTTACAGTTACAGATGCTCAAGGGGCGCCCTTAGTTGCGACTGTTCCCCTGAAAGAGGGAGACAACCAAACAGCAAACGTAGCAGGAGTCTTTATGAGCCAGCAGGATGCTAATGCTTTCTTAGATCGCTTGAAGACAGAAAATCCTGAATTGGGCAACAGTGTACAAATAGTGCCTGTTTCTTTGGCAGAAGTATACGAACTGGAGAAAAGGAATCAGAACCAGACAGAGGATTTAGATTTTGCCTTCATACCCAAGCAGGAGCAGGTGCAGTTGGCACTACAACAAAATCCCCAATTTCAGGGTGTACCTTTATTTGTTGCTAAAGCTGGTCAAAATCAAGGATATCTGACTATCCAACCACAGGATGGTGTGCAGTTAATTCCTTTCTTTTTTGAAGAACAACAACTACAGGCAATGGTAGACCGCTATAAACAGCAACAACCAAATCAGGCTGGCAATATTACTATAGAGGTTGTATCTCTTGAGGGATTAATTGGTACCTTACAAAGGGAGAATAATCCAGATCTCAATAAAATCATGCTTGTACCATCCCAGGAGTCCCAGCAGTTTTTAGAAAGTCTCCGCCGTAACTCTAATCCTTCCCAGTAAAATTAGCTCAAAACTCTGGTAAATTGTCATTGGTATCAGGACTTGAACTCTGGCAGTGGCGTCTAACTGCCCGTAATAGGGCAGTGCAAGTTGGTATTTCTGTAGAAGAAGTAGATTGGCTATTGCAAGAGGTAGCTGGGCTTGAACCATTGGCACTGCGTTTGGAGTCATTTAAGAAGCGATCGCAAATCCCCTTGCAATTGTCCCTCAAAGAACTGTCTCAGCTATGGGAGCGGCGCTTGCAGGAACGATTGCCGGTGCAGTACCTAGCAGGGATAACCCACTGGCGTCATTTTTCTCTCACAGTTGCTCCCGCAGTGCTGATTCCCCGCCCGGAAACTGAGTGCCTAATTGACTTAGCGGTGGAAGCAGTGAACAATAGCCCAAATCCCCAACTGGATTCAGGACATTGGGTAGATTTGGGAACCGGTAGTGGCGCAATAGCTCTGGGACTAGCAGAAGTATTGACAAATGCTTCAATTTATGCAATAGATTGCAGTCCATTGGCTCTAGCGATCGCACAACAGAATGCTCAACAGTTAGGTTACTCCCAAAGGATTCAGTTTTACCAAGGGTCTTGGTGGGAACCTCTGAAAGCTTTCAAAGGACTTTTCAGTGGTATGGTAGCCAATCCACCTTACATACCCAGCAATTTGCTACAACAGTTGCAGCCTGAGGTAGTAAACCATGAGCCTCATCTGGCTCTTGACGGTGGCAATGATGGTTTGGACTGCATCCGGCAATTAATTGCCACCTCCGCTGATTATCTCCAACCGGGCGGCATCTGGTTAATTGAAATGATGGCAGGACAAGCACCAGCAGTGGTAGAACTACTATACCAGCAAGGCAGTTACAGCCAGATTCAAATCTTCGCCGATTTAGCAGGCATTGACCGCTTTGCTTTAGCTTATCGAGTTTGATAATTGATATAAACTCACCGAAAATAAATTCTACATTCTAAATTGTACATTCTAAATTCTTAACATCATTGTTTTCTATAACTGATTGAGTATATTCATACATCAGATCGAAACGAAAATCATTAACTAGATTCATTAAAGCTTCAGCGAGGAGAGCTTTATTCTCTGGTACTTGTTCAATTAACTTGAGAATTAACTCCTCATCCAATATTAACGCTGCTTGATGTAGATCTTTTAGCCAGATTGAAGGCATTGCTGAGAGCTCTTTTTGAAAAAATGAAGCTCCTTTCAGGTTGCTAGTAATCTGATCAATTTTCCCAGAATTTGTGGTAAATTGGCTCATATTCTCATAAAGATAGCTTACTTTCAAGTATTGAGATATTTTTGTAAAAATAATCTTATTGGTAAAAGGCTTAATCACAAAATCATCTGAGCCTGCTACCAATATTTCCTCTTGCTTATTTTCAAAAGCACTAGCAGTGAGGGCAATAATTATAGGAATTGTTGTTTGTTGTTTGTTGTTTGTTGTTTGTTGTTTGGGAATTGGAAATTGGGAATTGGGAATGTTACCCAGATCTCCCCATCTCTCCTTAGATCTAATGATTCTGGTAGCCTCTAATCCATCCATCACTGGCATCCGGGTATCCATCCAAATTAAGTGTGGGTGCCAAGCTTCCCACAATGCTACTGCTTCTTTACCATTAGTAGCTTCACGCATTTCAAAACCAATAGGCTCTAGTAATTTAACTAGCAAAGTACGGTTTTCTTCGCGATCATCTGCAACTAAAATGCGATACCTTGTCTGAGTTGATTCTAAGCCAATTACCCGCTGCTGAGGTTGAGAAATTGTTTCTGATATCTTCCCTGGCATAACTTTGATCTCAAATCCAAAGATTGTTCCTTCGCCAGGCACACTAGTAACTGAAATCTCTCCCCCCATCAATTGCGCAAAACTTCGGGTAATGGTTAAACCTAAACCCGTGCCTTCAGTAGATTGTTGACCTATTTGGGTTTGGAAAAAGTCCTTAAATAAACTATCAATTTCTTTTGGGGTAATGCCACATCCGGTGTCTTCTACTTCAAAGTGGATTGTTATTGGTTGTTTATTGTTGGTTGTTTGTTGTTGGCTATTTGTTATGGGGGAATTGGGAATTTCTCTCTTATCTTTGCGTCTTCGTGTCTCCGCGTCTCCGCGTCTCCGCGTCTCCGCGTCTCCATCGTGTTTCCCCATCTCCCCATCTTCGTCATTTACCAATCTCACTCGCAGCGTTACACTGCCTGATTGAGTAAATTTAATGGCATTTGAGAGAAGATTGAGTAAACAGACTCGCAATTTTTTTTTGTCCGCTGTGATATATTGAGGGACGTCCGGAGCAATCTGAAAAATTAGCTGTAAATCTTTGTAAGCAGCCTGAAATTTAAAAGTTTCTTCAAGACCATCAAGCAGGTAATATAGGTCACAGCTACTTTCATAGAGCAACATCATGCCTGCTTCAATTTTCGACAAATCCAAAATGTCGTTGATTAACTCTAGTAAATGCTCCCCACTGCGGTTGATGATATCCAGATATTGTTCCTGTTCAGTACTCAGTTGAGAACTATGACTCATAATTTGAGTAAACCCCAGGATGGCATTGAGGGGAGTGCGTAGTTCGTGGCTCATCTTCGCCAGTAATTGACTTTTTGCCTGGGATGCAGCTTCAGCTTTAATTTTCTCTTGCTCTATCGTAAGTTTTTGGTGGGCTAATTCTGTACGTTGTTGCTGTAACTTCAGAATTTGGTAACTAGTGATGGCAATTGCTGATCCACTCAAGGCTACTAAGGGAGGAATCAAAGGAATCCACCAGCCACCGAGAAAAGCGAAGTAACTGCCAGTAACCAGAACGCCTCCAGTTAGGAAAATGTAAATACCACCAACAGTGCAGCGAGTAGCAATCTGCTTACGGTGGTGATTAATCTCTAGCAATCCCCAATGCAAGGTTGTACCGATACCAGACCAAAATAAAATCCATAACCACTCCCAAGGTTCAGCCCAAACCCTAATTAATGGTCTCCCATCAATGGCTGTGCTCAACATCTGACTAGTTAAACTAGCATGAATTACTACCCCAGGGGTGGGTTGGGGTGTGGTGCTGAGACGACTACTGTAGGGTGTATAAAACTCATCATTAAGACTCGCAGCAATCGAGCCCACAAAAATAAGGCGATCGCGAATTAATTGTGGATCTACCTGATTTTCTAGTACCTTGGTTAGTGTTACCGTATGGAAGCGATCCTCTTGACCTCGATAGTTTAAGAAGATTTGATAGCCACCAGAGTTGGTACGAACATACCCCCCATCATTTCCCGTAAAGGGGGTAAAAATCCCCTTACCCAAGCGATAATGCTTTTTGTGATCATCAACACTCTCTAGGGTAATACCCTTGGCTTCCAGATATATCAAAGCCAACTTGCTACCTAGACCAAATCTCAGTAGGGGCGAATCGTCTTTCGCCCCTACTGGAGTTCTGTAAGATAGTAAAGCTCGACGCACTTTGCCATCAGCATCCACCATTAGATCCGTTAAAGCCACTTGCTCCATTTGATTCAAGGTATTAGGAGGAGCGACTTTCTTGCCAACGGCTTTCTCTACTCCAATCAGGGTCGGAGTAGATTTCATCACTTCTAACCAGGCTTGATGACCGGGTTCTACAGGTAAATCGCGATATAAATCTAAACCAATCGCTACAGGCTGATGTTGATTGAGTATATTAATTAATCGTGCTAAAGTTGCATCCGGGATAGGCCACTTTTCTAGATAGTTAATATCTGACTCATCAATGGTGACAATCAGAATGCGGTCATCAATGGGTTCAGTAGGACGCAAGCGAAAGAATTGATCATAGGTTGCCCATTCTAGTAGTTGGAATAATCCTGTTAATTTGACACCAATTACTAGTCCTGCTACTACTGGAGCAGTAATTAGTAAAGCGATCCATCCCCTATGACCTAAAGTTAATTTTGACCACATTGATTTTGGTGACATACTCCTACACCATACTGTATTCAGTTGGTGTAAGTTTCTCAGGAACTCCTGCCATTGCATAAGATATTAATTGAGCTTTATTAACAGGATGCTCCACCGCTCTATTCTTGATGTTGATAGCTGCTCTCATGTTCATCACCTCCTTTTTAATTCTACAATCCGGGTGACATTCTATCAGAGTTACGAAGGATTCATCCTGACTCTAACCCGAAGACGATAGAACAGGGTAAATCACTCTTTGCGAGTAAAGGACAACAGGAAAAAACTATTGTAACCACTACCAAAAACAAGGATAGGTAAGGGAGACAAGGGAGATATTTAAATTGACTAATTTCCAATTCCCAGTCGCCCTTGAATATTACAGGTGGAGATTTAGCTGTTTGCTTTAATGCTTGTGAAAGACCATTTTAGCTACATGCCTATCAAAATGGTTTGTTGGCTACCTTTTCCAACCCCTCTGAGTTTAATAAATTAATCCAATTAGTGGTGATGATCTTATCGTCGGGGTGTGTTTGCCGGAGTTGGGCGAGGTTGTTGAGCATATCGTACCAATAACCTTCCTTCCCATAGGAGACAGCTTGTTCTAAAAGTACCTCCGAATTTGTCCCAACACTTTGATGAGTCATAAGTACTGAGTTAGATTCTACACGCTTGACTTTTCCCCCAACAATGGGAATATCTGTTTGAGTTGGTTGACAAATTAATGCTACAGACCACTGATAAGTTTTGCCTACTTCTAGAGGGGATTTGTCCTGTGGCAGACTGATGCTAAGAATTCTTCCCGCTTTTTTAATGGGAAAACGGGTTTGGTAAACCCCACGGTTGTTTTCATCCTTCAGAGTAAAATGTGCTTGTGGAGCAGAAGTTTGAGGAATATAAACCCAAAAAGTGGGATGAGTGGCAACGGTTAATCCCTGTTGGGAAGCCGGAAGCAAAGAAGTCATCGGTGGACTATAGGTTTCATCCCGACTACACTTAATGTCAGTAGGTCTGGAAGCTCCTCCTCTAGATCTGCCGATTTTTTGCTCGTCAGGTGGCTCAAAGTTAACAATGGGAGTAATTTCACTGGAGGTAGACTCACTCCTCAATGTTCTTTGTGATTGAGCTTGAACTTGGGTAAATAAGCCAGAAAAAACTGCAACGCTCAAACCAAGCATCATCAGTTTTAGGATTTTAAATTGAGCCGTTTTCATCGGTTTGTCTCCATTAAACTTGAAAATTGCTAATTGCTAATTGCTAATTGAGAATTGTCACCGCGTCTGATGCACCTCTCTATCTTCCCTAGCTCCCCCAGCTCCCCATACTCTTCCACTTCCCCCTATCTCTAAACCTACAACCAATTTCCTACTAGTACAAAAGGAGCCCAATAAAAAGGATGTTGGTACTGAGGTTGCTCTAAAAGTTTCAGTTGAGCAATCCGCAGTGCCTCAGCTTTGGTTATTCCCGATTGTTGGGTGAGTGAGGAGTAAAACTCTACCATCAATTTAGCCGTAGATTCATCGTTAACTTGCCAAAGGGTAGCAAGGGTACTCCGTGCTCCAGAACGCACAGCGAATCCAGCTAAACCCAAAGCTGCTTTTTTATCCCCTGTTGCAGTTTGGCAAGCACTGAGAACCAGCAATTCCAGGGGATTGGTAATGTCCTCTTTTCTCGTTTGGAGCAATTCAGTTAAATCCTTTACTTTGAGGTTACCGTCCCAAGTAACTAGAAAAGTCTCTTGAGCTTTGGAGCTAAACTGACCATGAGTAGCTAGGTGAATTACGGGAAAAGGAATCGAGTTAATTTCTGACTTCAGCTGTTCTGAAGTGAATTCGGAGTTGAGCAGAATGGCAGATGGGACTTCAGAGGCAATTTGATTCACTTCTTCCTCCACTGCTGGTAATGCTGAAAAACCTTGTCGAGGTTCACTCAGTCCAGCTGTTAGCACCTTAAACTCTTCGAGTTTAAGGGGTTGTGACTCTAACAATTGTAACCCTGGGGTGAGGGCAATGTTGTATTTTTCGATCAAATATTGTTCACCATCATGAAGAGCTGCCATCGGTAGACTTCGTAGGGAACCATCAAGAACAAAGACCAATGTTTCTACACCATTAGCTACTAACTCCGATTCCGCAGGTTTGATAAGCCAATCATACAGTTGTTGAGACTCTCGTAAACGATCTTCATCAAAGAAGTGGGGACTCAGATAAAGTCGGAGTTGATCGATCGCATTTTCGATCTCCCCTTGGGGTAATTTAGTTTCGTAGTGAAACAAGGGTTTTCCGGGACGGGAAACAATCACTGCAAGGCGATCTGGTAAAATCATGGGATAGACTACAGCAGCTTGTACGTCTACCTCATCGATCATTTGGGGCAAGGGCTGCAAACAAGCTTGCCGAAAAAAGTTTTCTAGTTCAGCCAGCTGAAGAGCTTCAATCAGTTCACGAGCTTGTTTGAGGTTAGCTTGACTGGGATTAGATTGTAACAGCAATGCCACTAACTCTCGGTAAACCGGTTCGACACTCTCAGTAAAGGAAAATTGCAAGTCAGGATTGCTAGTAACTAGTTCCTGGCGCAGGGATTGTAGAGTAGCTACTGCACTACTGTAAGCTGCAACTGCTTGATTGATTTGACCCTGTTCTTTGAGAATCCTTCCTAGTTGCCATTGCCAGGGAGCAGCAATATCCGCAGCTTGAATTTTCTGAGCAATTACGATCGCTTGCTCTGTTAATTCCTTTGCTTCTTGCCACTGGGTAGTAAGTTCATATAAATGTCCCAATTGTCCCAAAGCATAAGCTTCCGCTTGCTGATCTTCTAAGGTTCTCGCTTCCCTTATTGCCTTGGCTAGTAATTGAGCGATGAATTGTTGTTTGTTGTTTGTTGTTTGTTGTTTGTTGTTTGTCTTTTGAGAATTTAAGATTGGAAATGTCTCCCTTGTCTCCTGATCTCCGCGTCTCCGTGTCTTCGTGTTCCCCCGTTCCTCCATGCTCATCTTCATCAAATTAGCAGCAAAATTCACCTGTGCATAAACAGAGGCACGGCTGGGGGAGAGTTTGAGGAGGTTTGATTGGATTTGAGGTAATAGAGTTTGAGCCTCTATCCACTGCTGGTTTTTAACTAGCAAGTTCAGTTGATTGAGCAGAGCTTCTGTGCGAGCTAAAGGATTGGTGGCTACAGTTGCGGCTTGTTGATAGCGCTTCAGGGCCGCATCTATTTCTTGGAGAGCAGTCAAGGTATTGCCTAAACTTAATAGGGTAGCACCCATATCACTACCGAAGATCGGGTTTTTACCCTCTAGTTGCTTGGTGATTGCTAAGCTTTGCTCTAAAAGTTCCTTTGATTGATTCAAGTCTCCCACTGCTTGCAGGGCAACTCCTAACATTCTCAATCCTATTGCTTTAATCGTCACATCCGATTGGGATTGGAGTTGAGCTAATGCTTGTTCTAAGAGCTTTTGCGATCGCCGATAGTTTCCTAAACTTTGTAATGCTCTTGCTTGATTAATCTGGGTTCCTAGTTTACCAGTAATATCCCCAACTGACTCGTAAGCGATCGCTGCTTGTTGCCAAGTATCTAAAGCTGTTGCTGTTTGTCCCAGAGCCAATTGGATATTTCCTTGAGTATTAAGACCCTCTGCCAGAATATTTATCCCTTCCTCTGGTAAGTTTTTAGGAGTTTCTAAGAGATTCAGACTTTGGTTAATCGTCCTTTGAGCTGGTTCCCACTCTCCCAAATTCAGGTAAGCTAGGGACAAATAGTTTAGCGATCGCGCTTGTCCAAGGAGATTTTTTTGTTCTGAGTAGCTCACCGCTGCCTGTTGCCAAATCCTAGCTGCCTCCGTCAGTTTTCCGGCGGCAAAGAGGGTTTTTCCTGACTCTAACAAAGTGGAAGCATCTGAGTGTTCTGTATCCTTGAGATAGTTTTGAGTACTCAAAACTAATGATTCTCTCGTTGCAGGTGATAGAGTCGATAGATGCTTAGCCACTCCTGGAGAAACTGTTGTCACTAACAGGAAAGTTAACACAGCTGTGCTCAGCCAAAGAAACTTGGGAGCGAGAAGGACGCACCAATAAGTAGAGCTTAGCTGAAAAAGTCATAATTTTTGGTTGCCATAGGTATTAGGTATCAATTGATAATTGATAATTGATAATTGATAATTGACAATTGATTAATAAAAAGTGAGTAGATCTGGAAAAGCTCCGAATCGAGTCGTGGGGAAAGGGAGTTAGAGTTGAAACAATTGTATCTTTTCTGAAATTGAAGAGTTACCCCAATGTTATTTGGAGTGGAGAACATAGCACCAATACCTTTGTATTAGCAGCAATTCGAGGAGAACGTCACTAACACCTGGTAAAGTATTAAACCGTCCCGAATCCTTAAGTAAAATGAATACAGTTGATGATAAGACAGTTGTCAAAGAATATTTCAATGCTACGGGTTTTGACCGGTGGCGACGGATTTACGGTGATGGTGAGGTGAACAAAGTTCAGCTGGATATCCGCACTGGGCATCAGCAAACAGTGGATAAAGTTCTTAGTTGGTTAAGAACAGATGGCAATTTAGCAGATTTATCTATCTGTGATGCTGGTTGTGGCGTGGGTAGCCTGAGCATTCCCCTTGCAGAAGCTGGTGCTCAAGTTTTTGCTAGTGATATTTCTGAAAAGATGACGGGGGAAGCCGCTAAAAGAGCGAAAGACAGTTTGGATAATAGCAATAATCCCACCTTTGTGGTAAAGGATTTAGAGGAATTGAGTGGCAGCTACCACACAGTTGTTTGTTTAGATGTGCTAATTCACTATCCCCAAGATAAGGCAGCGCAAATGATTTCTCACCTCGCTAAGCTTGCGGAGTCTCGCCTGATTATCAGCTTTGCTCCTAAAACCTTAGCACTGACTGTACTCAAAAAAATCGGTGATTTTTTCCCAGGACCAAGCAAAGCTACCCGTGCTTACCAGCACCGGGAAGCTGACATTATCAAAATCTTGGCAGACAACGGTTTTTCGATTCAACGCAACGAGATGACGAGTACGCGCTTTTACTTCTCTCGTTTATTGGAAGCGACTCGAATCTCCAGTTAGAAGCGCTTTTCTTGAAAAGCGTGAACTACCTAAACCATATCCACAGAGTTGATGTCAACTTCCAAGTTTATGGTCGTTATCTGAAGCTTCTCAAAAAATTCATCAAAACTTCATCTAGCCTACATCCAAAAGTCATTACACAATTTTAGACTAGAACTGTAAATGCACCGTGAGCAAGCCCTCGAATACCGGACGAGGGCTTTTTGTTATTTCGAGAAAACGGAAACCTAACCAATATACTCAGTTAGTAAGGTTCTCAGGTATTTCTCATGTCTGAATCAGGACTACCTAATTAAGACGCTTCATTCTGATAAATACACAAGTGATTGTTAGATATTTTGCACCTCACTTTACACTCCGGTGAGGTGTTTTTCATCTCCGGTGCAGGTAATTTTAGCAGGCGTTCCAACTAGCAGCGATCGCAACTTATCCTCAGTCCTATTCTCCAATCAGATCAGAACCTCAGCTCGCTCTTCAGTTGAATCTTCAAAGATTGCCCCTCGCTTGAGCAAGACAAGTCTGATCTCCTGAGAAATTCCCTTGTTGCTAACAAACCGAGCATTCTCGACATTAGCACTTCTCAAATCAGCATCAGTAAGGTCAGCACCACTAAAGTTAGCACTGCCTAACTCGGCAAGGTTGAAATTAGCACGGATCAAGTTAGCATTTTCTAGATCTGCACTGAATAGGTCAGCAAGACTAAGATCAGCACTCCTAAGATCCGTCGCCCTGAGTTCAGCACTGCTGAGGTTACAGCGAATTAGATCAGCCCCTCTCAGGTTGGTACCGAATAGATGAGCACCGCTCAAGTTGGCACGGATTAGGTTAGCACCGTCTAGATCAGCAAGGCTCAAATCAGCACCCTTGAGGTTGATACCCATCAGTTTGGCACGGCTGAGTTTGACTTCACTCAGATCAGCTTCGCTCAAATTAGCACCACCGATATCAGCCCCTCTCAGATTAGCACCACCAAGATAGGCACGCATCAAATAAGCCTCTCTGAGATTAGCGTCCCTCAGGTCAGCATTGCCTAAGTTCGTTCCCCTCAATTTAGCATTACTCAGGTTGATACCGCATAATTTGCTATTGCTAAGATTTGCTCCCCTGAGGTCGGCATCTCTGAGATCGGCTTCAATCAACTCTACACTGCTGAGGTCAGTATCGCTCAGTTTAGCACTGTCCAATCTAGCATTCTTGAGATCAGCTCCCCTGAAGTTAGCTCCTCTGAGATCAGCACTTCTAAGATCAACTCCTCTGAGATCAGCTCTTCTGAGATCAGCCCCTCTGAGATCAGCTCCTCTAAGATTAGCATCGCTTAGTTTCGCTCCTCTGAGGTTAGTTCCTCTGAGATCGGCTTCGATCAACTCGGCTTCGATCAAGTTAGTATCGCTGAGGTTGGCTTCAGCAAAATCTTCAGCTAGGTTAAGACCGGCAATCGCAGCTAATTGCTTGAGATTCCCTGTTTCCGCAGCCACTACTTGCTGAATAATAACTTGCAGATGCTCAAGAGACTTGTCATCACTCATATTGCAACTCCGCTCGACTGAGATAGGGCTTAAATTTTGGTTCTAGCAAACGTTGGACAATCAGTCTGTCCAACACAGCCTTTTTATTGCGACTAATATCTGGCAACCACAATCCCTCAGCACCAGTCAAACAGACATCTCGCTGGGAAACTTCAAAAGTTGCTTCTACCTTGCAGGGTAATGCCAATATGTTCAAAGTTGCCAGGTTTACTTTTTTGAGTGAGCCTTTTAAAACTAGTTCGTCTCTTTCCTCTTCAAAAATCCAAGCAGGATGCTCCTCCGAAATTTTGGTTGTTATATGGCAAAAAGAAATCGGGCATTGATTTGCCGAACTAGATTTTGACTCAACATCAGATTTAAATCCCTTGAAAAAAAGATTTTTCGCCCGCTCACGAATTCCTATACTCTTTGGTTGTTTAGTTCTTGGGGATTGTTGCCGGTTTTGGGGAAGGGAAAGTCCCAGATAACCAGCTAGGGTTCGGGACTCATAGGGTATTTCACTATTTTCCAGCTTTAGCCTCAGTTCACCGCCTTTGAGACCAAACTTGATGCGATCTTCCCCTAGCCATTCCCACTGCTCACTAAAATTGATAGTTAACTGTAGGTTAATCTGCTGCGTTTGGGTTGGTGTCTTCCAAAATTCAAGATCCTGGTTCTTTGGCTGAATTGGAATTCCTTCCAATTTCATGTACAGGCAATCTGGAAAGTTGTTCTCAGGTTCTGGTTGAAGTGCTTTAGGTAGAGAAGGTAGCATTGCCAACTGGGAAATGGTAGTGCAAGGACTTATCTATAAAGGTACATGACCTTGCTATAAGATTGACACTCTCCTGAAAAGGACGGGGCTTGAATCCCCCATTATTTGTGGTCATCCGCAGATAAACTGAGATTCCGGACCATAGCTACGCCAATCGGTATTTGCGTAATTTTCAAGAGCAATACAGTAACTTTTAATACATAAAATCAAGAAATACATGTGAGGAGTCTGGTAGAAAAAAACAGGAGGAAAATTTTCCATTGTTTGCTATACCAAAAAGTATGAGTAAACAAAAGAAACGCCGTCGTCTAAGATGGAGACTTCCGGCATCGGCAATGAGTCAATCCCTATCGGTATTCCGATACAGTGGAAAAGCTTTGGGTTTGGTCTGGACTACCAACCAGCGTCTGACAGTCGTACTGGCAATTTTAACGCTAGTAGCGGGTTTATTACCAGCGGTAGTAGCTTATGTAGGTAAGCTAATAGTTGATGGTGTGGTGGTAGCTACTCAGTCAGGGATAACTAGCGATCGCTTAACTGCTCTTGGCTATGTCGGACTCGAAGCGATCGCGGTAATCTTACTTGCAGGTAGTCAGCGGGGTCAAACTGTTTGCCAATCCCTATTGCGAGTCCTGTTAGGACAACGGATCAATGTGCTGATTTTGGAGAAAGCACTTACCTTAGATCTGCCTCATTTCGAGGACTCAGAATTCTACGACAAAATGAATCAGGCTCGACAAGGAGCCTCCGTTCGTCCCCTCTCTTTGGTGACGCGCACGTTGGGATTAGGGCGAGATGCGCTTTCACTGGTGACTTATGGAGGACTGCTGCTACAATTCTCAGCTTGGGCAGTAGTGGTACTGTTACTAGCAGCTATTCCTTCCTTCATTGCCGAGACGCGCTTTGCTGGGGAAGCCTTCCGTTTGTTCCGCAGGCGAACGCCGGAAAATAGGCAGCAGTATTATTTAGAAACTTTGATTGCTAGGGAAGATTACGCTAAGGAGGTGCAGCTATATCAACTTGGTCCCTTAATGCTGCAACGCTACCAACGTACCTTTCAACAAATATACCAGGAAGACTGCAACCTGACGATCCGTCGGGGTTTCTGGAGTTACTTGTTAGGTTTGTTGAGTACTACTACCTTTTATGCCGCCTACGCCTGGATTGTAGTGGAGACTATTGCCAATCGTATTTCCCTAGGAGAGATGACAATGTATCTCATGGTCTTTCGGCAAGGACAGTCTACTTTTTCTACAGCCCTCACCGCAATTGGTGGAATGTATGAAGATAACCTCTATCTCTCCAACCTCTACGAATTTCTAGAGCAAGATGTCCCTCAACCTGAAGGTAGAGCAACTAGAGGGTCTATTCCTAACGATGGGATACGCTTTGAGAATGTTACCTTCACCTATCCAGGAGTTTCCCAACCATCATTAAGAGGCATTTCCCTCCACCTGAAACCGGGAGAAAAGTTGGCAATTGTTGGTAAAAATGGTTCGGGAAAGACTACCCTAATCAAGCTTTTAAGCCGCTTATACACTCCAGATGCTGGGCGTATTCTCTTGGATGGTTTAGATTTACAGGACTGGGACATTGAAGTATTGCGCAGCAGAATTGGAGTGATTTTCCAGAACTTCGTCCAGTATCAGTTTACCGTTGGAGAGAATGTAGGGGTAGGGGATGTAGACCACATGGAAGATCAGGCGCGCTGGGAAATTGCCTCAGACAAAGGGATGGCTCGACCCTTCATTGAGTCAATGCCTCAAGGTTACGCCACTCAGTTAGGACGCTGGTTTAGGGGAGGACAGGAACTTTCTGGAGGCCAGTGGCAAAAAATTGCCCTCTCACGAGCTTTTATGCGCACTCAGGCAGATATTTTGGTCTTAGATGAACCAACAGCAGCAATGGATGCAGAAGCAGAGATGCAGATTTTTGATCACTTTCGCACGATTACTAAGCATCAAATGGTGGTGTTAATTTCTCATCGTTTTTCAACAGTGCGGATGGCTGACAAAATTGTGGTGATGACGGAAGGAGAAGTCATAGAGCAGGGGACTCATGAGGAGTTGTTGGAGAGAGGAGGCAGTTATGCAAGGCTATTTTCGATGCAGGCGGCGGGGTATCAGTAGATTGTCATGTGTTATTTGTGGCATCTTTCTCTATCAAATGACATAGTAAACTGCTCTACGATTGCTCAAATCTTCAAAAATTGCCCCTCGCTGTATCAAATTAAACTTCATTTCCCCAGAAAGTCCTGAATTCTCTCCAAATAGAGCTTGCTTGACTTTTGTACGGCTGAGTTTAGTACGTTTGAGAATAGTACCTCTAAGATCGGCATTATTCAAGTTGGCATCAATCAAATTAGCATCCCTTAAATTGGCATTTTTGAGATAAGCAGCTCTTAAATAAGCACCGCTGAGATTAGCACTAATCAAGTAGGCACCTCTAAAGTTGGTTACGCTGAGGTAAGCATTGCTCAGATCGACACTGATTAGATTAGCACCACTGAAATCTGCACCTCTAAGGAAAGCCTTTTTAAGATTGGCACCACTAATATCTGCACGGCTCAACTCAGCACAGCTGAGGTTAGCATCACTGAGATTAGTGCCGCTGAGACCGGCACTTTTGAGGTTAACGCCGCTGAGATCTGCACCTCTAAGATCGGCGCTACAGAGCTCTGCATCGAGTAACTCAGTACTAATGAGTTCGGCTCCGCTAAGGTTAGCACTGATTAGGTTCGTTCCTCTCATATAGGCAAGGCTGAGATTGGCTCCGCTGAGGTTGGCAAGATTGAGGTTAGCCTCACTGAGATCAGCACCACTAAGATCAGCATTCTTAAAGTTGAAACCACTTAAATCTTGATCACTTAAATCTTGACCACTTAAATCTTGACCACTTAAATCTCCGATAATCCTTTGATCAGAAATTTTTGCCAGCTTAGAAAAGTCTCTGGTTCTTTTACACACTATTGGTTGCTTCTGACGTTGAACTTCCAGCCCAAATTCTTTATCAATCATACTTGCACCCCTTGTCGACTAAGATCAAGCTGGCATCTCTCAAAAAAAAATTAGGGGAGATCAGGAGAGTGTAGGATCTAGATTTTTCCTTGACCTCTTCTTATTGTGTTACTTTACTCTCCTTAACTGCTCCCTATTTTCTTTTTTTAGAGTAAATTAGATCAAACTTGCAGCCAAATTTCTCACAAAAATTAATCTTCACAAACAATTAATAACTAATAACTAATAACAGGTTAGCGTAGCGGTATGAACTGCAATCCCTATTCCTCTTAGAATTATGAGTTAGATTTTAAGGGTAAGATAGAAATATTTTTACCGTAGTCCAGATGCCTGCTCAACCAAAACCTCAGCAAAGTAAGATCCAAGCGGCTAGCTGGTCGATTGAGCAACTGCCTGGAATGAGAATTCAAGAGCAATCTCTGCTAGAAGAATTAGGTATTACTAGCACTAAACAACTACTTAAGGTAGCTAGCTCTCCCCAATCAAAGCAAACCCTTGCCAATCAGCTGCACATTAAGGTTCAGTACGTAAACAAATGGGTTGCTCTAGCAGATTTAGCTCGCATACCGAGTATCGGTTGCCAGTACTCTGGATTATTGTTACATGCTGGGATTTGCTCAGTTACACAACTCGCTCAGACTCCTGCCCATAGATTGCACCAACAAATTTTACGACTACAGGTGGCAACCATGCACCGTCGAGATCTCTGTCCTGGGGTAGAAGAAGTAGCCGGATGGGTTAAACAAGCTAGAGAGTTAGCAATTTGCTCTTAGTTTTTCGCTAACACGCCATTGAGAAAAATATCAGCAATCCCTTCTGCCATTTCTTGCATTTGTTGAGGGGAAGCTCCTGGTTCCATGATCGTGTCGTCACTGAAACCAGCTACAGCAAACATACCTAAAAACACTTTAGCAACTATCTTGGGGTTGGTACGACGATAGATGCCTCGCTCCATAGCTGTTTCAAAGAAGGCTTCAGCCACATCTGTCATTTTAATGATCACTTCTGACTGAATGCGATCGCGTAATTCAGGATGAAACTGTGCTTCCATGAAGCAGACTCGCATCATATCTGAATTCTCTCGCATCCGTATCATCCGTCGCCGCATCACTTGCGCTACAGCTTTATAACTACCCATTTCACTGAGTTCGGTGAGCAAATCTGTGAGAATTTCTACCCAACCTTGAGTTGCTACTTCAATTAAAATAGCTTTTTTATTATCAAAATGACGAAAGATAGTACCTTCTGCAACCCCAGCTGCACTAGCTAAATCACGGGTTGTTGTACCGTCATACCCCCGAAGGGCAAACAAACGCTGTGCCGCTTGGAGAATGCGTTGTTTTGTTGCCGTATCAGACTGAGGGAGTCGATTTAAAATTCGCATTGCAGTCACACTAGAGTTGTAGAGCTATTTTCTAACAGCTTGTCCCATTATGAGCAAAAGTGTTATAGTTCCTCACAAATTTGGGGAATTGAGAATTGAGAATTGAAAATTGAGAATTGTCCCTGCGTCTCCCCAGTTCCCCATCTCCTTGTCTCCCTTTTCTCAGTCCCCTAGGTTAGCTTGAGGTAACGTAGGCATAAGCTTTCTTGTAGAGTAACCCAACATCACCTGAGATTCGCGTTATTGTTTGTTAATGTAAAATTTCAGAAGACCCAACCTATAAGAGAAAGCGATCGCACTGGGTTAACTTGCTTAAAGTTGTTCAACCTATTTCTCCTCTGTCGTACCAATAAGAGTTTATAAAAGAAATGAGTAATAAGCTAACCGCCGTAACCCTTGGTATTATCTTATCCTTAACCTTTACGCCAGCCAGTTTAGCTGAAACAGTCTTGTCAGAAATTAAGCGTACTGGTGTTTTAAGAGCGGGAATTAGAAAAGATGCTCCTCCTTTTGGTTTTTTCGAGCAAGACCAATGGCAAGGCTACTGCACAACTAAAATGTCTTATCTGGTCGACCATCTCCGTGAAGTACTCAATATACCTGTTCGGTTAGAGCAAATTGAATCTGTTCTAGACGAAGACTCTCCTAATAATCGTTATCAAATGGTAGCCAATGGCAAGGTACATCTAGAGTGTGGCCCAAATACAATCAAAAGTACTCCACCACTACCGGGAGTTACTTACTCAACTGCTTTTTATTATTCGGGGACACATTTTCTCATCACACCGGAAATGAGGGGTATATTCAAGCCTGACACTGCCCTATCAGATCAAACAATTGGTGTCCTTCCTGGTTCCAATACCCATACCTTAATTTCCAGTACCTACCCATTAGCTGAAATAGTAGATGAGCGCTACAACAGCCCTAAAGGTCGAGAATTGGGTGTTAGAGATGTTGTTGAACGCGAAATTGATGCTTTTGCTAGTGATGGAATCCTGTTAATGGGAGAAGCCTTAAGACAAGGGTTGACATTCCGGGATTTTACCTTAACTCCTGACCGACCGTTAAGTTGTGATTTTTACGGAATTATTTTACCAGCTCAGGATAGAAAATGGAAGACAGAAATTGACAAATTTATTGATAAATTAAGATGGGATGTAATTTTGGAAGAATCCTTGGGTGATGACTCTATTTATTACCAAGGCATACGACAAGGCGCTTATGACAAATGTGCTAACTAAATCCTTCGGTTTCTCTTCAGGAAAAAAGACAAGCTTGTTTTTGATGATTCAAATAAACGACTATGTTAAACCCATTCTCTTGGATTAAGCGTGCTTCCAATCGTCGATGGTTTTACTGGCTGATTCTGGTAGTTGTGGCACTGGGTTTGGGGTTAGGGTTACCCAATACTTCATCCGCATATCACTCGTGTATATCAGATGCTGGTGCAGGAATTGAGATAATTCAGTTAATTACCATGTCTGATCAACAAGAATTAGAGCTGGGTGAATGTTTGAATCAAGAAGAAGTTGATCAGGGGCTGCCGATTTATAATGATCGCCAAATCACTGAATATGTCAAAGAGATTGGTGAGAAATTAATCTCCTATAGCGATCGTCCCAATTTTCCCTATACCTTTCAAGTAATCAATGACAACAAGATAAATGCCTCTGCCTCAGTAGGTGGCTTTGTTTACGTTCATACTGGCTTACTCAAAGAGCTAGAAAATGAAGCTGAGTTAGCTGGGGTGATAGCTCACGAAATTGCTCATATTACCAGCAAACACAGTATCCAAAGGCTACGGCAGTTCCTCAAAAAAGACAACCTTGAGGTAAATGATCAAGTTGAGTATGGGAGAATTCTCAATCTTCTGGAGGATATCGCCTTTTCTCTTCCCCGAGGACGACAGCAGGAAAATGAAGCGGATCGCAAGGGATTAGACATGTTGCACGGTTCTGGCTATGCTCCTTCAGGCGTGATTGGAGTTCTGCAAACACTCATAACCCTAGAACAAAATTCCACCAATACACTCGCAATGTTAAGAACCCACCCAGAACCAGCAAAACGTCTGGATACTTTAAAAGAAATAATCAACAGAAAAGGTTGGAATCCCAATCTTGGTGATGGTTTAGATAGAGCTGCCTACAAACGGAGAATTGAATCTCTACTAATCGAGTAATTGGGAATTGGGAATCGGGAATCGGGAATTGGGAATCAGTGGTAGAGAATTGGCGTTGGGTTTCGCTTTGCTCCACCCAACCTACTTTTGTAACTGAATTTCTCCTTGTCTCCCCCATCTACCCATCTCCCTACTCCCCAAATCGGGCTAATAATTCCTCACGGGATAATTGCAGAATCAATTGGGTAGCTTCCTTAGCCGTTAGTTGGCTCAAAGGTTCAACAATTTGGAATAATTCCCTATCCCCGAGCCCAAATTTAACTTCCAGCATACTCTCAATCATCAGGCGTATTCCCCGTTGTTCTCCTCGTTGTTCTCCTCGTTGTTCTCCCAGTTGTTCTCCTTTTCTGAGAGCGGCTTCTTCCCACTGCACATATAAAGGTGATAATTTCATTATTAGATTTTCCTCCTCAAGCTCTAAATCTTCTGTTGTTTGTAAATTCGCCTTCAAGTTTGTCAATAATTTCAGAGCATTCAACCGCAAGGGGTGGGTTTGAGGCAGTTTTTTGATTTCATCAATTGCTTGTTCTTGAACTCTCCCTCTACCTAAAAGTCTAATCCAGAGAGTATCTGAGGTTCTTGGCAACTGATGAATTACTACAATTGCCGTCCGCAGATAGTCTCCAAAAAAATAGATTCCTTTTCCCCAATTATCAGCATCCATTCTTACGAAAAAACCATTCAACAGAGCCTCAGAAGCAGTTGGAGAAAGAATCCACAGACGAGGTAAACTTTCCTGCTGTAGTTGCTCTTGATTTCGGTTAGCTCGGCGCTGAAACTCCCCCCGCATCATCAGCAGCTTCAGAAGGCAATTACAGATATCTGTGGGAGTGGCAGGATTCCGAAATGGTTCAAATACTGTAGGTGTTGCTGCCAAACGTCCCAGTAATCCCAAAGCTTCTGTATTTGCCTGAGTTAGGTTATTAGGGGCAAACCAAACATCAATTTCTCTGACTTCCCCTGGAACACGACGAGGTGCTTTCACCTCACCGAAAGGAGCTAACAATTCTTCTAAATAATCTTTGGCAAATTGATCGTGAGCAAACCGTGTCATTGAAATTTCAGGTTAATTTTAATTATCATAAGGCGCAAGAATTGTTGTTTGTTGTTTGTTGTTTGTTGTTTGTTGTTTGGAATTCGTGAGTGTAAATATCTCCCCTATCCCCCTTGTCTCTCTCATCTCCCCAGCTCCCTCAGCTCTCCATTCTCAATTCCCACTCCCTTTAAACCGTTGGTAAGTTGTAATTAAAGCATCAGCATCTCCTACATTGCCAGGAAATAGCACAACAGGTAAATTGGGAAACTGGAGATGGTCAGTAGATGTACGCACAACTGAGCATCCGGGTATAATCTGACCCAATAGTCGTGCTGATCTCAAATTTAGACCAGTACTCAAAACATCGTTGGAAGTAATTCCCCCTTTACTAATTAAAAATCCGATATCTGCTGGCAATCCCCGCACGATATCCATTAATAAAGCAGAAACTGCTGTCCCAAATTGCAATCGGGTTTGGATATCCTTAAATACTAGTTCCTCACGACTGGTATAAATTACAGGTGTTTTACCAATACTGTGAGCCTCTTGGACAGTTTTCAGAATTTTGGCTAAGAGCTCTGCTCGTTGTATTTCCGACTCATCTACTAAATGAGCTACATCCACCTCAATACCAACAATCCCTGGTTCTAGCAACAGACACTCTAGTTGCTGTGTTGTCTTTTTCACATGGGAACCAACAATCACTGCTCCAGCCTTCCCTTGCCGCACGTACTCAGCCATATCTGCTGCTGCCACCGGCTGAGGGCCTAGATTTGCCAGAGAGGTTAAGATGCTAGCAGCAGAGCGAAATAGGAAGCGCTTACCTTGTGCCGCTGCTGTGAGGACATCTGCGGCAAATTTATCTAAATCTGTTTGAGTTTCTCCATCCACTACTCCGCACTGGTTATCACTGAGAGTCTGGAGGCGCTCTAAACTGCCCTTGCGAAGATCATTAAGTACAAATCTTTCAACAGCACTGGCTTTAATACTACCTTTAGTTTTCTCTTCTACATAATCTGGTAAATAGCTGTGATGGTAACCAAAAACTGAGTCTTTGGCAAACTCAGTTTCATGTACTGGTATTGGCACACCATCAATTATTAAATAATGGATACTAGCACGGGTTACTCGTCCTCCTTCAAAAAAAGCCGGTACTAGGAAATGAGCATCAAAAGGTCCCACTTCTTCTGCAATGACGTCAGTTTCTACCGGATAATGTCCCCGTAGCGTTGAGTCAGAGCGACTTACCACCAGAAAATCTTCAATTCCTTCAGCCTCTAAGGCAATTTTGAGGTTATGGCAGACTTCTCTGGTAACTGCTGCTGCTTGCTCTGGAGTGAGTGCTCTAGTATTTGTCAGGATAAAAAAGATTGGGGAATCGTCCTTGAGTCCCAATTTCAAGGTATCCACATCCCAGCGTGTCAGCAGCAGGCAACTGTGAACTGTCTGGGAACCTGTGGGATCATCATCTAAGACAATAATTTTTGGTTTGGTAGTCATTAGTATAAGCGTAAATCCTAAATTCTAAATTCTAAATTCTTCCTGCCATCGGGCATAATTGCTCCAGTTAGTGTTGTTGATTCTAGGTTTACTCCAGTAAGGTTAGTGTTGGTCAAGTTTGCATCGCTCAGGTTAGCGTTGGTCAAGTTTGCATTGGTAAGATTGGCATCGCTCAAGTTAGCGTTGGTGAGATTGGTATGACTGAGATTCGCTCTGCTAAGGTTGGCTCGACTCAGGTTTACATCGCTGAGATTAGCTTCGCTGAGATTGGCATCACTCAAATAGCTTTGACTGAGATTAGCTCGACTCAGATTCGTTTGATACAGATGTGTTCCGATAAGAATAGCCCGACTGAGATTGGCACTGCTGAGGTTTGCTTTCCAGAAATTTACTCGGCGGAAGTTCGTATTAATACAATTAATTTGCGTGAGATTAGCTTGCTCAAGGTTAGCTCCGCTGAGATTTGCCCAGCCGAGAGTTGCTCCTTGGAGGTTGATGGCTTTAAGGTTGGCTCCTTTGAGATTTGCCCAACTTAGGTTAGCTCCTTTAAGATTTGCCCCTTCAAGGTTAAGCCCCTCTAGTTCTGCCTGCATCAGGTTCACCTTGATTTGAGCATTTTTTTCCCGCCACTCATTCCAATCGACTGTTGAACTTTTGAGTAAAGTGAGATGTTCGTGATTTGCCATACAGTGTAACGCTACACCTTATTCAGTATACCTCTACACTTTACTGATAGAATATTAGGAAGCTTCCCAGATTTTCTCTGTAGCCAACAAAAATAACTCGTTGCTTTATTTTTGAGTAAAAGTGACGTGCCAAATATTTGCGTCATGGTGATTCCCGATGCATGAAACTAACCCGGAAGCAAAACCCCTACATCAGATGAATCCTTTAAGTCGTTTTTCTGAGCAAGCAGGGGCTTATAGGAAGTATAGACCGAGTTATCCAGACGCTGCGATCGCAACTATTTTAGAGGGACTAGGCAAGCCATCATCAATTGTAGCGGCAGACGTTGGTGCTGGTACAGGAATTTCCTCCCGTTTGCTGGCTCACAAGGGTGTACGGGTACTGGCAATTGAGCCCAATGCCGCCATGAGACAGGAGGCTCAACCCCATCCCCTGATAGAGTTTAATGGGGGTACAGCAGAAGCAACTAACCTAGAAACAGCCTCAATGGATTTGGTAACTTGCTTCCAAGCTTTTCATTGGTTTAACCCCAAACCTGCTCTGCAAGAGTTTCATCGTATCCTTAAACCAGGGGCAAGATTGGCAGTAGTTTGGAATAATCGCGATCGCCAGGATGAGTTTACCGCAGGTTATAGTAATTTAGTACGCAGAATATCTAATAATCATCCTGCTGAATCCCGTCTTGTTACTGTCGAACCCCTGTTGGTAAGTCCCCTATTTCCTGAAGTTGTTCAGCACAGCTTTTCTTACCGACAGCAGTTAGACTTAGAAGGACTAATTGGTCGAGCTAATAGTGTTTCCTACATCTCTAGAGAACCCCAAGCACAGCAGCAACTTATCTCTGGTTTGCAGGAATTATGCGATCGCTATTGTGATGAAAATGGTTTTGTCTATATGGTATATAGTACCAGTGTCTATCTCGCCGAGAGCAAAACGGCACGCTAGTACCGCTGCGCGGAATTAAGAATTACAGCACATTTCATCTTGGTGAGGTACACTCATGTAGGACAATATGCTTACCTCATAAGAGTTTTACTGTACCTCATATACCTGCAATCTGCTGTAAGAATTAAGAATGCTTATAGAGTAAGGATTCTCTCAAATCATTAGTTCTCCCAATCTCCCAATTCAAGACACCTAATACCTATGAGACGCTTTCATTAAACCTGAAAGACTTGTTCTTGAATAATTGCTCCGTGCTGCTGTAGAGCCAATAACCTTTTTTCAGATATTCCTGAGTGTCGTAAAATTTTGGCTCCATCAAGCTTCGCTTGTTCGATATTGGTGTTAAACAGATTTGCACCAATGAGATTAGCATTGCTCAAGTCAGCATCAGTTAGATTGACGTGACGTAGGAGAGTATAGCTCAAATCCGTATTACTTAAATTCGCACCGCTCAAATCGGCACGGCTGAGATTCGCACTATTAAGATTAGCTCGACTGAGGTTGGCTCGACTAAGGTTGGCACCGTTGAGATTAGCTCCTTTAAGGTTAGCGCTTTGCAGCTCAGTTTGGCTTAAGTCAGCATCAGTCAGATTTACCTTGCTCAAATCCGCCTTGCTTAAGCAGGCATTTGTGAATTTAGCACCCCTGAGATCTGCATGGCGTAGAATAGTTTCCCTGAGGTTAGATCTACTAAGGTTAGCACTTTTGAGATTGGCATTCCTGAGATTAGCCTGTCGTAAATTCGTATTGCTCAGTTGAGCTGCTATTAGACTAGCACCACTGAAATTAACCTGATGTAGTTGAGCACGACGCAGATCAGCATCCCAAAGACTAGCACCGCTTAAATCAGCATTCTGCAAGTGAGCTACTGTTAATTTTGTACTATTGAGTATGGCATTACTCAAATTGGCTCTTTTGAGTTTGGCAAGACTCAAGTTAGCATTGCTTAGGTTAGCACTGCTCAGGTTAGCACCTCGTAGATCAGCATCACTTAAATTAGTACCGCGTATATCAGCACCGCTAAGATCAGCATCCTGCAAGTCAACGCCTTTTAACTGAGGAAAGATGCGGTAGCTGTCGAAATCGATAATTTTTTTATTATCTGGATTAGCATCTTTTACTTTCACTAAACTATACTGAACATTTTCAGTATAAATAGCAAATACTATGTTAAAAATTTCCAAAAAATTAATAAACCACTGACATTCATCTTCTGGATAGTTTTCATAATAGCGAATTAATTGAGCAAGGCAAGCATCTAGGTGGTTCCGAACATATTTACAGATCAGAATTATTTTCAGTAGCGGAATTACGATATCTAGAGGGCTATTCTGATTAGCGAGTAGTATGAATAATTGAGAAGGTTCCTGGTTATCCTCAGTGAGTAAAAATTCAATAACCCTTCTACAGGTTCGTATCAACAAATCAACACTTAATTTTTCTTGATCATATGATTGATAAAGCTCTTTTAACTTTTGAGATAAACTTGTATTGAAAACTTCTAGAACATTCTCATTTTTAATAGAAAAAACTAAGTATTTTTGTAGATTCTGCTTGAAATCATAATAAATTATATTTTTTGTTTGTTGTATGAATATATTTGCATAGTTAGTATAACTAAACAAAAGATTTTTCGCTACGATTTGTTTAATTAGATTAATTAATCCATCTTCTTCTATACCTGTGGGATTAATATATTTTTCTTTTGTGCTTTCTTCCTCTAAACTGGGAGAATCACAGCGAACTGTGTACATAGCTAGATCAAAATTGAACCTTTCTTTAATTTGTTTTACTGTTTTTCTAGCTAATTCTCGCTGTTCTATCGGATTACTGGTATTGAGGTATTGAGGAACTAATAAATAAGAAGTGAAGCGATGACTCCAATAGCCATAATTTCGAGTATTGTAGGCAGAAGCAAATAGTTTAATTTCTTGATAGTCTTCACTCTTGATGAAATTTTTCAGCCAACTTCTCAGAAGCTTTAAATTTTGAACTGACTTGGGCTGATGATTGATTGACTCTCCTAGAGTTTCAATCAGTGTTTGTATTGCTTGATAATTTCTCTTGGAAGACCAGTTATTAATCAGAATATAGCAAGTTCTTTTGATAGTATTAACAAAAACTTGCTCCTCTTGATTGACTATAATTTTACCTAGAGCCTGACCTACATTTGAATTAATTAATTCTTCTCCATCAATAAATAAAGCCTTGAATTCTAACAAAACTGTTTCCGATGGAGATTGATTAACAGTATTTATAAAAAAATCATAAATTAATTCCTGAGCTTGCTGAATGACTATAGGATCTAGCCCATTTCCGTCAGCATCAGAACTAAGTCTTGAATTGTTTAGCAAAATACGCCCAGCCATAACAGGCAAGAAAGATAGCTTTTATAACTATAATATCAAGATTTTGAAGAAATAATTAAGAATCTGTTTTAGCAGAGTTCTGATTTTTAGGCATGGTTATTAGTTTGTTGATTTTTAGGTATTGATAGTCAGGTCTTATATTCTACCTCTTGGAACTCAAAAAGACATCAACCTTCAGATATAGAAAATATTAAATTTTTACTCAAATTGCCATGACCATAATTGAATAGAGAATATTTTTTGCTCAAAGAATATTCCTGTCAATGATTGATAAATGTAACATAATGTAAAAACAATTCAAAATACCGATAAATATCTTGAGAAATAACAACGGATGTTTATCACTTTTTGTACTCCCCAGAGCGCCCCCTCATCGTATATTGTCCGTGGATATTAACAGAATAGGGAACTAAATAAGTGAGCAATCCAGACAACCAGCGCTCGCTCGTCATCTTACCTTGCACCAGCGCTGAGCCGTGATTGATGGTAAAGAGTATTGAACCAACAACTAGAGACACCTTCAGTGCCATTGGCATCAACTCTTTGTCGAACAGAGCAGCACAAAATTCTTTCAGGGATTTCATCTTGGAAAATTGCTTAATTGCTAATTGCTAATTGAGAATTGCTAATTGAGAATTGCTAATTGAGAATTGGAAGTGTCTTCTTTGGGACTTCTAACTCCCTCAGCTTCCCCAGCTTCCCCAGCTCCCCAGAATCACAGCTCCCTATTCCAAGGAAGTCTGGTTCTGGAATTTGTACAGCTGTTCTTGTTGGATATAGTCTTCAATGGTAGCCGTTACAGCTTTAGTATCTCCCTCGTTACGATATCCTGTAGAGGAAACTGCCGGTACTTGCACATCCGCGATCGCAATTTCTGCTCCTAGTTTCCTGAGCTGCTCTAAATTTTGCTCCTTGATGGCATATCCTGGACGAGGTACTACGTGCAATCCCACTTGGTGTAACAGTTTTTCAATTTGATACCACTGAGGCATTTGAGATAACAAATCAGAACCAACTACCAGGGTTAGTTCTGGTTCTATTCCCCATTGCTGTCTCACTTTAGCTACTGTTTCCAAAGTTCTGGGACTACTCAGGGTTGGATAGACTCCCAGGTTCTGGTAGGGGGAGTCAATCTCATCTATTAGTAACCGTAACATTTGCGATCGCTGTTCTAGAGTAGTTTGGTGAGATTTAAAAGGATTATCCGATGCCCAAACTATTACCTGCTTGTAGTGGTGGGAAAGCCAGCTCAGAATCGCTTGATGAGCAGCAGTTGGCGGATCGGCACTAGTACCAAACAATGCTATTTTGTCATTTGTCATTTGTTATTTGTTATTTGTTATTTGTTATTTGTTATTTGTTGTTTGAGGATTGTCTCCCCATCTCCCCAGCAGCTCACCATCTCCCTATCTCCTCCCTTGCAGTTACGGTTAAAATACTCACATTGACTGTTGTGAGGAGGGAGTTGAGATGACGGCTACTACAGTAAAGTCTTTTGAGCAGCCAGTTCCGGAAAAAACTACCGGGAGAACTCCCTATGTTCCCCGCCATCACCGACGCATCCTTTGTTTGTTTCCCAAGTACAGCCGCTCTTTTGGCACTCTTCATCACGCCTACCCTCTAATGGGCAAGAAAGTGCAGGCTTTTATGCCACCTCAGGGTATTTTACTAGTAGCTTCCTACTTACCTCAAGAGTGGGAGGTGCGTTTTCTTGATCAGAATGTGCGGTTGGCAACTCAAGCTGATTATCAGTGGGCAGATGTCGTAATTGTCAGTGGCATGCACATTCAGCGTCCCCAGATTAATAAGATTAATCAACTTGCTCATCAAGCAGGGAAAATCACTGTTGTCGGTGGCCCTTCGGTATCTGGTTGCCCTGAATATTACCCTGAGTTTGATATTGTACATATAGGGGAACTCGGAGACGCCACAGATAAGATGATTGAGTACTTAGACCAACATCACGAACGTCCTCCTCAACAAATTCGCTTGGAAACAAAGGAACGCTTGCCCCTGAGTGAGTTTCCCATTCCTGCCTATCATCTGCTAGATATCAACCAATATTTTCTGGCTAATATTCAGTTTTCTAGTGGTTGCCCCTATCGCTGTGAATTTTGTGATATTCCTGAACTCTATGGTCGTAATCCTCGTCTTAAGACTCCTGAACAGGTACTCGCTGAATTGGATGCGATTAGGGCAGCAGGGAATCCAGGTTCAGTGTACTTTGTTGATGATAACTTTGTCGGCAATCGCCGTGCAGTAATGGAACTGCTACCTCACTTGATTGACTGGCAAAAGCGCAATGGCTATCCCCTGCAATTTGCCTGTGAAGCTACTTTGAATATGGCTCAAAGTCCCAAGTTGCTAGAAATGATGCGGGAAGCCTATTTTTGTACGGTTTTTTGTGGTATTGAAACACCGGAAACAGATGCACTCAAGGCGATTTCTAAGCAACAGAATCTCAGTATGCCGATTCTGGAAGCAATTAAGACTTTAAATAGCTATGGTATGGAGGTAGTATCGGGCATCATTATTGGACTGGATACTGATACACCGGATACGGCAGAACGGATTCTGGAATTTATTCGCTTGTCTCAGATTCCGATGCTAACGATTAATTTGCTCCATGCTTTACCTCGGACTCCTTTATGGCGTAGGTTGCAAGAAGAAGGAAGGCTGTTATTAGAAACTAATCGGGAGTCGAATGTTGAGTTTTTGCTGCCCTATGAGCAGGTGATTGCTATGTGGCGTCGTTGTATTACTGAAGCCTATCAACCAGAGTTTTTGTATGAGCGGTTTGCCTACAACGCCCAGCATACTTATCCCAACCGGATAGAAGTTCCTAATAGTCCAGCTCGTACTTCTTCGGCAAATATTCGCAAAGGCTTGACTTATTTGGCAAATATTTTGCTCAGGGTAGGTTTGTTGAGTAACTACCGCGAGACTTTCTGGAGCATGGCTCTACCAGCACTGAAATCTGGGAATATTGAACGCATCATCCACATTGGTTTAGTTGGTCATCATTTAATTAAGTTTGCTGCTGAATGTGTTAGAGGAGATGAATCTGCTTCGTTCTATTCCCAGAAGTTGCGGGATGCTCAAGCACTTAGTTAAGAGGAGCAAGAACATTAGAGCAGAAGGCATCAGGCAATTATCGGTCTTAGGAACTAGGACTGCTGCTGAGGGAGGGGATGTAAGATCAAAAGGTGGGCGTAAGTCTGTCTTGAGACATTCCCCTGTGAATTCAGAAGCCTACGCTGTACCCAAAGGATCACCGTAGGTAGTTCACACATCTAATTCACATTATGAGTAATGTGACGTACTCACACCTCTCTTCGAGTAGGTGTGAGCTTCTCAGCGACTCTAGGCAACCCCAGACATTGACTGAGCTTTTTTAGACAGGTCGTGCGTCCCACGATTCCTGATGTTGATTGCGGCATTGTGGTCGCGACACATAGAAGTATGACAAACCGGGCAATTATGTATTCTCTGCGATAGCGGTTTCTTGACTTTATGACCACAATTAGAGCATTCTTGAGAAGTTCCATGAGGCTTTACTGGGACTACCAACAAACCAGCATTTTCGGCTTTGTTTGTAAGTATTGAGATGAATTGCCCCCAGCCTGCATCATGGATACTTTTAGCCAGTATAGTTCTAGCTAGTCCTTTTATATTAAGCTTTTCAACTACTACTACATCATATTTTTCTATCAGTTGATTAGCCGTTTTGAAATGAAAGTCCTTTCTGGTATCAGCTACTTTTTTATGTTGTTTACCTAGTTTTTGAACAGCTTTTTTACGTCTATTAGAACCTTTTTTACGGCGAGAAACACGTTTTTGAGCTTTACGTAATTTGCGTTCTGCGCTCCTTAGATACTTAGGGGCTTTGATTCGTTCGTTCTCAGAAGTTACCAAAAAGTCATGTAATCCGACGTCAATGCCAACAATTTTGTCAGCCTTGAAGTCAGGTTTAATTGAAGGAACTGTTTGGTCATCCAAGCTCAAAGTTACATAATAACCATCGGCTTTTTTAGTGACCGATACAGTTTTGATTACAAACCCATCTGGAATAGGGCGATGAACAATTACTTTGACATCACCAATTTTGGAAAGAGTGATTTTATTGCCAACAAAATGCTCTTGCTTGAATTGAGGATAAGTAAAAGTTTTATAACGACCTTTAGCCTTGAATCTAGGACGACCCAACTTTTTACCATTGACATCACCTTTAAGCCATCTAACAAAAGCTAATTCAACTTTTTTTGGTACTTCTTGTAGCACCTGTGAATGAACATTTTTGTACCAAGGACGCTCCTTTTTAAGTTGTTTGAGACTAGCTTGTTGGCTAAAACGGGTAGGTTTTTCTTTTAACTCTGGGAGATGACAAACAAGTGGGCATCTATCAATCGAACAACGATTTTGCTCATACCAATCAAACCTTTGAGCCAATTCATAGTTGTACTGGCATCGCAACATATCAAGAGTATTATCTATTTTTTCTTGCTGTTCTTGATTGGGCTTAATTCTGTATTGATATGCAATCCGCACTTGCTTATCACCTCCTTAATTAATTAGTGTTGCTATATTAGCATACACTAATTTCAATAAATATTACGTAATTCTCATGAAAAATGATTTTGTCACTAAAGGACGCTCTGTCAGTGACTTGAAAGTACATCTGGTTTTAGTTACAAAATATAGACGTAAAGCCTTTACTGGAGAGATCTTAGAAAGACTTCACGTCATTATGGAAGAATTGTTATTTAAATATACTGGAAAGATGTATTTTGGAGTGGTTCTTATTTCGTAGCTAGTTGTGGCGGTGTAACGATTTCAACTCTACAGAAATATATCGAAGGCCAACAAAAACCTGAATAATGTTCGCCTCCTCCACATATTTCCTCCCTCGCTACGCATTGGTCGGAAATATTGTCGTCGTCTCACTCGCATTCATCCCACACCTCCCTTCGGGTAGGATGTGGGACTTCTGCTGTTATTGTTAAAATTTAGATGGAAGCGTGGCATCAGATTAGTGCTCGCAATGAACAAAGGAAAACTGCGAGCGCAAGTTTTAATACCATTGCCGGGATTCATTAGGTTGAAAAATAGAAAAAACCATGACCTAACTGTTACTACGAAATACAATGTTTCAATCCCGTTAGGATTCATTCAGTTGAAAATCACTTTCCTCATCCCCAATAGATTATTTTAATCCATGTTTCAATCCCCAGGATATTTGAAAAGTCACGCTCAACCCTGCACTTCGTTAATCAGGAGGAAAACTGATGAGGAAATTACTGAAATTTTTGATGAAATAGATAGGGCAAGTCATATCGCGCTTAGCTCGTGAGCAAATCGCGTTGTTTATCTGAACTTGATATTAGAAATAGCCGCAGCAATAGCTTGGGCAAATTATCGCGTCGATAGGAAGGGATATTTGGTTCATGATAAATTTTAAAATACCCCAATTGCTACCTGAATTGCTTGTTGAATTCTTGCTAAAGATTCAGGGGCCACTGCACCATAAGGACCACGTTCTAAATAAATTTTGCGGACGGCTGAAATGTTATCGCATAATGCCAGAGAATCAGATTCGAGTCCGCCTTCCCCGCACCGAATTAAAACACGAGTTGGGGTTTCACCGCTAGTCAAGTCGCTAGTAAAGGGAATAATCAGTACATCTCCCTTAAATTGATTGCGTACATTGATAGAAACGACAACAGCAGGACGTTTTTTTGTATCTCCCAGGGTTCGCAGTGCTTTAACTAGGTAGACTTCTCCTTGACGAGGGTAGGTATCGGTTGTCACTTCAAAGTCCTTCCTCTTCTAAGATTTCTTCCATTTGTTCTTGGGAAAATTGCGCCCACTCCTCTTCACGTTTAATATCGGACTGGCAGAGATTTTTGTAAAACTTCCGTAATTGTGCTTCAATTTGCTGTTTGCGCCACAAGCGCAATCCTTGTTCAACAGCAGCAGAACGGTTAGTGGTTAGTTGGTCGATTTCTTGGAGTAGCTGGGAATCAACGGTGATGGAAATACGCTGTTTTTGGTAGTTGAGAGCCATAGAAGCCTCAGTTAGGATTGGTTAGAATCATACAGAAAGTATTATTCATTATCATACTAAGCTTTATGTTAAGCAGCTTTGAACTCAAAAATTTTGGCACTATTCACCAACTTCAATGCGAAAATCCAGGTCGTATCAATCTTATTATTGGTCGCAACGGTACTGGCAAGACTATCTTACTCAAAGCCCTCTACAGTGCCATGCATACCCTAGAAGCTTACGAGCGAGGTAACGAGCCTCGCAGCGCTGCTGCAAGCAGATCGCTTTAGTCTTCCTCCACAGCAGTCAAAGAGAACATCGGAACTAAAGATTAAACCTTGACTCCTTCAATTTCCTCATCCGTTAAATCATACAATTCCCGTAACTTCTGCAATTTCTCCTCACTAGGCTGCCAGAAACCCCGCCCATGAGCTTCTAACATCCTGCCGACAACATTGCGAAATGCCTCTGGATTGGCTTCTTGTAACTTCTGTGCCATTTCTGCATCCAAGGCATAGGTATCCGCCGCTTGGTCATACACCCAGGAATCGGTAAAATCAGTAGTACCTCCCCAACCAATTAGGGCTGTCATTCGTTGGGAGATTTCATAGGCACCGCCGGAACCCTGCTCTGCCATCGCTTCTGCCCATTTGGGATTGAGTAACTTGGTTCGATACTCTAGTCGCAGTAAGTCTTCCAATTGGCGGGGAGTAGTATCTTTGGAAAAGCTTTCGACAAAAGAGGCATTGACTTTTTGACCTCCTTGCTGTTCTGCTGCCCGCTTCAATCCTCCCGTATTGGCGTAGTATTCCTGAATATCAGTAAGCCCGTATTCCACCGAGTCGATTTCTTGGACAATGCGATTAGTGGTTTGCAACAGCTGGTTGAGGATTTCTGGGCGAGCCTCACCCTTATCTTGTCTACCGTAACTAAAAATATTGCGATCGCGCCAAGTATTGCCTAACTCTTCCCCTGATTCCCAGTTACTATCCACTACTTGATCATTTACTAGGGAACCGAAGTCACCAGCGGGGTTGGAAAACAGGCGTGCTGAGGCATTCTCTACTCCTTGGGATTGCAAGGCTAGGGCATGTTTGCGAATAAAATTTTGCTCTTCCGGTTCTAAGAGTGCTGCTGCTCGTTGGAACAAATCATCTAGGAGTTCCAGAATATTGACAAAG
The DNA here is from genome assembly GCA_965222765.1 of Caldora sp. Taxonomy (GTDB): domain Bacteria; phylum Cyanobacteriota; class Cyanobacteriia; order Cyanobacteriales; family Coleofasciculaceae; genus Caldora. The sequence goes on from CBDCVG010000062.1 coordinate 51,821, forward strand.
GTATCTCGGAAGATACCAGATAGATTTGCTAAAACATCGATGCGAGGATGTCCTACTTCTGCTAAAGGCTTCAACTCATAACGAACAATTCGCCCTGTACCTTCCTTTACAGGTTCCGCACCTACTAATTCTAGGAGAATACCTAAAGATTCTCCCTTAGTTTTAATGGCATCCAATCCCCATAACATCACCGCTACAGTTTCGGGATACTCCCCATTTTCTTCTAAGTGTTGGGCGATAATTTTCTGGGCAACTTCTCTCCCTCTTTCATAAGCAGCAGGGGAAGGCATACGATAAGGGTCAAGGGCATGGATATTCCTTCCCGTGGGTAAGACACCACAACCATCCCTAAGTAAATCCCCGCCTGGTGCTGGGGGGATGTACTCTCCATTCAATCCCCGCAACAGATTGGTGATTTCCTCACTAGTTTGGGATAATAGGTCACGGATTTGTAAGGCTTCCTCTAATTTAGGGGTTTTACCATTAAGGTCGAATTGTTGGGTTAGCTTAGCCTTATCTGTACCAACTGCCACTGCCTTAACCACCTCTTCCGGTAACTCCTCCCCAAAATATGCCTCAAGATAAGAAGCCAGTTGTTCGCTATCTGGTACTTCACCCAAAGTGTGCAACCCTGAGGAAAACAGACGTTGTTCCACCACTTGTAGGTAGTCGTATAGCTTCACTAAATAGTCGTTGAAGCTATGATCACTAAACATGCGGACATTTTCTGGAGTAAAGGCAATTCCTAATCGGTGAGCATCCTCGAAGTTACAATCTGCCTCTAATCCAGTATCCACAATCTTCTTGCAGATAGCTTCCTTGAGGAGATAATTTTTCTCTGGATTCTCCCGATACTCAGCAATTAAATCCCGTAGTGCCATCAACTCTTTATATAAACCAGCCCGACCATAGGGTGGTACATTATGGGAAATCAGCACTCCATAACCCCGACGCTTGGCTAACATTGACTCGGACGGATTATTGGCTGCATATATATATAGATTGGGCATATCTCCCAAGAGAATATCAGACCAAGAGTAGCCCGTATTACCCAAGGGAGAACCGGGTAACCATTCCACTGTGCCATGCATTCCAAAGTGAACTACTGCATGGGGATTAAAATCATTTTGTAGCCATTTGTAAAAAGCTGCATACTGGGGATGGGGCGTCAAATCCCTCTCAAACATCAGCCGCATCGGATCACCAGCAATACCTAGGGGTGGTTGAACACCAAGCCAAACATTCCCCAACTGTACACCACCAACGAATAACTCATCCCCATCGGTTTTAATACCAGTGCCATTTAGAGATTGCCACTGTTTCTCAATACGAGTGGTTAGTAGATATCCCAGCCATTGCTCTAGGGTTTTGGCATTAACTGTTGTTGGTTGTTGGTTATTTGTTGTTGGTTGTTGGTTGTTGGTTGTTTGCTTTATTACTAATTCATCTGCTTCTTTGACTCGGCGGATTAATGCTTCGCCATCTGTTGGTAACTCGCCGACATCGTAACCTTGTTCTTGGAGTGCCTGGAGTAATTTAACGAGCGATCGCGGTACATTGAGTAAGGCAGCGGTTCCGGTTGCTCCATATCCAGGGGGAAGCCATACAAAATAATGGCAATCCTACGGTTCGCTGGGGACGTCTGTCTCAGGGCAATCCAGCGCTTAACCCGCCCAGTTAAACGTTTGACTCGTTCAGGAATCAGATAGATATCTTCTCCTACTAAGCCACCTAGGGGTACAGTATCAATTGCACCATCTAGTTCTGGTAATGCATATAATACGACAGATTGCAATCCCCCAATCCCTTGTCTTGTCCACGAGTAAATATCTTGAATTAGTAGGGGTGCAGCAATAATATAGGGGATATTCTTGGCAGTGAGGATCTGTTTCGCTACAGCTACCTGACGCCCTGCTTCCATAGAACCTGCTGGTCCTCCTACTAAGGGAAAACCAATTGTAGAGACAATGGCATCTACCTCTACAGCTTCTGGAGAAAGGGAAAGAGTTTCCCGATTGCCCTGCTGGCGTTGGGCAGTTTCGTAGCTAGAAGTCAGCCAATCTCGCACAGCAACATGTCCTTCCACACCATTGATAAAGATAGGTAGAGGAATAAGTCCAGCTTGTTCAAAATAGCGAATTAATTGGGGGATATAGGGTTGTTTGGTGATGACATGTTTGCGATAGAGGAGAATGGCAACAATTGGTTGTTTGTTATTGGTTGTTTGTTGTTGGTTGTTAGTTATTGGTTGTTTGTTGTTGGTTGTTTGGAATCGGGATTTGCTCTCCCCCCTCTTCCTTGTCTCCCCCAGCTCTTCCTTTTCTCCCCATCTCCCCATCTCTCCATCTCCCCATCTCCCCATCTCCCCCTTTGATACCATTCCAAATATTCCCGTGGGGATTCAAAGTAACCGTCGTAGTCGGGATGCAGTAAACCCATATTTGGGGTTTCCACTGGGGGAGGAATTTCTCCTATCTGTAACCCTAAGTATTTCTCGGCAATTGTCCAGAACATTGAGGCGACGTTATCGGAACCGCCAGCATTCCAGTAACCGTAAATAATCAGCCAGTTGCGCAAGTCTTGGACTTTTTTGGCAGGAATGTATTTCAGTAGCTTGGGGCCAGTTTTCAAGAAGCTGAGGTAACCTGCAAGACGATCCTCTTCTTTTCCACTGGAAAACTTACTCAGGATAAATTTAATCGGCTTGGGCATTCCTTTGGGCTTATCCCCGATTTTAAAAGCACCTAGTTGGGTAAGACTCATCAGCTCTAAGGCTGACTCAAATACCAACCGAATGGGGATAGAATGCACCCTTTCCCGCAGCCACAAAACTTGGTCATAATCAAAGATGAGACTACAGAAGAAAACATCGGCACCTTGGAGCACTTCTGCAACTGCGGTAGGTTCGGTAGAAAGAGAGCGATCGTTAAAGACTCGAATATCTAATTTAGGACAGCGCTGTTGTGCCAACTGGGCGGCTTTGCGGTACAACTCAGAGTTAAACGATTCAAACCCAGTAATTAAGACTATGCGTTTCATGCCCCAAGCTCGAAATATTTCTTCATCTTTCATTGTACTGAACAGCCAGTTTTTGAATTGCTTGACCAAAAAAAGGTGTGGAACGATGCTTTAGCCTTCTGTCTTGTTCAGTACAAAGCAGGAGAAAAGAAGAAGGAGGATGTCAACGATAGTTAATTGATCTTTCGGGGAATTTCAATAATGAACTCTGCACCTTGCTCTAACTCAGAAAGGCAGCACAATTGACCACCGTGCCTTTCCACCACAATCTGGTAACTAATGGATAACCCTAAACCAGTCCCTTTGCCCACTGGTTTGGTAGTAAAGAAAGGGTCAAACAACCTTGAGCGTACATCCGAATTAATACCAATTCCATTGTCGGCTATCTGAATGGCTACCCAATCATGACTCATTACTTGGGTTTTAACTCGAATTATTGGGTCCCAGTCCGAAGTGTTTGATTCTCTTTGAGCCGTGAACTCTCTGAGGGAATCAATGGAATTAGCCAATAGGTTCATAAATACCTGATTGAGTTGATCTGGGTAGCACTCTACTGGAGGTAGCTCACCATAATCTTTAATTACACAGATTTCCAAATCACCACTTCTAGCTTTGAGCCGATGCTGGAGAATTCTCAGGGCAATGTCAATTCCTTGATGGATATCAACTTCTTTTTTTTCTGCTTCATCCAGCCGGGAGAAATTGCGCAAGTCTTGAACAATCGCCATAATCCGATCAGTTCCTACCTTCATCGAATTCAGAACACTGGGCAAATCGGACTGCAGAAACTCTAGTTCAATGGCTTCAATTTCCTCTCTAATTGCTGGCGTTGTTTCAGGATACTGCTGTTGATACAGTTCCACTAATCTTAGTAAGTCTTGAGTGTATTCTTGGGCATGGGGAAGATTGCCAGAAACAAAGCTAAGTGGGTTATTAATTTCATGGGCGATACCAGCAACCAGTTGTCCCAAACTCGACATTTTTTCTGTATGAACCAGTTGTGTTTGAGTTTGTTGGAGTTTTTGCAGGGTTTTAGAGAGCTTCGTTGCTTGCTCTTTGGATTTGGCTTCAGATTTTTTTAGTGCTTCAGTAATCCGCTGGCGCCGGAGTATTTCCACAGAAAGTTCTTGATTCGTTTTTAATAATTCCTGTGTGCGCTCTATTACTCTTTGAGAGAGCTGCTCCTTAGCTGTTTGTATTTCCTGGAATTTTTGCCTGAGTATTTCTGCCATGAAGACAAAGTTATCAACCAGAGACTTTACCTCTACTATCGTGCTATAGGGCCAATTAATTCTTTGGTGCAATGTAAGTTTGTCAGGGAGGTTTGTGGTTACTACTGCCAGCTGCTCTATCGGTCTCATGAGGCGGTGACTGAGTAAACTCGATAAGATGATTGCTACCAAACTAATCAACAGTATTAGCGTCAGACCAATGATGTAACCATTTTGTAGAGAATTTATGTGTGATAGGCTGGGCGCTTCCACAACTAGAGTCCAAGCCAACTCTTGATAAATAGGAGTCTCCTGCACATAGAAAGATTTTTGCCAACGCACCATCGCTGGCATATCTCCCGATGGCAGCCATCGGCAAATCTTGCTGCTTAGGCAATGCATCTCGCCATTTTGGTTGTGGTCAAAAGCTTCTGTGGGCTTCAAATCTTTGCGCGTGCTCATAATGACCTTGTTTTGAGCATCAAGGAGGGAAATTTCCACATCTACCGGATAGCTGTCAGAGAGGAATAGTTCCCTAACTTGCCTCCCATCAATATGAGCAGTAACAGTGCCCAGAAAGTGAGTACCCCTGTTAACTGGTAAGCTTTGGATGATAAGTGGCTTTGCCACACCAGGGTTTTTTGTCCAGAGATAAGATACCGTTGGTTGCCTAGTCCCAACCAACTTGGAGTTATCAGGAGGATTACCGATGGTTGTCTTGATCTGTGGATAAGAGCTTATGAGTTGATTACTATCATCAACAATATAGATTTGGCGGAAGTCGGCAAAGAGATAGTTCGTTAGTTGTGTACTTTGCTGTAATTCCTTTGATGATGCCATCTGCCCACTAGCTGCCACGTTTGCTAGTTTTTGAAGAGCATAATGGTGGTTTCGAGACCACAGATTCACTTGAGAGGCTAAGTCAGTTGAGACAATTTGGAGATTAACTTCTATATTCTTCTGTATATTGCTTGAATTCAGTCTACTCTGCCAGACTATGAGTGTTAAGGTGGGAAAGAAAACAAATACCACTAATAGGGTTGATAATATTTGCTCTAGGGAGAGGGTTTTGGTTAATTTTGTCTGTTTCGACCATTGGTAAATCGGCGAGTAAGATAGCAATAAACTGGCAATTAGAGCGTTAAAGATGCCATTAACAGATTGCTTGAGCATGATTAAGACCACTGCCCTCATTGGCATACCCATTACCACAAAGTAGAACAGATACACCAAAGGTATGCCGAGCAACATCCAGTAAATCCCATCGAGCAGTGCTAAATTTCTGGACTTACGGCGCAGCCCCCAACTAATACTCAAGGCTTCCAAACTGAAAATCAGCGCCGCATAGGGGTGTTTCCACAGAAAGATTGTCTGCAAACTCGCAATGATGCCTGCTATAGTACCCCACACTCCTCCGTAGAGAAACACTACCATCAACACAGCAATACTTCCAAACAGAAAATCCACTCCAAAAAAAAGTGGCAGGCTCAAATAATTTCCTAGATAGCCTGCTGTGATAAAACTTGCCAGTATGATGTACCTTTTGAAGGCAGAATTTAAATATTTTTTACGGTAGTTGAATAAGTTATTTCTAACCATAGTCTGAGCTTATAGGAGCTGGGGAGCAACAAGAAATCGATCCTGCCAAGCACGATATAGGCAGAATTAATAACCATTATCTAGTCAAGGTAATACTACTTAAAGCTTGCTGAATAAGTCGATTGATTCGGGTTTTGAAGTAATGAGCATTAGAAGGCAGGAGGCAGGAGGAACAAGAGTTTTTCTTGCCTAAAAAGAATTCAGAAACTAGTTATATCAAGGTGTTTAGCCATCTTGTATTCATTTATAGTTTCTCGAGAGTAATGAGTAATGAGTCAAGAATTCATTAGGATTTCCCGGTTAAAGTGCAAAGTTTTTGTATCGATAGACTCAAAAAACTTGGACTAAGTTTAGCCTAAAAAGGATTTAGACCCTTGTATGGCATAGCTTCCACACTCATGCAGCAAACCCTACTTAAAGCAAATTATTAAGCCGTTTCTCGTCTTCCCAGATACTTCCTCAGTATTTAGATTTATATATCTTCTCTATTTTAATTAATAAATTATTAAAACTTTCCTAAAACACAATAATCGTAATAAACAAAGAAGTATGCACATTTATCTACTTTGTTTCTTAAAGAGTCTAAAGATTCACCGAAAGCGGCTATCCCTCCCATTCCTTAAGGGATGGGAGGGATAGCCGCCCGCCGCTTGGTTGTTAGTTGTTTGTTATATAAGTCTTCTCATTACTGGTATCAGATACTGAGACAAGGTAAAAGCATCTACCCCTAATTCTGTCCGCTCCTGAGCTACCAAAATCCCCGCTTGAGCATGACACCAAGCTGCGGTTGCTACCTTTGCTGACACTGACTGCTCAACTCTGGCTGGTTGCGCCACTAAACCCCCTAAGAGTCCAGTTAGTACATCTCCACTACCCCCACGGGCTAGAGCGGGTGTGCTCTCAGGAATCAGCCAGAGAGAGTTTCCTGTACCCATTGCGCCTTCTGAATAGTGGGAAGCTATGGCAGTTCTAGCTCCCTTCAACAAAACAATTGCACGACTTAGCTGGGAAGCTTTGCGCACTGCACTTACTCTATTTGGTAGTAGTTCTGCTGAATCAGGGAATAAACGCTTGAACTCACCCTCATGTGGTGTTAACACCGTAGGTGCTCGACGAGTTAATAAAGAAGGGATAGTTCTCAGTTGAGCCAGGATATTTAAGCCATCGGCATCTAACACCAGAGGAGATGCAACAGTTAATACTTCTTCTACTACCGGCTTAGCATCCAAAGTCAAACCAGGACCACAAGCGATCGCACTATAATTAGTCAAGTTAACTGTTTCTGGTAACTGTGCGATCGCTCCTGTTGGTGTTTCTGGACAACCAATAATTAGGGCTTCTGGCAATTGACTCACCAGTAAAGGCTTGAGAGATTCTGGTACAGCAATGGAGAGCATCCCCACCCCACTAGCACGAGCTCCTAATCCCATTAAAATTGCTGCTCCAGAATACTTTTTGGAGCCACCAATCAAGAGTAGATGCCCTTCTTGGTACTTGTGAGTTACTAGTGAACGAGTTAAAGGTAAACAAGCCTTAGCTACTGCTGTAGTTATCCGTCGTACTTCTGGTGTTTCTCCCAACACCGACTGGATATCCTTTATCGGGATGTCAAAATCAATTAACTCTGCCTCACCGATATACTCCAATGCTTGATCTTGGAGAAATGCCAGTTTCCATAACCCCAAGCAAAAAGTGCGGGTAGCTCGAACCGCAGTTCCTAAAACTTCCCCTGTATCAGTGTGCAAACCAGAAGGTAAGTCAATGCTGACAATCGGTTGAGTCCACTGATTTAACAGCTCGACAGCCTCAGCAATGTTACCAGAAAGCGATCGCACTAGCCCAAAACCAAACAAGCCATCAATGATTAACTCACATTGTTCTAAAGGCTGAATTTGCTCATAACAGGGAATACCTAAACTCGCTGCATACTGAGCATGGTGGGAAGTAAGTTCCTTGAGTTTGGTAAACGGACGATAAATGTGCACCTCATAACCTTGGAAATGCAACTCACGAGCCACTACCAAAGCATCACCACCATTATGCCCCGGCCCGACTAACACACCAACTCTAGTTTCCCTCGAAAGAGGAAAAAGCGATCGCACCCTACGAGCAATCAATCCTGCTACCTTTTCCATCAACGCCGCCACTGGCATCCCTACCTCAAAGATGCGCTCTTCAATCTCGCGCATCTGTTGGGAATTTACTACTATTTGCTCAATTTGTTCTCGTTGATGTTTGTCTTGCATAAATTAGCTATTATCGAGCAGGTTAATGTCCTCATTTACCTCCATTCTCTAGCCAAAGTGTTCGCTCGCCTACATCGTAAGATGATTAAGCTATGAGGGTAAACTCCGCCATAGCATAGTGAAGCATTTCTATCTAATCGCTCAAACCCTAGATTCTTCGTTCCGCTTTGCTACACTCAGAATGACAAATTATACCTTTGCCAACTTTTCAAACGCCCTCTGAAATTACAACCCCAATTTTTACCTACCAAAGAAAACTCTCGCATTCATGCCATGGGATTTGAGATAATTGCTCCATTGTTCTGCTAGTCCTCGATTATCAAACGGACCAATAGCTACATGTGGTCCTCTGGGAGCAGTTCTTTGGCGAACCCCATTGGGAGCAGCACCCAGCTGAACTACCTGAGCCGCAATATTTGGTAAGTCTGTTTGTGCTCCAGGAATGACGACAAGATAGAGGCGATCGCGAGAAGCTCTTCTAGGAGTAGCAGTATTAGCTTGATTAGGTGAATTGGGTGCTTGGTAATTGTACTCTCTCTCAGAAGCTGGGTAATTGGGTGCAGATGGGCGTAACGGTGAGTCAGGAAGAAAATAGGGCGAGTTTTGGGGTAATGATGAAGCTGGTGGCGAGCTTAATGCAGGTGTAGATAAAGGTGATGAAGGTGGTAACTCTTCGCCAAAGATTATTGGTTTGTTTAAGGATTGAGCACTAGCTGGAGTAAGAGGAGTGCTTAATCCAATCCCTAACAATAATATGGGTATCGAAAAGGTCAAGAAACCGGTTTTCTGTTGGGCAAATGCTGAGCTTTTGTTGTCTTCCTCACAAGAAACCGGGTTTCTGAGAACTAGTGTAATTGGAAACCTGAGTAGTTTTAGATAGCTGGTCATGGTAGTAATTTATCTCATTAGCTAGTCTAGATGGTTGCTATAGCAAGTATCTTAGCTAAACCCGCCCCGGGTGAGGAAAAAAAGTAAGTGTGGGGAGCTGGGGGAACAAGAGGGGTGAACGAAAAAAAGGGTGGGGAGATGTAGACAATAGCAATTGTAGTATGATATACTTCAAAATGATTTGCCTGCCCTAAATGAATAATTCTCGTCTAATTAAAATTAGTAAATATCTCAGTAAACATCTGCGGCATCAGCCTGAGCGGATTGGCATTAAACTTGCTCCTGGTGGTTGGGTTAGTATTGATGAATTTCTGAGGGCGTGTAAAAAGCACTCTTATCAGATCAATCGGACTGAATTGGAGGAAGTAGTTGCCAACAACGACAAGAAACGCTTTTCCTTTGATTCGACAGGTACTCTAATTCGTGCTAACCAAGGACATAGTGTCGAAGTTGATTTGCAACTAGAACCTGTTATTCCGCCAAAAGTGCTCTACCACGGTACAGGACACCGAGCAGTTGAAGCAATTTTACAACAAGGTTTGCGTAAGATGTCACGGCATCACGTTCATCTATCCAGTGAAATGATAACAGCTCGAAAAGTAGGGGCACGGCATGGTCGTCCAGTAATCTTTATTGTAGATGCAGCAGAAATGCAAAAGGAAGGTTATACCTTTTACTGTTCCGATAATGGGGTGTGGTTGGTAGATAATGTTCCACCAAAATATCTTCACCAAACTGAAATAGAAGGCAGGAGGCAGGAGGCAGAACCCACCCCTAACCCCTCCAAGGAGGGGAACAGGAGGCAGGAGGTAGAAGGATTTCATCACAAACAACAAACAACAAACAACAAACAACAAATAACAAATAACTTTATCCTTGATCGATTATGAGTTCAGGATACTTTCGTAACCAGAATAATAATTCAGCTAGCAATCAGCAAGGTCGAGGTTTACTAGGAGCTGGTTGGCGGCCGTTTACTCGACAATTAGATTGGGACTTTTTATGGCATTTAGTTACAAATGATACCTGGGAGCTGACTCAAAAAACTCTTGATTTTGCTAGTGATTTAGGAGATGTTCTAGGACGCCGTGATTACGCCTGGTGGGCAAATATATTAAGTGTATTTTCAGAAAATACACGTTATGAGTTAGACGAATTTTGGGACTATATTACCCCGAAAAATCCCGCACCGAATTATCTCGATCGCAAAGTTTTGATGGTTGATACTCCTGTAAAGAGACTAGTCAGCCGCGATAGTATTCCTATTGATTATGTACTCAACCGCTTGCAGGAGATAACTGTTTTTAAGATTCTCGATTTATTAGGTAAGCCAGAACTGATTACTCAGGAATACGATGACCGCAATTTTTATTTACCTATCCATCGGTTTGTGAATTGGGAGCGATTGGAAGTCATGGGTACTGTTTTTGCCTATTGGCCTAAACAGGAAGTTTGGCTACAAATAAATACTCTTAACGAAGGGCGGCGAAAGTACAGTCTAATTGCTAAAGAATTAGATTCACTGGTAAATAAAGCTACTTACGGTTTGGCAGTAATGCTCAGTGGTTATCAAAGCCGTGTGGGACAGATTCACAGTCAGTTTCCTATTCGGACATTTCCTCATGATATTCAAAGCTTTACTGATGCTGTACAGCAAGCAGTTTTTGACCAAAATCGGCTGGCTGTACTGGTAAGTGGTAAACCTGGAACTGGTAAAACTGCTTGGACACAAGCCGTAGCGAAGGAAATTATGGCTCCTCTAGGGTATGTAATTTTTATTCTAGATCATGATGGAGTGGAAAATTTTGTACCACCTAGTTACTTAGAGCGAATTTGTTTGATTATTAATGAAGCTGACAATTTAGCTCAGGATAGAGCTAGTTTAGTGGCTCAAGGCAATAGCAAAACGGAACATATTCTGAGTTTGTTAGATGGTACTTTGTATCAGAGTGTAATTGATGAGGCGGGAATTCAAATGCAACAGAAGTTAGTTGTGTTGATGACTTGTAATACAACAGAAAGATTAGACCCGGCAGTTTTACGTCAAGGGCGGGTTGATTTCAGCTATGAATTTACTCAGCAATTTGTTTAAGTCGTGTTTAACTGAGATCTTGTACCATGACCTTAAATATCTCAGGATTGAGGTTTGAGATTTTAGGTTTTAGGTTAATGGTTGCTCAAAAAGAAGTAAATTGGAGTTATTACCCAAAACATCCAATTAATTAGGGTTGAAACTGGGAAATTCTTAAAAATTCTCTTACCTAACACCTAACACCTAACACCTAATACCTATTCTAGCTGGACAATTCCTATGTTCTTTCGGCTACTAGCTGCCTTTCTCTTGGCATTCATTTTCTGGTACTGCCCCTTACCAGCACAAGCACAAACTGGTTATTACCCTCCTCCCTTGTCCTACACTAATGCAGAACTTAGGGCAAAGGACTTCTCAGGGCAAAACTTACAAGCTGCTGAATTTGCTAATGCTAATTTGGAACTGACTAACTTTGCCGATGCCGACTTACGGGGAGCAGTCTTTAGCGGTTCTGTAATGACTCAGGCAAATTTGCATGGCGCAGATTTCAGCTACGGGATGACAGATCAAGTAAACTTCACTGGTGCTGATTTGACTGATGCTGTATTTGTAGAAGTAATTATGCTGGGTTCTATTTTTGATGATGCTGATATCAGTGGTGCTGACTTCAGTTACGCTTTCTTGGATGGTGCTCAAGTTAAAAAACTCTGTGTTACAGCAACTGGTGTGAATCCAAAAACTGGGGTTGCGACTCGCGATTCTTTGGGTTGTAGGTGAAATGGAATACTGTAATCATTTTTAAAAGCAATACAGTACTCTTGAGAAAAAAGGCAGAAGGCAGGAGGCAGGAGGCAGAAGGCTCTAAGGGAAGCTGACTTGTTTCTCTCCTTCTTTTTGGGGCGGAATTCCCTAAACATGCTCATTACTTCAACATCCTTTCTCAATAGACTTGATAAGGCAAACCCTAGTGCAGCGCAGCGGAAATAAACCACCAGTTTGAGTCGATAGAATCCTTATTATATAAGCGTTCTTAATTCTTAATTCCGCGCAGCGGTACTAGTTAGGGTTTGCTGCATAAGTGTGGAAGCCATGCGGTGACGAGGCTTTCAATCCTATGGCAAGCCAAACAAGTCCAAGGAAATTGCATCGATGGGCTCAATTTCACAGGCACCAACTTGGGAAATTTCCTAACACCTAACACCTCCAACCTCACCTACCACCTACCACCTAACACCTATTCAAACCCGAAAGTTACGACTTATTCAGCAAACCCTAGTTATGGCGAACAAGCATAGAATAACAGTTGGTATTCACTCTATTGGTTACTACATTCCCTCACAAATACTAACTAGTGACAGTATTGCTAAATCAGCTCAGATAGAATTGTCAGTTATCACTGAAAAAATTGGCATGAAGCAAAAACATGTCGCTGCTCCCAATGAACATCCCAGTGACATGGGTTTAAAAGCTGCCAGATCTGCCTTAGAACAAGCAAGTATTTCTCCAGAACAGATAGATATCATTGCTTATTGTGGAGCAGGTCATTATGACTATCGATTTTGGTCTCCTGCTGCTAAAATTCAGACTCAATTAGAAGCCGATAATGCTTTTGCTTTTGAGGTTAAAAATTTTTGTAATAGTGGTAATTTAGGCATTAATATCTGTCGCCATTTACTATTAGGTAATCCAGAAGCATCCTATGCTCTGGTGATTTGTAGTGATACCTTATCTCGGTTGATAGATCATAGCGATCGCAGTGCCCCTGCCCTGTTAATGTTTGCCGATGGTGCGGCAGCAGCGCTACTAAAGAAAAATGAAAGTAGCAATGTAATTCATAAATACTGTGCCATTACTGATGGTTCCCTCGCAGATGATGTGCGGATTGATTTAGGTGGCACAAAAAAGCCTTTTACTGATACAAGTAATCTTCAAGAACAATATGTAAAAGTCCAAGATAATGAAAAATTAGGTATGATACTTGGGGAAATTTATTTAAAAAATTATCTTCAGGTCATCAATCAATCCCTTTCACAAAGTGGGTATGGAATTGCTGATATAGATTTCCTCTTTACTAATCAGGTAAAAAAAAGTCTATTTAAAGAAATTTTGTGGAACTTAGATCTTAGTGAAGAAAATACTTATATATCCCTCACTCAATACGGTCATATGGGAGCTGTTGATACTTTTTTTTGTTTAGGTAAAGTAATTGAAAATCGCAGACTCAAAGAAGGAGATATTGTCGTTTTAGCAAGTAGTGCTGCTGGTTTTTCCTGGGCAGCTCTAACAATTTCTTTCTAAGACTTGTCTGCTGGTTGTTTGGTTGATTGAAAAAAACTTATTAAATTCTAACACCAAAATCATCAATTTTTAATTTTTTCCAATTATATAGATTAAAGACACACTCCTGCCTTGGAGCCTCCTGCTTTCTATTGCATGACTACTAATTATCCTAACTTAGACCAAATTCTTGTAATTATCCCAGTGCTTAATGAGGAACTCACCATCACTGGAGTCGTCCAATCCCTACAATCCTATGGTTTAAAAAACATTCTGGTTGTAGACAACGGCAGTACAGATTATAGTGTGAGTAAGGCTCAAAATGCTGGTGCAGCAGTGATTGTTGAACCAACTCCTGGTTATGGTAGAGCCTGTTGGCGTGGCTTGCAGCAAGTAACTCCAGATATCAAGTGGATCTTATTCTGCGATGGTGACGGTAGTGATGATTTGAGTCCTCTACCCCAGTTTTTCGCCAAAATGGCAGACTTTGACCTAATTTTAGGGAACCGCCGCGCTACTGCTGCAGGGACGAAGGACGATGACTGCCGTACAAAACTTCGGCAACTGGCTGGCTACTTTCCTGATTGGCTTAGGTTGGAGTCATTGGTATCAAGATCTCGGTCCCCTGCGCCTCATTCGCTGCTCGGCTTTGGAGAAAATCCAGATGCAAGACAGGGGGTTTGGTTGGACAGTGGAAATGCAAGCACGAGCTATTGAATGTGGCTTGCGGGTATGGGAATTGCCTGTAGGTTACCGTCGTAGGCAGGGAGGAAGATCGAAAATCTCCGGTACTCTATCCGGTAGTATTCAGGCGGGAACAGTGATTTTGAGTACTCTGGGGAAGCTGTACTTGCGTCGTTGGGGAGGGAGTAAGGAGACGCGAGACGCACCAGACACGGAGACGCGGAGAAGGGAACAAGGGAGTAGAGGAAGAGGGAACAATCAACGACTCCTTCTTTGGCTTAGTGCTCTGCTGTTGGTGTTGGGTACTGCTTTAATTATTCCCTACGGCGATTTTCGGCAAATAGAAGCAGTGCCTGGATTTTGGCTGGGTATTGGGGTAATGAGCTTGGGATTTGTCTTATCCTGGGCATTACGTTCGGTTAATGGTGCTTGGTTTTGGGGAGTGGCGATCCTCACCAGGTTGCTGTTAATCCCGATGTATCCAGGAGATGATATCTGGCGCTACCTCTGGGAGGGGTATATCCAGCTTCAAGGATTTAGTCCCTACGAATTAGCACCAAAGGCAGCAGAATTAGTTCCCTATCGTACCGAATGGTGGTCATTAATCAATCATAAAGGAGTTACTGCCATCTACCCACCGATAACTCAATTGGGTTTCAGGGTTTTGGCAGCAATTACCCCTGGAGTTGCTCTGTTTAAGGTAGGATTTATCGTCGCTGACTTGCTAGTTTGTTGGCTCCTCAGTCGTAGGTTTGGTTATCAACAAACTATCCTCTATGCTTGGAATCCTCTGATAATATACTCCTTTGCCGGGGGAGCTCACTACGACAGCTGGTTTATTTTACCTTTAGTTGCTGCCTGGTTAGTTTTTGACTATAGCCGCCAAGCAACGCGCTGGGTTAAGAGCGCTTTACTTTTGGGAGTTAGTGTAGCTGTTAAGTGGATGTCTCTGCCGATTTTGAGCTTTCTTGTCTGGCGTACCTTCCGTCAGGTAGGAATAGTCAAAGCCATCATTGTACTGCTGTGTGCTTTTTTACCCTTAGGTCTTAGTGCTTTGCAGTTTTGCCATAATGGAGAATGTCCCCTGATACCCACAAGCTCAGGTTTTGTTTCCCATGGTCGCAGTGCGGAATTGATTCCCCATTTAGTCGGTAAGATTTGGGAACCTTCCCGCAAAGTCAACTGGATTTATGGGTTTCCCCTTGGTTTATCAGGAATTTGGCTAGTGTTGCGCTCCAAGACTTTTCTTCAATTTGCCGAGTGGTATTTTTTTATCCTCCTCGTTTTGTCTCCCATCATTCATGCTTGGTACTTTGCTTGGATAGTTCCCTTTGCTGTCGCCACTGGCAATCGGGGAGTGCGTCTGGTTAGTATTTCTACGTTTATTTACTTCGTCCTACAGTACAACGTAGCTCAAAGCAATTATGATTGGTATCTTAGTGAAGGACAAAGAGTATGGTTGTGGTTGCCTTTTGTGCTGGGATGGTTATGGACAACTTGGCAAAGATCTTCGGTTGAAGTAATAAGCATTAGAAGGCAGGAGGCAGGGGGCAGGAGGCAGGAGGAACAAGAGTTTTTCTTGCCTAAAAAGAAGTCATAAACTAGTTATATCAAGGGATTTAGCCATCCTGTATTCATTTCTAGTTTCTCGAGAGCTCCCCAGGAGCGCTTCGCACCCCCAATTGACTCTTGAGAAACAATATCTCCTTCCTTCCTTCTACCTCCTACCTCCTGCCTTTTTTCTCGAGAGTAATAAGGGCAATAGTAGGTTGGGTTAGCGATAGCGTAACCCAACACCGGAGTCTCAGGGGGTGACAAGTGACACAACTAGAAATCTACTATTGCGCTTTCTGTTGGACAGGAAGCCTACTGTGTACGCGAAGCGTCACTGTAGGCAGTTCACTAAACTAACCACAGAGGCACAGAGGAACACAGAGAAAAATATCGTCCTAATGTATGTGCGTAGCGCTATACATTATCGCCCGAATGCTTCGCCCCTACGTCTAATTCTGGTTAGTGAATCAGTGTTCTAGACAACGAAAATGTCACTGTTGGTGAGAGCTAATCCAGTGGAGAGTTGTGCAAACTGCACTTGTCCGAGAGCTCCTGTGCCATCAGAGTCGAAGAACAATGCACCTGTGGCATCGTTATAGATAATGCGATCGCTAGCATTGGTAGCAGTTGAACCGATGGTAAACTGGTCAGCATCCAGGATACCTACGGTAAGTCCGCCACCAAAGCCACTGGCAGAGACTTGAATTAGGTCTCCTTGGGTTAAGTTAAAGTCGGTGATGGTATCAATCCCTTGGTTAGGTGAGGAGAAGGCGAAGGTATCTGCACCAATACCACCATTTAGTCGATCATTACCAGCACCACCACTCAGAGTATCATTGCCGTCTCCTCCATAGAAATCATTGTTAGCACCATCCCCAATCAATTGATCATCCAAAGTAGTGCCGATGAGGCGTTCAATATTGAGAATGGTTTCAACGACTTCTAATCCCGCATCATTGACATAGGTGGCACGACCTTGACTCAAGTCAGCAGTGATAGCAAAATTATCATTAAAACGAACAGCGTCATAACCTTCACCACCGTCGTAGAAATCTACACCAGCACCGCCGGAGAGGTTATCATTCCCCTCACCACCAATGAGTAAATCACTGCCAGTTCCGCCAGAGAGGTTATCATTCCCTTCACCACCAATGAGGGTATCATGACCGTCTTCTCCAAACAGGTCATTGTTAGCACCATCGCCAATCAATTGATCATTCAAAGCCGTGCCGACAAGGCGTTCAATATTGAGAATGGTTTCAACGACTTCTAATCCCGCATCATTGACATAGGTGGCACGACCTTGACTCAAGTCAGCAGTGATGGCAAAGTCCTCTTGGAAGTAAACAATGTCTCGTCCTTCACCACCATCGAAGAAATCTATACCAGTACCACCATCGAGGCGATCATTCCCTTCACCGCCAAAGAGTAAATCATTGTCAGTTCCGCCAAAGAGGTTATCATTACCCTCTCCACCACTCAGAGTATCATTGCCGTCTAATCCATAGAGGTCATTGTTAGCACCATCCCCAATCAATTGATCATCCAAGGCTGTACCAACGAGACGTTCAACATTGAGAATAGTTTCAACGACTTCTACTCCCGCATCATTGACATAGGTGGCACGACCTTGACTCAAGTCAGCAGTGATGGCAAAGTTCTCTTGAAAATAAACAACGTCATTGCCTTCGCCACCATCGAAAAAATCTACGCCAGCACTGCCAATGAGGCGATCATTCCCCTCACCACCAGTCAGAGTATCATTGCCGTCTCCTCCATCAAGGTCATTGTCAGCCGCATCGCCAATCAAATGGTCATTCAAACCCGTGCCGACGAGGCGTTCAACATCGAGAATGGTTTCAACGACTTCCACCCCTGCATCATTTATATAGGTGGCGCGATTTTGAGTCAAATCAGCATTGATGGCAAAGTTTTCCTCAAAATAAACAGTGTCCCGTCCTTCGCCACCGTCGAAGAAATCTACGCCAGTTCCGCCAAAGAGGTTATCATTCCCCTCATTGCCAATCAGAGTATCATTGCCGTCTCTTCCATAGAGGTCATTGCTAGCCGCATCGCCAATCAACTGGTCATTCAAAGCCGTGCCGACGAGGCGTTCAACATTGAGAATGGTTTCAAAGACTTCCACCCCTGCATCATTGATATAGGTGGCACGATTTTGAGTCAAATCAGCAGTGATAGCAAAGTTTTCCTCAAAATAAACAATGTCCCGTCCTTCTCCACCGTCGAAGAAGTCTACACCAGTACCGCCAATCAAAGCATCATTCCCTTCACCGCCAAGGAGTATATCACTGCCAATTCCCCCATAAAGACGATCGCTCCCTTCACTGCCAAGGAGGATATCACTACCATCACCCCCATAGAGGCTGTCATCTCCAGTACCTCCCAACAGATAATCATGTCCAGTACCTCCAAAGAGGGTGTCATTCCCTAAACCTCCAAAGAGAAAATCATGTCCCTCATTTCCTTGGAGTATGTCGTTACCATCAAAACCTAGGAGTAAGTCAATTCCTGGAGTCCCTTCCAAGGTGTCATCGCCAGCAGTACCGTTAATAATGGTGGGTAAATTCTGATTCATCTTGATTCTCCTGAAAGTCGAAAATTGTTGAGTTGAGCTAAATGCATAGGCTTAACCCCTACACAAAGTAAATAGCGGTACAAAAATGCAGTTATGCAGTTGGCTGAGGAAAATCGAGGAAATTTCTTAATATATCTCAACAAAAATCTGAGAGAATCAGCAAATTGAGTTAGTGCTCAACGCAAGCTGATGCCGCAAAACCTCTGGCATAGCTAGGCTTAGGGTATAGCATCTTGTAGAAAAGGCGATCGCGGACAGTATTGGGAAATAATGGATCACTGTAGGGGCGCAATGCTTGCGCCCTCAATCTGTAATTTAGATAAATATCAGCTTCAGTTAAAATTCGCTAGGGCGTTCTCAAAGATATCCTGGAATTATGTCTAATCAATCTTCTATCCCGGTAGTGGTCAACGGTGCTTGTGGGAAAATGGGTCGTGAGGTGATCAAAGCCGTGTCTGATGCTTCAGACATGACCTTAATCGGTGCGATCGATAATAACCCAGATTATATCGGTCAAGATGTCGGTGAAGTTGCTGGGTGCGGACCTGTAGAAATTCCCGTTTTGAATGACTTACAGGCAACTCTGGTGCTTGCTACCCAGGAAAAAACCCAAGGGGTCATGGTAGACTTTACCCACCCCAGTTGCGTTTATGATAACGTCCGTTCTGCGATCGCTTACGGGGTTCGACCTGTGGTTGGTACTACCGGACTCAGTCCAGAGGAAATTCAAGAGTTGGCTGATTTTGCTGAAAAAGCCAGCACTGGTTGCTTAATCATTCCTAACTTTTCCATTGGTATGGCTTTGCTACAACAAGCGGCGGTTCAAGCCTCCCAATACTTCGATCATGTTGAAATTATCGAACTCCATCACAATCAAAAGGCTGATGCTCCCAGCGGTACTGCTATACAAACTGCCCAACAGATGGCAGGACTAGGAAAAACTTATAATACCCCTCTTGTTGAAGAAACTGAAAAAATAGCTGGTGCTAGGGGCAGTATCGCTGATGATAACATTCGCATCCACAGCGTCCGCTTACCCGGCTTCATTGCCCATGAAGAAGTAATTTTCGGCTCTCCTGGTCAAATTTACACCCTGCGTCACGATACCACAGACCGGTCTTCGTTTATGCCAGGAGTGTTGCTAGCAATTCGCAAAATCACTCAGCTCAAATCTCTGCTTTATGGACTAGAAAAAATCCTTTGAGTTAATTTGTTATTTGTCATTAAAACTCATGCTAGTTCCGATTACCCGCCAGAAGTTTGAACAACTGATTCCTTTCATTGCCACTACTCCCCAGTATCGTTATTACTGGGGCAAATTCCCAGATTTGTTAAAACGACTCCTGATTTCTGTCTCGGGAATTATCGTCGTTTGGTTATTATCATTAGTTTTAGGTCAGGATTTCAATGGACTACGTTTGTTACTCTGGATCATTACTGGGTTTTATTGGCTGTGGAGTCCTGTATACTGGGCAAGTGTTCGCAATTCTAAGGTACGCCGATATCAATATAGTGGTTTCTGGCGTGGTCGAGTAAAGGATGTATTTGTGACAGAAGAGTTGATTGGCAAAGAGGAAACAGTCAATGAGCGTGGTCAATTAGTTATTGTAGAAAACAGGGAGCGACGCTTTAATCTAGAGGTAGTTGACAAAACGGGATTTACTACCCTACTACAAGCACCACTACGTCGTACTCATCAAGGAATTGCTCCTGGTCAAGTTGCTGAGATGTTGGTAATGTCTAATCAATCTGACCTATCACGGATTACTCAGACTAGTGATATCTATATTCCTCGTCTGAATCGTTGGGTTAGTGATTATCCTTACCTACAAAGAGATGTCTTTATCCAGGTTAGCCAACAGTTGAGAAAAGACAAAAAGAGATAAGCTACATACAAGAAGTCTATTGTACAAACTGCCAATGCTCAATATCCCTCAACTACTAGCAAAAGAGCTTTCCCTCAATCCCTCTCAAGTAGAAAATGCTCTGTCTCTGCTGGCTGAGGGGGCAACTATTCCCTTCATTGCTCGCTATCGTAAAGAGCGTACTGACTCTTTAGACGAAGTTCAGCTGCGTAACCTTTCGGAGCGATTTACTTACCTAACGGAGCTAGAAGAAAGGAAAGCGGTAATTTTAGAAGCGATCGCATCTCAGGATAAACTTACTGATGAGTTAGCAGCAAAAATCCAAGCTTGCCTACAAAAAACTGAACTAGAAGACCTCTATCTTCCCTACAAACCGAAACGGCGTACTAGAGCCACTATTGCTAGAGAAAAAGGCTTGGAGCCATTGGCAGAGTTGATTAACTCCTTCAATGATCCTACAGCAACCTCTATATCCTTAGAGCAAGCAGCAGCAAAGTATCTTTCCCAGGAGAAGGGAGTTAAGACTATAGAAGAAGCACTCAAGGGAGCATCGGATATTCTGGCAGAAGCGGTATCTGAGAAAGCTGAATTGCGTGCCGACTTGCGAGATTATTTGATGGTAGAAG
The DNA here is from genome assembly GCA_965222765.1 of Caldora sp. GTDB lineage: Bacteria > Cyanobacteriota > Cyanobacteriia > Cyanobacteriales > Coleofasciculaceae > Caldora. The sequence continues at coordinate 72,417 of CBDCVG010000062.1, forward strand.
GGGGTTTTACCTCCCAAGTCAAGAAGGATTATCCCGAAGGTACAACCAAATTTGAGATGTATCGGGACTTTAAAATCCCAGTTCCCAAAATTGCCCCCCATAATCTACTAGCACTCCTGCGAGGGGAAGCTGAGGGAGTGTTGAACTTGGAACTCTCCTTCGATGAAGATGTGGTAATGTCTGATCTAGAGTCCCAGGAAATCCACAGCAAACAGCCTGAGATCCGAAACTTTTACCGGGGAATGCTCAAGGATGCCTTCAACCGTTTGATGAAAAATTCTCTAACTACGGAAGTCCGCTCTGATAGAAAAGGCTATGCAGATGTAGAGTCAATTAAAACCTTTGAAGCCAATCTCCGAGAGTTGCTCCTATCTCCCCCAGCAGGAATGAAGCCAACCCTAGCACTTGATCCAGGTTTCCGCACTGGCTGTAAGGTAGCAGTTCTAGATCAAACAGGACAATTTTTAGAATACCAAGCTGTGTTCCCCCACCAAGCTGCTGCACAGCGTCAACAAGCGGCTGATACTATCAAGAGTCTGATTCAGAAATATCAGATTCAACTCATCGCCATTGGTAACGGTACAGCTTCCCGTGAGACAGATGAATTTATTGGAGAAGTACTCAAAACTCTTGAGAGTAAGCCAATTAAGGTCATAGTAAATGAGTCAGGTGCATCAATTTACTCCGCTAGCGAAGTAGCACGAGAAGAGTTCCCTGATTTAGATCTAACAGTAAGGGGAGCCATTAGTATTGGTAGACGCTTGCAAGATCCTTTAGCTGAGCTAGTGAAAATTGACCCCAAATCCATTGGTGTGGGACAGTATCAACACGATGTAGACCAGAAGTTGCTCAAGAAGAAGCTAGATGAAACAGTAGAAAGCTGTGTCAACTATGTAGGTGTGGATTTAAACACCGCTTCCAAAGAACTCCTTACTTTTGTCTCCGGTATTACCCCAACAGTTGCCAAAAACATCGTCACCTACCGTAACCAAGAAGGAGCCTTCACCAACCGCCGCAAACTTCTCAAAGTACCGAAACTAGGGCCAAAAGCTTTTGAACAGGCAGCTGGTTTTTTAAGAATTCGCAACGGGGATAACCCCCTGGACAATACAGCAGTGCATCCAGAGAGTTATGCTGTAGTAAAAGCGATCGCTAAAGACTTAAATCTACCCCTAGCTCAACTCCCTCAAGCAGCAGATAAACTCCAATCCATATCACTACAAAAATACGTCACCGATACTATAGGTTTACCCACCCTCCAAGATATTATTAGTGAGTTAGAAAAACCAGGAAGAGACCCCAGGGCTGAATTTAAATATGCCACCTTTAAAGAAGGGGTGAAAGAAATTACCGACCTTTCTCCTGGGATGGAGCTAGAAGGTATTGTAACTAATGTTGTCAACTTCGGAGCCTTTGTAGATATCGGCGTACATCAAGATGGGTTAGTACATATTTCCCAAATATCCAACAGCTTTGTTGATGATCCCAAGAAGTTTGTCACTGTGGGAGAGGTGGTAAGAGTACAGGTATTAGAAGTCAATGAGAAACTAAAACGTATCAGCCTATCAATGCGAGCAGTAAACAATTAAATTATTAATTACGCATAATGTGAATTAGATGCCCAAAACAGACAATATCAATTATCAATTATCAATTATCAATTATCAATTATCAATTATCAATGATTCTCTCAAACACCTGCCCTAACCCAACTTTCTTTTTAGAGCCAACCTCTCTCAAGCATTGGACAGTGCAGGAGTACCACCGCATGAGTGAGTTGGGCATTCTTGATGCTAACCAACAAACTGAACTAATTGCTGGACAAATTACACTGATGGCAGCCAAAGGAACTCCTCATGTAACTACCCTAAGGTTATTAGCAACTGCATTGGATGTGCTGCTTGCGGATCAACCTGTTTTTGTCAGTACCCAAGATCCGATTCAACTAGATGATTTTTCGGAACCAGAGCCTGATTTAGCGATCGTTAAAGGAACAGTTTTAGATTACGCTGAACGACATCCGGGTTCTTGTGATGTCTATCTCGTGGTGGAAGTAGCAGACTCGACACTGAAACAGGATTGCGAAATCAAGGATAAACTCTATGCTCAAGCAGGTATCACTGAGTATTGGGTGTTGGATACCAAAAATCGTCAACTTCATATCTTCCGTTGTCCAACCCCCACAGGTTACACTAGCCATCTGATTCTTTCGGAACCTAACCAGACTTCGCTTTTGGCATTTCCCAATTTAACTCTCTCCCTCACCTCCATCTTCCCCCCAGTTGCTTAAGATAGGGCTTTTTGAATAAGTTAGGACTTACGCACTGTAACGGAATTATGTCATCCTGAGCGATAGCGAAGGATCTCCAAACGGCTCAGATGCTTCACTAGTGCAAGAAGGCAGAACCCACCCCTAACCCCTCCGAGGAGGGGAACAGGAGGGTAACAGGAGGCTCCAAGGGAAGAAAAGCTTGTGTAGTAAGCTTTTTCACCTTCTAAAACCTAACACCTAAAACCTCTTAATGATGGTGATGATGATGATGAGCTGATGCCTGCACCGCTGCCAACTGGGGATTGACAGCAACAGCATTTTCTGACAATAAAGCCTCAATCTGAGGATTTGCCCAATTTGCTGCCATCTTCAAGAAATCTGGAGAATCATTGACACAAGGCATCTCAACGAAAGTAACCTGAGGACTACGTCGCTTCAGAGCATGGACGATATGATGAACATCCAGCAGAGTTTCGTGATTTTCGGTAGCAAAGCCAATGGGCATAAAAACAATAGCTGTAGCCCCCAAATCAATCAAGTTCTTAGCAGCTAACTCAGCATGAGGCTGAGTCCATTTAATCAAAGGTGTCTGGTGGTTGAGCCAACCCACAGAAATTAGAGGATACTTATGCATCAGCTTCTGTCGTACTAGCTCGTAAAGTGCCTGACTTTCATCAATACCAGACACAAAGCCTTTAGCTTCGTGGGGACACCCGTGATTCATCAGCACAACCCCAATTTGGGAAGGTAAATGGGCTTCGGCTAAATCTGTAGCAATTTTCTCCTCTACCATCCGAGCCGTCAAATCAATGTATTCCGGCTCATTGTAGAAGGAAGGGATATAACGTAGTCCCTTAATCCAGTGTTCGTTACCCTCAACCAACTTAGCCAAAGCTTTATTGACTTGTTCAACAGCAATACCGCTAGTAAAGATAGAGTCAACTACCAATAAGGGGTAAATTAGCAATTTGTCGAAGCCTTGAGCTTTAATTTCTGTTAGGACTTGCTCCGGTAGGAAAGGAGCACAGAAGTTAAAAGCTTTGAAAACTTGGACACAATCCCCCCATTTAGCTTGCAGGTTTTTTTCAATACCCGCCCGTTGTTCCTCAAAGATTTTATTGTGGGGGGAGATAAAATTGTTGTGATCATGTCCCCACTCATGGTAGTCAAAAATTGCCAAAATTTTTGCCAAGGGTGGATAAACCCAGGTGGGTACTGGTGCAAATTTGGCGGTGAGTAGATTTAAAGCTTGCTCGTTGTAATTGGCAAAGTCTTCATAGCTTTCGACTTCACCGTAACCCATCAGCAAGACAGCAACTCTCTCATTTCCGTCAGTTGCAGTAGATGTTACTTGTTGCGTTTTTTCAGGAGTGGCAACCACTTAGTATTCCTCGCCTGGTAAAGATTCAACTGCTATAGACTGGGGCATCTTACGGATGATGAAGGAAGATGCGCTCCTGCCAATCATAGGGTAACATCCCCTATAGGGGAATGCAGAATGCAGAATGCAGAATGCAGAATGCAGAATGCAAAAAAAATAATTCTTAATTCTTAATTCTTAATTCTTAATTCCCAATTCCCAACTTCAATGCACAACAGCTTCTTATTCATTTGCCCTGGTATCCATGAACCCAAACTGACGCAGGACTTTTTAAGAGGGTTGCGCTGTAGTAAGACATCCAGTAACTGGACTCATAATGTTTTAATTTTTCCCACTCAGAACTACCCAGCTTATTCAGCTGGACATATATTGGAATTTTTACGACATCGCCTTAGTGTGGAGCAGACTGGGGTAGTATTTATTAGCTTCAGTGCTGGGGTTGCTGGTGCTATTGGTGCTGCTTGGATGTGGCAGGAATTAGGAGGTAAAGTTGAGGCATTTCTCGCCATCGATGGTTGGGGTGTCCCTCTATATGGTGATTTTCCCATCCACAGACTTAGCCATGATTACTTCACACACTGGAGTTCAAGACTCTTGGGTGCTGGAGAAGACAGTTTCTATGCTGAGCCACCAATAGAGCATTTAGACATTTGGCGATCGCCCCATCTATGCCAAGGTTACTGGATTCACCCCGCAGCAGATGGTAGATCCGAATACCGCACACACATTACTGCTGCTGAATTTATTAATAAACGCCTTGGAGAACTCCACAAAAAGAAATTCTCAATGTCATTCTGAATGAAAAAAGTGTAGTGAAGAATCGTTTGAGATGCTTCGTTTCGCTTTGCTACACTCAGCATGACAAGACAGGATCATTTATTTTGTGGCTTACTCCTAGGGGAAAAGATGAGCAACTTTGAGCCTCACTTCTGGAAATGCAACCATCGCAATTACTGCTCCCTCATCTAATATCTCTTCCTGCTGATACTTTCCTCCCTTCGGTTGCGAAAATCGGTAAACCTGATATAAATTGACATCCAAAATCCAGTATTCCAAAATTCCTGCCTGTGCATAAGCTGGCGCTTTTTGCCCACGGTCATAATGTAAAGTTGTATCAGCAATTTCAACTAAAAGAAATACCTCATCTGGAGAAGGGTGACAATCGAGATAAAAGCGCCTATCTAACTTTACCACTGCAATATCTGGTTCTGGTTCTGACGTAGGACTCAAAGCAATTGGATCTTGGATGCGAATCAGTGCTTTTCCCACTAAAGCAAGATTTAAAACATTGGCTGCACAAAGATTCGTTGCAGCGTGAGGCGGGTTTTTCGCAGCCATTCGTAGAATTTTCCCCCCTAACAATTCTATTCGTTCTTCTGGATTAAAAACTCCGGCTGTAATCATTTGATGATATTCATTTACTGTCCACAAACGGACATGAGTTGTTGTCATATGATTGTCCCCTTATCTACCCCAGAGATAGCATTAGGCGTATGCAATACATCCAATGCTATCTCGGAAGGAGAGTTTAAGTACTGAGGCGAACTTGATCTCAGAAGAAATACTTTATATATGGGCACACACTTTACCCATCATAAAATATATAATATCAAAAAATAATAGCGATCGCAAGCAATTTGTGGAAGAATAACCTCCAATTCAAAGATCTAACAAGATCATGGTTCAATCTTAGTTAACTTTTGACTATTTTCAGTGAATACACGTGGAGCAAATTTTGAGAGCAAAAATCGGTCGTGTTCGGTGGCGGATTCCTTTAATTCTTGGGGTAACATTCTTTTTCCACTTCCTCACCCGCAATAGTCTGGCTCTAGCATTACCGCGCATTGCTCAGGATTTTGGCTGGAGCGATCGCGAAATCGGAGCCAATGGCAAAATCCTCTTGGGGGCATTTTTCGTATCCTATGGACTTGGCAACATTGTCTTGAGTCCTCTAGCAGAACGTTTTGGTCCTAAACGCAGTGTGATTTTGGCGATCGCTCTTTTCTCTGGGGTGACGATTTTGTACGCGCCTCTGGGAACTTCTTTACTGGTGCTAGTCGTGCTGCGTTTATTATTAGGACTAGCTCAGGGAATTCATCTGCCGATGATCAGTGTAATTATCAGTCGGTGGTTCCCACTGCAGGAGCGATCGCGTGCCAATGCGCTTTGGCTACTTGGTCTATTGATAGAATTAGCTGTCTCGCCACTGCTCGTAGTGTGGCTGGTGAATACTTTTGGGTGGCGATTTGCATTTGCCGTGTTGGGTATGAGTGGCTTGTTCGTGGCAATACCCCTGATGGTGAGGTTTGTGCAAGATCGTCCGCAACACTATCCTTCCATGACGATTGCCGAGCTAGACTACATTGAAGCAGGTCAAGTTCTCTCTACAAACTTGCCAGTCAAAACTTCTGTGTTCTTAGATTGGAAAACTATTATGGGCAAGCGCCAATTTTGGCTTGCGGTTTTCGGTGGCTCACTCAACAACTTTTGTGTCTTTGGAGTTTTGGGATGGCTGCCAATTTATTTTAATCGAGCTAAAGGAATCGATTTTGAAGCACTGGGTTGGCCCTTAACTGTGGTTTTTATGGCGAGCGTTGTGGGAACTCTCATTATGGGTATTGTAGGCGATCGCTTAGGTAAACGGTCTTTGACGGCGGCCATTGGTTGTGGCATCACAGGCTTGATGATTTATACCGCCACAACCATGCAGGATGTCAAGCTGCTCGTCTTTTTCTTTGCTTGTGCTGTTTTTTGCCAAAGTGCTTTTATTGCCCAGGAATATGCCATTATTCAGCGATTACTCCCAGCTCATCAAGTGGGTTCTGGTACAGGGCTTTATAACGGTTTGTCCGTGTTTTTCGGCGGTGTTGGCGGGTCGTTTATCCCTGGAACGATTGTGGCTGTAACCGGGGACTTCGATGCAGGTATGGTCAGTGTTGTGGCGGGATCCTGGTTAGCTTCGTTGGTGATGTTGGTTCTCGCTCGTTTGCTTAAATATTAGAATAGTAGTTGATTATACTAAAACCAGGCATGGGTTTGAAAGAAGTGAGTTCTGGTCAAGATTTAGACCAATCTAGGGCAGGAAGTTCCAAGATTCTTTTCCGTCGCTTGACGGATGTGGATGAGCTCACTGGATTTTTGGCCTATAACCAACTGCAAATGATGCAGCTTTCTTGTCAATTATTATTATACTAATTTAAATGCGGGATAGCTTAATATCATCATCTTATAGAATGAGCTTAATAATGAGCGAGGCTAGACAGCTTGAACAATCTTAGTTTTCACCGCTTTCGGTGAATGAATTGAAACACTTCATCCAATTGTCCTTCTATGAAATCGGAGCCATGTCCAGCTCCCTCGATCGCATCATATTGTACTGGAATGGTGTCACCGTGATACTCCACCAGAGCCTCGTAAAATAGTCTACTCTGGGATTCAGGAACGATGTTATCAGCAGTGCCGTGAGCCAGATACAGAGGCATAATCCACTCAGCTACCCGCGCCTGGGGATTGTCCTTTCCCTGCCATCGCTGAGGAAAATCAGTGAAGGGGCCATAAACTGCCGTCATCAGTCGGTCTTTTGGCGTATTTTCCTGACTAAAATCCCCAGCAAGGCTAGCTCCGGCGACAAACAATTCTGGATTTTCTAGAGCGATGAGGGCAACTCCCCTACCACCAGTAGAAAATCCTAGCATCGTATTGTGCTGATCTGGTTTGAGCAGGTTGTGTCTCTGTTGAATTGTGGGAATAAATTGCTCTTTAATGAATTTACCGCCGGGAACTGGATACCATTTGAGTGTTGTTTCTCGGTAATAGGAACTCTCATACAGAGTTTTGTCCATCTCCGGCAGTATTAAGGCGTATCCATATTGCTCAGCATATTCCACGAGAGAAGTCTTTTCTACCGAGACAGTGCGAGGAACATTCCACCCAGGAAGTACTAGAAGACAAGGGAGAATATATTCAGAAACCTCACCATAGTTGGTAGGAATATACAAATCATAGGGCACATTGTCCACCATCAGATTTTTATTCCAGCCCACAGTAGCATTAGTAATGACTATTGGTGTTTCCTGGGAAATTGGCTTGACTTCTGATGTGGAGGAAGTTGAATTTTTGCTAGGTGCTGTAAGTTCTTGAGCTGAACAACTTTCTATCAAGTTAAAGAACAGAAGTAAAATCCAGAAGGGCTGCAAAAACCTTAGCCAAATAAGTTTTTTCATGATTATATATTTTGACACTACCGAGAAAAATTAGGGACTTCGAGAAAATAAATTATCCAATTGTACCATTCTCAATTAGTCTCCAAACCCACCCTGAGTTCAAACTCCGGGCTCAATGCTGCTCGGTTAAGCTCCTATTTATCCTCATACCTCCCACACTCCCCACACTCCCCACACCCCCCCACACTCTCTTAACCGCCTCCTGCCTCCTGCTTTCTCTTAATCCTCACTAACTTGCAATTCATAAAGGTTCCAGAAAGCTCCTCCTAAGGCAGAGAATTTGAGATTCTGGACATGATTGCGTACTGCTTGCAACGAGAGGGGATTTACGAGGAAAAACACAGGCAACTGTTCAGCAACAATTTGTTGAAATTTACCATAAATCTCTTGACGCTTACCCTCATCTAATTCCTGAACTCCAGCGAGGAAAAGGTTATCAATCTCTCTTTCCCAGTTAGCTGCTACCCAACCTGAGATTGGGGGTTCTCCTGGTTGGGGACCTTGATTAAATTGATGAAATGAACCCCCACTAGACCAGAATAGGAAAAGAAGGTAAGGCTCAAGATCTGAACCAGACACGCCAAATGCACCGACATAACAATCCCAATCTCGACTGCGGAGCAGCTTTTTGAGTACAACGTTGAAACTGAGTACCTGTAAATCTGCTTTAATGCCAATCTGGCTGAGGTCTTGTTTAATTTGCACCGCTAGATCTACCCTAGACTTCTCCTCTGATTTGACCAGGATGCGTAAATTTCACCTGATTACCATCCCAATCTAGTAGCTGTTGTTGCGAGCTGTACTTAAAACCAGCGTCTAAAAGTAGTTGTTTAGCCTTCTGGGGATCATACTGATAGACTTTTAATCCCTCCTCAGGAGACAGGTAATAGGGACTTGTTACACTAAAGGGTGAATGTTGGAGTTCACCAAGTCCCTGATAGATATTATTTTTCATCCTTTCGCGGTCAAGAGCATAGGCAACTGCTTGCCTAAAAGCCAAGTTATTGAACCAGCGAGATTTGATGGGGTCTACAAATGGCTTTCCCTGCTGATTGCGAGCTTGATTGAGATTGAAGCCAACAAATCTAGTGCCTGTTTTCGAGCCGCCATTGTAAATAGTATATTTACCCCGCTTTGACTCTCGCTTGAGCAACCTAAAGACTTCAGAAGTTACCTCCACACTATCAAGCTCCCCAGAGCGAAATCTCAGCAACTGGTTGTCGGTAGATTCGATTATTTGTAAAACCAGGCCCTCGATGTAGGGTTGAGGATTTCCTTGAGCATCAGAGCGCCAGTAATAGGGATTGCGTTGGAAGATCACCCGCTCTGCAGGAGTGTAATTTACCATCCGATAAGGACCATTACCGACAATTTTTGTTGGTTCTGTGTCGGTTCCCCAAGTTGCCAGAAACTGAGGATTGCCATTGGCATCAGTAGCTAGCACAGAGGAGCGTAAGACATGAGCTGGCAGAATGACTAGTCTGGCTGTGTATCTGACAAAAGGGGCAAAGGGTTCGGGTAAGGTAAACTCAACTCGCTGCTTATCGAGTTTCTGTACTGAGGGGAAAGTCCCAGTGTTACTAATTCGGAGAAAATCTCTATATACAGTAGGAATTTTTTGGTTGAGGTAAATATCCTGATAAGTAAAGACCACATCATCAGCAGTCAGAGGTTGGCCATCTGACCACTTTAACCCCTCCCGGAGAGTGAAGGTAATCCGCTGGCGATCGGAGGAAATTTCCCAAGACTCAGCCAGTGCTGGTTCTAAGGAACCAGTTAGTCCATTTTCAGTAACCAATCCTTCGTAGATGAAGGAAAAAACACCGTAGGGAGATTGATTTAGGGGATAGTTAAAAGTAGACGGTTCGTCAGAGGTGGCTAAAATTAATTGAGTTCCCTTAGTTGCTTGAGTGTTCAACTGATTAGCGGAACAACCACCAGCCAGAAGCAATAGGCAAGACAAGCTCAGGACAACTAGTAGACTCCGCACGGTTGCCAGCTTGTAGGCTGGGTTGAAGAAGGAAACCCAGCGCAACCCTTGTTGTTGTTGGATTACGCTATCACATCGGAAGAGATATAGCACATTGGATGGTAAATGAAGTATAGATATCAATGATAAAACTCTTGTGGAACAGGCATCTTGCCTGTCCTTGTGTACCCAAACATCATCCTCGCGCACTAGACAAAACAGTTTCAAGCTATTAACATCAAATTATCAAATAATTTATTGACAATATTATGTTTAGCCTGAGTGATATCCATCCTCTCTCAGAATTCCAACGGGGTGCTAAAGCTTTCCTAGCAAGGCTCAAAGAAACTAAAGCACCAATGGTTCTTACTGTTAATGGAAAAGCTGCGGCAGTTGTTCAAGATGCTGAAAGCTATCAGCATCTTCTGGATACGATTGAATTGCTTGAGTCTATTGCGGGTATCCGAAAGAGTATTGAGGAGTTTGAGCAAGGACAAGGTATACCTTTAAAGGAAGCGTTTCAGCAGCTTCAAGAAAAATATGGTCTACCACATTGAAATCTCTCCTACTGTAGTGAACAACTTTTAGGTGATGATCCAGAAATATAAAGCACTTTCTGATAACTGAATATGGAGTAGGTTTGGCAACAATGGGTAATTTATCAGTCCAATGGTTCAAGAGCTTCAATTTGCTCAGTTACCATGCGATCGCTATTGATACTGGAGATGGGATTCTTTTAAAACCTAAAACGTGGTACTGGCATCTTGCCAGTGTAATTGTTCAAAATTGGTTGCAATTGCGATGATTTTTTTCTATTATTATTAATAATAGAGAACTTGTGCGCAGATAGACTATTCCGCCCGCCCTACAAAATTTGCGATCGCTCTCACCGCCATTGGTTCAACCAACGGATTTGTCCTAACCAGTCTTCAGATTGAGTTTCTGACAGCAAACGATCCAGAGCTTTGATGGAAGCATCTGCATCAAGGTGAAGCAGAAGTTCAGACATTAGCAGCTTCAATCGCCTGTTCTGTTGCGATAGCTCTATCAATCTCAGTCTGATGCATGGCATAAAAATCCAATGCATCGCTGATCTGTGTTTCAGTTAATCCATACTCTTGGGCAAGCTGTTTAGGAGACAATCCCCATTGATGAGCCGCGATTGCAATCGTCTGTACTCGAATTCCAGTTCCATTAATAACTGCAACCGTTTGACCACTGGCTCCTTGACGATAGGTAATTTTGGGAAAAGTTGGATCATTTAGTTGATAACGGAGGGAAGCAACTTTTTCTGCCACTGCCCATAAAATAAATTGGTCAAGGGGAACCCCCTGACTAGCTGCCCATTGCTCTGCTTCTTGCTGAAGTTGAAGCGGTAAGTTGACAGAGTATGACACCATACTGAGGTTTAAGCTAACTTACTTCCTGATCCTACTACATTCATGCAGCAAGTCCTAGTTAATCAATCTTTTCTACTCTTGTAACTTCTCTAGACAAATCCACAAGTTTACGCTTGAGGATTAGTAAGGTAATATCATCAAAAACCTTCTGCTCACCGATATGTTGCCGCACATCCTCAATCACTATTTGCCGAATTTCTTCAGCAGATTGTTGGCAATTTTGTTTAACTACTTCACATAAACGCTCTAATCCGTATTGCACTCCCTGAATATCTTCGGCTTCGGTAATGCCATCGGTGTATAACACCACCAAATCACCAGGGTTTAATTTCACTTTTTCTTGAGCAATAAAATCAGCAATTTCCTCATCTAAGCCAATGGGAAAACCTAAATCGATGGTATCTATCAGCTCAATTGTGCCATCAACTCGCACGATAATCATCTCTTCGTGTTGACCGCTCAAACTGACGAAACCATCGCTATATTCTAGCAGCGCCAACGTCATGTTTTTATCAGAGTTCATGCGCTCAACGTTCTGGTAAATTGTCCGGTTGAGCACATCTAAGAATTTCACCGGATCTGTTTCATTCATGATCTGTAGAGTTCTGACTGCCGTTTGCGCCATAATCATCAGTACCCCACTTGCTAAACCGTGTCCGGTGACATCTCCAATACCAATTTTTACCCTTCCATTCTGTTGTAATACGTCGTAATAGTCGCCCCCTACTTCATCAGCAGGTTCCATAAATCCCGCAATATCTAGTTCTTCAATTGACTCTAGTTCTGACTCCTTTGGTAAAATCATTTGTTGCAGTTGCTTAGTCACTTCTAGCTCTGCACTCATCCGCAGATTTTCTGCTTTGAGCTTCTCATTAAGACCAGTAATTTCTTCATTAGCTTGAGCAAGTTCGGCAGTGCGTGCTTTGACTTTTTGTTCTAATGTTTGGGCATAATCTTCTAATTTGCGATAAGAAAGCTTGAGGTTTGTCCAAAGAATATAGCCGATACTGGTAATAGCGGATCCTGTAAGGGCAAGAAGTGGGGTAAAAACCGGAATCCACCAACCTATTAAAAAAGCCCAGTAGGAAGTAATTACAATAATGATTCCTGTTAGGAAAATAGCTACTACACTCCAGCGACTACGGAGCCACATTGCACCTAAAATAGCACTACACCCAGACCAGAAGAAAATCCACAACCTATTCAGAGGCTTACTAGAAGCTCGAAACATGGGACGAGCTTCTAGAGCAGCACTCAAAATCTGGCTAGTTAAATTAGCATGAATTACTACTCCTGCTGTGAGCTGGGAAGCACTAAACAGCTTGCTAGTATAGGGGGTTCGGAACAAGTCATTGAGGCTGGGTGCTGTTGCTCCAATGAAGACGATGCGATCGCGCATTAACTCTGGAGGAATTCGGTCTTCTAGTACATCTGTCATCGAGATACTAGGAAAACTCTCTAGTTCCCCTCGATAGTTAAAGAGAATTTGATATCCTCCCGTCTCATCTTTAGTGTATTGTCCCTCTTTACCTGTCAAAGGTGTAAATACTGCTTTTCCCAATCTATAGATCTTCTTTTGATCATCAATAACTTTTAGTTGAATCCCTTCTTTTTTCAGATACATCAACGCCAGTTTAGTACCGAGTCCCTCCATCAATACACCATCTTGGTTACCGACGATCACTAAACCTCGGCGGATTTTGCCATCCCGATCTAATACCATATCATTGGCAGCTACTTGCCCAAGTTCAGCTAGAGCCGGAGCTGGAGCAACTGGTTCCCCTGCAACTTTTTGCACCCCGATCGCTTCTGGGATCGAGTTAAAGACTTCTACTAATTCTTGATGTCCGGGTTCAACTGGCAGATCCCGATAAATGTCGATACCAATCCCTCTTGGCTGCTGAGCTTTGATATTACGGAGTAATTTAGCCATTATCTGATCGGACATTGGCCATTTTTTGACATGCTTAATATCCGATTCTCCAATGGTGACAATAACGATCCGTTCGTCAACTGACTCTGCCGAACGTAAGTTAAAAAATTGATCAAAGATTACCCATTCGAGTAAGTGGAATATACCAGCACTGCTACCAGCAATGATTAATCCTGCTATGCTGGGAGCGATAATTAAAACCCCTAGCCACTTTTGAAATCGCTGTCTTAGATTTTGTGACATTAAAAGTTGTTGTTTGTTATTTGTTATTTGTTATTTGTTATTTGTCAATTGTTTGTCTTGCTATCACAATATAACATTAAAAATATTAGCCCTGGATTAACAAAATTCAGGGCTGTTATGTTGGTCTATTGAGGATAAAATCATTAAAGATTAAAGAATTGAAGATTCAAAGATATCTAATAAATCTCCAATTCTTCAATCCCCTGACTACTGCTGCGACACCCCTAAAAATGTAGGTTGGGTGGAACGAAGTGAAACCCAACGGAATATCCTCCAGCGTTGGGTTACGCTACCGCTCCACCCAACCTACTTATTCTCTCATTTTAGCTGTGTCGCGCCACTACAACTGCTCAGCAATGGGTTGAGATGCGATCGCATCTAATTCAACCTGTTCTAAGAGCTCTTTCCACTCACTGACTAAGGTAGTATCATCAGGCTGGGCAAGCTTAGCTGCAACTAAGATGTTCAAAGTATCGTACCAAATGCCTTGTCTAGCATATTCGGTGGCAAGCTCGATGGAATTTAAGGCTGAATTTTGATTATCTTGGGTTAGAGATTCAACTCGTTTAACCCAACCAGTTACTCCGATATTATCTGGTCTGAGAATACCATCGGGTTCAATCGGAGCAAAGAACCACATATAGTCTATGCCAGCTTTCAGTTCTGGTGCTTCATCCGGCAGAGAAACACTGACAACTCCTCCACGACCAGAAATCTTCAGGATAGTCTGGTAGTGATGATTCCCTTGCTCATCTTGCAGGCTAAAGAATACCTCTTTTGAGGAAGTTGGAGGTAGGTACACAAAGAATGTTGGACGAGCCTCTGCTGTACGTCCATGCTTCGTTGTCGGAAGCAAAGCAGTCATAGCTACTAGTTCATCGGTACGGGTTCCTCCCGAGATCGTATTAACTGGAACACCATCCTTTGGGGGATCAAATGATACGTCACCTCTAACACCTCCACCAACACTATTAATTGGTGCGGCGTCTCCTAGGGGGGCGAAATTCACATCACCCCTAACACCTCCACCAACACTGCTTTGTGGACCTACATCTCCTGGAGCTAAGAATTGAACATTCCCTCTAATACCTCCCCCTACGCTGCTTTCCGGTGCAATATCCCCTGGAGCTTGAAATCGTATGCGGATGAGGGAATTACTCGGTAAAGTTTCCCCTTCTCCTGTCGGTTTAGGACTTGCCTGTACCGAATATAAGCTACTTCCCAGCACAAGGGTACTTGTGAGGGTAGCTGATAAGAGGGTAGGGAAAATGGAGCGGTTGGATTTTTTCATGATTGAGAACTCCATTATGGTAAGAGTTGTAGATACCTTCTAAGTAGTTACACCTAATTTAAATTGCTTTTTGATACCTTACCAATATATTAGAGCCAATTCCCCACTAATACAAAAGATGCCCAAAAATAGGGATGATTATATTTGACATCCCTCAATAGAGTGAGTTGAGCTTGGCGCAGAGCTTCTGCTTTAGTCATTGGAGGATTTGTCTGAGTGAGCTGGCGGTAAAACTCACTCATTAGCTCAGCAGTGGATTCGTCATGAACTGACCAGAGGCTTGCCATTGTACTACGAGCCCCTGATCTTAGTGCAAATCCTGCCAATCCCAAAGTTGCCCTCTTATCTCCTGCAGCTGTTTGGCAGGCACTGAGGACTAGCAATTCGATAGGTTTGAGAATTCCTAGCCTTCTCTTCTCAAATAATACATCGAAGTCTTTAACACCGATCCGCTCATCCCAAGTTAGGAGAAAGGTTTCTTCTGGGTTAGAACTAAATTGACCATGAGTAGCTAGGTGAACTACAGGGAAAGGTATGCTATTAATCTGCTCTTCAAAGGCCGTGCGGGTAAAGTCCTGATTGAGTAGTATCTGGGAATTCACCTCAGAGGCAATTTCTTTGACTTCTTCTTCAACTGCAGGCAGTTCAGCAAAGCCTTGGCGAGCCTTAGTTAAACCAGCGGTTAAGACATTGAGTTCTTCCCGTTCTAATCCTTGGGGAAATAGCTGTAATCCAGGACTTATAGCAATACTATATTTTTCGATAAGATACTGCTCACCATCGTAAAGAGCCGCGATTGGTAAATTGCGCAGGAAGCCATCTGGCACAAATACTATAGTTTGGATACCACTGTTGGCTAAATCTGCTTCAGCAGGGCGAATCAACCAGTCATAAACTTGCTCAGCAAGGCGCAAACGTTGCTCACTCGAATAACCAGGGTAGAGGGAGGAGTAGAGTTGTTGGAGAACATTTTCAACTTTCTGCTCTGGTAGTTGGGTGCCGTAGTGGCGTAGGGGTTGATTGGGTAGGGAGAGAATAACTTCTAGGCGTGAAGTGGAACTATCTCCAAGGGAGTCTTGCAAAATAATCGGATAGATTACTGCTGCTTGAGTATCAATTTCATCAAGAACTACTGGCTTAGTGTCTAAGCAAGCGTCTCTAAAGAAGTTGTCTAGTTCAGCTAATTGCAAGGCTTCAATCACTTCACGAGCTTGTTTAAGATTAGCTTGACTGGCGTCTTTTGCTTGTCCTTTAGTAAGAGTGGGTTGTAATAGCAGACTTACGAGTTCCCGATAAACAGGTTCTACACTTTCGGTAAAGTTAAACTGCACATCAGGATTAACCGCGACTAAATCACTCCGCAGAGATTGCAGATGCTCAAAGGCTCCCTGATAAGCTGCAATTGCTCCAGTAATATCTCCCTGTTGTTTCAGGATACGACCCAACTGCCAAGCCGCGCGAGCTGTAATATCAGTAGCATCAATCCCCTGGGCAATCTGTAAGGCTTGCTCCGTCAAAGTTTGGGCATCTTGCCACTGCTGAGTTTGTTCGTAAAGTTTTCCGAGTTGAGTTAGAGCGTAGGCTTCGGCACGGGAGTCTTCTATTTCTCTAGCTTGTTGGACTGCGATTGCTAATAATTTAGCAACGTTGTTTGTTGTTTGTTGTTTGTTGTTTGCTAATAACAACTGCATCAAACTCTCGGCTAGATTCACTCTGGCATAGATAGAGGAGCGACTGGGGGAGAGTTGGGAGAGGTTGGACTGGATTTGTGGGATTAAGGATAGTGCAGTTTGCCACTGTTGGGTTTGTGCCAACAGACTCAGTTGGTTGAGTTGGGCTTGTAGGATGGCAATGGGGGTTTGTGCCAAATTTGCTGCTTCTTGATAGTATTCCCAGGCTACGTCATATTGCTGTAAGTCTCGGGCAATATTACCGATGCCTAAGAGGGTAGCACTACTGTCTGCATTGGCATTAAGTTGCTGGCTAATTGCCCAACTTTGCTCTAAGATTGCTTTGGATTGCACTAAGTCACCAGTGGTTTGTAGGGCAATGCCCAAACTCCGCAATCCATCAGCTTTAAGCACAGAGTCTGGTTGAGCTTGTAATTCTTCTACGAGTTTGTTTAATAGTTCATTGGCTCGTCGATACTGCCCCAAAGTTTGCAGTGCTTGAGCTTGGTTAATTCGGCTTCCTCGCTTCCCAGTTTCATTACCAGCGCGAGTGTAGGTAGCTTCTGCTTGCTTCCAAGTTGCTAGGGCGGTTTCTGTTTGTCCTCTTGCTAGTTGGAGATTACCCTGAGTATTCAAGGCTTGAGCTAAAATCGCAACACCCCTTGGTTCGAGTTGCTCAAAACTTTGCAGCAATCTTAAACTTGTTGCGATCGCTTCTTGAGCCTGTTCCCCTTGTCCCAAATCCTGATAGGCTAAAGATAGGTAATTGAGAGCTTGGGCTCGGTTAAGAATAGTTCCCTGAGCTTCATAAATTTGAGCTGCCTGTTGCCAGAGATTTGCTGCCGCTAAAAACTGTCCTGCTTCGTAGAACTCTTTTCCTTGTTGTAAGAGTTGTGCAGGGGTTGAAGACTGCTGGGCTAATTCATCTTGGTTGGGGGAATTTGCTAAGGAATTGATTATTAGCGAAAATGTTCTTCCCTGAAAGTGCCTCGACTGCCCTCTGCACTCACTGCCTTGTTTCTTCAGATGGCTATACTAATTGGGGATTGGGCAACTGCCGGAACAACGATTGTTCCCTAATAACTTGACTTAATCAGGAACAAACTGGGCAAGAAACCATAAGTTTTTTTTGCCTTTTGGACAATCGATGCTCGCCATGACATGACACCTATTTGTAAAGTTTCCCCTTGCCTACCCTCACAAGATTTACGAATGAGTGTTCCTGATGGTAGAGGCAATCACACTAGTACCGCTGCGCGGAATTAAGCAATTAAGAATTAAGAACATTAAGAATCCTTACTCTATAAGCAGATTCTATCGATCTCTTTCCTGGTGGGTTATTTCCGCCCTGCTGCACTAGTTAAAGGTTTTACAGACACGACCCTGCGAATACGCTAATAATACCAAATCATTGTAGAGACGTATGGGACGTCTCTACAGGGTTTTCCCTTTCTTCCCTTAGAGCCTCCGAGTTCCCCTCCTCGGAGGGGTTAGGGGTGGGTTGGTGCCTTCTGCCTTCTTGTGCTACTGTTAGCTGCAACTCTTTGAACATCGGGGATCCAAGATTTCATCAAGACCACGAAAACTCGGTTGTATCGCTAAGAATACCTTGTTTAGGTATTCTGAAAGGGTTAGCCGCCCAAGCGTAGTTACCATGGCTTTCTTCTCTATCGCTATGGCACTCGCAATACAATCCCCATCTTAAAAGCTTTTTGTTAGTTGTGCCACGAATCACGATCTTTGTCGGACAATTTCACAGTGGTTTACGATGCGTAGCACAACAATGCTCTGAGAAATATTGAAAAATTGTAAGTATCAGGAAATTATATCCTGTTCACAAAAAATGTACAATTTTCACCAAATCTCAGAAATGAACAAGGAAATTATACAAGACACAGCCCTGATCGAACTAAATTGTTACAGCAATTCTATTTACCTCTCATTAACCCTTGCCACACCAGAAACAAACCAAAAGTAATTAGAGGAATAACCGCTCTAGGTTCGGGTATAGGTTGGCTTTCTGATTGTTCACTATTTTGTTGTTGAATAGTCGCAAGTGGTGGCATGTAAAAATTGCTGTTAGGTTGGTTTGAACTGCTTGGTTCGGGACTATTCGAGGACATTAATTTATTAAAGCCATTAGAGCTACTTGAGGAAGCGAATTTTGGCACTTGGGAGCTATCCAATGGATTTGATGTGTTGTCTTCGTTGGCGTTATTGAGGTAATCAACATTGTCCAGTTGAAAGTTATTTAAGGAGCTTTGATTGTTGTTGGCTTCGTTGGCGTTATTGAGGGAATCGGGATTGTCCAGTTGGAAGTGATTTAAGGAGCTTTGATTGTTAGTGTCTTCATTGGCGTTATTGAGGGAATCGGGATTGTCCAGTTGGAAGTGATTTAAGGAGCTTTGATTGTTGTTGTCTTCATTGGCGTTATTGAGGGAATCGGGATTGTCTAGTCGGAAGTGATTTAAGGAGCTTTGATTGTTGTTGGGTTCGTTGGCGTTATTGAGGTAATCGGGATTGTCTAGTCGGAAGTGATTTAAGGAGCTTTGAATTGTTGTTGGGTTCGTTGGCGTTATTGAGGGAATCAAAATTGTCTAGTTGGAAGTCATTGGAGAAGTTGGGATTGTTGTTTGATTGATTGAAGTTATTGAGAGAATTAGAATTTTTCGGTTGGAAGTCATTGGAAAAGTTTGGCTTGTTGTTGGATTGATTGAAGTTATTGAGGAAATTAGAATTTTTCGGTTGGAAATCATTCGAGAAATTGGGATTGTTGTTTGATTCGTTTGAACTACTTGACGGATTGAGTGGTTCGGTTGGGAGTTATTGGAAAAATTGGGATTGTTGTTATCCTCAAACTTGCTGCCAGGGCCAGTATTCAAGATACCGTCGATCACAGTAATAGAACGATCATTATTGTTAAACGAATCCTTAATGTTAAACGAATCCTCAATATGAACATCGGGAGGACTTGAAGAATCTGGAGGTGAACCAAATAACTTATCTAAATTAAAAGCATCATAAACAATAGCAGCGATAACGCTCAAGAAGATGGCAACTATTGAGGATATTACCGCCTTTGAGGATATTACTGCCTTATATCTTTGCTTTTTGCGTTTAGTCATTGTTAGTCGTTCTGATTGGTAAATCCCTGGAAAATCTAATCTGTATTTATTTTATCCACATACAATAGAACTCGTCATCTCTAATATCCTCCCCTGGAAAAATTAATTATTTCTTTAGTTTTGTGCAAGGAACTGATATTGTGCAGATCATATTATGCAGAAAAGTGCATAAAGGACCTTATAGAAAATGACCAGAAAAATTAACCCCAAATCGCTCAAAAATCTGACTCATGATGGAAGACCAACAATCCATAATGAAAGAAAAACAACTCACAATATATCCGTCACCCCAACAGGTTGGAGTGGACTCAACAAAATAGCTAAGTCTCTGGGATACTCTAGTGTTTCTGAATTTATTGAACGAGTAGGACGAGGTGAGGTTAATTTGGAACCAAAAGTGGGTACAAATTTAACCAACTTACAGAATGGGACAAGTCTAAATGACTTATTAAACCGTATCTCAGTTTCCGAAACTAGAATTAAAGAAATTGTTGAACAAAAGTTTAACGAGCTTAGTCAGCAAGTAAACGAGCTAGAAAATTAAGCCAATAAATTCAAAATAGTGGGAGAAAATGCTCCCTGGCATTTTGCAGCAGGCGAGACGCCTGCACCACCATAGATTTACACCAATGGAATAGTTCCACACACCCTAGTGCAGCGCGGCGGAAATAACCCAAAGTGTGAAAAAAGGTTAAAAAGCTTACCGTATAAGCTTTCTTCCCTCCTGCCTTCTGCCTCCTGCCTTCTGCCTTCTTGCAGAAGCTTAGAGTTGATATCGTGCATGTAGTATCTCTCCGATTTTGATTAGAGCAGACTTAATCACTTGGCACTTTATTACATTCAAGACTTGAGCTGCCCATTTCGGAAATTTGATCAAAAAAATTTCTCTCCAACTGGCACAATCGGTATTTTGGTAATTTTTAATGCTCAACCAGTAATTTTCAACACATAAACCACGGAATTTAGGTACCTATTTCATTGCTTACTCTCTTTTCCCTATTACCTTTTGTTTATTCCCTGTTTTGTAAAATACCTAGTGTGACACTGTAAGACATCTAATGTAGAAATAAATTAAACATGCTAGATTAGCCTCAAAGAAAATTAACCTAACTAAAATGTACTCCCTGCAATTCCCCTTCGTGCTTCACAGATCTTGGAGGCATCTCCATCAAGGTTTTCGAGAATCACGATGCTTCTCTATCGGAACCAAGAAGATGTTGGATGGGGATTTTGAGGGTGCTGTTTCCCTATTGCAGAAAATCTCTCCTGAGCACAAATACTATGCCTTAGCTCAGGAACGCCTAAGGCATATTGAGTATCTCAATAATGTACCCTTTGAATGGTATGAACCATTATTGCGGTTCGCCTTGGACTCAAGACAATATATCGGTATGTGGATTCTAGCAGTAAGAGGAAAACAACGATTCCCTTCTGATGCTAGGCTCCAAGAACTGTTTACAATCTCCTCAGAACGAATGCAAGAATTTTGGCAAGGAAGCTGTAATCTATCTCCTATGACTGCCAAAGTAGAGCAGCTTATCACTCAAGCGGGACAACGACTCAATCAACAAGCCTACGAGGATGCTCAACAGCTTTATCAAAATGCACTCCAAGAAAATCCTCACGATTCTCAAGCACTTATCGGGATAGCTCAGTGCCAAGCTTTACTTTATGCTCCCTTGGAACACCTCATCCCCTTGGCTGATGCTGCTTTGAAGATAACAAAAGAAAAGGGTATTGCACAACTCTACATTCACCAAGCCCTTAAACTCAAGCCAAATGATCCAACTGCACTAAACTACCTCTCACAGATAGAGCAACTTAATAATTGATAATTGATAATTGATAATTGATAATTGATAATTGATAATTGATAATTGATAATTGATAATTGATAATTGATAATTGATAATTGATAATTGATAATTGATAATTGATAATTGATAATTGATAATTGATAATTGATAATTGATAATTGATAATTTGTGAAAGATTAGCCATTAGCCATTACTATTGCGATCGCTTTTGGTAAACTTAGATGTTCTTGCACTTGAATTCGAGCATGTAGAGTTTCTGGTGTATCGTTGGGCAATACAGGGACAGCAGCTTGTAGCAAAATAGGACCACTGTCTACTTCCGGAGTTATCAGATGAACTGTACAGCCAGTAATTTTTACTCCAGCTTCCAAGGCTTGTTCTACTCCTCGTACCCCCTTAAAACTTGGTAATAAGCTGGGATGAACATTAATTATTCGATTAGGGAAGGCATCAATCAGTACCGAAGTTGCCACTCGCATCCAGCCTGCCATCACTACCCATTCCACTTGGTACTGCTGCAAGGTTTGGGCAATTTTGCTGTCTAAATCTTCTCGTTTGGGATAATCCCGATGATTGAGTAGCACCGCTGGAACACCCCAATTTTTAGCTCTTTGTACTGCTTTCACCCCCGGATTATTGTAAATCAACACTTGAATTTGAGCATTAAGCTGTCCATCTTGGATTGCTTGAGCAACTGCTTCAAAATTAGTGCCATTTCCAGAAGCCATAATCCCTAATTTCAAGGGAGGAGTGTTACTCAGTTGAGGAGGAACAACAGCAGGTGAAATCAAACTAGGGGCAGCATCAGCTATTGCAGGATTGGTACTCATGGGGCTCCTCTTGGGCTAAAAGCGATCGCACTGATAACCGCAGAATACTTCAAAACATAACATCTAGTTGCGATCGCACTGTGAGATTATAAATTACGATTAAAGACGATCAATGAAGTTTTAACAAAATGGGACAAGATAACAAGTCAACCGTCGTAATCACCGGTGCCTCTTCGGGGGTGGGTTTGTACGCTGCGAAAGCTCTTGCTAACAGAGGATGGCATGTGGTGATGGCTTGTCGGAATCTCGCCAAGGCGGGAAGCGCTGCTCAATCCGTGGGAATGCCTCCAGATAGTTATACAATCATGCCTCTCGACTTAGGCTCCTTAGGGGGAGTGCGACTTTTTGTGCAAACTTTTCGGGAAAGTCGCAAGTCTTTGGATGCTTTAGTGTGCAATGCTGCTATCTATATGCCTCTAATTAAAGAGCCATTGAGAAGTATAGAAGGTTATGAGTTGACTGTTACCACTAATCACCTCAGTCATTTCCTGTTATGCAACCTTATGCTTGAGGATCTTAAGCAGTCAACCGCTGAGGATCGGAGGCTCGTTATTTTGGGAACTGTCACCCACAATCCTGACGAGCTAGGAGGAAAGATTCCACCACGCCCTGATTTGGGGGATTTGCAAGGCTTTGCAGAAGGTTTTAAAGAGCCAATATCTATGATAGACGGTAAGAAGTTTGAACCAGTCAAAGCTTACAAAGACAGCAAGGTTTGCAATGTCTTGACGATGCGGGAGCTGCATCGGCGCTATCATGAGTCAACTGGCATTACCTTCAGTTCTCTCTATCCGGGATGTGTTGCTGATACGCCACTATTCCGCAACCACTATCCCCTATTCCAAAAAATCTTCCCCTGGTTTCAGAAAAATATTACAGGAGGATATGTGTCTCAGGAGTTATCTGGTGAGCGGGTAGCGGCAGTAGTTGCTGATCCTGAATACCGTCAATCTGGTGCTTATTGGAGTTGGGGGAATCGCCAGAAGAAAAATGGCCAGTCCTTTGTTCAAAAAGTCTCTCCTCAAGCTCGTGATGATGAAAAAGGCAATCGCATGTGGGAGTTAAGTCACAAGTTAGTCGGACTTGGTACTTAAGGTGGTAGGTGTTAGGTGTTAGGTGGTAGGTGGTAGGTGGTAGGTAAGAAATTTGTCTCTTCAAAAGAGCTGCACCCATATCTTTCAACCAAGATTATTCGACTCAAGCAGCATTTTCGGGTAAGTAACCAAGTTATTTTGACTCGTTTTACCACCAGCACTGAAGCCAGAAGACTTTCGAGAAATGGATTGTTAGTGAATCGAAAAACTATCACTGAAAACGAGGATCATTTAAGATGGAAAAGCCTTCTGGAGAAAGCATTAAGACAACCAAAAGAGTCTGTATTTATAATGACAAGTCGATACAGTATCATTCAATATGTTCCCAATCCGATAGCTGACGAACGGATTAATATTGGCGTGCTTGTTTTCGATAGCCAAAATGTTAAAGTTCATTTTTTGTCGAACTGGGATCGGGTGCGTTGTTTTGGTCGTCAGGCAGATATTAAAACATTAAAATATTTTGCCAATCGGATGCAAGAATCAGCTGAAAAAGGTTTACTTTTTCCGGGAGATGAAGCCAGTGATAGACCTAAGCATGAGCGTTTGCTAGAAGTGTCATTGGGCTGGATTAATAGCATTCAATTCACCCAACCGAGAGGGTCTTTGGAGCCAATTGATAGTCTGCTTGATGATGTGAGCCAAACTTATTTATTAGAACCTAAGCCAACACTTAAGTGTCCTGATGATTTTCCTGAACCTGAGCAGGAATTAGGAAGAGTGAAGGTATGGCTTAAACAAGCTAAACCTGAGGATATAGCTCAAATTGTTCAGCTTGGTGCAGATCTATTAGCTCAAGATATCAAACCTAAACCAGTTGAACTACCAGCGATCGCAATCTTATAAGGTGCGCTAACGTAGTGTAGCGCAAAACAGTCGTAGGTTGGGTTAATGCCTCTCCTTCAAGTACTCCCACTTAGCTTGCTCAGGATCAAAGTCAGGTGGTGTAGGAGGAGCATTTTCGAGCAAGTCTTTGAGAGCTTGAACTTTGTATTCCCGTTTCTTAGGTTGCTTGGGAGTGTTGGTAGTCGTTGCAGTTGGCTGTAAAATGATGACTTCTACATTGCCAGGAGCAATATTAAGAGGTTCTTGAATAATTAACTGACCAGATTCGTCAATCGTGGCATTTAACTTGTAGGCTTGCATCATCATCTGGCTCCGGTCGATTACAGTAGGGTATTGTCCATATTAGCCAAGGCAAATTTGGCGATCGCTTGTAGATGGTACAAGCTAAGTGGGCAATTGATTAGACCAACTGTAGGCAATCGCGTTACTAACTTCCATGTTCGGCTAGTTGCCGACGGATTGCTGTTTGAATTTTATCATCAAAGTCTGGATCATCAACTATTGTGATGATTGAATGCGATCGCTCTTGACGCCTTGCTAGATAAGCCTGAAAAGCAGCTTTATCTTCTCGATGATTGAGAAACACTCCTTTAACTCTGTCACAAACCACCTTGCTGGTGCGAGAATCCAATTACGCATAAAGCCTACCCCGCTACAGAAATGTATAGGAGGAAGAGACTAGACAGCATCTTTACTTCTCTTCGTGAGCAGTTTCGGAATAAAAACCAAATGGTTTTTTCGGTTCTTCTGGATTCTTCCGAGGTAACCTCATTAAAAGGATACTAATTTGGCTTACGTGCTGAATCAGTTCCACAGGGTCGCTATTTTCCGTATAGCCCTTGAAACAAATAAGGGATGGATTGTAGTAACCCATATCTTCCAACTTAAAAACTACAGTTTGACCAAAACTCACAAGGCGAATGCCAACTTCTGACTCTTCATCAAGTGATTGATCAAATTCTGATATCCAGCTTATGAGTCTTTTATAAAACTCGCTGGCATAGTTGGCTTGAACATTCTCGACTACAACGTTACGAGGAACTGAAAACGTTTTAGAAACGAATGAAGGAGAGGAATCTGGTAGATCAAACATTTGATTATTGTCAAACATCATTTACATATAAAAGTATAATGAGAAAATAAAACATCAACAACTTTGACAAAAGCTTTTACACCTCCAGCACTTTCGGGAGAAAGTCAGCCATGAAGGAAATCATCGGAGGCAACCTCACCCGCTATCGCAAAAGTCTGCGCCTATCCCAGGAGCAGCTAGCAGAGATAGTAGGGATGACTCGCCAGAGCATTAACAACTACGAAAAGGCTAAAACTTTACCAGACAGCAAAACTTTGTCTGCCTTAGCTCGTGCCTTGAATATTACTATCGATGATTTACTACGCACGGAAAGCGAACGATTGCCTAACTTCCGCTTCCGTGCTCATGCTTCTTTCGGCAACAACCCCCAATTTGCTGCTCAAGTGCTGCGAATGCTGGAAACCTATAACAATCTGGAACAAGCAGTAGGTTTGCCCCCCTATGCTCCAGAAAGTACTCCTTGCCATCAAGTTGAAGGTAATGAAAAACGCATCGCTGAAATTGCCAGTCGATTGCGTCGCTGTCTGGGATTGGGAGAAGCACCGATTTTCAACTTATTTGAAACTGTAGAAGAAATTGGCTTGAAAGTCCTGCGTCATCCATTCCCAATTAAAGATTTTTTTGGTTTAAGTGCTTGTAGTGCTGAGCAAGGAGCTTTTGTTTTAGTCAACAGCCATAACATCACCATAGAACGACAGTTGTTTACTTTAGCCCATGAAATTGGACATTTAATTTGTCATCGGGGTGAGTACCAAGACACCTTAGTCGAGGAAGGAACTAAAGAAGAAGAAAAAGCGCGGGAAAAAGTTGCCAATTACTTTGCTGGTTATCTGCTGCTTCCCCAAGCCGAATTCGAGCGGATGTATCAACTGACAACTAACATTATTCGACTCAAGCAGCATTTTCGGGTAAGTTACCAAGTTATTTTGACTCGTTTGGCACAGATGGAAGTTATTGACTATACCAAAGAAAAAGCCAAAATTTGTGCTGTCTATAAAAAACAGCATGGCTCCTCGCTGAAAAATTCAATGGAGTTACCACCAGCACTGAAGCCAGAAGACTTTCGAGAAAATGAACGCTATCAACAGTTAATCTGGCAAGCCCTTAAGTTAGGGAAAATTTCAGAAATGAAGGCAGCGGAACTTCTCGATTTAACGGTGGAAAAACTGCGGGTGCATCGTCAGGAAGCCGAGGTTTATGCCATCTCTGAAGAAATAAGGCAGAAGGCTCCAGGGCAGGAGGCAGAAGGAAAGAAGGTTCCAAGGCTCTAAGGCTCTAAGCTAGGAGGTAGTGTTTCTTCCATTCTCAATTTACCCGCGCTACAATTGTGCGATGACGGGGGCTGTTGGGAGTAATAGTGGGTAGTTCAAAGCCAGCTTCAACTAAAGCTTGCTCAATATCGAAAGTGAAATAGTCATCCAAAAATGGCTCAGTACTTTTGAGTAGGGTCAAAATGTAGGGGGGCATATTGGCATAAATTTCAGACTTAGGATTCATATCCATAATAGTGAAATAACCACCGGGACGCAGTAAGCGCCGCACTTCACGAAAAATTTCCTGAGATGCCTGTTGGGGAAGTTCATGGAACATTAAGAAGGCAGAGACTAAGTCAAAGGAAGCATCTGGTAATCCTGTCTCTTCAGCAGCAGCATGTTTCCAGTTAATTTGAGCATCTCGTTCCTGAGCACGGTACTTTGCTACAGCTAAATAGTATGGCGACAAATCCATACCAGTAATTTTTGCCTGGGGATAAATCTGTTGCAGCGCAAAGGTACTCATGCCCACACTACAGCCTAGATCCAAAATATCTTGGGGTTCAATAGTAACTTGCTCTTTAACCAAATCATGGTAACTTTGGCGCAGTTTCGGATCACCTTGAACACCAGCGTCACGCCAAATCTTAGCATGGACTGCATAGGCAGCAGATTCTACTTCCCAAGCAGCTTCCCAGTTAAGATTGCCATTTTCGTAAGCATGGAACGAACATAAATAATAATCTGGGTAGGTTAATTGAGGGTTTTTTACCTCAGCCAGTTGAGCTTCCCAATCAAGCTTACGCAACTCCTCTACTTGTTTTCTCCAAGGTACTCCCATCTTTTCAGCTCGCTTAATCATCATGTTACGAGCTTGGTATTTGGCTAAGCTAGCTAAGGGCTTGATGGAAAGTATGCCATTGACAATCCGAGACGCTAATCTGTCAGTAGGAGCAATGTTTACAGTAGTACTCATAAAAAGGCTTCATAAAACAACAAACTAGTACCGCTGCGCGGAATTTAGAATTTAGAATTTAGAATTTAGAATGCTTATAGAGTAAGGATTCTATCGATTTCAAATTGGTGGGTTATTTCCGTCGCACTGTACTAGATCTTGTTTATCTTATCGTCTTAGAGGTTATTGATAAAGTTAGGACTTACGCACCGTAACCGAATTATGTCATCCTGAGCGATAGCGAAGGATCTCCGAGGGTGCTCAGATGCTTCACTATCTACCTCAGCATGACATTTGAGTACGTAAGTTCTAATAGCATGTCCTGCCCTAAGTTAGTAGTCCTAATGGGATAATGACAGCAGAGTAGTGCCGTGACACGACTAAAACTGTAGGTTGGGTGGAACGAAGTGAAACCCAACGGAATATCCGAGGAGTGTTGGGTTACGAAGAAAGCTTCACCCAACCTACCTAATACACCAAATTAGCGGTGTCACGCTAGTAGAGATTTTTAAGTTTGTACTTGCCTGGTGGGGGTTTACTTCATGACAATTAAGCGGGTGATTTTGATTGGGCTGACAATTTTAGCGATCGCTAAAGTTATCCTTTCTTTAGTGGCTAGTTGGAATGAGCCTCAGATTCAAAGTCGCCTGGAACTGTACCAAACAAATTTGTTCCTGAGTACAACTGAGTGGCAATGGGACAATACTGACGATAGTGTAGATTTAACCGCTGCTCGGGATGCCATCATTGGTACTGAACCTTTCAAAAAGGCTCAAAAACAGTATCAACAAGTCCGTGAATCAGCTCAGACAACTGAGTCTCAAATCATTGCCAAACTCCAAGAACTTTCCCCCAAGCAGGTTCCCACATCAACTTCTGTTGAGAAACCTCCAACCCCAGTTAAACCAATTACCGATATTCCTACTTCCCCCCAACAGCAGCAGTTGCAAAAGTCATTGGTTAAGGTAGAAAAACTGATTGATGAGCTAGATTTGCGACTGGGTATTCTCCAAATTCAACAGGGAGAAACCAAAGCAGCGATAGAAACTTGGACTAATTTGGGCAAATTAGCACATACACAAGAATTTGTACCACTATCTCATACATCATCAGTACAAACAGCGAAGACATTAATCGCCCTTTGGCATGAGCCACCGAACTTGCTACCAAATGCTGAGAGACAAATTGAGCAAAACTTAGATAGTTGGTTCCGTGATTACGCTTTAACTCAACTGTATCAATCACAGGAGCGTCAAGAGCAGCTAGCGTCTCTCCAAGCCGAAAAACAACAAACAGCTGAGCAAGCAATATTGAAATTAGCACTAATCTCAGCCATACCGGGAGTTGGAGGTTTATTAGGTGTGGGACTAATGATCTTTTTATTAGTCCAACGGCTACTTCAGGGTAAGCAATCAATTTTAGCTACCAACAGTGAGGTTCCCTGGGAAACCCCCTGGGATTGGGAAGTTATTTGGCAAGTACTGATCTTTGGCTTTTTCTTCGTTGGTCAAATTTTACTACCGTTGCTGCTACCACTATCAATTAGCTTATTAGGTCTTAATCCTGTCAACTTCACAGTGCAGATGAAGGCATTCTATAGCCTGTTTGCCTACATCTTACTGGCAGCCGGTGGGTTATCGGTACTCTATTTTTTTCGTAAAACCTTTTTTGCCAATATCAGAGGATTGGTTTCGCTTTAAGTTCCGCAGCAACTGGGTTTTTTGGGGACTAGGAGGCTATTTGGTGGCTTTACCTTCAGTAGTTGTAGTATCCCTGATTAACCAGCAGTTATGGCAAGGTAAGGGAGGTAGTAACCCAATTCTTCCCTTAGTTTTGGAGGGACACGACAGCATAGCAATATTGATCTTTGGCTTAACAGCATGTATTGCTGCACCCTTATTTGAAGAGATGATTTTTCGAGGATTCTTGTTGCCATCGTTGACTCGTTACTTGCCAGTTTGGGGAGCCAGTCTTAATCAGTAGTCTACTATTTGCGATCGCTCATTTGAGTCTTTCGGAAGTACTCCCCTTAGCAACCTTAGGAATCGTCTTAGGAGTAGTCTACACGCGATCGCACAATCTCCTGGCTCCGATGCTCCTCCACAGTCTCTGGAATAGTGGTACTCTTTTGAGTCTATTCATTTTGGGCAGTCAATAGGTATTTAGGCTCAATTTCCAAGGCATCGCAATTGGAAAAACCCTCATACCTAGCCACCTACCACCTAACACCTAATTACTTTTGTCTAGGTATATATAAATTATAGGAATTAACAGAAAAGTGAGTCCCCAGAAAGAGGGATTAATACTAGCTGGAATAATTGCCAATAAAGAAACAGACGGTTCCACTAAAGTTTTTTTCTTGACAGAATCAATAAATCCTTGTTCCAAATTTGGCTCGACTAATCGATGATTTTGGGTGGCATATACCCAAGAAAAATAGGAAAGTATTCCGACAAAAAATAAATTCAAACTACAAAACACTTGAACCGGGAAATTGAGAGTATATAATGTAGATAACTCGTTGGAGTAGGGAAGAATAACCAAGAACATTAAAGCTAAAAGTTGCAGCCAAATATGGAGTTGGTTGGTGCGTTTATAATATTGAAATTGCTCAAGATGTTCCACCCAGTAGAGAGCAATCAGAATGAATGATATTACATAAATACCGAGAGCAGGAAACTGAGCAAACAAAAAATTTTGGATCTCCAGATTTGTCATCTGCTTGTTTAGCTCTGGAACATCGAACTGCAAAACCATCAGCGTCATCGCCAACACAAAGATGCCATCCGTTAGAAATTGAAGGCGATGGAGTAATAGCTCATTATTGGGATAATTGCTTTTAGGAGATTGTTCCATGATCTTACCAGTCTAAGTAGGTAGACATAATTCAGTCAACAATAGCACAAGCTGTAAGTCTTACTTAGCAAAGAACATGACTTTGTTTATTTATGCTTACCCATTGGTGACAAATTAAGGCTACATTGCTTGTGTCAAGGGAGTTTGCTGGAAATTGAAAAACAGAGCGAAGACAGCTTCTTCGCAAAGAACTGCTTTACATAATAATGATAATCAGAGAAAAGAGGGAGGGGACGGAATTAACTCGAATCTTAGCCAGAGAGGGTTTTTTATGGT
Source organism: Caldora sp. (assembly GCA_965222765.1). Classification (GTDB taxonomy): domain Bacteria; phylum Cyanobacteriota; class Cyanobacteriia; order Cyanobacteriales; family Coleofasciculaceae; genus Caldora. Next base: position 102,944 of record CBDCVG010000062.1, read on the forward strand.
GTAATCGAATAAATATTGCACTAGGTAAACCCAAGTCGTGGAAAAAGTGACTAGTTTTATTTAATGTTTTTGAGGTGAAAAATGGACTTAGAAAGTTTTTTTGTCTACTCTATGTCTGGTGGTATTGTTCTAAATAGCTTTTTGATCTATCAAATATTGCGTTATTTTGATTCACAACAATCAAGCCTGAAGGGTACGAATTACAATAATACTGAAAAATTTAGAATTGAAACCTTAAAACTAATGACTGTAATCATACTTTTGCTTGGAAATATTTTTATGGCTATAGTTGCTGGTGTTTTGATAATTACCTAAAGTCTAAGAAATTAAACTTGAATGGACTAGAGGAATTCTATGACTTGTGAGGTGCAGTGCTTTTTTTTCTCTTCTTCTGTGTAAAATCGAATGATGGGATAGAGTGTACCTCATGAGTCCAAGAAACGCTATATTACAACTCATATTACCTAATTAACATGTCCTACTCTTATTTTAATTTTCAAGACAGACGCCAGGCGCTGACATGCACAACAAAGTAATGAAAAATTTTTTCTCCGCGTCCACCGCGTCTCCGTGTCTCCGTGTCTATTTTCAGATTAGATCAATTAAGTTTTTTCTTAAGACACACTGGTAGCAATGAAAGTAAAGTAAGCATACCCAGTGCCAAGAAAAAAGGCAAGCGATCGCCTCCTTGCAATGCTTTTTCCCCTGTCACTCCCAGCCAGGTATAAGCCAAAGTTCCGGGAATAATCCCAACAAACGTGCCAGTAGCATAATTGCGCAGGTCAATGGGCGTCAAACCAAATAGGAAATTTACCACATTAAAAGGAGAGATGGGAGCAAAGCGCACTGCTAGTACAAAAGCTAGAGGTTTGTGCAAGACTGCTTGATTAAAACTTACCAAAGCTTTGTGACGCTTAAATCGACCCTTAGCCCAATCCCTGAGTAAATAACGTGCTAACCAAAATGCTCCAATTGCTCCCAGAGTTGCTCCAACTACAGACCAAAGAGTACCCCAGAATAAACCAAAGACTGCGCCGCCAGCAATAGTGAGGATAGTACCAGGAACACCAAGTACAGTGGCAATAGTGTATACCAAGATAAACAAACAGATTGCCGAGTGTCCTAATCTTCCTAACAGGCTAACTAGTAAGGCGTGATCAAATAAAGCTTGTAGCGGACCTAACAAACAAACTAGAATACAAACCGAAACTGCGATCGCTAGCCAAAAACGTAGTCTTTTTACTTGTTGGTGGGATTGATCAAGTATGATCAATTTGTCATTAGTCATTGGTTATTGGTAAAAAGGAGCAATCACAAGTAACTTGCAATCCCATGGTTTGCATTACGTGGGATAAGCTTAACTGGGCTTATTTGGCATTAAACTCCAGCAACCTTAGTTTGTCCTGAGAAAAAACCCGACTAATTCTCAATTTTCAATTCTCAATTTTCAATTAACCTCTAATCCCATTTACGTAAGCAGCTGTCAATGGCTGTTGGGGTGCTTCAAAAATCTGCTCCACAGATCCATACTCGACTAATCTGCCTACTCCTTCCTTAACCCAAAATAGAGCAGTATAGTCAGCAATTCGTTTAGCTTGAGCTAGGTTATGGGTAACAATCAAGAGAGTATAGCGTTCCCGTAAACTAGCAATCAAATCTTCTACTACCCCACTAGAGATGGGATCTAGAGCACTACAAGGTTCATCTAACAGGAGAACTTCTGGTTGCAGTACCAAAGCACGAGCAATGCACAACCGTTGTTTTTGCCCCCCGGAAAGAGCAAGAGCGGAGCCATTAAGTCGGTCTTTAACTTCATCCCACAATCCTACATCTTGGAGGGTAGTTTCAATCAGATGATCAATTTCCTCCCGGTTCTTAATACCATGTTCTTGCAGAGGAAACGCTAAGTTCTTCCAAATGGAAAAGGGGAAAGGATTAGGCTTTTGGAAAATCATACCAACGCGACGACGCAGAGCGATCGCATTAATCTGAGGACTCAGTATTTCCAGGGAGCCTAAGCGGATACTTCCTGACACTCGACAACGAGGAATCAAATCCGTCAAGCGGTTGAGGCAGCTAAGAAAACTGGTTTTACCGCAGCCAGAAGGACCAACAAGTGCAGTGATACAACCGGCATTAATTGGTAAATTTACATGACAAAAAGCAGTTTTCTTGCCGTAGTGTAAACTCAGATTTTCAGTCTGAATTAATGGTTCGTGTTCAAATTGGCTCATAATCTGTAGCACAAAAAATTAATTTTAATATATTTATATAAATTGGAAATTGGTATCAATAACCCTCAAATCTGCAAAATTCCCAAGATTTTGTCAATCTCACGAATGCTGTATTCTTCGAGATCGATTTGCAAATTGTTACTCTTGAGCTTGAGAAACCGCCAAACTGTCCCAGTAGTAACTGCTCCGAGCAATTCAATATCTTCTCGGTTTTGATGTTGATTAAATTGTTGAGCACCGACTAGGGTAGCAGCACATTGACCTAATCCAAAGGCTAAATCGTCACGTTTGGCTTCGATGATCACAACTACAGGTGCTTTGACAAATATTTGCTCTGGATCTTGGCTAATCAAGAAATCGACATATCCATTCAGTCCTTGACTTTCATCAACATTGAATTCAACACCAGAAAATAGAGCATACTTGGTGAGTTTCTTGAGTTCCAACATTACGGGGGCAATGATGAATTCGCTTCTAGCTTTTTCTGAATTCACTGCTAATGCTAAGGGAACATTAAAGTTGAGAGTTTCTTGGAGGTAGTTGCTGATTTCTGAGGTAGGTACATTTTCAAATAGTCCAGCCCCTTCAGTAACAGTAAGGTTAAACAGTTCGACAACTTGAGCAAACGAAAATTGAGAGTAGGACATTGTAACAATTAAGTAGGCTTTGATCATTTTATTTCTCCCCTCGATTTTACTCCGTTCCAGATACTGTGGAATGACCTCACTCAGAGGAAAACTAGGAAAATGAGGACTTTTATTAACTTGGATATATTCACCTGCTTGCAGCTTATTAATTTCTAGTTGCTGACCGGGAGGGACTACAATCTGTTTGAGTTGGACTTGCATCGTTTGTTAGTTGCAATTGCTTTTATTTTCTGATATTATTTTTTTCACAATGGGTAAAGTGTGCGCCCATATATAAAGTACCACTTCTGATATCAACTCTACGTAAGTTGCTGCTGCCAAACCTTCAAGATAGCGAGTACCGCTGCGTGGAATTAAGAATTAAGAATTAAGAATGCTTATAGAGTAGGGATTCTATCGATCTCAAACTGGTGGGTTATTTCCATGCCCGCTGCACTAGTATTATTATCAGGACTTACGCAAAGCCTCTATTTGTAGTGGCGTGACAAGCTTAAAATAGGGCAATAGCAAATCGGCTCATAAACCCCAAATTACTGGATCTGCCCCCATGTCCTAATGCAACATTTAAGGCTTGCCACGCCAGTAGCGTCTGATAGAGAAAGCGATCGCACTTTCCAACAGCAGATAGGAGACCTAGAAAAATTGCGATCGCAGCGCAATTGAGTATAATTTCTTCAATACGCCATAAAATTGACCAAATTTCATTGATTGTAGAAAACCAGGGTGTGGTTGATCAGAGTAATTCAGATGAACAGCAAAGGCTCTTAGAAATTGCTGATTCTTATCTCCGGGAGTCTGTTGCACCACTAGCATCAGAGATTGATGACAATACAGAAGCATTAACAGAAGCACTTCAGGGAATGAGCGCTCGCTCTTTATTAGCGTTACAGGTTCCTAAAGTTTGGGGAGGTGCTGGAGTTAGTGAGTTAACCTTGCGCTCTTTTCAGCAACTAGTTCCACGTTATTCTGGTGCTTTGGCATTTCTGCAAACTCAACACCAAAGTGCAGGAGGATTGCTCGCCAAGACTGACAATGAATCTTTAAAGTGGCAATATCTGCCCTATATGAGTCAAGGAAAGGTTTTAGTTGGCATCGGCTTTTCCCATCTACGACGCCAAGGCAACCCAATAGTTAAAGCTATTCCTGTAGCAGGTGGATATCAGATAGAAGGAACAGTGCCTTGGCTAACGGGTTTTGGCTGCTTTCAACATTTTATTTTAGGTGCAACACTTCCCGATGGTCGGGCAGTTTATGGTATGTTGCCATTTATTGAAACTGTGCAACAGACTGGGGGAGCGATTGCCTTTAGTGAGCCAATGAAACTAGGGGCAATGTCTTCAACTAATACCGTTACAGTAAAGCTCACTCATTGGTTCTTACCCAAAGAGCATGTTGTCTTGATTAAATCAGCCGGTGCAATTCATGAGAGCGATAAAAAGAATGTTCTGAATCACGGGTTTCACTGCTTAGGAAATACTAGAGCAGCTCTCGATATCATAGAGGCGGCTTACCAGACTAAGCAACTTCCCTTCATCAAGGATGGGTTTGATGCTTTCCATGAAGAACTCAATCGTTGTCAATTGGCAATGATTGCAGCGCTAGCACCCGATTCCCAGACTTGGGAAGAACGACTAAAACTCCGTGCTTGGGCAATTAATTTAGCACAACGTTGTGCAACAGCCGCAGTTACTGTTTCTAGTGGTGCAGCCAATTACCGATATCATGCTGCACAGCGAGTGTATCGTGAAGCATTGGTTTTTACTGTATCGGGTCAAACAACGGCAGTTATGGAAGCGACTCTTGCTCAGTTAGTTAGGGTTTGCTGAATAAGTCGTAACTTTCTGCTTTGAATAGGTGTTAGGTGGTAGGTGGTAGGTGGTAGGTGAGGTTGGAGGTGTTAGGTGTTAGGAAATTTCCCAAGTCGATGCCAAGAAATTGAGCCCATCGATGCAATTTCCTTGGACTTGTTTGGCTTGCCATAGGATTGAAAGCCTCGTCACCGCATGGCTTCCACACTTATGCAGCAAACCCTAGTTAATTGCTCTTCAGAAACACGCTAATGGCTAATGGCTAATCTCTGAATAAACACCGAGTCTCCGAGTCAGGCAATAGGGAAGAGAATTGTTTCTCCCATTCAATTTTGAACTACTCGTGTAATTCAGGATGGAGGGCAATTTTTGCGATAAGATCGTACTAAGTTCCAATAAAGCCATATAATTGTTGATAACCACTTGAAGAATATGGTAAACCGCTCTAGTTCTCCTCCAGTGTCTATTGAATTGCTGCTTCATGAAATTGAGGCAACGCCCAGAGAGTATTGGGATGAGTTACTAGATACTTTACGCAAATTTAGACAGAAAATTCCATCAGCTAATCTTTCTGTGGTTGATGTTGAACAAGTACGGAAAAATCAAGCAGCAATCGATCTTCTAGATTCTTGGCTAGATGACAAAGAAGATGCATTGGAGCATCAGCAAGCTTGGGATTTTTTGAAAACTGCTCTGGATGAAGATCGATTTTCTGAGCGTCCCTTGTTTCCATGAGTCATCTGATTTTATTGGATTCTGGTCCACTGGGAATGGTAAAGAATCCTAAAGCTAAAGGTATTCCTCTTGAATGTCAGCTGTGGCTCAAATCCCTCCTACGGCGCGGAGAGAAGGTTGTCATACCTGAAATTGCAGATTATGAGGTGCGTCGTGAACTTCTTCGTGCAGGTTTGTTACGTAGCTTGCGTCGGCTTGATAATTTGAAGGAAACTCTTGACTATATTCCAATCCAAACAGATACCATGTTGTTGGCTGCTGAACTATGGGCCCAAGCAAGACAAGCAGGACAGCCTACTGCGGACACAAAAGCGTTAGATGGAGATGTGATTCTGTGTGCTCAAGCTCGTCTTCTGTGTGATGAGACAACAAAGGTAATTGTTGCAACTACGAACGTATCGCATCTATCCCGGTTCATCACAGCCTTAGATTGGCAATTAATTGAGTAAGCTTGATAATTTCCTGAATATAGATGTTGGGTTTCGTTGCCTCAACCCAACCTACAACAGAAAGCGATCGCACTACAAGAGCCATGATCTCACACAAGACAAATAGGGATATTTGGTGTTAGAAATAAATCAATTAGGATTTTTGTAATAGCACAAGCAACTAGCTAAGGGATATCTGATGAGAAGTGAAGATCAAGACGATCTTTGGGCAGTGCCACCGGATCTCGCGCTGGATAACGAAGAGCTTAATGCAGTTGGCAACCTTGTGAACAATGAGGCTCTGGGTTTTGATGATCCTGTCAATATTCTGCTTGTAGGAAATAGCGGAGACGGTAAAAGTACCTTGGCTAATGCAATGCTGGGTGTTAACCTGGCACAGACAGGTGCTGGCTTTCCTGTAACCAAAGGGATTCAGTGTTATGAATGTAAGGACAAGCCTCTTACTCTATTTGATACTGAGGGATTTGAAGTTCTAGATGCAGATCAAACAGTTGGTGCAGTAAGAGAATTAATTGAGTCTCGCCGCAAGCAAGTAGATAGTAAGCAACATATTCATATTGTCTGGCTTTGTATTTCAGCTACATCACGGCGGCTACAAAAGGTTCATATTGAACTTGTTAACCTTTGTGTTCAACTTCAAATACCAATTAGACATCTCCGAAAAAGAATATGAAACCCTTATCTTGTCTAGATAAAAACCTCATTTCCGGAGACGTCTATTATTGCTGTTGTCACGAAATCTTACCTCAAGGACGATGCCTCTGAAGCCTTCTTAAAGGTAATTGCCAACTCTTTGCCAGAAGCAGATGGAATTATTCCTGTTTTAGCAAAGGAGATGTATTTAGGTAAGCTTCGCATAGCACCTTTTGGACTTGTCCAGCTACTAGATCTGACTCTGAACCTAATCCCTACTGCGTGTCAAGCAGCACTGAAGTTTTCTCAAGTTGCTGATTTCAATAGAAAACTAGAAGCTGCGACAAAAGTGGTTAATGTAACAGCAATTGCAGCAGTTGGACTATCCTTCCCTGCTACCTTTGTCCCTGGTGGTCATGCTGGACTGTTGATTCCACTTGAGGTTACAATGATCCATCAGATCAATAAAGCTCTGGGAATCAACCTTGATAAACAAAAGCAGATAGCCATAGCACAAGGTACGCTAGGAATTGTTATGGCAACTACGGGAGGGAAGCTGCTCTTTACCGAAACTATGAAATTTATCCCTTTTGTGGGACAGCTTACTTCGATGCTAGTTGGCGGTACTATTGCGGGAACAATCGTTAAGATATTTGGTGCTGCATATATCGCTGCCGTGGGTGAGATGGTTCGGACAGGTACATCACCAACCACGGGTGCAATTATTAATGCGATCGCATCAGCTCTATCAACTCATCAGGATCAGGTTGTATCAGGCGCAACAACGCTGATAGAAGAAGCGATTAGGAAGCAAAAGCAATGACTTTAAACTCAACTGATGACACGATTAATGTAGTCATTATTGGAAATACAGGAGAAGGCAAAAGTACCTTAATTAATGCGATACTCAATCTCAATATATTAATGACTGGCGTTGGTGAGCCTGTCACGCAGGAGATCTTTTCCTACAAAGTACCCAGGAGCCAACTACGCCTCTTCGACACCAAAGGTTTCGAGATTGAGTCTTCCCAAGAGACTGTTGATACAGTTGAGCAGTTTATCAAGGAGTCTTCACAGGATACAGATATCAACAAAAGAGTGCATTGCGTGTGGCTTTGCGTAAGCGCCCAATCGCCTAGGTGGCAAAAGGTGCAACAGAAGTTTATTAGTCTTTGCAGCGAGTTAGATATCCCTTGTATTGTCACAGTTACCCAGTCCTACGGTGACTATGAACAATACGTTGAATTCATTCAAGCTAACGTCCCAGAAAACGTACCGGTGATTCCAGTCTTAGCGAAATCCTTAGGCTTACCTGATGGTTCCAAGATTGATGCTTGGGGTGTGGGTAATTTACTAGAGCTAACTACAACTGTGGGGAATGCTTTCAAGTTACAGATGATTCCACAGAACAAACTAGCTGAGAGTCAAGCTGCGAAAAACCAAGGTCAATTATTTCAAGTAGCTGCTGAATTAGCCAAGGTATTAAATCTGGCAGCCGATGAAAGTCTTGCAGGAAAATTAGCTGGAATTGTCAAGTTACATGCAGGCATTGCTGTTGGAAGCGCCTTTATTCCAGTACCCGGTGCGGATATTGCTGCAGCAGCGGCTAATATCTGGACAATGTACGTGCGGATTAATAAGGAACTCGAATTACCATTTGCTGAAAATCTCATCAAAAGTCTTGCAACTGGAGTCGTAACCAATCTGGGTGCTGCCGCTGCTGCATACATGGTGATTGGCAGTGCATTCAAATTGATACCTGGACTTGGTTATGTCGGTGGTGCTGCTGTAATGAGCGCAACTATTTATGGAGTTACAGTGGCATCAGGAATTATTTACATGAAAGCAGTTTCAAAATTGCTGAGTGCCAAAAATGACAGTCAGGTTAATGAAGAGAATTTGAAGACAGCGGTTGACGAAATCATGAAGGATAAGCAGTCTGTTCAAACTATGTTTAAGACTGCTAAAGAAGGTTATAAAGAGGCAAACAATAAATAGGGCTTGCTGCATAAGTCTAGAAGCCATACCAGAAAGTGATTTCAAGTATTTTGCAAGCGAAAAAAGTGCAATGTTTTTGCATCTTTTGGCTCAAAAACCTTGCACCGCAAGTCGAAAATCCCTAACACCTATCATACTAAATCCGGTTTCCATACCCCCCTAACACTCTATGCAACATTTAACCGTGGGTTTTGATAGCCTGATTTAGTATAAGTGGGTTTTCATAACCGGATTTATTATAAATCATTCCTGTTTGATCCTATTCTTCTCCCAAATTTATTTTACTCATATCGGCAATCGCCTCACCCGGAATGCTTGATCACTCACAGAAATAATTGCTCCTGCCTCCAAATCCTCTGTACATTGACTAATAACCTCGCTTAAACGTTGGTTAATCATCTCATAACTTTCATTACCCAATCTAAATAAAATAACACTGGGTAAGATTTCCCTACTTACTGCCAACAAATAACCAAAATCTAAATCAACTGTCAATAAGATTCGCCCTTCGTGACGAGCTTTGATGAGAATTTCATCATCGGCTAATTGTTCCAAACCCTCTTCAACTAGATGAACTGCATCATAACCAGCAACCTTGAGCCAATTAACAGTGCGTGGCGAGATACCCATATCTGCTAAAAATTTCATCCTGCTTTCTCGCCGACGATGGGAAAAACCTGCTCTCGCGCCAACCATGCAGCATAGAGCAAGGACTGTTGAATATCTTCTACTTCTAAATAAGGATAATCTTCGATAATTTCCTCTACTGTTTTACCATTTGCCACTAAATTTAAAATCAACGAAACTGGAACGCGCATTCCCCGAATACAAGCTTGTCCAGCCATGATGCGCGGATTAAATGTAATTCTGTCTAAATCTAACATCAACTAATCCTCTAATCGGTCTCCATTGATAAAAAATTTGCCCCTGAGTTGGCATCTGAACGTATCTCTCCTATGGCACTCTTCTCATTTTATCTTTCCATCAAAGAGCGATCGCAGAGAGCTCAGACAAATTTGATCGCTTATCGCCGTAGGGGCGCACCGACGTGCGCCCTTACACCGACGTGCGCCCTTACACCGACGTGCGCCCTTACACCGACGTGCGCCCTTACACCGACGTGCGCCCTTACACCCAAGTGCATCCTTACACCCAAGTGCACCTTCAACTTAAATCTATAATCGATTTGTTGAGAATCAACAAACATTGTCGATTCTCAATAAGTCATTCAACTTTATCCTTGAATCATTAGAGTCAAATCTGTCACAATAGATTAAGTAGATCTTCCCCTTGATGCTGTTATGCCCCAAACACACATCAGATTTGATTGGGCCATTAAAAAATTACTCAGAAACAAAGCTAATTATGTAGTTTTGGCAGGCTTCCTCAGTGAGCTATTGGGCAAACAAATCAAGATACAATCCATACTCGAAAGTGAAAGCAATCAACAAGCAGAGGATGACAAGCTCAATCGAGTCGATATTCTGGCAGAAAATGACCAAGGTGAATTGATTCTCATTGAAGTGCAAAACAATACAGAGCAAGATTATTTTCATCGAATGCTCTACGGCACAGCAAAATTAATAACTGACTTCCTGGAAAAAGGAGAGCCTTACGGTAAAGTTAAAAAAGTCTATTCAGTGAATATAGTCTACTTTTCTCTGGGACAGGGAGATGATTATATTTACCAAGGAAAACTCGATTTTCATGGTCTGCACTTGAAAGACTCTTTAAAGCCATCAATAAATCAGAAGAAGCTGTTTAATATCAAAAAAGTATCTGAGATTTTTCCCGAATATTATGTGATTAAAGTCAACAACTTTAACGATGTGGCTAAGGATACCTTAGATGAATGGATATATTTTCTAAAAAAGAGCCAAATAAAAGAGGAATTTACAGCTCAAGGCTTAGCGGAAGCGAAGGAAAATTTACTAGTAGATAGCTTGAGTGAAGAAGAAAGAGCAAACTACCTGAGATATATGGAGAATAGGCGCTATGAAGTCAGCATAATCGAAGGTTCGCGCTCCGAGGGAAGATTGGAGGGTATCGAAGAAGGTATCAAACAGGGTATCGAGCAAGGTAAACAACAAGGTATCGAAGAAGGTATCAAGCAGGGTATCGAGCAGGGTAAACAACAGGGTATCGAGCAGGGTAAACAACAGGGTATCGAGCAAGGTAAACAGCAGGAAAAGGTTAATGTAGCCAGAACATTTAAACAGAAAGGAATAGATATTGAGACAATCGCAGAAGCAACAGGACTCACTAGAACAGAGATTGAGGAACTCTAGTGTTTCTAGATGCTAATCCTCCGATGCAAGCAATGGTGAGTAATCCCTACTAAAGCGATCTTACGCTCGCACTACATTCTTAAATTCTAAATTCTAAATTCCCCAACCGGTTTCTAAGCCACCAAATTAGCTGTGCCACGCTCACCCCTTGAGGGCAAGTAGAGACGCGCCAAGGCGCGTCTCAGGGATTTTCGCAATTTGCTCAAAACGGGGGTGGCTCTCCCCGGATTTGGTATCAGCCCCTACTTTTCGTTTATCGCCCCAAGCGAATTGTTACTCCAGGGGAATCAAAGATTAATCGTGAACCACCGTGTCTCCTTCTGTTATATCTTGGAGAATGGGGAAACTTTCTTCTCACTCGATTGTAGCGGTCATAGTAATAGGGCGAGTTGCCACGATGATAACCATGATCTACCACTCGGTTGTAGCGATCATAATGATAAGGTCCTCCTGAATAGGGATGGTTTCGAGTTCTTACTTGGTGGTGATGACTGTGAGAATGGGATGATCCTGAATGATGATGATGATCATGATCCACTACTCGATCGTAGCGATCATAAGGATAGGATGATCTTGGAGCAGGATAGCTATAGGTAGAACGAACCCGCCTAGGAATGGAAATCGTTCTGCGGTAGGTATAACCATCATAGTGTTGTGACTGAGCAAGGGATGGTTTAGTCTCCATTGCTATTCCTAAGGCAGTCAGTAGAGCAACTCCCATAGTCAAGGGGGTGAGAGTTTTAGTCAGCTTAAACCGATGCCAAAAATTTTGTCGAGATGGAGATGTTGAGAGCATAGTGTCACCTCGAAGGCTTTAGAAGAATAAGAGTAACTGACGTATTATGATAAATTTGGTTCCCAAAATTTCAGTAAGGAATTTCCCAATAAAAAAGTGAGTTCAGAAGAGCAAGAAAAATTCCGTATTGAGTACCAAGCAGGGAAAGCGGCATTTGAAGCCGGTGAGTATCGTATTTCGGTGCAGCGCCTTGAAGCCGCAACCGCTTTGGTAAATCGTAATTCTCGCTTAGGGGGAGAAGCACAAATTTGGTTAGTAACAGCTTATCAAGCTAACGGACAAGCAAAAGAAGCGATCGCACTTTGTAAGGGTTTGAATAAGCATCCTGATTTAGAAACTCGCAAACAAAGTAAAAACTTACTCTACATTCTGGAAGCTCCTCAATTGGAGCGACGAGCCGAATGGATGACTCAAATTCCAGATTTAGCACAAATAGCAGACAGTGATCCTAGAGCCAGTCGTGGTAGTAGTAATTTTGCGATCGCTAACCGCAATCCCAAGGCACAATGGGAAGCAGAACCAGAACCAGTAGATCCCAGTCAGATTAACACCAAAGATAATCAATTTATATGGGTAGCTCTATTGGCGATCGTTGTGACTATGATTGGGTTAATTGGACTTGGTATCTGAGCTGAAGTTACTTTAATTCTAAATTCTAAATTCCAAATTCCCAACCCCCAGTCCCTGCTGCTGTAAACAATGAACCCCTGCTGCATCAGTGAGATTGTATTGCAAAGGGGTCACAGAAATATAGCGATCGCGAATTGCCTGAACATCTGTCGGTATTTCTGGAGGAAGATGGAGATGATCTGGTTGCTCCACATCCTCGATAGCTTCACCAACTAACCAGTAATAAGTTTTGCCTCGCGGATCAGCTCGTTTCTCAAAAGTCTCGGTATAGCGACGAATTCCTTGACGGGTGATTTTGACTCCTGCTATTTTCGACTGTGGTATTGGTGGTACATTAACATTGAGTAACGTTGGCTCCGTTAGTGGTTGCTTGCAAATCTGGTTAACTAGGTTTTGGGCAAACATTGCTGCTACTTGAAACTCTTTGGAAGTATAGCTAGCCAGACTGAAAGCGATACTAGGAATTCCTTGAATGAACCCTTCCATCGCAGCTGAGACAGTGCCAGAGTAGAGGACATCAGTCCCTAGGTTAGAACCGTGGTTAATACCTGCAAGCACTAAATCCGGTAAACTTTCCATTAAAGCCCATAACCCTAGTTTCACACAGTCTGAAGGAGTTCCTGAACAAGACCAAGCGGTAACTTTGGGATGAAAAATATTATTGACAACCTCAGCACGGATGGGTTCGTGTAAAGTTAGACCATGACCTGTAGCAGAACGCTCTCGGTTGGGACAAACAACGGTGACATCATAACCGACTTCGGCAAGAGCATCAGCGAGGCTGCGAACACCCAGAGACAAGATCCCATCATCGTTGCTGATCAGCAATTTCATGAAAAATTTCCACTGCACAAAGGAAAGTTGTTGTTCGATTGTGACATACTCCTGACGAGTTAAGCTACGCACACAGCGCGGGCTTCTGGCGGGTTAAGCTAAAGCAAGGCTTCGCTGTATTACTTTTACTTAATATCAGGTTGAGCAATGCAAAATACCCGTCTCAATAATCTGTTTGGTGCTATCTTGACACGGCTAGGACTATGGTTGACTAATCCCTGGCGACGTATCTCCTTGTCTTTGATTAGCTTCCTCTGGGGCTTTTTCCTAGGAACAGGGGTTGCCACTACTGTTGGACAAACAGCTGGTTGGGACGTGATTGCTGCTGCGATATTAGTCCTGTTCACAGAAGTAGCTAGCAGGATTGTTTATGGTAGCAAGCGACGCACACAAACAACTGAACGCTTCAATAAATCCTCCTGGTTGCCTGAAATAGTTAATTCTCTGAAAATTGGCTTTACTTACAGTTTGTTTGTTGAAGCGTTTAAACTTGGCTCTTGAGACTTACTTCAGGAAACGCGCAGAAATAACTTACTAATTTAGAAGTTAGATAGAATTTCATTAGTGCTTCTTTCAATGAACTATGTGGGTATTTAAAAATTGTTTGATAGCGTCATAGATGCGCAACATTTCATTCCTGGAAAAATGACCATGACGACCACCAGGGACAGTAATTAGTTTATTAGGAACTTCTGCCTGTTCCAGTGCCTGGTGAAGCTGAACGGCATGGCTGTATGGAACTATAGGATCAGGAGAACCGTGTATGGTAATTATTGGTGGTAAATCACTTCGTACATAATTAAGAGGAGAAACACGTTCGGCAATTTCCATGCGGTTTGTCATGCTTCCCATCCACTGTACTGCATAGGATTTTATATTTTCTCCTTCCAGCAAATCCCCCACATCGGTAATGCCATACCAGTTCACAATTGCTGCTACGTTGAGTTCTTCATTACCTGGACACTGACGATCAAGACCTGCACTTGCAGTTACCATTCCTGTAGTAAGAGCAAGATGACCACCAGCAGAATGCCCCGAGACAACAAGTTTGTTAGCATCGAAACCATACTGCTCTGCGTTTCGGATTACCCATCGAAGAGCGCAAAGGCAGTCTTCGACAGCAGCGGGTGCAGGAGAAATATTAGCTAATCGGTATTCGACATTAACTACTGCCCAACCCATTTCGAGATAAGGTAACAAACGTAAGACACTCTCTTCTTTTACATGACCTGTCCAACCACCGCCGTGAAAGTAAATCAATGTTGGAACTGGTTCTTCAACATTTCGCGGTGCATAAACATCAAGCTTTAATTCAACATTATTCGCCTTCAGATAGTTGATATTTGGAGTAATTTTGTAATCCATATGTAAAGTGGAAGTCCATCTGGCTGTATCTGAAAGCTGCGCGAAAGCCGAGTCATTTATTATTAGCAATGGTGCAATTAAAGCAAATACAAACTTAGAATTGAATTTAAGCATCATTGTATTCCTACATGACATTGAGCCGAGATATGTGTCATTGTAAGCACCTACAGGGTGAGCGAAAAAAAGGGTGGGGAGATAGGGAAACAAAGGAGAACTAATGATTTGAGAGGATACTTTGCTATAAATCCCACGTAAAATTTCGTTCACCCGCACCTACACAGAATTAATTACCTACCCCTAATCTCTATAACCCTTACATTCTCAAGTTAATCTGTAACCAGCGGATTTTCATGGAGAATGGAATTATGGGATTATTCCTAACCCTAAATAGGTAAGTTATTTTTGCGCAACTCCTAAGGCTTCATCCGCCAACCTTTTTTAACCACCTGACGTGTACGAGCAATCACCAAGCTATCATCAGGAACATCTTTTGTGATCACTGAGCCAGCAGCCACCGTAACATCTTCCCCTAGGGTGATTGGCGCAATCAAAACACTATTGGAACCAGTTTTTGTGCGATCGCCAATTTTGGTAGGATGTTTCTTCACTCCATCGTAGTTAGCAGTAATCGTACCACAGCCAATATTTACCTGATTACCCAGGGTAGCATCTCCCAAATAAGATAGATGAGCTGCATTAGTGCGATCGCCTATTGTAGTCTTTTTAATTTCGACAAAATTGCCTATACGGCAGGCTTCTCCTACCTCTGCTTGACCCCGTAGATGAGCGTAGGGACCAATGCGAGTGTTATCTTTAACCACACTATCACTCACCACCGAATACAGCACTGTCACTTTCTCACCCAACTGGCTATTTTCAATTAAACTTCCTGGTCCAACTTTTGTGCCAGAGCCAATTTTGGTCTTACCTCGCAGATGAGTTTGGGGTTCGATAATTACATCTGGTTGCAATTCTACCGTGTCATCAATGGTAATACTGTCTGGGTTAATTAAAGTTACCCCTGCTTTCATCCAAGTATCTTTGACCCTGGTTTGCAAAATATCATAAGCTGTTGCTAGCTGTTTGCGGTCATTGATGCCTAGAATCTCCTGGTAGTCCTCAACATCGACTGCCATCACTGGGTCTAGGAAATTAACTACATCCGTCAGATAATATTCCTGCTGGTCATTATTCGCCTGCAATTTTGGTAGTACTTCCGCTAGTTGAGACCAGTTGAAGCAATAAACACCTGCATTGATGCGGTGATTTTGCTTTTGAGCTGCTGTGCAGTCCCGATCCTCTATAATCTGTGTCAGCCGATTTTGGTCATCACAAAAAACGCGCCCATAACCTTGGGGATTAGGCATTTTGGCAGTCAGGAGGGTAGCGGCATTTTGATGGGTTTGATGAGTTTCTAACAGATGCTTGATGGTGTTAGAGCGCAATAAAGGTACATCCCCATTCAAGACCAGTAAGTCTCCAGTAAAATCTTTCAGGTAGGGCAAGAGTTGTTGAACAGCATGGCCTGTTCCCAGCTGTTGTGTTTGTTCAACAAATTCTATACCAGAATAGGCTGCCAAAGATTGCTTGACCCGCTCACTTTGATAGCCAACAATTACTAGACGCCGCAAAGGTTCAACCCCTAGACAATTTTCCAGTACTCGTTCAACCATAGAAAGTGAACCCAACTTGTGGCACACCTTAGGTAAGTCAGATTTCATCCGGGTTCCGCGTCCCGCTGCTAGAATTGCGACTGCAACCATAATTAGCTATCAGTTTTCAGCTACGAGTTTTCAAAGTTTTGTCCACTGAATAATAGCACTTGGTGTAGGGGCAACGATAAGCAGACGCATCAGACGCATCAGATGCGGAATACCAGTTAAATGCATAGGATATGACTTTCATTAGCAAAGTTGCTTTAATAGAAGTAAGTTAATACTTAAAAATTAAAAATTTATGTCCTTACTCACACCGACCACAAGAGACACCTTATCCCCAGAAATACAACAAATCTGGGATACCTGCGAGGAAAATTATCCGCAGTTCAAAAATTTGTGGAGTACCATGGCTAATTCTCCGATCATATTTAGTCATGTTTGGGGACAACTTTTAACTATTAAAAAACAAAGCCCAGTAGCTGCTAAACATTATGAAATAGCAATTGTTGTAGCATCTAATTTAATGACTTGTGAATATTGTGTATCCCATCACTCTCCTAGAGCAGCAGCACAGGGCTATTCCCAAGAACAGCTAGAAGTTTTAGACAATATTAGTTTGACCGATGGACCAGCTTGGAAATATAATTCATTGTTTGATGATACTGATAATCTAGTAATCGATTTAGCTTACCATTTAGTATGGTCAGGAACTTATGCCAAAGCACATCAGGTTCCCCAACGCATCATTTATGAGCATCGACAACGAATTTTTAAGGCATTAGAAGAAAAATTCAGCAAACAACAAATAGAGGAATTGGTTTGGCGAACCACACAATGTGTAGCCTTTAACTGGCATAATGATTTTTTTGAAATTGATTTAGAAACAAATATCAAATAAGGCTAAAGCACGGAAAAATTTTAAGCTCATCCCACGTAATGCAAGTCGTGGGATTGCATGTCCTTTGTACTAATGACTAATGACTAATGACTAATGACTAATGACTAAAATATGTTAATCAAACCTCTAAACCGTTTCAGAGCGAAAATTTCTGGAAAGGTTACCCTCCGAACTGTTCTCATTGTTCCCTTTGTACTGCAAACCTTTGCCGCAGTAGGGCTTGTCGGATATCTTTCCTTTAGAAACGGGCAAAAAGCAGTCAATGATCTTGCTAATCAGTTACAGAGCGAAATTAGCGATCGCATTGAGCAGGAAGTACAACAATATCTAGATACACCTCATAAAATCAACCAAACTCTTACTGCTGCCATCAATCTTGATCTGCTGGATGTGAAAAATCGTAAAGCTCTAGAGTTATATCTCTGGCGACACCTGAAAATATTTGATTCAATTCATGCCATTTTTTTCGGTTACCAAGAGGGAGGAATCACAGTAGCAAGAAGGCATGAAGGAAGACTGTTTATTGATGAAACCAAAGGTTTGGTTAATGGGGATTACTATATATATACCACTGATAATCAAGGCAATCGTCAGGAACTTTTTCAATTTGGCAACCCTTATGATGCAAGAGTCCGTCCTTGGTATAAAGCTGCCCTAAAAGAGAATGACCTTGTCTGGAGTGAGGTTTTTATCATACACGCCAGCCAAAACTTGGGAATTACCGCTAGTTTGCCAGTTTATGACAAAAATCGTAATCTGTTGGGAGCTTGGGGAACAAATTTACTAGACACACAAATCAATAAATTCCTAGAAAGTTTGGAAATTGGTAAGTCAGGACAGACTTTTATCATCGAACGTTCGGGATTATTAGTGGCTTCTTCTACTGGGGAAGAGCCTTTTGTTCTTGGTGAAGATGGCAAGCTCAAGGAACGACTGCCAGCAGTAGCAAGTAGTGTACCGTTGACTCGCTCTACAGCTGAGCATTTAACTGAACACTTTGGCAATCTCTCGAAAATTGCTGAGAGCCAACAACTTACCTTTAAACTTAATGGTCAGCGACAATTTTTACAGATCAAACCCCTCAAAGATGGTCGAGGTATTGACTGGCTAATTGTGGTAGTAGTGCCAGAAGCTGACTTTATGGAGCAAATTAATGCCAACACCCGCACCACTATCGGGTTATGTATAGCTGCCTTATTGCTGGCTATAGTCGTTGGTATTCTTACTGCTAGATGGGTTGTGCAACCGATTCTACGTTTAAATACATCAGCTAAAGCTCTGACTAAGGGTGAATGGCAGCAAACAGTAGAAATCAAACGCTCTGATGAATTGGGAGAACTCGCCAAATCCTTCAATCGCATGGCGAATCAACTACAAGAATCCTTTGCCACCTTAGAGAGGAGAGTTGCAGAGCGCACTGCGGAATTAGCCATAGCTAAAGACAAAGCAGAAGTAGCTAACCAAGCTAAAAGCAGCTTCCTCGCTAATATGAGCCATGAATTGCGCTCTCCCCTCAATGCGATTCTCGGCTTTGCTCAACTGATGACTCGCAGCCAAAACCTATCCCGGGAAAATCAAGAAAATGTCGGTATTATCGCCCGCAGTGGGGAACATCTGTTAACTTTGATTAATAATGTTCTAGATTTATCCAAAATTGAGGCGGGGAGAACCACTAAAAACGAAAAAAACTTCGACCTAATTCGCCTGCTGCATGATCTCGAAGATATGTTCCGCCTCAAAGCTGACGAGAAAGGATTACAGTTGCTATTTGAGCACACTCCTGATGTCCCGCAATATGTACGCACTGATGAAGTCAAGTTACGTCAAATCTTGATTAACCTACTTAACAATGCCCTCAAGTTTACTGAAGTGGGTGGTGTTTCAGTGCGAGTTGGAGCCGAGGGAGATGGGGAGATGGGGAGATGGGGAGATGGGGAAGCTGGGGGAGATGAGGAGATGGGGAGATGGGGAGATGGGGAGAAAAAGGGGGACACAATAGACACGGAGACGCGGAGACACGAGACGCACCAGACAATTCCCAATTCCCAATTCCCAATTCCCAATTCCCAATTCCCAATTCCCAATTCCCAAACAAAAATTACTTTTGAAGTAGAAGATACTGGCCCTGGTATTGCTCCAGAGGAGTTAGACAGCCTGTTTGAAGCTTTTGCACAAACCCAAACTGGACAACAAGCACAAGAGGGAACAGGTTTAGGATTACCCATTAGCCGCTCCTTTGTAGAACTGATGGGGGGTCAAATGAGCGTCAGTTCTGAGGTGGAGCATGGTACTCTCTTCAAATTTGATATCTGTGTAAGTATCGTTGATGCTACCAAACTCGAAACTAAACAACCGACGCGCCGAGTCATTGCTCTAGAACCCAATCAACCCCGCTATCGAATTTTGATTGTGGATGACAAACCCCTCAATCGCCAATTGTTGATTAAGCTGCTCAATCCTCTTGGCTTTGAACTGAAAGAAGCTGTTAATGGCGAGGAGGCAATCGCTATCTGGGAAAGTTGGGAACCGCAACTAATTTGGATGGATATGCGGATGCCGGTGATGGATGGTTACAAGGCAACTCAACAGATTAAATCTACTACCAAAGGTCAAGCTACAGCGATCATTGCCCTGACTGCAAGTGTTTTAGAAGAGGAGAGAGCAGTGATTCTCTCAGCTGGTTGCGATGATTTTATGCGCAAACCTTTCCGAGAAGCAGATATATTTGCCACAATGCACAAACATATCGGAGTGCGATATGTCTATGAAGAACAAGAGCAAAGTGATTCGTTAAAAGACAAGAGTGATCAAAATGTACTGAGTGCTAGTGCGATCGCAAATTTACCAGAAGAATGGGTTGTTCATCTTCAGCAAGCAGTCCTTCAGGGTGACTTGGAGTTAGGTGCTAGTTCAATTGAGTTAATCCGCTCACAGAATCCACCACTAGCCGATGCTCTTCAGAATTGTCTTGATAATTTTGAGTATGACAAAATTTTAATGTTAATTACCACAGAGTAGGGAAGAAGATAACGAAGCATGAATCAAGCTCAACCCGATAATGACCAAAGCAATATCTTAGTAGTTGACGATACTCCAGCCAACCTACGACTGTTAGTAAATATGCTAACAGACAAGGGCTATAAAGTTAGAGCTGTACCGAATGGCAAGTTAGCACTATCTGCTGTTAGTTTATCCCTTCCCGATTTAATTTTGCTAGATATTATGATGCCAGAAATTAATGGCTATGAAGTTTGTGAAAAGCTTAAAGCTAATGACCTAACTCGGGACATTCCAGTAATTTTTATCAGTGCTATCAATGAAGTACTAGATAAGGTAAAAGCTTTTGGTGTGGGTGGGATAGATTATATTAGCAAACCCTTTCAGTTGGAAGAAGTTTTGGCTCGCGTGGAAACCCACTTAGCTCTAAGGGAGCTGCAAAAGAGTCTCCAAAGTAAAAATTATGAATTAGTGAGTACCCTAGAGCAATTGCAAGCTGCCCAATCCCAATTAATTGAATCAGAGAAAATGGCGGCTTTAGGGCAACTAATTGCCGGGATTGCCCATGAATTGAATACTCCTCTAGGAGCTATTAATTCTTCGGTAAGTAATATTGCTAATTTCTGGAATAACTATCTTGAAGAATTGCCTCCTTTTTTTCAACAACTTTCTCCAGAACGTCAGTCAGATTTTTTACTATTACTGCAAAAATCAAGGCAACAAAATATTACTTTTTCGACCCGAGAACAGCGCAAAATCAGAAAATCTTTAACTAGTCAACTCGAATCTTACTCCATTGATAAATCAGCCACAATTGCCAATTTATTGGTGGGCATTGGTGTTTATCAAGACTTGGAAACTTTTTTGCCACTGTTAAAAGACCCAGAAAGTGAAAAAATCTTAAAAACTGCTTATCAATTAGCCACTGTACAAACTAGTACCAAAAACATTGCTACTGCCTCAGAACGTGCTGCAAAAGTTGTTTTTGCTCTCAAAACCTATGCTCGTTATGACTATACAGGTGAAAAGATAAAAACAAAGATTATTGAAGGAATTGAAACTGTCTTAACTCTTTATCAAAATCAACTCAGACACGGGGTAGAAGTAATCAGGAATTATGATTATTCTTTGCCTGCTATTTTTTGCTACCCTGATGAACTCAATCAAGTGTGGACTAATCTAATTCACAATGCTCTCCAAGCGATGGATAATAAAGGGAATTTAACTATTGAAGTTACCAGGCAAGATGCCAATGTCAGTGTCAGTATTACCGATAGTGGCAAAGGTATCTCTCCTGAAATTCAGCCAAAAATATTTCAGCCCTTCTTTACTACTAAACCTCCAGGAGAAGGAAGCGGCTTGGGATTGGATATCGTTAAAAAAATTATTGACAAACATCAAGGTCAAATTGAGGTAGAGTCAGTACCAGGTAAAACGACATTTACTGTATATCTACCTATTGATCAGTGACAATTAGCAATTCACGATTCACAATTAACAATTAGCAATTAGCAATTCACAATTAGCAATTCACAATTAGCAATTCACAATGATCAAACCAGTAATTTTATGTGTTGATGATGAGGTAGTGCTCTTGAAAAGCTTAGAAATAGAGCTACAAGCAGCTTTTGGAGATACTTACCTCTATGAATTTGCCGAAAGTGCTGATGAAGCAATGGAAATTATTGATGAGCTAACTAATGATAAAGTACCGATTCTCATGATTGTCTCCGATTGGCTAATGCCAGGAATGAAAGGTGATGAACTTTTGATTTATATTCATAAAAAATATCCCAACATTGTTAAAGTGATGCTCACAGGACAAGCTGATGAGGAAGCGATTGAAAGAGCTGAAAAGTACGCAAATTTGTATAATTGTTTGCACAAACCTTGGAATAGTCAGGAATTAATTGAAACAATTAGATCGGCGCTAGCTAAGTTATGAATCCACCTGTCATTATCTGTGTTGATGATGAACAGACTATCCTAGATAGCCTGAAAATAGAACTAGAAGAAGCCTTGGGAGATGAATACCTGATTGAAGTAGCTCAAGATGGAGAAGAGGCTTTAGAATTATTGTCAGAATTGCTGGAAGATGACTATGAAGTCGCTTTAGTAATTTCTGATTACATTATGCCCGGTATGAAAGGAGATGAATTACTCAAGCGCATCCATGCTATCTCTCCCAAAACTCTGAAAATTATGCTCACTGGGCAAGCAGATGTAGAAGCAGTGGGCAATGCAATTAATTACGCTAAATTATATCGTTACATTCCCAAGCCTTGGCAAACTCAAGACCTGAGCTTAACAGTTACAGAAGCAGTATACAGCTATTTTCAGGATAAACGGCTGGCAAAAAAAACCCTTAAACTCCACGAAGTTAATCAGGCACTTGAGCAAGCAAATCAAGAACAAGCTACCTTAATTACTCAACTTCATGAGAATGAGAAGCGCTTAACTCAGTTGAATCAGGCTCTTGAAGAAGCCAACAGTAAACAAGCCACCTTAATTGCTCAACTCCACGAGAATGAGCATCGCTTAAGCCAGTTTCTTGAAGCTATACCCGTAGGTGTATTTGTGGTGGATGTTAATGGTAAATCGCAGTACGTTAATTCTCGTGCTGAGCAGTTATTGGGTAAAGGCATAGTAGCGAATACCATCCCTGAGCAATTTAGAGAAGTTTATCAACTTTATCTAGCAGA
Organism: Caldora sp.; assembly: GCA_965222765.1. GTDB lineage: Bacteria > Cyanobacteriota > Cyanobacteriia > Cyanobacteriales > Coleofasciculaceae > Caldora. The sequence continues at coordinate 125,616 of CBDCVG010000062.1, forward strand.
AACTCAGCAACTTTGCCCGCAAGAGCGAGATCCAATATTGTTGGCATTACAAGGGGAAAGTGTGACAATTGATGATCTCGAAATTCACCAAGAAGACAAAATTATACCGATAGAGGTTTGGAGTATACCAATCTACGATCAATCGGGTAACATAGCCTATGCGATCATTGCTTTTCAGGATATCACCGAACGGAAGGAAGCAGAAATAGAACGACAGGAGTTCATGGAGCAACTCTTTGAAGCTAATAGCAATTTGGAGTTGGCTCTCAATAATGAATCAGAATTAACTGATGCTGCTGAACGATTTGTGCCTAAAAAATTTCTCTCGATTTTAGGGCACCAAAGCCTTGTTGATGTCCAATTAGGTGAGGCGGTACAACAGGAAATGTCGGTACTTTTTGCTGATATTCGCTCTTTTACTACCCTCTCTGAAAGTATGACACCCCAGGACAATTTCAAATTTATTAATGCCTATCTTTCTCGTATGAGTCCTGTCATCAGTGAATATCAGGGATTTATTGATAAATATATTGGCGATGCAATTATGGCTCTGTTTAGTGGTGAGGCAGATAATGCTGTCAAAGCGGGGATTGCTATGCTACACAAATTAGCTGAATATAATCAACATCGTGCCAATTGTAGCTATATTCCAATAAACATTGGCATTGGCATTAATACAGGTTCTTTGATGCTGGGAACTGTTGGAGAACAAAATCGTATGGATGGTACAGTTATTAGTGATGCTGTTAATGTAGCTTCTCGTCTGGAAAAGTTAACAAAATCCTATGGAGTACCATTGTTGATCTCTCAACAGACATTTATCTGTCTCAAAGATCAACAACAGTATGCTGTTCGCTTCATTGACAGGGTTCAGGTGAAGGGAAAATCACAATTAGTAACAGTCTATGAAGTTTTTGATGCCGATGAGCCAAAAATTAAAGAAGGTAAGTTAGTTACAAAATCAGCTTTTGAGGAAGCATGGTTACTCTACAATCAACAGTCTTTTCGGAAAGCAGCACAACTATTTGCTGATTGTCTGCGACAAAATCCAGGGGATAACATAGCCCAGATTTATTTAGAACGTTGTCAAGAATATCACTCCTAATTCTCTGTATCTTATGTTGCGATCGCTATTTTTTGTGATATTATATTTTTATGATAGGTAAAGTCTACGCACATATATAAAGTATAATACTAGCGAGCAAGATGCTCGCACTACAATATTTTGATGCTTGAGCCGCAACTGAGAGTTTTTACTATCGGTTTAAACCTTTTCAGCTAAGCAGTTTGATGGCATTAATGTACAGAAACTGACTAGATTCTTCCATATTGCCAATTGTTATAAATCCTGCGTTTGTAATCTGAACTAGTAACTCAGATTCTTTGTCTAACCAGCGGTTGATAGGCTCTGCAATTTTCAACAAACCACCGAACTTAAGCACACGATAAGCCTCTTTGAGGTAATCCCCATAGTTAATTCCCATTAGAGAAAGAGAAAATATGGCAACATCAAGTTGTTCGTCTTGTAAGGGAGTGTGGGCGATATCGCAGGCCATTACATCTTTATTGATATCAATATAGTCAAAGGAATAAACTTTGTTGGGCAAACATTCAGCAAGTTTAGCTTCACCACAACCAAAGTCACCGATAACCAAATCAGGACGCTTTTCAAGGGACTTAGCAATTTTTTCGTAAGGTATTTCAGACCAAGTTTTTCGCGCCTCACGATAGAGTGTGTGATATAGATACCACTCTTCTGGATGTTGTTTTAATCGTTCATGGGTAGTTTGGCTATAGGCACTGTTGAAGCGACTGTTCATCATGGAGAAATCACCAAATTTCCGTAGAGCGATTTGTGTCTCAAATTCTGGTAAAGGAACTTTTAACTGGGTACGCTCGAAAACAAAAATTCTATCCTGTTCTACCCGTGAAATCCACGCTTGTAGCGCCTCATTTGCCTTCTTTTGTAGTGCTTCTAGAGAAGCAATTTCTCCTTGAGGTATCTTGCCATCAATTGCAGCATCAGCAAGAGTTTTTTTATAGTCAACTATATTCCACCGTCTCTTGTCCCAAGACCAGATATCATCTTTATAGGCAAGGACAACCTGGGGTATAATTACTTCTACTTTCTCAAAGGCTGAGCCTTGTCGGTAAAGTCGCCCAATGAGTTGTTCGTACTCTGCGCTAGTCCAGGGCAAAGTGACAACAATTAAGCGGCTACAAACGTATTGCAATCCATCAACGCCAGTGCCAACTGGCGCAGTTCCAATTAATATATCAACTTTGCCTTTACAGAACTGCTCTAATCCCGTCTTGTCGTCACCTGTGAATAAACCAACTGTAAAACCTGCTTTCTGGATTGCTTGGCATAATGGTTCAATGAGTCCTGTGAGGTAATGGGTGTAAACAAGGGTTCCCTTTCTCAGTGCGTCAACAATTGTCTCAAGTTTGGCCTTAAGTAAAACCTGTTCTTTATCGAGGAGGCTGCCTTGAAATGCTTTTACCAAGTCTGGAAGAAATGACTCGCCAGGAATTTCAGGGTGGGTTGTTTCAATATCTAGCTTATAGTTTGGTCTATAGCGAATGCCATAGAGAATTAGTTTCTCGTGCATCGCGATCGCATTCGCAATACTACTAAATGTCTTGAGTTCACTGAACTCCACACCTTTAATCATCTCTAGCAGTGCCTTGGCTTCGTAGAGGTTGTTAATCACAGGTGTGGCACTCATGCCAAGAACACACAAATCAGGATTTTTCTTGCTTGCCTCACAAAGTAGTCCATTAACGACTTGCCGACGTTTGCTTTCTAGTTTGGGAGTGCGCTGCTTAACGTTTTGAATTTCATCCAGAACAATAAAGTCAATTTGGTGATTATCGACTAAATGCCGTGCCATCTTGTCTGAATTTGCTTGCTGGAAGGTTTCAAAGTTCAGAATTAGGTAAGTATGTTTTTCTTTATAAACTTGGATATTGCCACGCTCTTTTACAATAACGATAGTGTCAGGATAGACAGATGCGATCGCGTCTTTCCATCCGTTGAGAGTACTGTTGAAAGCGATGATGACTGTCAAACGGGCATCAATCACGCGGCTTGTGAGGATGGCTGATATAGTCTTTCCTGCGCCAACACCTGACCAGTTGCCGATTCGTCGTTCCGTGAGTACGCGATAGGCGGTAAGTTTTTGCATCAGTTTAGGTGGAGCATGGAAGCTATAGCCAGGGGGAATAGGAACATTAATTGCACCGTCATACTGGCTTAAGAAACGGTTGCGGATTTCATTAAAGTAGGCTCCACCTGTTTCAGTACGGAGGCGATCGAGGTCAAATTTAGGGTCATTATTTAGGCAAGCTTGCCAGAGTTCGCTGACTCGATTACAGACAAGAAATTCAAGGGTTTCCTCATCCGAGGTAATTCCTGCATCAACTAAGAGATCAACTGCTTTAAGTGCTGCAAACGAGCGAAGCGTCGGCAGTTCTTCAGTCGTTTCTTTTTCCGTGGGAACTATATCAGCGGCTATTGCTTCATCCTCTGAAAATTCTTCGTTATCAACTGTGGAGTTTTGCTCCTCTATGTCAGCAATAATATTCTCAAAATCAGACTGAGGATCGGGTGACGAACATAAGTCTTGAATGCTCTTGATGAGATGAGCATTACTATTACATCTGTTTCCTGATGCAGCTATCATTCCATTTTGACGCATGATTGCGTACAGTTCAGCAGGCTGGAGATTTGGCAGAATCGGCTCAAGGCTACGCAGGAAACTGAGAATAGAATTTCGGTTCCATAAGTTAAAGATACCCAGCCAATCTCCCCAGCCTAACCAGCCTTTTCCTTTGTAAGTTCCTGGAGGATTGGCAGGAATATCATCTGGCTTATCTTCACTTTTAGTCCATGCTACCCATTCATCTTTACTTTTTAAGCCAAGACTGCGGGCGTAAGCACGAGCTTCTTCAAAAGGTAAATAAGTCCGATTTTGAGGAGCAATAATACCTGTCCCCAGCCAGTCACCCCAACCTAACCAACCTTTTCCTTTGTAAGTTCCTGGAGGATTAGCAGGAATATCATCCGGTTTATCTTCGCTTTTAGCCCAAGTTTTCCATTCAGTTTGGTTTTTCAATCCTAGACTGTGAACTAAAACACGGGCTTCCTCAAAGGCTAGATAAGTTCGGTTATAGCTAGCAATAGTACCTGTACCAAGCCAATCCCCCCAACTTACCCAACCTTGCTCTTTATAAACTTGAGGTGGATCCGCAGGAATATTATCTGGTTTAGCATCACTCTTCGACCAAGTTATCCAATCATTACCACTTTTCAAGCCAAGACTGTGTACATAAATGCGGGCTTTATCAAAAGGTAAATAGATTCTATTTTGAGAAGCAATAGTACCTGTCCCTAACCAATTTCCCAAACTTATCCAGCCTTCCTCTTTATAAGTCTTAGATGGATTGGCAGGGATATTATCTGGTCTTCCACCACTTCTACACCAGGCTTGCCATTCACTTTGGTTTTTCAATCCCAAACTACGAACAAAAGCACGGGCTTCCTCAAAAGGTAGATAAATTCGATAATAATTAGCAATAGTATCTGTTCCAAGCCAATCACCAAAACTTACCCAACCTTTATTTTTATAAGTCTGTCTTGGTTTGACAGGGATGTTATCCGGTTTCTCACCACTTTTACACCAAGCTTGCCATTCACTTTGGTTTTTCAATCCCAGACTGCGAGCAAAAGTACGGGCTTCCTCAAAAATTAGGTAATTTCGGTTAAAGTTTGCAACGTTACCTGTGCCTAGCCAATCACCAAGGCTTATCCATCCTTTACCTTGATAAACCTGATGTGGATTTGCAGGAATATTATTTGGTTTAGCATCGCTCTTAGACCAAATTTTCCATTCACTTTGGTTTTTTAAACCAAGGCTGCGGACAAAACTACGAGCATATTCAAAAGGTAGATAAGTTCGGTTATAGCTAGCAATAGTACCTGTACCAAGCCAATCCCCCCAACTTACCCAGCCTTGCTCTTTGTAAACTTGGGGTGGATTGGCAGGAATATCCTCCGGTTTTTTATCACTTTTAGACCAATTCCACCATTCATCTCTACATCTGAATCCAAGGCTGTGGGCGTAAGTACGTGCCTCCTCAAAAGCTCGATAGCTCCTACACTGATTGGCAATTCTACCTGTACCAAGCCAATCCCCCCAACCTACCCAGCCTTTGTCTTTGTAAGTTCTGCTTGGCTTTGAAGGAATATCATTTGGTCTAGCATCACTTTTTGCCCACTTTATCCATTCGTCTTTAGTTTTCAAACCAAGCCCGTGAGTGAAAGTACGTGCTTCCTCAAAGGGTTGCCAATTAGAGCGCTGTTTTGTCATAATGTCTCTCATGTTTAATCTCTATTCATGAGATTGAACGAGGCAAAAATGGCTCATGGAAACAGAGATTTATTCAAGCTAATAGTTAAATTTAATTTCTCCATTGGGCATGACTGTCTTCCAGAGTTTTACCCCAGTCAGGTTTGCCCCAGCAAGATTTGCCCCAGTTAGATCAGCGTTGCTTAGATCTACTGGTTTCTGATCGTAGGCTTCTCCAGTAAGATTGCCCAATCTGTCAGGGCTTGGTGGAATACTGACACAAGCAGGACTCAAATCTGCTCCAGCCAGATTAGCATAGCTAAGGTTGGCTGCGCTTAAATTGGCTCCTCTGAGATCAGCATTACTAAAGTTAGCTCCACTTAGATTCCTTTCAATAAGCTGTATCTCTTGAATCTCTGCATTACTAAAGTCTGGTTGGATTTGAGAGTTTACCAATTTCCAATGATTCCAGCGAGCTGCATCCGAATTTAGTAGAAAATAGAGATGTTCTTGGTTTGCCATTTAAGAGTTGACCTTATAGATTTTCATACAGTATAGCTATTTCATCAATCCACACCTCAGCCCTTCCCAATCATCATTCTCGCCAAATCTGGATTGGTGGGCAAAAACGGGCAATTTATCAGTCCAATTGTTAAAGATATTCATTTTGCCCGCCCTACAAAACTGGCAGCTTTCCAAATGAGCGAACTGTGAGTGGCATTGCCAATCAAGAAAAGTATCAAGTATTTATACTTAAAGCCATTACCAATCTCTACCAATTAATTACCGTTAGAATGTTGACCTTCGCAAATTCTCAATCCGCCGTTACTACACCTGCTGAATTTTGGCTCGCCATCGCAGCAATGATCGCATCCGGTAATTTCAATCGAAACTGTTGGCGAATTTCAATAATTTTTTCAATCAACTCAGTGTCAGTGGCTCTTAAATCAATAACCTCTATTCGTTGAAGAAACTCCTGAAAAAGTTGGCAATCGGCTTGAGTTAGCCCAGAAAACGCCAAAAACTCAATTTTACTAATAACTGAAATTCCTATCCAATCAGCATTTTTTGATAATTTAATAAGTTGGGAATTACCTTTGAGCAGCGCAACAATGGCATTTGTATCTAACAGCTAGCGCTCACCACTCATCGCGAAGATTCCTCTGCATCGCGACAGCATCTCCCTGCCATGTCAATCGACTAACTAAATCTGAGAAATCATACTTATGTTGCGGTTGATCAACTGATGAAACTGGATTGACTACAACGACAACATTTACCTCTGCTCCCGCTAATTGGGTTGGAATACTGAGATTCAAACAACCATATTCATCAATTTTTGTGGTTAGTTGTACAACGTCCATTATCAAATCCTGACAAGCTACTAGTGCAGCGCGGCAGAAGTAACTGACCAGTTTGAGATCGATAGAATCCTTACTGTATAAGCATTCTTAATTCTTAATTCTTAATTCTTAATTCCGCGCAGCGGCACTAGGGTGTTCTAATACTTCTACTTCTTTCCCAACACGATAAATCTCTACCCGTCGTTTCTGTGGATCAATTAACCATCCAAGTTTGGCTCCGTTATCAATATATTCGTGCATTTTTGCTTGTAATTTGGAGAGGCTATCGGATTCAGAGCGCAATTCAATCACAAAATCTGGACAAAGGGGAACAAAACCTTTTCTCTGTTGAGGAGTCAGGGATTCCCAACGTTCTCTAATTAGGGTTTGCTGAATAAGTCGTAACTTTCGGGTTTGAATAGGTGTTAGGTGGTAGGTGGTAGGTGGTAGGTGAGGTTGGAGGTGTTAGGGATTTTCCACTTACGGTGCAAGGAAATTGAGCCAAAAGATACAAAAACCTTGCACCTGGCAAGGCATAAAATGCTTGAAAGCAAAGTATGGTACAGATATTGTTTTGGGATTTAGAGCACCAGTTGTACGACAATTTACTGAGTTTTCAGTAGCGTAAATTATTCACAATTCTCAATTACAAAGTCCAACAAATAGTGAGCCATTTGTAACTTAGAGCAAGGAGCAATTTGTTGCTGGTGTCCTTGAGCATCTAGAAAAATAGCCTGATTGGTATCACTCCCAAAACCGCTTCCTGGTTGATCAATGGGATTAGCTGCGATCGCATCTAGTTGTTTCCGTTTTAACTTCTCTAAAGCTGGTGTTAAAATATCCCCTGTTTGAGCAGCAAATCCAATTAACCGCTGATGAGGCTGCTTCCTGTTTCCTAATTCTACCAAGATATCCGGTACTGGTTCTAGGTTCAGAGCAGAAGGAAGCAAGTGTTTCGGTAACTTATCTGGAGCATATTCAGCAGGCTTCACATCTGCTACTGCTGCTGCCATCATAATCACATCTGCATCTGAGAAACACGAAAGCATCGCTTGTTGCATTTCAACAGCACTTACTACTGGTATTGTCCGAATACCTAGAGGTACTTCCCAAGTTGCTGGTGCATGTACCAAAGTCACCTTTGCTCCCCGATACTTAGCTGCTTGTGCTAAAGCCAGTCCCATTTTGCCAGTAGAGGGATTACCAATAAAGCGTACTGGATCTAGATGCTCTCTCGTACCGCCAGTACTGATTAATACTTCTTTACCAAGTAAGTCTCGTTTCCCGCCACTGTGCAATAGAGATGACACGGCTGCCAGAATCTCCGTCGGTTCTGCCATACGTCCGACACCAACTCTATCACAAGCCAACAGTCCCGAACCCAGTCCTACACTATGATACCGAGAATCCTTTAACAGCTCCTGCCAATTCCGCTGCACTGACTGTGCCTCCCACATCTCAGTATTCATCGCTGGTGCGAGCAAGATAGGGCAACGAGAAGCTAATACTGTATTAGTGAGTAAGTTATCTGCTAAGCCATGAGCCAATTTACCTAAAGTATTAGCAGTTAACGGAGCAATAACAAATAACTCCGCCCATTCCCCTAGTTCAATATGCACCGGACGTTCATGGATTGGTTTCCAGAAAATCTCATCGGTATAAGCTGGATGACGGGAGAGGGTAGTTAAGGTTAAGGGAGTGATAAATTCTTGAGCTGCTTGGGTAAGAATTACCCTAACTTGCACCCCAGCCTTAAAAAGAGACGAAACAACTTCACAAACTTTATAGGCGGCGATACCGCCGCCTACACCAATCAGAACTCGTCTACCTTCATTCATCGGAAATTATGGGGAAGCCTACTGACACGACACAGCTAATTTGGTGGTTTAGAGACCGGTTGGGGAATGTAGAATTTAGAATTGAAGAATGTAGTACGAGCGTCTCGCTCGCGAGCAATCAGTCAAATGCGAGCAAGATGCTTGCACTACTCTAATCCTTGATTTTAGGTGTGTCGCGCCACTACTTTGTTTTTGGTTGTTTGTTATTGGTTTTGTTGACTAAGAACCAACAAAAAATAACTTGCCAACATAAGCTTAAGCTTCATCATAGGCTTCTAAATCTAGTAGATAGAGGTAGGGTTCTGCCAACTCTGGGCGCTGAAACGCCAGTGCACGCAGCAGATGCCAATCATCTAGTCCTGCAAAGGCATTGGTATAATCATCCTGCTCAAGGCGTACAGCTAGTTCTGCAACATCTTCTGCTGTCAGAGCAGACAAATTACGCTCTCGAATAGTCAAAGTTGCCATCGTTCACGCCTCCCTATGATTAACATCCTTGTTAAGCGCTGCATTGCTCAGACAGCCACTCCTTATATTATCCCCATAGCTTGGTCCTACTGGCTCAAAAAATAAGAAGTATTAAGTAATTTGTTGTAAATGGGCCTAGTGCCGCTGCGTGGAATTAAGAATGAAGAATGAAGAATGCTTATAGAGTAAGGATTCTATCGCTCTCAAACTGATCAGTTACTTCCGCCGCACTGCACTAGTAGATTTGTCAATTTTCAATTTTCAATTTTCAATTCCCCATTTCAAGTATTCAACACAATAAAATCCCTAACCACTGCTAAGGCTTCAGGTGTTACCTCATGCCCCATATCAAATTCTTTGTACTGCATTGGCGTTCCTAAACTCATTAAATAATCCCGTAAATTTTGAGTCACACTCAAAGGTACAACAGTATCTTGTCTACCATGAACAATTAGGACAGAGGGTAAGGGCGGTTCAACATTTTCCGGTGCCCGATGTAAATAGCCACTCAGGGAAATGATACCTGCTAGCTCTAACTCTAACCCCACATCCAGAGCCATTGCCCCACCTTGAGAGAAACCCATCAAGATGGTGGATGAGAGGGGAATGCCGGTGGTAGCTTTCAAGGAATTGAGCCAGTCGGTTAATTGAACCTGGCTTTCTGCTACTCCGTAATAATCTTCTTTTTGCAAGTCATACCACATTTTGCCACCCCATACTTCAGGGTGAGGAAAGGGAGCATCGGGTAGGAGAAACTGATAACTGGGAAGATCTAAAGCTGCTACCAAAGATTCTAAACTTTGAGCATTGGCACCCCAACCGTGTAAAATCGCAATCAACCCAGCAGGTTTCTCACCCGTTGTCGATGGAATTGAAATAACTTCGAGAGACAGGGCTGTACTCCTGTAGAATGCAACTTAACTAATCAGCGACATTTGTCGAGCTGTCATTCTCCTAGGATAGTGTGGCAATCGCCAAAATAAGTTACTAATTATTAAGATTGTCCAAACTATCCTGGTTAAGGATAATGTAGCGCCCAGCATCAAAAGTAATTGTGCCCTCTTGCTTAAACTTGTTGAGCAGTCGTGTGATGGTCACTCTAGTAGTACTAATAGCATTGGCTAAGTTTTGATGGGTCAGACGTACACTTAGACGAGTACCTCCCTCCACCGGCTGACCAATTTCTTGCTTCATCAACAATAGTAACTGTTGTAAGCGTTCCTCAACCCGGCGTTGACCGGATATTGCTAGCAGTGCTTCTGTCTGTCGCATCCGACGCACCATCTGCTGTAAAACTGTCTGAGCTAGATAAGGAGATGCATTGATTTCTGAGAGGGAAAACCAGGTCAGATAGACATCAGATAAAGCGATCGCCTGATAAGTTGGTAGCAGGGAAAACCATTGTCCAAAGAAGGTTGAAGGTGCTGCCCAGCCTAGCCAAACCTCTTCACCATTTGGGTGAAAGGTGCTCAACTGTACTATACCCTGGCAAACTTGCCAAACACCTTGGGTAACTAGAGGAATCTTTTCCCCTTTGGCATAAAAATGTAAGCGGCGTCCTTCGATTGGTTCCTCATGAACAATCTCGAGAACTGTTCTGGAAGCTTGGGGCATAATCTGCAACTCTTTCAGGGCTCTGCCAAAACTGGCTTTGATCAGTAGCTTTAATTTAAACTACTAAGGTAAAGCCTTGGTAATCATTTGATTAAACATCTTAAATTTTTATGAAATTAGCTTCACCTGGTCATTGTTGGATAATTCATCACCCTCCGTTTCCAGTTCCTTTACAAGATTAACTGGCTGTAGCAGTGTTTGATGGAAGTCTTTTCTAATTTGAGGATTGAGGTATCGTTGCTGTAGGAGCTGCCATTCTTGCCATGATTGATAGCGCGTTTGAGTCAACTGCGCAGCAAGAGTTGGCATTTGACCACTTAAATTCGATTTAAGGGTATCTGTGAGAAATTCTGCCAATACAAAACTATCTTGAATCTCTCCTACAATCTTCTGAATTGCTTTAATATCTTTAACATAATTCTTATAGGTAGAGCCATAGAAATCAGTAAATAGTTCCATCTGATAGCGCACTCCTTTGGCTTGCTTGCGTAGGCTATGAAGAATTTCTCCATGGGAGTCTAGCAGCTGCGCCACTATCTCGGAATTCAGAGCGCTAGGGACATCTATCTTTCCTCCTTCTAGTTTGACTCCTACCAGCCAAGCCGGATGGAGCAACAGTTTACTTACTAAAGGCAACAACAAATCTGGCAGGATATCTTCAATTGCCCATTCGGCAAGTTGTCCGTAAGTAGGTTGCTTTAGCCAGTTTTGCAGTGCTTCCTTGAGTGAGTGATAGCGTGTGTGCTTGAGAGTTGTTTGAACCTTTGCTAATGACTTGTGACGCCGCTTATTCAGAGTTACTAAAACTTTCTTGAGGATATCTTGTTCTACTGCTGGTAGGTTTGGAAGGTACTGATTTTTCAGGGCGTCCTTGAGGACATCTATATCCCTTAACTCTCCTAGTATTCGAGCAACTGTAGCAATTTTCTTTTCTTTAGCAGCCTTCGGCAGTGAGATGGCTCCCTCAAAACCTGTAACTGCTGTACGCAGACGCCGCATCCCCACACGCATTTGGTGTAATTCTTCAGGATCTTTATCTTTGAGAACCTCAGTTTCGTGCTTAAGGATTTTCTGGAAGTGCTTTTCAACCGCTAGGTATCCCCAATGACCAAAGGTTTTTGGGTCAAGTATCTTAGTGTTAGTCTTGTTAAACATAGTACTTTGATCAAACTTATAATTATACCATGAAAGTAAAGTTAATGTTTGTAACTTGAGTAACTAATACTATTGCCAAGGAAAAAGGGTTGAGGTTTTCTGACCGCATAGCATAAAATGAGACAGATATTAGCTGTTGGTTAACCAAGGGAAGCAGTTTCCAAGAAAGCCGCTTTATCTCTAGGGACTAAAAATTTAGCGATCGCGCAATAACCAAACCCAATTTGAATCTAACTGTATGACGCCGAGCCAAGACTTGGGAGAAGCAGTAAAGTCTAATAGGACACTCAATACAAAAGATTTTTCCAGTTTGATGCCAAGACCTGGCTGGAATAAGATTCAGCGTAACTCGAAAGGTTTTTTGTAGCGATTGTAGCAGTCATGAATTGCTTAAATTACAGCAGTTTGAAGCAACTCATCCCTAAGTTAGTAAGGGAAAATCTTTTTGCATCCAATTCCCAATCATGAACATCATGAATGAGCGCTGTGGACTGGAGTGCTTCTCACTGTAGCAGCAATTTTTTTTAAACCTTGATTATCAATATATTTAGTGCATCTCACCAACCCTTAGGGGATTGGTAAATTATATTCTTTACCATCAATGATTGACTCACTGTTGCCAGTGAATTTTTTTGAATAAAATTAGGTAATTTTTATGAAAGCAAGTGAATTTTCCAGTGAGGTAGAACTTTTAAGTCGAAATGAAACAGGAAAGAATAATTTTTCTGGTGCTCAATTAATTGGGGCTAATTTAAGTAACTCTAATCTCAATCGTGTTAATTTAAGTGTTGCTCATCTGAAGGGGGCAAATTTAACTAAAGCTAAGTTGCTCAGAACTAACCTTAGTGGTGTTGACTTAAGGGTTGCTAATCTCATGGGAGCACAACTAATTGAAGCAACTCTCTCACAAGGTGATTTAACCGGAGCTATCTTCAAAGAAGCAGATTTAACCGGAGCTATCCTAAGTGGAGCTATGCTTTGTGAAGCAGACTTGAGCAATGCTACTTTGATTAGCAGCAGTTTAATTGGTGCTAGGGTTAATAGGGCAAATCTGAGTAAAGCTAACTTAACAGGAGCAACTTTAACCAAAGCGATTTTAATAGAAGCTAACCTGAAGGAGGCAACTTTAACTAAGGTAATTTGTACTGAAGCTAACTTGAGCCTTGCTAACCTCAAGGAAGCTAGCTTGATGGGAGCTTATTTGTTTAGAGTAGACTTACATGGGGCAAATTTAGCATTAGCTGATTTGAGTGAAGCCAATCTTAAGGGAGCAAACCTGAGTAAGGCTAATCTCTCTGGATCTAATCTGCGAGGAGCTGATTTAAGTCAAGCGAATTTGAGCGGAGCTGATTTGACTGGAGCCAATTTGCAAGAAGCTAATCTTACTCAAGCAACTTTGAAGGGAATTCTACTCAAGCAAGCTAACTTACAAGGTGCTCAACTAAGCAAAACAAATCTGCACTGTGCGAACTTGTACCAAGCTAATTTGTCGGGAGCCAATTTACTTGAGGCTGATTTGAGTGATGCTAACCTAAGTCAAGCAAAATTGCTAGGGGCAGGTTTGCTACTTTCCTATTTAACCAAAGCCAACCTTAGCGGAGCTAATTTGAGTAGAGCTAATTTAATTGGAGCTAATTTAATTGGAGCTAATTTGATTGGAGCTAATTTGACTGGAGCAATCATGCCTAATGGCAAAACATTGGATAATTGATAATTGATAATTGATAATTGATAATTGATGATTGAGTAATAAAGGAGTTAGTGTTGTGACTTTATGGACGCTGCAACACTTGGATTTTGGTATTTTGATTGTATGAATTCTTGGTAATTCCTGCTAAGAGCTTGCCATCAGGGCTGACAACCAAATGACTCATCGGCTCTTCTTCCAGAATTGCTTCTAACTCAGCGGTTTGCAAATCCCAGAT
>CBDCVG010000063.1:0-10042 GCA_965222765.1 Caldora sp.
AGAAACCCCATCGCCATGATTCAAACTAATGTGCAAGTTGCTCTTGCGGATCCGGATTTAGAATCACCATTGCAACGCCGACAGCTGAAAGTGGTGGAACGGTTAACTCAAAGGCTGGGAAGGTTGGTAAATGACTTGCTATTTTTAGCTCGTGCTGATAGTGGGATGTTACAACCTGAGTGGCAAGCAGTACCCCTTGATGCTTTACTCATGGAAGTAATTGAAGAGCAACAGTTGGTATCTGCAAATAAAGGTATTGCTCTATCCCCTACATCTAGTGGAAACCCCTTCTGGGGATAGTGCTAATTTTCCTGTTTTGTCAGAAGATGTCTTTACACTTCAGGGAGACTGGAATCAGCTGGCACGTTTGTTTACTAATTTGGTGAGCAACGCTGTACAATACACAGCTGCTTCTACGGAAAACCCTGGTGAGGCAGCTGTGCAGGTAGAATTGCGACACTTAGAACGTCCTAGTAATGTTAAAGTGCGGAACAAACAGTCCTTTCTACAGGTGCAAGTGCAGGATACTGGTATTGGTATTGCACAATCAGCATTACCCCATATTTTTGAGCGCTTCTATCGAGTAGATCCTGCTAGAGCTCATAATCCAGAAGCAGGTTCGGGGTTAGGATTAGCGATCGCTAAAGCAATTGTTGAGAATCACTACGGCAAAATAGAGATTGAGAGCGTTCTCAATCAAGGTACAACGGTGAGTGTTACTTTACCAATGAATAATGAATAATTGATAATTGATAATTGATAATTGATAATTGATAATTGATAATTGATAATTGATAATTGATAATTGTTGAACTACTTTTGCCGTAGACAGGTTTAACTCACCCTCCCCCGGGTGACTGTTCCCTGTTCCCCATCGGTATCAACTTAAGGTAAAACCTATGTCCCACAACGGAATTATGTCATCCTGAGCGATAGCGAAGGATCTCCAAACGCCCCAGATGCTTCACTATCACCTATCTCTAGTTTAAGTTGACACCAATGCCTATTTCCTACTCCCTACTCCCTTAATTCTAAATCTACCCACATTGAAAATTTGCTAAGATTACACACCAATCATCTTCAGGAAATCCAAACTCACGCCCAAAGCACCTATCCTGAAGAATGTTGTGGTATATTAATTGGCTCGCAACAAGATGATACCAAAACCTTAATTCAGGTTTTGCCTACAGAAAACAGCTGGAACGATGAAACAGCTGATACCTTCGGCTCGATAGAAGCTAGGAATCAGTTACAACAAAGTCGTCGCAATCGTTTCTCCATTGCACCAGCAGCGATGCTCCAAGCACAAAAACAGGCTCGCGATCGCCATCTAGATATAATCGGAATCTACCACTCTCACCCTGACTATCCCGCTGTACCTTCAGAATTTGACCGTGTGATCGCTTGGCAGCAATATTCTTATATTATTGTTTCGGTACAACAGGGTGAAGCTAGTGAGTTCAGAAGCTGGAGCCTTGATCAAGACCACCAGTTCCAGCCAGAGGATATTAATATCCTCCCCATCGGGTGAGCGAAATTAGGGAAGGAATTTCTAGCGAAGTATCCTCTCAAATCATTAGTTATCCTTTGTTTCCCTATCTCCCTATCTCCCTATCTCCCCATCTCCCCACCATTTTTTCCCCCACCCCATCAGCCCAAATTGATAATTTTTCTAAAAACTATCAAGACTGAAAGACACAAACGATATTGTTTGTGGATAGGATAATAAACCCACCATTTCCTTACCGATCGCTATGCTAAATCCCAATCTGGATGAAATCCAGTTGAACAAAGAAGAATATGAACGTTACTCCCGACACCTAATTTTGCCGGAAGTAGGACTAGAAGGACAAAAGCGCCTCAAAGCTGCCAGCGTCCTTTGCATTGGCAGCGGCGGCTTGGGTTCGCCATTATTGCTTTATCTGGCTGCTGCTGGAATTGGACGTCTTGGTTTAGTAGATTTTGATGTTGTTGACAGCTCTAACCTCCAGCGTCAGGTAATTCATGGTACATCCTGGGTGGGTAAACCGAAGATTCAGTCAGCTAAGGAGCGAATTCTCGAAATCAATCCCCACTGTCAGGTAGATCTTTACGAAACCCGCCTCAGTTCCGAGAACGCCTTGGAAATAATGAAGCCCTACGATATCGTAGTGGATGGTACGGATAACTTCCCCACTCGTTACTTGGTCAATGACGCTTGTGTATTGCTAAATAAGCCCAACGTCTACGGGTCAATCTTACGATTTGAAGGTCAGGCTACGGTATTTAATTATGAAGGAGGACCTAACTACCGGGATCTCTTCCCCGAACCCCCCCCACCAGGAATGGTTCCTTCGTGTGCAGAAGGAGGTGTCCTGGGTATCCTACCTGGACTAATTGGTGTTATTCAAGCAACCGAAACTGTTAAAATCATCTTAGGTAATGGCAATACCCTAAGTGGACGGTTATTGCTTTACAACTCTTTGGATATGACTTTCCGGGAACTAAAGCTGCGACCAAACCCGGAGCGACCGATAATTGAGAAATTAATTGACTATGAGCAATTCTGCGGTATTCCTCAAGCCAAGGCAGAAGAAACCAAACAACAAATGGGAATACAAGAAATAAGTGTGCAGGAACTCAAGGAACTGCTCGATAGTAATCAGGATGATTATGTCCTGTTGGATGTCCGCAATCCTCATGAGTACGACATTGCGAAGATTGCCGGTTCCGTGTTGGTACCCTTACCAGAGATTGAAAGTGGTCCTGGTGTGGCGAAAGTTAAGGAACTACTCAATGGTCATAAGTTGATTGCTCATTGTAAAATGGGCGGTCGTTCGGCAAAGGCTTTGGGTATCTTAAAAGAAGCTGGGATTGAGGGTACTAATGTTAAAGGTGGGATTACCGCCTGGAGTCGGGAAATCGACCCCTCTATACCTGAGTATTAAAGATTGGGAAGCTTCCTTTCGGAAGTACGGAAAAGAGGGAAGAGGAATAAGCTATAACCCTAAGAGTAAGCAACAAAATAAATGATCCTGTCTTGTCATGCTGAGTGTAGCAAAGCGAAACGAAGCATCTCAAACGATTCTTCACTACAGTTCGTTTCATTCAGAATGACATTAGGAATTTCTTTTTGTGGAGTTCTCTCAGTCCCTCTCCCAAACTTGGTCTGCCGTTTATACACCTAAAGATATAGCAGTCGCCAGGGTCATTAGGACATTACATGAATGGCGTATATTCTTTCTATGTACACTTAGTCTCCTAACCGTTGTGGCGATTGCTATAGAATAGAAAAAACACCAAATTATCAAGCAATTATGCTAAAAACCTCAACTTTTCAGCAAGTAATTGAAACTGTTGAACAATTGTCTTTAGAAGAGCAAGAGATATTACTCAATACTCTTCAAAAGCGATTTCACCAACAACGTAGAGTCTTAATATCGCAAGAAATCCAAGAAACTCGCCAAGAATTAGCTGAAGGAAAAGTAAAATTTGGATCAGTTGAGCAATTCCTAAAAGAACTTGATCAACCATGAAAATTGCTTGGACACCCCAATCACTACGAGCTTTTAAGCGAATAATTCGTAAAAGACCAGATTTTAGACCACTGATTGAGAAAACCGTGGCTCAGTTAGCAGAAGATCCCTTTCATCCCAGTTTACACACCCACAAACTTAAAGGTGATTTATCCAATGTCTGGTCGTGTTCAATTGACTACAGCTACCGTATTTTATTTGACTTTATTGAAAACCCTGAAGATCAAGAAGAAGCTATTTTGTTGCTTAATTTAGGTTCTCATGATGAAGTATATTAGGGCTTGCTGCAAAAGTGTGGAAACTATACCAAACAAAACTTTCAAGCATTTTATACCTTGCCAGGTGCAAGGTTTTTGTATCTTTTGGCTCAAAAACCTTGCACCGTAAGTCAAAAATCCCTAACACCTACCACCTCTTTCCCTTACCTACCACCTGCCACCTACCACCTACCACCTATTCAAACCCGAAAATTACGACTTATTCAGCAAGCCCTATATTAGTTTGAGTGCACTAATTTGAAGTAGCTCTCACCCCCTGAGGCGTTAAGCTTCACACTTTACTATGGACGCAGCCGAAAGCCCTGTCTCTTCAGAGCAGGGATGAAGGCAAGGTAGCGCTTTTAAGCGCCTTGAAATTTTTCAGTTATAAAGGTTATTTTTATCACGACATATGAGGCTACATTCAGTATAATATACTAAAAAAATTGAGAGGTCGAATCAATGCTAGTTCTTGAGTATAAAGTTAAAGCAAAACAAGCTCAATATCGAGCTATTGATGAAGCAATTAGAACAGTTCAATTTATCCGTAACAAGTGCATTCGATATTGGATAGATGCACCCAGGGAAAGCAAGATTGATAAATCAGCTTTGAGTAGACACTCTACAGAACTACGCAATGAATTTAAGTTTGTTAAAGACCTTAACTCAATGGCTTGTCAGGCTTCTGCTGAGCGGGGATGGCTAGCCATCAATCGGTTCTATGCTAACTGCAAGTCCAAGAAGTCTGGGAAGAAAGGGTATCCTAAATTCCAGAAGGACAACCGTTCAGTTGAGTACAAGACTACTGGCTGGAAACTTCACAAGACTAAGCGACGGCTCAGCTTCACCGATAAAAAAGGTATTGGTAGACTCAAGTTGTTAGGCAAGTGGGATATTCACACCTATCCTGTTGAGTCCATCAAGCGAGTCAGATTAGTCCACCGTGCTGATGGTTATTATTGCCAGTTCTGTGTTGACGTTGAGTGTATTGATGTGCAGCCTCATACTGGACAAGAGATTGGTTTGGATGTAGGTTTGGAGTCGTTTTATACTGATTCCAATGGCTACCAAGAACCTAACCCAAGGTTTCTAAGGAAGGCTGAATCTAAGATCAAACAAGCTCAACGTCTCATTTACAAAAAGAAGAAAGGTTCAACTCGACGCCATAGGGCAACAGCTAGATATTCTCGCAAACACTTAAGAGTAAGTAGGCAACGGAAAGAACACGCCAAGAGACTGGCGCGTAACGTATGCAAGTCTAACGACTTAGTAGCTTATGAAGACTTAAGAGTTAGCAATATGCTTAAGAACCACTGTCTAGCCAAGTCAATTACTGATGCTAGTTGGTATCAGTTTAGGGAGTGGATAGAATATTTTGCTAACAAGTTTGAGAAACTAGCCGTTGCAGTTCCACCACAGTACACCAGCTCCGAGTGTAGCCAGTGTAAACGAGTAGTCAAGAAATCTCTAAGCGCCAGGACTCATGTCTGTCAGTGTGGTTGTGTTCTGCACCGTGATACCAACGCAGCGATCAATATTTTGCACAAGGCAAAATCTAGGGTAGGGCATACCCAAAGTAACGCTAAGGGAGTAGCAACCTCTACGCTAGTTGGGGCAACCCTGCTAGAGCAAGTAGCTACGATGAACTTAGAATCCCTGTCTCTTTAGAGCAGGGAGTGTCAAACCCTAGACTTGTATTCTCAACTCATTGCCTGGAACTGCTGCCAGCAGAGGTACAGCGCACGCGGTACGTGAAAACAACCTTTCCATTTACCACCTTTGAGGTTCAATAGTACTTCTCCACGACGGTTGAGGTAGCCAAACCACTCACCATGCTGCGGATCAGCAAAGTGAGACCAGGTATAATCGTGTACCCTTTGATACCATTGCCAACAGTCTCACGCTTCGTCAAACGATAAGCCATTGACAGAGCAACTAGAGACTCTAAGTGAACCCACCACAGCTTTTGATCCCATTCCAATTGTTGAGGAGGATAGCCTTTAGCATCTAGAAAGTAATAAATCCCTCCATACTGCTCATCCCAACCAAAATTGAGGATATTTAACACCACATCAACAGCTTGGTTAATCAGTTTGGCATTGTTTCGACAGTGGGCAATATCCATAATGAACCACATGGCTTCGATACCATGACCAGGGTTAATCAATCGTCCCTCGAAACAATCAACCAGAGAATCATCAAGGGCAACATTTTCGTACATCAACCCTCGTTCTTGGTTGAGAAAATCAGTCATTACCTCTTGAACAGTTATATCAATGATCTGCTCCAAGCGATCGCTAGGCAAAAGCCATCCCATCTCCAGGGATAGGTTAGCTAAAATCATCGGAATTGCCAAAGTTTTCAGCGGGCGTGTGCCGGGATAAGTCTTGTTATATTTGCCTTTAGGGTCATCCTGACGGCGCAAAACGTTGTTATAAGCTTGCAGAGCTAGCTCTTTTGCCCAGGTTTCCCCGGAAGCTAGAGCATATTGACTAAATGCCATAGCTGCAAAGCAGTCAGAGAAAATATTGTAGGGTTGTACCAAAGGCTGCCCCTCTCGATTGAGGGCAAAGTACCAGTTACCGTCTGCATCTGTACCATATTTACCGAGAAAATTTGCACCATTGCTGGCAAGTTTGCAACCAGTCTTCCCGCTTTTCTAGTTGGTTATAAAGCATCGAAAAAGTCCACACCTGGCGATTTTGCAGCCAGATGAACTTGTCCGTATCATAAACTTTACCTTCTCGATCTAAGCAGGTGAAATAACCACCTTTTTCCCAGTCAATGGAGTATTTTTCCCAAAAAGGGATTCCATCTTCGAGGAGGGCATTTTTGTAAAGTTCTACCAGGTCTTTAAAATCACAGTTCATTATTAATATGACTTACGCACTCAACTTTCATTGTTCATGATAGTGAAGCATCTGGGCCGTCTGGAGATCCTTCGCTACCGCTCAGGATGACATAATTTCGTGACGGTGCGTAAGCCCTAATTAATTATCCAGGACTTATGCAAAGCCTCTATTTGTAGGGTGTGTTAGCGTAGCGTAACGCACCTTTAACTCTATATGTGGTGTAGCTGTGTAAGTCCTCTTATCTTAATTCTTGCCTGTTGCCTTCTCCATCAAAAGCTTATGACTTCAAAACAGCATTTTCTGAAAAATAGGCAGTAGCAGTTCAACATCAAGCAAAAATACAGTTAACGGTGTCTCTGCTTGGTTAATCACAGCTACATGGCTGGCAATATCTAAAGTATCAGCACGACGATAGGACTCTGGAAGAACACGAACTTGGGATAAGGGAACTTCCATTAAAATAGGGGTGTCCACGACTGGAATACCGTAGAGTTCATTTGTAGCATTTTGCACAATTACTAGATAACTATTATCTTCATCTTTACTAGTTGAGCTGGAGTGAAACAATCGTCGATAAAGATCAACAACTGTGACTTCCTGCTTGTCTAGATGAACAACTCCTACTTGATTGATGCCACTACCATAAATCGGCTTGTGATTCAATATTTTGTAAACTACTTTAATGGGTAAAGCCAAATTCAGACTGCCCATTTGAAAAACAATTAATTTAACTAAAGTGTCAGTCATTACCTGATCAACAAATAACAAACAACAAATAACAAACAACAAATAACGAACAACAAATAACGAACAAGAAAATATTAATGACTACTAATGAGATCTTGAATAGCTGCTAAAAAATCTTGTTCGATGTAAGGTTTAGTAAAATAAGCAGTAGCACCTAAATGCAGAGCTAACCATCGATGCTTCTCGTTACTGCGAGAAGTGAGCATTGCGACCGGAATTTCCCTCATTTCAGGGTCTTGGCGACGGTAGTTGAGAAAGTCAAAACCGTTCATATTAGGCATTTCAATGTCACAAATTACTAACCCAATAGAAGAATTTTTCTGGAGCTGTTCAATCGCTTCTCGCCCATCCCTAGCCTGTAAAACACGAAAACCAGCTTTTTCTAAGGTGAGAGCTAAGGTACGCCTTAAGGCAGCTGCATCATCAACTACTAACACTATAGTAGTAGTTGGTTGGGTTGGGTTAGCAATCCCACGAGAATTATCTCTGCTTTTTGCCTTCCCACCGGACGAACTAAATCCTGTCCTGCTTACTATTCCTCCAAGATTACCACCTAAATGTGGTTCAACTAAGGCAGCTGCATC
Source organism: Caldora sp. (assembly GCA_965222765.1). GTDB lineage: Bacteria > Cyanobacteriota > Cyanobacteriia > Cyanobacteriales > Coleofasciculaceae > Caldora. Next base: position 7,956 of record CBDCVG010000063.1, read on the forward strand.
TATTACCGGAATTAAACTACCATCCCCCAAAATAGTACAACCGTAGGTATAATCCGGAGCTGCGATCGCGGCTCCGAAGGGTTTGATTACCAGTTCTTGCTCAGTCACCAGACTCTCAACTTCCAAAGCAAAAGCTTCTTGTCCTAGAGTCATTACTAGTAGAGGCAATGCCCAATTTGCCGGAGAGGGTACTGCTGCTAACATTCTACTGGGTGAATTATTGGGGGAAGGGCATCCATATTCCAATAGGTCTGCAACTCGGTAAATTGGAACCAATTTTTGCTGCCAGAACAAAAACCGTTGTGCTCTTGATTGCTTAATTTGACTAGCTTTGGGAATTACAATTTCTTCAATGCTGTCGGAAGGTAAGGCTATGCCATGATCGCTAACTAGGCAAACCATTAATTTTGCAATAGTCAGAGTTAAGGGCAGTTTCAAGATAAAGGTTGTACCTTGATTCGGGGAAGAACTAACGGTGACATTACCTTTGAGAGATCTTAACTGCGATCGCACTACATCCAAGCCAACCCCTCTTCCTGAAAGTTCAGTTACTTGAGCGGCAGTGGAAAATCCTGGCTCAAAAATCAACTCAAACAAATCTGTTTCCTTCATCCCATCTAGTTGTTCGGCGGCAAACCATTCTCTTTCCAAAGCTCGCTGGCGAATTTTTTCAGCTCGAATCCCTTGGCCATCATCGGCAACTTCAATGATCGTAGAATTGCCTTTGTGATAGGCTGTAAGTTGAATTTGACCGCCTTCCGGTTTGCCTAGTTGCCGTCTACTGTCTGGGGTTTCAATACCATGATCGAAAGCATTCCGGATTAAGTGCAGTAGAGGATCGTAGAGTTTTTCTAAGACACCTTTGTCCACTAGTACCCCCGTACCACTTAGTTTGAGGTTGACCGATTTGCGGTATTTGGTACATAAACTCCGTAAGACTCGAGGAAAACGGTTAAGTACTTCAGATAAGGGCAACATCCGCGCCCACATCACCTCATCCCGCAACTGAGAGAGCATTTGTTGCTGTTGTTCGAGGGTTTGAACGGATTGTCCAGCAAATAGAGCAATATCATCAACGGCTTCTTCCAGCTGCATCATCTCTTCCATCAAACCTTGTAGCTGAGAATGCAGGGTTCCGTAGCTATCCAATTCTAGGGAGTCAAAGTAGGAGGTATCTATGGTGAGTTGTCCATTCTCCTTGCTTGGTAATTTATTAACATTGTTCTTTAACCCTAAAGACTGACGACTAACTACTGAGGAAAAGCCAGCATTAGAGGCAATTGACCCAGAACTGGAAGTATCGACGAGCATCTGGTCTGATAGACCCCGCAAATTGCTCACTAGCTTCCCAAATCGGGCAAATCGACTCAGTAACTCTTGTACTGAGGTCTGGAGTTGCTCATTCTGAAGGGAGAGACTATTGCGGTTAATAGCTAACTCACCTGCTAGATTATTCATCGTCTCCAGTCGCTCTGAGTCAACTCTAACAGTCAACCGAGTAGGAGCAGATTCCCTGTCAGGACGGTTTGTATTGGGTTGGTTGTCGGAAGTATTTCCTGCTAGCTGATTAAAACCCTCCTGAGTTATTCTTGCTTTCTGAGCTGTTATCTCGGATGCTGTAGCCGAGCTATTGACTACTTCAGAGATATCCTGTACTGCTGGCAAATCCTCAAACAGCTGCTCAATCGATTGCACTGCTACTTCTAGAGTCTCTGGTTCCTCAGGAACCTCCACTGGTTCCAAATCCTGCTGTTGCAGAGTACTAGAGGTGGATATTATGGGGACTAAAGCACTCAAATCACCAGTCTCTGATATTTCTGTGTCGTCACTAGACTCTTCAGCAATATTACTGTTTTCACTCAGAGTTGCGTTAGCATCTACACTATCAAGCTGAGCCACATTACCGAACATCTCATCCAACGAGGGGATATCTTCTAGGATAGTTTCCTCTACCATTAATAGATTTTGGGCAATCAATTCCCCATCAATGATCTCTGAAGAGGCTGGTAAATCAATATCAGCTAGAGAATCAATAACTGTGCTGCCAGCCAAGTCTTCTATGGGGGAAGTTACAGTCTCCTCTAACT
>CBDCVG010000064.1:0-51003 GCA_965222765.1 Caldora sp.
TGCTTGTAGATGAAGAAAATGTAACAAAAAATACAGACAGTACACAGGAACAATCTGTAGAAATAAAGCTACTGAAACTAATGGAAAAACTCCTGACAACAAAAGAAAGAGAAAAGCGTAAAGAAATAGCCACAATGCACCAAAAAATTGATGAATTAATTAAGCTGTTAGACAGTGATTCTTCAGTTTCCTTACTTGGCAATCCGCTAGTTGAAGAAGACCTCACAAATACTGCTGAAAACTTGATGGCATTGCATAAATTAGCTGGGGATTCGCACACTAGCAAAGCAGCTGAAATACGTGAAAAAGTTGTCAACTTTCAGAAGGCAGCACGTAAGCAGAATGAGGAATATAAAGTCGCTACAAAACGTGATCAAGAAGCAGATATGATCGCCAAACCTTATCGGATTGCTGGTGCATGGTTACTCTCGAATCATAAACTAATTAGACATACAGGAATTACCTATTACCTAGATAACAATCAATATGCACAAGTAGCAGGCGAACAACTAGATTCACATCAGAAACGGATGCAGCTTGAAACCGATATTGATGAGGTGCTTGTACATATAGCGACATGTCTTCTCAATCCCGAATACCCGCATTTCAGGGGAGTTAAATTTAATCTACCATTTCCCATCCAATCTGAAGTCTTGCAGATAATCTGCAATGATATGACTTTCAAAATTGCGAACAGGCAATTCGATGCACTCACTGATAAAGCGTGGGAGAAGTTAGACGATTTCTTGAAATCGGCAATCGCAACTCTTCAGAAATAGAAGGATTAACTAGCACAAGCCTCCCAGTATGTCGGATAGCAATCCTTTAACCAAGGGTTATCATTCATACATTGCTGGATTTCTGGGCATACTTCCAATCCCTCGTCATACTTTTTTATGTATACCTCCAAGTCTTCAAGGGCTTTTTTGATTTCTCTATCTGCACGTCTGCGCATACGTTCGGCTTCAGCACGCAATTCCTGAATGCGTTTTACTTCATATGAGTTCTGTTCTAGAGTGTTCATTTTTTATGGTGCTAGGAGTCACTCAGTTATACAAATATTTTTCTGCACATCAGGAAACATCTGTAACAATCTACATTTTGTAGTGCAAAATGTAGGTTGTTAGAGTTCAAAGGAAGACTAAGTAGAAATACTCAGACCCTCGTAAGCCAACAAGTGGACTGAATGAGGGAAAATCAACTCATCCGAGTGAGTAATCGAGAATAGGAAAATAATTCTGTGTAGGTGCTTAGGAGAGTCTGGGAAGTGAGGGATGTGTGGGGACTGTAGTTAGCAAAAAGCGATCGCTCTCCTATTCTAACTCTAACTTTTTCTTCTTAGCAGCAAAACGTTTAAGCTTCAACTCTAGCTCAGCACTAATACCTTTGACTTCTGATAAATCACTAGGTAGTAAATGATTCGATAAAATTTGGAATACTTGTTCTAAATCTATAGCGTAATTGAGCAATAGCAAAAGAATGTCATTTTCATAAATACTTACCCGGTCAAACTTACCTTGTCTATAAAGAGAAGGTAAAGCATAAAACTTCAGAATAACTAACCCAGTCACATCAACACAGCGAATTTGGCGGGCACCAAATTGTCTGACTGTGGAAAATTGCTGAATAATCTGAGCAAACAGTTGATTCTGCGTCAATAAAATATCAACAATTAACTGATTGAACTTTCCTCTAATAAAATCGTTGTTTTCTTCAGCAATAGCAATCTCAGGTAGGGATTCTAACTCAGAGCGGGAGAGAATTAAATCAATATCCTGAGTGTTCCGTCCCTCTACATAACTTAATAGTGCCACTCCCCCCACTAATAAATAGTTTATTTTTCTGTCAGATAAGGTATCAAATAAGTTTTCAATGCTCTGAACAAAGTTATCTTGGTTAGACATTCCCTGATGCCAGTTTTTTAGGTCGAATAAAATCCCATTTTTTACGATTTCACTGATGGCTACTGCCATGACATTTTTGCCTTTGTTGGGGGTTGGCTACTACCATAAGTTAGCAAATATTCATTTTATCATACCAAATCCGCCTATTATACCCCCGTTATTTCCCGCCCTGTAGAGACGTTGCAGGCAACGTCTCTACATCAAAAGGTAATGCGTTATAATTCAGCCTTTATTTGCCTGAAGTTCTTTCTCTCGCATTTCCATCAATTCCGGCACAGTGACAAATTTGTAACCCTGTTTTCTGAATTGATTAATCATTTCCGGTAGAGCATTTACAGTACCCATACGGTTACCACCACCATCGTGCATCAGTACGATCCCTCCCGGAGAAGATTGAGTCATTACATTACGGAGCAATGTTGGTGAGGAAACAGCATAATCCATAGAATCAGCTGACCACATAACGTTCACATAATTTTTGCTATGAGCGTAAGCTACCAACCCATTTGTTAGGTAACCCCCTGGTGGTCGAAACATAGTGGTCTTGATACCAGTAAGTTTGTAGATCAATTCAGTTGTCCGGTCTATTTGCTGAGCCGCTGCAGCAGTACTGTGTTGGTGATAAGGGTGACTCCAGCTATGGTTACCCACAGCATGACCATGTTCTGCAACTAGCTTGGCAAGATCTGGAAAGGTTTGCACATTTCTTCCTATGAAGAAAAAAGTAGCCTTAATGTTATTTTTGTTAAGGATATACAATATTTCGTTAGTGGTCTTTGGCCAAGGACCATCATCAAAAGTTAAGGCAATGACTTTTTCACCGCTACTTAGGGGGATGTCATTAATAGTTTTTGCTTTAAACTGAGCAGGAACAGGAGGGTTAAGTCGTTTTGCTTTTTCAGCCTCCATTAATTTAGCAACGAGTTGTTTAAATGGTTCATTTGGCTGCGCAGTTAAAGGTTGAGAGTTGGCAGTGTTTTGGCTTTGCTCTCCCAAAGGCAAGGTAATTGTGTTAACAGCTTTCTGAGAAATTGATTTATCTACTGTTAAACTGAAGCCAGCCATAAAACCAAGGGCAGCAGCAGCTACAACCGAAATACTGCGCTGCCAAACAAACAGATGATGGTTCGCCACGTTAGGTTTTCTTCACTCCTTTGAACACCGTTAAACATGAGGGCAAAAATTGATTTTTTTCCTTAGCCTTGAGCTTTATAATTGGCGGTGGTTGACAGTTACCAATTGGCAAAAAGTTCTAAGAAAGAGGTTTGCCTACATCACCCATGAGAAAGTATACTTACTGGGCAACTCAATCTTACAACGAACTTCAGTTTTGACCACTGTTACGTGATCGCTCTAGCTAGAGGTAGCAATTTGGCTTCTCCCTGAATCAAAATTTGCCCTGAAGCTAAGAATACTTTGAAGGTTACTGCAAAAACCGATGATTTTCCGGAAAATACAGTGTTTTTTTTTCACCAGACAACTAATCTTGGCTCCAGCTTGTTGGTGTCTAGAGCGATTCCTCCAAAATAACAATCTACAACCCACAACCAAAAATCATTGCTTCCTGCCGGAATTTTACCAGATTTGGTTATTCCAGTGGGATAATTCTGCTAATAACTTGCTAACACTTGCATTCCCCGTGCTGTCTTCTGGGGGATGAGTTAAAGGGAAGAGAGCAACACGGTATCTTACCCTACTCCCTACTCCCTGCGTCTTCAGACGCTCATTACTCAAAAAAGCTCTCCCACACCTTTTTTCCCCTCACCCGCGATCGCCTTTTACAATTGGGTGTCGATCCCAAGAGCCTGATATGGGTTATATGTTATTAGTTATTGAGTGATTGTTAATGATTTGTGTCTGACAAACAAAAGCCTTCTCGCTCCTTGGTGGGTATTGCGGGGATTGTAGCGGTTGCCACGCTGATTAGTAAAGTTTTTGGGTTAGTGCGTCAGCAGGTGATAGCGGCTGCCTTTGGTGTAGGACCAGTTGCTAATGCCTACTTCTACGCTTATATTATCCCTGGTTTTTTATTTGTGCTGTTGGGGGGAATTAATGGACCATTCCACAGTGCTTTAGTTAGTGTACTCGCTAAGCGGGATCAATCAGAAGCTCCTCGGTTAGTGGAAACTGTGACTACTTTGGTGGGGTGTATCCTAATATTAGTTACCATCGCCTTGGTACTATTTGCCGAAGTCTTTATTGATTTGATTGCCCCTGGTTTTCTCAAAACACCGGAAGGGTTGGAAGTCCGCGCGATTGCCATTCAACAGTTACAAATTATGGCTCCCTTAGCAGTACTGGGGGGGTTTATTGGTATTGGCTTTGGTACTCTGAATGCTGCGGAGCAATATTGGTTGCCTGCTGTGAGTCCCTTGTTTTCCAGTGTTGCAGTTATTGGCGGCTTGGGTATTTTGGCACTGCAACTAGGAGAAAGCATTAGCTTACCAAAATATGCCCAATTGGGGGGAGCTGTATTAGCTGGTGGCACTCTCATTGGAGCCATTCTCCAGTGGTTAGTGCAACTGGCAGCCCAGTGGCGCATTAATATGGGCAAGTTACGCTTGCGATTTGACTGGCGACTACCAGGGGTTAAGGAAGTTTTTCTGGTAATGGCACCGGCAACCCTTTCTTCTGGAATGCTGCATATTAATGTTTACACGGACTTGTTTTTTGCCTCTTATATTCCAGGCGCTGGTGCTAGCTTGAATTTTGCCAATCTTTTGGTTAATACGCCTTTAGGCATTATTTCCAATGTGATTTTAGTGCCTCTGCTGCCAGTATTTTCGCGGCTAGCTGCTGCGGAAAATTGGCAAGAACTCAAGCAGCGGATTCGTCAAGGCATGATTTTGACAGCTCTGACTATGTTCCCTCTGAGTGCCTTAATGATAACTTTAGCGATGCCGATTGTGCGGGTAGTGTATGAGCGCCAAGCTTTTGATGAGCAGGCAGCGATGCAGGTTGCCCCGGTATTGATGGCTTATGGTATTGGTATGTTCGTCTACTTAGGAAGGGATGTTTTAGTCAGGGTATTCTATGGTTTGGGAGATGGACAAACACCCTTTCGCATCAGTGTGTTTAATATCTTTCTCAATGCTGTGCTGGATTATTTTCTGGTGGATGCCTTTGGTACACCAGGTATCGTATTCGCCACTGTTGGAGTGAATATTAGTTCGATGGTGCTACTGTTGTGGCTGTTGAATAAACAACTTAATGGCTTACCTTGGCGGGAGTGGATTTTGCCGATTCTTGGATTAGCAGTTAGTGGTGTCTTTGCTGGTTTAGCTAGTTGGGGTGTCAGTTGGGGTTGTGAGCAAGTTCTAGATATCGGTAATCTTTGGTTAGGACTGTTGCAGTTAAGTTTAGCTGGGATAGCTGGTTTAGCTATTTTTGCTTTATTAGCGACTAGACTGAATTTGCCAGAGGTGGATATTTTTGTTACCCGTATGCGTCAGAAGTTTGGTAGGTAGGGTTTGCTGAATAAGTGTGGAAGCCATGCCAGACCAGGCTTTCAATCCTATGGCAAGCCAAACAAGTCCAAGCTTTTTGCATCGATGGGCTCAATTTCTTAGCACCGACTTGGGAAATTTCCTAAAACCTAACACCTCCAACCTCACCTACCACCTACTACCTAACACCTAACACCTATTCAAACCTGAAAATTACGACTTATTCAGCAAGCCCTAGGTAGGTGCCACAAACTGTTTCCTTAGGGATTCTGCTCTACGTTTAGTGGTTGGATTTTCTGGATCATACTTCAGAGCTTCTTCGTAAGCTTCCAAAGCCTGAGCTGTTAGTTTCTTGCGTTCGTAAACATGACCTAGGTTATTCAGCGCTATGACATATCCTGGCTCTTGTTTGAGTGCTTCTTTATACTGACGAATGGCGATATCGTACTGTTCTTGGGAAAAATAGGCAAATCCCAAGGCATTGTAAACAGGAGCAAGGTTTTCTTCCTCACCATCTGAAGCTTTAAGTGCTTTTTGAAATAGAACTATTGCTTGGGCGAACAGTTTCTTATCGAGATAGATACTACCCAACTCGTAATAATCCTTTACTTCGCCTCGTTCTTGCTTGAGCTTTTTCTCCAGTTTAGAGAGGGTGCTTTCCACTTTACGAGTTTTGAAGATCTGGCGAATGATCGTAAAACCAGCTAAGCAAAGTAAGAACAGCAATAACGACAGATAAATAACAGGAAGTGAATTTTCCATAATTGTCTAAAACTGGACTGGTTTCAAAATGTTTGCGGTAGTCCCCAGACTCAAACTAGTAACCTGGGAAGGGGTGAGCGAAAAAAAGGGTGGGGAGATAGGGAGATAGGGAGATGGGGAAACAAAGGAGAACTAATTATTTGAGAGGATACTTTGCTATAAATCCCACTTCATATTTCGTTCACCCCCTGGGAAGGAACAATCTAGTCTTATGGTAAACCCCAAGCAGCTGCACGTTCTGCTAACCAACCTTCAGCTTGCCAGCGAGCGATCGCTTCGTTAACCTTTCGATGCAGCCTTGTATACTGTAAACCCTTAGGTATCACAACACACAAAGCTTCACCGGAAAGACGTGTCGGTAGTAGCCGATACTGAGGATACTCCTGTACCCAACCAGCAAGAACACTTTTATCCGCAGCAAAGGCATCAGTACCACCCTTTTCTAGGAGTGATAATGCCTCTTGGTAGGAATCAACCCCCACTAGCTCAGAAGTGGGCAAAGCATCTTTAAGTACAGGGATTGTGCTAGAGTCCTTAATTACCGCAATTTTCCTTGTGGCTACATCCTCCAATTTGGTAATAGAAGCATCCTTGGTTACCAAACCTGTACCATCTAGGTAGTAGTAATCACTTAAGTCCACCAATCGAGCGCGGGACTCGGTGAAACTCACTCTAGCTATGGTCAAGTCAACTTTACCATTCAACACGACATTGAGCCGGTCAAGATTGGTTACTGGTTGCAGAACTATAGCATTGGGATCTCCCAACAGTTCTTCGGCTAGATGTCTGGCAATATCAATTTCTAGCCCTTGCAGGTTACCATCCTCTCCACGAAAGCCCAAAGGACGCAAATTATCTTTTACTGCCACAATCAACTTACCTCGTTGTTCAATTTCTTCTAGCTCAGCACTGGGAACTGGTGTTGTTGCCAAGAAAGACATCACCACTAACCCAATTGACAAACTGAAGCTGAAGAATTTGTGGCTAACCATTGCTGGAGAGGAGGTAGAAGGAAGCAGAGGGAGTGTGGGGAGCTGGGGGAGATAAGGAGATATTCCCAATTCTCAATTCTTAATTCTTAATTCTTAATTCCCCATTCCCAAACACGTCGAGTTCAAAAATTGGATAGGTTGTTTGTTGGAGTTCTGTTACTTCATTTTCCAGCTTGACTTGCCAATTCCACTACTTTTTGGAAGCTAGCGGGATCCAGCACTGCTAACTGTGCCAACATCTTGCGATTAAGCTCAATGTTAGCTTTTTTCATTTGACCCATCAGCTGACTATAGCTCATGCCATGCTGACGTGCTGCAGCGTTGATCCGAGTAATCCAAAGGCGTCGAAAATCCCGCTTACGCTTGCGGCGATCCCGGTAGGCATTCCTTAGGGCTTTCATTACCTGCTGATTAGCAGTGCGAAAGAGCTTCGAGTGGGAACCTCGGTATCCTTTGGCCAGTTTGAGAATTTTTTTGCGCCGTTTACGAGCGACGTTACCGCGTTTTACTCGTGTCATTGTTGGTTGTTAGTTGTGAATTTTTGGTTATTGAGTTAAAAAATTAGCCCTATCGGAGTTGTAGATTAGGGCACATCAAGACCTAATCTTTACAAATAGGGCAGCATCAAGCGCACATTGCCAGCATCCCGTTCATTTACCAAAGTCAGTTTAGACAGGTGGCGCTTTCTTTGTGGGCTCTTAGGTTCTAGGATGTGATTCTTGAAAGCTCTGCGGCGTTTAATTTTACCGTTGCAAGTAGCTCTAAAGCGCTTTGCTGCTGCTTTGCGAGTTTTTAGTTTGGGCATTGACTGATTTTATAAGGGCACAATCCTTGATTATACTCCCACCCGGGTAACCCGAACAAACTTAAGGGAAGATGGGGAGGTAGGGAAATAGGGAGGATAGTAAGATAATTCAGCGGTGACTGAAATCTGTGCAGACAACTATTGTTGTACTTCCAAACTTGTAGATGGTAGAAAACTATATAGTGGTGAAATATTCGATAAATGTCAGACTTAATAATCGTTTGTGTGTTTTTTGTGGTCAGCTTAGCTATTTTGGTCAAAGCATCAGATTTTTTCACAGATGCTGCTGAAAAAGTTGGCTTATTTATAGGGCTCAGTCCGTTTATTATCGGGGTTACAATTGTTTCAATTGGTACATCACTACCAGAATTAATTTCTTCAATATTAGCTGTTATTCAAAATTCATCTGAAATTGTTGTTGGTAATGTTGTTGGTTCCAATATTGCCAATATTTTCTTGATCATTGGTACAGCTTCAATTATGAGTACTGGATATTTAAGCATAACCTATGATTTAGTTAGTGTTGATTTACCTCTATTTGTTGGTTCAGCATTTTTGCTGGCTTTGATAATTGGAGATAATAATTTTTCTACAGGGGAAGCATGGCTTTTGATTCTCGGATATCTGATGTATTTATTTTATACTATCAAAGGTAGTGAAGAAAATGAACAAGAAACAAATGACGAGCCAGAGCCCACCATAGTTAATAGAAATTCCAATTTTTTACTCAGACAAATAATAATCATTATAGTAAGTGCTATTTTTCTCTATTTTGGGGCTAACTATACTATTGATTCCCTGATTAAGATTTCTGAAATTTTGAATATTGGTAAAGAAATAATTGCGGTGAGTGCAGTAGCACTAGGAACCTCGCTTCCGGAATTGATAGTCACTATTAATGCTGGTATAAAAGGCAAAGCAGAAATAGCTGTAGGCAATGTTATCGGGTCAAATATTTTTAATGCCTTTATGGTTATGGGAATTCCTCGATTAATTGGTAATTTATTGATTCCTGAAGCTGTTTTAGTAAATGCTATGCCTACTATGGTTGCTGGTACGATTTTACTATTTTTTGCGACTCAAGATAAGAAACTAACTCAATGGGAAGGATGGTTGTTTTTTATTTTTTACGGATGGTTTATTGGGAAAACATTTAATCTGTTATAAGGCAATGGAAAATTGAAAATTGAAAAAAAATCGCTGTCCTAGATACTAGTGATTCGCTATACTTGAGATTATACCCTGAGACTAAAGCGACTCAAATGGTACAAACTCTCCAAGCTCAAGCAATAGATCTGCGCTACTTAATAGATAACTTTGGGATTGAATTAGTCACAGACAGTGATTTTTTCCCAGAGTGGCAAGAGGATTTACCGGAGGTTAGTGACTTTGATCAACAGTTGTTAGACCGAGTGAAGGCTGGCTTTATTAACCTGCTTGAATATCCACCTCTACTGGAAGATGTAGTGAGGATGGCAGTATTAGATCCGATTCTCTTTGTCGGTGGCTTTTTTCTAGAACCATTTTATATTAGGTCAGAATATTCAGTGGAGTTGGTGACAGAAGATGAAGGAATTTTGGTCAAAGGTAAGATTGATGCATTAGTCTTGAAAGAGCAATTTTGGGTGATGGTGATTGAATCGAAAAGGATTACCTATTCTACAGAAGCGGGACTACCTCAATTACTAGCTTATATGCTGAGCAATCCCCATGGACAAAAGCTCAGTTATGGTATGATTACCACCGGAGGAACATTCGTTTTTGTCAAATTGCTCAGAGGTGAAAGACCACGATATGCTCTTTCAAAAGGATTTCGCACTCGTGATCCTGGAGAAAATCAACTATATCAAGTGTTGTCCATCTTTAGGCATTTGAGTCAACTAGCAATTACGTCCCTACCAGATTAATTTTCGGGTGATTGCATCTGTAAATTATTTTAGCTCTGAAGAAATACGCTCAAAGCTAATAGCTAATGGTTGATGGCTAAGGGACTTCCAAAAAATAAAACATCCCATAAAAAGAATGATAATTATTGTCATGCGGATAGGAAGGGGCAGCCGTTGGCTGCCCCTTCCTATCCTTTGGGGGGTGACTTTTCGCCCCAAAGCTCCCCTTTTTATAGTAAATTTGAGCTGGAGTGATTTTTTGGGTAGAGCAGGGGTGTATATAGAATTAACTGAGGAGCTGAAGTAGAAAGAAAATTGAAGAAAATTTACCAAATCTTTTATCAGATCTGAAAAAATTAGTTGATTCTCAATCTCAAACAGACCCCAGTTTTAAAAGTCAAAGATTATATACACGCCTGAGTGCAGCTGAAGTAAGAAAGCAATTAATATCAAAATTTGGTTATAGTTCCGAAGAGTTACCAACTGTAGAAACGATTCGTCTCAAGTTAAATGAGTTGGGCTATCGTCTGAGACGGGTGGCAAAAGTTCAACCTCAAAAAAAATTCTGGAAACTGATGCCATCTTCTCACAACTAGCAATAATTAATCAAGAGGCACAAGACGACCCAAGTATTTTACGCCTTAGTCTAGATGCCAAAACTCGCGTAAAAATAGGTTCATTTGCTCGTGGTGGAAAAAACCGAATTCCAACCTCGGCTGAAGACCATGATTATAACCCAAAAACAACTGTAACGCCTTACGGCATCTTTCTTCCAGAATTAGATGAATTATTTTTGTACTTCACAGAATCGAAAGTTACTAGTGACTTTATAGTTGATGTAATAGCCGATTTTTGGGAGCGAGAAAGTGGGCGGTTTACCCAGATTAAGACACTGGTTATTAACCAAGATAATGGAGCAGAAAATAGTTCCCGTCGTACTCAATTCATGAAACGTATCGTCGAGTTTGCTCAGCAATATCAACTCAATATACGTTTGGCTTACTATCCACCTCACTCATTGTGCCAATGAAGATTTCCCAAATTTAGGTAAGTGGTTTATTGACATAAATTGTGTCGCCACGTAGTTTTCAAGCTTGTTACAATAGTTTTATGCCGCAATTATACTGGTGGAGAGAAGTGCAAAGTATTTGTGTAATATTTGCGTGAATATTACGCAAATAAAAATCAAAATGTGTCGCTGTTTTGTGCTTGCGATCGCAAGCACTCTTCAAGCAAAAAAATTACTTGAAAGCCATGTCTGGTATGGCTTCCACAAGGCTATGCAGCAAGCCCTAGATGAGGGGATAGGAAGGGGCAGCCTTGGCTGCCCCTTCCTATCCGCCTGACAATGATTATCATTCTTTTTGTGGGATGTTTTATTTTTTGGAAGTCCCTAACCCTCTTCTGTCAGACTCCGAAAAATAGGGGTCAAACCCTGATTCTCTCGTTAGGTATCGTTGGCTGTAATGACGGAATATCGTCAGAATTTCGGAAAGTGACAGAAGAGGGCTAAAGCGATCGCTCAATGCAACATCCGGATGTTTATTGTTGGGTTACCGATCACATCGAAAGGCATTACTTCGTTAGTGATTGCACTGACCACTTCCACCTTGATCTCCTTGGAATTACCTTCCGCATCGCTGAGAAGTGAACGATCAAAGAGAAAATCAAAATCAACTTTCGCTTGTGCAACACAATTTTCGCAATTGCTAGAGAACGTTACTGATTTTCTGCATCATCCCTTGGTCTTCATGGTCAAGAATAAAGGTACCTGCTGGGTGTTCTTGGGGGATGTTGAATTCGTATTGGAACTCCTTGGACATTTTTTAACTTCTCAGGGAGCCAAGAGTCAGAATTTAAGAAAAAAGAAGATGAAAATAAAAACTACCAAAGCACAATACGACATTAAGTCATAGACAACCTTAATATTGAAGCTTCGCGAACACCCTTCCGGGATTTATGCAAGAAGTCTAATCAGTGATCACCTGTAACCAAGCCACTAAATCAGCCACACCCGAGAAATCTAACAGCGCCTTTCCCAATTCTTCCACCTGGGAGAGGTTGAGTGTTTCTATCTGAGCCTGTAAATTGGGCTCAAGAGGCCCTACTCGATAGTTGAGTTGTTTCAGAATCATGTTAACTTCACCTTTCCGTAGACCCTGCTCTTCAGCAGCAGAGTAAATTTCCTGATAAATTACCGATTCGCGCATAATATCTTCTCGTAGTACCGACCGAATCAAGTCTTGTTTCAATACTAACCCAGCCAGAATCGCCGTTGAAGCTGCCACATTACTTTGGCGTTCCCCATTTGGGATCATCTTAATACGATCAGCAACAGCCTGGAGAACAGCAGAGCGATTACCACCCCTCTCAGCCAACACCGCAAAGGGCAACAACCCTTCTGACTGGAGAAACAATGAAGCTGGTTGCTCCCAAATACGGATCACCTCGAACGAATGATGCAACGTTTCCAACTCAAAAGTCGTTTGCTCAACTAAGGGATTTTCTGAGTAACGTAGATACACCACCACCTGCCTCATTGCTTTATCGGGATACTTGCGAAAGCATCTGAGCCGATAATCTGCCATTCTAAATGGGATACTTGCTTTTGGTTCAACTTGGAACTCAATATGTAGAATTAACGATTCTGATTGCAACAGAACCAAGGCATCAGGGCGAATTGGCTCTAGGGAAAGTTCTTTCGTCTCTAATCGGCTCAGGGTCACCGACTGTCCCAATAACCAAGTTGTAATATCATCAGTGAAGGTTTCAGCTAGAAACTTACAAGTGTTGTCAAAAGCCATGGCAGATGCTCTCAAAATACCCTGTAATCGTAACGTAGGGGCGATCGCTATTGTCTCCCTCAATTGCAGTGACTTGTAGGAAGTGCTGGAGCATCTTTAGTTTGAATCCATTGACGAAGTTGTTGGCGCAGTTGAAGATAGAGAGAGTTATCACAAGCCACAAACAACAAATGACAAACGACAAATGACAAATGACAAATGACAAATGACTATCCCGATATAGAAATTGCCCGGTTCATCGATCATGCACTGCTAAATTCTACAGCCACACCAGAGCAAGTAGAAAAGTGCTGTCAAGAGGCGGATCGCTTTCAATTTGCAGCAGTGTGTGTATACCCAATTTATGTAAAACAAGCTGCTGAACTGCTCCACGGCAAGACACCGAAAGTTTGTACAGTTATCGGTTTTCCTGCTGGTGCAACTACATCTCTTACCAAGCTCTACGAAGCACAAGAGGCTGTAGAAAATGGAGCAAAGGAGTTGGATTTAGTGCTCAATCTTGGTTACCTCAAAGCTGGTAAAACTGAGGAACTATATCGGGAAATTGCTCAAATTTGTGAAGAAACTGGTCAACTTGTTAAAGTTATTCTAGAAACGACTCTACTAACAGATGCAGAAAAGCAACTTGCTGCGGAAATATGTCTGGATACTGGTGCACAATTCCTGAAAACTAGTACTGGCTGGCATGGTGGTGCGACAGTTGCCGACGTTAAATTTTTGAAGCAAGTAACTAAAGGACAAATTGGTATCAAAGCATCAGGAGGCATTCGCACGATTGAGCAAGCCTTTGATTTAGTAATTGCTGGTGCAACAAGGCTAGGAACATCTCGTGGTCCAGATTTGCTGCGGCAGATGGAGGCGCAAGAGTAAGTAGGGCTTGCTGAAAAAGTTAGAAAAAACAGGGGGTGGGAAATGCGGGCGAAGCTTTCGAGCGATAATTTATCTGATCAAACCCTAGTTTTTGTATCCGAATGCTTCGCCCTCAGGTGTAGATTGTGTCGTAAACAGGAATACTGAACTAGTATTCTAGGGAACTTGAATCAGTGCAGCTGGACTTTCATTAGATAGGGAGTCCACCGCAGACAAAGCATAGGTTCCCGGCGGTACTTGAACCTCCGTTGCCTTGGCATTCAAAACTTCTTGTAGATGCCAGCTCTCTCCTTGTTTCTGATACAGTGTCCAAGAACGCACCTCACCGGAAGTGTCCTTGTCCCAACTGAGTAAACCCGAATTAGACTTTAACTGTAATGGAGCATTAGGCGGTTGCTCATCGAGCCAATCCATCTTCGGTGTCAGGGCAGGTTTGGGATAAATTGAAGCTTTGAAGACATCATTGACCCCTTTTTTGTTCTGTAAGAACATCTTCATACTGAAAAAGATATTCCCCAGAGACAATCGCTCAGCTTCCTGACGAGATATAGCTACCTGCCGTTCAATTTCAGAAACTGGCCAATCGTCTACAGCAAGTCGGCTCAGGTAGTTACCAGCATAAATATGGCGGTTAAGGGGATTTTGTGAAACCCACCAATCCAGGAGCGCCGGGTAACTTTGATCAGGTGGATCAATACGCCAATAGAGTTGAGGTGCTAAGTAATCTACCCAACCTTGTTCCATCCATAATTTAGGATCAGCATAAATTTGACCATACTGATCTAGTCCAGCTTTAATTCCTGCAGGCTCACCAGGACGATAAATCCCAAAGGGACTAATACCAAATTTAACATGGGGTTTCTCGGTGTGGATTGCCACGGAGAGGCGTTGGACGAGTTGGTTCACATTATTGCGCCGCCAGTCATCCTTTGACAAAGAGCCACCCGTACTGAGATAAGCCTGGTAGGTTTGATCGTCTGGAAAGCTAATTCCGGCTTTAGGATAGGGATAGAAATAGTCATCAAAGTGAATGCCGTCCACGTCGTAACGACGCACTACATCCATGACAACATTATAGGTTTGGTTTTGTACCTCTTGAGCACCAGGATCCATCCAGACTAAATTGCCATATTGGTAGGCATACTGGGGAAATCTCTGCGCCATGTTACTTCCTGCTAAGGAGTAGCTACTACCATTTTTGGCGCGGTAGGGGTTAAACCAAGCATGGAGTTCGATATTGCGTTTATGACTTTCTGCGATCGCAAATTCCAAGGGATCGTAGTAAGGTTGTGGAGGTTGTCCTTGCCCTCCAGTCAACCAGTAACTCCATGGTTCTAGGTTCGATTGGTATAGAGCATCTCCAGCAGGTCTTACCTGTAAAATTAGTGCGTTCAGGTTCAACTCCTGCATCCGATTGAGGATACCAATCAGTTCAGCTTTCTGCTGAGCAACAGATAGATTGCGTTGGGAGGGCCAGTCAATATTAGCTACCGAGGCAACCCACACTCCTCGAAATTCCTGCTGGTGACTGACTCCATTGTCCACTACGGTTGTACTTGTTGCTATCTTAGTTGAGGTTTTGTAAGCGTAAACCTGGGTTGCAGTCAGTCCGAACAGTAACAGACAAACCGCGATTGTGGTACGTTTGAAACGACTACCTTGGTGGATTCTCAGGATAGAATCGAATGTCCTGAAGAATCGGGTTATGAGAAATTGCCAACCAGTTTTAGATTGGAACAAGTTCAGAATTTTGAACAATCGATGCATGTACTTGATTTAGTTGTATTTGTACCTAATCCTAAAGTGGTTTTTAACCCTACTGATACAGAAATAACTGACCAGCTAAAATTCTTCTTGTTCCCTGATAGGAATTAATGGATTGAGAATCAACGTTCTACTCCTCAATGTCCTGTAACAACCAGAAACCAGTGTAAGTCATTCCCGAATCATCTGGCTGCACCAACAAAAAATGTAAACCTTGACTTTGGTCCTGACGCTGTTGATACTTCTTGGCTGCTACTACTACTTCTTGATCCTCAAAAGTAGCAACCACCCACCGCTCAACCAACCCAGCTTCTAAAATTAGCCCATCTGGCGCACCAGGAATATATTTTAGAGCAACAGGTTGAGCATCCTTAAGCCAACGTGCTAGAGACATTGACTGGCGTCCTCCATCAATTACTATTCCCGGTACTGGTAAAGTGGACGCTAACCCCAAATTTAGCGGGAAGAGAGATTCTGGCATTTGCAAAATCGGCATGGGGCGATCGCAAAATGCTTCTACAATATTACCTGCTGGGAGAGTCGCAAAACGCCAGCGATCGCCCCAGAGATTTTCAGTTAGGGGTATTGGTGGTGGTTTGTCAAGAGCAAGAGGGTTATAAGCCTTACCAGTATAATTATCTTGCTGGGGGTATTGAGCGGCCCTTTCTTGTAACTTTTGCTTAAGGATGATGGTGTCTCTTTTTCCAATCACTGAGATACCCAATTTTTTCCCGGCACTGGCAAGTAAATTTAGGGACTGGGGACGAAATACTTGAATAACCTTGGGTAACCTCTGTGCTGTTGCTTGCTGCAACTGATTCACTAACCAATCCGTATTAATTGACTCCTGGGGACAAAAGGCAGAGTAAGTAAAACTGCCTCTGGCATCGCAAATAAACAACTCCCACAGTATTTGCTCCTTAACATCCTGCAACGGACGCCGGTAAAAATCAGCTTGCCAAACATCCATGATTATGTCCCTGTGTTCTCACTCGCAACCGGACTTCATAATACTGAGATTGTTCCACAGCTTAAAAGTTGTGGAACAATCTCAGTTAAAAGAAGCTAAGTTGATGAGGAATTAAAAGAAGCTAGGTTGATGACGAATCAAGTTCAGGAATTCTTCACGAGTTTTTTGTTCATCATGAAAAATACCTAACATGGCACTAGTGACTGTCCAGGAACCAGGTTTCTGGACACCCCGCATTACCATACACATATGGGTAGCTTCCATAACTACCGCCACACCTTGAGGCTCCAAGATCGTTTGAATTGCTTCGGCAATCTGGCGAGTCAGGCGTTCCTGGACTTGCAGCCGCCGTGCGTACATTTCCACCACACGAGCTAGTTTACTGAGTCCCACAACTTTTTCATTGGGAATATATGCTACATGAGCTTTACCCATAAACGGTAGCATGTGATGTTCACAAAGGCTAAAGAAATTGATATCCCGAACCAAAACCATTTCATTATGACCCTCATCAAAAATGGCTCCATTAACTAGTTCTTCTAGGGATTGATTGTAGCCACTGGTCAAAAATTGCATTGCCTCGGCTACCCGCTTAGGAGTTTTCAAAAGTCCCTCCCTTTGTGGATCCTCACCAACCCCCAAGAGCATTGTCCGCACGGCTTCCATCATTTCCTGATTCATGTCTTCCGTGGGTTGTTGCAGCTTTGGCTGCTGACCATTCTGGGTGTTGCGATCGGGTCGTGTTTCTAAATAACTGTTAGGGTCTAGCTTAGAGATAGACTCAGCACGATTGAAACCATTGGAAGACGCAATAGTCATAATTAGCCTGATGGAAATTCTGAAACATTAATTAAATGGTTATTAGCTATTTGTTATTGGTTGTCAAAAACTTAAAGTAACAAATGACTAATAACTAACAAGTAACAATTGTCTTACCTCTAACCTGTCTTGGGAATGACTGACTAGGGCAATATTACTAACTAATTCTGACTTTACAGTCAGCCAGAATTAGGTAGTGATATTGCTTGACCACCTTAAATGAGAAAAATGTAAACGATTGTTACAGTAATAATTATATCACCTGAAAATTCGGAATTAGCAGCAGGGAGTTGAGGGAGCTAATGCTTATCCCAGAAGAGGAAAGATTATTAATATCTGTACTTCATTTACCTGCAATCTGCTATGGGAGTTGTTGCCTCTCCTGAAGGAAGTTGAGTAAGTGCTACTCAACAATGATTAGCAGAAAGCTCGGTAAAAACACCAATGTTACGAAACTTATCATAACGCAAGTCTTGGCGCTGTTGACTTGTTAGTTCAGAAAGCTCTTCGAGATTTTCTACCAGTACATTCTTAAGGATAGAAGCAGCTGCCAACGGGTTAGCATGAGCCCCCCCTAATGGTTCTGCCAAAATGTGGTCAATAATCCCCAATTCTTTGAGATCCCAAGCAGTAATTCTTAGAGCAGCAGCAGCTTGTTGGGATTTTGTCGCATCTTTCCAAAGGATGGCTGCACAAGCTTCAGGACTAGCTACGGTGTAAACAGAATGCTCAAACATCAATAGTCGATCACCAACACCGATTCCCAGAGCTCCACCAGAACCACCTTCACCGATAACCGTACAAATAATTGGGACATCCAGACGGAACATCTCTCGGAGATTGTAAGCGATCGCTTCTCCTTGACCCAACTTTTCTCCTTCAATACCTGGCCAAGCTCCTGGCGTATCAATAAAGGTCAAAATCGGCATACTAAAGCGATTAGCATGTTCCATCAGCCGCATAGCCTTACGGTAGCCTCCTGGAGATGCCATGCCAAAGTTTCGAGCTACATTATCCTTGGTATCTCGACCCTTTTGATGACCCAGGATGACTACTGAACGTCCGTTCAAGCTGCCAATACCACCAACTAAGGCTGGATCATCAGAACCACCGCGATCGCCATGCAGTTCAATCCAGTGATCGCTAATTGCCTGAATGTAGTCTAGCGTACTCGGACGTCTGGGGTGACGTGCTAACTGTAGACGCTGTCCTGGTGATAAACTACTGAAAATCTCCTGGCGTAGTTGTGTAGCTCTGGCTTCGAGTTGGCGAATTTGGTCAGAAACATCAACCTTATTTTCTGTGGCAAGTTCACGAATTTGCTCAATTCTTTTCTCTAATTCAACAAGCGGTTTTTCAAAGTTAAGCTGAAAAGTTCTGTGTTCTGAAGTTGGCATCTTAGGAGTTTTAATGTTTGAGGGCAGAAAGGATTGAAGATTTGGTGATTTTAGATTTTAGATTTTAGATTGACTATTGATTATCAAGACCAGGGCTTATATTGATGCTAACGAATAAGGGAACTGGAACTGGTAACCAACTGTCTAGAGTTTCTTCTTCCTTGTCGGACAGTATAGTGTCTCAATTTCAGCTCAGGTGAGCGAAAAGCGATGGCAGATAATACCATGAAAAAGCGACTCTGTGTAAGCTCGCCTCTGAAAAGAAGTCACTAAATTCGGTGTCATCAAAGCCCAGTAATGGTTTTAGAAGCTATGTTACTAGAATATAATCCTCGACAATGTTTACCCTCTGCTGAAGATTTACCTGACTCAGATGATACACCTGTGGATAACGAATTACAAGATTTAATTCCTGGATTACTCAAAGCAATTCTTGCCTTGATTTGGTCAGAAAGAATGGATTGGTTTTTTAGGGTAGATATGGGAATTTATTGTGTTCCAGATGAACCAGCAATTGTACCCGATGGTTTTCTAAGTATTGGAGTGCCCAGAATTATCGATTCAGATTTACGTTTATCTTATGTTTTATGGGAAGAGAAGAAAGTACCAATTATGGTGTTAGAAGTGATTTCTCAAACCAGACGAGGAGAATATAGACAAAAGAAACAAGATTATGCAGAACTGGGAATATTATATTATGTCATCTATAATCCCTTAAGAAAAAGAAAACCTCGTTTGGAAATATATCAACTGAAGGATGGAGAGTATCAATTATTAACAGGTGAACCAGTCTGGTTGTCAGAAATTAATTTAGGTCTTGGTAGAGAACAAGGAACATATCAAGGAATTACGAGAGAATGGTTATATTGGTATGATCAACAAGGACAAAGATATTTAACTCCAGAAGAACAACTTCAAAAGGAACGTCAAGATAAAGAAATTATCTCAGAACGACTCCAACAGGAGCGCCAAATATCAGAAATAGCTAAGCAACGAGCCTCAGATGCTGAAAATCGGGCGGCTATTGCTGAAGAACGAGCTAAATGCTTAGAAGAATTACTGCGGGAAGTAGGGATTGATCCTGAATAGTATGACAACGACATTTTTTTCTTAACTTGTTACCAATGCTATTGCACTGGGCGTATGCAATACAGCCTTCTATCTCAAGAAAGTAAAACCCATTGGACATTGAATTACTAATGAGTCATCCTGCACAGCAATTGTAGGCATTACTGATGGTGCAATTGAGGATTCATCAGATTCACAAATCCTTCTCATAGCAGTAGTTTCACCTTCAACTTCGGTGACGAATAGCCAACCAATATAGCTAGGTAGTTCAGTATCTGGCTTAGGTAAAGCCATAATTGCCACACTTTGAGTGGGTACGTTGCCTATAGCAGAACCATTCTGTTGGGAATCGCCTTGAGGAACTATCTCATAGCGGTAGAACTCGGTTTCCAAGTTAGTTACAATCTCCAATTCTTCGGCATCAGCGGCAAATTTACCGTTTTCTAAATAATAATCCTGTTGTGCTTGGGTTAGGAGAGTTATAAATTGGATTGGGATCTTTGGCTTTGAAGTTTTGGGTTGAGTCTCCAACTCGACTACTTGCACATCCTCTGGCAAAGTTGTACTATCAGAAATCTTCTCAAACAGGGTGGCATTAGAACTAAAAGCAGTAGGTGTAGGTTGTCCAGGGTCAATACCATCTAACTCTAAACGTAGCTTACCTTCGTTAGTCAGCTCAAAGATAGTTTGGGCTACTTCATCAGGACTAGCTATTACTTCCAGTTGCATGGGTTGAGTAGTGACATCAATCGCGTAACCCATTTGGATTGCGAGCACAGATTCTTCCTTGTCTGGTAAAACAATCAGTAATTTAGCCTCTGGCGCAAAAATAAACGTCACCAGTTCGTCAGTGTTGGGATCTCTAGCTTGCCACTTCCCCAGTAGTTGATTAGCGATCTTGTTGCTTTCTATTGTTTCTTGCGCTTGAGTGATGATAGGTACGATCGCAGGTTGAGCATTCACCAAGGGTGCTTTAACCGTACCTATTAGTGTCAACATTAAGCCAGAAACAATTAGCTTGATTGACAAAGTAGTTGGCTGATACTGCTGCTTGCAAACAGTGTAACTCATAGGAAAAATTGAGAATTAAGAAGTGCGCTCATTAACATAGTAATCTCTTGTTCCTTTCGCATTAAGTGCTTCGCCAAGCCGATTCAAGGCATGAACATAAGCAGCAGTGCGCATGGAAATTGCTAGTTCTTGAGAAATTGACCATATTTGTTCAGTTTCTTCGATCATTTTCTGTTTTAGACGCTCAGTAACCTGTTCTAGTGTCCAATAAAGTCCACTTCGGTTTTGCACCCACTCAAAATAACTAACGGTAACGCCACCAGCATTAACTAAAATATCGGGGATAACAAAAATACCCTTTTCTGATAAAGCTTCATCAGCATTAGAGGCTATTGGTCCGTTAGCTACTTCAAAGATATATTTGGCTTTGATATCCTGCACATTTTCTTCAGTGATTTGATTTTCCAAAGCAGCAGGAATGAGTACATCAATATCTAAGGCTAAAAGTTCTTCATTAGTCAAGGATTTATGTTCAACAATGTTACAGACTGTTCCTTGGCAGTAGACAGCTTTTATTCCTTGAGTAGAAGCTTTATATTGCCTAATACTAGGAATATCTAGCCCTTGTTGCGCATAAATTGCCCCCTGAGAATCACTAACAGCGACAACTTTATAACCTACTTTGGCGAGAAGTTCTGCCAGCACAGCACCCACCTTCCCAAATCCTTGAATCGCCACAGTTGTTGATTGAGGTTGCAGTCCAAGTTTGGGTAAAATACATTGAATCACAAAAAAAGCACCAGTAGCAGTTGCTCCGTCGCGACCAATACTTCCCCCCATAGTCAGAGGTTTACCAGTAACAACGGCTGGGCTGAATTGACGGCGGATGACACTGTATTGATCCATCATCCAACCCATGATCATTGAGTTAGTGTAAACGTCAGGAGCAAGAATATCAACATCAGGACCAATAAAATCTGCGATCGCATCTATATACCCACGACTTAATCGTTCTAACTCTAGCTTTGATAAGGTTTTGGGATTGAGGGTAATTCCCCCTTTTCCACCACCAAAAGGCAGATTTAAAACAGCACATTTAAATGTCATCCAAAAGGCAAGAGATTGAACTTCATCCAGAGAAACATTGGGATGATAGCGTACACCGCCTTTTGCTGGTCCTCTGGTATCGTCATAGCGCACCCTATAACCCTGAAATATCTTTAAAGAGCCATCATCCATTCGCACTGGAATTGAAACACTCAAGCTTACTTTCGGATACTTTAATCGTTCACCCGCATCGTCAGAAATAGACACATATTTCAGTGCTGCTTTCAATCTTTTACTAGCATCAATAAATAATGAATCAGACATGCTGCTATTTCTCCTATTAGTTAACCAAGTTTTCCTTATCCTTTGATGGAGGAAGACACTCTTGGTGGTATCTATACCAGCAGCAACCAATCTATAGCTTGTTAATTAAATCAAATTCTCTGCTTGTTCTCTTCCTCACCAAGGAGAAAAAATAGTCTATAAATAAAATTATCGCTGATTTTTCTTAACGATTCCCTTAAACACCACAATACTATATGCATTGTTACAATATTAAGAATATCTATGGTTTATTAGCTGGAAAGTAGTATGCTACGTCTGTTATAGCCATATGCCTCTTAACCTGTGAGCCCTTCCAAAGTTTCAAAGTTTGGTCAAGCCACTACGGACATAAATAAACAATTATGTCAATAATGGGAAAGGACTTTTAAATCCGACTTCTATTCAAAACAAATTGGTCTAACCAAATTTTCATCAACTCTGGTTACCCCGTAATTTTTGGGAATAACCAACTTACTCGTATGGCAAACAGGAGGTAAAAATGCTTGAACTCCTAGGCGCACTCTCCGCCTCAGCAGCAGCAGGAATGAGAATTGCGCTACCCCTCCTTCTCATTGGCTTGTTACACCGTGATTATCTTTGGTCAGGAGTACCACTGCTGTCTAATATTAACCCATCAGTCTTGGTAGGTATCCTGACTAGTTGGTCATTGTTTGAGCTATTTGCTTCCAAAAAGCTCATCGGACAGAGAATTTTACAAATGGTTCAGCTATTCTTAAGTCCGATTGTTGGCGCTATTATGGGCATTGCAATTGCTCAGTTTACCAAAGCTTCTGTTCCAGTTGTCTGGATAATTGGCCTAGTCGGCAGTTTGTTGGCTTTAGTACTCCAACTGGTTCAAGTGGGCTGGTTCTTTCGTTTAAGGGGCTTACCGCTATGGCTGGTTTTTATTGAGGATTTTCTGTGCGTTGCTTTGGTTCTTTTTGCTTTTGATGCACCTCAGCAGGGAGGATTAATTGCCTTGCTACTATTATGGCTAGCGATACGCAGCTCTAAACAGTGGTATCGCTGGTATATGAAGCAAACCCATGCTTACAGACGTCGTCGGCTACGCCGTCAGAAACTCGATTGAACGTTAGGGAGTAGAGGTACAAGGCAGACATTGAGATGGGGGAGACAAGGGAAATATTTACAATTGCGAATTCTCAATTCCCAATTTCCAAACACGTTGAGTGCAAAAATTGGGTAATTGATTTCTTAAAGTTCCTTCCCTGCTGCCTTCCTAGTTGAAAAGTGAACAATTAGCAATTAACCATTAGCTATTGACAATTAACAATTAACTGATCATAATAATCCAACGAAATGCAGTGGTCCGTGACCAGTAATTAACTCTAACATCAAAGCAATAAAACCAATCATTGCCAAACGACCGTTCCAGACTTCTGCTGCTGTAGTCATACCCCACTCCCAACGCTCTTGAGGATACATCTTGACTGTCTTGTTTGGACGTACTGCTTCTGAAAACTTACGGCTAGGAGCTTCTAGAGCTTCAGTCACCAAAGTTGCGAGTGAGTTAATAAAGACAGGATGAGTATTAAGAGCAGGTACACGCTGGAAGTTCTTAATCCCTGATTCCTCTGCTAGTTCTCGATACTCAATATCAATTTCTTGAAGGGTTTCAATATGTTCAGAGACAAAGCTAATGGGAACCACTAACAAATTTTCGACCCCTTGGATACCCAATTCTCGGAGAGCATCATCGGTGTAAGGTTGGAGCCACTCTACCGGACCCACTCGACTTTGATAAGCTAGGTTGTGCGGGTTTGGGCGGTTGAGGGTTTTCATAATCAAGGCGGTGCAATCTTCAATTTCTTCTTGGTAGGGGTCACCACCTTCTGTAACGTAGCTTAAGGGAACACCATGGGCACTGAAGAAGATGTGAACAGATTCAGGCTCAGGGAACTGTTCTAGTTCCTGCTCAATTAACTGCGCCATTGCTTGCAGATAATCGGGCTGTTTATACCAAGAGGGAATAATGGTGTACTCAATTTCGTTGAGTTTCGGGTCTTCTTGCCATAGTTGTTCTAGAATCCGGAAGCTAGAACCACTGGTGCTGATTGAAAACTGGGGATAGAGAGGAAGAATTACTAGTTGTTCAATTTGATCGCGCTTAATCTGATCAACAGCTTCTTCAGTAAAGGGATGCCAGTAACGCATACCCACATAGATACGAGCTTCTTCCCCTTGTTGGTGCAAATGTTCTTGGAGGGCTTGAGCTTGGGCTTCTGTGACTTGTCTTAGTGGGGAGCCGCCTCCAATTTGCTTGTAGTTTTCTTGAGATGTCTTAGCTCGCCGAGTGGAAATAAACCAAGCAAGAGGTTTTTGCAGCCAAGAAAAAGGCAAACGAATAATTTCGGGGTCAGAAAACAAGTTGTAGAGAAAGGGACGAACATCCTCCAATTCCTCTGGTCCACCCAAATTTAGTAATAGTACCCCAGTACGACCCATAGTCCTCACAGATTTCCCAAAATTTTATATTTGTTACTGATTTTAACAATATATTGTTTTGATGGTTGTAATTTGCAGTAAGAAATACAGATCTTTACTAGAGAGTGAGTAATGGCTACGATTTTAAGGACTTGGAGTTATCAGTACCAATGGCTATATGATGGGATTTCTCGTGTGGCTGCCCTCAGTGTGGGCGGGGAAACACGATTCCACGGCCTGCCTTTGCAAGGATTCAAAATTTACCCAGAAATGATGGTGCTAGATCTTTGTTGTGGCAGTGGTCAAGCTACCAAATTTTTAGTAAAGTTTAGCAATAATGTTACTGGCTTAGATGTCTCGCTAGTGTCATTAGAACGAGCACAGACTAATGTTCCCGAGGCATCCTATGTTGAAGCAGCGGCAGAAGAGATGCCATTTCCAGACAATCATTTTGATTTGGTGCATACAAGTGTGGCACTCCATGAAATGAAGCCTTCTCAATTACAAACTATTATTAATGAGGTTTATCGAGTACTAAAGCCAGGAGGGGTATTTGCTCTAGTGGATTTTCACAAGCCAACTAATTTGCTATTTTGGCCTGGATTAGCCCTATTCCTACGGTTATTTGAGACGGAGACTGCTTGGCAGTTGTTGGATACTGATTTGATTGGGTTACTTCAGGAGATAGGCTTTCAGGTGTCCAATCATACCTTACACGCTGGTGGTAGTTTGCAAGTGATTCAAGTGAGTAAGTAGGGCTTGCTGAATAAGTCGTAATTTTCGGGTTTCCATAGGTGTTAGGTGTTAGGCATTGGTGACAAGTTAAGGTAAAAATGTCGTTGTCAAGGGAGCAGGGAGTAGGGAAGAAGAAAAATTGATTTTTCTGACCCTTTTGGTCTTCCATATATAGAGTTTTTGATTTACAAATCACTATATATAGTACTTGACAAAATGCACTACCCTTTAACTTGTCACCATTGGGTGTTAGGTGTTAGGTAAGGGAAAGAGGTGGTAGGTGTTAGGGAATTTTCCACGAAAGTGCAAGGTTTTTGAACCCATCGATACAATTTCCTTGCACGCTTGCTAGGCAGAAAATGATTGAAAGCAAAGTATGGCATAGCTTCCACACTTATTCAGCAAGCCCTAAGTAAATAACCTTGTTTCTCCAGAGCCCCTGAGGAGCACCCTGTGTCCCAATAAAAGATGAGAAACCAGTCAGTTTACCTTGGAGCCTTCTGCCTTCTGCCCTGGAGCCTCCTGCCTTTTTTCTCGAGAGTAATGATATTCTAATAAGACATGGGTTAAAGATGATTGAGAGGCATCGATTCAATGCAAGTTAACGATTTAGGATTTATTGCCACCATTCTGTTTGTTCTGGTTCCTGCTGTATTTTTGTTGATTTTGTATATCCAAACAGCTAGTAGCCAGGGTAACCAAGACAGTTAAAATCTGCTGTCAAAAAAAACCAACCCTCGCTCTAAGCAAGGTTGGTTTTTTTATATCGTTCTTAGAAAATCCTTCTTATTCTAAATCTGGGTTAAGTAGTCGTGCGTGTCAACAACACAGGACAGTTGGCGTACACACGAACATAATCTGACAATGAATTGCCCAGTAATCGATCCAAATCCACTAAAGCCTTGGCGATGGAAGGACGTCTGTCAGGAGAACCGAGAATCAATAAGTCGATATTCAATTCTTCTGCTAACCGGCAAATTTCTACTCCAGCCTGACCAACACTATTATGGCAGCTGCAAGCAACACCTTGCTGCGTTGCTTTCGCTGCTGCCTCTGCTAGAACTAGATCTTCTTCCCGTTGCCGGATTTACGCCGGTCTGGATTAATATGCGCTAGATATAATTTACCCCCTGGAATATCTCGCACTAGGGATAGTGCTAAATCTAAGGACTGCTGAGCCGGTTCAGATTTATTTATTGCCACCATCACACGCCTAACTTGTTTGATGTAGGTGTCGTCCTTCACTAACAACATCGGGCGGTTGGACAATTGAAAAACGTATTGGCTGACAGAGTTTTGTAAAATTGATTCTAAACGTTTGAGCCCTCGCGAACCCATAATAATCAGGTCAGAATCCTCTTCTTGAGCCACTTGAGGAACTAGAACCTTAGGATCTCCCTGTTTGAGTCTGGGAGTGATTTGGCTTGGTTCCACTTTTAATGATTTGACAGCGGCTGCGAGAATTTGCCCTCCATCTTCCAACTTTGCAGACATATCTTCAGCAGTGATTTGGGGTGGCACAACATGTAAAACTGTGACCGATGCCTGTTTTAGAGAAGGGATTTCCGTCAACATATTGAGCATCTCTTCACACAGCCCCCGACCGGCTACGGATACCAAAATTTTTTCAATCATAGAAACTTATCTTCCAGTGCTTATTAATTGTTAACTGAGGACTTATGCATTTGTAGTAGAAGCCTTCCAAGAGTAAGGATACCTTCTGATGTGGCTATAAAAATTTGACAATTTATTACTGAATCGAGTTTTAAGCAACAAATAAAAAAACATCCCATCGCTGGGTTAGCTGAGGGAGCTGGGGAGTAATACAAGCCAGTAAAATCCCAAAATTGGAATAATTTATTTCTTGGAGTTCCCTAAACTAAAAGGTATTGCCACAGGTAATTTGAGAAAACTGAATTGCTCAGTAAAAGTGTTAGCAATGGGTAAATTCTAAATAGGTAGTGTAGGGTGCGTTGAAGGAGTGTAACACAAATACACAATCTTGAACGACTTCAAAGGATAGTACTTTATGGCACTCACAAAAGTGTAACTCATGATAACTGCAATGGAGTATGTACCTAACGCCCCCTACTGAAACCTGAGTAAGATAGGACAGACTAGTTAAGGCAATAATTTTTGATGGAGATAGCTTTTAGATAGCTACAAAAAAATAATGCCAACTGCTTTCTATCGAACTCAGGTGATAACGCTTAACTATCTGAGTTAGGATGACCACACACCACCGGCGATCTTTTGCAATGGTTCTAGATGAGGTGTCTGGCAAAGGAAATAGGCGAAAAATGCTCCGCCACAACCACCAATTAAGAAACCACTGGCAAATTCACTCCACCCTTCTTTTGACCCTAGACCTTCGGGAGGATTAGGTGTAGTCACTGTAGCTATCGGTTTGCCTGAACCTGCTGCACCGTAAATGGACAAAGCGATAGTAAGAATTGAAACCAAACCAACTGCTGCTAATAAACCGGCAGTGCTGGCAAGATCTGTGTGACGCAGTGGACCTAGTAGGGCAAAGGGACCATACAGAAAATAGCCATGAGCCATACCAACTTCTAGACCTCGGCGATGAGCTGATAGCCCTGGGCGGTAAGCTGGCAAGCCATTGATGAAAGCTTTTGTGAACCCTGAAGCGTTAATCGGAGTAGCGAGATTCCCAACTTGGGGATCTCCACCATGTTCAATCACGTCAATTGTCATATGAATTTGTCTCCTCTAATATTGTACAAACTCTTTGAGTAGCCTTACTTTGATATTCACATCTCTTGTATAGAGTGTGATTCTTGGGCTGATCTTGCGGTTAGTCACTCCCCGTCTTATAGAGCATACCTGTCTCTTTCAAGACACTCCTCAAGCTTAATTCACCGTGGGGCACACGGTAGGTTTAACATTTAAAGTTTGGCTTTGCATCAAGGCATTTAAAAGCGCTTTCTCGCTTTCATTTGCCTCCTAAGTTAGGCGGCTTTTATCTGCGACCATAGTAACGAATTATAAGATAAATCGTGCTCTAATCCAGCTTTCTTAGTAAATGAGCAAAATTTTAGAGTTAGTTCCTGAAGTCAAGATATCCTTCCCTAACCATCGCACTTACTTAAAAAAGAAGGCTTTGATTAGCGGGGTGTTTTCAGGTCTCTTTTTGTTAAGAATCTTTATAACTGACAAACTGGGGCAGAATTCACAGTAATATCCATTTTATTACTGTTGTAATTAGTAATTAGGAAAATAAGATATGACAGGCACATACGCAGCTTCATTCTTGGTCCCTATGATGGTTGGCTTTTTAGCAGTTGCATTTGCTGTAGTAATGGGTCTTCTCTTTCTCTATGTTGAAAGTGAAGCCTGATTGACTTTGAATTTCGTGGGTAGTACTAGGCAAAAGTCAACCCTAGTCAAAAAAGATACTCCGCCTTTGAGTGGGGTATTTTTTGTTGAGAGCTACCTCAGTATTCTTATCCTACAGTAATTAAAAATCCTCTACCAATTGGTAGAGGATTTTCTTTAGTTACCTAAAATGTTAGGTTTTCAGCCAATTTCATCAGCCATATATACCAGAAGTTGAGGCAATGAGGAAGGCTGCGTAGGTTAGGATGTAGCCAACTGCGAAGTGAGTCAGACCAACTATACGAGCCTGAACAATGGAAAGAGCAACAGGCTTATCCTTCCAGCGAACTAAGTTAGCTAGAGGAGTACGCTCGTGTGCCCAAACTAAAGTTTCGATCAACTCTTGCCAGTAACCCCGCCAAGAGATGAGGAACATGAAACCAGTTGCCCAAACTAGGTGTCCGAAGAGGAACATCCAAGCCCAGACAGACAGGTTATTCGTACCGTAGGGATTATAACCGTTGATTAACTGAGCAGAGTTTGCCCAGAGGTAATCTCGGAACCAACCCATTAAGGTAGGTGGAGTTTTCGTTGAACTGAGCTACGTTGCCTTGCCAAACACCCAAGTGCTTCCAATGCCAGTAGAAGGTTAAGCCAACCCAAGGTGTTGAGCATCCAGAACATGGCTAGGTAGAAGGAATCCCAAGCAGAGATATCACAAGTACCGCCACGGCCAGGACCATCACAAGGGAAGGCAGAAACCGAAGTCTTTCTTGTCAGGCATTAACTTGGAACCACGAGCATCTAAAGCACCTTTGATTAGAGATCAAAGTAGTGGTATGCAGACCTAGAGCGATCGCATGGTGTACCAAGAAATCGCCAGGACCAATGGTCAAGAACAAAGAGTTAGAGCCACTGTTGATGGCATCCAACCAACCAGGTAGGTAAGCAGCACCACTACCGGAAGCAAGACTATCAGGAACTAGACAGTAGGGTGTCAAAGCCATACAGCAGCTTTCCCATGAAGCAGCTTGAATCCACTGAGCAAATACAGGTTCGATTAAGATTTGCTTCTCAGGAGTACCAAAGGCAACTACTACATCGTTGTGAACATAGAGGCTCAAGAGTATGGAAGCCTAAGAAAAGAGTTACCCAGCTTAAGTGAGAGATTACCGCTTCTTTGTGCTCTAGCATCCGAGCTAACACATTATTTTTGTTAGACTTCCGGATCGTAATCCCGCACAAAGAAGATCGCTCCGTGGGCAAATGCACCCACCATCAAGAAACCAGCAATGTATTGGTGATGGGTGATATAAAGCTGCCATGGGTCGTTTAATCTTGTAGCGAGGAAGGCATAAGACGGCATGGCAGTACATATGCTGTGCCACCAAGGAGGTAACAACCCCAAGGCAAGCGAGTGCCAATCCTAGTTGGAAGTGGAAAGAGTTGTTAACTGTGTCATACATTCCAGTATGACCATCGCCCAATTTGCCACTAGGTGGCTTATGAGCATTCAGGATGTCCTTCATGCTGTGACCGATACCCCAGTTTGTCCGGTACATATGACCAGCAATGATGAAGACTACAGCGATCGCCAAATGGTGATGAGCCATGTCAGTTAACCACAAGGACTCAGTCTGGGGATGGAAGCCACCTAAAAAGGTCAGAATTGCTGTTCCCGCTCCTTCAGAAGTGCCAAATACATGACCCGCTGTATCCGGGTTCTGGGCATAAACACCCCAATTGCCTGTAAAGAATGGTGCCAAGCCTGCGGGATGAGGTTTGAGGGGTAGTCAGGAAGTTATCCCAACCTACGTGCTGTCCGCGAGACTCAGGAATAGCAACGTGTACCAAGTGACCAGTCCAAGCTAAAGAGCTAACACCCAAATAAACCTGCTAAGTGGTGGTTTTAGACGAGACTCAGCATTTTTGAACCAAGCCAAGCTAGGACGGAACTTGGGCTGTAAGTGTAACCAACCTGCAAACAAGAATAGGGAAGCCAGAATCAAGAGGAACATTGCACCACCGTGCAGTTCGTTGTTGTTTCTCATCCCAATGGTGTAGAACCAGTGATAAACCCCAGAGTATGCGATGTTTACCGGGCCAGAAGCACCTCCTTGGGTGAAAGCATCTATTGCTGCCTTGACCGAAGTGAGGGTCCCAAATCGCATGGGCGATGGGACGGGTAACATTTAAAGGATCTTTAATCCACTGCTCAAAGTTACCTTGCCAAGCTACGTGGAACAGGGTGCCAGAAGTCCACAAGAAAATGATCGCGATGTGACCGAAGTGAGAAGCAAAAATCTTTTGATAAAGATTTTCCTCAGTCATACCATCGTGAGTTTCAAAATCATGAGCCGTAGCAATCCCGTACCAGATCCGACGTGTTGTTGGATCTTGTGCGAAGATCCTGGCTAAATTTGGGAAATTTAGTTGCCATTTTTCTTAGGAAATTCTCCTCGCAAAGATGAGACTGAGACTTACACCATAAAAGCTGCTCATTTTCTTTCTGAGTAACTCCCTGGAACTAAGTTTGTTCCAGTTCGTTTTTAGGTTTGGGGTCAAACGACAGGTAAGACACAGTAATTTTTGTCCCACTTGGGATTTGACTTACCGAATTTACAAACGCCGTTAGCCAAAGAATATATTATTCGTGCGTGGAAGAATGCCCAAGTAGTGACGATTCCTCCCAGGAGGTAGTGAGCTACCCCCACAGCCCGACCTTGAGTAATACTCAAGAGCACGAGGTTGAATGCTTGGAGCTACTTTTAGTTTATTATGAGCCCAAACAATTGATTCAATCAATTCTTGCCAGTAACCACGTCCACTAAAGAGGAACATTAGACTAAAGGCAAAGATAAAGTGACCTGCTAGGAACATTATGCCATAAGCAGACAAGGCAGAACCATAGGAATGTGATTACGTGAGAAGCTTGAGCCCACAAGAAGTCACGTAACCAACCGTTAATCGTGATTGCACTTTGGGCAAAGTTACCACCAGCAAGGTGAGACACTGTGCCATCTGGTGATACTGTTCCCCACACATCAGATTGCATCTTCCAGCTAAAGTGGAAAAGCACCACTGAGATAAGCAGTTATACATCCAGAATAGACCTAGGAAAACATGATCCCAAGCAGATACTTGACAAGTACCACCACGACCTGGTCCATCACAAGGGAAACGGAAGCCTAGCTGTGATTTATCTGGAATCAAGCGAGAGTTACGAGCATAACAGTACGCCTTTCAGCAGAATTAATAGCGGTGACGTGGATGGTAAAGGCATGGATATGGTGAACCATAAAGTCCGCTGTTCCCAGCTCAATAGGCATCATTGCTACTTTGCCACCAACTGCTACAACATCACCACCAAAAGCGTAACTAACTGGTGCTAGAGCATTGGGAGCAGTTCCTACCAGGGAGCTAGACTGTGGATATTTTGTATCCACTGAGCAAATATAGGTTGCAGCTGAATTGCCGTATCAGAGAACATATCTTGGGGACGACCCAAAGCTCTCATAGTATCGTTGTGGATATATAAACCAAAGCTATGGAAGCCTAGGAAAATACATACCCAATTAAGGTGAGAGATGATCGCATCACGGTGACGGATAACTCGGTCTAGCATGTTGTTTAACATTCTGCGCTGGATCGTAATCCCGCACCATAAAGATCGCAGCGTGAGCAGCACCACCTACAATCACAGAAGGCTCCAATCCACATATGGTGGGTAAACAAGCACAACTGAGTAGCATAGTCTGTGGCAATGTACGGATATGGAGGCATCGCGTACATATGATGAGCTACGGCAATGGTTATGGAACCAAGTACAGTTAGGTTAACTGATAGCTGAGCATGCCAAGAAGTGGAGAGGATTTCATAGAGACCTTTGTGTCCTTCACCAGTGAAGGGACCTTTATGAGCCTCCAGGATTTCTTTCATGCTGTGGCCAATACCGTAGGTGTTACGGTACATGTGACCAGCAACAATGAACAGAACTGCCAATGCCAAGTGATGGTGAGCAGTATCCGACAACCACAAGCCACCAGTTACTGGGTTCAAACCACCCTTGAATGTGAGGAAGTCAGAATAGACACCCCAGTTCAACGTGAAGAAAGGCTTAATCCCTTCGGCAAAACTGGGATACAGCTCTGCCATCTTAGCGCTGTCGAAGAGCAACTCATGAGGCAAGGGAATGTCACTCGGTGCCACTCCAGCATCCAACAGCTTGTTGATTGGCAGAGAAACGTGGATCTGGTGACCAGCCCAGCTCAAGCAGCCACAACCTAGCAACACTGCCAAATGGTGGTTCATCATTGACTCCACACTCTGGAACCATTCCAGTTTGGGAGCCCGCTTGTGATAGTGGAACCAACCGGCAAATAGCATCAGAGCTGCCATCACCAGACCACCAATCGCTGTTGCATACAGCTGGGTACTATTGGTAATTCCAGAAGCACGCCAAAGCTGGAATAAACCAGAGGTGATTTGGATGCCGTGGAAGCCTCCACCAACATCGCCATTCAAAATACCTTGGCCAACAACTGGCCAAACAACTTGAGCACTTGGTTTAACGCCGAGCGGATTGCTCAGCCAAGCCTCATAGTTGGAAAAGCGAGCGCCATGAAAATACATACCGCTCAGCCAGACGAACACAACGGCTAAATGACCGAAGTGAGCGCTAAATATTTTCCGAGATATATCTTGTAAGTCACTGGTATGACTATCGAAATCGTGAGCGTCGGCATGGAGGTCCCAAATCCAAGTTGTGGTTTTTGGTCCTCTTGCTAGGGTACGGGAAAAGTGGCCGGGCTTACCCCACTTCTCGAAAGAAGCTGGTACCGGGTCATTATCCACCCTAGATTTAGCCTCTCGCTCAGGAGGGCTGATTGTCATAAGGAATCTCCTCTCTAGACAAGGATTGAGAAGTACCCCAAGGGGAGTTGAATCTTTACTTTATAGGGAGGAAAGTACCACGAAAATGCTTCCCTTGGGAAACGATATACCCATTTGGTTTAAATAACTAAACGGAATATCTTCTCTAGTAGATGATAGGTCTTGCATCGGGCAGTCTAAGGCAGCAGTTAACAATAATTCAAATTTGAGCAAATCAAGGTCTAACTTAGCTTTGAATGCAAAAACTCCTAGAGAAAAAGTCAATAGTAATTGGAGTAAATGTTACAAAATGCAATATAGAAGAGAGTTTATGGTCAGAATTGGAAATGCTTTTTCTGATAGGGATTGCCTAAATTGATTCAGATTATGAAGTTGTTAGTACTACTGTATAGTTCCTATGAAAAGCTTCACTTAGGATAGAATGCCGGTAGCAAAAGGAGGTTGAGTCTTGGGTAACAATCACCAAAAGCGGCGGGAAGCCCATTCCTTACATTGCTATGGGGGGGATTGCCGCCCGCCGCTTTGTTATTAGTCATTTGTCCTTTGTAATGACAAATAACAAAGGACGCGAAATCCCACAACTTAACATTATGTGGGATGAGCTTAACGGAGGATAACTGTGAGAGTACTTTTTTCTTTGCTGGTGGCAGCAATTTTGGCTTGGGGTTTGGTGGGATGTGGAGAAGATCGTATTGAGATATCTGAGATACCAAGTACTGAGGTAGCATTTCCTGCTCAGAGAACACAACAGCTCTCGGAGGTGGCACCACCTCCAGTCATTCAACAGCTAAATCAGAGCTTGGAGCTCTACCAGCCTCAGGTGGAAATTGTCAATCCCAAGGCGGATCAAGTTCTTCAAGACAATACTGTCAAAGTGGAATTCCAGGTTCAGGATCTACCAATTTTCCAAGATCCAGAATTAGGTATGGGTCCTTACTTACATGTGATTCTAGACAACTATATCGATAAGGAGGTTTATGAGTTAGACCAACCTCTAGTTTTTGAAGATTTATCTCCTGGAACTCACACTCTAAGAGTATTCGCTTCCCGACCCTGGCACGAGAGTTTTAAAAACGAAGGTGCTTATGCTCAAACGACCTTTCACCTCTTTACCAAGACTACTGATAACAATCCTGATCTAGCCTTACCACTACTAACTTACAATCGTCCTGAAGGTAGTTATGGAGCTGAGCCAATTATGCTCGATTTCTACCTAACTAATGCTCCACTCCATCTAGTTGCTACAGAAAATCCTGATGATGAGATTGTTGATTGGCGAATTCGGGTCACAGTAAATGGTCAAAACTTTATTCTTGATCGCTGGCAACCTTTTTATCTTAAAGGGTTTAAACAGGGTAAAAATTGGGTGCATTTGGAATTCCTAGATGAAGAAGGAAATCCTGTCAAAAATGTTTTCAATGATACGGTGCAGCTGATTAGTTACGAACCTAAGGGCAAAGATACCCTGTCTCAGCTGGTGCGCGGTGAACTGGAGCTAGAGGTGGCACGTAGCATTGTAGAACCAAATTACCAAGTCGTACCGCAGCCAACTTCTGCACCTGTTGTAACGCCGTCTCCTATAGAGTTACCTGAACAACTAGAGGATGTTGGGGAACCTTCCCCTGAATCAATTGTTGTTCCAGAAGAAGAAGCATCTATTACTCCCGAACCATTAGAGGAGACATCTGTTGTCTCAGAAGAGGAAGAGGAACCAGCTATTGCTCCTGAACCATCAGAGGAGACATCTGTTGTCTCAGAAGAGGACGAGGAACCAGCTATTGCTCCCGAACCATCAGAGGAGACATCTGTTGTCTCAGAAGAGGACGAGGAACCAGCTATTGCTCCTGAACTATCAGAGGAGACATCTGTTGTCTCAGAAGAGGACGAGGAACCAGCTATTGCTCCTGAACTATCAGAGGAGACATCTGTTGTCTCAGAAGAGGACGAGGAACCAGCTATTGCTCCTGAACTATCAGAAGAGACATTAGAACCAGAGCCATCAGTAATTCCTGGTGAACTTCCAGCACTAGTAGAGGAATCGGAAGCAATCACAGCATTAGAGCCTGAAAAGCCCAAATTTGGTAGTTTATTCGATCGCTTCCTAAAATTTGTCAAGGGTAAGATTCTCTCTCCCGCACCTGTTGTTCCTGAGGAATTGGAAGAGACACCAATATCGGAGGATTCAGTTATCTCCAATGAAGCTCCTGCTTCAGTAGAAGAAATCATTCCGCCAGAGCCAGCTGTAACCTTAGAAGAGGAAGCTCCCTTACCGGAACCTGTAGTCGTTCCTGAGGAATTGGAGGAAATATCAGTACCCGAGGAGCCAGTAATCCCCAGCGAACCTCCAATATCAGTAGAGGAACTCGCTCCACCAGAGCCAGCTGTAGCTTCAGAAGAGGAAGCACCATTAATGGAATCTGTTCCTGTTTCTGAGGAGCCAGACGAGATGACAATATTAGAGGAGCTAGTCATCCCCAATAAACCCTCAGCCTCGGTAGAAGAACTTACCCCACCAGAGCCAGCTGTAACCTCAGAAGGAGAAACTTCCTAACTCGTACCTCTCTTTAAGAACTAGAGGAGATGCTATTTATCGTGCTAGCATCTCCTTCAACTGAAGGAAATTCGATATGCGATCGCAAGAGCAAATTAGTATTCCTTCTTAACTTCAAGATATAACCTTAAGGAAAAATTACAAATTCATAAATTTTGACTTGACAAAATCTAAATCTTGTAATCTTAAAGAGTTTGCTTTTTGAGCAACAAACTCAACTTACTTTGAGAGGAAAAAATGGGTAAACTGCGTAACATTCTAATGGGTGCTGGCGTCGCTGCCGTTGGTGGAATTGGTACTAAAATGGCAGTGGATTACTTCCGCAACCGTGGCAAAGAAGAAGAAGTCCCAGAAGTAGATGAAGCTCAAGAAGAGCAAGCTTTAGCAGCAATATCGACAGAAGAAGTAGCTTATGCGAATGTAGAAGATAGTTCCGTTCAATCATTCCTTGATGCTAGCTTTGGGGCTCCAGGTCGTTACGTCCCTACTCGTGCTCCTAAGGTATTTGATTATCAAGACCAACAATGCATGGTTATTTGGGCCCGCGATAA
The DNA here is from genome assembly GCA_965222765.1 of Caldora sp. Classification (GTDB taxonomy): domain Bacteria; phylum Cyanobacteriota; class Cyanobacteriia; order Cyanobacteriales; family Coleofasciculaceae; genus Caldora. Next base: position 36,381 of record CBDCVG010000064.1, read on the forward strand.
TGAAAGGGACAAGAATCAGATGTTGGCTTTTCTGTATACAGATGCAGGTCGTCAAATGATCGCTAGTGTAGGCTATACAGCAGATGCAACCGACTATAACCTACCAGGTTTGGATAGCACGCCTTTTGCCATTGAAGTGAATGGAGAGCAAATCACATCTGGTCAAGGTGAAACTGGTGGAACAGATGAGGTTGACTTTGTTGTAGCTGGTACTTAATTGAGACTTCTTAATTAAGAAAGAGTTTGTAATAACCAGGGGTGGTCTAAACAACCACCTTATTTTAATTTATTGATTTTCCAATAAAACAATGCTCAATTTTTTCTTAACTTGGATACTTACTGCTGTTTCATTAGTGATTACAGCTCAACTGGTAGTTGGCTTTAATATTAACAGTTTTCCCGATGCCTTAGTTACAGCAGTTGTTTTAGGTTTAGTTAATGCGATTGTCAAACCTGTGATCAAGTTTTTTACTTTACCTCTGACATTCGTGACTTTGGGTCTATTTCTCTTGGTTATTAATGCCGTTATGCTTTACCTCGTAGCCTATCTAGTTCCCAATGCTTTTATGATCAACAGCTTTTGGGCTGCTTTTGTTGGTGCAATTATTTTGTCTTTGGTTTCTGGTGTACTAGGCTTAATCACAGGAATTGGTCGATAAGGAAACTTACCACCTTTTTCCTTTGGTAAGGGTGCAAAGTTATTGTTTTTGCCGATTCAAAGGTTACTCCCTTACCCAAGTCTTCGGTAAAATACTGAACATTACCCCGACTACGCTCAATTTCTTGACCTTTAGCATCAACCGTCACTACGTCAAATTCAAACACTGCTAATTTTAGTGGTGCTGACTGCTCGGAAGTTTTAGCAGCGGTTGTTCTCATTCCTGAAAGGTTAGTTAAAGGGGATTGTTGGCTTAATAATGTACCAACCCAATTGGTTAAGGTTTTTGATACCCATTGCTTAGCTTGTACTCTATTTTTACGCAAGTTCCCAGGTGAGGATGAAGAAGACACTACCTGCTGCTGAGCAACCCTGGGGAATGCCTTAATTGCCTCCATATCCGAACCAAACGCCGCCACATTTACCCTAATCCACAGTTGCTTTGCCAGTTCCCAATTGTTCTCCCCTTCTGCTCGATAAGCATCCAGTTTCAGGGTTTGGATATCTCTGAGGGTAGCGTATCGGGGTAAAAGAATCAGGTGATGCTTACTAACTGGTTCTGCGATCGCATAAGGTGTCTGTGGATACTTCCGCTGGGGAATCATCAGTAAACAGGAAAACTTGCTCAAAGCCTGCCTCTTGCTGGAAAAAATTCCGCATACACTCCGCATCCCTCTTGGCATAGTTTAGGGATTGGAGATTAGTGTAATGGTTAATACCAATTGCGATCGCCCAGTTTTTAGCCATGTTATCAATTGATAATTGATAATTGATAATGGGTAATTGATTAATTTGGTTTAAGAACTCTCCTTTCTCGGAGAAAATAATTAAAAATTTTTCTAATTATCTAGGACTTACGCACCGTAACGGAATTATGTCATCCTGAGCGATAGCGAAGGATCTCCAAACGACCCAGATACTTCACTAGCACCTCAGGATGACATTTTACGATGTTGAAAGCACTTCTAAGAAACACTTTTTTAAACTCTTACTATAACTCCACAAAAATCCCGATTGATTCCAGAAAATAACCCAGTGAATTCCATTCAGCTATCAGCATTCAGTCAAGAGCCAAACTAAATCCTGGTAACACTTCCTCTCCTGACAAAACTACAGGCATTGCCAAAACTTCAACATCTTTTCCTTGGCGATAAATCTCCACCTGCTTACCCTTCCGATTAATCAGCCAACCCAACCGCAACCCACTCGCAAGATATTCCTGCATTTTATTCTGTAGCGGCTTTAAACGATCAGTGCGCGATCGCAATTCAATCAAAAAATCTGGACAAATTGGTGGAAATCCCTCCCTTTCCTCCTGGCTCAAGACTTGCCACCTTTCCAACTGAACCCACGCTACATCAGGAGAGCGATCGCCACCTCCTGGTAAACTAAATACAGTCTGAGAGCTAAACACCAGACCTCGCTTCGTCTGCTCATTCCAAATACCTACTTTGATAATCAAATTTGCTTCTTGTTTGCCACCTTCACCACCGATAGGGGTCACAATAATCAATTCTCCTTGAGGTGAGCGTTCGAGTAGTACATCTGGGTTTACTTGACATAGTTGATAGAATTGCGATCGCGTTAAGGTGGTAATTGGCTCTAAATTCAGTACTGTTGTCATCAGCTGAAAATGGGTTGTGGGAATTGGGTAAAGGAAAGGAGTTTGGTAGTGGGATCTAGATTAGCATTGCTCAGATTGTCTAAACTAATCTCTGTGAACAAGTAACTGAAAGAAATCCCATGAAGCAACAGATTGCCTTTCTTGGACTTGGTGTGATGGGTGGGCCAATGGCAGCGAATTTGGCACGTAGTGGTTACTCGGTAACAGCCTGGAATCGTACCCCTCATCGCCCTGGTGTCGAGATAGCTGCTAATGCTGGAGTAACAGTTATGTCATCTATTCGGGAGGCAGTTGAGACAGCAGATGTGGTATTTTCGTGTGTCAGTGATGTACCTGATGTCGAAGAAATAATCTTGGGAGCTGGGGGAGTTGCCGAGTCGGCTAGACCTGGGACTTTGGTGATTGATACTAGTACTATTGGGCCAAATGCTGCTCAAAACATAGGAGCCCAACTCAAGAAAAGGCAACTACGCTTTCTTGATGCCCCTATCTCTGGCGGAGATATCGGAGCCAAAAATGGTACTCTGACAATTATGGTTGGCGGTGAACCAACTGATTTCGAGGAAAGCAAGCCACTGCTGGAAGTTTTAGGCAAAACGATTCGCCTTTGTGGAGCAGTTGGTAGTGGACAGGCAGTAAAACTCTGTAACCAAGTACTTTGTTCAGTTCATATGGTAGCTCTGTGTGAGGCGATGCAGTTAGCAGAGCAACAGGAAATCGATCCTAACTTAATAGTAGAGGTTTGTAGCACTGGGGCGGCTGGCTCTTGGGCGTTGTCTAACCTGGGACCGAAAATTGCTGAGTCTGATTTTCAACCGGGTTTTATGATTAAGCATATGCTGAAGGATTTGAGGCTGGTGCAGGAAGCTTTGAAACAGTCGGAGCAGCAATTACCTGGAGTGGATCTGGCTGAGGAATTATTTAAAATTGTTAAAAAGCTAGATGATGGTACAGGAGGTGAACAGGGAACTCAAGCAATGATTCGCGCTTACTTGAAGTCAAGTTGAACTATTGAAGAAGCTCTTACAGCAGAGCAACGAGCGGAACAATTGGCAGCTCGATTGCGAGAGTTGGGGGTTAATTTAGACGAGCTAGACTAATACAAAAGTCAGGTTTCAATCCCTGATAGGGATTCAAGATAGTTTCGACGCTATGCCAGTTAAAGTTGGAGCTTATCAAAGAAGTGTTTCAATCCCTGATAGGGATTCAAGATAGTTTCGACAGCTGAAGCCCCTAAAGTATATGAGCAACTCACGATAGTTTCAATCCCTGATAGGGATTCAAGATAGTTTCGACTGCGGGCTTCAGAAACCTTTACTGTATGAAGTTTTCAAGGTGCGATCGCGACTACCGATTGAATTATAGCATTTCAGCCTCTGGGTTAAGCAAGCCTGTTGAGATTTTCCTATCACTAAAAATTGCTCAAACCTAGCCACCATAATACTTTCAGGAAGTGCGACTACCGTTTTTTCTGGCGACACACTTTAAACTCTTGTACACAAAGGGATTGAGGCATTTTTTCCAACCACCTCAAAAAAACACCTACCCCTCGTCGCCATTCACAAAATCTGTGAAAGTCAAAAATCTGATGTAGAGACGAAGCATTTGGGCAAGAATTCATGGGTAAAACCTAAAATATACAATCCAAATGCTTCGCCCTCCGACGGAGGAGAAAACTCTAAGCGTCGTCTAGAGCAACAATACCAGGGAGTTCCTTACCTTCAAGTAACTCCAAACTAGCGCCTCCACCAGTGGAGATGTGACTCATTTGTTCTGCAACACCGACTTTTTCCACTGCTGCAACTGAGTCTCCACCACCAATAATGGTAGTGGCATCCTGCTTAGTGAGTCCAGCCATAGTATTAGCGATCGCTTCTGTTCCTACAGCAAATTTATCAAACTCAAATACCCCCATCGGGCCATTCCAGATCACAGATTTGCAATCAGCCAAGGCATCCTGGAATACCTTAACTGAATCTGGACCAATATCCAAGCCCATCCACCCATCGGGGATTGCTTCAATGCTGACGGTTTGTGCATTAGCATCAGGGGCAAAATTATCGGCAACCACTACATCTGTGGGTAATAGCAAGGCTACACCTTTCTCTTTGGCTTTCGCTTCTAAAGTCTTAGCCAATTCCAGCTTATCGTCTTCTACCAAAGATTTGCCCACACTCAAACCACGAGCTTTGTAGAAGGTAAAAATCATGCCGCCGCCAATCAGCAGCTTATCTACCTTGTCCAATAGGGTTTCAATTACGCCAATTTTACTGGAAACCTTAGATCCACCAATGATTGCTGCCAAAGGCTTTTTGGGATTTTCAATGGCGTTTTGTAAATACTCAAGTTCTTTTTCAATCAAGTACCCAGCCACGGAAGGCTTCAGGTAATGGGTGACCCCCTCAGTAGATGCATGAGCCCGGTGAGCAGTACCGAAGGCATCATTAACATAGACATCTGCTAGTGCTGCTAACTGTTTAGTAAATTCCGGATCATTCTTTTCTTCCCCAGCATGGAAGCGAAGATTTTCCAGTAATGCGACTTCACCATTAGCCAAAGCATCAACTTGAGCAACAACTGCCTCACCAACACAGTCGTCACACATAGTAACTGTTTTGCTCAATAGTTCAGAGAGACGATTAGCGACAGGCTTCAGACGCAGATCTTCTTTAACTTTTCCCTTAGGACGCCCTAAGTGGCTACACAATATGACTTTAGCACCCTTTTTAGTTAAATCCTGGATAGTTGGTAAAGCTGCACGGATGCGAGTATCGTCAGTAATTGTGCCACTATCATCCAACGGCACATTTAAGTCTGCTCGCACCAATACCTTTTTTCCAGCTAAGTCTGATTCAGATAAAGCTGCTACAGTTTTTTTTGACACAATAAGAATCTCCTAGTTGCCTCTGTCTGATACTCTGCCCTCTGAGAGCGAGTTGAGTGTGATTGTTAACTTTTTGGTTGCCCTGAAGATTCACTCGCGTAAATCAACTGAATCTTGAGGAACAAGAGTATTTTTTTTCAATACCGTTCATATTTTACAGAAATGCGGTAACAAACCCTATTGGGAATTGTTATTTGTTGTTTTTGAAATTGTTATTTGTTGTTTGTTATTTGTTGTTTGGGACTTGATCTCCCGTGCTGTCTTCCTGGGGGTGAGTAACCCTAATGATATGTAAGCAGCTTGTTAAATTCAATTAGAGAACTGGCAATTTTGAGCAAAATGGAGACTTCCACGCTATTTAAAAAAACCTTAGTTGGGCAGATCATTCTTTTTGGAGTGGCTGCCTTGACTAATTCCGTTATCTGTGCATGGAATCTTCACTTCCACTTAGAGGAAGAATTTGAAAATAAGGGAAAAGCGATCGCCCATGGGGTGGCTAATTCTAGTGATAACCTCATTGGTACTGGCTCAATGGCTGAGATTAAGGCAGATCTTGAGGAGTTTAAGGAAATTAGCGGGGTTCTCTATGTTTTAGTGGTGGATACTGACAAAAAAATCATTGCCCATACCTTTGCCTCCCAGGTACCAAGCTCATTAGTGCAATTAAAGCAAGTTTCTCAAAATAGCCAGGGGATGGAAATCCAGAACCTCCAGATTCCCGGAATTGGGGAAGTCATTGATATATCTGCTCCGATTTTGTCTGGGGTAGAGGGACATGTCTATGTTGGTATGGATAGGGAGATAATTATGTCTCACATCCATCTAGCGATCGCTTATCAGCTCTTGCCGATGTTATTTCTATTTGTGCTGAGTGCGATCGCCACTTATATTATGGTCAAAAGGGTTTCCGAACCCCTCAATCAGCTCACTACCTATGCTCAAAAATTAGCTAGCAAGGATTTTAATGCCACCATCGATATTAACTCCCAAGATGAAGTTGGTTTGCTAGCAAAAACCATGCAGTCAATGGCAGGAGACATCAGTGGCTTTGTTGGGCAGCTCGAAATAGCAGTTGCAGATGCTACTAGCGAACTCCGAAACACCCTAGAAGCATTACGCACTGAACAACAAAAGTCGGAAACTCTACTGTTAAATATCTTACCTGAATCTATTGCCCAGCAGCTGAAAGAGGGAGAAAGTCATATTGCCGATGGGTTTGCAGAAGTAACCATTTTGTTTGCTGACATTGTAGGCTTTACCCAGCTCTCAGCAAAAACCTCTCCTGAACAACTAGTTGCCTTGCTCAACGAGATTTTTACCATATTTGACCAGCTAAGCGAAAAGCACGGTTTAGAAAAGATTAAAACCATTGGGGATGCCTATATGGTAGCTAGTGGGCTGCCAACACCTCGGAGTGACCACGCTCAGGCAATTGCTGAAATGGCTCTGGATATGCAAGAAGAAGTCGAAAAATTCAGCACCAAGACATAATACCATCCTGAGTCTGCGCATTGGTATCAACACTGGAGCAGTGGTTGCAGGAGTGATTGGCACTAAAAAGTTTATTTATGATCTCTGGGGAGACGCGGTTAATACTGCTAGTCGCATGGAGTCCCACGGCATTGCAGACAGAATCCAAGTTAGCAGCACAACCTATGAATTATTAAAAGATAACTATTTGCTGGAAAAACGAGGCAAAATTCAGGTAAAAGGCAAAGGAGAGATGGTTACCTATCTACTGTTAAAACGCAATAGGTCAACATAGGAACTTACGACTTAATAACTCAACTGCCATGCTGAGGTGATAGTGAAGCATATAGTGCAGCAGGGCAGAAGTAATTAACCACTTGAGATAAGCATTCAACTCCGCGCAGCGGTACTAATCCTTCGCTACCGCTCAGCATGACAGAATTCCGTGAAGGCGCGTGAGAATCGTATAAAATGTTGTGGAACTCCCTAGAACGTCAGAATCCCAGACCCTGGGACGGGTATGATTTTCAAAGGATTCCACGTTTTGGAAATACTTGTGATGTTTAATACTGTTTTATTTCCTGTTAACCCCAGCCGAGAAGCCCGCGAAGCGGCTCCAGTAGTTGCCAACATTGTCAAACAGTATGGCAGTCGCTTATTTGTGCTATCGGTCGTAGAAGAACCTCACTCTGAAGAAGAAACTAAAAGCCCAGATACCATGATGTCACCAGAGGCAGTGACAGAACTGCTCAACAATGCTCAAGCTCTTTTTGCTCAGGAAGGCATCGAAGCAGAAATACTAAGGCGTCAAGGAATGCCTGCTTTCACTATTTGTGATGTTGCGGACGAACTTGGGGCAAATTTGATTGTCATGGGATCTCGGGGACTTGGTTTAACGGAAGAAGGTGCAGCAGACAGTGTCACAAATCGAGTGATTAATTTGTCTCCCTGCCCAGTTTTGATAGTTCCTTAAGTAGTTATTGGTTCAGTCGTAGGTGACAAACAACAGACAACCAACAACAAATAACCAATGACTATTCAATGGTACCCCGGTCATATTGCCAAAGCAGAACGGGAACTTAAAGAACAGCTCAAGCGAGTAGATGTTGTGCTGGAGGTGCGGGATGCTCGAATTCCTCTGTCTACGCATCACCCGCAGGTTAACCAATGGGTAAGTGGTAAAACTCGGGTATTAGTGATCAACCGAGTGGATATGATTACTCCTGCGATGCAACAGTTATGGGCATCCTGGTTTGAACAGCAGGGGGATATGCCCTATTTCACGAATGCCCAACAGGGGAAAGGTGTTCTGAAAGTAGCACAGGCAACCCAGGCAGCTGGAGGGTTAATGAATCAACGTCGGCGCGATCGCGGTATGCGTCCTCGTCCAGTTCGAGCTGTGGTTATTGGCTTCCCTAATGTTGGTAAATCAGCCCTGATCAACCGACTATTGGGGCGTCGTGTCGTAGCCAGCGCCCGTCGTGCTGGGGTAACGCGCCAACTGCGTTGGGTGCGTATCTCTGAGCAAATAGAACTACTAGATGCTCCTGGTGTCATTCCCGTAAAGTTAAACAATCAACAACAAGCGGTCAAGTTGGCAATTTGTGATGACATTGGTGAGGCATCTTACGACAATCAACAGGTGGCAGTTACCTTGATTGAATTGCTCAAAGATTTGGAGCAAACTAATTTTAAGGACCTACTACCAGCATCTCCTTTAGTAAGACGCTATCAACTTGAACCAACATCCTTCACTAGTGAAGACTACCTCAATGCCCTAGCTGATGAGCGTTATCAAGGAAATGTTGAGCGCACAGCCGTACAACTGTTGAATGATTTTCGTAAGGGATTGCTAGGGAAAATTGCCTTGGAGCTACCGCCCAATTGAATGAGCCAGGTTCGTCAAATTATTAACTTTTACTAAGTGAGGTGAGGGGTCAGACCCCTCATTAGACTAGACTAATATCTAGTAGATGCACCCTGATAAGGACGCCCTATTTGGGCGTCTTTTATTTTATCGCAAAAAAAGGTTATTGAGAAGAGTATCACTTAGTACCGCTGCGCGGAATTAAGAATTAAGAATTAAGAATTAAGAATGCTTATAGAGTAAGGCTTCTATTGCTCTCTCTCCTGGTGGGTTATTTCCATGCTCGCTGCACTAGGTATTAGTAGTTAGAGATTGCTCAACCGCTGAACTGGGAAAACTTTCTAGCTGCTTGCCATCAAAATACCCATGTCTCCATAAATAAAAGGGACTAACTAAACTGCTAACAAACAGTTGCATTTCGCAAGCAGCAATTAAGTCAGAGCGTACTCGAAAACCGTGTTTGAGCAAATGAACAACAATTTTTCTTAAATCATTACTCATGTAAGCTACCATTGCGAATGGTCGTTGCCAGGGTTTGACACTTAGCATCCGTGTTACATAGCGACTCAACCCAATCCCACGGAAAAACGGAATTAAATACTCCCGTTTCAAACGCCAGTGGGGAATTTTGTGGTAAATGCACATTGCCGGGTTGTACCAGATTTCCCAGCCGTTGGCTTGGATATGAGAGATCATCTCTAAATCTTCCCCTGTGAGCATACTGCCACAGGTACGCCCGGTCAAAACGAGGTGCGAGGGACAACTATTGAGCCACGCCTGCTTACGCACAACCAACCCAGCAGACGGTGGCAAGATTTTTTTGCTAGGTTTATAGCGTAGTGGCTGAGAGCCACGCTCAGTAATTGCTAAAAAAGGAGCAATTCTCTCAAAATTTTTGGGAGGTGTTACCTCAAAATCACCATGGATTTGACTACCATAAGCACCAGCTGCTGGATGTTCCTGAGCAAATAGCCAAGCTGCTGTTATCCAATCAGCGGTAGGTAAGTTGTCATCATCCAAAAAACCAACCAGCGACCCTTTCGCTTCCTTAAAAGCACGATTGCGCGCATATGCTGCCCCTTGCTTCGGCTCAAAGCAATACTTTAAAGGATATTGCTTTGGCCAGTTAGCTTGATAGGAATGAACAACCTTAGCTGTATTATCAGTGCTGTTATTGTCAACAACAATGACTTCCCAGGAGTAGGGTTGTGTTTTAGCTTGCCGCAAAGCATTTTTACAGGAGTTTTGTAACCGCTCTAAAACTTCTGGTAGACGCTTCTCCCCATTGTATGTTGGGATAGCGACAGTGAAATCAACACCCATTATCTTTTCCAAAAATTGAAACTCGGTAGAATTGCTAATCTTCTATACTTAGTCGCGTGTCCACGATACACCCTCAACCATAAGAATACTCTAAACTATCAGCTAACGCATACTTTTGTGCATCTTAGGTGTATGTACTATGTGAAAAATTGGAAAGGGGAAGAGGGGAAGAAGTATTTTCCCTCATGTTGTGCGTTTATAGCACATGGATATTCAGCTTGAAAATACCTAATAAGAAAGAAATATGGCAACTTACCTACCTGTTTGCTAAGTTACCTCATGCGATACCCAGCTACTTTTGATTAAAATAACTCAAAGTTGTAGTATGTTTTTTCCAGGGAGAAAGAGAGAGTGTGGTTTGTCACTATTTTTGTCTGCCTCGGCTGGATTGTATCAGTTTGTTTACACGAGTTTGGTCATGCGATAGTAGCATATTTTGGTGGAGATATTTCTGTAAAGGATAAGGGGTATCTAACCCTGAACCCACTCAAATATACTGACCCTGGCTTAAGTCTTTTGCTACCGATATTGTTTCTCCTGTTGGGAGGAATTGCCCTGCCGGGGGGAGCAGTTTACATTGACAGGAGTCGATTACGTAGTCGTGGATGGGAAAGTGCCGTCTCTGCTGCAGGGCCGTTTGCTAGTGCTTTAGTAACTTGGTTGCTGGCGATTCCCTTTTGGTTGGGTTTGGTATCTGTGGAAACTCAACATTGGATTGTCCCTAGCCTCGCCTTTTTGATACTCCTGGAAATTGTTGCGGTTTTGCTAAACTTACTACCAATGCCACCACTAGATGGATATGGCATTATTGAGCCTTGGTTACCCCGGAAAACTCAGATTCAACTCAACAAGTTTGGCAGATATGGAATCTGGGTGATTTTTGGACTGTTATGGTTTGTCGAACCTTTGAGTCGATTCCTGTGGGAAAGTGCTCATACCATTAGTGAAATTCTTGGTGTGCCACCAGAGATGGCATGGGTAGGATATGGACTATTTAGACAACAATCTGGCTTTTTGGTATTAGGGTTTGTCGTGATTGCATGGCTATTTAGAAGTAAGGAGAATGAATGGTATAGACGAGGTAATAAGCTCCTAAAATCACAAAAATATGAGGAGGCACTTGCTGCCTACAATCAGGCTATTGAAATTAAATCAGACTACTATCAAGCCTGGTATTACCGAAGCTATGTGTTATATGTACTGCAACGACATGAAGAGGCACTTGATTCCTACGAGCAAGTGATTAAACTCAATTCTCAGGATACTATTGCTTGGTATTACAAGGGCTTAATTTTAGAAAATTTACAACGATATGGAGATGCGATCGCATCTTATAACGAAGCAATTGAAATCGAGCCTAATATGGAAAGTTGTTGGTTTCATCGAGGTAATTCTCTGTATCAGTTACAAAGGTATGGAGATGCGATCGCATCTTATGACAGAGTGACTCAAATCAATCCTGATTACCCTGAAGCTTGGTATAACAAAGCTTGCTGTTATGCTCTGCAAACTAATGTTAATTTAGCAATTGAAAGTCTACAACAGGCAATCAAGCTAGAGCCTAATAGATTTATCAATTCTGCCAAAACTGACTCTGATTTTGAGGGGATTAACGAAAATCAATTGTTTAAAAACTTGATTGGATAATTGGTCTTGATATGAGTAGTTTCTCATCTTATTTTTAGGTAATAAAAACTCTTGTTCCTCCTGCCTCCTGCCTTCTAACGCTTATTACTTAAAAAACGTTAGCATAGATTGAGACTCATTTGGTAGTAATAAAGCTGATGGAATACAAGCAACTCGGCGATAGCGATCTGTTGGTATCTGAAATCTGTTTGGGTACTATGACTTATGGTCAGCAGAATACTGTAGAGGAAGCGAGTGAGCAACTCGATTATGCCGTTGCCCAAGGGATCAACTTCATTGATACTGCAGAAATGTATCCAGTACCTACACAGGTAGCAACTCAGGGAAAGACGGAGGAGTACATTGGTGAGTGGTTAGCCAAACAGCCGCGGGATAAACTAATTATTGCCACCAAGATAGCGGGGCCAAGTTCTCGGATAACCTGGATTCGGGGGGGAAATCACAAGATTGACAGACGGAATATTGAGCAAGCTGTAGAAGATAGCCTCAAGCGCCTGCAAACCGACTACATCGACCTCTACCAAATCCATTGGCCAGACCGTTATGTACCCTTATTTGGTGCTCCAAACTACGATCCTTCTCAAGAAAAGGATACTGTACCCATTGTAGAACAACTAAAAGTATTTGCTGACTTAATCAAAGCAGGTAAAATTCGCTACCTGGGTTTGAGTAATGAGACTCCTTGGGGAGTCTGTGAATTTTCTCATCTAGCAAAGCAGTTAGGACTACCCAAGGTAGTCTCAATTCAAAATGCCTTTAGCTTAACCAACCAGGTATTCCATACTCACTTAGCAGAAGCTTGCCGCTTCCATAATCTAGGATTGTTAGCTTATAGTCCTTTAGCATTCGGTTTGTTAACTGGTAAATATATCAATGGGATGCCAGAAAATTCCCGACTGGCTTTATTTCAGGGATTTGGTATGCGTTATGAGAAAACAAATTTGACTGAAGCGGTTAAGGAATATGTAGCAATTGCTGACAAACATGATATCAGTCCTGCGCAGATGGCTTTAGCATTTGTGCGATCGCGTTGGTTTGTCAGTAGTACCATTATCGGTGCTACCACGATGGAACAGCTCAAAGAAAATATTAGCAGTATAGAAGTAAATCTGAATCAGGATATTTTGGCAGAAATTGATGCAGTACACGCTAGGTATCCCAATCCCACACCTTAAGAGTTTTTTAATCAACTGGCTGCTCAAATAATTACTACTGATACAAGTCAATTACGACAAGCTTTTAATGCTCATCAATTCCCAGGATGAAAAAGACTTGGTTGAATGGCTGAAAAATCTCTGTAATTGGATTAAGGAGAACATCAACCGATGATTCCCTCAGATATTCGTCTGAATAATCATTTTTGTTCGCCGCGATATTGTACTTGCTGCAGTTCGTCAAAATGCGGCTCAAATGATGGCGCGTTATCAGCCTTATGCTCTGAAGTGGAGTCAAGAAGAAGCACTGCGATTAGTTGCTTGGGTAAGTAAACAAGCAAATATTATGACTAGCCTTAAGGTTGAGAAACTTCAGGAAATGGAGCAAGAACAACTGACTCAGGCTCTAATACCTCTATGAGGTAAGAAACTGGGCATTGAGCGTTCTAAACAAGCACGTTCTGCAGATGACTTTGGCATTTTTGCGATCGCGTTGGTTTATCAGCAGTACCGTTATCTGCACTATCACAATTGAACAAATATAACAAAATTAACAACCAATGACACTTGACAAATGACTTTCGTTGCTGCAATTGTCTCCCCTCTCTGAAAGAGAATAGGCTCCCTGCCACTTTCAGCGACTTTACATTTCCTTTAAACTTCCTAGTACAGCTGCGCGGAATTCAAAATTCTTGCATTCAAAATTCAAAATTCTTATATAGTAAGGATTCTATTGCTCTGAAACTGGTGGGTTCTTTCTGCCGAGCTGCACTAGTGTAATTGTGAAGTGTTGATGAAGTTTGGGTAAGAAGCTAGCAATCTCATAGCTCAAGATGCTAATTTTACTATAAGGTTAGTTAATATTGACAGAACTTGCATCCCAGGGAAAAAGTTATCTTACTTGATAAAATAAGTCACATTCTAAGTATATTTTACTCTCCTTCAGTCAAATGGATATTTTATTACTAGCTCCCCATCCATTTTATCAAAAACGTGGCACACCAATTGCAGTTGATCTGGTTTTAAAAGTGTTGTCTGAACGAGGAGACCAGGTTGACGTGATTACTTATCATGAAGGCAGTAATATTGACTACACAAACGTCACAATACACAGAACTCCAGCTCTACCATTTATTCGCAATATTCGACCAGGCTTCTCTTGTAAAAAAGTAGTCTGTGATTTTTTCATGTTTTTTGAAGTTATTCGCCTGGTTTCAAAAAAGCACTACCATTTGATTCATGCTGGAGAAGAAGCAGTCTTTATTGGGCTAGTGATGAAAATCTTCTTCAAGATCCCCTATGTCTACGATATGGATTCATCTCTAGTTCAACAAATTATTGATAAATATCCTCAAATCAATTTTTTGGCTTCTATTCTGAATTTTATAGAAGGAATTGCCGTCAGAAATGCCAAAGTAGTAGTTGCAGTTTGTGATGCATTGGCAGCAGATATCCAGAAATATCAACCGAATAAGACTGTTGTGATTCCAGACATATCCCTTTTAAATTAATTGATTCCAACTTAAGGAGTGTAAAATTATTATGAATAATGACTTAAGAGCAGAATTGGGTATCAGCAATCTTATGCTGATGTATGTCGGAAATTTGGAAGCTTATCAGGGCATTGATCTACTTTTAGAAAGTTTTGCTTTGACCCTTCAAAAGAAGAACAAACTTGATTTAGTTATTATTGGTGGAGAGACTTCTGATATTCAAAAATATAAAAAATATGCTCAAACTCTCGGTATATTTAGTCAAGTCCATTTTCTAGGAGCAAAACCGGTTGAGCATTTGGCAATGTATCTCTCCCAGGCTGACATTCTAGTATCCCCTAGAATTAAGGGTAAGAATACACCAATGAAACTCTATTCCTATCTTCACAGTGGGAAAGCTCTGTTAGCCACTAATTTGCCAACTCACACTCAGGTGGTTAACAGTGAAATTGCCATGCTTGCTGAGCCTAATGCAGAAGCATTCTCTGTAGGAATGCTCCGTC
>CBDCVG010000065.1:0-20984 GCA_965222765.1 Caldora sp.
ACTCAAATTCTGTACAGACACCTCCTGCGCGATCGCCTGCTCAGTTGAGCAAAAGACCAAAAGCGCACACAATAAAGTTAAAATCCAGCGAATCATGGAGAAAAGATAGAGAGCTTTGTGAAGTTCAAAATTCTGACTAATAACCTAAGTGTTTCCGAGCTGCTGCCGTTGCTACTCGCCCACGAGGCGTTCGATGCAGGTAACCAATCTGTAATAGATAAGGCTCATACACCTCCTCAATCGTTTGAGGATCTTCTCCTGTTGCCGATGCCACTGCCTCTAAACCCACAGGTCCCCCATCGAACCGTTCAATCATTACACTGAGTACTAGCCTGTCTGTCCAATCCAAACCTTTGGGATCTACATTAAAGACTTCCATCGCTTCTGCTGCAATCTCCTGATTAATCGGTTCCAATCCCTTTACTTGAGCATAGTCCCTTACTCGCTTCAGTAGTCGGTTAGCAATCCGAGGAGTGCCACGGGAACGGCGCGCAATTTCCTCAGCACCATCTACTTGCATCGGCACCTTGAGCAACTCCGCAGTCCGTTGGACAATCAAACTCAGTTCATCTGGTTCATAGAAACGTAGGCGTTGAATGAGACCAAAGCGATCGCGTAGGGGCGAAGTCAAAGAACCTACTCTGGTGGTGGCCCCTACCAAAGTAAATTTAGGTAGAGGAATACTGCGAGTACGAGCAGTCTGACCCTTACCCACAGTAATATCCAAGCGATAATCCTCCATCGCTGGGTAGAGTAATTCTTCTGTCATCCGGGAGAGGCGATGGATTTCGTCAATAAACAGAATATCTCCTGGTTTAAGGTTAACTAAAATGCCCACAATATCTCGTGGACGCTCCAATGCTGGTGCTGCTGTAATTTTGCAATTGACCTCCATCTCTGTCGCCAAAATCAGCGACATGGTGGTTTTACCCAATCCTGGAGGACCATACAATAGCAGGTGATCCATTGCTTCATTTCTTGCTTTCGCTGCTTGAATCGCAATTTCCAAGACCCCCTTCAATTCCTTTTGACCAATGTAGTCAGCTAAACGCTGAGGTCGGATACCTTCTTCCTGGTTACCAGTTTCCTCAGCAGTAGCAGTTGCTAGCAACAAATCAGCATCATTATCTGTTTTGCGCTGATTGCGGCGGCTCCTTTTTTTCTTACCTTGTTTTTTCCCGCTTGGCTGCGGTTGTTGATTTGGCTGTTGAAACTGTTCTCTAACGATTGCCATGATGTGGTTGCTTACGAACTAAACACTTGAAAGCTCTACGAAAACTATTGTCCCAAACTAAGGTTTTCATAGCTGTGCCAACAAATCTGCTTATCAATGGATAATTGATAATTGATAATTGATAATTGGTTAATTTGGTCTAAGACCTCTTCATTCATATGTGTATTCGTCAATAAGTTTTTCTTTTCTCTCCATAGCAAGATTAGTTTTATCAAAAATCTGAATATCTTCTAAGAAAATTCTACCTTCCTCTTGTTGACTTTTTCGTGATTCCTCAATAATGCTGATAAACTTAGGGTTAGTACTCAAACTAATAGTTTCCAAATCAACATCTTCAATAGGAAATAAAGCGGTGACAGGCTGACCGTTGCGAGTTATAATTAGAGGCTGTTCGGTTTGGTCATATTTCTCCAGTAGTGAGCTAATTTCACTGATTTCAATTGTTTTCATAGTTCAACTATTTCTCGAAAAAGCAATACGGTATGGCAAGACAATAGGCTATGAATTTGAGCTATACTAACACAGTAAGGGATTATTGGCGATTTTCTGAAGAAGACTTAGGCAATTGGGTGAAAACGATTGTACCCCCTATGCGGTGCGTTACGCTTCGCTAACACACCCTACGATAGGTACATTTTTTTGATTGTAGCGGTTGTTGTCTGGACAGAACCACAGGGTGATGTAATTAGGATTATCTCAGCACCCAAAGCAAATAGATATGAGTACAAAAGACTTGAAAAATACCTCGCGCACTAATTGGGAAGCACTGGAATCTATGTCTGACGAAGATATTGATTATTCTGACATCCCACCCTTAACAGATGAATTCTTTGAGAATGCAACACTTTGTCGCTTTTGCAGAAGTTCAATCAGGAGGTTTTGATCTTCTACAGAGAGGCATTATACATACTCCAGAGCAGTTTGTAACGTGACAGGTGTTTGCATAAATAATTCTCCCTTTACATCATGGAAATCTACTTATTAGCTATCTCAATAAATCACTATCTACATCGTAGGACATAGAATTAGCTGCTTCGACTAGATCTAAGTGCGATCGCATCTTTCTCTGGTAGGGTGGGCAAATTCCCAACTTCAACATCAGAACAGATCAGGACTTACGCAAAGCCTCTATTCGTAGGGTGTGTTAGCGTAGCGTAACGCACCTTTGACTCTATATGTGGTGTAGCTGCGTAAGTCCTGA
This sequence comes from Caldora sp., assembly GCA_965222765.1. GTDB lineage: Bacteria > Cyanobacteriota > Cyanobacteriia > Cyanobacteriales > Coleofasciculaceae > Caldora. The sequence goes on from CBDCVG010000065.1 coordinate 2,436, forward strand.
GATATGTAGAGATATATTTGCCCACCACAGCACTTACCCAATGAATAATTGATAATTGATAATTGATAATTAATCAATTTGGTTTAAAGCCTCTCCTTTAAAGGAGAAAAAAAAGAAACAATATTTCCTTGTCTTCAATCCTCTCGGTTTTAACCTTCTTGTAATTATCCATTATTCATTATTCATTATCAATTAATGAATCCTCATCCCTTAGCCACTGCCAAAGCAAAAAGCAAAGATTAAACAATCTGACTACGTTAGCCTCAAAGAGCAAAGCCAGTAACTCCGGAAGAAGAAACTGTATTAATAGCCAAACTTTTCTTTTCCGACTTTTCTTAGTCATTGCCATTATCTCCAAAACAAATGGTTATGACTTCTAGGTTATTGACGAAAAAAATAGATGTATAGGGCTGGAATATAAATAGGGTTTGCCTCATCGAGTCCATTGAATCGGGTTTTGAAGTAATAACTAATAAGTAATAAGTAATAAGTCAATAGTTCCATATTAAATGGGAGAAAATAAAGTAAAATAAGCATAAATAAAAACAAATAAAAAATTTACTCAGCCCACACAAATCAAAAAATACATGGCAGAATTTAGATATATCCACAAATTGAGTGCTGTTCTAGTTCATTAGAAGCAAGACCATGACTGACGAACAATCTTTAGAAAAAAAGTTTATTGCAGAAATAACAGACCAGATTTTCCCTGGAAGAAGCTGCTCTGAAACCCAAAAACTATGCTTTGAACTGCGTTTTTGTCCCGATAATTGGCAAGAAGAGAATGTGGATATTGCTCGCAAAATGGAAAAAAAACTGGGAGCATTTACTAAAGATAGTATTAGTCCTACCCTTGCCGAAGTGCTGAAAAAGCTGAAAAAGCAGTTTGGCGACGAAATGGCCCAAGATAATGTAAATTGGGACAAGCGATCGCCAGGAAGACCAGCTGATGAAGAAAAATCTCCCTGGCAAATTGCTTATCGCTGGTTATGGGAGCGGAAATTCCCTGACTGGCAAATGGATTGCTATTGGGAAACACTGCGGGAAAAAGCGGCATCTCCTCCCTATTGGCTTTGTTTTACCCCGGAATCTGATAAAGGTATGGTTGGACCTACGAAGCCTGTAATTGATGTAAATGTTCCTTACTATATGCACATTGAGCTAGATTGTGACCAAGAGCATCTGTTGTTACTAAATCGCGGTTTAGATACCCAATATGTAGTCTGTCCTTCCCAAGCCTTTGCTCCAGTTAATCGACTTAGAGACAAGAAGATGATTATGCCTCAGCAAGGGGCAATGTGTGAAGAGGACAAGATTAAATTTGATGCTGTAGGGAAAGAGGAGTTTCTGGCTATTGTCTTGGAGGAGTCGTTGGATTTGCCTTGGTTAACTCCTAATGAAGAGGAACCATTTCCCATTTGGAATCCCAAACGATTTAACCAATTGTGGACAGGTTTGGTAGAAAATTGGCAGGAATTGGCAAGCATTTTATCGCTCTTTTGAGGTAGTAGGTTGAGGGAGTTGGGGGAGCTGCATTGGTGTCAACTTAACGTAAGACTCATGCCTCACAAGGAACTTAAGTTCCTTGCTAATAGCTCAAGTCATCTAAAGATGACTAATACCAAATCCGGTTTAGTTACCCCTGTTTTGAGACAACCGCGAAATCCTGTAGAGACGTTGCATGCAACGTCTCTACAGGGTCGGATATAACGGGTTTATGTATACCGGATTTGGTATAAGACGAAGCCGAAAAATTTAGTCCATTAAAATGGACTTTTGCTATGAGCCTTGGATTTGAATCCAAGGCGGATTATGAAACTCAACTAGCCAGCTATGTCTAAGCTTAAGTTGACACAAATGGTTTAGGGTCACTACCAACACATTTGGTGAAAGTCTTAATACAAAACCCGCCCAATGTACAATTTAATTCACATTAGACGTTATGGATGAACAACGAATTAAAGCTTATTTAAATCTTATTCAACAACTGCTGCAATGCCCCAATGGACAGGAAAGGGAAATACTACGGGCTAACCCAGAACTAGTAAATCGGGAGTTGGTGCAGATAATGGAAGCAGTAGCAGCAAAAATGGCAGCAGCAGGAAATGAAGATACTGCCAATTGGTTGCGAAACTTGGCAGGGGGAATTAGCAGAGATGCTTGGGATTTCCTCCACCGTAGTTTCTCTAGAAGAGTATGGCAAATTCTTAATGTCCATCTTAAAGACAGTAGCAACTGACCATAGCCCTCAGTCAGTTTACCCCCTACTACAAGAGAACCTCGACAAGCTAGATGAAAACTTAGGGCAGATACTGCAATATTGGGCAAAGAAGACTCTACCTCAAGTTAAGCTAGAAGAAGCTGAAGGTATTGCTAGAATCATTGGCAATTTCAGCAATTTGATTCAACAGTTTCCTCTGGGCAACAGAGCCAGTAACTTAGAAATCGCCATTGCTGGTTATGAAGTCGTTGCCACAGTTTTTACCTTGGAGAAATTTCCCCAAGATTGGGCAATGACTCAATACAATCTCGGTGTTGCTTACTCCTACAGAATAAAAGGGGAGAGAGCAGATAATCTTGAACTTGCCATCGCTGCTTATAACAATGCCCTACAAATCCGTACCAAATCAGCATTTCCCCAAGATTGGGCATCCACTCAAAACAATCTAGGCAATGCTTACTCCGACAGAATAAAAGGGGAGAGAGCAGATAATCTTGAACTTACCATCGCTGCTTATAACAATGCCCTACAAATCCGTAACAAGTCAGCATTTCCCCAAGATTGGGCATCCACTCAAAACAATCTCGGTACTGCTTACTGCGACAGAATAAAAGGGGAGAGAGCAGATAATCTTGAACTTGCTATTGCTGCTTTTAGGAATACCCTACAAATCCGTACCGAGTCAGCATTTCCCCAAGATTGGGCAATGACTCAATACAATCTCGGTGTTGCTTACTCCTACAGAATAAAAGGGGAGAGAGCAGATAATCTTGAGCTTGCCATTGCTGCTTTTAGCAATGCCCTACAAATCTATACCAAGTCAGCATTTCCCCAAGATTGGGCATCCACTCAAAACAATCTCGGTACTGCTTACTGCGACAGAATAAAAGGGGAGAGAGCAGATAATCTTGAACTTGCTATTGCTGCTTTTAGGAATGCCCTGCAAATCCATACCAAGTCAAAATTTCCCCAACAATGGGCAATGACTCAAAACAATCTCGGCGGTGCTTACTCCTACAGAATAAAAGGGGAGAGAGCAGATAATCTTGAACAATCCATTGCTGCTTATAACAATGCCCTACAAATCCGTACCAAGTCAACATTTCTCCAAGATTGGGCAGCCACTCAAAACAATCTCGGCGGTGCTTACTCCTACAGAATAAAAGGGGAGAGAGCAGATAATCTTGAACAAGGCATTGCTGCTTTTAGTCATGCCCTACAAGTCTTTACCAAGTCAGCATTTCCCCAAGATTGGGCATCGACTCAAATCAATCTCGGCGCTGCTTACTCCTACAGAATAAAAGGGGAGAGAGCAAATAATCTTGAACTTGCTATTGCTGCTTATAACAATGCCCTACAAATACTTACCAAGTCAGCATTTCCCCAAGATTGGGCAATGACTCAAAACAATCTTGGTACTGCCTACCGTGACAGAATAAAAGGAAAGAGAGCAGATAATCTTAAACTTGCCATTGCTGCTTTTAGCCATGCCCTACAAATCTATACTCCAGAAAATTTCCCTCTCGACTGCCTGAGAACAGCTCGCAATTTAGGCAACCTTGCCCTGGAAAATAACAATTGGCAACTAGCTATCCAAGGCTATGCCCTAGCTATCCAAGCGGTAGAACAAAGCCGAAGCTGGGTAATTGATGAGGAGCGCCGCCAGGAGATTATTGCCGATTCTATTGACGTATATGACAAGATAGTAAAAGCTTGCCTCAATTTAGGGGAGATCGAGAAAGCAGTAGAATATACCGAACGTTTCTCGTGCTCAACGCTTGGTAGATATGATGGCTAGTAATGAACTCTACCAAGGGGGAGACATTGCTCCAGAGGTAGAACAGCATTTGCAGGACTACGAGGAACTGCAACGGCGTATCAATCTCCTCTGTTTTGAAGCTGTCCCAATCTTAGCAGGAAGTAGCCATGAAAGAATGTCATTGGAAACTGGAGTGAAGCAAGCTCATCAATCCTTTACTAGGGAAGATGTATCAGCATACGAGGAAAAAATCCAGGTATTAGAGGCACAAAAACAGCAAGTTTGGCAACAACTGCGCCGTTATGACCCTGTTTTGGCAGGACAAGTTCAGGTGGAGCATCTGCATTGGGAGCAAATGCAGCAGTTAATCGAGGAGCCAACTACTGCTCTGCTCAGTTTCTATACAACTAATGAGGATACCTATATTTTTATCCTGCTTAAGGATTGTAGTCCTCAAGTTTTTACTTGTGAGGGGCAAGGGTGGGATAAGTTACAGAATTGGATCTTTGATAATTGGTTCAAACCCTATGTTGAGTCAAAAGATAAATGGAAGGAGAAGATGGGGAATTTTCTCCAGGAACTTGCTGAGCGCTTGCAGTTGGAGAAGCTGGTGGGACAATATCTTAACAGCATTGAGGAGTTGATTATTGTACCTCATCTATTTTTGCATCAGATTCCTTTTGCTGCGTTGCCGCTAGGATTGACGCGGAGACGCGGGGACGCGGGGACGCGGGGAAGTTTTGATTATGGGCAATTATGCCAACATGAGATAAGAGGGTCATACTCCTCATCTATCCAAGAATCGGTTTGTAGAGACGTTGCATGCAACGTCTCTACATCAGACGCTGACTGCAACGTCTCTACATCTCGCGGTTTAGCCTTCAACAGCAAATCTTCCCAATCCTCTCCCACCAAACCTGTTAACCAAACAACTTACCTTAGCGATCGCTTTCGTATTCGCCTCATTCCCAGTTGCCAAATCCTCCACTATTGTCACCAACGCCCACAAATCGAAGGTCAGCAAATGGGTATAGTTGAAGATGCTACGGAAGATCTGCCCTTTACCAATTTTGAATGCGAAACCCTAGCCCAAATTTATCAAGTTCCTCCTGAGCAGCGCTTGCAAGGACGCCATGCCACGGTCAAATCCTACCAAAAGTTAGCCCAGCAAGTGCAGATCCTCCACTCTAGCCATCATGCCAAATCTGAAATCACGAAGCCTTTGGAATCCCAGTTAAGTTTGGGAGATGGTTCTCTTACCTTGGGTCAACTTTTAACTCCTAGCTGGCGTATGCCCAATCTCTCGGAAGTTTTTGCCTGCGCTTGCGAGGTTAATTTCACTGTTACCAAAGTTACCGATGATCTGCTTACTCTAGCTACGGGATTTCTCTGTGCTGGAGCCAGGAGTGTAGTTAGTACCCAGTGGTCAGTAGAAGATTTGGCTAGTGCTTTATTAGCAATATTCTACTATAAAAACCGCGACTCAGGAATGAGTCGTTCCCAGGCACTACAGCAAGGGCAAATTAAACTCCGCAATTTAACAGGAGAGGATTTTGCCCAGAACTATCAAGCCAAGTTAAACTCACATCTGCGACAAAAGTTAGAGCAGGTTAATACTGCTAAGCAAAAAGCCGAAGCTGAAGGAGATAAGGCAGGGTATGATAAGTGGTTCACAATTGCTAAGAAATTAGAGGGGCAGCAACAGAGTTTGCAGTCTTTGGGTAAAAAGGATTTCCCCTTTGCCCATCCTTTCTACTGGGCAGGTTTTGTTGCTCACGGTATGGCTTAGACCTGACTTTTCACGGGAAGTCCTAAAATCTAGTCACCGAAGAAGTAATGAGTAATGAGTAATGAGTAATGAGTGAAGAAACTTTTGTCAAATCCTCTTCCCTCCTGCCTCGGAGTTCCGTAATTGAGAATTCTGCAATTACCTAAAAGTGCTATACCTTTATATATAGGCGCACACCTTACCTATTGTAAAAATATAATAGCAAAAAATAATGGCAAAGGCAACCAACCAAGCGATCAAAGATTGGTTATAAATATTGCTAGAAGAGCGAATCAGAATTTTGCCTCGCCATTTTAGAATTTAGAATTGGGAATAAAGTCTATCATGATGAACTATAGCCCTGGTTGTTGAGCAATAACAAATAACCAACAACAAACAACCAATAACAAATAACAAATGCTAGCGAAAAGAATCTTACCTTGTTTGGATGTGAATGCTGGACGAGTTGTAAAAGGAGTCAACTTCGTCAACCTTCAGGATGCGGGTGATCCAGTAGAGTTAGCACAAGCTTATAACGATGCGGGTGCTGATGAACTGGTTTTTCTGGATATTACTGCTACCCATGAAGACCGAGATATTATTGTTGATGTTGTCTACCGCACGGCGGAACAAGTATTTATTCCTTTGACTGTGGGTGGTGGTATCCAATCCTTAGAAACTATTAAATTATTGTTAAGGGCAGGAGCAGATAAAGTCAGCATTAATTCGGCAGCTGTACGTAATCCTGACTTTATTAATAAAGCTAGCGATCGCTTTGGTAATCAGTGTATCGTCGTTGCTATTGATGCCAGACGCCGCCAAGATGCAACTAATCCGGGTTGGGATGTATATGTGCAGGGGGGGACGAAAAAACACTGGTATAGACGCAATTTCTTGGGCAAAAGAAGTGGAGCAAAGGGGAGCTGGAGAACTATTAATTACCAGTATGGATGCTGACGGAACCAAGGCAGGATATGACTTAGAACTGACGCGCACTATCGCCGAGCAAGTGCCAATTCCTGTTATTGCTTCTGGTGGTGCTGGTAACTGTGCTCATATTCATGATGCCCTCACAGAAGGCAGGGCAGAAGCTGCACTTCTTGCTTCCCTTCTACATTACGGGCACTTAACTGTCTCAGAAATTAAAACCTATCTGACTCAACACCAGGTTCCTGTGCGATTGACAAAAATTTGAAAATTTATCCCTTCCGGAATTATTAACTTTTGTTGTGTAAGATGACAAAGGTAGGCAGTGTGCGCAATATATTCCGCTGCTACAATAGGAAAGTGTTACATTTTGTAAATCATGTTAATCGCTATTTTAATATTAGATGTTGTTTTAGTAGCTTGGGCATTGCACTTAATGCAAGAAGCTTTTGATACCCAAGAGTTCTCTCTGATGCTGGCGGGAACATTAGTAGCTATGTCTGCGGCTGCTATGTTAGTTGTCTACTTTCTGATGGGTAGCTACGTAGGTTATCTTACCCAAATGGCTCAATCCCCCAATCCATTTTATTGAATCTTAGACAAATCCTGTATTTACAACTTGACGAAATGCAGACATCAAGGCATCATAGATAACGCGAGACGGGGTTATAGCTCAGTTGGTAGAGCACCTCAATGGCATTGAGGGGGTCAGCGGTTCGAATCCGCTTAGCTCCATATTGGAAGTTAAACCAAAAATTACCAAAAAGTGACATTTTTCCGTTGGTTATTAGTCATTAATCATTGGTTCTTTATAGCAGTTCTCACATTCGTGAGGTGCAGCTCCTATTCCCTATTCCCCATTCCCCATTCCCAAAAACCAGGATCTTTGTACCTCATCTAAATGAGAAACGCTATATACTTTTTACCAATGAGCAATAACAAGTTAGCTAAAATATTTACAAGTCTAACTCCTTAGTCACCTATAAAGACTGAAGAGTTGGTCATATGCTCAAGAACTACTGCTTAGCCAAGTCAATTTCTAATAATAACTGGTATCAGTTTAGGCAGTTGATCAAGATTTTGTCAGCAACTTTGAGAAACTAGTTGTTGCGGTTCCATCACAGTACACCAGTCAAAAATTTAGATACTGTAAAACAGCGGTGAAGAAATCTTTGAACTTAGGCTCCACGTCACGAAGAGTGCGGGGAGTGTCAATCAAGACTCTTTGAGGAACAAGACTATGCAGTCGGAACAAAAACAGCGAATTATGGGCTACTTCATTGAGGAAAGCAAAGAACACCTCAAGACAATGGAACAAGCTGTGGTAAATTTGCAAAGCACTATAGAAGACCAAGCAGTCCTCAATGAAGTATATCGTGCTGCCCATTCCATTAAGGGAGGAGCAGCCATGTTAGAACTCAATAGCATTCAGAAAACAGCCCATTGCCTCGAAGACTGCTTCAAAAATCTCCAAGAGTCCCCTCTTCAAGCAGATCAGCACCTAGAATCCCTCTTCTTAAGAGTATTTTATACCCTGCAGAAACTTATAAAACAACTCGAAGAACCGTCTGGTATAACAAATGAAACAGCTGATGAGATTATGTCAGATCCTGAGCCAGTATTGGAAGAACTTAGTAATCATCTCCAAAAGCTACAACAACAAGCAAGTAGTTTTCCAGCGGTTACTGCTCAAGAATTAGTATTAACAGGTAGTTCTATGGAAATTAATCCTAAGGAAGAACTTGAAGCACTTGTACCAAAGGTTGCTTCTTCTATGTCGCGGACAGATGTCAGAGGACAGGAATTCAAAGAGGATAACCCCAAGGTAATCTACCCTGATCAATCTCTTATACCAACAGATGATGATAGTGGGATTATCTTTGCGCAGCCAATCCCTGATGGGACAATTGATGATATGGCTAGTCAAACCAAACACACTCCAACCCAACAAGGAACAGATGTGACAGCAGCTATTGGTGATTCAAAACCTGTTTCCCTCCGTCATGCAGAAGTGGGACTAGCAGAACTCGACACTCTAGCTGATATTTTTGAAGGTCAAACTCCTGAGCTAGATGAAACCTGGGAAAAAGAGGAAATAATTAGTTTGGATGGGTCTGAGTTAGCCTCAGACTCAATAAACTCCTTGAGTTTGGACGACCAAAGTGATTTTTTTGACCTAATAGGTGATCTAGATAGTTGGGAAACGTCGGTAGCTGATAGCAAAGTGCTAAGAACGCAAGAAACATCAGCGCCTACTAGTGAAGATTTTATAGATTGGTTAGGGGAAGATTTTCTTGAAGAAGTTACTCTGAACTCTCAGGATGCTGCCACAGATGATTTTTCAGACTTGCTATTTGAGGCTGAGAACCCAGAATCGTTAACAGCCGAAGCTGACAGCACCAAGAACTTAAGCAGCTTGTTTGGTGACACCTCAGAAATTTTAGGAGATGGTGAAGATTTAGATTTTGATCAGTTGGAATCTGATCAAGAAATATTTGGTCTTGGGGAGGAGGTTACTGCCAAAGGGCTAGAGCCAAAGGAAAATTCACAATCGTTGGCTTTAGAAGGGTTATTTGCTGAGTCTACTCCACCTGATCTAGAGGAAGAGGCATTTGACTGGCAATCAGATTTGTTTGGTACGGAAGCTTCTGCCCCCACGGAACAATTGGAGACGAATGTACCAACTACTGCTGAGGTGGATGAATTAGCTTCACTCTTAGGGCAAGAGATACCCGCTGTAGAACAGGAGTTAGACTGGCAATCAGATTTGTTTAGTACGGAGGCTTCTGCCCCCACGGAACAATTGGAGACGAATGTACCAACTACTGCTGAGGTGGATGAATTAGCTTCACTCTTAGGGCAAGAGATACCCGCTGTAGAACAGGAGTTAGACTGGCAATCAGATTTGTTTAGTACGGAGGCTTCTGCCCCCACGGAACAATTGGAGACGAATGTACCAACTACTGCTGAGGTAGATGAGTTAGCTTCACTCTTAGGGGAAGAAATGCCTGCTCAAGAGCAGCAGTTAGATTGGCAATCAGATTTGTTTAGCTACAGAGGCTTCTGTTCCCTACGGAACAATTGGAGGTGAGTGTACCAACTACTGCTGAGGTAGATGAGTTAGCTTCACTCTTAGGAGAAGAGATACCCACTGAAGAACAGGAGTTAGACTGGCAATCAGATTTGTTTGGTACAGAGGCTTCTGTTCCCTACGGAACAATTGGAGGTGAGTGTACCAACTACTGCTGAGGTAGATGAGTTAGCTTCACTCTTAGGGGAAGAGATACCCACTGAAGAACAGGAGTTAGACTGGCAATCAGATTTGTTTGCTACAGAAGCAGAGGAAGTGGAAGCATTGCCAGAACAAAGCAGCTGAGGCGGATGAGTTGGCTTTACTTCTGGGTGAGAAAATACCCCCCGATACAGAAATACCTGTTTTTTCTGAGGAAGAGATATCTAAAACTAAGATAGATTCTGACTGGAAGCTAGAGTCAACTGATGAAACGGAAATTGATAATTTACTGGAGGAGGAACCAACAGAAGTCTTAGAACAGGAAGATAGACAAGAATTCCTTCAGGTTGAAGCAGATCAAGTTCAAGATACCCAAGAATTGGAGGAGGTTACCAAAGCTAATACTGCCACAGTGCCTTCAATAGCCTCTGAATTCGATGAGTTAGAAACCATGCTTGAAGAAGAAGCACCTCTGACTAGTCTTCCTAGCACAGTAGCAGTGTTTGATGAGTTAGAGGCAATGCTCGAAGAGGAACCACCTCTGGCAATGGCAACCAACACTCCTTTGATTGCTACTACTGGCTCATCAGACTCAAGCTGCAACGGATGTCTTTAGTGACCTCGAAAACCTCTTAGATGAAGAGACAACCTGAGATAGTTAAACAATCACCAGAGCCAGATTGAGAGTGCAGCGGAGGCAGAGGATGATGATGAATTTGGAGACTTGGAGAAACTACTGGAGCAGGCTGATAAGACGATGGGAGGTCAACCTACTCTCAAAGCTGATCAACGGCAAACTAAACCCCAGAGCCGTCCGCGCCCCAGAATGTTTGAGCAGACGATGCGGGTACCAATTAAACGTCTAGATGACCTCAGCAACTTGGTGGGAGAATTAGTGGTTAACCGCAATAGCTTGGAACAAGATCAAGAACGCTTGCGGCAATTCTTGGATAACTTGAATCATCAAGTATTATCTCTTAATGATGTTGGTGCAAGGATGCAGGACTTGTATGAACGATCTTTATTGGAAAGTTCTCTGTTAGCTAGTCGGCACAACTACCGTTCTTTCTTCGGTGGAGATCAATCCTCGGAGAATAGTCATGCCAATGGGGCAGAGTACGATCCCCTAGAAATGGATCGATTTACCGGCTTCCATACCCTCTCCCAAGAAATGATCGAGCTAATTGTTCGAGTGCGAGAATCAGCATCTGACATTGTATTTTTAGCTGATGGCACCGATCAGGTTGCCCGTACACTGCGACAGATAACCACCCAACTGCAAGAAGGACTAACGCGAGCCCGCATGGTACCTTTTGCCCAAACTGCTGACCGCTTGCCCCGTGCTGTGCGAGATATTTCCCTAAAGTTAGGCAAGCAAGCTGAGCTACAGGTTGAGGGTAGAGAAACCTTGATCGACAAAATGATCATTGAACATCTCAATGCACCAATGACTCACTTAGTCAACAATGCAATTACTCACGGCATTGAAGCGCCAGAAGTACGCCAAGCAGATGGTAAGCCAAACGTAGGTAAAATTACTGTCGGAGCTTTCTACCAGGGTAACCAAGCAGTTATTTCCATATCTGACGATGGGGCAGGTATTAATCCTGAACGAGTAAGAAACAAGATCATTGAGAAAAAACTCCTTACCCCAGCTGAGGCAAAGAAGTTGACCAATTTGGATTTGTACGAATTTCTCTTCGATGCCGGTTTTACTACTAAAGACAAAGAAGATGAGTACGCAGGTCGCGGTGTTGGTATGGATGTTGTCCGCACCAGCTTGAGTGAAATTCGCGGGGACGATCCACACTGATTCCACTCTAGGCAAAGGAACAACTTTTACCATCCGTCTGCCCCTCACCCTAAGTATTGGTAAAGCACTGTGCTGTTTGAGCGAGCGGGCAACTGTTGCTTTCCCTATGGATGGAGTTGAAGACACTTTTGATATCTCTCCAGATCGTGTTCAAACTGATTCAGAAGGTCAAAGCTTTATCCAATGGAAAGACACCCAACTACCCTTTAAACCCCTCTCTGAATTATTGAAATACAATCGTCACCTCAGTAGAGGTTCTGTCTATGGCGGGAAACGAGAAGATGGACTCATCTCGATCTTAGTTTTGCGTAGTGCAGGTAACTTTCTATCTATCCAGGTGGATCAGGTGCTCAGCGAGCAGGAAATCGTGATTAAGCAACTTGAAGGTCCGGCACCCAAACCAGTAGGCATTGCGGGAGCGACGGTTTTGGGAGATGGTCGAATTATGCCGATTGCTGATGTGATGGAACTCATTGACCTCTCTAGAAGACCAAATCGCCCAGACTCACCCATCTGGTCGAGAATCGAAGCTGAAGGTCAAGCTTCAGTACAAGACACTCCCCATGAACCGATGGTTCTGATTGTGGACGATTCCATTACAGTACGCTCATTGCTAGAGATGACTTTCTCTAAAGCTGGTTATCGAGTTGAACAAGCTCGTGATGGTCAAGAAGCCTGGGAAAAACTCCGGTCTGGTCTACCTTGCGATATTATCTTCTGTGATATTGAAATGCCAAGAATGAACGGTATGGAAATGCTGAAAAAGCTTCAGGAAGATGAGAATCTGCGGAATATACCAATTTCAATGCTCACTTCTCGTGGAGCTGATCGACACCGACAAATGGCTGCTCAGTTAGGAGCTAGTGGCTACTTTACCAAACCCTATTTGGAGGAAGTTCTATTGGAAGCTGCTCAGCAGATGATTAATGGTGAAGTACTTTTGAATGGCAGCAGTAATGCATGATAACTAGGGCTTTAGGTGTTAGGTGTTAGGTATTAGATGATGAAAACGGTAAAGTTATCGCGCAAACTACTTTCATACTTTATACTTCAGACTTCATGCTGGTTTTGGGGACTGAGTGCCTTAAGCGCAACAACGCCGAAAGCTCAGGAGATGGAGCTAAAAATTGGAGTTGTACAACGATTTGGAGCTGAAGCAACAGATGAGCTAACTTTGCAAGCAACGAACGGTGATCGCCTCAGTTTGGGGTTTTTGTCAGGAGATATGCAACCCCAAACTCTGGAAACTGATGAATTGAAACTGGAAGTGGCGATGCAACCCCTACCAGTTCCAGTAGTAGAAGAGCGCCTAGTACTCAGTGACCACGGTACCTTTGAAACAGCAGAAGACAGTGCCAATCAGTGGCGATTACGTGGGATTGAAGTGGAAGTTGTGCAGCCCGGTCGCTGGCAGGTTTGGGCAAGAAGAGATATTTATCAGACTCCTTTAATCAGGCGTTTACTGCTGCAAAGTCTCAAAGCTCAAGGAGAAAAAAATGCCTATCTCGATACAGCAATTGTCAAAGAAATACCACGAATGTCGTTTGTTGTCAATGGCTATCGTTACAATCGCCTAAATTTGGAGATTGACTCTGAAAAAAACCTGATTCAGGTTAGTCAAGGTAAGACGAGGAAAATACTCGTTTGTATAGCGGACGTCTGCAAGTCCAACCTAACGCCTACGGTACCTACACCCTAGTAAATCAAGTACCAATAGAAACCTATCTGCGAGGTGTTGTACCTCACGAAATTGGACCAGGAGCCCCTATGAAGCAGTGGAAGCTCAGGCCATTCTTGCCAGAACTTATGCTCTAAGGAACCTGCGGCGGTTTAAGGCTGACAACTACGAACTTTGTGCTGATACCCACTGTCAGGTTTACAAAGGACTAACTGGTACCGTGGCAAGTGCTGACCAAGCGATCGCAGCAACAAAAAGTCTGGTCTTGACTTACAACAACGAGTTAGTAGACGCCCTCTATTCTGCCACAACTGGTGGTGTCACTGCTCCTTTTAGTGATGTGTGGAATGGTTCAGAGCGTCCTTACCTAAAAGCTGTGGTAGACTCTCCCAACCCAATTTGGGATTTATCCCAAAAACCTTTAGCAAATGAACAAAACTTCCGCGAGTTCATTAGTCTAAAAGAGGGATTTAATGAGTCTGGGAGGGATGTTTTCCGCTGGCGCAGGGAAAACCGCCTTGAAAGGATTAAAGCCGATTTACAAAAGTATCTCAAAAAACCAAACATCCCCTGGCTGGGTTCACAAAAATTGAGCAGATGCAAGTAGTGGAGCGATCCTTAGCAGGACGAGTCCTCAAGCTTACTGTAAAAACTGATAAAGGTACAGTTGAACTCCAAAAAAATGAAGCTCGCAGTGCCTTTGGACCTCCCGCAGTACTCTCTTTTACTTAGAACCACTCTACGGAGCCAATAAAACCCTCACTGGCTATGCATTTGTGGGAGGTGGTTTTGGACACGGGGTTGGCTTAAGTCAATACGGTTCCTACAACTTAGCTAAACTCGGCTGGACAAGTGAGCGCATTCTTAGTTTTTACTATCCCGGAACTGAGATTAAGCCTTTAGATGATTCAATTGTTTTTTGGTAGGAAGCAATGTCTCTACAATACTTACGCAGCTCTCCTTGTTTATAAGCAAGAAGAGCTTAGTAATGTTCGCTTCAATGCTGATACTATGAAATATCAACCTAGCAAACAAAGTGTTTTTTGGCTTAGTAAAGTGCTTCCTCTTGGTGAGTTGTGATGGTGCAGTCAGACTTGGGGTAAGCGACACAAGTCAAAACATATCCCTTCGCAATTTGATCATCATCGAGGAAAGACTGGTCTTCCTGATTAATCTCACCACTTTCTAGTTTGCCAGCGCAGGTAGAACAGGCTCCGGCGCGACAGGAATAGGGCAGATCCACACCTTGTTCTTCAGCTATGTCAAGAATGTACTCATCATCAGGTACTTCAATCGTGCTCTCTCCATCTGGAAGTTTCAATGTGACGTTGTAAGATGCCATTAGTGCTCCTATCTATATAATCCGAACGGCAGTGTTAATTTAGCCGAAGCGTAGCTGACCCAGCTCTCCTTGTTTCTATACAAAGATCACTTAGTAGTGTTTGCTTCAATTCTGATACTACGAAAAAAAACTCGACAGGTTAAGCAGGATTAGCAATGAAATTCATAATGAAACATTAAATTAGTTTTTCTTATACTGTATACAAGACTTCATTTCAGTAAAAATGGTTATTATACAGGAGCCTCAAGTGCATTTATCATAAAGGTTTTACCAAATTCAAATTCCTGCTATTACCCACCTTGATCGGCAATTAATTAGTATTAGTTATGATTATAATTAAGATTCATGAAGATTCATGATTTGTTCTGCCAACAAAATTAATAGTGATAAATTAACCTCTCACCCTTAGCTTAAAAATATGCCAACAACAGCTGATTTTCTTACCTTTACCCAGTGGGCAGGCATTTTGACCTTAGTCTGTGGTTCTCTTACCCTACTAGGATTTGTTTTCAAATGGAGTCTCCGGTTTCGGATGGTAGGAGCTACTGGCTTTCTCGCTGTCCTCACCGGCGGTTTATTTGCTCTGAGTCTTGTACCATTGACGCGAACTTTGATTCCAGGAGCAATCCCCTATTCTCTGGTATATGACAATGGTGGGAACCAAACCGTTATTGCCGTACCACCCAAGTAACGGAATCGGAACTCGAAGCAACTCTTCGCCAAGCTGCCAGTAATTTGTACTCCTACGGACGTCTAGGGGGAGTAGATAACCAACTGACAATTCGCGCACGCACGATCCTCCACCCAGAAGCAAATGTCTCCAAACCGTTGTTCTTAGGTCAAGTAAAGCGATCGCTTTCTATCCGTGATGATGAACAAATGGTAATCGATATCTATCCAGAAAGCTTTGCCCAACTACCTAAATCTTAAGATATATACCAAATTGCTTTGCTAATTGCAAATTGTGCCATCAGGTAGAATCGCTCCTGACAATTTTGTTCCAGTCAGTTTGACTAGTACTCGATCTTTTGAGCCAACCTTAGCGCCAGTTAAGTCGGCGCTACTCAAATCTGCACCACTAAAGTCAGCTCCAATTAAATTCGCATCTTTTAAACAAGCATTGCGCAGGTTGGCTTGTAGTAGGTTGGCTCTGAAAAGATTTGCTCCTTCCAGGTTTGCTCCTTCCATGTTTACCTTATGCAAAAAGCATCACTCAGGTTTGCCTTACTTAAATTAGCATTGCTCAAATTTCTCCCTGACAAGTCTTTTTCTTTCAAGTCAGCTCCCTGAAAATCAGCTCCGCTCAAATCTGGATGGGGTGTTCTTGGTTGGTAGTGAGTTTGAGTTCTCGGTTGATAGTAAGCTCGTTTGGGCTGATAGTAAGTTCTTGTTCTGGCTGACTGAGGCGATGGTTGTGCTTTTCTCCTAGGAGTTGGAGTAGTTTTTCCCCTGGGAGTTGGAGTAGTTGTTCCCAAAGAGCGCAATTGATCACGAGCTTGATTAATCTCTTTGAGTTTTTCCTGAGCTTTTTGCCTTAACCGATGATTATCTTCAGGAATGCGATCTGGATGCCAAATAAATGCTAAATCTTTATAAGCCTGGTTCACTTCTTCTAGTGAAGCTCCCGGCTCCAGTCCCAGCAATCTGTAGCATTGATCAAGATTATTCATCTTCCAATCTGCAGGAGTCTCCATTATACTCTATTACATATAGGGGTTGTTAACATTTTTCAACAGTTACTGCGGATGTTGAGCTCAAAAAAGCAAGCGGTTTCACTTGATTAAGGTTATCCCAGTTTCTGGCTGTTGAGCAACGTAGTAGACAGAAATATCCAGCAAATTGGTTCAACCTACTGAGCGCTATTACCCTAGGAGGTATGATAACGTGACATTACCTCGACGCTAAGGGGGCGCATATAGCGCCGGCAACATTAACGACAAGATGAATATTGTGAATACGAAGGTATCGTTCTGGCTAATTCCCTCAGAAGAAGACAGAGCATTTTTCCAGAAAATGATAAATAGACTGGGGCAAGAGTATGATGCTCCATCTTTTACTCCCCATGTAACTATCTACTCTGGAGAGTATACACCTAATGATAATATTGCTGAACTAATTGAGAAGTCAACCAAAGAAGTAAAAGTTTTAGTCTGAGGGTTGAAAAGCTTGGATATACAAAAGAATTTACCAAAACTTTATTCTTACAATTTCTCCCTTGTTCAATTCTTAGTCAGATATCAGAAAATATACGGAGTAGCTCATCAAAGCCATCAAACTATATTCTTAATCCTCACTTAAGTTTAATTTATAGACAGTTGCATGAAACAACAAAGAAAAATTTAACTAATTCTTTAAGCCTGAGAAAATCTGAAGTATTTTTCAATGAAGTAAGAGTTATTTCTAGTCCGGCATTAATTCAAGCTAGAGAAGATGTAGAGAATTGGCAATCATTTGTACGAGAAAACTCCAAAAGTGATACCAAATCCGTTTACTACAGACCACATATCTTATTGACTGGAGTTTAGACTAGTTCCCGGTGTGACTTGGTTACCTGTTTTGTCTCAAAATCCAGCAACATCACCTGGAACTTGGCAAGATTTTTGTGGCAACATTAATCATGACTGTTAAAAATTAAGAAAATACTGATTGTGCTGCTAGTGCAAGAAGGCTCCAAGGCAGTCCCGATGAAAAAATTTCACCACCAGGTGATGAAAGAAGATATTCGAGGTGCCCTACCGTGAAGAAAAATCGATTGCCTCTACTGTTGGCTTCCGGGGTAGCTGTCTTATTAGTTAGTGGTGGAGTAGCAGCTTACTTTCAAGTACAGCGGCATCTTTTACGAGGAAGAGCCACCATGAGTGCTCAGTTAGTTCCCGAAGATGCCCTAGTAACTGCATCCATCTCTACAGATACTAAACAATGGCAGAAATTGCAGAAGTACGGTACTCCGGAAACCAAAGCCGCTTTTAAAAAACAGCTAACTCAGCTCAAGGGCAAGCTCCTTAAAGCTAACGGCTACAACTATGAGGAAGATATCCAGCCGTGGTTGGGTGAAACAGTGATGATTGCCTATCTAGCATCTGGAGCATCGACGGCGGAGGAAGATGCAGAGCAAGAGACACCATTGATCAAACAACCAGACCTCATAGTACTGCCGATTGAAGACCCAGTCCAGGCAAAGCAACTGTTAACCAAAGCTAACTCTAAGAGGCAGTTGCTTGAAAGAACCTACAAAGGCATTCAGATTCGAGAAACAAAAAAGAACCAATCCCAGCAATTTTCAGCAGCAGTGCTAGGGCGTTTCTTGGTAGTGACTAAAAATCCCACAATCACGGAGCAGGTGATTGACACCTATACTGGAGAACCCTCGGTGGCGGCAACTCCTGGCTACACAAAAGCACTGAGTCAAATTAAAGCCTCTAAACCCTTCGCTCAGTTGTATCTCAACATGCCTACTTTCTCCGCAACAGCAGCAACTAACTCAGGGCGTTCCCTTTCTCCAGAAAATATAGCAGCGGCAGAACCAAAACAAGGCATAGCCACAACAGTAACTCTAGAATCAAAGGGAATAAATTTTCGCTCAATTTCCTGGCTTAAGCCTGATAGCACTCTTTCCCATCGAGTAGAGAACAGAAACAGCAGTTTAGTCAAGCGTTTACCTGCTGATACACTGCTGATGCTTTCTGGAGGCAACTTAGAGCAGTTGTGGCGCAATTACCTCCAGGGAGCAGAGTCAAATCTACTGGCACCAATTCCCCCAGAAACTCTAACTGAGGGTTTAAAAGGGACTTTAGATTTGGATTGGGAGG
>CBDCVG010000066.1:0-13925 GCA_965222765.1 Caldora sp.
GCTGAGTATTGCACTAACTCAGTTACATTTTGATCAACTGGCTGAGCAGCAAACATCACTGGTAAGGGAGCGTAGGACTTGAGCCGACCTGGGATTGCTGTAATTCGCAGTATACGCTTCTCCTCCAAAGTGGTTATTGCACCTGTATTCATCAAAAATTGCTGAACTTTTTCTACTGCATTTTCCAGTAACTTCTGATCTTTTTGAACTGCTACTAACGCTTCTGCTAACTCTCTTGATTCTGCCAAGATTGGATTGACATCGAACCAAGACCCTTGGGAATCACGGTATTCATAGACGAACAGACTCCGAATAAGTCTTTGCTTTCCATCACTGCCTACCAACTTTTTTTGTTGTCCTACTTGGCGCAGTAACGCCCACTCTTCCTCGGTAACCGCTAAGATTATCTCATTGCGGCGCTTCCCAATTACTTCTTCTAACAAGTCCCGTGTATACGGTGGATCATCCTTTAGCAGACATTCGTGGAGCAACCACAGCAAATTTCGCACATGACCACCACTAATACGGCACAAGCGGTTTAATGTTTCAGAACTATCAAAAATTTCTGTAATTCTTTTGATGCGCTGTTCTGGGCTCAAGTCAGGAAAAGCTCTCGCCAGCACCATTTGCCGCAGCAGTATCATTCCCTCAGCGCACTCACTGCCATCACGTAGCTGTACCGGTACCATTGGCAACACTAATGGCTTTGCCATAAATTGCTGGCTCAAGTGATCAAACTCATTCGAGAACATCAATCCTATGGGTACTGTATAAACTACGTGGCAATTAAGTCTGCGTAACTGCTCTCGCTGGTCTATAAACAAGTATTCTTGTTGAGGACGTCCTGAAGGCTTTCGGCGATTATGCAGTCTGTCGAGATTATCGACAATCACCACTAGTCCTTTTTTACCGTGTTGCTTGAGGAAATTGATGGCAGGTTCTAAGAGTTCCTGGTTAATCGTATCTAGGAGAGATTTGGTTCGCGGCTCCAAGTATTGCCTGAGGCGATCGCGAAATTTAGGACTCTCTTTTACCTTAGCCGTGATTGTACCAATTCCTACAGCCAAACCAGTCTCTTCACTACTAACGGTAATTTGACCAATTCCAGGAATACTAACCCCAGCGCTAGAGAAGGCTATTTCTGTTTGCAAAAGCTTTGCTACATTTTGTAATAACCTCTTAAATCCTTTAGGTTTACCAATAGTAATTTCCTCCAGACTGCTACTGACGTGACGGGCGATTGCTAGCAAAATATCCTCAACATCCACATCTGCCATTTCCAGATCTTGATCTGACTCAAAGTAAACCACATGAAATTCTTCTTGCTCCAACTGTGCCTTCAGTCGCAGCAACTCTGTAGACTTACCACAGCCTATTTGTCCTGTGAATAGCTGACAGGTGGGTGTGTCAGATAATCTTATAGTTCTCTTTAAATTTTCAATGGTCTGGTTACCACGCACCGAGGAGAAATCAATGTAATACTTCCAATCTTCAGAATTCTCGATAGCCCAAGTCCTAGCAGGATTAATGGCTTGATAGAATTTCCGCAAGTCCAGCGTCATAACAGTTATCTAGGTTGACTGACATATCCAGAGTCCAAAGGTAAGCTTAGATGCACTTATGACTAGAGTAACCTAAGTTGCTAGCTACAGCTTATGGGAGTTGAGTGCGATCGCATGACATTCCCTATCTCATTAGCCAGAGGTTGAATTGGCACTCAAAACATCGGCGGAACAGTCAAACCTTTAAGTGCAGCCTTCCCTTCTTCCTCTGTCAATCCTTGACTCTGAACTAGTACACCAAAGCCTCCTAATCCCATAGGATCAATCAACTGGTGTAGCACCTCGCGACGCTGCATAATTGTCATCAAGTCTTTACCTGTAGCAACAGCTTGTCCACGAACTTCACCAGGAGCGGAAAGTTCACTAAGGCGCTCCCCTAAACCCAGAGCCATCAGAAACATTCCCTGCTGAGTAAAGCCCATTTTTTGCAAACCACATAGCTCCCCTTGTCGTTCCAAAGCAGTAAAATTTACATGGGCAGTAATATCTTGCTGTCCTACACACCAGTAAGGATCATCATGATGGCGGTGGCGATAGTAGCACTGCAAGGTTCCCTGATGACGTGCTGGCAAATAATATCGTTCTGCTGAATAACCATAATCGATCGTTAACAAGAAACCTCGTTGTAGTCGCTTGGCAACATTATTGAGCCAGTCAAGGGCCGCTAGATTGACTTCACTACGATAGCCTTCTGGGTAAGCACCCGAGAATAAATCAATACCTACTAAATCAAAATACTCTTTCAGCCGAGGTGTGGAAGGAGTGTCTGTAACTTCTACAAATTGAATATTATTTGTTGTTGGTTGTTTGTTGTTTGTTGTTTGTTGTTTGAGAATTGGGTGTTTTTCCCCATCTCCCCATCTCCCCATCTCCCCATCTCCCTGTCCTTTCCTCCTTGTTGTCACATAAATTTCCCGTAACTGTTCCTGTTCAATGACAAATTGATGTATAGGTAAAGCATCTACTAACTCATTGGAGAAACAGCAACCATTAAGGGAGTTTTCAGGTATTTCTTCTAAAGCACACCACCTGACAGGTAGCGATAGCGAAGCGCTGCTGCAAGCAGATCGCAAGTCATTGTCTGCTGTCGGCAGTTGCAATTTCTGTAACAGTTGCTGCTGTTGGCTAATCAGTCCCGCTGCTTTCTCCACGATGATGTACTCTACAGCAGCAAAACAGTCAGGATGAGAGGAATGGAGGTAACTGAGAATATCCCCTGCCAACAATCCTTGTCCCGCTCCCATTTCCATTAGGGTGAAGGGGGTTGGCTCTCCCAAAATCTCCCACATTTGGGCAAACTGCTCTGCCAGTAACTCACCAAAATCTTTACCTAGGTGAGGTGAGGTAAAGAAGTCGCCCTTGGAGCCAATATTGACTGCACCAGTAGCGTAATAGCCATACTGGGGATGATACAGCACTAAATCCATGTACTCAGCAAAAGTAATCCGCTGCTGTGGTGTTGCGGCAATTGATGAGGCGATTATGGAATATAAGGGTTGGTCATTAGTCATTAGTCATTGAGTTTGGACTTAACTCAAGAATGCAGCTTATACTTGGATTTTCGTCATTTTAATCACTTTCAAAGAGATTGTATCAATTTTGTTGTCTTAACTTGATTTATTGGTAGCCTTATTATTGACGCAGCCGAAAACCGCCTATCTTTAGATGGCGGATGAAGGCAAGGTAGCGCTTTTAAGCGCCTTGAAGTCCTTTGGTTCTGGAAATTTTGCTATCAGACTTCTCATTAATTCTGATTTGGTCATACCACGCCTAGTAGCTTCCTGCTCTAGTTGAAGCATTTCGTAAGCTGTCATCCTTATTTCTAGTTTCTTGTCCTTCATTTTGTCATGACACATGTCCTTGTACTAGGTATAATATAACAAGAACATTGACACAGGTCGATTCAATGCTAGTTCTAGAGTACAAAGTCCAAGCTAAACAAGCTCAATACCGAGCTATCGATGAAGCAATTAGAACGGTTCAGTTTATCCGTAACAAGTGCTTACGTTATTGGATGGATGCACCAAGACAAGCTAATCTCAAGCGTTTTGATTTGAACAAATACTCAACAGAACTACGTAACGAATTCACATTTGTCAAAGACCTCAACTCAATGGCTTGTCAGGCTTCTGCTGAACGGACATGGATTGCAATTAATCGGTTTTACGATAATTGCAAATCCAAGAAGCCTGGAAAGAAAGGATATCCTAGGTTTCAGAAAGACAACCGTTCAGTTGAGTACAAGACATCAGGATGGAAGCTTCACAAGAGTAAGCGACGACTCACTCTTACGGATAACAAAGGTATTGGGGAGCTTAAGCTATTAGGTAAGTGGGATATTCACACCTATCCTGTCAAAGTTATCAAGCGAGTTCGATTAATTCGTAGAGCTGATGGATATTATTGTCAGTTTTGTCTTGACATTGAATGTGTTGATGTTCAGTCTCAGACTGGGGAAGAGGTTGGGTTAGATGTCGGTCTTGAATCGTTCTACACTGATTCCCATGGCTACCAAGAACCCAATCCCAGGTTTTTAAGAAAAGCTGAATCTGAGATTAAGCAAGCTCAACGTCGTATCTACAAGAAGAAGAAAGGTTCAACAAGACGCCGCAAGGCAACAGCTAGATATTCCAGGAAACACTTAAGGGTAAGTAGGCAAAGGAATGAACACGCTAAAAGACTGGCGCGTAACTTATACAAGTCTAACGACTTAGTAGCCTATGAAGACTTAAGGGTTAGCAATATGCTCAAGAACCACTGTTTGGCTAAGTCAATTAATGATGCTAGTTGGTATCAATTCAGACAGTGGATAGAGTATTTTGCTCACAAGTTTGGGAAGCTAGCTGTTGCTGTCCCACCACAGTACACCAGCATTGAATGTAGTCAGTGTAAACGGCTAGTCAAAAAATCTCTCAGTACGAGGACTCACGTCTGTCAGTGTGGCTGTACCTTGCATCGGGATACAAATGCGGCAGTAAATATTTTGCTTAAAGCAAAGTCTAGGGGAGGGCATCCCCGAAGTAACGCTAAGGGAGTAGCTGCCTCTACTCTATTTGGGGTGACCCTGGTAGAGCAAGTGGCTACGGTGAACTTAGAATCCCCGCGCCTTTAGGCCAGGGAGTGTCAATAAACTCGATTGAGTCTGAGCGTGGCAATTACACTTATTACTTTCATCGTTTTCGTTGTTATTTTCTTGTGGATAGGTGCTCTGGCAGCTAAAGCTTCCAACAATACGGAGGCTGATTACCTGCTGGGCAATCGCTCCTTTGGAAAATTCTTTGTTGGGCTGAGCGCTGGTGCTACCGGAAATAGTGGTTGGATTATGGTTGGCGCTGTCGGCATGGCTTATACTACGGGCATTTCATCTTTGCTGATGGTTATTCCTTGCTTTTTGGGTGAGCTAGTGTTTTGGACGTTTTTTCCCGACAAGGTGAACCAGCTTTCTGTCGAGCAAGACTCCCAAACTATTCCCGAGTTTCTAGGTGCCACAGTCCAAAAGCCTCAAGGCAAACGCATCATTACTTTGATTGTCGCGCTGATAACCGTCGTTTTTATTGGAGCCTATACTTCTGGACAATTTGCCGCCGCTGCCAAAACTCTAGATGTGTTTTTTGGTGTTGACCCCAAGATTGGCGCTTTAATTGCAGCAGGCTCAATTCTGGTGTACTGCGTCACTGGTGGGCTCAGAGCTTCTATTTGGACAGACGTGGTGCAGGCGTTTGTGGTGATGTTTGTTTCCTTTGGGATGCTAACTGTGGCTGTTGTTGCTGGGGGTGGGGTTTCAGAAATTCTCTCCCAACTCAATGAAATCGACCCAAATCTGATCAATCTTACTGCCGGATTTACTAACTGGACTTTACTCTCCTATATGGTGGGATTTTTCTTTTTTGGCTTCGGATTTGATATCTCTCAGCCCCAAGTCCTAGTTAGATTGCTAGCGGGACGGAGTCCCGAGGAAGCAAAACAAGCAAAATGGACGTATTTGGCTTATGTGTATTCTACCTGGATAGCGATGATTTTATTCGGAATTGTTTGTCGGGTTTTAATTCCGAATATTAATGATCCCGAACAAGCCTTGCCTTTATATGCGATGCAACATTTTTCCCCAGTTTTAGTGGGAGTTGTGCTGGCGGGGGTATTTTCGGTCATCGCTTCCACAGCAGATTCTCAACTACTAGTTTGTTCGAGTGCACTAGCTAGAGATATTTCCCCTTCTTTTCATAGTAAGATGTCCCGAAAATATGGGTTGAAATACGAGCAAGCAGCAACTCTCTTGGTGGGAATTTTAGCTGTAATAGGGACGATTTCTATCTCCTCTACGGTATTTTCTTTAATTCTGTTTGCTGCAGGTGCTGTAGCCGCTTCAATCGGTCCAGCTATGCTGATTGTCTTGATCAAAAGACGCACTAATTATTTAGCCTTAGCTGCTACGATGTTGGTAGGGCTGATAACAACCATAATCTGGCGTGTTTTCGGATACAGCTCAATCCTTAACGAAATTTTCCCAGGTTTTGTGGTTGGATTACTGGTACATGAAATGCTGATGAAGATCGCTTTCCCAGCGAGAGTAAAAAAATAACTGCTTAAGAGGTGTTTTTTTTCCTAACTTACCCCAAGGGATTTTAATAATTGCCTGGGGCGAAATAGCTGGATGTCTTGATACCGATGATCACCATAGTGGATCAACGTATAGTGCTCGTACTCATACCAATGCATTTCGCCTTTTTCCCGATTGCAACCAAGGCAGATTACCCACAAATTTCTAAAGTCTAAAGACAGCCAGGGGTATTGAGAGCGAGGGAGTTTGTGATCAATACTTCTACCACCAACATCAGCAAATCGATTACCACATACAGGACAGTGCCAATCTGAGTTTTCTCTAGCCCAGTCTTTACTTGCTTGAGTTGTACCGCATTCTACATCACCATTGACATAGCGCCAGTGATCAAACTTGCGATAGTCTTCAAAATCCTGGTGAGTCAGCTTATGATAGCGCTTCTTACCAACTTTATCAGCTAGTTTAAACAGGTCTTCTAGATTTTTATCATCAAGGTTCATATTCAGACTTAATTTAGCGATATTTCTTGCGAGATTGCCTTGTTTTTGCCTGAGAATGAGAAGTTTGACTGTAATCTATCACTTCAACTTCCGTTTCTGGGAATTGCTGATCAATCAAGTCTGAGATCACGCTCACTTCAGCAGTCATTTGTTGATTGAAAGTTGCTATTTCTTCACGAGTTTGGTATTTTTGACCAATGCGATCGGCTTCTAAAAACAATTCTTCTAAAGTTGGTTGATCATCGGCGTCAAGCTGAGCCAATAACTCATTAATTTTTTGATATAGTCGAATGACATTATCCCAACCAACATTTTTGTAGCTGTTGGCTTTTAGCCAAATTTGCTCAGTTTTCGGTAGTTTAGTTCTACGGATTGAATTCGAGTGCTGTACTTCGCGATAGCTCATGCCGCTAAATGTGCGACTTTGGCGTTTTCGGCTTGCCATAATGATTTTTCCTTATCCCAATGTCCAGCGAAACAGTCTAATCAAAGCTTTGCGGATTTCACTGTCCTCATATTGCAACAGCATCTTGGTATCTCGGGCTAAACGTAGCCGAATTTGATCGACAATATTTTTGAGCTCTTTGTTGTCTTTTTTAAGTTTTTCGTTAGCATCAACCAACTCATCGTTGTGAGTGGTTAAGCTCTGTACTTTGCTCGATAATGTCTTGTTCTCAGATGATAACTGTTCTATTTGTGCTTCGAGTTCTTGTTGCTCTTTGGAAAGCTTGCCCTTGCGATCGCCCAGTGATATATTCGATTCCTCTAGCTGTGCGATCTCCTTTTCTAACTTTTCATGCTCTACCTGGAGAGATTTTAGCTTTTTTTGTACCTGACTCCGCTGTTTGCCAAAGTTGCGATTATTGCGGCTGAGTTCTTCATTTTTGGCAATGAATGACTCAACTAGTTTAATAGTACTAGATTGAGTTTGTAGTGTGGCTAACAATTCTTCACATTCGGCCACAGTCAGAGGCTGGGTAATGTTCTTATTAATACTGTATTTCTCTTTCAGTGTGTCTTGAAGAGCACTCTTTGTTGGCATTCACTCTTCTCCTTCGGATGTCTCTTTTTTATTATGCCTAAGGAGATAGCTGTCATCAGGATAACGTGCCCTTTTAGGCATTACGGGTAGGGGGATATTCACCTTCTAAAAAGCGATGCTCTAGTTGATGGAGCTTCCACCAGAGTCCAGCCACAATCGGGATTAGTCCAGCAATCGCCCAGATTCTCCAGAATGATAGTTGATAAATTGTCCCTAACGGTAAAGCAATCCACAACAATAGAATAGCGATCGCTGCTAACTTTTTCAGGTTTTGAATCCGCTTCCAGGCAGTTTGGCAACTCCGGCAATTTTGGGTGTGGGAATAGTATCGCTCTAGCAACAGATCTCGGTTGGTTTCTGCCGGAGCAAATGTTTGGTGAGGAAAGGGTTCACCATAGGTTTCTACCCATTTACGATAAGCGATAACAAATTGATCCGAACGGGTGGGGAGGTAACAAGTTTTCGTGTAGGATGCATCTGTATTAGCGATCGCTCGTTCCTGGAGATGCAGAAAAATTTGATCGTCTTCCAGAATGCTCATTTGGTTGAGGTGAGCATACCAACGGGGTGTCAGTTTAAATGCCAAGCGGGGAATGGCAGATTTAAATCGGAACGGCAACCGGACTAAAGTGCGACATTTTCCTTTGGTAATAGGTGTGGCATACACGACAGTCATGACTTGCCCAAAGGGACTTTCAGCAATGTCGTGCCACATCAAACCAGGAGCGACAAAGGTGGTTTTTTGAGAACCAAGTTTTCCCCGACGGGGGCCTTCTTCCCAAAATCCCGTAAACCCTGATTTATCGACTGCTGAAACTTCTAATAAAAAGTCCTTTGCGTTAGCACGGTTACCAACGCGGGGATGGTGGGTAAAGGACACATGGCTTGTGTCCAGGACATTTTCCAATAATGTAGTGATGTCGTAGGGAATATCCCGGAAGACATCTACCATGACCCATTCTTCAAGGTTTTTCTCAAGGGGTGAGACAATCGGTAAGGGTTGGATGGTGGCATTTTCCGGCTTGCCAGCATAAACAAACAAAATTCCTTGAGCAACTTGACTGGGATAAGTTCGAGCAGCGGCACGGGGATTAGTTTGAGCTGTACCATTTTCAGCTTGAAACGGAATGCGATCGCAAGAACCAGTTTCTGTAAATGCCCAACCATGGTAGGGACATTCGAGACAACCATCCTCAGTAATTCTACCTTCTGATAACGGTGCTAAACGATGGGGACAGCGATCGCTAAATACAACCCATTGCTGAGTTTTTTCCTGCCACCAAATTACCAAAGGCTGTTCTAGTAAGACAAAGCGAGTTGGCTTCGTTTGATCAAGATCCTGGACAAAATGTACTGGATACCAAACTTCAGACCAATCAAATACATCTGATGAGGTTTCGGACATAGACAGAAACAGATGGTAGTAGGATTTACGCACTCAAGTGTCATGCTGAGGTGATAGTGAAGCATCTGAGCTGTCTGAAGATCCTTCGCTACCGCTCAGGATGACATAATTCGGTGACGGTGCGCTACCCCCGATGAATGGAAGAAACAAGTTAAATTTTAGTATTACGCTTGTCTTTATTTATCTAATTAAATAGAGCGTTTCTGATTGGTGGAGAAATAGTTGAACTATGAAAACAGTTGAAATCAGCGAGATTAGCTCACTGCTGGAGAAATATAACCAAACCCAACAGCCTTTGATTCTAACTCGCAAAATTATCTTTCTCTTATTATAGGAGCAATCATTCTGTGGATTCCTCTTACCCTTTACATTTGGTCTATCTTGAAAGCTGTTGGTGTTAAAGAAAATTGGTATAATTGATCTGTCTGTGGTTCTGATTGATGCTGCCACCCCAATCCTCCAAACAATAATGTTATAGTCACAGTCAACAAGGTTGCGGCTGTAGATAGTGCTGCTATGCTAGTTATACGACGTATCTTTTGTTCTTGATATATTCTTTTGTGGAGTAATTGAAACTCTCGCTGTATAGTTTTTTGTTCTTGCTCTTTAGCATCCTGAATTACGCGATCGCTAACTTCAACTAATTCAAGCAGTGCTTTAGTATAGCCAACTTCTTCACCATCAGAACTGTCTAACCAACATCTTACTTCTCTTAATTTTACCTCCCCAGTTTGTTGTAACGCATTTATTAAATGCCTCTCAACCCAAGCCGAATCAGCATCTGCATAAGAGATGAAAATGTCGTATTTTTTGGTGTGCATTTTTTATTTTTACCAGAGGTAATACTTACATCAACTTTTCTGTTTTTTGACAGATATCCTATAAGAGTACCTGTTCCTTTTTTTTTGAAGTTACTTTAATTAATTATCGAACCCAATAGTTAGTCATCCGGATAATTTTGGTAAAAAAATATCAGTTCTATTTCCTAGTCACACACATAATAATTTTCAGAAATGCTTTATAAAAAGCGATATAATCCTTACTCTATAAGCATTCTTAATTCTTAATTCTTAATTCCGCGCAGCGGCACTAGGAACTCTTTCTGTAGTCAAGAGGAAAGTGGGAAAGTAGACAAGGAAGATTTTTCACGAAAAACTTAGCTTTTCAGTATCTGGGATTTTTGACAACCGAACAGCATTTTGTACGGTTTTCCTCCCTTGTCACCTTGTCAACCTTGTCTTAAAAAAACCGAAAGTAAAAAATCGACCCTTGTCAGCCCGTCAGTTTGCGATCGCAACTAAGAGTTTAGTTAAGGCTTGCTGAAAAAGTGTGTAAGCTATGCCATACTTTGCTTTCAATCATTTTCTGCCTAGCAAGCGTGCAAGGAAATTGTATCGATGGGCTCAAAAACATTGCACTTTCGTGGAAAATTCCCTAACACCTAATACCTTACCTACCACCTGCCACCTATTCAAACCAGAAAATTACGACTTATTCTCCCAAGCCCTAGTTACCGTCAACTGGGGTTTAATTTTGTGCCTAATTTGCATAAAAGCTGAAGAAATAGGCGATAAATAAGATAGCTGGAGTAGAAACTGATTTTTGCTCACGCTCTAGGAATCGGCAAATCTAACCTTTCCTCCTTGCGATAACTCTCCTCAAGCTTAATTCAAGGTGATGTATTCCTGAGTTTTTTATGAGTTAAGCAGTTTTGCCTTTAAATTAGGTATTTTAGAATAAATAAACTCTTAAATCATTTTTGGTTCTCTGTTACCTATTCCCTGTCGCCTCTCCCCTTATATCAACAAGCAATTTAAAACTGTGTAGCTTATTGCACATATCCTTAGATAAATAAAACAATGATTACCCTTCCTGGCTACCAAATTCTCAGCACCATCTCTGAAAATGAAAATACCTTAGTTTATCGAGGTATTAGAGAGCAGGATGAGCAACCAGTTATCCTCAAAGTCCTCAAGCAAGATTATCCCACACCATTACAATTAAGCCAATATCAGCAAGAATATGAGATTACTCACAACCTCAATCTTGTTGGGGTTGTCAAAGCTTATAGCTTAGAAAAATATCAAAATACTTTGGTAATCATTTTTGAGGACTTTGGCGGAAAATCTTTGAGAAAATGCCTGAATGAACGGATCAAAGCAGGGAAAGAACTAATCTCCTTAGAGGAATTTCTCAGAATTGCTATTCAGATTGCTGATAGCTTAGGCAATATTCATGCTGCCAATATTATTCACAAAGATCTTAATCCAGCAAATATCCTTGTTAACTCAGAAACTGGACAGCTCAAAATCATTGATTTTGGTATGTCTACAGTATTGAGCCAAGAAAATACTTCTGTAAACAATCCCAATATCTTAGAAGGTACTCTCGCTTATATCTCTCCAGAGCAAACTGGTAGAATGAACCGTTCCTTAGATTATCGCACCGATTTCTATTCTTTGGGTGTTACTTTCTATGAACTACTCACTCATCGATTACCTTGTGAAGCTACAGATGTACTAGAGTTGGTTCACTTTCATATTGCCAAACAGCCAGTACCACCAGTGGAAGGCAGAAGGCAGAAGGCAGAAGGCAGAAGGGAAGAGATTCCTCAGGTTGTATCGGATATTGTGATGAAGTTGCTAGCCAAAAATGCTGAGGAACGATATCAAAGTGCTTGGGGACTAAAGGCTGATTTAGAAGGATGTTTAAGGCAACTAGTAGCTACTGGTAAGGTTGAAACTTTCTCTCTAGGTTCTCAAGATATTTCAGACAAGTTCCAAATTACTCAAAAACTATATGGCAGAGAACAGGAAATTGCAGCTTTACTAGGAACTTTTGAGAGAGTCATTGGTGATTTGTCAGAGGAACAAAGAACAAATAACAAACAACAAATAACAAACAACAAAGGACAAAGCGAACTGATGCTGGTGGCGGGTTATGCTGGTATCGGCAAGTCAGTGCTGGTGCAAGAAATTTACAAACCCATTACCCAAAAGCGGGGTTATTTCATTTCTGGTAAATTTGACCAGTTTCAGCGTAATATTCCCTACTTTGGGATGATTAAAGCCTTCCAAGAGTTAGTTGAGCAACTGTTAACCGAAAGTGAAACACAGTTAGAGTTATGGCGAGAGAAACTTTTGGCAGCTCTCGGTAGTAATGCTCAGGTAATTATTGATGTCATTCCGGAAGTAGAATTGATTATCGGGAAACAACCAGAAGTGCCAGAGCTGTCAGCAGCTGAATCCCAAAATCGCTTTAATCTGGTGTTTCAAAACTTTATTGAACTATTTACTACCTCAAAACGTCCTTTAGTAATCTTTCTAGACGATTTACAGTGGGCAGATGGCGCTTCTTGGAAACTGATT
The DNA here is from genome assembly GCA_965222765.1 of Caldora sp. GTDB lineage: Bacteria > Cyanobacteriota > Cyanobacteriia > Cyanobacteriales > Coleofasciculaceae > Caldora. The sequence continues at coordinate 12,436 of CBDCVG010000066.1, forward strand.
CAACTACTGATGAGTGGTTCTGAAACTGGACTGTTTTTAATTGGAGCTTATCGAGATAATGAAGTAGGTAGTGCTCATCCTTTAAGATTGACGGTAGAAGAACTTCAGTTAATTGGGGTAAATGTTAATCAGATTTTTCTCTCACCTTTAAATCTTACTACTGTTAATCAGTTAATTGCAGATACTCTCAAGGAATCTCCTGAGCAAACCAGGCAACTGGCAGAATTACTTGTACGCAAAACTCATGGCAATCCGTTCTTTATGAAGGAATTTATGAAATCACTTTATGAAGAAGGTTTGTTGTATTTTGATATTAATAAATTGAATTGGAATTGGGATTTAGAGCAAATTCAAGCACGGGAATTTACTGATAATGTTGTTGAACTGATGACTAGTAAAATTCAGAAGTTACCGGTAAAGACTCAACAAGTTTTAAAGTTAGCCGCTTGTATTTGTAATCAATTTGAGCTGGAGACTTTGGCAATTGTCAATCAAAAATCACCAAAGGAAACGGCAGCTTCACTGTGGGAAGCGGTAACAGAAGGTTTAATTTTACCTATTGGTGATGCTTATAAGTTAATTGAGCTAGATATTATTTCCGAGTTGTCTAATAACCTAGACAAGCTAGTAGCTTCTCCTAGAGTACAACCAATAACTATTGAATACAAATTTGCCCATGACAGGATTCGGCAAGCAGCATATTCCCTAATTCCTGAGGATCAAAGGCAAACTATTCACAGGCAAGTAGGAGAGCTGTTGTGGCAAAATACTTCAGATAAGCAGCTAGAACAAAAAGTCTTTGATATCGTCAATCAACTAAACTTAGGTGGAGAGCTAATCAATAGTCAGGTAAAACCAGATGAACTAGCTAAGTTGAATCTAATTGCTGGTAAGAAAGCGAAGGCATCGGCAGCCTATGAGCCATCGTTCAATTACTTGAAGATTGGTATAGGACTGTTGGGGGAAGATGGATGGCAGACTGAGTATAAGCTGACTCTAGAACTTTATGTCAACGCAGCTAGTACTGCTTACTCTTGTGGTGATTTTCAGCAGATGGACGAATTGGTACAGACTGTGTTGTACCACGGAAAAACTCTGTTAGACAAAGTCAAAGTTTACGCAGTCAAGATTGAAGCTTATACAGCACAAAACCAGCTACTAGAAGCAATAAAAACAGCGTTATCAGTGCTGAAGCTGTTAGGGATTGAACTTCCTGAAAAGCCCAACAAATTACAAATTTTGCTGGGTTTTATCAGAACAAAGTTTACTTTGAGAGGTAAACGAGTTGAGGACTTGATTAATTTACCCCAAATGACGAGATCCCGACAAGTTAGCAGCAATGCGTATTATCTTGATGGTTGGCTCTGCTGCCTATGTAGCAGTTCCGAATCTAGTGCCGCTGATTGTATTTAAACAAATCAATTTATCCCTTAAATATGGTAATGCTTCTGAGTCTAGCTATGGTTACACAGGTTATGGGGTAACTCTAT
>CBDCVG010000067.1:0-27265 GCA_965222765.1 Caldora sp.
TATTACCTGTATCAGAATCCGTATCTACCTTACCGCGAAATATCAGCTGTTCCTTCCCCGAAACTTCGACAAAGCCGCCATCCCCAGATTCAGAGCCACCACGAGCGCTAATATTGCCATAGAACCGAGTAATTTCATCCGCCCAAACAATTACCCTACCCCCATCACCATTAGTTAAGGCATCGGCGTTAATTGTTACATTTGGGCCAATATAAGTACGACTAGCATTAGGTACATCTCCCTGACCCTGATAATCACCCCCAATCAACACCGTACCCCCACCCGTTGCCGATGTAAATCCTCTTCCCTCTTGCCTCCTGCCCTCTGCCTCCTGCCTCCTGCCTCCTGAAACATCAATCCCGGCATCATCCAACAAACCAACCCGATGTCCCAAAACCTCCACCCTGCCTCCGGGTGCTGTCAGGGAACCAGTCATCGTCACCGTACCACTTTGCAACCTCAGAGTTTCCCCTTGACCAACAGCTAAATTCCCTTGATGATTAATTTGGGCTTGATGGTTTGCCCAAGCCTGATGAAACAGTGCCTCCGGTTGCACATTAAGTAACTGACTATTATGGGGATTAGTAGCACTAAATACCCCTTCATCCCCCAACTGAATGCCATCAGCAGTACTAGCAATAAAAGAGCCACTAACATCCAAGCTGGAATTAGGTCCAAAATTAATACCATTGGGATTAATCAGCCACAAATTTGCATCACCAGCTACCCCTAACCTACCCAAAATATCCGAAGCATTGCTCCCAGTAACACGAGTCAGGATATTCTCAATACCAACCGGATTAGCAAAATAGACACTTCTACCATCCCCCACATTAAACTCCAGAAAACTGTGGAACAAATTACTTCCTCTGGCTGCTCCTCCCCGAATTTCATCAATTAAGGCTTCAATCGGCACAACGACCGAACCTTCTGGATCTAAAGTATGATCTGGTATTAGTTGGGCTTGAGCTGGCTGCCAGGAAAGAAGGCAAAAGGCAATACCCACCCCTAACCCCTCCCAGGAGGGGAACAGGAGGCAGGAGAGAAGAAAGTTGGGTTTGTGATCGCTCATGAAGAATTAAGAATTAAGAATGGGTAGGTTACCGGATTTAGGGAAAATATTTGCCTATTTAATAGCATAATCCCTGTAAAACCCCCACATCCCCAGAACCCCGACTTCTTGAAGAAGTCGGGGTTCTCAATCGCAGCGAATAGCAATATTTTAGCTCCACATTTGTGCAGGCAAACAATCATCTTGGTGAAAGATAAATCTAGAATCAACACTACTAAAAACTCCGATTTATTGAAAAAACAGGATTATATAATGGTCAAAAATGTAACTCATAATACGTTTTTCACCATAAATTTTTTAACAAAACCAATTTCCTATTACTAGAACCAAACCCTAAATCAGGACAGCTCTGCAATTCGGTGTTATTCTGCAATCAACCCCACTTTTACAACTTCATTATTTCTACACAACTTCCTGCTTCTTCCAATATTAGGGCTTGGAAAAAACTTCACTATTTCTACACAATTTCATTTTTGTAAAAAAAAATGAAAATTATCCACCAAATCTTATTCTTGAGGTAGATAATAAATGCTGAAGACAAGCACTAATACTGGAGTGCATCTCAAAATCAAGCACAAGCAAAAGATTCAGTAGCTCAAAAAAAGCTGCAATCATCAAAGTTTTAGGTTTGAGGGAAAGATAGATCTAGTGCAACATCACTCAAGTTGAACATCAATCCACCTAACACCTAATACCTAATACCTAATACCTAGATACATCAATTAGGAGGATTATCATGAGCGAATATTTTATGAAAGTATCCGGCGACACCAAAGTTTTGGCAGGTTCAAGTAGCGGCTTCTCACAAGAAAATCAATGCAGCGACTCAAATCAAAAGTTTGATATTACCCCCAATGGCAGTTTTGATACAATAAAATGCCTAAATAATAAGTATTGGCAATACTTCTCCAGTAGTGGTGAAGTGAAGTTAGTTTTTATGCAGCCAGCAGGAAATGATGGCAAATTCAAGGTAGCATCTAATGGCTCAGATTACGAGGTATTTTGCAAAGCAGTTAACAATGGCACCACTCGCATAGCCATAGCTGGTGCATATGAATTTGACTTGGAGTCTGTTAGTTGAGCTGATGTTGCAGGGAATTGGGAATTGCTAATTGTTAATGGCTAATTGCTAATTGCTTCCTTATCATCCTTGTCTCCCTTGTCTTACGGGATCTGTAGGGTCAGGTTCGCCCGAAACTGGGCAATAATACGATAACTTACCTAAATCCGCCCCGGTAGTTCAGTGCTGGGGCGGGTTTACATTATTGACTGGCGGTAGGGTTTGACGGTTGGTGAACCTACCCCTACAAGGTAACAATTTATCAGGAATAGAATTGCGTGCGCTAAATCTCCAGAACCCCAACTTCTTCAAGGATACCGCTGGCGAAATATTTCGTAATATATCCCAACTGCTGAATGCCCCCTAAATCCCCCAATTCTGGGGGACTTTGAATCCGGGCTCCCCCAGAATTGGGGGCTGGGGGGCTTCAAAAACCTTCGTCTCATAGCCAATGTTTCCAATTGTTAAATTCGCCAGCGGTATCGTTCAATAAGTCGGGGTTCTCAATCGCAGCGAATAGCAATATTTTGGCTCCACATTTGTGCAGTTAGAAATTCATCTTGGTGAAAGATAAATCTAAAATCAACACTACTAAAAACCCCGATTTATTGAAAAAATGGGGTTCTTTAATAGTCAAAAATGTAACTCATAATACCTTTTACACCATAAACTTTTTAACACAACAAAATCAATGCGACACAGACAATCAAAAATTTGATATCACCCCTAATGGCAGCTTTTCTACAATACAATGCCTAAACAATAAGTTTTGGAAATACTTCCAAAGTAGTGGTGAAGTGAAGTTAGTTGGAATGCCACCAACAGGTAATGCCGCCAAATTCCAGGTGAAATCTAATGGCTCAGATTACGAGGTATTTTGCAAAGCAGTTAACAATGGCACCACTCGCATAGCCATAGCTGGTGCATATGAATTTGACTTGGATCCTGTTTAGTTGAGCTAATGGTTAATGGTTAATGGCTTCCTTGCCTCCCTTGTCTTACCGGATCTGTAGGGTGCTGTTAGCGAAGCGGATACTGCTGGCGAAATATTTCGTAATATCGTGTAACGACATCAAAGCCCCCTAAATCCCCCAATTTTGGGGGACTTTGAATCCGGGCTCCCCCAGAATTGGGGGCTGGGGGGCTTGAAAAACCTTTGTCTCGTCGCTTATATTTCCAAATGTTAATTTCGCCACCAGCATCGCGAAGCGTAACGCACCAAACCACCAATCAAGGTGCGTTACGGCGCAAAAGTTGAAATTTTCCCTTATTTTGAGCAAGTATGCGCCTAACGCACCCTACACAATTTGCTATGGTGATTACCGGGGCGGGTTTACATTATTGACTGGTAGATGTGTAAAAGGGTTGGTGAACCCGCCCCTACAGGGTAATAATTTATCTCGAATCAGGAATTAGGCGATCGCGTAAGCGCTGCTTGTGGCAATCCCCTAAGCAACTCCGTAGCCTGTATAGAGACGCTTATAACTTGGATGTAAACCGAGAATAATATCTTCTTTTGTTATACCCATTTCTACTTGATAAAACTTGACTGCTCTGTAGGGTGCTGTTAGCGAAGCGGATACTGCTGGCGAAATATTTCGTAATATCGTGTAACGACATCAAAGCCCCCTAAATCCCCCAATTTTGGGGGACTTTGAATCCGGGCTCCCCCAGAATTGGGGGCTGGGGGGCTTGAAAAACCTTTGTCTCGTCGCTTATATTTCCAAATGTTAATTTCGCCACCAGCATCGCGAAGCGTAACGCACCAAACCACCAATCAAGGTGCGTTACGGCGCCAAAGTTGAAATTTTCTGTTATTTTGAGTAAGTATGCGCCTAACGCACCCTACACAATTTGCTGTGGTGATTACCGGGGCGAGTTTACTTTATTGACTCGTAGTAGGGTTTGACAGTTGGTAAACCTGCCCCTACAGGGTAATAATTTACCTCGAATCAGGAATTAGGCGATCACGTAAGCGCTGCTTGTGGCAATCCCCTAAGCCACTCCGTAGCCTGTATAGAGACGCTTATAACTTGGATGTAAACCGAGAATAATATCTTCTTTTGTTATACCCATTTCTACTAGATAAAACTTGACTGCTCTGTAGGGTGCTGTTAGCGAAGCGGATACTGCTGGCGAAATATTTCGTAATATCGTGTAACGACATCAAAGCCCCCTAAATCCCCCAATTTTGGGGGATTTTGAATCCGGGCTCCCCCAGAATTGGGGGCTGGGGGGCTTGAAAAACCTTTGTCTCGTCGCTTATATTTCCAAATGTTAATTTCGCCACCAGCATCGCGAAGCGTAACGCACCAAACCACCAATCAAGGTGCGTTACGGCGAATCAGGAATTTGCGATTGCGAAGCGCCGCTCCTAGCGATCGCAAAATTCTCAGAACTGCGACTTCTTGAAGAAGTAGCGGTTCTTAACGCCTTTAGAATTGAGAACGGGTAGGTTACCAGATTTAATGAAGATTATGGATCGAAAAATTGTGGGGATGATTAGTAGTTATCAAGGGCTTAAGCCAAGTCCCGTTGATTGGTCATGGAAACAAACCCCACACCCTCTTGGAGTTTGGGGTAACATACAATTGATGGCATCTGCTGCCAAACCAGATTTTCTACTACTATACAACTTTCACGAATTTGAGAGCTCACCTCCTCAAAAGCGCCAATTTAGCAGTTTATTCAGTCAGTTTCGTCAGCAACCACAGCCAAGTAAACCCAGTCTAGAAGCTAGATTGCGAGGTGTTCCTAAGGAAAGAATTATTGCTCTAGTAAGAGAACCTCCTTTCCAGAAAATGCAACAGCAAAGGATCAAAGCATATCAACAAGCTCAAAAATACTGTGGCTATGTTTCTGGTCCTGATGAGTTTGCTCCTACTCCTGATTATATGCCTGCTATTTGGTATCACAATAATTCATTTCGAGACTTAAATGAAATGGGAGCACCAGAAAAGAATCGCTCCTGCTGTTGGGTTACTTCTGGTATTGCTCGAACTCAGAATCACCGACAGCGTTTAGGTTTTTTGCAACTTTTAACAGAGAGTGAGCTAGAATTTGACCTTTATGGGCGTGATTTGCCAGACTGGGCAGGCGCATACGGTAAAGTAGCTAATAAGTGGAATGTTATGGCTCCTTACTACTACAACTTAGCGATCGAAAACTATGCTGAAAATGAGTGGTATGTGAGCGAAAAGTTATGGGATGCTCTGCTAGCTTGGTGTTTACCTATCTATTATGGTGGTCCTGCTGCCGATAAATTACTACCTCCAGGAAGCTTTCTAAGGTTGCCAAGCAGGGATGAAAAGGGTATCGCTTATCTTAAAGAAGTTACGTCAACCCCTGATGCTTGGCAGGAAGCCAAAGATGCGATCGCTGAGGCGCGACAAGTTATTTTACATGAGTTAAACTTACTCAACTGGCTATCGAAGTTTGTAGAACAAGCTCTTTGATAGGACAACCTTAATCCCATGTCTTAGTTCACATCACTTGGTTGAAGAGCTTCAATATTTAAATGCGTCTTAGCTTAGTACCCTTAACCACAGGGTTTGCGCCATCACAGATAATGATGAGTTTATCCAGTCTGAACTCCTTACTTGTTTGTTAAATTTTAAACTGAACTATCACTGATTTACGATGAACGGTATCTGCACAATGGGTAATGACCGAGTTTATGACCAAGTGATCGCCCTACTTAATAGTATTGAGGTCATACTTGGACCAGAAACTCCCGTTTGTGTTTATCCCTTTGACGAACAAACTGAGGGTATTGCTGCTGAAATTGCCAAGCGAGCCAATGTCATTCTTTATGACGATCAAGAATCAATTCAACGATGGGACCAGTTTATGCAAGGAGCTCGTCCTGACAAAATGAATCGGCGTAAATTTGGATTATATGGAGCTCATAGAAGATTTTGTGCCTTTGATGGACCTTTTGATAAGTTCATCTATATGGATGCTGATACCTTGGTGATGAATTCCCTAGATTTTGTTTTTAATAAATTAGATGAATATGATTGTGTAGTCTACGATTTCCAATTTAAAGACCCCAAATATGTTTATGATATCAATTCTCCGAAATTATTAGAAGTTTTTGAACCACAACGTATTCATGACGAAATATTTTGTTCCGGCTTCTATGCCTCCAAACGAGGCATGTTTACCCAAGAGCAGAGAGATTGGCTCATAGCGAACCTTCAAGCTGGTGAATCAGCAGTATTTAAACCTGGTGGTCACGACCAACCTGTGATTAACTATATGTTCATGAGATCTGGTTACTCTATTTACAATTTTGCCCATCACTTACCAACTAGTGAACAAACTGGTTGTTGTGTCACCTCTGCCCACTTTGAAGAGCGCGATCGCATCCTCTACGATAGAGAAACACGATTGACTTATCTGCACTATATCGGGATTCCTTCCTCTGTTCCAGCAGCAGCTTGTGCTGGAGAAAATATCACATTTCCCTATCGTGACATTTTCCTTTACTATCGCTACCTCCATGAACCTGAGAAGCGTCCAGTTTTTACAACTCCTGGTAAACCCTATAATTACAAGCCACCCTCCAGTTTTTTTCAAAAAGTTCTCAGAAAGTTAAAACTAATGCATTAGAAAACTCTGGTATAGGGGTAATTACTCTTGAGAAAAAAGGCAGGAGGCAGGAGGCAGGAGGCAGGAGGCTTATTACTTCATACTTCAAAACCCTTTGTCAATAGAATTATTTACTGGTGTGATATCTGTCGAACTATCTTCTGGCTCCAAGACTGCTAGCTCTCGTCGCTCAATACGAATTTGATTCAGGCGTGGTCCTTCAGCAGAGACAATAGTAAAGTCAAGATTGTTATAGCGCACGCCTTCACCCTGTACAGGAATTTTCTGAAACAGGTAGAGTAAGAATCCCCCCAAAGTTTGGTATTCGTCAGTTAAAGGTAAGTCAAAATCCAACAATTCGTTAACTTCGGCCAAGTCCATTTGGGCTTGCACAAGAAAAGTGTTTTCGTCGAGAAGTTGTACAGTTAACTCCTCTAAACTTGCTGGTTCAGGTTCTTCACCAATAATTTCGGCAATCAAATCTTTGAGAGTAACTAACCCGGCTGTACCACCAAACTCATCTACAACCATAACCATTGCGAGGCGCGATCGCTGCATCAAGGGTAAGAGTTCACTCACTGGTTGAACTTCCGGAAAACAAACCGAGCTGGGCGAATCCACGGCTGAATCGGCGTATTTAAGTTTAGCTGTCCTTGGTATAAAGGTTCAGCCAATTCTTTAAAGTAGATAATGCCACGAATATCATCAAGGGATTCCCCAGTGATGGGATAGCGAGAGTGACCAGTTTTAACAATTTCTTCTAGTAAAGTCTGGAAAGTGGCAGTAATAGGAATAGCACTAATACTAGTACGAGGAACCATCACCTCTAGTGCCAAAACATCACCAAACTCAAATACATTTTTGAGTAGTTCCCGTTCTTCGGCTTCAAGTCCGGTAGACTCGCGCTCAGTAGTAATAATCAGTCTTAACTCTTCTGAGGTTACTCGACTATACCACCCTTGACCCATATAGGGAATGCCTAGCAGTTGTAGCAACCAACGAGTTGATTGGTTCAAAATCCAGATAAAAGGATTAAAAAAACGGGCGATTGCTAGACTTGGCGGCCCAAGAAACCGTGCTAACTGCTCTGAATACAGCAGAGCGACAGATTTTGGACAGAGTTCTCCCAGAATAATTTGTAGGTAAGCAATCAGGAAAAAGGCAACAGAGATGGCAAGGGAATGGATAATGATTTGGCTAGAGCCCCAAGAAATGGGAAGTTGTGCTATCACAGGAGCCACAAGGATAGCTACAGTATTTTCACCAATCCAGCCAAGAGCTAAACTAGAGAGGGTAATTCCCAACTGAGTGGTAGATAGTAGGCGCTCAATACTCCTTTGGAGTGCTTGGACAGTTTTCGCCTGAATATCACCCGCCTCAACTAGCTGATTAATACGCGATCGCCGTACTGACACCATTGAAAACTCAGCAGTGACAAAAAAAGCGTTGAGCGCAATAAGTAGAAGCACCAATAATAATCGTAGTAGAATGTCCTGGCTACTGAGGGTTACCGATAGCATAGCGTTAGCAACGATAGGAGCATCAGCACTCACAGTTAGGAGGACTATTAAGTCAGCAGCCATAAAAAAGGTAAAAGGCTATTGAGTAAAAATAGCACGTTCAGCATGAGACTGTGCTGCCTAAAACTTACTTTTCAAGCTTTCTTACCTTCTACCTTGGAGTCTTCTGATGAATTGTACTAACAACTTATCGAGCACTTTACCTCACTACAGGAATCTCCGACATTTTTAACTGAAGTTTTTGATCGGGATAATCCGTCAGTGTCAGTGAGAGCTTTTTAGAGTCTTCCAGTAAAGCGGTTGGGATACTCACTGTACCAGCAAATTCTTGTCCATCTGCAGGTAATTCTCCCGGTAAACCTTCTGTAATGGCGCTCAGAGCACGACCTTGATCATCGGTAACATTGAGAAAACTGTAAAGAAAGCGTACAGCATTACCTCCCTCATTTTTCAAGCTAACATTCAGCAATAAAGAACCTCCCTGCTGATTAGCAGAACGGACTTCCAAGGTTACTCCTCGATCTTGGCTCTTGATCGGTAAGTCGAGTTTTGAACTAGTGCTTGTCAATGATGCTTCTGTTCCCCTTGTCTCAGACGAAGACTGCTCCTGAGTCTCAGGGGAATTACTAGCTTGTTTTTTTTGTTTAGTTTTTGGTTCTTCCTTGCCTTTGTTATTAATGTACTCTTTTACATTCCTCAGAATATTCTCTTCTCGTAAAATAGCTACTCCTTCTGGAGCTTTTTGAGCATCAGAAGCTTTCTGGTTACCTGCCAGCTTTTTCGTGGGGCGAATATCTGGTTGGGTAACGCCTTTTAGGGCTTCATGACCAACAGTAAATCCCCACATTGCACTCACAAAACCTGCGCTTAACATCATTGCCAGCAGAAGTAAGGTAAGCGCTACAGTTGAGTTTAATTTCATCAGCGATTTCAGTTACATCAATTGCCACACAATTTGACTGTATGCCATCCCAAAGGTTTTATGTTTTAGGTTTATGCTTTTTCTGTACCCCTAAACACTTAGTACCTTGTTTACCTACAGACTGTCAATTGTTTGACACAAGGATAGTCCAGGTTGAATGCCTGGTGAAACATTTCCCTCACAACAGGTATATCTCATGAACTACCTATTGTCACCCAACTCAGTTTACAATGATCCAAGGGATGATCCAACGAAAGCAATGGAGTCCTTTGTGTATCTGATGAAATACTGCTTGCTAAAATGTCCCAACTATGAGACTTTTAGCATTAACAGTTGTTTCACAGGAATAGTAACCAGGGTTGGCCGAGCGGTTGAGGCAGCGAACTCATAATTCGCCCTAGGCAGGTTCAACTCCTGCACCCTGGATTGAATAATTCCCTGGACATCAGTCAACCTTGATTTCCTTTCTGTTGACTATCGCGGTGGCAGTGTCTCAAAAATAAACTCAGCGCCCTCTAACCGGTTAAAGCCACGGCGGGGTTGAGAAGTACTTCTAATACTGCTATTGAAGGGATTAGGCAAATCAGGTGTGCGAATTATAGGATCGCTGGAAACCTGTTGTTCTAGCACCTCGTTATAGAGTTTGTTGAGGCTATCAGCATCATTTTCCAGTTCAACATCCGGAAAACCGGTTACACCCAAAATATAATTTGCTTGACGCCAGATGCTGCGGTTATAGTACAAAGTTCCAGATTGGTCGAAAAAGGTTCGGTTAAAGGCTTCAGGAATGGTTTCTAGACGGACTGGCTCAAAATCTATGTACTCAGTTTCTGTTTGAGCTATTGCTGAAGAAGCTCCTAAGCTAGAAGCAGCAGCCATAACCAATGCACTGACTAATCTAGTTAACCGCATTTGCATCATACTTACCCTCACTTTTTATCAATAATATCTGATATCTTACCGTTGCTTCCCCTTTCTTAGAATGGGCTTTGCAGTCATACTAAGATCCGACAATAATCAGCAGTTCTAACTGAGCCTTCCTCAATCATGATCGACAAAATTCAACTACCGCTTTATCCTGAAGTCTCAACTGATATAACTGCTCTGCGTCAATTACTGCTGGAGCTATTTTGCCAACTAGCTTACCAAGAAGGTGATTTTGTTCTCTCTTCTGGACAGCGCAGTTCTTATTACATCAATGGCAAGCAGGTAACCCTCCATCCCCAAGGAGCATTAGCAGTTGGACGTTTGCTCTTATCTATGCTGCCAGGTGATACTCAGGCAGTGGCTGGCTTAACTCTGGGAGCAGACCCTATTGTAAGCGCAGTAACGATAGTTTCTGCTTCTGAAAACCGACCAATTCCTGGTTTGATTATTCGTAAAGAGCCAAAAGGTCATGGTACTAGAGCATATATTGAAGGACCACCTTTGCCAGCAGGAGCCAAGGTGGTGGTTGTGGAAGATGTCGTGACGACTGGGCAATCAGCTCTGAGGGCAGTGGAACGCCTCAAAAATGCTGGTTACATGGTAGAAGAAATAATCGCGCTGGTAGATCGACAACAAGGAGGAGATGAGTTGTATCAACAACAAGGGCTTAAGTTTCAGACAGTGTTTACTATCCAGGATATACAACAGCAGTACAAAGCATCTGAAGCTTAAATTAAACAGGACTTACCCAAAGCCTCTATTTCTAGGGTGTGTTAGCACAGCGGATGCTGCTGGCGAAATGTTTCGTAATATATCTCAGCTGCTGAATGCCCCCTAAATCCCCCAATTCTGGGGGACTTTGAGTCCTGGCTCCCCCAGAATTGGGGGCTGGGGGGCTTCAAAAACCTTCGTTTTGTTGTAAATGTTTCCAAATGTTAATTTCGCCACCAGTGTCGCGCAGCGTAACGCACCTTTAACTCTATATGTGGTGTAGCTGCGTAAGTCCTATTAAACAATCTTTTGATCCACACAGGTGAAAATGGAAGCAAAATGGCTCAAATCTAATGCAGTCAGTTTAATAACTGGAGCAAGTGCCTTGATTTTCTTCCTGTGCTCCAGTTGGCGACATGCTCTGTTTCAATCAACTGCTTATGATCTAGGCTGGTATGACCAGGTAGTTTACTTAATTAGCCAGGGACAAACACCCATTGTCTCTTTCTGGGGTTATCACGTTATGGGGGATCATGCAGCTGCCATTTTATATCCCCTAGCTTTGCTATATAAGATCTACCCAGATGTTCATTGGCTGTTTGGGGTGCAAGCTATTGCCTTAGCACTAGGGTGTTGGTTTACCTGGCGTTTAGCTCTTCAGGCAACTTTACCAGAGCCACAAGCAGTAGCCATGGCAGTAGTATACCTACTGTATCCTCTGGTGTTCAATATCAATCTCTTCGACTTTCATCCAGAAGTCTTAGCCATACCTGGACTTTTAGGGGCAGTTTTAGCAGCAAGGCTAGGGCAAATTGCTTGGTTTATTGGTTGCCTGATTTTGGTGTTGAGTTGCAAGGCAGTATTATCTTTGACGGTAGCGGCAATGGGTTTCTGGCTGCTAATCTTTGATAAGCGGCGTTTGTCTGGTGCGATCGCTCTTGCCGCTGGTGTTGCTTGGTTCCTGATTGCTACTCAGGTGGTTATTCCCTGGTTTAGTGGTGGTAATGAAGCACCAGCAGTTAGCCGTTATAGCTATTTAGGCTCCTCAGTTTTAGAAATTATCGCTAATCTTTTCCTCAAACCAGGACTAGTGCTAGGACATCTATTCACCCTGCCTAACTTAGGATATCTGGTTTTATTATTTTCACCGGTAATTTGGGGATTGTCCTTAAGATATCTCACACCCTTAGTGGTGATCTTGCCTACCCTGGCAATGAACTTTCTTACCGATTTATATAGTCAAAAAGATATAGTTCACCAGTACTCTCTACCAGCTCTACCTTTTTTACTATTAGCAGTAATTGGCACTCTGGCTCAGGGTGGTGGCTGGTTGCGCAGTCAACGGGCAATTATCTTGTGGGCATTAGTAGCATTTGTCGCTCTAGCCAAGTTTAGCTATTTTGGCTCCAGGTATCTGGAATTCCTGGATACCAGGCAAGCAACCATTGAAGCAATCGCCTTGGTAGAAACTAAAGGTAGTCTGTTAACTGCTCCTCACATTGCCCCCCATTTAACTCATCGCCCTGTAGTCAAACTAGCTATTGCTCGTTTTGATGCTGCTGAGCTAGCTAATTTTGACTATGCATTGCTCAATGTTCGCCATCCCGGTTGGCAGAGTACGCCGGAGTTTGCAGCTAGTTTGGTAGAGCAACTCAAAAATCTGCCAGAGTTTGAATTAACCTATGAGCGTGATGAGGTTTATTTGTTTACCAAGTCTTGATGAACTTCCGGTTCTCCGCTCTTAACCGAAAGCGGCGGGAAGCCCATTCCTTTAGGGATGGGAGGGATAGCTGCCCGCCGCTTGGTTAGCAAGTTATTTGTTAGAAAGTTTTTTGTAGAAACAACCAACAACTAACAACTTGCTAACACTTGCATCCCCCGTGCTGTCTTCCAGGGGATGAGTTAAACCTTAACCTCTTCCAGCATCAGCTTGGAACGTTTAAGCGCTTCTGGTAATGCAATGGGATAATTGCCAGTGAAACAGGCAGAACAGAAGCTGTTGGAGTTTTCTCCAGTAGCTTGCATCATCCCTTCCCAACTCAGATAAGCCAAGGAATCTACACCAATCTGTTTAGCAATTTGTGAGACTGATTTGGTAGCAGCAATCAAGTGGTTTTGACTGTCCGTATCAAGACCATAGAAACAGGGGTGAGTAACTGGCGGAGAGGATACTCGCATATGTACCTCAGCTGCACCAGCATCACGTAGAGCTTTAATAATTTTTCGGCTAGTAGTACCTCGGACAATGGAATCATCTACGATAATAACTCGTTTACCACCTAAGACATCTTTCAAGGTATTGAGTTTCATCCGGATGCCAGCTTCTCGCATACTTTGGGTGGGTTGGATAAAAGTACGACCAACATAGCGATTTTTAATTAACCCTTCACCGTAAGGAATCCCAGAGGCTCGAGAGAAACCAATAGCTGCCGGGACGCCTGAGTCAGGCACCGCAATGACAATATCAGCATCAACTAAGGATTCTTTCGCCAACTGATGTCCCAACCGCAACCGATAACTATACAGAGTTTCATCATGCACAACGCTATCAGGTCTAGCAAAGTAAATCATCTCAAAAATGCAAAGCTTACGCTCTGGTTTTTTGCTCCAATGGAAAGAAGCCATGCCTGCGTTGTTAATCCAGACTAATTCTCCTGGTTCCACATCCCGCAAGTATTCAGCACCAATAATATCTAAGGCACAGGTTTCAGAAGCCAAGACGTAGCGTTGAGGAGCACCATCTAAAGTACCAATAACCAAAGGTCGAATACCGTTAGGATCACGGACACCCATTAAGCCTTGAGGGGTTCCAATCACTAAGCTAAAGGCTCCTGTACAGCGATGAAAAGAACTGATGGCTGCTTCTAACCAGTCTTTACCTCTGTCAACTTCTTCCCCAATCGCCAGAGCAATCAGCTCTGAGTCGGTTGTCGTGACAAAGTTACAATTACGCCGAAGTAAATCCTCACGCAGTTGAGGGGTATTGACTAAGTTGCCGTTGTGAGCCAGAGCGAGGGGACCAATGCGAGTTTCTACAACTACTGGTTGGGCATTGGCTAAGTGGCTAGAGCCAGTGGTAGAGTAACGGGTATGACCAACTGCCATATTCCCTGGCATCTCGGTTAAAGTTTCTTCGTTGAAAACCTGAGATACTAAACCCATATCTTTATGTAAACACACCTGGTCTCCTTCAAAGGTGGCAATCCCTGCTGATTCTTGACCCCGGTGCTGTATAGCAAATAAGCCGAAATATGTCAACTTAGCGACATTCTCCCCTGGTGCGTAGATGCCAAAGACCCCGCAGGCTTCCTCTGGCTTATCTGGTTGCTGTAGATACTCATCATTATCGTATTGAGTTGAATACATGTCAGAGGAAAAGGACTGGTGAGGAATCATAACTGATGCTTGCTCCTGATGATGGCAGTAAGTCAGTGAAACTAGTATCAAAGCGGATAAGCTTTGAATTACTCAACAAAATTAACAAATTCTTAACATTACTATAATAACTACAGTAACGTAATAATGCTCATTGAGGACACCATGGACCTGGATAATAGGCCATTTTTCTTTGGGACTGCTACAGGTATTACACCCCTACCCTAGGCAGTAGGGTTGATGCTCTACAGGATGATGTGCCTGCAAATGAGCATTGGTGACAACTGGAGTTTAGACTAGTTCCCATTAGCAAATGAGGGAATTTCGTCAGAATTTCGGAAAGTGACAGAAGAGAGATATATCAATGAATTAAGTACAGACACTTAATTCTGCATTCTTAATTCTTAATTTCTATAGGCAAAAGCTCTAATCGATAGCGATAAAGAGCTACTGGTTTATCTAAGGCTTGAAAATAATCTGCGTCTTGAGGTGAAAGGTAAACTCCTGTGATCTGGTCAGCCTCAATTGCTAAAGTGGGAGAGTGTAGTAACTGATAGCTGGTCGTAGTTTCCACTTGATTGAAATAAGGCTGGGATGAGCCGCGAAAAATCTGTTGGGAAACTTCTGTGGCAATAAACCGCTCAGCATTGGGTGTTTCAGAACCTCGACTAGTTACAATCGAAATTAGTTGACTCCCGTTACGTAGAGAAGTAACTTGGCGATTAGGGTCATTAGGATCGACTTTAAGAGAAAGAATTTTGCGATCGCCTAAATAAGCTTTGCCAATATTCAAGCCATTAAATTCCCGGTCTGCAACTACTCCTGAAGTGCTCAATCTAGTATCTTTGCCTGTAAAGGGCAAAAACTGACTACTAATAACCGATAGGGGTGGTTGCTGGTTTTGAAATCTTACTAGGAAAGTTATTGGTTGATTGAGGTAAGAGCGATTGCTGGCAAATCCTGGGGTTACTACTTCTGGCGCTAGGGGTGCTACTTGCTCAACTAAAGTGCTAGTTACCTGCCAAGTGCCTTCCATCCAATCGGGATACACCAAATCCCCTTTAGCTGAGGCAACTGCTGGCTTACTCTCCCAATGGGGAAACTCTGCCAAACGGTTAGCTAACTGTCCTGCTTGCGCTTCACTACTTACCAACAATAAGATGATAATCAAGCATAATCCCCAAATTACTCTGATAATTGCCACTACATGCTCCCATCATTACCCAATAAATTATTGCGATCGCTGATATTGTAGACATTGTAGGTTGGGTTGACGTTACGAAACCCAACAAATTATTGCCCTTAGTTCGGAATTTAGAGAGATTCGCGACACAATAGTATAGCTGGTAGAACTAGCATCTGTGGAACTGGTATCCAAGCCTTACTCACAAATCATTACAAATACTCCACCATTCCCGCCATTTCCTCAGCTTCAAGCACTTCCCAAATCAAAATTAATCCCTGTAAGATTTGACCTATTGAGCGACTTCCCTTCACGCAATAAACAACTCCGCAATGTTCAAAGCCAGAGTTGTGTAATTTCAAAAAATCACTGTCCTGAGTAAACATTACTCGTCCCTGGCTGTGAGCAAATCCTAATTGTCCCTCATCCGAAGACGAAATTAAGCCTGTTTCAGCAGTGGTTGTAACATCAATATTCCTCCGTCTTAACCCGTCAGCGATGGCATTGTTGACATTTTCATCCAAGTGGAATCGAATTTTCTGGGGCATTTTGCTGCCTCAACTTTTGTTGAACCAAAGATGGTGTTTTTTCTTGCATACTACGGGCAAATTCTTCATCCTCTCGAATTTGTTGCCTAATTTCCTCAAAATGCTCATGGTAATAAGCTAAAGCAGCATAGACATCGACCAAGGTAATGGTAGGATATTGTGAAACAATTTCATCTGGTGACAATCCCATTCTTTCGTGCCAGATGACAATATCATCAACCCGAATGCGATGACCAGCAATACGAGGTTTGCCGCCACAGATACCCGGTGTAATTTCAATATGCTGTGATATTATATTGCTCAACCAGTCTTCTCCTCTTTATATAACTAAAACTACCAAGGATTTCCTACCAGAGTAAAAGCACTCCAGTAGAAGGGATGGGAAAGGTCTTTGTCTCCCAGCTTAACTAACTGAGGAGGTAAGGAAATACTACCTTTATTGCTCACCAACTGACCTTCGGTTAATCTTACCTCTCCTCGAATCATTCTCAACTGTGCTTGCTGTAGAGCTTCAGCTTTAATGGGAGCAACCTGCAATTGTTCGTAGAAGGTTTTCATTAGTCCCAAAGTACCTTCATCACTGACATACCACAAACTGCCTATAGCCGATTTTACCCCTGCTAGCACTGCTAAGCCAGCAAAGCCTAACTCGGCATCTTCATCCCCTAAAGCAGTGCGACAGGCACTCAGCACCAACAATTCTACAGTTGGTTCATCCAAGTTCAGTTCGCGCAGCTCATTCAATCCCAGCTTATTGTTCCACAAATGGATGTAGGAGTTACTGGGTTTACCAGGTAAAAATTCTCCATGAGTGGCAAAGTGGATGATACCAAAGGGTTTTTGTTTACGAAATTGCTGGAGATTGTCTATGGTAAAGCCTTCATTCAGGACTGATTTGCCTTGCCACACCTGATCTGCGATCGCTTCTAATTCTACTGGTACTCCTGGTAAGGGTTGTTGATCAGGGAATTTTGCTGCTCCCATTGCTAAGACATTCGTATCTCTTACATCTACGTAACGGGTATCAGTAAGGGTGAAGCTCGGCATTAAACTGACGCTGTATTCTTCTATAATAAAACCCTCTCCATTATGGAGTGCGGCAATTGGTAGCGATCGCAAACCTGCATCCATGATAAATGCCAGATGGTCAATCTGTTGGTCAGCTAACTCTGACTTTAGTGGAGCAACTAACCATTGGTAGAGCTGTTGAGCTGGGGGTAGATACTCATCATTGCTTTTGGCATCAGTAACTGTCTTGTGAAATTGTCGAGCTACTTTTAGTAGTTGTGATCTGGTTATGCCTGATAACTGGGGGTTAATTACCTCTCCGGAGGAAGTGACAAGCAATAGTTCTAGTTGATCACTAGCTCTTGGTGTTTGGTTTTGGGGAAGCAGTTCCTCCCGCAGGGAAGAATTAAACTGCCAGAGGATATCTGGTTGTCGTTTAAAGAAGGCATAGATTAGTGCAGATTTCATGCCAGTGATTGCTTCATTCTGGCGCAGGGTAGCTTGAGCTTCTGTTAGGGTTTTGATGGGAGTATCTTTCAACCCCAGATAGTTTTTAAAGTCGTTAGTAATACCTTCTTCTTGTTGGTTTATCTTCCTCTCAGCTGCTTTAATACTAGAGTCTATAGACTCGGTAGCAGTTGTGAGTAATGGTTCTGCCAAGCTATTAGTTTGATTAGCTTCACCATCTTGATTAGCGTTACTGTCTTGGCTCGGTTCAGTGGTTTGGAGGGGTTCATTAGTCGAAACTAACTGATTAGGATCAACAACTAGATCCATAATTGGATCAATAACTAGATCCATAACTGGATCAATAACTAGATCCATAATTGGATCAATAACTGGAGTAACAACTAGATCCATAATTGGATCAATAACTGGAGTAACAATTGGATCAACACTAATAACCTCAATATTGCCTTCCGTGTAGGTAAAAGGTAATGACTGAAAAGGTGTCATCACAAATTCACCACTAGTGATGGCACCAGCTGTACCGTTAATCCTGGCATCTCCTACGGTAAAGGGAGTCACCCCTTCTCCCCCATGATGAATACTAATCATTCCTCCTGCTATTTCCCCCATCGTCGAGATACTAGCAAGCTCTCCATCAGCAGTCATGAAACTATCGGTGGCACGGAAATTGCTACCGGTGATAGCTTCTACATTACCGCCACTAGTTTTCCCTTGAGCGTTTATCCAAGTAACTTGGATATCACCGGAGGGATCAAGCATCACATTCCCTCCCTTACCAATCCATCCTCTGGAGTTAATTGCTCCTGCACTAATCAAGGTACTAGCGAGGATGGTAATATCTCCTCCATCGGTGGCTCCTGAGGAGTTCAGGTTGCCGGTTGTCACTCCTCCTGTAGTACTAGTAAGGTTAATTGTGCCACCAGCATTGCTAGCAGAAGAACTGTTTACGTCACCAATGGTAATGTCTTGATTGGCTAGTAAGGTAATAGGGGCACTACCTGTAACTGTTAGAGTTCCACTAGTATGATTGATGGAGCCAAAAGGCGATCGCAAAGTTACTGCTTGAGAGAAATTCAGATCACCAGCTATGGTAATCGTACCGCTGCTGTCAGCTCTTCCAATGGTGATGCTGCTGAAGTCATTGCTTAAGTTACTCAGTTCCGTTCCCGTTAAATCAAGAACATTGGCACTATCATCCATACCACCAAGTTGGATATTTTGGGTGGGGGTTAAAGGCTCAATCATCAAATCGCCTGTACCCAAGACATTACCTCCCCAGTTAAGCTCATCTCCCACTAAGGTAAGGTTGCCTGCTGCTCCATCAATATTGCCGCTGATACTGGCATCATTGCTAAAGAAGAAGGTGTCGTTGGCACTACCGCCAGTGAGGTTTTCAATATTTTGGAAAGTTAAGGTGTTGGTAAAATGGTGATTAAGGTTGCCTTGGTTAGCACCTGTAAGGTTCCAGGTAGTGTTTTGCTCAGGACCAACTAAAGTGGAACCATCTGCGATCGCTACAGGGTCGAGGAAAGGATTGGTTCCTTGATCAGTAATAGTATCAAATAGAGTAATCGTGCCAGTACCATTAGCGCTACCGATGGTAATGCTATTAAAGCCATCCTGCAAGGCAACAAGCTTACTAGTAGTCAAATCTAGAGTATTAGCTCCCGTATCATCTACCCCACCAATGGCAATATTTTGTGTACTAGTAGCAGGCTGTAGGTGTAAATTACCGGTACTACTAATGAATAGTATGTTATCTACTCCTTCGGTAAAGTCAATTTCGTCAGCAGTAAGGTGGATATCTCCGCCTCCTAAGGAACCTGTAGCTTCAAGATCACCAGTAACGATTCTGGCAGCATTAAGTATGATAGTTCCACCAGTCCCTTGGGGAGAAGTGGCATCTATTAAGCCACCTACTGAAGTTTGACCATTAAAAATAACGGCACTAGTGTCAATTGTGCCTCCTGCCGTGAGCTCTATCTTACCTGCTGTATCGCTACCACTGGAATTAATGCCACCGGTGGTAATGTTACCAGCAGCTGTAAGAGTTATATCACTGCCAGTGCTTAAAGAAGCGGTATTGAGTTCGCAAGCACTAGCGATACCACAGAGGCTGCTGACAGTAGTATCGATGTTCCCGTCACTGCTGGTGATGGTGATTGCTCCGCTACTAGAGAGATTACCATCGGTCGTAGTAATTGGACCAGGGGTGATATCGCCAGCGGCAGTGAGGGTAACATTGCTTTCACTAGAGTCTATACCACCGTCGATGGAGATAGCACCACCACTCAGTACGTTAATATCTCCACCTGCTTGCATGAAGATACCCTTACCGGTAGGAAAGGTGATGTCGCTGGCAGCTTCAAGATTGATGGTACTGAAATCTAAAAGTCTGAGGTTACCTGTAGTGAGGGAACCGTCGGTACTAGTAAGATCAATATCCCCGAACTGTTGGACATCATCCAGGTTAATATCCTGCTGTGCGGTGATGGTGAGACTTGTGCCGTTATTGAGAGTAGCTAAATTTACAGCGCCATTACTACTGGTAATGTCCACATTACCGACATTTGCTAAGGTAATGCCGACGCCTGTGGTGTTATCTGTGATCTCTCCCACCGCTTCTAAAATTACTGGTCCTCCATTAGTATTAATGGAATCAACAGCAATGCTGCCTGGGGGAGTAATCCATCCGGTAGAGGTAAATACTGTTCCTCCTACATTAGTTTCGGGAGCAGTGGGAGCATTATCTAAAGCAGTTTTGCCTGCTTGTAGAACTAATGCGGGACTAGTGGTCAAGATATTAAAATGGGGGTCTGTATTGGGAATAGTCCCCGTTTGATCTGGTCCAGTAATAGTAATATTGCCACCAATGATGGTGCCGATCGCTTCAACTTTGAGTGCTACCCCGGTATAATTGCCAAAAAAAACATTCCCATTAGAGCTGATAATCGGGTCAAAGAAACTGACAAAATTTCCAGGGTTATTTGACAAGTCTAGGAAAGAAACATTCCCACCACTTCTGAAATGAGCATCTCCAGAAATATTACCATCACTGACTAAAGTTAAGTCGCCGCCACTAACAAAAGCGGGATGCTGGTGATTCAGTGCTAGAGCATCAATCTCCTTATTTCCCTGAATATGTAGGTTTCCCCCAGCTTCAGCTGTAAAAGGGTTGACAATACTATCTCGAATCTGGACAGTATTGCCAGCTAATAAGCTTAAATCCCCAGTGGTAGTTAACTGACTCTCCACCAAAGTCAGATTATTGGTAGCTGATAGTATTGCCGTTTCTGCTGTTACTTTCCGAGCAACAAGATCACCATTCTCAATGCCGAAGCCAGAACCGATTAACTCTACTGTGCCATCTGGAGTAACAGTCAACTCTGCTGCATCAGCTGCGCCATCAGCTGTTAGCAAAGTTGGTAAGTCTATGGGGTTAATTGGTAGTATTGCTCCTGAAGTATCTCTTGGTGGTTCAATCACCAAACTCAACATACTTCCCAGTTGACTAATCTTAACTAAGCTTTCTCCTGGGACAGCAGCCATAATCATATTGCCCCCTGGAGCAGTTAGTTCCCCAGTCGAGATGATACTACCACTAACTAAGCCTAAATTTTGTCCCTGTTGTACCGCCAAATTACCAGCATTGATAATACTTCCTGGTTGAGACAAGTCAAAGGCAAAGGTAGTAGGATCACCAACTAAATTTTGGTAGTCATTATTACCGAACGCCTCAAACCAATTATCTTCTCCGAAACCAATACCTGTAGCAGTAGTAGCGAAAAAATCCCCAGGGACATTTAAACTAGCATCAGCACCAAAAATAATCCCTGCAGGATTGATTAAGAATAGGTTGGAATTGCCACCACTGACTTGAATCAGACCATTAATAATGGAGGGATCATTACCTATAACTCGCCCCAGAATATTACGAATTTCAGGATTAGACAGAAAATTAGCAATCTGGTTGGAAGGGAGTCCAAATTGCTCAAAACTGTGAAACAGATTTGCTCCATCCCAGGAAACAGTTCCTCCGTGGATATTAAGGTGATTACCGTTAGGAGTGACAATTGTGCCTGTACCGTCAACACCTGGAGTAATAGGTTGAGCTAATACCCCAGAAATAGGATGGAGCGTCGCTACTCCCCAAGGAATTACTCCTGCAAGAGTTATCAATAAATTTAACTTACTAATGCACCACCTAGGTAATTTCATGGCGAGATGAACCCTTGAGATAAACAATTACCATTTCTTTCAAATCTTATTTACTTTTTACAACAAAAATAAACCCTACTTTGGTATAAATTTTCTATTTTCAGAGAAAATTAGGAAAAATTAGGAAAAGTGAGGGAATTGGGAATTGAAAATTGTGAATTAATTGTGAATTGGGAATTAGGAATTGTGAATTAATTGTGAATTGTCTCCAGGTCTCCCTAACTCCCCTATCTCCCTATCGCCGTCAATTAATTACGGGGTGGTCGATTTTTTGAGCGATAAAAGGGTTTTTTGATGATCATTGCAGGATGAGTCTTGTTCCGGATTTCTACTTCTAATTGTTGTCCAATCTTTGCCAATTGCGAGGGAACATAAGCTAAGGCGATCGCTTTTCCTAGAGTTGGTGCTAATGTACCACTGGTAACCTCTCCTACTTTTTTTCCTTCAGAGATGATGGGGTAACCATGACGAGCAATATGACGGCCTTGCATTTCAATACCCACTAAGCGTTTTTCTACCCCAGTTGCTTTTTGCTGCTCTAGCACTGAACGTCCAATAAACTTATCTTTAGTATCTAGATGAACTAACCAACCTAAGCCAGCTTCTAAGGGAGTAGTTGTATCATCAATATCTTGTCCATAAAGTGCCATTGCTGCTTCTAGTCTTAGGGTATCTCTAGCACCTAAGCCACAGGGAGTTACACCAGCACTCAGAAGATTACGCCATAGTTGTACCCCTACCTCTGGATCTACCATTACCTCAAATCCATCTTCTCCGGTATAACCTGTCCTCGCCATAAAAGCAGGCTTACCTAATATGGTTGCTTCTAAATGTCCAAAGGCTTTGATTGGGGTTAAGTCTTCCTCAACTAGAGACTGAAGATGGGTAACTGCTTGGGGACCTTGAACTGCAATTAAGACTTTTTCTGGGGAAAGGTCTTGGAAATTAACCGGAGCAGCTTCTAAATTAGCTAAGATCCAAGCTTTGTCTTTAGTAAGAGTGGCAGCGTTGACAATCATCATACCCCGCTCCTCACCAGTTTCATCTTCACCTTGATAGTAAAAGATGATGTCATCAATAATGCCACCTTGAGGATTTAATAAAACAGTGTACTGAGCAGCACCCACTGACAACCTGGTTAAATCCGACGGTACCAAATGCTGCAATTGTTGCCGCAGCTGTTTACCCCTCAAGGCAAATTTCCCCATGTGGGAGATATCAAACATCCCTGCTGAAGTGCGTACTGCTTCATGTTCAGTGGAAATACTATTGTAGAGTACTGGCATTTCCCAACCGGAAAAGGCAGTTAGCCGCGCCTTCTGTTCTACTGCTAGCTCAAATAAGGGTGTTCGAGAAAGGGGAGTAATTTCTGATTGTGATGGTTCTGATTTGGACACGAATTGTCTATAGTTGCAAGTGAGTATTCTTAATCATCTTAAGGGTTAGTGGAAAAAGGCAGAAGGCTTCGAGGCAGGAGGCAGAGGGCAGGAGGCAGAAGGGAAGATATATCGTCAGACATTCATTACTTTTACACCAGATTGTACTCGCCAAAGGGTTGCATAAATCCCCTGTTGCTCCAGCAGTTGCTCATGGGTTCCTTGCTGAACTAATTTCCCTTGCTCCATGACATAAATACAATCGGCATTGCGTACAGTGGAAAGACGATGAGCGATCGCAATGGTTGTCCGATTTTTGGTAATCTTTTCTAGGGATCTTTGAATTGCAGCTTCTGTCTCATTATCAACTGCGGAGGTTGCCTCATCCAGAATTAGCACTGGTGGGTCTTTTAACACTGCTCTGGCGATCGCAATCCGCTGTTTTTGTCCTCCAGACAATTTCTGACCTCTTTCCCCAACAATTGTCTCATAACCTTGGGGTAGTTGGTCGATAAATTCTTGAGCTTCGGCAATTTCTGCTGCGACCTTGATCTCTGGTAGGGTAGCATCAAAACTACCGTAGGCGATATTCTCCCTGACTGTGCCATGAAATAAAAAGACATCCTGGCTCACTAAACCAATGGCGCGACGTAAATCCTGGAACTGCAATTGATTAATTTCAATGCCATCAAGGGTAATTTTCCCTGCCTGTACTTCATACAACCGCAACAAGAGTTTGACTAGGGTACTTTTACCAGAACCTGTGGCACCGACAATGCCAATGGTTTTACCTGCATGGATGTTTAGGGAAAGATGTTGGATGGCTGGAGCCCGATGGTGGTAAGCAAAGGTGATATCTTCTAAGACTAACTCCCCTCGTACTTTACCTATAGGTAAGGCGATATTTCCTGAACGCACGGCGATAGGAGTATCCAGTAAATTCATTACCCTGGTGGTAGAAGCCATTGCCCGTTGGTACTGATCGAGAGTATCACCTAGGCGTGTTAATGGCCAAAGCAAACGCTGAGTCATAAACACTAACACGCTGTATGTTCCTACAGATAGCCTGCCTGCTACTGCTTCGGTGCCACCAAACAACAAAATACTGGTAAAGCCTACCAAAATGATCATCCGAATCAAGGGTACAAAGGCAGCAGAAAGAGCAATTGCTCGCCGGTTACTGAGGCGGTAAGCTTCACTTTGAGCAGCAATTCTGCTTGATTCATACTCTTCGGCAGTAAAACTTTTAATAGTGGTGATACCTGTGAGATTATTGGACAACTGCCCATTAAGTAGACTTACCTGCTCTCGAACTTCAGCATAGCGAGGAGCCAACAAGCGCTGAAAAGCAATGGAACCCCAGAGGATAAAAGGTATGGGGAGAATGGTCATCCAAGCGACATTGGGAGCTAGTACCATAAAAGCGGTACCAATAATTAGCACCGTTGTGCTTAACTGGAGAATCTGATTAGCTCCGACATCCAAAAAGCGCTCTAGTTGGTTGATATCATCACTGAGAATTGACATCAATCCCCCCGTACTGCTGTCCTCAAAATAAGCTAGTTCCAGGGATTGCAAATGCTCATAGGCATCTAGGCGCAAATCATGCTGCATCGCCTGCGCCAGATTACGCCATAGTCGATTGTAGGCATATTGAAAAATAGATTCTAATCCCCAAACCAGGAAGCTGAGGAAAGCTAGAACCAAAAGTTGGCTAAAAGTATCAGTGACTCCCAATCTAGCGATGAAGGAGTCCTCTTGCTGAACTACTACATCTACCGCTGCACCAATTAACACTGGTGGTGCTAAATCAAATATTTTATTGAGAATCGAGCAAGCGATCGCTTGCCAAATCAAAGTACGATAGTTACGACCATAATTGAGCAGACGCACCAGAGGTGGCGCTGAATTTCTGGTTTTTCCCTTACTTTTGGGAGTGAGCCACTGTTGTAATTGTGATTTTGACACCCGTATTCACATAGGTTCGACGAATTCTCAACATACTACACTCCTTGCAGAAGTAGTCAGCAGGAGGAGACAAGAAGTGTGCGGAGTATTGAGAGATATTTACACTCGCCAATTCTAAATTCTAAATTCTAAATTCTAAATTCCCTCTAACTACTACAACCAACCGCTACTTTATTTTTGTGCTCTATCTTTTTGAAGGGTTGGGTAATCGAATCCTTCCTCAGATATTTCTTAGCAGATTTCTGATGTCGTCCCTGTATCGTCTGCTGCACATTTGTATAGAGGTTCACAAGAATTTGCCTACCCTCTGGTGTTACTTCTAGATAGGGCACCGCTTCTTGGATATAAGGATGAACTTGATTACGATAAAAATTTGGTAAGCCAGAACGTAAGTCTTGGGGATGTTGGTAACCTAAGGCTTTATTAGCACCGATTTCTTCAAACTCATCAAACAAATCAGGAATTTTTTGTAAATAGTACGGATCACTCAGTTGACCAATTAAATCAGCAGCACGAGCTAAACCAGAATAGTTGCGGGTGTCTTGATACTCTTCATCACGGGGTACAGGGAAGCGAGTTAATTCAATATTGCGCTTAATCACTTCCACATCAATCAGCGGGTGACTAGAAAAATGTTCTTCGACAAATAGTTTACCTCTGTCTACATGGTAAGGAGCAAGGCTGGCATCAGTGGAATCTGCTGGGAGAGTAACCATCCCATTGTTGATACCGGTAGCATACAAATTTTCGTTTACCTGATCTCTATGGCAAACTCCTTTAACATAGCCAATGTCATGGCATAACAAAGAAATAATAAAATGTAACCAATCTTCACAATAAACACTGGCGTCACCTTCAAAGAGCTGCTTGCCTCTTAATATTTCTTGTCCTGCGAGGGTGACTAATACGGTATGCTCAATATTATGGTAAGGGGCATTACCCTTGGCAAGGTTATCTAAAATTAGTTTAGCTGCCCAGCCAATGACCTTGGTGTAATTTGGTTTATGTACACCGTACATGGAGCGGCAGCCAGTTTGTAGTTGCTCAACACAAGCACTGATCATTACCTTGGTAGAATTAAACATCTCAGCTATCCTCTGACAAAAATTTCAGCTAATTAGCGGATTTTTTACTCTTGCTAAGCTTTGTTTCCTAAACTTTTTATAGATGCGACCCTGATGTGCTTACGCAGTTCGGCTTTGCAAATCTAGGTAAAGAAATATTACTGTTTCTTTACATTTATAATTAGCGATCGCGCTCGTGAATAGCTTATTTAACTCTCAACAGCGAGATCTAGACAATGCCGAACCTAAGTTTTGGGAAAGCTAAGCTTACGTAATGAAGCACTTGGGTCTAGGGTACTAACATTATATAAAAAAAGGCTCTGTATTTATTCTCTCTCCAGAGCAATTGCAGGAAAATCTTATCTAACCTTGTAGGTAGAAGTATCTGATTATGGTAACTGTCATTCGATACCCGAACTGTCACAATCGGTATTCACGTATTTTACTAGATTCAGATAGTGATTATTGATACATTAAGTACTTAATTGACTCAGAGCTTTAATTTTCTCAAGCGCAACTTAACTATGTAAATCTTTGTAACTAGGAGCAGAAATTACTGAACTTAACAGGAAAGCTTTTGTAGAGATTCATAGAATTAGTCGTTAGTCATTAGGAAAAAATGTCATGTTATTACCTCGTTTACGCCTTTTTACCGTAATAGCGATCTTATCTACCTTAACTATTGCTTGTGCTTCACGACGGACTCCAGTAACAGTCAATAATGCGGGTGTTTGTGATGATAATAAGATAACAACCACTTGGGAAGATGATTGTGATAACTACAACAGAGGAGGCTACTATCGTCATCCTGCGACTCATATACTGTACTATAGTCCTCAAGGTAGTGGCAGAACCAGGACTATTATTGAAATGCCAAGTACTAAACCTTCAACTCGTCTCAATCCAGGTTCTACAGTAACCTTATCCAAGCCAGTTGTAGTTAATACTAATGGTTCACCGAAAGTTGGTAGTGACGGTAGTGTTCTGCGAACAACTGGTAAAATTGGCAAACCTTATACTAGTGCAAGTTTTGGTAAATCACCTGTAAAAGCATCAGGTAGTGGTGTGGGTAGCAGCAACTTGAACACTGGTAAGGGTGCCGCTAGAGGTTCAAAAGTTGGTGGCTCTGGTAGTAGAGGTTTTGGCAGTGGCGGCTAGGCTGGGGAGATGGGGAGATGGGGGAGATAAGGGAGACAAGGATGATATTCCCAATTTTCAATTTTCAATTTTCAATTCTCAATATTAACTA
>CBDCVG010000068.1:0-19884 GCA_965222765.1 Caldora sp.
CTCAACAAATACTCATTATTCAGGCAATAAAACGTAACAAAAAGAGCATTAGTCATTGGTAATTGGTTATTAGTACAAAAAATAAAGAACTAATGACAAAGAACCAATGACTAAAAATTTTACGCAGTCTCTGAAAGATTAGAACCTCTCTTATGCTCTACTTTCCAAGACTGAAATTTTGCTGTTTCTTTGAGTGCCGGATTACTTCCAAACCACCGACCTAAATCATCCCTATATTCAAATACAAACATACTACGCAACAGGGATTGAAATTCTCTTTCACCTTTGACAACTTGGTGTTCTTCTACTTGAAATAGTAACTCCCATTCCTCCTCTTCTACTGCCAGAGCTAAGTCATCACGGTAGCCTTTAATCACATTCTCTAAACAACTACGGGACAGAGGAGGATCCTCCTGTTGCAGACAACCATAAAGTAACCCTAACAAGTTGCGGACATGACCACCACTAATGCGACAAAGTCGGTCTAGGGTTGCTGGTTCATCAAAAACCTCTGGGAGCAAATTTAACTGTTCTTGGGGCTCAACGGAGGGAAAGGCTCGCGCCAACACTAGCTGTCGCAATAGTGCCAGTCCTTGCAGGAAGTCACCATTATTTCTTTGCTGTACTGGTACCATGGGCAGAACTTTGGGAGCCACACCCCCTCCCAAACGATTTTTTAGGGTTCCATATTCGTTGGAGAACATTAAGTCTAAGGGCAGAGTATAAACCACATGGCATCTCAAGCCTCTTAACTGAGAGCCACGGTCTATAAACAGGTACTCAGACTGAGAACGACCGGTGGACATCGGTCTGGGATCAACCCGATCTAAGTTATCAATAATGACCACTAAACCTTTCTTACCAAGCCTTTTGAGCTCCTTAATCCCTCGTTCGAGGATTTCTTCGTTGATAGCATGTAAAATGCTTTTGGTGCGAGGCTCTAAGTGTTGTCTGAGTTGGTCCCGCAATTGAGGGCTATCTTTAGTCTTAGCAGTAATTTTGCCAATGCCGATGGAGAGTTCTGCTTCTGCTGACAACTCCACAGGGGTCTGCATAAAGTCTTTGATATCATTGAATACTTGGGTAAAGTACTGGGGTCGAAGGTGAATACCAATTCCTTCTAGGCTTTCACTGACTGACCTGGCGATGCTAAGTAAAATATCGCTAATATCGACATCATGCATATCCAAGTCACGACTTGATTCAAAATAAACTACATGAAATTGTTGCTCTTCCAGCAGAGCTTTCAGGCGCAACAATTCTGTAGACTTCCCACAACCAATATGTCCTGTGAATAGCTGGCAAGTGGGCTCATCTGGTGATAGACGGGTAATAGTTCTTTGTATCGCTTCAATGATCTTGCCGCCCCGTACAGAAGAAAAATCAATATAGTACTGACGATCCTCAGGATTCCCCACAACCAAAGTTTTTGCAGGGTTACAAGCTTTAAAAAATGTCGGTAGATGCAGTTTCATTCTCAAGGTAGATGCAATTCCATTCTCAAGACTCACTCACAGTCTCAAATAGAGAGTAAATCATTAATTGAAACCTTATACCTAGGGGTCACAACCCCTCAGTGAGGAATATCACTGCTATAAGCATCAGTCTGTTGGTGTAACTAAAGTGGTAGTTGACTAGGTCTAATGGTTAATATAGAACAGTCTAATCACTCCTAAGTGCATAAGTCCTGAGCTCGTTACGGGCAAGGCTGGCAGCCGTTATCGATAGAAGAAGCACACCCCACACCCTAACTCCAAAGGAGTGGTTAAATGGAAAAGTATCTTGGGTTAAGTTAGCTACCCACCAAAACCCTTTAACTAGGGTAGTGGAATAACTACTACAAATTCACATATATTGGCTCCCAGCGATAGTAGATGGCAAACATCGCATCAGTTTCTCAATCACAATTAACCAACCGACGTAAGCAGCTGCAAAGAGAACGGCAGATTCGATTGTTTCAGACGATTTGGCGCTCCCTTGTAGTTGGGGGTATGGCTGGGGGTTTGGTTTGGGCAATTACCCTACCAGATTGGGTGATTGGTCAACCAGAACAAATTGTTATTGAAGGCAATGAGCTGCTTTCCTCCCAAGCAATTCGCTCTCTGTTACCCTTGTCCTATCCTGAGTATTTACTGCAAGTAGAGCCCCAAGCGCTCGCTAAGTCCCTAAAGTCTCAAGCTCCCATTGCCGAAGCTAAGGTTATACGTCAATTGATGCCACCAGGATTGACTATTCAAATTAAGGAACTTAAACCTGTGGCGATAGCACAACCCAGTGAATCTCCTCAAAAGCTCAGAAATGAAAAACCTCCCTCGGAAAGGGGTTTCTTGGATGCAGAGGGAAATTGGATACCTGAAAGTAGTTTGCTCTCATTGAAGCCAAATTTCAAGTTGCCAACCCTCAAAGTGATTGGTTCAAAGGAGCAATATCATAACAACTGGCCAAAACTCTATCAGGAAGTGAGCACATCGATCGTTGAAGTTTTAGAGATTGATTGGCAAGATCCGCTCAACTTAATCCTGAAAACTGAGTTGGGCCATGTCCATTGTGGTTCTGACAGTTCCCGCTTCAGTGACCAATTAGCTGTTCTCGCTAGACTGCAAGAATTGTCAACTCAGATCAAGCCCAGCCAAATTGCTTATATTGATCTCAAAAATCCAGATTTACCGGTAATCCAGCTGAAAAAAATAAATGCAACTATTCAGCCGGAAAATAATTAAAATTAAGTAATGAAACATTTCAACATCCACTGTAATCAATGCTGCTGCCCTAGTAAGCCTGACACTTTTGACATTCCTCGTTTACTGCACTACCAACGCTATAGTGAAAAAACTCATTGGTTTTTCAATCGACTTACTCTATAGTTTACTCAGATTGCTACCCATAACTGATAAAGTTGATTATCAATCCTGACCTACTACAATGACGCTTAATAGTAAAATGGGGCTGGCCAGTCAAAGCTCTCATATCAATGGACACACAGATATTTCAGTCGGAGTAGATAATACTCATCCCTTTAGTAATTCTGGGTTACAGTTGAGCCAAACCCATGATGTCAAGGGTATACCCAGGGAAGAAACTAGGAGTGACGAGATAGTGCCAAGTAGCGCTGCCAAAATTAAAGTCATTGGTGTCGGTGGTGGTGGGGGGAATGCTGTCAACCGCATGATTGCTAGTCAGTTAGCTGGGGTTGAATTTTGGTCAATTAATACAGATGTTCAGGCTCTTACCCAAACTTCTGCTCCCAATCGCCTCCAACTGGGACAGAAGTTAACGCGAGGACTAGGAGCTGGAGGGAATCCTGCAATTGGTCAAAAAGCGGCTGAAGAATCCCGAGATGAAATTGCCCAAACTCTGGAAAACTCAGATCTAGTGTTTATTACCGCTGGTATGGGTGGTGGCACAGGCACAGGAGCTGCTCCCATTGTAGCGGAAGTAGCTAAGGAAATGGGTTCTTTGACGGTAGGTGTGGTTACTCGTCCCTTCACTTTTGAAGGGCGTCGTCGTACTAATCAAGCAGATGAAGGTATTTCCGCCCTGCAAGGTCGGGTAGATACTTTAATCGTTATTCCCAACAACCAACTTTTGTCAGTTATTCCTGAACAGATGCCTGTTCAGGAAGCCTTTACAGTTGCTGATGATATACTACGTCAAGGGGTGCAGGGGATTTCCGATATAATCACTATTCCTGGTTTAGTTAATGTTGATTTTGCTGACGTTCGAGCCGTTATGGCAGATGCTGGTTCAGCATTAATGGGTATTGGTGTGGGTTCTGGAAAATCCCGCGCCAGAGAAGCGGCAATGGCTGCCATTTCTTCTCCTTTACTGGAATCTTCCATTGAAGGAGCGAGAGGTGTTGTCTTGAACATTACTGGTGGTACTGATCTTTCACTGCACGAAGTTAATGCTGCTGCCGAAACCGTTTATGAGGTTGTTGATCCCAATGCCAATATCATTTTTGGGGCTGTGATTGATGAAAAGCTCCAGGGTGAAATTAGAATTACTGTTATTGCTACTGGATTTAGCGGAGAAGTTCAGTCTGTGCCTACAGTGAGGGAAGTCCAACAACATCCCAAACGAACAATTCCCCCACCACAAAATCCATCTGTTCCTCCTGCGGTGGAACCCAGGAACAAACCGGAGCTAGATATTCCAGAATTCCTTCAGAGGCGTCGTTTCCCTAAAAGTTAAATGGTTAGAGCTAGTAGCCAGAATTTCTTAACAGGGTGCACAATTATGATTTTCTCTTAGGAGTGTCGGTTAAATCGGTAGAATACTAAACTACTGTAGGACTCTGTTTTTACCAAAGCTATAGCATTTTTGAGTGGGATGTAAACTCAGACCGGACTGAAAACTTTGCTATGAGGTGATCTCTTTTTGATGAATCATTGAAAAACTCTATATCAAGCAGTTTTGCGATCGCTATGAACTCTAAATTCCAGAGCAGTACTCCCATGACTAACCCCCAGAGCAGACCATTATGCACCACCAACCGCAGCAAACCCATACCGCGCCTCAGTGCCAATTTCCGTTTACCGAGAACTAGCAGCTGAGTTGCAAGCAACTCAAGCGATGATGGATTCCCTCAACGCTCAAAATCAACAATTAGTTCAACAAAATCAAAATCTGCGACAAGAGGTAGCAAAAGTTCTCCAGTCAACTGAGAATCTGCAGAAAGTTTTTATTTCCTTGGATTCAGCAAGTCAGGTTCGGGAAGTATCTTCACCTAAAGCAGTCAGACAACCGGAAGTACGTCCACCAGCACCAACAACACCACCAGTATCTCAGCCTCGGTCAACGGCAAATTTCCCATCGGATGAATTACCAACCCCTCCCCAGCCACCTGAGCCCCCTCGTTCACCTTATAGAGAAACTTTGGTAATTGAACAGGAAGAACGCCGTCCCCGTCCCACACCTCAGTCAGAAGGTATATCAGAAGTCAGCGGTTGGTGGTTAATTGTTGCCATATTACTAATTGTTCTTACTGCCTTTGGTACTGGCTTTTTGATTGTACGACCCCTGTTAAATAACAACAGTAGTCGTTAAGCTTTATGGTTTGGCAAGCTAATCACTTAATAACTAGAGATTGGTAGAAATTGCCTGAACTGGACAAGTGGGGATACACTGCTCACAGACAATACAGCGCGATCTCGTGAAATTGAGCTTAAATGTCTGTGGTGCAAGAGTTAGCGCTTGGGTGGGACAGACGCCAGTGCACAAACCACAATCTACACAACTGTCTTCATCAATCAAAATCTCGCGCCCAACCAGGGAAACATGGATATCGACTGAACGCATCCACTCAATCGCTGCATCTAATTCATCAATCTCCCCTGAAAGTTCCATCACCAATTTGCCAATTTGATTAGGAGCTACTTGAGCTCGGATGATATTCGCCGCTACATTGAAATCCTTAGCTAGCCGGTAAGTTATTGGCATTTGAACGGCACGTTGAGGAAAGGTCACTGTTACCCGTTTTTTCATGGTTTTGTTAAAGTATTGTTATTAAAGTTAACGAATTTATTAGTTAAATTTAATTAAGTATGGCTGTAAATTTACCTGACTCAGTACCAACATCCTCCCAGAAATCAGAGGCTACCAATGGTACTCGCATCCGAAACTTTTTAATTGCCCTAGTAGCGATCGCTCTTGGTGTAGCTCTGTTTCTGGGATTAAAAACTGAGACCGGCTTTGTTTCCTTAGAAGCCCAAGCAGCAGAATCAACTCCCCTAGAGGTAGCACTAAGCAACGGCAAACCAACATTTATGGAGTTCTATGCTAACTGGTGTACCAGCTGTCAGGCGATGGCAAAGGACTTAGGAGAACTGAAACAGCAGTATGCTACCAAAGCCAATTTTGTGATGCTGAATGTGGATAACAGCAAGTGGCTACCAGAAATTCTCGATTATCGGGTTGATGGTATACCACATTTTGTATTTTTAGGTACAGATGGGCAAGCGATCGCTCAGACAATTGGGGAACAACCTCGTCCCGTACTAGAAGCTAATTTAGAAGCTTTAGTCGCTAATTTACCACTACCTTATACCCAAGGTAGTGGACAGATTTCTGCTTTTGAGAGTTCTGTCTCCTCAACAACAACTAGTCAAGATGACCCTCGTAGTCATGGTGCTCAAGTTCAGCAATAAACTCAAATGACCAATGACTAATGACCAATGACCAAAAGGATAAAGTCCTTGCCTTTGGCATCTCGCCTCTTCTTCTCCCATCTTTTGGTGATGATTGTAGGGGTAAGTTCTCTAGTAATCATTGGCAAGCTATCTTCCCGTCCCTTGTTTGTCTTGCACTTGCAAAAACTTGAAGGTCGGGGCATTATTTTGCGCTATACCCGTACAGACTTGTTAGATGGGTTCCAAATTGCCTGGAATCGCAGTACTTTCTGGTCAGTAATTGCTGGTGCTACAGCTGCGGGAGGACTTAGTTACTGGGTTTCCCAGCGCATTGTGCAGCCCCTAACTCAGATGAGGCAAGTTACCCAGAAGTTTGCTGCAGGGCAGTTGGATGAGCGCTTGCCTCCCAGTGAAATTCCAGAAATTAACCAACTAGCTAACAGTTTCAATCGGATGGCAGTTAGTCTAGAAGATGTCGAGAACCGACGACGAGAACTGGTGAGTGATCTAACCCACGAACTGCGGACTCCCCTAACAGTACTACGAGGTTACTTAGAAGAATTAGCAACTGAACGACTGGAGTCAACGCCAGAAGTATATCAGCAGTTAGCAAAGGAAACTAGACGTTTATCAAGGTTGATTAATGATTTACAAGAACTTTCTAAGGCAGAGGCGGGATACTTGCCCATTAAAATTGAGACGGTGAATTTGCGCCCTTTGTTAGAGTCTCTGGTGCAAAAATTTGGTGACCAGTTACTCGAAGATGGGCCAGTGTTGCGGTTAGAATGTCCTAGTCAACTGCCGAATGTACTGGCTGATATTGATCGGGTAGAACAGGTTTTGGTTAATCTTTTAGGCAATGCAGTGACTTATACCAAAGCTGGTTCCATTACTGTTCGTGTTGGGAAAGAATCTGCAGATAACTCTATGCCTAGATTGCAGATTGCTGTAACTGATACAGGAGTAGGAATTGCCCCCCAAGATTTACCTCATGTGTTTGAGCGGTTCTGGCGAGCAGAAAAGTCACGTAATCAGCACAGTGGTGGAACTGGGATTGGTCTCGCAGTTTCTAAGCGATTGGTTGAATTGCAAGGGGGTGAGATCGAGGTGGAAAGCCAAGTTGGAGTAGGTAGTACATTTAGATTTTACTTGCCTTTGGGGTGATTTTATCAATTGATAATTGATAATTGATAATTGTTAATTGTTAATTGTTAATTGTTAATTGATTAATTTGGTTTAATACAGCGGTTTCCCTTCTAATGCGGTACATCTTAAGTTCTCACTTATTTTTATTAAGTTTTGTAAGAACAACCCTGTTGAGCAGTAAACTCTCTGATTAATAGATTGCTGACTAAATAGTGATACTGACTCCGAGTGTAATATCCCTTTAATAATCGAGTCTGCAAAGGCAAAGTTGCTTGATTTAGCGCCAATTTTGAGTGGTTGGGGCTAAACGGACGATGTTTCCTCCTCTTGCCACCAGACTATTTCAGACTTATTCAGCAAGCCCTAACTATTAAATCCTTTCCCAATTGTACATGGACATACTCATTGAAAACGACCCCTTTCAAAATGGCGTTTTTGAAGAACAGTCGATTGATGGCACTGGTAATAACCAAAGCAATCCAGATTACGGTGCCGCTGATAGCCCGCTGCTCGATATTGCGCCTTTAGGATACAGCGATGGTTTCTCTACTCCAGCAGGACAAAACCGTCCCAATCCTCGTACCATTAGCAATACTATTTCTCAACAAGATGAGGATATACCAGATCCACGAGGACTAACTAATTTTATCTGGGCTTGGGGACAGTTTCTCGACCATGATTTGGATCTGACTCCTGAAGGACAAGAGCCGATTGACATTCAAGTACCAACAGGAGACCCTTGGTTAGACCCCCAGGGTACTGGCAATGTTACCATTCCTATGAACGATTCAGAGTTCATCGATGCTACTGGTACCGATGCCACGAACCCACGACAACTCCCTAATGTAATCACCAGTTGGATTGACGGTTCCAATGTCTATGGTTCCGATGAAGAGCGCACTAATTTTCTGCGTAGTTTTCAGGGAGGGCGTCTGAAAATCAGTGAAGGGAATTTGCTGCCCTTCAATGATGGCACTATAGAAAATGATAATCCCACACAGCAAGACCCTACCGATTTATTTGTTGCTGGAGATGTTCGTGCTAATGAGAATTCGGTACTAACTTCCCTCCACACCCTGTTTATGCGGGAACACAACCGCATTGCAGATGCCTTGACAGCAGCTCACCCTGACTGGAGTGATGAACAAATCTTCCAAAGGGCACGTCAAATCAATGTCGCTTTGATGCAGGACATTACCTACAATGAGTATCTTCCTGCCCTCCTTGGGGACAACGCCCTGCCCGATTATACTGATTATGACCCTAGCATCAATCCTAATATTAGCCGCACTTTCAGTAGTGCTGCCTTCCGCCTTGGTCATACCCAACTCAGTAGTGAGATTCTACGTCTAGATATTAATGGCGAAGTTATCTCAGAAGGAAACCTTACGCTGAGTGAAGTCTTTTTTCCAGGAGGAGCAGTGCTGGAAGAAGCCGGAATTGATCCGATTCTTCGGGGTATCTCCTCTTCTGTCAGTCAGCAGGTAGATAACCAGCTAATTGACGATGTGCGTAACTTGCTGTTTGGCTTTGGTCCTAATGCCAGCGCTCGGGACTTAGCTGCCATCAATATCCAGCGGGGACGACATAATGGGTTGGCTGACTATAACACGATTCGGGAGTCGTTCGGTTTAGCTAGAGTAACTAGTTTTGCTGAAATCACCTCTGATTTAGAAAAACAGGCAACTTTAGAATCTCTCTACGGCGATGTAGATAATATCGATTTCTTTGTCGGGATGCTGGCAGAGGATTTGCTACCAGGAGCCAGTGTAGGAGAATCTGTTGCCGCTGTCCTCACAAATCAGTTTCAGCGACTACGAGATGGGGATCGATTCTATTACGAAAATATCTTCACCTCAGACGAAATTGCAGAAATTCGCAGCACTCGGCTATCTGATATCATCCGGCGAAATACTGATACGACAATTATTCAGGACAACGTTTTCTCTCTAATCAATGATGGTACAGCAGGGAATGATATCCTTAATGGTGGATTAGGAGATGACACCCTCAACGGTTTTGCGGGCAATGATATTATCAATGGCTTTGCTGGTAATGACCACATTAATGGTGGCTCTGGCAATGACCAGATGAATGGGGGTACTGGAGATGATACCTATGTGGTGGACAGTACGGGGGATGTAGTCACTGAAGATGCCAACGCTGGAACTGATACCGTTGAATCTTCGATTAATTACGTTCTGGGAGATAATCTGGAGAACTTAACCCTCACTGGAACAGATAACATCTTTAGTCTAGGTAACGCCCTCAACAATGAGTTGATTGGTAACACTGCTAACAATACCCTCTTTGGCTTAGTTGGTGATGATCGCATTGATGGTGGTGCTGGTGATGACTCTATGTTTGGTGGCGTTGGTGATGACACTTATGTAGTAGACAGCACAGGAGATCTTGTCAGTGAAGCGACTAACGAAGGAACTGATACTGTTGAGTCTTCTATTACCTACACCTTGGGGGCAAATTTAGAAAACTTGACCCTAATTGGAACCGATGTCATCAATGGCTTTGGCAATAGCTTAGACAACAATATTATCGGTAATACTGGCAATAACCGTCTTAATGGTCGAGCTGGCAACGATAATATTGATGGTGGTGAGGGCAATGACCGAATCTTTGCTGGTCGAGGCAATGACAACCTCAATGGTAGTGATGGTAATGACCGAATCTTTGGCGGTCGAGGCAATGATAGTCTAAATGGAGGTAATGGCAATGATCGACTCATTGGTGTTAACTCTCGATCCTCGTCTCCCGGACTTGGTGAGTTGGATGTTCTTACCGGAGGAGCAGGTGCTGATGCATTTATTCTGGGGGATGAAGTCGAGGTTTTCTATGCTGAGAGTACTGATTTGTTGACTGGTACAGATGGCTATACCCTAATTACCGACTTTACCCCTGGAGAAGACACAATCCAACTTAAGGGAACAGCTGCAGACTATCGCTTAGTGGATCTCGCTCCAACTGAAACTTTTACTTACCAGGGTCACACCTATTTCGTTTCTCAGGAAGAAACCAGCTGGACAGCTGCTCAAGCACAAGCAGAGGCATTGGGGGGCAATCTGGTGACGATTAACGATGCCAGTGAGAATGATTGGCTGGTGGGTAATTTTGGCGATCGCCTGCGCTGGATTGGCTTGAGTGATAAACTCAGCGAAGGAGATTTCCAATGGGTGAATGGTGAAACCTCAACCTATAGGAACTGGGCTCCTGGGGAACCGAATAATACTCCCTTCATTGCTGAAGGTGAGGATTATGTTGAATTGTACTCGAATGGTCAATGGAATGATGTGCCTTATTATTTCGTGAATGGTTCAGGGGACAACCAAATGCTTGTCAGAGCTGGCATCGTTGAAATTGCCTCTACTTCTCCTGGTGATTTGCAAGGAACAGCAATTTATCGCAATAGCCCTGGTTTTGAATCCTATGATTTAATTGGCATCATCCAAGGGGAAACAATTTCTAGCTTTGGTAGTGACTTTATCTTCGTTTAGAACAAGCGGTTAGACTCAGATTACTAATGTAGGGCTTGCTGAATAGCCGTATGTAAGCCATGCCAGACAAGGCTTTCAATCACTTTTGTCAGACAAAAGTGCAAGGAGATGGTATCTTTTAGTTCAAAAACCTTGCACTTTCGTTAACATTAACTCAAAACTTGTTACTCGTTTCTATGGAGTTAATTTTGTAAAGAATTGTTACGAAAAAAGATGATTTACGAGACAAAGCAAAGTCTAGTGTGAGTAGTATATAGAGAGTAGGTAGGTTAAATATCGACAAAATGGAATATTCCTGAGACTTTTGCTCAAACCGAGGAATATTACCAAAGTAAAAGACTTAGAGAAACTTATAAGTTTTTTCTAGCAAAGCAGTACTTTAGTAGTTCTAAATAGGTTCAATACATCAGTCCCTCATTGGCTTAGCTTTTAGACAATTCACTGTGCACCACTTAAGTGGGACACCTATATTTTTACATCCCTTTTGCGGGTGTTTGTTTAAAAGGGCTATCCAGTTTTTGAGTACCAGAATGTCTTTACTGCTAAGTATAAAGCTTTTTCCCAGCTTTGCTTAGGAATTTACTACACAGAAATCATAATCAAAATGACATCAAAAGTCAAGAATGTTGTTCTGCCTTTGGCAGTCCTTTCCTTGGTGGCTACAGGTGGAGTGCAATCACTTCGGGCTCAATCCATCACTACTGCTGCCGATGGCACTCAAACTCTGGTTACCCCTAATGGCGATCGCTACGATATTACTGGGGGAACCCTCTCCCAAAATGGGGTAAATCTGTTCCATAGTTTCGAGCAATTTGGCTTAAATCCTGGAGAAATTGCCAACTTCCTCTCCAATCCCCAAATTCACAATATTCTCGGCAGGGTAGTTGGTGGTGATGCTTCGGTAATTAATGGTTTAATTCAGGTGAATGGGGGTAAATCTAACCTCTACTTGATGAACCCAGCAGGGATGGTTTTTGGCTCAGGTGCCAGTCTGGATGTACCTGGTAGTTTTACTGCTACTACCGCTAATGGTATTGGTTTTGATAGTGGTTGGTTCCATGCTGTTGGTAATAATGATTATCCATCTTTAGTCGATAATCCCAACAGCTTTGCTTTCACGCTCAATCAACCGGGAAGTCTGGTTAATGCAGGAAATTTAACAGTAGGGGAAGGAGAAAACATCACCCTGCTGGGTAGCACAGTTCTTAATACCGGAACTATTTCCGCACCAGAAGGGGAGATTACCATTGCTGCAGTACCAGGAAAAAATCTGGTACGTATCAACCACGAGAATATGGTGCTGAGTTTGGAGTTTGAGCCAACTGCTGGACTCAACGATGATAGTTTGCCAAGTAGTGCAGGGATATCTCCTACAGATTTACCGGGATTACTCAGTGGCGGTAATTTGAGTGATGCCACAGGGGTAACAATGAACCCAGATGGTACAGTAACTCTGACAGGTTCAGGGATTAGTATACCGACAGAAGCAGGAATTGCTATAGCCTCTGGTAATCTGGATGTTTCTGGAGAAACTGGAGGTACGGTTAATGTTCTAGGAGAAAAAGTGGCTACAGTTGCTGCCAACATTGATGCTTCTGGTACTAATGGTGGCGGTACGGTGTTGCTAGGGGGAGATTACCAGGATCAAGGAACCGTTCCCAATGCCTTGCGTACTTTTGTAAGTGATGATGCGGTGATTAATGCTGATGCGCTGCAACATGGCGATGGAGGTAAAGTCATCCTCTGGGGAGACGAAGTAACAGGTTTCTTCGGAAATATTACTGCTCGTGGAGGTAGTAGTTCCGGAGATGGTGGCTTTGTTGAAGTCTCCGGTAAGCAAGACCTAATTTTTGATGGCACAGTGGATGTCGGTGCTACTAACGGTAGTTGGGGTACATTACTGCTGGATCCAACCAATATTGTTATCTCTAATACACCAAGTACTCCTGGAGTCAATGCTGCTTTACCCAACATCTTACAGGGTGATTTCCCTGGCGCAAACATTACGATTAATGCTGGCACGCTACAAAATCAGGTAGGTAATGTGGTTCTAGAAGCGACTAACGATATTACTATCGACAATGGAGTCGCGCTGAATTTTGTTCCTGGCGGAGCGATCGCCTTTACACCAGATGCAGATACTGATGGTGTTGGATCTTTTGTGATGAATACAGGGAGTCAACTCAATACTAATGGACGTCCCTTGACCATCACCGCTGCTAATATTGCTCTCAACGGTTCACAGATTACTTCCAATGGTGGCAACCTGATCTTTGATGGTGCAACTACCCTTGGTAGTAATCTCAATATCAATACAGGTACTGGTGGAGGAGATATTACTTTCACCAACACCATTGATGGAGATCTGGGTGGTGTCAGGAATTTAAACCTAGCAGCAGGAACTGGGAATGTTACTGTTAATGGTGCGATCGGCGGCATCAATCCCTTGGCTAGTCTCAACATCAGCGGCAACGAGGTGGTATTTGGAGATTATACCGGTGGTCCTCTGACAGCGATAGCTCAAGGGAACATTACAGGAGGAGCTATCACTATTTTCCATACTTTTGCTCCAATTGAACTGATCACTAATGGAGACTTCGAGACTGGTAATTTTGCGGCGTGGACTGTGACTGATTTGCCTGGAAGTTCTGGCTCTTTCTTTATTGACGATGCCGATGGTTTTACACCTTTCAATAACAGGCCAACTGTTGGTCCTGCTAATGGAGCTTTTTATGCCGTATCAGATCAACGTAATCGAGGAACTCATGCAATCTCACAGACTTTTACAGTTCCTGG
This sequence comes from Caldora sp., assembly GCA_965222765.1. Taxonomy (GTDB): domain Bacteria; phylum Cyanobacteriota; class Cyanobacteriia; order Cyanobacteriales; family Coleofasciculaceae; genus Caldora. The sequence goes on from CBDCVG010000068.1 coordinate 13,580, forward strand.
TTCCGTTGCCTCAGTAATTTTGTCATTCGACATGTTTGTTAATGATCAAAGGGGCAATGGACCGATTGTCAATCCGGCAGGACTGGATCATACAGCAGTACCGAACCAGCATGCACGGGTAGATATTCTCAATGCTGGCTCCCCGCCATTTGATACAGGAGCTGGTGTCTTGCAAAATCTTTACTTGGGTGTTGATGGTCCTGGTAATCCCACTCCCTATACAAATTACGTGCATGACATTACTGGTGCAGTGGGAGGCAGTGGTTCATTCGATGTTAGATTTGCAGAAACTGACAATCGAGGAGAATTAAACCAAGGCATCGACAATGTTAGTATCCTTGCTCTTCCCCAGCCAACTACAGGAGCAGTCACTTTGTCTGCTGGAGGAAATGTAGAAGTTGTCTCTATTAATACTCAAAATCCTAACGGTATTGGTGGAGCGGTCAATATTACTGCTGGGGACTTAGTGAAAGTAACTGGTGCATTTACCGACCAAAATGGTGTAGTAGCTAGTATTTCCAGTGCCGGTACTACAGGAGGCGGTATCATTAATATTGAGCATGATGGTGGTATTAACAATGTACCTTTGATTGTTGGGGATGCCACTACCAACGGTACAGCTGCAGCGATCACTACCGGTAATACGACTATTTCACCTCAACAATCATTTCCCAACCCTGGTACCATCAGTCCTGTAGATAATATCAATATTAACTTTGTTAATACCCCACCAACTCTGAATGGTAACTCTCTGTTGACTGGAGCTCAACAAAATCAAAACTATACCTTCTCCTTTGCGGATATAAATCCCGTGGTTACAGATATCAACGGCGATGTCACCTCAGTCGAAGTTGTCGCAATTCTTCAGGGAACACTGACCCAAAATGGTGTGGTAGTGACAGCAGGAACTATCTTGCAGCCTGGAGATGTTTTGGTTTACACCCCACCAACAGATGCTGTTGGTCTGCTCAATGCCTTTACTATTATTGCTAGTGATCGGGTTTCGTCCTCAAATCCCCTACCTATAGCAATTGATGTGGCTGCACTACCACCTCAACCACCAGTAATACCAGTACCCCAACCACCAGTAATACCAGTACCCCAACCACCAGTAATACCAGTACCCCAACCACCAGTAATACCAACACTCCAAGCACCAGTAATACCAGTACCCCAACCACCTCAATCACCCCAACGACAATTACCCTCCCTCCCTTGTAACTTATCCTTAACTCCCTTAGAAGTACGAGCAGAAAGGGTTGGTGGAAGTGATGTTTCTGTAACCGAAGCTGATTCACCAGAAGCATCATCCAGCCAGTCCCAAACAAGGTTAGTTAACCACTGGAATGACAATAATTGCCGACCATCTTTAGAGCAGACTATTGATTTAGAGATACCGTCACGACCAACCCCTTTATCTGTTGAAGAGAGCCTCTCTCATTAGGCTGTCATTAGTACAAAGGAAAAATAACGAGAGCATCATAACGCAAGCAAAAATAGTGGGGCATTTTGCCTCCACTACTTTTCTGATATTCAAATCCGGATAATTACCCAGACAAATGGTTCTTGAAGCAAGATCCTTCTCCCTCAGCTCAGCTTACCAGAAGGTATAGTATAGTATTCAACAAATTTGATATAAGCAGGCGTTCCACCTGGACTACGAATCATGAATTTACACTCAATGGGATACTCGCCAAATGACAGATAGCAATAAAAAAAACAATGGCTGACTTAATTAATGGGGAAAAAGTTAAATCTTAAAGGTGTAACAGACATATAGCATAGCTTTTCGCCTGTACCTTCCTCCTTCCTCTTCTTGCAAGATCTATGTCATAACTTTATATTTTTGTTATTATGTATCAAAAGTTGCTATTTTATCATTAAAAGTTACGAAAATACCGATAATTGTGCTACATAAAGTGTGTAATATTCAGTAATTTATCTGAAACTTAAAAATTGATCCGGAAATTGAAAGGCAAGTTGTGTATCACATATATAAACAGACTCAATCATTCTTGAGATAGAACCAATTGATGAATCTCTTTGACTCAAAATATATTTTTCACAACTCAGATAGGATTGCTAGGCGATAAGTTAAGAATTTTTAATCCTCAGCTGCCAGAAAATGGAGGTGAGAGCCAGCAATCAGTGGTGAAAAAAAACAACCAGTAGACAACCAGCATAAATCATCAACAATCCCAACTAATATATATGTTGCGTTCAAAAAGTTTCATTTTGAGCCTTAGTACTTCTATTCCCAGCGCTATGCTGTTCGCCAATATTTTCTCAACCAATAGACTGGCAGTTATAGCAGCATTACCAGAAGCAGCTGAATCTAAGCATCTAGCACAGCAAGCGGATCCCAACCGGGAGCGCTTTCTGCAACCGGCTCCGGAAACTGAACTTCTACCCCCTGACTCCAGCGAAACTGAGCCTGTATTACCCCCTCCTACCCAGGAATCTCCCACTGACTCTCCAGATATAGAACAACCAGACGTGATGATTCCTGTTCGCAAAATTGAGGTGATTGGAAGTACAGTTTTTACTCCAGAGCAGTTTACTCCTTTTACAGAACCTTTGGCAGGACGTTCTGTTACCCTTAACGAACTTCAAAGTGTTACTGATGCTATTGACCAACTCTACTTAGATCATGGTTACATCACTTCTAGTGCCGTCTTGGCAGATCAGGAAATTGTTGATGGTGTTGTTAAGATTCAGGTGATTGAAGGTCGCTTGAGTGAAATTCAGGTTGAAGGTACCCAACGACTTGATCCTAACTATATTAAGAGTCGCATTAACCTAGGAGTAACCACACCACTGCGAGTTGATAGGATCGAAGATCAACTACGTTTGCTCAGAGCCGACCCCCTATTAGAGAATGTAGAATCTAGCCTACGCTCTGGTTCCCAACTGGGTGAAAGTATTTTAATTGTGCGGGTGAAGGAAGCTAAGGCTTTTTCTGCCAACTTGAGTATAGATAACAATTCTCCTCCTAGTGTCGGTTCTGAGCGGTTCGGCATCTCCCTAGGCTACCTTAACTTAAGTGGCATTGGAGATGATCTAGCTACCTCCTATTATCGTTCTACTACCGGCGGGTCAAATATTTGGGACTTGAGCTATCGTCTTCCCGTCAATCCCATGAATGGGACTTTACAACTACGTACCGTAATTGATCGTAATGAAATTACTGATCCGCAGTTCGATGACTTGGGTATTACAGGAGAATCAGAACTTTATGAGCTTAGCTTTCGCCAACCCTTGATTCGTACTCCCAGAGAAGAATTTGCTCTATCGGTCGGATTTAGTTACAAAGATGGTCAAACCTTTATCTTTGATAACATACCTCAGCCCTTTAGCATTGGTGCTGAGGCTGATGGAGTGACACGCACCAGTGTATTTCGGTTTGGACAAGACTATATGAGACGCGATTCCCAGGGAGCTTGGTCTGCGCGATCGCAATTGAACTTTGGTACTGGTTTATTTGATGCTACAACTAATCTGTCGCCTATTCCTGATAGTCATTTTTTCAGCTGGCTGGGTCAAATGCAACGGGTGCAGCGTCTTGATGACAATAATCTGTTGCTCATGAGCCTAGATTTACAACTTACTCCTGATAGTCTCTTACCATCTGAGCAGTTTGTCATCGGCGGTGGACAATCCCTCAGAGGCTATCGGCAAAATGCTCGTTCTGGGGACAATGGGTTTCGGTTTTCCATTGAAGATCGTATCACTCTGCAACGGGATGAAGGGGGAATTCCCATTTTCCAACTAGTGCCGTTTGTCGATATGGGTCAAGTTTGGAATAATTCTGATAATCCAGATCCACTACCAAGTCAGACTTTTTTAGTTAGTGCAGGTTTGGGGTTGTTGTGGGAGCCAATGCCAGGTTTTAATATCCACCTCGGCTATGGCTATCCCTTTATTGATTTAGATGACCGTGGTACTAATGCTCAGGATGAGGGCTTTTTCTTTGGTGTTAATTTTAAATTATTTTAGGTATACCTAACACCTAATATCTAAACTCTAACTATGCGTCTTCCCGATGAGTCAGATAGTCCTCTAGAAATCAACATCGTGCCGATGATTGATTTAGTCTTCTCAATTCTTGCCTTTTTTATCATTTCAACCTTGTATTTAACCCGTTCGGAAGGGTTGCCAGTTAACTTACCAACAGCAGCAACAGCAGAAATTCAGCGCCAATCGACAATTAAAGTAACAATTAACCCTAATGGTGAGATTCGTCTCAATGGTCAGTTAGTTGAGTTACAACAGCTGACAGATCAGGTAAGCTCTATAGTTGTGCCCAACTCTGAATCTTTAGTAATCATCAATGCCGATGAAACTGTAGCTCATGGTCGAGTAGTGAGTGTAATGGATAGCTTGCGTCAGGTAAAGGGGGTAAAATTAGCGATCGCAGCTGAAAGATCTTAGTTTAACAAACAACCAACAACCAACAACCAACAACAAACAACCAACAACCAACAACAAACAACCAACAACCAACAACCAACAACAAATAACGAGCTTAATGTAGTTTAGCGATCGCTTTATTCTCTACTAACACTTGTTCTGTCAACAAATCCCTTACTGTAACTAACAACACTCGTTCCTCATCAACTTCAAAGTTCACGGAAATCCGGTCCTTCTTCCCCTCTCCTGGCGGATTAAGACGCGCCATGCATACTTGCTGATGCTGACTCTCCAAAGAGCGATATTCCAGATGTTGGTGCAGTTGACTACTGTTCATACGTCCTTGAGCATCAAAAGTAACTTCTGCTCGGGATACCTCTGCTATCTCACCAATATCCAAACGAATATCCCGCTGTCCCTCATTCGCTACTTGCAGTATCAGGGGTTCGGGACGTTTACAAGGATACTTCATCCCTTTATCAAAGAGGGATAAATAAGAATGAGTCTTAATAGAAGGTTCCCAAAGGCGAATGGCATAACTATGATGGAGGTAATCATCCACCTCTACCAGCTGAGTCACAGCTAAGGCTCCATGAGCTACTGCTTCAAAAGGTTTATCCAACTTGACCCGATGCCTGCCAAAATAGGAAATTACTAACTGTTGCACTGCTGGAATTAAACAACTGCCCCCCACCAGTACTACCTGCTCAATGTTAGATTTGCTGATACCCTGAGAAAAAGCGATCGCTAATACCTCATCCAAAGCTTGTCGAAGTTGTTCAAGCAACTGGCGGGATTCGAGAATCTCTTCTAATTCTTCCCTACTTAAGAGCAACTCGTGAGCAATGAAGTTTTCATCATCAAACCAACTCTCCCTCGCCAACTCAGCTATCGAGAGTCTAATCTTCAGCTTCTCCGCAATTTCCAAGAGATTTTGCCAACCAACTCCCTCAACTTCTGCTCGTGAAGAGCCAATTTGCTGAAGATAATGCTCCACAATCCAAGTATCAATATCAATGCCACCGACATAGGCATCTGACTTCGCCAGTACTTGTGCTTGTAACACCTTCTGTTTACTTCCCTGACTCAAGGATGTTTGGGAAATATTACTAGCAGTGCGCACCAAGCTTAAATCTAAAGTGCCACCGCCAAAATCTACTACTAAAACCAGAGTACCAGGACGTTTGACAGCATAACCAAGAGCAGCAGCGGTAGATTCATCTACTAGCTGAACCTCAGCAACCTTCAGTCTGGTTGCTAAGTCTCGAAACCAATCTAAATATCGTTCAAATGCTCCTACTGGTACAGTGAAAATAATCTTTTCAGGATATACCTGTTGTTGAGGTAACTGTTGCCAGATAGCTTGGAGAAAAAATTCTGCAATGAACTTGGTATTATAGCTGTTGCCATCTATTTGCCGGGGTGGGGGTTGAAAATCTGTTGCCAAGTCGCGCTTAAAGGCTTTGAATAACCGTTCTGGTTGGACAAATCCCAAACGTTGTGCGCGAACTTGTTCTCCCAACAAGAGTTCATCTTTGCTTTTAACAAACACTAATGTTGGCACAACCGGAATATCTTGCAATTCTCCTGTGGCTGTCTTCTTTTTGAAGATGCGAGAGAGTTGATTAAACCTGAGGTTTTTGGGGGATTGGGTATCAGATTCTAAGATGCAGACAACTGTGTTGCTTGTTCCAAAATCTATTGCAACAGTGGTCATAGGCAATTCAAATGCTTGGGGATGGTAAGCTGTTGGGCATCTAATATTATTGCCGAATTACAGAGCTTTGCTTGCTATAGGCAACAAAACTCTAGTGTAGAGTGTAGGTTAGGTGCAGCGAAGCGCGGAACCCAACGAAACCTAAATCATTAGTCTTCATAGGCGACTAAGTCGTTAG
>CBDCVG010000069.1:0-18219 GCA_965222765.1 Caldora sp.
GACAGGAAGACTCTATGGTCACTGGCATACCCTAACCCGTACAGGACGGATTGAGAAAACCACTAAGATGCACCCCAATCCTTTCTTGGAAATTCATCCCCGCGATGCTAAAACCTTGGGCATTAAAGATGCTCATTGGGTAGAAGTGCGATCGCGTCGCGGTATGTGTCAGCTTCGAGCTAAAGTCACCAAGGCTATTTCTCCTGGTACTGTTTTTGTACCAATGCACTGGGGTTTCCTTTGGGCAGATAATGCAGAAGCCAATGCTCTGACTCATCCTCAATGGTGTCCTGATTCCTTGCAACCAGAATTAAAAGCCTGTGCTGTGCAACTGAAACCCGTTACTGCGGAATCCAGTATCTCTGAAGTGCACACCAAGTCTACCCCAGTTGCTGTTTTTTAGAATTTTTGCGGAATGGGGAAACAGGGAGTCGAGGGAGACATTGGAAAATTCCCCTAACACCTACCACCTAAAACCTAACACCTAGTTAATTTCGTTCGCCCAAAGCACTCCAAACACCTGCCTCTCCAAGAGTAGTTGGTGCTTGATCTTGTGTCTGTGCCACAGTTGAACCATACAAGATGGGAATTAATCCCATAACTAAGGAACCGATAGCAACCAGGAGGATCATTTTGATTGAAGCACCGTGGTCATTGACCAAACCGATCGCGTTATTTACAGAACCGTGAGATTGTCCTTGGTTTCCAATTTCGTGTGTTTTCATGGCTTTATCCTTAAAATTGCTTGCCAACAATTGTTGCGTTGGTCTTGGTGTGCAATTTCGGCGATTTAGTCCATTCCCCGAACCGTGCACAGGATTATTCTACGGAAACAGTGAGAAAATGTAGCGATTTTTACCAGATAATGTGACAAAAAGTAGCAAAACTTACAGAATTTTCTTGATTATGTGTCAAAGTTCGCAGTTATCGTGGTGATCTTAATAAAAGCTTTTTTGGGTTGCATTCACCATTATTTTTTGCTATTCTTTTTTTTATAATGGGTAAAGTGTGCGCCCATATATAAAAGACATAGAGACTTAAGTTTAGAGTAGGCAGTGCCAAGAAGTGCCAAACAGGTGGAAAAAATCCGAGCAGTGGTTCAGGCTCGTGGAGGTGCCTAAATATCAACAGTTGGAGCAGGACTTTTCTATATTAGACAATGACCAATAAATTTCGCACAGGCAGCTATCCCTCTTGATTTTATGGGTAATTACTGGCAGTGCTCATCAATTTCGTAGGGTGTGTTAACGAAGTGTAACGCACCATCTAATGTATTGCAGCTTAACAATATGTCAATTTGCAATTTTGATAGTGAGCTAATATTTAAGGTAGTGTCATTGGGTAGCAATTATCAAGATGGCAGATACTTCCAATCCGTAACCCCTATGATCAGGAGTTGGTTTATCTAATTCTGTTGCTCGAACTGCACCATCTGAACTTCAATTCCTTGTTCCTCTTTTAGTTGTTGGCGAAAATAGGTACGATATAGCTGACAGCTGATACTTACTTGATTTCCGTCCAATTTCACCAATCCCATACTTTCTAACTTATAAGCAGCGATCGCAGAAGGTAACTGGCTCTGGGTTAGTGCTTCTATGGGTATACTGTCCTTGGCACTAACCAGTTGTTGCAGAGCTAAGGCTAATTGAGGTTCATTTCGCAGTATTGCTAAATGACTCCGTAAATGATCTGTGTAAATTCCCGCTTGGGTGGGTGCTGCTTGCAATAACTCCTCCAAGCTTATCCCTCCTCGGCACAGATAATACAATGCCATATTAACTAGATAGGGATGTCCTCCAACCATTGTCATCAGTTGCTGGCTGTGATTATTATTTCTCCAATCAAGTCCATAAAGTGCTGCTAATTCCTCCACCTGCTCTCTACTAAACGGCAACAACTTGATTGATAAACCGACATTAAAGGGAGATTGATTGAGTTTGAGGGGAATATAGACTTCTGTGGTATGAACCACTACTACCCGGAGCTTTTGCCAATTTTCTACTACCCTTGCCTGTTCGTGCCAAAAGCGCAACATTGGTAGAAATTCTTGGGCAATCTGGGGATGCTCGAATACTCGATTGACTTCATTAAATGCCAAAACTAAGGGAGAGTCAATGCGCTCCAGCAAATACCCTTCGATATAGATTCTACAGCTAACTTTGCTACCAAGCTCTTCATCCCAATAATCCTCAAGTCTAGGATTGAGGTGCAAACACCTACTGAGGTTGGCACATAACCAGCGCAGAAATTTATCGAGGGAGGCAAAAACTGCTTCTTCAGCTTCTTGAAAATCTAAGAAGACTCTGTTGTAATCTAAAGTCTTTGCGTGAGCCATCACCCGGTTGAGGAGGGAGCTTTTCCCCATCCTCTTGGGTGCTTTGATGCGGAGTACACATCCCGGTTGACTAATTTGGCTACAGGCGAGTTCCTCTATAGGGGGACGATGGATGTAGAGAGGGGAATCTGGTGGTACAGGAGCACCGGGAAATGCCAACGGAGTTTGGGGAACTGAAGAAGGAAAATCAGGTGGAGCCTTTGCCAGTGTGAGAAACTCCTGTGGTACTTTCATTGTGGAGTGAGCTACTTTATCTTGTTGATACTTCTTCAAGACTAAGGGGAAATTTTTTTTTGTCACTTTTTTCCCTAGTGCCTGTGAGAGTTCGTACCACAACTGAGAGCCAACTTCCTTGAGATGAGCGCTATCGTAAGTCGAATGCTCTGCTATCTCACTATAGCTTTGCTTGAGCCAAGATTGGTGCAGGATTAATTGCTCAACTTCACTAAGTAGTCGAGATAACAGAACTTGTTCTACAATTTCGATAACTTCATCAACGTTCATTTAGGGGCAGAGTAGGCTTTTTTTCAATAAACCACAAAGGCACAAAGTCCACAAAGGGAAGAAGAAAGAAAGGATACTTGGGTTAAACTAGTTTTGACGGTTTGTAGCCAAGAATCCCAATGGTGAAGTGTTCAAGCGAAAATGGTCAATTCTCAATTTAACAATTTTCAATTTAACCATATCAAATATTCAGGTTATCGGGCAAGTTGTACCTGATGCCACTCTTACAAATGACTCTATTGTTAGCCCTACGGGTAATACCTTTACTATTGATGGCGGAACAGCTCTAGGAGAAAATCTTTTTCACAGCTTCCAGGAATTTTCTGTTCCTGTTGGTACTGAAGTTTTTTTTAACAATGGGGTAAACTTAACAAATATTATCACGCGAGTTACTGGTAATCAAATCTCCAATATTGATGGCTTAATTCAGACTAATAGTAGTGCCAACCTCTTTCTCCTCAATCCTAATGGCATTGTTTTTGGTCCTCATGCCAGACTTGATATCGGTGGCTCGTTTGTGGCAAGTACGGCAAATAGTCTGTTGTTTCCAGATGGTGTTACTTTCAGTGCTATTCATCCCCAAGTTTCATCCTTGCTGACAATTAATGTTCCCCTTGGTTTGCAATATGGAAATCATGCTGCTGAGGTGCAAGTACAGCAATCTTTGCTCGAAGTTTCTCCCCATCAAACCCTGGCTCTTTTAGGAGGTAACGTTAGTATTGATGGTGGAACTTTACTCGCACCAGAGGGACAAGTAAGTTTAGGTGGATTAGTAGGAGAGGGGATTGTTGATATTCAAGGTATGATTCCTTCTTTTCCTCAAGTTAGCCCACGAGGTGATGTTCATCTGAGCAATAGTACCTTGATTGATGTGACAGGGACTAGTGGCGGTAGCATTACTGTTGATACAAATAATCTGGACATTATCGGACATTCTCAACTTCTAGCCGGAATTGATGCTAACAGTAACCTAACAGATGCTAAGGCAGGAAATATTTTAATTGACGCGACTGGAGATATTAACTTAAGTAACGGTAGTTTAATTAGTAATAGGCTGCAAGGGAATACCTTGGGAAATGGAGGGAATATTGAGATCAGTACCAATTCTCTGGCTTTAACTAATGGTTCTAGGATTACGACAGTTACTCAAGGATTAGGAGAGGCTGGCAATATTCTCCTAGAAGCTAGCAATGTCGATATTTCTGGTTTCACTGCCGATGGACTCTTTAGTGGCATTCTCTCTTTATCAGAAACTGCTCACAGTGGTACAGGAGGAAATATTGTTATCAATCAGGATAATCCTCAAGGAACGGTTCATTTAGCTGATAGAGGGTTTATTGCTGCTGTTACTAATAGTAGTAGTGATGGGGGAGCGATCGCAGTTAATGGGGATAACCTGATTTTAGAAGGTGGTGGACAAATTCTTACCTTGGCGACTAACAGTGGCCATGCCGGTGATGTCACAATTAATATGACTCAAAGTGTAAGTATTTCTGGAAGTAGCCAAAATTTTATCAATTCTCCCTTTGATAGCTTAACCGTTTTTGGTTTGGATGAATTAGCATTTAGCACTTCCTTTAACCCCAATATTGAAGCTTCTGGAGCTGGGGGAATTCCTTATGTTGTTCTACAACGAACTCCAGAGCAAATTCTTAGTGGTACAACGATATTGGGAACAGCAGCTGAACAGTATGACTATTACTCATTTACGATTACTCAAGGAAATAGTCAGGGCATTTTCGACATTGACTTTGGCGATGGCTATACCGATAATCCTGGTAGTTTAGATACAGAAATTGCTCTGTTTAATCGAGCAACGGGAGAAGTGTTAGCTTCTAATGACGATACTAATTTAACTAATGGTGGCCAAGGTAGTATTGTCAGGCAAGACTCTTATATCTCCTTCACCTTTGATGAGCCTGGAACTTACGTCCTTGGTGTAGGAGAGTTCGATACTGTCCCCAATAGTTTACAAGGATTAGAAGGCGATCGCGTTGACCCTGGTGATACCTACACTCTGCATGTTTCCTTGGAAAATCAGGGAAGGAACATCTCTCACCCTACAGATAACCGGAACCCCAACCACTTCAACCCCAACTATGGACTCAATAGTGGCTTATTTTCTGTGACTGAAGCTGCTGGCAATACAGGGAGATTAAATCTTAATACTGGACAGTTGCAGATGGATGCTGGCGCAGAAATTGCGACGACGACTTTGGGAGCAGGGAGAAGCAGAGATATTACTATTAGTGCCACTGAAAATGTGGAAGTTATTAATCAATCGACCATATCTAATATCACTCGTGGCAGTGGGAATGCTGGTAGTATCATTCTCAATACTACGGATGTGATGCTTGCTAATCGCGGTTTTATCAATCTTAGTAACTTTGGGCAGGGAGACACTGGTGATATTAGCATTAATGCCGATAATTTGAGTTTATTTGAAGGAGCTAGATTGAATAACTCTACCTATCTTCAAGGAGATGCTGGTAGGATTATGATTAATGCTACAGAATCGGTAATCTTTGATGGGGAAGATAGCCTAGGACAGGATTCTAATGCCTTCAATTTAGTAGCAGGACCTTCCGCAGTGGGCAATTCTGGAGGAATTGAGGTCAATACTCGCCAGCTATCGATTACGAATGGCGCTCAATTGTCTACTAGTACTTATGGGGAAGGAAATGCAGGGGGGATCACGATTAATGCCAGTGAATCAGTTTTGTTAGATGGTAAAGCAAGTAGTGGTCGCTTGGATGGTTTACTTACTAGAGTAAGGGTTATTGGTAGAGGTAATGCTGGAGATATCAATATTGCTACCAATTCCCTGACGATATCCAATGAAGCTAGAGTCAGTAGCCAAACTGAGGGACAAGGAAATGCCGGTAGTGTGAATATTACTGCCGAAGAAATTTTCCTAGATGAGGGTTTAATTAGCAGTAGTGCTGAACCTACAGCCATCGGTTCTGGGGGGCAAATTGGTATTGCAACTAATTCGATTGCTCTTACTAATGGCTCTCAAATTCTTGCTAGTACCTCCGGTGAGGGAGATGCTGGCAGTATCAGCCTAAGAGCCAACCGCTTAGAAGCTACGGGGGGTTCTCAACTAAGTACTAGTACTACCACCAACTTTGATGCTGGTAGTATTACCCTGGATGTGGCAGAAACTATCTTGCTTTCTGGGAAACAAACAGGATTATTTGCTAATACTGAAGCTGGTTCTGGGGGTGATAGTGGTAATATTTTTGTTGCTAAACCCAGAACTGTAACCATCCAGGATGGTGCAGGGATAGCGGTGAGTAGTCAAGGAACAGGGGTAGGGGGAAGCCTTCAACTACAAGCTGGTTCTCTCACTTTAGATAATCAAGCCTTTCTCTCTGCAGCAACTGCTGCTAATCAAGGCGGGGATATTGTGATTTTTCTTGATGAACTGTTACTGATGCGACGCAACAGCCAAATTACCGCTACCGCAGGCACCGCAGGTGTAGGGGGAGATGGAGGAAATATTGAGATTAATACCCCATTTATTGTGGCAATCCCCACAGAAAATAGTGATATTACCGCCAATGCCTTTGAGGGGAATGGAGGGAGAATTACCCTAACAGCTAAAGGTATTTTCGGACTTGAGTTTCAAGAACAACTCACCTCCTTCAGTGATATTACCGCTAGTTCTCAGTTTGGGGTTTCTGGTTCTGTAACTATCACCAACCCGGAAGTAGAGCCTGCTTCAGGATTAGTAGAGTTACCAGAAGAAGTGATTGATCCTACTGAACAAGTAATTGCCAGATGTGCTGCTGCTGAAGGCAACTCTTTTACTCTCATTGGACATGGAGGCATACCAGAGGACCCGACTGCACCTATCCGAGGGCAGACAGTTTGGCGAGATTTGCAAGATTTTTCAGAAGTAGAGGAACAGCCTCAGCAAGCCTTGTCACAATCTCCCCCACCTATAGTAGAAAATCCTCCCTCCCAGATAGTGGAAGCCACAGGCTGGATAGTTGATGAGGAGGGGAATGTGGAGTTAGTAGCTCAGCTACCGGATGGGACAGTAATTCGTCCTGTTGCTCAACATCCCGGATGTGTTAACAGTCATCTAGTTTCTTCTTCCCGCATTCAAAATTGACAGAGTACTAGTGCAGCACGGGGGAAATAAGTGACCAGTAAAAAAAGGTTATAAAAGCTTGTATAGTAAGCTTTCTTCCCTTCTGCCTTCTGCCTTCTTGTACTAGAAATATTGGTGCTTCAAAATCCTAAGGAGGTAGAATGGGCAGTACCCAAGTTAACAGCTGTCTGTGTTGTTCATCCCAATCTAAGGAAGTGAGTATCATGAGTTCTTTCAGACAGGAATCCCTGAAACGCCAGTTAGAGAAAGAATTACGAGAATCTGAATGGTTACAGAAATTTAAGCAGTTGAGTGAGGGGCTCAGCCAAATCAAAGCAGAAATTCCTTTAACTCAGCTCTGTCAATTTGAGTGGGTAAGTGAGAGTCAAACCTTGATAATTCACTGCCCAAACCCAGAAGTCACCGAAGGGTTGCGTCAGCAGACATCCAAGATTGAGCAACTCAACATTATGGCTCAGCGCTTCATCCTCAAAAACCCTCAGTCTCAAGATATTATCATTCCCAATTCTAAATTCTAAATTCTAAATTATTTATGGCAGATGTTAGTGGCGCATGGCTGGGTACTTACTGGCAGCAGGGAAATCCTACTCGCTTTGAAATATCCTTGCTCCAAAGTGGCAATACCCTCAGCGGCAGTATTTTAGATGATAGTTATTTGGGGGAAGCTTCACTGACTGGTGAAATAATTGGACGTCGCATCAGTTTTACCAAGCGCTATCTTGGTGGCTCACGACATACTGTTAGTTACACTGGCACAGTATCTGAAGATGAAAATTTCATGCAGGGAAAATGGGTGGTAGATAATTTTACCTCAGGTTCCTGGGAAGCCCATCGCAGTGGTGATAATTTGATGGTGGAGCTACAAACTCGTTTAGCTGAACAAGTACCGATGTCTATTGGAGGAAGATAGTGCCAAAAGGCAGAAGGTTAGCAAATTTATGCTCAAAACCGGGCTTTATAGCAATAATCGAAATTACTAGAACCAATCCCTCATTGCTGTTTTTGGAATCGCTGCTCAAATACTATAGATGTTGCTTGATTTATTATCTCTGGGGACGATTAACTCGAATTAAGCGGGAGCTTAAGTCTTCTTCATTGGATAAAGCATCATTAATTCGTGTTGCCAGTTCTTCCAGAGCCCGATTATCTGTACAGACAATAATGCCAGTATGGTTTTGTTGCTGGAGATGAAGTCGGATGAAATCGCGTCGATTTTGTGTCAAAACTGCCCTATTTTGACTTATAGCAAAAGCTAATACTTCTGGGTCAGAGCTTCCAGTATTTCCAGCTTCTTGAACAGTGAGAACATTGTGACCAAAACTGCGTAGTAATTGCACCACTGGCAAAGGAAATTGTTCATCAGCGTAAAAATTTGCCATAATTTATGCTTCTTGTTGTTCTCGCAGCGCAATTTCAATTTCTTCTGGGTGTGCCTCAGCATAAGCCCAAACATTCACCAAATCGGCAGCGCTCAAATGAGGATAAAACTTGAGAAGCTCTGCATCATTGGAACCTTGACGGCTCAAACTCACTAGCAACCAAACGGGAATACGAGTATTGGCAATACAGGCATCGCCACCACATACTCCAGGAGTCTTGGTAATTCCTGGCGAACCATTTCTTAAGGTTTGGGTTAATATACTTATCGCTTGAGCTTTCTGTGCCGGAGTTAGGGCAAGAAGTTCGGTTGCTAACTCTTGGAGGGTCATTCTGTTTTTTGGGTGGATAAGTTGAAGGTTTATTCTACAATTTTAAATCACTTGGTCTTTAGTTCCCAGTTAAGAGTTACCTCCCCTTATCACCAGACTTTTTCAGTCAGCCCTATATAATATAAACAAAGAGCCAAAAAGAAAAGATTTCCCCTTGCTCTATGTTAAAAAAAATACTCGCAATTTTTACCCTGATGGGAATGAGTTTATTTGTAGTAAACGCAGATTCCTACAGGGGATTTAACTCTGATCAATCCTACGCTACGGAAAATGACGCTCAGACCAAAGAAAATAGCAGTGTCACAAAGATGGAATTCGGTCAGACTAAGGACGGTCAACAAGTTTATCTCTATACCTTAACCAATACTGATGGTTTAGTCGCGAAGATCAGCAACTATGGCGCGATTCTTACTGAATTACACTTGCCTGACAATAACGGTAATCTAGAGGATGTAGTGCTGGGATTTGATAATCCAGAAGATTATTTGGCAGCTAATCACTACTATTTTGGTGCAATTGTTGGTCGCGTCGCTAACAGGATTAAAGATGCTAAGTTTACTCTCGATGGTCAACAGTATAATCTAGCTGCTAATGCCGGTTCCCATCACATACATGGTGGTAATAAGGGTTTTGACAAAGTGGTTTGGAAAGCTGAAACGATTAACAGCGATGAAGGAGCAGGATTGAAACTAACCTATCTCAGTGCTGATGAGGAAGAAGGCTATCCAGGTAATTTAGCAGTAACAGCTATTTACACCCTTACTCACAATAACGAGTTGAGGCTGGAAATGACTGCTACAACTGATAAACCTACCCCTGTTAACCTCGTTAACCACTCTTATTGGAACTTGGGTGGTCATGCTTCTGGGAACATTCTAGGACAATATTTAACCATTAACGCTGATAGCTATACGCCTACCAATGAATGGCGCATACCTACAGGAGAGATTAAAGCAGTTAAAGATACACCCTACGATTTTACCCAACCTCAGTTGATTGGTGAGGGAATGAATCAGCTCAGAAGCATCTTTAAGCAAAACTATCCAGGAGGCTACGACCTCAATTATGTTTTGAATGGGGAATCGGACAAGATAAAACTAGCAGCTACTGTGTACGAACCTAAGTCTGGCAGGTTAATGGAGCTTTACACTAATCAGCCAGGAATGCAGTTTTATTCAGGAAATATCGGTAAGCGGGAAATCACAGGGAAAGGAGATGTTGTTTATCAAAATCATCAAGGTTTATGCCTGGAAACACAAGAGTTCCCCGATTCAGTCAATCAGTCTAATTTTCCTTCGGTTATTTTGCGTCCAGGTGAAACTTACCGACATATAATGGTACACAAATTTTCTACCAAACAAGATAATCTGGGAGAAATTATTGCTCCCAATACCCAAGTTGAAAAGGTAGCAGCAGGATTTAAGTTTACCGAAGGACCTGTGTGGTATCCCGAGGGCTTTCTCCTTTTTAGTGATATTCCAGCTAATATCATTTATAAATGGCAACCAGAGCAAAAGACTCAGATATTTCGTCAGCCTTCTGGCAAGGCTAATGGCAACATCATTAGATCTCTCAGGGCGTTTAATTACTGCTGAACACAGTAATCGTCGCGTATCCCGTACTGAAAAAGATGGGACAGTTGTTACCCTAGCTAGTCACTACCAGGGGAAGCGACTTAATAGCCCCAACGATTTGGTAGTCAAATCAGATGGTAGTATCTACTTTACTGATCCTCCCTATGGCATCAAATCTGAACAAGAAGAATTAGGGTTTTATGGTGTTTATCGCCTAGCACCAGATGGCACATTAACTCTACTAGTTGATGACTTTGTCCGTCCTAATGGTATTGTCTTTTCCCCAGATGAAACTAAACTTTATGTCAATGATTCACAAAGGGGTCATATTCGTGTTTTTGATGTCAAGCCAGACGGAATGTTAGGCAAGGGAAAACTTTTTGCCGAACTTAAACCCCCTAGTCGAGAGGGAGCAGCAGATGGCATGAAGGTAGATATCAAAGGCAATATTTATAGTACTGGACCTGGGGGTGTTTGGGTTTTTGCTCCGAGCGGCAACCTACTGGGCATTATTGAAACTCCAGAAGCTCCCGCTAATTTAGCCTGGGGTGACAGTGATTACCAAACCCTTTATATTACTGCGAGAACTAGCCTTTATCGTATCCGCCTTAAAATTGCGGGGGTAAGAGCAGAAGGAATTTAGAATTTAGAATTTAGAATTTAGAATTGGGAATAGTAATTTCCCTTTTCCACTCGGATGTTGGACTTTGCCGATGTTCTTTCAATGTTCATCGAGCCAATTTGATAAATCGGGCAAACCTTCAAAATCAAAAATCTCCTCTGTCAAACTTTCTAACTCTTCTAAAGACAAGCTTTCAACTTGACTAATCATTGCCGCTGGAATTTCTCCAAAACGCTTTTGTACTAAGCGCTTGACTAAAGCGATCGCTTGGGTAATTTGTCCTTCTTCTTTACCTTCTCTTCTTCCTTCTTCTTTACCTTCTTTTCTTCCTTCTTCCTTTCCTGTTCTTTGCATAATCTATGCGCCCTTTCTCATCTTGTCATAATCCCTCGCCGAGTGCTTCAACTCTTCTACTGTCATTTTCGCTTGGTTGGCAATATAAAGCTAGTTCGATCTCGTTGAAACTCTTTGGGATGGCATCCAAGGTGGCTGCTTCTTTGATAAAATAAATCCAATCACTCCGTTAATTCTGACAGGGTTTTCTTAAACTTTGGCAATTCTAAGTTGCAATTCTGCATCGGGATATTCAAACTTTTCCGTCTTTTCTGGGGTGACAGTGATTGATTACCTTAACCTTACTCAACTCCGTGACAGTTACCGCAATAATGGGCTGAGAGTGAGATAGTTTTCGCCAATGCCGCTGATTGGTGAAGCTTTACCCTGACCCGTTTGCTAAAAGCACTCACCCGGGCAATTTGCATTTCAATCACTACTTTAGAACTGTACGTCTAGATAAGTGCTTTAAGGTCTTGACCGGGATTAAATTGCGATGGTTGGCTCCCCACCATAAATAATGGCATTGAGGGTAAGATTTGTTGGCTTTGTTTAGAACCGAATATTTTCTTGAAGGCAGAATTTACTGATAAATTTCATTTTTTCTGGCTTGTTAGAACTGAAAGTTTTTGAAGTGAACCACAAAGACACAAAGGACACAAAGAATATCTAAAATATCAATGTTTCTCTAACCAATTTAACAAATCTGGTAAACCTTTAAAATCGAAAATCTCCTCTGTTAAACGTTCTAACTCTTCTAAAGACAAGCTTTCTACTTGGGTAATCATTCCGCTTTTCGCTTTTGTACTAAGCGCTTGACTAAAGCAATCGATTGGTTGATTTGTCCTTCTTTTCTTCCTGCTTCTCTTGCATAATCTATGCGCCCTTTCTCATCTTGTAACATAATCCCTCGCCGATCAACTGCTTCTAACTCTTCTACTGTCATTTTCGCTTGGTTGGCAATATTTAAAGCTAGTTCGATTTCGTTGATTTCCCCTAATCTCTTTGGTATGGCATCCAAGGTGGCTGCTTCTTTGATAAAATAAATCCACTTATCACTTAAGCTCGTTAATTCTGACAGGGTTTTCTTAAACTTTGGCAATTCGATGAAGATTAGTTGCAATTCTGCATCGGGATATTCAAACTTTTCCGTCTTTTCTTGAAAGACAAATTGATTGATTACCTTAACCTTCTCGTTAAACAGGATAAAATCCGTGACAGTTACCGCAATAACTGGGCTGAGAGTGAGATAGTTTTCGCCAATGCCGAGCTGATTGGTGTAAGCTTTACCCAGGTTATAAATTACCCGTTTACTAAAAGCACTCACTCGGGCAATTTGCATTTCAATCACTTGACTAGAAAAGCTAGATAAGTGTCCTTTAAGGTCATTACCTGACCGGGATTATAGGGGACGATAGTTAGGGAATTTGCTCCCCATTATAAATAATGGCATTCTGATTAAGATTTGTTGGCTTTGTTTCGAATATTTACCTTGAAAGCATAATCGACCTTGGGACTGATAAATCTTCATTTTTTCCTTGTTCTGAAAGTTTTTGAAGTGAACCACAAAGACACAAAGGACACAAAGAATATCTAAAATATCAATGTTTCTTAACCAATTCTAACAAATCTGGTCTAAAATCGAAAATCTCCTCTGTTAAACGTTCTAACTCTTCTAAAGACAAGCTTTCTACTTTAATCATTGCCGCTGGAATTTCTCAAAACGCTTTTGTTAAGCCTTGACTAAAGCAATCGATTGGTTGATTCTGTCCTTCTTTCCTTACCTGCTTCTCTTGGATAATCTATGCGCCCTTTCTCATCTTGTAACATAATCCCTCGCCGATCAACTGCTTCTAACTCTTCTACTGTCATTTTCGCTTGGTTGGCAATATTTAAAGCTAGTTCGATTTCGTTGATTTCCCCTAATCTCTTTGGATGGCATCCAAGGTTGCTGCTTCTTTGATAAAATAAATCCACTTATCACTTAAACTCGTTAATTCTGACAGGGTTTTCTTAAACTTTGGCAATTCGATGAAGATTAGTTGCAATTCTGCATCGGGATATTCAAACTTTTCCGTCTTTTCTTGAAAGACAAATTGATTGATTACCTTAACCTTCTCGTTAAACAGGATAAAATCCGTGACAGTTACCGCAATAACTGGGCTGAGAGTGAGATAGTTTTCGCCAATGCCGAGCTGATTGGTGTAAGCTTTACCCAGGTTATAAATTACTCGTTTGCTAAAAGCACTCACCCGGGCAATTTGCATTTCAATCACTACAATGGAACCGTCAGATAGAACTGCTTTAACGTCTAGATAAGTGTCCTTTAAGGTCATTACCTGACCGGGATTATAGGGATTGACGATAGTTAGGGATTGGATGGTTGGCTCCCCACCATAAATAATGGCATTGAGAAAGCTGATTAAGATTTGTTGGCTTTGTTTGGAACCGAATATTTTCTTGAAGGCATAATCGACCTTGGGACTGATAAATTTCATTTTTTCTGGCTTGTTAAACTGAAACTTATTTTCGGTGAAGGGACAAGTTTTCTAACTTTACCATCTTGTTTGGATATCACATAGATTTCTCCCTCTTCGTCCACTCCAAATCTCACATCGGATCTTTTTTTACCAATGATTTCCAGAAAAGAAGCTTCTTGCTCTCCATCAAAGAGTCTGAGTTCTTTTATTTTTGCCTGTTTGCCATCAACAAGTTGATCTACACGAACATGGAAAAAGCGACTATCATGACCAAAGTCAGCAAAAATGTATTGACCAATTAATTCAGGAATTGCCTTGCCCCGATAAACGTAACCACCAGTAATGGCAATTCCGTAGAAGCCTTTTCTGTCTGGGGGGATGTCATGGTCATATTGAGCAACAGGATAAGTATAGCCATAGGAGCGATCGTTTTTGGGTAAGCTTAACAAAACATTTTCATTATTTTCCTCGATAACCCAAGTACCTTCCCGCTCACCCCAACCATAGTTAGCTCCTTTGATACCAAGATTAACTTCTTCAATAAAAGCTTGGCCAGTATCAGCAATCAACATTTTGCCTTCGCCATCAGTATCCCAGCTAAAACGATGGGGATTACGTAGTCCATAAGCCCAGATTTCACCTAAAGTGTTGGAATCATGATCCTCAACAAAAGGATTGTCCGCAGGAATGCCATATTGACCATTAGTACTATTATTACCAAAGGGATCAATTCTGAGAATTTTGCCTAGTGGTGTCCCCAGATCCTGTCCATTATCCAAAGGATCGGTATCGCTAACAGGGAAGCCATCACTACCCCCATCAGCTACGGCAATGTAGAGCAAGCCATAATCATCACCTCCTGGTTTAGGATTGGGATTAAAGCCCAATTGTCCAACATTATGATCTGAATAAGGCTCTTCAATCCGCAAAATCTCACGGGATGTTCCCGCAAAACGATTGCTAGAAGGATCTGTTGCTTTCCATTCGCGAATGACATCGTGGTGGGAACTTTCGATAATGTTTTTGTTATTGTCAAGAATCGTTTTGGTAACAGGGAAATCAGGAGTGCGGCTATTGTTAGTTTCGCTAGTTACGGTATAAAAAATTCCATTTTGGGCAAACTCTGGGTGAAAAGCAAAATAAGCGAAGCCCTGTTGAACACTTTCATAGGTAAAGTCGGCACAAATTATTTTTTTCAGGTTCAGATAAACAGTAGCATTACCGTCAACAATCACATACAACTTGCCACGCATATCGTTAACAAATAATCGTCCGCTACCATCTCCTGCATGAGCAAGCAAGTTCAAACGAGCAGCTTTATTTCTATGAGTGGTGCCACTGTTGGGAATTTGAACAACCTCTACCAATCCGACAGAGAGTTCTGACTTTTCAATTGGTTCGGGAATAGGATCAGTTATCTGGGCAGAAGAAATCCTGGCGACAATAAAGATTACCAACAAAAGCGAGAAGACAAAACAGAGAAGGCGAAATTTGTTCATAAAGACGATACGATAGAAACAACGCTCTATTTCCCGCAATATGGTTAACCTCACCCACAGGCAGAAAACCCTGCCTACCATGTACGACTTACCGAGTGAAGAAGTAGGAGAACCCGGTTTGCCAGACCAATTTCATTCTATACAAGCTGAACTTCTAGAGCAGACGTTTCGACCTTGCACTTACTCTTCAGAGCAGGTTTTTTCGGCTATGGATCTCAACATCTACTATGACGAGAATAACACGCGACGATACAAGCGTCCGGATTGGTTTGGAGTTGTTGGAGTTCCTCGATTGTACGATGATCGAGACTTGCGCATGAGTTATGTAATTTGGCAAGAACAAGTTAATCCTTTCCTTGTAGTGGAATTATTATCCCCAAGCACTCAAGCTCAAGACTTGGGAGAAGTTGAAGCTGATATCGATGGCAAACCTACAAAATGGCAAGTTTATGAGGAATTTCTACAAATACCTTACTATGTCGTTTACAATCGCGAACAGGATTATTTTCGAGCCTTTCATTTAGCAAATAATCGCTATCAAGAGTTAAAACTAACTAATAATCAACTATGGTTAGAAGAGTTGGGTCTGGGACTAAGACTATGGCAAGGAATTTATAAAAAAATAGAGCGGTTATGGCTTCGCTTTTATGATGCTTCAGGAGATTTAATTCCTACTTCAACCGAATGGGAACGACAAGAAAAGGAACAAGCACAGACAGCATTACAAGAATTACGCAATCACCTTCAATCGATGGGGCTAGACCCCGATAATCTTCCCTCACAAGGGTAGGTTTTTAATATTTCGCTGAAGATGAGACAAGGGAGGAAAGTAGACAAGTAGACAAGGAAGATTTTTCACGAAAAACTGTGCTTTTCAGCGTCTTGGATTTTTGAAAACCGAACAGCATTTTGTATGGTTTTTCTCCCTTGTCACCTTGTCCACCTTGTCTTGTCCCAACCCGAAAGTAAAAAACCTACCCTTGTCAGGATAATCTTCCTGGTGGGGAGAATGACGCGGAGAATTGAAATCCCACGAAAATTTCGTTTACCCTTTCCCCTGTATTAGATAATCAAGACAAAAAGCGCTACCGAAGCTCATTCCTCCCGTAGGATGGGAGGGATATCCGTCCACTCTTGAAAGTGATTAGCATTGGTGATTAGGGGAAAATAGATCTGTAGCCAGTTCTTCCTAATTTAACCTTGAGTCACTCTCAATTCTCCCCATCTAATAACAACCACCAAGAAAGCCACTTTAATCGCACTCGTGCTTGTTTGCGGCAAGCACTATCCTGGTATGCCAACTCTCGCCGCCACCAAAATCATCCTCCAGAGGTGGAACTGCAAGCAGCCGTGCGTAATGATTTGGAGGTTTTGAAGTCTAGCCTTGATAAACTAGACCAAGGAGTAATTCGCATTGCCGCATTTGGTTTAGTTAGTCGTGGTAAATCGGCGGTTGTCAATGCCTTAGTAGGACAGAAAGTGCTGCAAACTGGCCCCCTCCACGGCGTTACCCAATGGCCAAAATCTGTACGCTGGACTCCCAGTGCCACTAGTAAAGTGCAAGTGGAGTTGATTGATACACCAGGATTGGATGAAATCAAAGGAGAAGCAAGAGCACAGATGGCAAGGGAGGTGGCTTCCCAAGCAGACTTAATTTTATTTGTTGTTGCTGGTGATATTACCCGTACCGAGTATCAGGCACTGTGTGAACTGCGCCAAGCCCAAAAACCTCTGGTTCTGGTGTTTAATAAAATTGACCTCTATCCAGAGCAAGATAGGGAGGCAATTTACCGACAACTGCAACAATTAGGTACAGGTAGTCCTAGCGATCGCAGTTTACAAGAGATGTTGTCTACAGAGGAGATTGTGATGGTAGCAGCAGAACCTTCTCCTCTGGAAGTGCGAGTTGAGTGGCCTGATGGTAAGGTAACTTATGAATGGGAGAGCCCACCACCTCAAGTATATGAACTCAAACAGAAAATCTTGAGCATCCTCAATCGGGAGGGACGCTCTTTGTTAGCTCTTAATGCTTTATTTCAAGCTAGGAATGCAGAAGCTAGCATCGCGAATAAAACTCTAAAAATGAGGAAAACTGAAGCCGAAGAGTTAATCTGGCGCTTTACTAAATATAAAGCCCTGGCAGTTGCCCTTAATCCCATTGGTATTTTAGATGTCTTAGGAGGTGCGATCGCAGATTTGGTCTTAATTCGCTCTCTATCTCAGCTTTATGGCTTACCGATGACTGGTTATGAAGCAGGGAAGCTGTGGAAGAAGATTATCGCTAGTTCTGGAGGCTTACTACTAGGTGAGTTGGGTAGTAGTATGTTGCTAGGATTGGGGAAGAGTGCCTCAGCAGTTGGCAGCACGGTTGAGGGTTCAGTAGGTTTGACAGCCTATGCAGGAACAGCTGTTACTCAAGCCGGGATTGCCGGTTACGGAGCTTATGCAATTGGACAGGCAGCGCAGGTTTATTTGGAACAAGGTTGCAGTTGGGGACCATTAGGGCCAAGTACCGTAATTCAAGACATTCTCAATCAGGTAGAGCCAAATACTATTTTGTATCGTTTAAGGCAGGAGTTGGGGGAAAAGCTGGAATGAGTAATGAGCGTCTGATGGCGAATTTAGAATTTAGAATTTAGAATTTAGAATTGATTGAATCGCCAAAAAAAAAAGTTAGAAACTAATCATATCAGGGTTTTTAGACCTAAATTTGAGAAATCGGGTAAACTCTTAAAATAAAAAATCTCCTCTGCTATGGGGCTTAAAAATATCAAATGGCCAAAGAATAATGATCCTGTTCATCCCAATAGTTCATCGCGATTCAAGTGGCGAACTATCGTTGGCTTGCTCTTGATGTATGTCGCTGTTGCGCTCAATTGGCAATGGATTTGGGGTGTGTTTTCGCTTTACTGGATTATCCCTGACTTTTTTACCGGAGTGACGTACTTTATTGAACCAATTACACGTAAGGAAAATCCCATTCTTTATTGGCTCATTCTGATAACCTGGGTTGCTTTCAGTGTGGTGATGATTTTTCCTAGTG
>CBDCVG010000070.1:0-229576 GCA_965222765.1 Caldora sp.
TCTTAGCTCACCTTATGGCAGACCGAGCTAACTATGGAGCTGAGCGCTTTCTAGCTGTGGGAAAGGGTTTCACAATTCCCCTTTCTCTACTAGCGCGACCGTGCTTCGATTATGTAGCCTTAGGTCATGTCCACAAACACCAGAATCTCAATGAGTCTAATGACCCGCCAGTAATTTACCCTGGCAGTATCGAACGGGTAGACTTTAGTGAGGAAAAGGAGGATAAAGGTTATGTGTTGATTGAGTTAGAAAAAGGTCGTGTTGAATGGGAATTTTGTCCTTTATCAGTGCGCTCTTTCTGCACTATTGAAGTAAATCTTTCAGAGGAGGTTGAACCCCATAAATCTCTACTCAAAGCAATCAACAGAAAAGAGATTAAAGATGCTGTAGTGCGACTGATTTACAAACTACGTTCTGAGCAGTTGGACTTAATTGATAACACTGCTGTACATCAAGCATTGAGTGAAGCTCACAACTACACAATTCGTCCAGAACTAATCAGTCAGCTAGCACGTCCTCGTTTACCAGAGCTTGGTGTTGGTAGTAGTATTGATCCGATAGAGGCGCTAAAAACTTATTTGAACAATCGGGAAGACCTCAGAGATATTTCTGCTGAGATGATGGAAGCGGCGGAATGCTCCTTGCCGGTAAGGATGATGACTTGTTAGGGCTTGTTGAATAAGTCCGTTAATAGAACTTATTTAGGGCTTGCTGAATAAGTCGTAATTGCCGGTTGGCATAGGTACATAGTAAAAGATACAGCAATTCCTAAAAAAAAACTTGACAAATTGCTCTTTTGCTTAACTTGTCACCAATGCCTAACACCTAACACCTTTCCTCTGCAAATGAAAATAATCCCACTCTTCCTCCAGCTACTACTTATCGCAGGCTGCGGTAATATATTTGGTTATGGTAGTCAACTATCTCAACCATCAGAGGCTGCTATAGAAATTCAGGATGACTATATCACTACTCTCAACCAAGATGATGTAGAACTCCTCCAAAGATATCTCTCAGGTAACTCAAAATGGGAAGTCCGCAAACAAGGGAATCAATTTTACGCCATCAGAGAGAAAAGGTAGATGGTGAATACAAGACGACACTAAATGGCTTCTATTTCATTGATACTGAAGAAGGATGGAACCAAACTAGACTAATTATCTCCTTCGGTAAGCCTTACAGTCTTGGCGAAAACTATGACCAAATTACACAAGTCACTCCTCAAAAGGGAGCGATAATTAAGACAATTGTCGAGGAGCCTTACTCAGCCACATCTGGTTATTCATCTTACGTTGTTCTACTGGGAAATGGTATTAACATTGAGATTTATGATCAATCTGAACAGATCAAAAGAGCATTTACCGAGTCAGCCATTGACTCAGTTAACGCTGAAATTAGAACTGCTTTGCAACATCGAGAAGCAATTCGCAATCATGGTAAAGTACCACTGCCTGAGCTTTATCCTGAACAAGTAGTCAATGAGGAAGCATTGGTAGTAAAAGATGGTATGCAACCTGGTATTTTTCTGGTGGAAGCCTGGCTCAATCCACTTGAATCAGGAGAGTTGTATCTGAAGGTCTTCAACACCTCAACAGGAGAAAGACTTTCAGAGGAAAGGATAACACAACGTTCTACCCGTTTGGTATCTTGGAGTGACGATCCCAAAACTTTATTTCCCTACAATTCTGAGATTACAGTATATGAGGGAGATGGGGAGCAAAAATATCAAGCAAGGTTTGAATTATGGCACAAGAATTCACAGGCAGAAGAGAAGAAGCTAATAGAAGCAACTCGAATAATCAATAGTTGGCAACGTTGACACTCCCCATGGGTGAGCGAAAAAAAGGGTGGGGAGTGTGGGGAGATGGCGAGCTCGGGAAGCTGAGGGATAACAGAGAACTTAGAATTTTTGGATAGTTAGCTATTTAGTTTCCAAAAAACTTGATTATTAGGGTTGGGTTTCACTTCGTTCCCACCAGCCTACTCAAACTAGCAAAAACTTATTCCTTGAAGTGCCCTAATATGCGATAGACTTCAATTTTCTGTTGTTTTCCCTTTAACGCTAGAGAACCCCAAGATTCTACTTGAAACTTTCCTTGGAGATGCACCAACGTTTCTTTGGCAATCAAGATCCGACAGTCACTTAGTTGACGATGTTTCTCACAACTTTCCAAACGAGAAGCAACATTAACACTGTCTCCAATTACGCCGTACTCTAAACGTTCCTTACCTCCTAAGCTACCAACCATCACCGGACCGGTGAAAATCCCTACCCGCATTTGTACAATAGGTAAACCACGAGTCTCCCAACTACGATTAAGGGATTCTAAGCGATCGCTAATTGCCAAAGCACACGCTACAGCTTTTTGTGCATCTTCCCCAATTTCGGCGCTGGTAGTACGGGGTACGGGTACTCCAAAAACAGCTAGAATACCATCACCAGTAAACTTGTTAATAATACCTTGATGCTTTTGTACTTCCTGAGTCATTGCTGCTAGGTACTCATTTAACCAACTCATCACCGCTGCTGGGGAAATTTTTTCTGAGATAGTGCTGAAACCTTTCAGGTCAGTGAGTAAAATAGTAGCTGTTAGCGTTTGCCCTGGTAATAACCCAGCTTCCAATAAGCGATCGCGTTCTTTCCAAAGAGCTTGAGCAATCTTTGGTGAAGTTTGCTGTCCTAAGAGCCTCATCACCATCTGTTCTTGCTGCTTTGACTCTTGTAGTTGGTAAGCCCCGACAATTATACCAGTGAGTAAAAAGGTTAAAGTTGTTGCTACTACTGGTATCCATCCTCCCTCAAGCAATAGCACAAGAGCACAACCCCAGAGAAAACCCACCCCAGCAATACCACTTAGTATTAAAAGTAGAGGATTGCGAATTCGTGCTACCAAAACCCCACCAAGCAATGACCATCCGGCAATCCACAATACCTCTAACCATTCTGACCAATACCAAAACAAGGGACGATTATCCAAAACTGCACTGAGAATTTGGCTTACCATCTGTGCATGGAGTATAACCCCAGGCATCTGGGCATTTCCAGTTTTAGTTGCACTATAGGGAGTGTAAAATAAATCATTGATCGTAGGAGCGGTGATACCAATCAACACAACTTTATCTTTTACCCAATTTGGCTCAATCTGCCCATTCAAAACCTGTTGCAAAGTAACTTGTCGCGCCACGTTAGCAACTGAGCGATAGTTCAACAGAATTTGATAGTCGCCATCATCAATTGTTTGATAACCACCATCATTAAAAGTCAACCGTTTAAATACTTTTTTTCCTAGTTTTAGATCATCAGTTGGAGTTAATTCAGCTGCAATTTTTTCCTGTTCTAGATAAGCCAGAGCTAGTAGTAGAGAAAATGACGGCAGAATGTTTGTATCAGTAAGGGAATAAATTAAATTGCGCCGTGTTACTCCATCTGGATCTAGCAAAACATCACTAAAACCAATACGTTCCTCTGGAATTTCAGGAGGAGGTGCTACTCTTTCTAAGTTATTGTTACCAATGAAAGTAATGCCAATAATTTTGGGATTTTGTAATTGAGTGACTAGTAATTGATGACCAGGTTCAATCGGTATATTGCGAGCTAGATCTAAACCAATTATTCTGGGTTGATGCTGAGATAATTCTGCTAATGCTTCGGCTAAAACTGCATCAGAGATCGGATATTGATCAAGAGTTTCTATATCTTTTTCTGTAATCCCTACCACTAGCAAGCGAGGATCTGGAGCTTCATCAGGACGGATACGAACTATGAAGTCGAAAGCTAACAGTTCTAGGGGTTGTAACCAGCCTAAGTGCCTGACTCCCAGAAGTAAGCCGGTGATAGCCAAACCAGTAATTATTAAATCAAGCTTCTTCGGAGTGATAATTCGCCACACATTACTGCAAGACTCAGCCAACTTGGAACTTAATAAACTGTTGTTGAAAATTATCATAAACACGGATTAAGGGTGACCCTAAACCCGTCTCTATAAATTGGTGGAATTTTATTTCCCATTCCCCATTTCCCATTCCGCATTCCCCATTCTCAATTTGAATTGCTTCAAGGAGTCTACCGTCAATGCCAGCACTGAGATACTTTCGAGTTTTTGGAGATGTCTATTGCCAAATGCGTTAAGGGTAAGCCTCAACCAGCCCCTACAAATTTACGGAATTTTATTCCCAATTCTCAATTCTCAATTCTCAATTCTCAATTTGAATTGCTCCAAGGAGTCTACTGTCAATGCTAAATCCAGCAACTCTTCTAGCTGTTCAATACTAAGCTGTTGTAGGCGATACTGAACTTCGGTTGGTACAACAGATAATGTGAACCGCCGCTCCAGTAATCGCAGTAATAGCCTCCGCGCCTCTTCCCGACGACCTTCTTGACGACCTTTTTGAAGACCCCGTTCCATCCCAATTCTCTCAGCGCTAGTAATATAAGGCATATTTCGCTCCTTTTCGTACTCAGTTATCTCTTGAAGAAAGGCTTCTTCTAATCCCTTTGGCAACTTCATAACCCAGTCAATAAAATGAAAAAGGTTGAGCACATCTTGTCGCTGATAACCTTGCTCATATAATCCCCTAGTTAAAGAAATCTTCCAAGCTTGGCGTTGCTGTTGATTCTTACGAGTTTCTAGGGATTTGATATGAGCCATGATTACTGTGGCAAAAGGATTGTCACTTTGTTCCAATTCTTCCCATTTCTCCTTGTAGTCTAACAGTTTCACCATCAGAAACTGGAATTTGACTTTACAGCCCAAGATATTGCTCTTGAACTTGGTGGGTCGCCAATGGGGATTAACATCGCACAGGACTGCTAGACTAAGAACTTGGCGGTTGTAGCGGTCAGCAATACGATGGTTGTAGGTATACATCCGTTGGGCAAAGTTAGTTTCTCGCTTACCCTGTACTTCCACATGGATCAGAATCCAAGTTTCTTGACTATTAACGAGCCAGACTTGTACTAATTTATCAGCAAAGCGTCGTCCAATTTCAGCATCCCGCACAACTTTTTGCAATTCCTTATCGAGGAATTGACAAGAGCGAGACCAATCGATGGCAGAATGAATCTGAGGGAAGCACAGACGGATGAAGGGTTCAAAGTACCACTCCAAAGTATCTTTCCAAGGGGAGTCGAAGTCAGTTGAGGCTTTACTCATAGGGGAGTGATAGTAGGCAATGAATGGCATACTACCAACAATCATTGCTCAATTCTAAATTCTAAATTCTAAATTCTAAATTCTAAATTCCCCATTCACTGCATCCGATCTATAGTGCGATACTGAATTGCTTCAGCAACATGAGGAGTTTGTAAGTCATCATTTCCAGCCAAATCAGCAATAGTACGTGCTACTTTGAGAATGCGATCGGTTCCTCGTGCAGAAAGACCTAGTTTGCGAATTGCTCCTTCTAATAAATTGCGGGAATTATCATCTAACTGACAGAAACGCCGTAGTTGTTGACTCTGCATCTGAGCATTACAATGAAGCTGAGGTTCAGCTTGGAAGCGATGACGAGTGCGATCGCGTGCTGCTTGTACTCTTTCTCTTACCGGTGCTGACTCTTCCCCAGTCGGCTGTCGGGTAATTTCTTCTGGTTTAAGGCGATTCACCGCTACTTGCAAATCAATCCGATCCATTAAGGGACCTGAAAGTCTCGCCCAATATTGTTCTCTAGCTCTAGGGGAACAAGTACATTCTTGAATAGTATCCCCAAAATAGCCACAAGGACAAGGATTCGTACTTGCCACCAAGGTAAATTGAGCTGGGAACATTACCGATTGCCGAGTGCGAGAAATGCTAACATGCCCATCTTCCAATGGTTGACGCAAGAACTCCAAGACATTGCGCTTAAATTCCGTTAGCTCATCCAGAAATAATACACCCCGATGCGCCAGAGAAATTTCTCCTGGGCGAGGAAAGCTCCCACCACCTACTAGAGAAGGGCCTGATGCCGAATGGTGGGGACTGCGATAAGGGCGATCGCTAACCAAAGTTCCTTTATTCTTAAGTAATCCTGCAACAGAGTGAATTTGAGTAACTTCCAAGGCTTCGGCAAAGCTCAAAGGGGGCAAAATTCCTGGTAGTCGTCGCGCCAGCATGGTTTTGCCACTCCCTGGGGGTCCAACAAAGATTAAGTTATGTCCTCCCGCCGCTGCAATTTCCAAGGCGCGACGAGCGTGAGCTTGACCTTTAACATCTTTGAGATCTGCTCCTGTAAACTTAGATTTTGCTAACTCTTGCAACCCATTAATCTCTACAGGAGAGTAACGCTCTGGCTCATTCAAGAAATCAGCTACTTGCCAGAGATCATTGAGTCCGTAAACCGCTAACCCTTCTACTACTGCTGCTTCTTTGGCATTATCTGCTGGTACAACCAAACCTGCGATTCCCATCGCTTGAGCAGCAGCTGCGATCGGTAGTACACCGGCAACAGCTCTTAGACTACCATCTAAGGAAACCTCCCCTAGAAACAGATAATCGCCCAATAGGTGAGCACTTACCTGCTCCGACGCTGCCAAAATTCCTACACTGATAGGCAAATCAAAGCTTGGACCCTCTTTGCGCAAGTCAGCTGGTGTCAGATTAATCACTATCCTGCGTAGGGGAAAGGTAAAACCGGAATTTTTGATAGCTGCTTTCACCCGTTCCCGGGATTCTTGAACCGCAGTATCAGGTAAACCAACAACGACAGTTGCTGGTAAACCACCGGAAACATCAACCTCGACGCCTACCTTGACAGCATCAATGCCCACAATTGAGGCACTCCAAACTCTGGCAAGCATATAAATCACCCTGAAACTTTAGGATGAGTATAACTTGGGGAATTGGGAATCGGGAATTGGGAATTGGGAATCCGGAATCGGAGCAAGACTAAGACTCATCACATTTTACATGCATATGCTCGGCTCCCCAATCTCTCATAGAAATCATAATTGGTTCCAGAGTACGGCCATAATCCGTAAGGGAATATTCTACGCGCGGCGGTACTTCGGCATAGACTTTTCGCGCAACAATCTGATCTTGTTCCAATTCCCGTAGTTGATTAGTAAGCATGCGCTGCGTAATGCCTGCGATTTTTTTCTTCAATTCGCCGAAGCGTAAGAAATCATTCTGCAAGAGATTGAAAATAATCACTGGTTTCCACCGTCCACCAATCACAGATAACGTGGCTTCGACAGAGCATCCATAGGGGTGACCGAAATTATTTTTGTGCGTCATAATCCTTTAGATCTTTCAATAGTTACTTTTTCGTAACTACATAACAAAATTGTGCGTACTTGTTATTATTGACATTTCTATCATATTTTTGATCTTAGAACTCATGAAACATGAGGGATTACTAATATGAAAGCAATTGGATACAATCAGGCTGGACCAATCACCGCGCCAGAGGCACTGATCGAATTTGAAGCGGAGATACCTGAGTTACGATCGCGTGACCTGTTGGTAGAGATTCGGGGAATTTCGGTTAATCCTGTAGACGTGAAAGTGCGCGGCAACGTGGCACCAGAGAACGGTACCAAGGTCATTGGTTATGACGCTGCAGGCGTTGTCCAGGAAGTCGGTAGCGATGTCAGCAAGTTCAAAGTTGGTGATGAAGTCTTTTACGCCGGTGATATCACCCGGCCCGGCACCAACTCCAAATTACATGCTGTTGACGAGCGGATTGTCGGTAAAAAGCCGAAATCCCTCAGCTTTGTCGAAGCAGCAGGCTTTCCATTGACCTCCATTACCGCTTGGGAGCTCCTGTTCGAGTCCCTCGGAATCAAAGAGGGGGAAGGCAAAGGGGACAGCCTGCTCATTATTGGTGGTGCAGGGGGTGTAGGCTCAATCCTTATTCAGCTTGCCAAGAAACTCACCGAACTAACTGTGATTGCCACCGCGTCTCGTCCGGAAACCATAGAATGGGTTCAGAAAATGGGTGCTGATCATGTGATCAATCACCGCAAGTCACTTATAGATCAAGTTAAGGATCTAGAGCTTGAGCCGAGCTACGTAGCCTCGCTTAACGCTACAGATAAGCATTTTCCAGCCATCATTGAGCTCATCAAACCTCGGGGTCATGTTGCGGTAATCGATGATCCTGAGACCCTTGACATCATGTCTGGCAAACCCAAAGCCCTGAGCTTCAGTTGGGAGTTCATGTTTACCCGCTCAATGTATCAAACGGACGACATCGAAAAACAGCATGAATTACTCAATCGGGTGTCGGAGCTAATAGACGATGGCATGTTGATTTCTACCGTGACTAACAATCTCGGGAGACTCAGTGCTGAAACACTTAAAGTTGCCCATGCACAGCAAGAAAGTGGTCGTGTTATTGGGAAGAATGTACTTGAGGGCTTTTAAAAATAAGGCAGGAGCCAGAAGGGAAGATAGTTTAACTTGTTTCTGACCTTCATCTGGGGTGCGGCTGCGCCAGTTGGGGGGCTCTTAAGAAATACTCCATGGCGAGTGAGGGTGTGGGGTGTGGGGTATCGATTGTGGAACTGGCATCTTGCCAGTTGCTCTTAACAAACAAGGCATCTAATTTGCATCAACTTCAATCATCAATTTCTTGTGGGATGGGCGTCTCGCCCGTCAAACAATAAGGCGATCGATGCCGACAAGATTGGTTCCTATGTAGATGAGCTCGCCAAACGTATCGCCCATTTCCCGGCTGATTCGATTAATGCTTGTAAGCAGGCTGTTTATGCTTCGATCGACAAGCCAATCGAAGAAGCATTGAAGGAAGAAGCCTACTGGCTCTATCAGGCAACAAGCACAACACCAGCTATTAAGCGTTTCCAAACTCCAGATGACAAAAGCTTTCAAAATGATATTGAGAACCAGCGTAGCTGGGAGCAAGGGGTGATTGCTATTCAGGAAATCGAATAATGAGCACTGAACAGAATTGACTGGTAAAATGCTTGAAAAAACGGACAAGTTAGGGTTTCAATCCATTAATAAAGGGTACAATTCCGTATTTCGTTTGGGACGGCTGAGCCTTGGATTAGTTGTACCGATCGAGAGTTATTCTTTAGGGGCAGTGCCCACAATGACTCGACACATAGAACGTGTTCAATTAGCAGAAAAACTGGGATTTTCTGCTGTTTGGTTACGTGATGTACCATTTAATGTGCCGTCTTTTGGTGATGTTGGTCAAACCTACGACCCCTTCGTCTATTTGGGTTTGCTCGCTGGTCAAACTAAGCGGATCGCACTTGGTGTTGCTAGTATTATTTTACCGTTGAGGCATCCAGCCCACGTTGCCAAAGCCGCAGCCAGCGCCGATGTATTATCAGGTGGAAGACTCATTCTCGGCATTGCCTCTGGCGATCGACCAGAAGAGTATCCAGCACTAAACTTACCTTTTAGCGATCGCGGTAAACGATTTCGTGAAAGCTATGACTATATTAGGTTCATGGGCAATAATGCACCAAATTTTGAGAACACCTATGGTGGCACGAATGGCTTTATAGATATGTTGCCTAAGCCGAATTCAAGAAAACTGCCACTGCTGGTTACAGGAGGTAGTCAGCAAACCAATGAGTGGATTGCAGAAAATGGAGACGGTTGGATGCTCTATCCTCGTAATGCTGCGTTGCAGGCACAAATCATCAACGATTGGCGAGGGCAGGTTCGGAAAGTAGGAAAGTCTGCTAAGCCGATCATGGAACCGCTTTATATTGATTTGGTCGAAGCACCTCATGCTCCTCCCCAACCTATCCACTTGGGATTTAGGCTGGGAGTCAACCATCTTCGAGATTATTTGCGATTACGGGAAGAAATTGGTGTAAATCATGTTGCGCTGAACCTGCGCTTTAATAGGGCCGATATTGAGACAACACTGAAACGTTTAGCAGATGAGATCCTGCCAAACTTCAATGGATAAAGGAGACTAAGCCATGCAAAAAACGATTTTAATTACTGGCTCTACCGATGGTATTGGACTGGAAACAGCGAAGATGCTCACTTCACTGGGACACTATGTTTTATTGCATGGTCGTAATCCAGAAAAGCTCGAAAAAGTGCAAAAAACCCTTCTTGAACTCAAGGGTGGCGGACGTGTTGAAATCTACGTGGCGGATCTATCTTTCATGACCGATGTTGAGGCTCTTGCTAAGGCTGTGTCTGAAAAGCAGACAAAACTTGATGTGTTGATCAATAATGCAGGTGTCTATAACGCGCTTGATCCTATCACGCAGGATGGTCTTGATGTACGCTTTGCTGTCAATGCGATCGCTCCTTATCTGCTTACACAACGACTTTTGCCGTTGATCGGGACGTCCGGACGGGTGGTCAACCTGTCCTCCGCTGCTCAATCGACTGTCGATCCGAAGGCGTTGGCTGGACAAGTTCGCCTATCCGACGGCGCGGCTTATGCGCAAAGCAAGTTGGCACTTACAATGTGGTCCCGCAGTCTAGCGCTTTCGCTTAAGGAGCACGGCCCAGCGATCATTGCGGTTAATCCCGGGTCATTGCTTGGCAGCAAGATGGTGAAACAGGCTTTTGGAGTGGCTGGTGGCGATATCCGTATAGGCGCGGAAATACTTAGTCGCGCAGCTCTGGCAGATGAATTCGCCGCTGCTTCAGGTCAGTATTTTGACAACGATTCGGGTCAATTTGCCTCTCCCCATCCTGATGCACTTGATCCACAGAAATCCCAAGAGATTGTACGTGTTATTGAGACGGTTTTGGCGGAAACGCTGGTAGTCCAAGATGAATGCGTCTAGACTAGTTCCCGGTGCGAAACCCAAAAACCTCATCTACAGTCAGTGCCAAGTCGGGAAAGGTGGGTGAGAGCAGTTGAGCGCCTGCTCGAAATTGCTGCAACTCGTATTCCCCATCTACCAATTGACAGATAGTGAAAGTAGGTTGCTTGGGATTGCCAGTGAAGCGTCGCCCACCCAATGCAGCATAATCCACAATCCAATATTCTTGGATGCCCAATGCTTCGTACTCTCCCAGCTTAGTCAAGTAATCATCCCGCCAATTGGTGGAAACCACTTCCACAATGATCTTGATCGATTTGCCTAGAGTGATGATAGAGCCGCTTTCCCAATCGGATTCATCAATCAGTGCCGGTTCATCCAGGACAATTACATCCGGTTCATAGCCAGAATTACCATCCAGAGAACGGAAAATGCATTCTTTAGGGATGAAATAGGGCAAGTTCGCCTGACGAATAGCAGTGCCTAAGTTGTAAGCTAAATCCCCTGACAATTTTGAATGCTTACCTCTTGGTTTTCGCATCTCAACAATTACCCCACGGTGTAACTCATAGGGGCATTCAGAGGTTTCTGGTAACCATGCGACAAACTCATCAAACGTAATTGGCGGTTGCAATGCTTGGATCATGGATTTACCTCATTGTTAAAGCTAACTAATACTTGAATGATTGTAGAAAATGATTGTACCCACAACTTATTTAACTACCACGGAGAATACGTTTTGCTAACCAGGGGGCGAAGCGATTAATCCAAACCAATAGTTTGACTTTACCCACATTGATTTCGTAATTATTCTTACCCAATGCATTTAACACTTCATCGGCTACTTGTTTGGGGCTGATTTTGCTTTTTCCTCGCCCTTTAGTCATATCTGTATCTACTATCGGCAAAATTGCTTCAAATACTGCCACATTAGGAACATTATCTTCCATCTGATAGCGTAGAGATTGGCTAAATATATGTACTGCGGCTTTACTAGCACAGTAAATCGGGGCGCTACTTTTTGGGGTTAAAGCTAAACCAGAAGAAATATTGACGATTGCACTTTCAGTGTGTTTGCGTAATAAAGGCAAACAGAGAGTAGTTAACTTGACCATGGCATTAAAGTTAACTTTAGTTTCCCAATCGATATCTCTGAAAGCTTGTTCTGGCTCTACTTCAGTCAACTTATAGTTCAATTGCACGCCTGCATTATTTACCAGTAGAGATAAGTCAGGAAACTTAGTCCTAATTACGTTGACTAAATTTTTGATATCATCATCTTTGGCTAAATCACATTGAATAGTCTCGATTTCGCTCATTTCTTCTTTAGCACGAGCTAATTTTTCCGGACTCCTACCGCAGATAATGACTCGGTTATCTTTTTTATAAAACTCCCGTGTGAGTGCCAATCCGACGCCAGCACTACCACCAGTTACTAAGACTGTATGACCAGATAATTTCATTTAAGTAGGAATTAAAAGCACTATATATCGTAAATTATGTTTAAACCAGCCTAGAGAGCCGGTCTAGTATTCCTAGAAACTGGGTTTCTTGCAAGAATAACGACGAAATATTAGCATTTTTCCAAAGAAACCCGGTTTCTGGACTGACGCTCTAGAACCAAGTCGAAACCTGAATTTAGTTATGAGTGACACCATTTTTAGCAAGATTATCAACCGGGAAATACCTGCTGACATTATCTATGAAGACGATTTAGCCCTTGCCTTCAAAGATATTAGCCCCCAAGCACCAATTCACTTCCTGGTAATTCCCAAAAAGCCTATTCCCCAAATCTCAGCCACTGAGTCAGAAGATCAGGCTCTGCTGGGACACCTACTCTTAACAGCCAAGCTGGTTGCTGAGCAATTAGGTTTGAGTAATGGCTATCGGGTAGTGATTAACAATGGTGCTGATGGGGGGCAAACCGTTTACCACCTACATTTGCACATTTTAGGCGGACGGCAGATGCAATGGCCACCAGGTTAAAATATTAAGCAAATCTAAAGTTTGTTTAAATAACTTTACAAAGCTTAAAAATCAAGTTAATGTAAGTATACACAGACAAACAAAACGT
This sequence comes from Caldora sp., assembly GCA_965222765.1. Taxonomy (GTDB): domain Bacteria; phylum Cyanobacteriota; class Cyanobacteriia; order Cyanobacteriales; family Coleofasciculaceae; genus Caldora. Next base: position 12,765 of record CBDCVG010000070.1, read on the forward strand.
CTGCTGCACCTTGAAAATTCATACATAGCAATCATACCTAACATGACTACTACCCTACAGCAACGCGAAAGCGCTTCTGTTTGGCAGCAGTTCTGCAACTGGATCACCTCCACCAACAACCGGATTTATGTCGGTTGGTTCGGTGTATTGATGATCCCTTGCTTACTCACTGCTACCACTTGCTTCATCATTGCTTTCATCGCTGCTCCTCCTGTGGACATCGATGGCATCCGTGAGCCTGTTGCTGGCTCCTTGCTTTATGGCAACAACATCATCTCCGGTGCTGTTGTTCCTTCTTCTAACGCCATTGGCTTGCACTTCTATCCCATCTGGGAAGCTGCTTCCTTGGATGAGTGGCTCTACAACGGTGGTCCCTACCAACTAGTTGTTTTCCACTTCCTCATTGGTATCTTCTCCTACATGGGTCGTCAGTGGGAACTCAGCTATCGCTTAGGAATGCGTCCTTGGATCTGTGTTGCTTACAGTGCACCTGTAGCTGCAGCTACCTCCGTATTCTTAATCTACCCTCTCGGTCAAGGTAGCTTCTCCGACGGAATGCCTTTAGGTATCAGCGGAACCTTCAACTTCATGTTCGTGTTCCAAGCAGAGCACAACATCCTAATGCACCCCTTCCACATGTTGGGAGTAGCAGGTGTATTCGGTGGTTCACTGTTCAGTGCCATGCACGGTTCTTTGGTAACCTCTTCTCTGGTTCGTGAAACCACAGAGAGCGAGTCTCAGAACTACGGCTACAAGTTTGGACAAGAGGAAGAAACCTACAACATCGTGGCAGCTCATGGCTACTTCGGTCGTTTGATCTTCCAATATGCTTCATTCAACAACAGCCGTTCCTTGCACTTCTTCTTAGGTGCATGGCCAGTAATCGGTATCTGGTTCACAGCATTGGGAATCAGCACCATGGCATTCAACCTGAATGGATTCAACTTCAACCAGAGTGTAATTGATTCACAAGGACGAGTAGTAGGAACCTGGGCAGATGTGCTCAACCGCGCCAACTTAGGATTTGAAGTAATGCACGAGCGTAATGCTCACAACTTCCCCTTAGATTTGGCAGCAGGTGAAGCAGCTCCAGTTGCACTAACCGCTCCTGTAATCAATGGTTAATTTTTAAGTCACAGGTTCTTAGGAACCTCTCTAGCAAATCAATTGCGCCCCCCTAGAAGGAGGGCGCTTTTTTTTGGCAACTTTAGATAGCTTATCCGAGTAGTATTGACTAGTCAGGTTCTTTATCTCCCTCTTATCCTAGAAGAAGATAATAGATCTGTAATTATTGGAGCCCAAGTTTTTATGAGTGGTTTTGGTAATATTGTTCAAAAAGCTTTTTACCTCGGTGTTGGTCTAGCAACTTATGCTGGAGAGAAAGCTGGAGGAACATTGGTGGAATTACGAGCTCAATCCCAAAAATTGGTAGATGAACTCGTAGAAAGAGGCGAGTTGACAACGGAAGAAGCTCGTAAGCTGGTTGATGAAATGGTACAACAGGCTCAACAACAACCTGCACAACCTACTAATAACAGTTCTGCCACTGAGCCACGCCGAATTGAGATTATCTCTGATGATGAAGAAACTCCAGACTCACCGGATGAGCAGAATGTGGATGCACTACGCAAGCAGGTGGAAGCGATGCAACAAGAACTGCGTCGGTTGAAGCGCGAATAAGTAATTTTGTTGTTGTTTATCGTCGTAAAAATCTGGGTTTCAAACCATTTAATTTACCTAGAAGACACAAATCCATCAACAACTATTGTGTAGCATGGTCATCAGAAATTTTGGGTGTGAAACCCCGTCCTTATAGGACAGCTTTTCATTTAATGTGCTAAAATGTGAGTATGACTCAAATGGCGTTTAAATATCGTTTCTACCCAACAACTGAGCAAGAAAAATTGCTCAGAAAAACTCTTGGGTGTACCCGACTCGTCTACAATCGTGCACTTGCCGCTAGAACTGAAGCCTGGTACGAACAACAACAACGAATTGGGTACAAAGAAACGTCTTCGATGCTCACACAGTGGAAAAAACAGCCAGAGCTAAAATTTTTGAATGAAGTCAGCTGCGTTCCTCTTCAACAAGGACTTCGACATCTGCAAAAGGCATTTGCTAACTTCTTTGCAGGACGCACAAAATACCCATTATTCAAAAAGAAACGAAATGGGGGTAGTGCAGAGTTTACCAAGTCTGCATTCCGGTACACAAATGGGAATGTGTATTTGGCAAAATGCGCTCAACCTCTGCCAATTCGTTGGTCTCGAAAACTTCCTGATGGAGTTATCCCATCTACTGTTACTGTGAGTCTGACACCATCCGGTCGCTGGCATGTCTCCCTCCTGGTTGATGTGGAAATTCAACTACTTCCGAGACTGAGCAAAAATATCGGCATTGACCTGGGAATCACTAGCCTGATTGCTACGAGTGATGGGGACAAGGTGGCTAATCCCAAAACCTTCCAAGCCAAGTATCGAAAACTTAGAAGGGCACAAAAAGCCTTGTCGTGCAAACAAAAAGGTTCTCGTAATCGTGAGAAAGCCCGATTGAAAGTTGCCAGGATACACGCTCAAATAGTGGATGCCAGAACGGATTTTCTCCACAAGCTGACCACTCAACTCATACGCGATAACCAAGTAATTGCGGTTGAGGACTTGGCGGTGAAGAACATGGTGAAAAACCATAAGCTGGCTAACTCGATCACTGATGCAAGTTGGTCGGAACTGGTGAGGCAATTGGAGTATAAATCTGAGTGGTACGGAAGAGAACTGGTCAAAATTGACCGTTGGTTTCCATCTTCTAAGCGATGTTCCAACTGTGGACATATTGTGGAAAAGATGCCTCTGGATATTCGTCAGTGGGAATGTCGTGAATGTGGTACTAACCATGACCGTGACGTGAACGCTAGTTTAAACATTTTGGCGGCAGGGCTTGCCGTGTCAGTCTGTGGAGCGACCATAAGACCCGAGCAGAGTAAATCTGTAAAGGCGGGTGCTAAGAAGCAGAAACCTAAATCGTGAGGTTTAGGAATCCCCTTGCCTTCAGGCAGGGGAGGATGTCAAGGTACGCAGCAGCACTCAACTAACCTTGCCTGAATTTCCGATATGGAAGAGTGGTCTAAAAATATTGTCGAAATCCTAGAATCAGTGCCTCAGATGGTAGATGAATTCTTCATTGAAGTCACTGAAGCAGTCGATGTTTTTGCCGATGAGCTACAAAGTACTATTGGCGTCGAGATTGAGCAATACTTGCAGGATATGCTTGATGAAATTTTCGAGCTATCTTTTGCCTTTGAAGATGAGTTTGAAGATATCTGGGATGAAACGGAGCCAAGCTTCACGTATCCTGTGGAGCCAACCCCAAAGAAAAATTCTGCTTGTGTAGGTTGCCATCATTACCACGGTCAAGTTTACGGCGGTAATTTGTTTGTCTGTGCAATGCATCCCTATGGTTGGGAGGCTGAAGATTGTCCCGACTGGGAATCCGACGAGACAGATTTTGGGAATCATTCTCAAAGCTTCTAGTTAAAAATCCTTCTTCCCCAATTCCCAATTCCCAATTCCCAATTATGAATCAATCCCTAACTGAGCAACAACCATCACCTGAACTACAGACACCCCAAATAAAATATGGCGAACGTGAGATTGCTGAAGGGAAGCTAATCACCTTTCCTAATCCTCGTGTAGGACGTCGCTACCACATCAATATCACTTTGCCAGAGTTTACTTGTAAATGTCCATTTTCTGGTTATCCAGACTTCGCTACCATCTGTATCACTTATGTCCCAGATGAGCGAGTGGTGGAGCTAAAGGCGCTGAAACTGTATATTAATAGCTACCGCGATCGCTACATTTCTCACGAGGAGAGCGTCAATCAAATTTTAGATGACTTTGTGGAAATTTGTGAACCGTTGGAAGTCACCATTAAAGGGGATTTTAGCCCACGGGGTAATGTTCATACAGTGATTGAAGTACATTACCAGAAAGATAACACCTAAAAAATGTTATACTAACCAGTGGCTCGGATTCATGCAATCTCAACGCTCAAACCTTGTCAGGACCGGAAGGTAGCAGCAATACGAGATGCTTGTGATAGGCGTGAACTCCGGGTCTTCCGCTTCATATACATTTCAACTATTTAAGTGAATCATGCGTTGAATATGTCATACAGTGAGTTCTCTTTACGAAAGGTCAAACAAGACTTTGAGCTGAGTACTGTTGAAGATGGAAGATTTTTACCGGAAGTCGAGCCAATTTCACCCAGTCCAATTTTAGCTGAATTGCTGGAAGAAACTGTACCGTGGGCGATCGCAGTAGGGACTGAGAAAGCCAAATCGGAGATGATTATTGCTCCCACCTTGTTGGAAGTTAAACGCTTGCTGGAGCCAGAGATTAGTGTATTTTCGGGAAATGATTTTACAGTAGATAGCTCCGTTGGACTAAATGGAGTCTGTGACTTCTTGGTTAGTCGCTCTCCAGAGCAATTTGAGATTGAATCTCCTGTGCTGGTGTTGGTGGAAGCCAAACGCGATAATATTAATAGTGGCTTAGGGCAGTGCATAGCTGACATGGTAGCAGCCCAAAGGTTCAATGAAGCCAATCATCATTCTTTGCCAACTATCTATGGCTCTGTGACTAGTGGCACCGCTTGGCGGTTTCTTAAGTTAGAGCAACAAATAGTGACAATTGATGTGAGCGACTACCCATTTCCCCCCGTTGAACAAATTCTGGGAATGCTCGTCTGGATGGTAAAAGAGGGTTAGGATATGGTCTCAATAGGTGGTTAAGATGAAACTTTTCTCATAGAAGTTTCACCTACTTTTCATCTAGGCTTGCTACTTTAAAATTAGTTTAATTCAGTTATAAATAGTGGACTCCTACCTCCAGAGAGAGTCCTTTTAAATCAAGGCAAAGGAGCACTCACTTCCTTTGCCTTTATAAAATACTGCCTATAAACTTCGTACTGCTTCGAGCAGGTGTTGATGAACTGACTGTGATGAAGCCACTATCAACCCTGGTAGACTATAGTTACTACACTCAGATAAAGGTGGCAATTTACCGCCGTCGAATGTAGTTACGATACATCCCGCCTCTTTTGCTAGGAAAGCAATTGCCGCTCCATCAATAAATTTTCCTCTTCTGATTACTGCTCCGGCTATCTCTCCACTGAGAATACCGTTGAGGTTGGGAATTTGCTCTTTGTCAGAGTAACAAGTTGCTACATCTATCACTTCATAATGTTCCTTGAGCACTACTGCTAGCTCTCCCATTTCCCACCCTAACAAGATACGTTGTTGGCAGTTTGTTACTTTTAAAGGCTCACAGGCTTCTAAGTCCACCTCAAGAATACCTCGAAAAGTACCTTCTCCTTTGATGCTATAAAAATAAACGTTTAAGGCAGGAGAGATGGCAATTACTGCTTCAAAATCATTGGCACTCAGAACACTTAAAATAATTTGATAATTAGAATGTCCATCTTTATAAAACTGAGTGCCGTCAATGGGATCTAGTGTAATTAAGTAATCACCTTCAGTTTCCAGCTCAAAAGAGCGAAAATATTTAGTATTGCCAGAGAGTTCAAACTCTTCTCCATAGAAGCTGATTTGGGGAAAATTCCCCAGAAGTACTACTTCTACCAGATTCTGTACAGCTAGATCTGCATCAGTCAGTGCTGCAGCAAAAAAGTTATCACCTTCCTCCTTTGATGGCAGTGCTCCAATCATTGGTTGAATCTGACGAGCATACGCAGCTGCCACTCGCAGATGGGGAAGTAAGGTTTCTAGAATTAGGCGAGGGGTTGGTTTTGAATACATTGGTTTGATTACTCCTTCGTCTTTACCAAGTGAATATTACTTTCCTTCTATCAAGACAGCAGCAGCTGTCGCAGCTAATGCTACTATCAGTACTTCCCCATCTTCATCGATTCATCTGTGCGTGCAACGCTCACTACACATTACTGATCGTAGTTAAGTTTTGTAAAGAATAAGTAAAGAGTGAGTTATCCTAGCGTAAGACTTAAAATTTATGATTTATATTCTAAGTTCTAATCTAGTGTCCATTCCTGCTGAATGCAGCACTATGATATTAGTAAAGCTAGATTTAATTGGCTATAGCCCATGAAAAATGCCTAAAATAAAGAACGGGCTTGACAATAAATCATAAAATCAAAGATAATAGATGATTTTCCTGAAGCAATAGCTATAACCTGATTAGTCTTCTATCACTGGACTTAACCATTGAAGGAAACTTAAGGGAGCTCTTATCAAGGAAAATTGAGGAAAATTGACCTATGTCTATCGAAAAACTGCAACCTGCTGATAAAGGAGCCGTCGGCGTTTATATGCCCTACTATCAGGGAGCTAAGCGCAATATTTTACCTTTGGCAATTAGTCTGTACCAACAAGGTTCATTAGAAGGTCAGCGCCGTATTGAAGGGGGCGATGGCATCCCTTTTATTGCCACTTGGTTTGTTTCCAAGCTGCCTGCAGAAATGACTCGTTGCCGGTTCCAGTTCGATGGCAACGCGGAACTAAGTTATGAAGTCAGTATGGCTAATTCTGAGTTTATCAATTACTTAATAGAAGTAATCATGAATTTCAGGCGATCGCGCGTAACTGATTTTTCCCAAACGTTTTATCGCAAACTACTGCGTATCGAAGAGTAAACACAATTGAAACTCACAAGGAGTAAAGTAAGGGGTGGCACAAACTAAATATTTGCTGGTAGGGTCAACAGAGGCTTACAGTGGTAAATCAGCAACGATCCTAGGAGTTGCTCATCAGTTGCAACAACAAGGTCTTGATCTCGCCTACTGTAAACCATTGGGAACTTGTTTGAGTGCTAGCCAACCGGATGCACTCGAAGAAGATGTTCAGTTTATGGCTCAAGTACTTAACTTGTCCCAAAAAAGGGTGCTACCTCCTCTACTTTCTCTGGAGGTTGAAACGATTCAAAAGCGCCTACAGGGAGATGAGTTAATCAATTATCGTCACTCTTTAGAGCAGTATATCCAACAGTTGAGTGGCGATCTAATTTTATTGGAAGGACCAGGAACCTTATCTGAAGGTAGTCTATTTGACTTGTCGTTACTCGAAATTGCTCAGATTGCTAAAGCTTCCATTTTGTTGGTGGCTCGGTTTCACTCAGTGTTGCTGGTAGATGCTCTGTTGTCTGCGAAGCAACACCTAGGTGATTCCTTGTTAGGGGTCTTAATTAATGATATTCCCGCTGAGCAACTGTCAATGGCTCAATCAAAAATGTATCCTTTTCTGGAACGACAAGGCATTCCTATTTTAGGAATGTTACCCAGAAATGAGCTATTGCGCAGTGTCAGCGTTAGGGAATTAGTCAGTCAATTGCAAGCAGAGGTTCTCTGTTGTCCTGAGCGGTTGGACTTAATGGTGGAAAGCTTGACAATTGGGGCAATGAATGTTAACTCTGCTCTGGAATACTTGCGTAAGGGAATCAATATGGCGGTGGTAACAGGAGGCGATCGCACAGATATTCAAATGGCGGCGTTAGAAACCTCGACTCAATGCTTGATTCTAACAGGTCATTTGCCGCCGCAACCTTTTATCCTTCACCGTGCCGAAGAGGTAGAAATCCCTATTCTGTCGGTTGATCTAGATACCCTTACCACAGTCGAGATTATTGATCATACTTTTGGTCAGGTGCGTCTTCACGAACCAATAAAAGTGCAGTGTATTAAGCAGCTGATGGCAGAGAATTTCGATATTGATCGGCTGATAAGTCAGCTAGGTTTGGAGCCTGCTGTACCAGCAGGTTAATTACTTTTTTGCGTAAGTCCTGATCTACAAAAAGTATGTTCGCTAAAGCTCGCTTTATGTGCCATTCCTTGATGAAGCACCGGAGCAGGGGGCACACAGGTGCGCCCCTATTCCCAATTTAAAGAGGATTTAGGGTTTATTTACCTTGAAATCACCTGCTTCGATCACGGGAGTGCCATCGGCTTTAATCCAAACAATATAAGTAATACGGCGGCAACGGGCATATTCCCGAATTTGAGCTGGGGAGCGTTCCCCTAAATCCATCTCTACCCGCACCAAATGTTCAGAATCTCTAAGTTTCTGAGAGTAACTAAAGGCAGCTGCTTGAGCCTGGGGTGTTTCTGGCACTACTAACCAGTCACTAGTTGGTGTCTGATGAGGTAGTTGACCACTTGAGAGCAAAGTATAGTGTAGGTCTTCAATATTGAGGCAAAAACCAATTCCTGGGTAATTTTTTCCCTGAGGATGATACAACCCTAGCAGTTGGTCATAGCGACCACCCTGCCCCAAAACTCGTTGATTAGTATCAGTATTACCTACCACTTCAAAGACGATCCCAGTGTAGTAGTCAAAGGTTTGAACTAAGCTGAGGTCGAGGATCAAGGGTAAATGAGTAGCACTATTATCAATCAATTCAACCAGGGATTTGAGGTTGTTAACAATTGTTTGCTCTGATGATGCTAAATTCAAGGTGGCAACCTTTTGCAAAACATCAGCAGGGCGTCCCCGAAGATCAAAAAGAAATAGCGCCCGCTCTCGCAATTCTGGGGAAAGGGACAGAGTTTCCAGTGCTACACGATCTAGATTAGCGATCGCACTTCTCACTTTATCTCGCATTGGTTGAGGGAAGGGAGACAATAGTGATCTGGTTAACTGTGCTTCTCCTAATACCAAATGCCAGTGCTGTAAACCCAACTGATTCAGGCAATCTGCCAGTAACAGGAGAATTTCTGCATCCGCCAACATTCCTCCGGTTCCTAGCAGTTCAACTCCTGACTGGTAGAACTCCAACTGACGCCCGTGATGACCAACTGTTGGTCGGCGAAACACATTAGCATTGTAATAGAGTCTTTGGGGCAAGGAGAAAGTTGCCTCACTAGTACTTCCTGCAATGCGAGTAACCATTGCCCGTGCAATCGAAGCTGTGAGCTCTGGGCGCAGCCCTAATGTTCCCTCCTCGTACTCCTGTAACTGAATAACTGTCGAATGCTCGATAGCTCCCCCTGCCATTAGGGTATCCAACCACTCCAGGGTGGATGTAATAATCCGATGATATCCCCAGCGGTGAAATACCTGCTGCAAGTGGTCTGCAATCCAGCGTTTTTGAGTAACTTCGAGGGGTAGTAAATCCCTTGCCCCTGCCGGTGGTTGATGAACCATTATTTTTTCTTACCGCCAAACATACCAAATAAACCGCCACCAGATTTACCTTGATCACCTGATGATTTGCCACTAGAGCCACTAGAAGTTGCTGGCTTAGTACCACCGCTTTTGGCAGCCATTTGCTCTAGATATTTTTTCCCTCTCAAAGCTTTTTCATCTTTAGGATTTAGTTGCAAAGCTTTATTAAAGTGAACTTTAGCCATTGCAGTCTGCTTTTGCCTCAAATAAGCCTCTCCCAGTAAGCTATGGCAGGTACTGTTTTTTTGATCCAACTTGAGTGCATCTCGCAACTCCAAAATTGCTTTGGAAAAATTGTTCTTACCTATATATCCTTCAGCGCGACGCATATACGCAGCAACTCTTGTCTTCACCGGATCAATCTCTGGAGGCTTCACGGGATCAATCTCTGGAGGCTTCACCGGTGGCTTGGGAGGTCTAGGAGCTTTTAGCATCAGGTAAACTAGATTGAGCTCACTAATGTCAGCAATTTTATCTAAGGCTTCGTTAACAGATGAATATTGCTTGGATGCCAGGTTTTGCAGTGAGCTCTTGTAAACATTTTCTAAACCTGCACCTGCCTTGGTTAATTGTTTAGCAGCTGCGCTCGCTATAGAAACTTTCCCTTTTTCTCCAGCCAAACGCTTACCCATATGCTTCAAGCTGATAGCATAATCGCGGTTGTCTTTGGACAGTTGTTCATAGGCAGGGTTAACCAGTTTCGATAACAGCTCATTTGCTTGCTTTTTTTCAGCTTCGCTTGCAGCTTTACAACTGTCTGGGTGCAGATTACGAGCAATTTTAAGATACCTTTTGCGGACTGACTTAACATCCGCATCTACAGGAATACCTAAAATAGCATGGTGGTCAGTAAAATCATACCTAAAGAGTCCTCGTCCAATTTCAAAAGGCATAGGGCACTTTCCAATCTCCGTACAGAAAGAATTGTCTCTAGTATGTCTTATATTTTGATAGAACTGGTATACTTTTGTGCCAGGCTTGGTTTATTGAAATAGTACTTAGGTACTATGACATATCGATCAACTGACAAAACCACTGTTCTGAAGCATCTGTTCTACATTTAACATTCAATCGTAAGAAGTCCGACACCTCCCTTACGGGTAGGTGTTGGGATGAATTACGAACCAAGATTAGGTAGCGAGTCTATCCAATCTTCGATAAGAGAAGTAATTGTCCTATCCCGGCTGACTGCATATTGAGCAAGCTTGAAATACCTTGCCTTGCTTAGTCTTGCTTTTAGTTGTTTTTCTTTTTTCACAATGGGTATACAATAGGGATACATTTAGGTTAGCATATGAATCGGTCGAAAACAGATAGACTTGCAATGATTTTCTCATACCAGTACAAGTTAAAGCCAACCAAGCAGCAGTGCCAAGTCATTGACAATACCTTGGAGATGCTGAGGTATCAATATAATTACCAACTAGCTCAAAGGTTTGACTGGTATGAGCAGAACCGTTGCTCTATCGACAGATGTCCGCTTGTTTGCCATCTTCCTGAGTTAAAGGAAAAGCCTAATCGTTTTAGTCAACAAACATCACTAAAGCAACTCAAAAAGGATAGACCCTGGTACAAAAACATTTATTCTCAAGTACTACAGCAAGTTCCTCGGAAAGTTGAGATTGCTTTTGATAGATGGCTTAAGGGTGACATTAACGGCAAAAAGTCTGGTAGACCTAGATTCAAGGGTGTAGGGCGATACAAAACCTTTACCTATCCCCAGTTCAAGAAAAACCCTGTTGTTGGTGAGACGATTAAGTTGCCGTCTATTGGTGATATCAAGGTATTTGTTCATCGCCCTATTCCTGATGGTTTCACAGTAAAGACTGTATCAGTTACCAAGAAGGCTGATGGCTACTATGCAACCTTGAGCCTTGACGACAAAACGGTTCCAACAATCAAACAAAGCCGAAAATGCTGGTCTGAAAGTAATCCCTGTTAAGCCTCATGGGACAAGTCAAGAATGTTCTAGTTGTGGTCACAAAGTTAAAAAGCCATTATCCCAAAGAATGCACAATTGCCCTGTGTGTCATGTCAGCTTGTGCAGGGATTTGAACGCGGCAATAAACATAAAGAACCGTGGGGCGCACGGTCTTAAAGCTCAGATAATGTCTTCTTGCGAAGAGTCTCTGAGAAGCCTACACTCACCCGTTAGGGGAGTGTAGGTACGTCACGAACACTTAGCAACAAAATGCTTTTCCATCAGTGTCGGCACTTGCTTAGGGTCAACGTTGATGTAACGGGATTTGTCTGGCATAAAGACTACACAAGGTCCTTTCTTGCACTGTTTCATACAACCAGTACCTTTCATAGTGACTTGGTTTTCCCAACCACAATCACGTAAATATTCTGCTACTGATTGGCTAACTTTGCTACCTCCTCGCTTACGGCAAGAGGATTTTTGGCAAACCATAACACAAGCTTTGGTTTTAGGTGCAGTAATCTGTAATGGCGATACACTGTTTTGCTGAACAGGGACTATTGATGTGATCTGATCAGCCTTCAGCTTCAGTTTACCGGTTTTCTTCTTGTACTTCTGTTCACCAGAAATTTGTAACCAGTTCCCAGGTTTTAATACCTCAGATAGAGAGCTACGAAGCTCTTTGGAAAGTTTGATGTAGTGTTCTCGGTTCAATGTCGCCACTCGTATGCGCTTTGGTTGTTTCCCAAAGTCACCGACAAAAGCAATAAACTGTCCTTCGAGGCTGAACCTTGACTCTGTTTCTTTTTTTTGCTTCACCACGCCCGAATTTTCAATCCACTATATTAACCATAACCTTAATTGATAAAAAATGTCATCTAATTAGCAAATGGTGAATGGGGTATTCTTAGGCATTGACACAAAGGACTAGTACCGCTGCGCGGAATTAAGAATTAAGAATGCTTATAGAGTAAGGATTCTATCAATCTCTCTCCTGGTGGTTTATTTCTGCCGCACTGCACTAATAACAAAAGACAAAGGACGAATCAATCACTGCGTATAGCTTGAGCTGCCAAATAAAGCTTGCTCCACTCACCCATTACCTGATTAGTCTTCAACTTTAAGCCTTGAGCGATCGCTTCTCTAGTTTGACCAGTTTTGAGCAGTTCAAAGATCTGGCGTTGCTGAGGGTTCAGGTTATGCAAAAATTCTTGCAATTGACTTGGTGTTAGCCCTAGGGTATTTTCCTGCAAAGAAGTTTCCAGCCAACTAGCAACTAATTCTTCCTTCTCCTTAACGGCAAACACCCGAACCGCATGATAGCTGATTTTTTCCCGCAGTCGATAAACTTCCTTAACGGGTTTGTTTAAAGTGCGGGCAATTGCTTCTTGAGTTTTGCCTTGTAGGTAAAGCTGGAGCCACTTTACAGCGTCTGCTCCCAAGTGTTTGCTTAAGTAAGCCTCAAATTCTTGGCTTACAGAGTTCCGTAGCCTCCGTTGCTCCTCAATATTTTGCTGCTGCTGATATTCAATCTGTGCCTGATTATCTAATAAACTAACTGGCTCATTAGAATCATCCAGATTTAGCGATTCCGAAAGCAGGTGCACTCTGCTTCCCCCCGGTACATTAGTCATACCAGAGCGCTGAGAGCGACGTAGAAAGTTAACAAATCGATAAACTAGTAGAGGCTGATTGCGAATTGGGCGTAGACAGTACTCTTCGATAGTCGTGAGTAGTAAAGTATCACGAAGGCGAGAGTCTTGAGTACATTGAGCAATCCAGGTAATTTGTTTTTGGATGTAGCGATCGCTATTTAATAATTCTTGAATCACTTCTTGCAAGACATCTACTATTGCCCGCTGGCGATCACGACTGAGGGCAATCCAAGTGCGTATTTTATTACGTAATGTTACTAAACTAATTAACCGAGTAATTAAATTCTGGTAAGCTCGCTCAGGTCCTACCCCCAAATAGCGCTGGCGCAAGATCCGGTAGCGATAGTCCATAGCTTGCTTGGCAATTGCCAACTCGCTCGGTGTTAGACTATCAAACCGTTCTAAGTTTTCTCCGAGTAACCAACGTATAATACTGTTTCTGGTAGTTGGACTTTGATCGGAGTAGTCACTTAATAAGCGTGATTTCCAATCTTTCTCCAGTAAGTCTGCCAACTTTTCCATGAAATTGCGTTCCTCGAACCCTTGTTCTACAGTTAACGTCTGCATGACAACCCTCTCTTACTGATATTAATGTGAGCTTGTCTACCTAATAGATAAGAGTGATTGCACCCCCACGAGACTTCGCCGCAATAGTCCGAGTGGCACATAGAGAATATTTATTGATTTGAGACTTCAATCTTGTGCTGGATTTGGCTGAGATCAGAAGTTATGGGACATTGGATCACTCCTTGTCAAGGTTAAGTTTGTTCGATTAGTCACAGTACTACTATATAGTTCTCAGTGAAATCTCTAAAAATTATGCAATCTGAGGCAAGTTATACTAACCCACATCTCGCACCTCACTTTTGTAATACCTTAAGTTACAACTGCGTTGTGCCTATCTCAATGGTAAACTAGCTATTTAAGTCTTTTAAAATAAGGAAAATAATTAGAACAGCATTCGCGAGTTATCATTGCGAATAGATGTTTTATGGAGATGTAGATAAAGATTATTGCTCATGTTGAATTTTGGTTGTTATTCGCGATCAATACTCGCGAATATATTTTCCTCTTTTTACAAAAATGGGATGCACCCTGATAATTAACCCCTGGCTCTTGTAGCTTGGGGGCTTTTTATTTTTCCTTAAGTAGCTGTAATTTAGTTTTATAAAATAAAAATAATACCACAATATTGTGATTGATTCAGCAGTGACTTATCCCGATATTCGTACTCATACAGAAGAAGAGAAGGTGGCATGTCTGGCTCAAATCAATTAAATTGCTAAGATAACCCAGCTTCTCAGCATCAAAGAGAGTTTATTCCCATGTCAACTGCTATCATCACTCCTAAAAAAACCGATAATCAATTAGATTTAATCATTGATAGACCAATATCCGGGCTATCTTTACAGGGGACTCTCCGAGTACCAGGGGATAAATCAATTTCCCACCGAGCCTTGATGTTGGGAGCTCTGGCTGAAGGAGAAACTCAGATTCAAGGACTGTTATTAGGAGAAGATCCCCGCAGTACCGCTGGCTGTTTCCGGGCAATGGGTGCAGAGATTTCTGAACTGAATACAGAACAGGTAACGGTAAAAGGTATTGGTTTAGGTAAGCTGCAAGAACCGGTTGAAGTTTTGAATGCAGGTAACTCTGGCACTACTCTCCGACTAATGCTGGGTATCCTTGCTTCTCACCCAGAAAGATTTTTTGCTGTAACTGGGGATAGTTCCTTATGCTCCCGTCCGATGTCTCGGGTTGTTAAGCCCTTACAAGAAATGGGAGCGAATATTTGGGGACGTCAGGGCAACTCCCTAGCACCTCTAGCAATTCAAGGCTCACAGCTACAACCAATTCATTACTATTCCCCCATTGCTTCAGCCCAAGTTAAATCCTGTATTCTCCTGGCTGGTTTAATGGTAGAAGGAGAAACAACGGTTACTGAACCAGCTCTTTCCCGGGATCATAGCGAACGAATGCTAGAAGCTTTTGGAGCGAAACTGAGCATTGAACCAGAAACTAATAGTGTTACTATAGCTGGTCCTGCACAGTTGCAGGGGCAAACAGTAATTGTTCCCGGTGATATTAGTTCAGCTGCCTTTTGGTTAGTTGCAGGTGCAATAGTGCCTGATTCAGAACTGCTGATTGCTAATGTTGGTGTCAATCCCACCCGCACGGGTATTTTAGAAGCTTTGGCAATGATGGGGGCTGATATTCAGCTAGAAAATCAACGAGTGGTTGCTGGGGAACCTGTAGCAGACTTGCGAGTACGTCACGGACAGCTCAAAGCGTGTAAAATAGCTGGTGATATAATTCCCCGCTTGATTGATGAGATTCCGATTTTAGCAGTAGCAGCAGTTTTTGCCGAAGGAACTACAATAATTCAGGATGCAGCAGAACTGCGAGTTAAAGAAAGCGATCGCTTGGCGGTAATGGCATCCCAACTGAATAAGATGGGAGCAAGGGTTACAGAATTGCCTGATGGTTTAGAAATTACTGGCGGTACTCCTTTAACCGGTACAGACGTTGAGAGTTATACTGATCATCGGATTGCCATGAGTCTTGCGATCGCAGCTCTCAATGCTACTAACACCACTACCATCCACGGTGCAGAAGCTGCTGCGATTTCTTACCCAGACTTTGTTGCCACATTACAACAGGTCTGCGATTGATATTTATTATCAATAGATAATAGATAATTTTTACCCTCGCCAATCAGGAAACTCACCTTGGATACATGCAGAAATTTCCCCTATCCACCGCTCATCTACGCTCATAATCCATTTCTCGAACTTGCTAGGAGTCGAGATTTTCAGAGTTTTGTATTGTGCGAAAAGCGAAATTTTGTTCCTCTGGTGAGGTTCAACAACTATGATATCTCCAGTCATTATTAACAGACCTCCTAGGGAGTACTGAACCATATACTGGGCTTAGCTTGTCTTTAGTTAAGCTAAGTTTTTAACATTTTTTTTAGATTTGTCTGTATCAATCATAAAACAGTAGTTCTTTACTTTGCTACATTAAAGTTACAAAAATATTTAATTGTTATTCAATTTGAAGAATAATGTTACATTTATTGAGCATTTACTCAGGATAAAGTTACATAACTTACCTAAATAACAGGAATAATGGGAGCACCCTTTCCTCATTCCTTATTCCCTTTGATCCGTAAATTGAAAATTGTTCAAGCACTAGCGCAGCGCGGCGAAAATAACCCGCCAGTAAAAAAAAAGATGAAAAAGCTTACTAGACAAGTTTTCTTCCCTCCTGCCTCCTGCCTCCTGCCTTCTTGCACTAGGGATAACTTTAATAATTTGCTTTGTTTGCTAGGTTTAAAAACTTTGTCACCGCAGACTGGAACAGAAGTTTGATTGTTCCAGTAGGGCCATTACGATGTTTGACAATTATTACCTCAGCGACATCTCGATCTGGAGAATCTTCATGGTAATAAGAGTCTCTATATAACATCATAATTAAATCACTATCTTGTTCTATACTGCCACTCTCACGCAAATCGGACATCATCGGTCGCTTGTTAGTACGAGATTCAACCCCTCGACTCAGTTGAGAAAGGGCAATAATGGGAACATTCAGTTCTCGAGCTAATCCTTTAAGGCTTCGGGTAATCCGAGACAGTTCTTGCACTCTATTGTCAGAGCTAGTTCCTTCCATCAATTGCAAATAATCAATTAAAACTAAGCCTAACTTACTCCCTTGTGATGCTTGAAGACGCCGGGTCTGAGCTCGTATTTGCATAACTGTCTGATTAGCTGTATCATCAATGAAAATCGGCAAATCCGATAAAGTTCCTAAAGCGTGGCTCAAAGCTCCCCATTGATTTTGACTAATACGTCCAGTCCGCAGATAGTTACTTTCAATGCCTGCCTCGCTAGCCAGAAGTCGCTGTACTAGTTGCTCTTTCGACATTTCCAAACTAAAAATTGCTACGGGCAAATTTTCAGCAATGTTACGAGCAATTCCTAAAGCAAAACTAGTTTTGCCCATTGCGGGTCTGCCAGCAACGATAATGAGATCAGAACGCTGAAAGCCACCAGTTAATGCATCTAGGTCATAGAAATTCGAGGGGAGCCCAGGTAGAGCAACACCTTCATGGCGGGTTTCTATTTCCTGAAAAGTCTGGATTAGAGTTTCTGAAATTCTTACCAAACCTTGTTGAGGACGAGATTGGGTAATGCTGAAAATCTTTTGTTCTGCTTTGTCGAGAACATTTTCCAACTCGGTAGATGTTTCATAACCCAGCTGTACAATCTCGTTACCAGCCTTAATCAATTGCCGACGCAGGTACTTATCCATCACCAATGTGGCGTAACGATCAATATTGACAGCTGATACCGTGCGCTCAACTAGCTGCGCTAACTTACTCTGACCACCAATTTTTTCTAATAATTCATGATCATACAACCAGGTAGTGACACTCATCAAATCTGTTGGTTTACCCTGGCTATAGAGCAATAATGTAACTTGGTAAATATCTTTGTGAGCATTGATATAGAAAGCTTCTGGTTTCAGCATATCAGCAATCCGACCGATAGCTTCAGGGTCTAGCAAAATGCCTCCGAGAATTGACTCTTCAGCATCAATGTTCTGAGGGGGTAGAGAGTTGCTAAATTCAGAAAAGTTAGGTTCTTGTGCCATAGCCAAAGCAGTAATTTAAAGCTCAAACTGGCTTAGTGTAAGATATTTTTGCCGCATAGGTATCGAGTCTGATACAAAATGCAAGTTAATGCGCCTGTTTTGCAAAATTGCTCTAATCTTTTAAAATCGACAATCTACTCAATGATAATTTAGAATTTAAAATTTAGAATTGAGCAATTTGCTCTAAGATCTCTTCTTTTACGAAGAAATAAAAGGGGAGTGTACGTAGAATATGGGAAGATTCTCCTCTTCCCATACCTAACACCTTAATTTGGTGCAACATGAATTTCTATTGTTGCTGTGACTTCTGGATGTAGCTTGACTTCCGCCTTGTAGAAACCAAGCTTGCTGATTTCGGGTACGGTGATTCCTCGTCTGTCTACTTCATGACTAGTAGCCTCTTGAATTATTTCCGCTACTTCTGAGGCAGTAACAGTACCAAAGATTGCTTCATCTTCACCCACTTGCTTGCGGATAGTAAAACGACCGATAGTTTCCAGGGCAGTTTTACGGGCTTCAGCCTGCCTTTGAATCTCAATTAAACGTTGCCGCTCTCGCTCTTTGCGCTGTTCAACTTGCTTAATAATGCCAGCAGTAGCCAGGGAACCCATGGATCTGGGAATAAGATAATTGCGGGCATAGCCAGGAGCTACTTCCACTAGATCACCATTTTTTCCTAGCTTTCTAACATCTTGATTAAGAACTACTTGCACTCGTTTAGACATAACCTTTTCTTTGCTACGGACTTCACAATCAAAGTTGTGCTTCAGAACACCCCATCATACGAAAATCTGTTGTGCGATCGCAAGCTTATTTGTCGTTTGTCTTTTGTTGTTTGTTGTTTGTTGTTTGGGAATATCTTCCTTGTCTCTCCCAGTGGTAGGTTGGGTGGAACGAAGTGAAACCCAACAAGAGTGTATACCGGCGTTTTGGGTTACGCGATTGCCTACGGCACCCGTAGTATGCAATATGAGGGCGTATGCAATACGGCCCTACGGTTTCCTCCAAAGGCGATCGCTTTCTCGACAAGAGGCTACGCCTACAACACCAACTTGCATTGAGCGCCTGTTTCGGAGATTTAGTTGCATGTGCGATTATTTTTTGCTAGGATTGATAATAATGGAATAGGTGTGCGCCTGTAGCTAAAGTTCTCTCTCTACAACTCATTAACAAGGCTCCAAGACAGTCCCGATGAAACAATTTCACCACGATGTATGAAAATCCTCTGGTGCGTCTGGTGCGTCCCCGCGTTAGTGAATTTGTGAATTCTCGATAGTGATCGCATTTAGGGTAAGGTTGTTAACTTCTTTGTACCATCGATAGAAACATACAGCACTCGATTAATCATATCTCTACCTCCTGCAATTTCTTGCTGGAGAAATGCCACTGCTTCTAAACAAACTTCTAGTTGTTCTTTTCGCAATAAATCGCCTTCTTGAATAAAGACAATCCCCGCATGAACTTCAACAGATCTAGCAAATTTCTCGAAATCCTGAATGTTTGCAGTAATGACAATACGATCCTCATTAAAAGCATATTCTAAAACTTCTCGATCGCTGGCTCCTAACAAGCCTCTATCTCTAACTGCGACGGCATCAACTAATAGTTGTTCACATAAAGTACGAGCAACACTAGGGGAAATATCTTCATCAATTAAGAACTTCATTATTGTTTTGCTCTACCCATAACAGGATAAGCTTTTGTATAAAGAGGAGCAAATTTAAGGTCTAGTTTTGATAAATAGGGATAATCTTCTTGAATGAGTTGAATTGATTCCCCGCGATCAATGATTTGGCCAATATGGTGTACGGATAAGCGTGAATTAGGAAATAATGTTTGACCACCCATAGTATTAGGGTCAGTTACTAAAGACCTTTTCCACTCATTAAATTGAGATATTAATTCTGATAATTCTTGATTAATACTATTGAGCTTAAGGACAAAGAAATTAGCAAATTCTACAGTTGAAGCACTTTCTTCAATTGCTTTTACCAAAAGCTGATATAAGGCAGTCCGATAGGGAACTGAAAACTCAAAGTTAATTTCTTTGAGGGCACGCAGATACACCAAAGCAGCAAAAGAAAGACGAGGTAAATCTGAAACGGGTTGAATAACTTTGTATTCTATTTCTTTGTAAACTCGTTTTGGTGATAAGTAAACAAAGGCTGCTGCTTCGTTAGGGGTAAATATCGCTTCCATTTTTTCTAAATCTTTCCTGTCTAGGAGATATTTTAGCCCAGCGTCCCCATCTCCCTGGCAGAAAATTCAGTACATTTGTAGGGGCGGGTTTAGGGAAATCTTAACCCATTCGATAATAACCGTTAAAGCTGATCGCGGTGAGAAGTAAGTAGGTGGACAAAATTAACCATAAAAAGAGACCTAACCCCCTAACCCCCTTCCCTGCAAGGGAAGGGGGAAGACTCCCCTCTCCTGGTAGGAGAGGGGTTGGGGGAGAGGTTTTACAAGTAATTGTGCCTAACTACTTAATAACCACAAAGACACATTCTCCGAAGGAGTTCCCGAAGGGTAGGGCACAAAGAATATTCCTCACATTATGTATACCCGTAGGGGCGGGTTTAGGAAAATCTTAGCCCATTCGATAATAACCGTTGTACAAAACCCGCCCTATCGATAACCTTGCGGATTACCGAAAATTTCCTTCTTTAAAAAAATTTGTCGGTAGCTAGATGGAGTTTAAACGCGAGCAAGATGCTCACACTACTGGGACTTAACGCTGATTGTCGAGCAAAATACCCTCTCTTCCCACACTTTTCCTCTAGTGCAGGCGATCGCTTTCTCGACAAGAGGCTATGCCAACAGCATCAGCTTGCGTTGAGCGACTGCTTCTAGGATTGAGTTGCATTTGCGATTATTTTTTGCTAGATTTATTAATAATGCAACAGGTGTGCGCCTGTAGACTAAGTTATCTCTCTACGACTCATTAACAAGGCACGAAGCTCTAAAGGAAGAGGATTTGAATTGTTTCTTCCATTAGCTGGAAGCTGATAGCTAATAAACTCTTACTCATTACTCATTACTTCACTTCCACCATCGACTGACATCCTTCACTGCTTTCACCGTTTCTCTTAGGGCTTCAACACCTCCAAATTTGATGATTACAGGAGCTAAATTAGGAAGAACTTCAAGAAAATTGGGGCGGGTTAGACTAGCTAAAGTATGAATAATTTTTTGCCAAAGAGGATAATCAACCGACGAAGGAGTTAAATTCTTAATCAAGCCCTCTAAGACTTTGTCTCGGTTGGATTCACCCCCAAGGGCTCTGGCAGCATCTAGGGCTTCAGGTAAAACTTCTGGGAAGCGGGGTACTAATCCCACTAAGGCTTCGGCTAGGTATCGTTCATCCTCAATTGCCCTGGCAGCTTCGAGGGCTGCGGATAACAAACTTTGGGGTAAGTGGGGTACTAATCCTACTAAGGCTTCGGCTCGGGATGGTGTATGCCTAATGCCTATGGCAGCATCTAGGGCTTCGGATAACAAACTTTGAGGTAAGTAGGGTACTAATCCCACTAAGGCTTCGGCTCGGGATGGTGTATGCCTAATGCCTATGGCAGCATCTAGGGCTTCGGGTAAAACTTCTGGTAAATGGGGTGCTAATTCCTGTAAGACTCTGGCTCGGTCTCCTTCAAACCCAAGAGCTATGGCAGCATCTAGGGCTTCGGGTAAAACTTCTGGGAAGTGAATTGCTAACCCCACTAAGGCTTCGGCTCGGTAGCCTTCATTCTCAATGACTCTGGCAGCATCTAGGGCTTCGGGTAAAACTTCTGGGAAGTGAAGCACTAATTTCTTGAGGTCTATGGCTCGGTCTTTTTCATCCCCAATAGCTTTGGCGGCTTCTAGTACTTCGGGTAAAACTTCTGGTAAGTGGGGTGCTAATCCCTCTAAGGCTATAGCCCGGAAGTATTCATCCCCAATGGCTCTGGCAGTTTCGAGGGCTTTGGATAACAAACTTTGGGGTAAGTGGGGTGCTAATCCCTCTAAGGCTATAGCCCGGAAGTATTCACCTCTAATAGCTTTGGCGGCTTCTAGTGCTTCGGGTAAAACTTCTGGTAAGTGGGGTGCTAATCCCGCTAAGGCAAAGGCTCGGTCTCCTTCAAACCCAATAGCTCTGGCAGTTTCGAGGGCTTTGGATAACAAACTTTGGGGTAAGTGAGGTGCTAATCCCGCTAAGGCTTTGGCTCGGTCTTCTTCAGACCCAATAGCTTTGGCGGCTTCTAATGCTTCGGGTAAAACTTCTGGAAAGTGGAGTGCTAATCTCTTGAAGGCTTCGGCTCGGTATCTTTCATCCCCAATGGCTCTGGAAGCATCAAGGGCTTGAAGTAAAACTTCTGGAAAGTGGGGTGCTAATTCCCCTAAGGCTTCGGCTCGGTGACATTCATTCCCAAGAGCTCTGGAAGCATCTAGAGCTTCGGGCAACACTTCCGGAAAGTGGGGTGCTAATTCCACTAAGGCATTTAGGTATCTTTGATCCTCAAGAGCTCTGGCAGCTTCTAGGGCTTTGGGTAAAACTTCTGGAAAGTGGGGTGCTAATTCCACTAAGGCATTTAGGTATCTTTGATCCTCAAGAGCTCTGGCAGCATCTATAGCTTCGGGTAAAACTTCTGGTATGTGGGGTGCTAATTCCACTAAGGTATCGGCTCGGTGATATTCATTTCCAATGGCTCTGGCAGCATCCAGAGCTTCAGGCAATATTTCCGGTAAGTGGAGCGCTAATCCCACTAAGGTATTGGCTTGGTCTCCTTCATCCCCAAGAGCTCTGGCAGCATCTAGGGTTTCGGGTAAAACTTCTGGGAAGTGAATTGCTAATCCCGCTAAGGCATAGGCTCGGTATCTTTCATCCCCAAGAGCTCTGGCAGCATCTAGGGCTTCGGGTAGCAAACTTTGGGGTAGGTAGGGTGCTAATTTATATAAGGCTTGTTGTAGTTCGTGTTCATACTCAAGAGCTATGGCGGCTTCTAGGGCTTCGGGTAATAAACTTTGGGGTAGGTAGGGTGCTAATCCCACTAAGGCATAGGCTCGGCTGAATTCATATCTAATGGCTCTGGCGACATCTAGGGCTTGGGGTAAAACTTCTGGTAAGTGGGGTGCTAATTCCTCTAAGGCAAAGGCTAGGTATAATTCATCTCTAATGGCTCTGACGGCATCTAAGACTTCGGGTAAAACTTCTGGTAAGTGGGGTACTAATCTCTGTAAGGCTTTGGCTCGGTAGAATTCATCCCCAATAGCTCTGGCGACTTCTAAGGCTTCCGGTAATAAAGAAGGCGGAAGATATTCAATAATTTTCTCCAAACCTTTTTCTTGATACTCAGAATTTATGTTCTGTCGAACATAAGCTAGTGCCTGGGCTGGCTGCCAGATTTCCTGCTCGAGTAATGCTGCCATTAGCTCTGGAGAAATATTGCTTGCCAAACTGTTGAGTGAGGTAAATATCAGTGCATACCGATACTGTAAACTAATGGATTCTGTTCTATTGGCTGTAAAATCAGCTTCCGCTATCGCCCAAGCTCTGGATATATCCTTAACAAAATTAGCAGTTTTCCCCTCTCTCTCACACTGCCAATACCAGCCGTTGTCACCCTCTGGAGTTTCTTCTTGCAGGAGTCGGTGAATCTCCTCACTCTTTTGGGCTTTCTCCAGATGCCAGATTAACTGACTATAAATGTAACCATCATCGACTAAGGTATGCCACAATCCATTTGTTGTCTGTTGGCGATAACGTACTAATAATTGCTGATGAGCTTCTGGGATGGATAGTCCTAGCCCTGGTAATTGAAAGGCTGTTTCTGGTTTAGTAGAACTGTGCAGCAGATTACGGGCTAAATCATGTAACAAGTCATGGAGGCGATAGTTAGTTCCTTGTGTGCTAGAGACACCAGGTAATAATAAAGCTTTTTGTCGTAAGTATCTTAAAGTCTTTCTCCCTTGAGTTAAGTTGCACTCCCATAAAGTTGCTGCCAGGTTTTCAGTGATGGTGACATCATCCGGCAGTACCCCTAACCAAGCAAAGCATTTCAACCTTTCAGGGGATAATCGCTTCAAACTGAGGTTGAAAGAAGCCACGAGACTGTAGTTTTTGCGCTTAGCTTCACTACTGGCTTCCTCTGCTTCCCATCGGTCTAAAGTTTCTAAATCCGCAATTTCAGCTTGTAAGTCCCCCAGTAATTCATCCCAAGAGGTGTCCTCACTTACTTGGGAAGCAGCTAATTCTAATGCCAAGGGCAAGTAGCCGACGGTTTTGGCTAAAGTTGCAGCAAGTTCTAGCTCTACCTCAGTTAAATCCTGGTTTAAACGAGAAGTCAATAATTTTAAGGATTGTTCTGGAGTCATCACATCCAAATCATAGCGAATCGCACCTTGAACCGGGGCTTCCCTGGTGGTTACTAAGACTCGACAACCAGCACCGGCAACTAGAAAGGGTTCTACATGCTCTGGATTCCAAACGTCATCCACTACTAACAAGGCTTTTTTGTCAGCTAATAAGGTTCTCAGTTGTAAAGCAGCGCTATCTGAGTTAATCGGCTTGAAATCATAATCCCCTAATGCCTGTATCCAAGTACTTAAAAAGGATAAGATATCTGGCTGTTGACCTAAGGGTGCCCAAAAAATTCCATCGGGGAAATGGGATTGAATTTCTGGATCATGGGCTAAAGCAACAGCTACGGTGGATTTACCGATTCCTCCTAAACCGTAGATAGCACTAATAACTAAGGTTCCGGCTTTGGCTGTTGCTTCTGCTAACAGGTGTTGTTTTACTTCTTGGCTGATTTGGGGACGATCGACATAGTAAGTTGGTAGGGATGGTGCTTGAAAAATACTCGCTTTCGGTCTGGATACAGTAGCACTACTCTTGTCTAAATTACCTATTGGCTCAGGAACAAACTTTGCCAATACCTGAAACGCAAAAGCACTAGCATGACAAGCTGCAATCTCTTGATAACCCTGAGCATCAACCTCACCTTTGCCATCAATCAGATCCGAAATACCTCGAATCACCATAGCAGAAACCGGCTGGTTAGCATGAATAGCTTTGAGGAAGCCAATACCTTCCATCTCCACCGCCACTGCATCCCCGTAATTAGAACATAAAAACTTAAAGACTTCAGATTTAGTTGAAGCAACAACCTTCTCTCCCGCAGCGATAGGATCAACCAAAACAGCAGGAGTTGGTTCAGGAATTGATGGTAATCTCTCTAACCAGTCCTTCTTTCTCGCTTCAAATCTAGCTCTCTGTTCCAAATTATAACTACTAAGACCGATTTCTGGTCTAGGTTTAAAACTTTCCTCCGCTTTCCCCGACTCATAGCCATATATCTTCGTCGAAGCAACGACATCCCCAAGCTTTACATCCTTGATACCACCTGCGACACCTACAAAAAGAATAACCTGAGGATTGAAAAATGCGATCGCTCTCTCTACTTCTGCCGCTGCACCAGGATTACCTGCACCAATTTCAACAATTCTTACATCCCATACTTGCTCATTAGCAGAGAATGTTCCTTGTTCGTAGATTGTCCCTTTACGATGAACTTTTTCCTGGGGTTCTGTTAGATAAGCTCGAACAGCCATGTATTCCACCGAAATAGCAGTGAGAATAACTGCACGGGGCATATTGACCTCTTATTTAGAGCATATATCATTAGTATGACTACATTATGACAATTATACTGAGATTTGCCCATTTCCTTTGTTGTTTTGAGGAACTGGGGCGTAAGTCCTATGGTTGAAGTCATTGGGAAGATGACAGGCAAGATGCCTGTTCCACAAGAAACTGATGAAGAGTACGACCAAATCAACGCAACAAATATTTAAAGGAGTTAAATTATGGACTTAAAACCGATTAAAACTGAAATTGATTATCAACAAGCCTTAAGAGAAATTGAAGCACTTTTCGCAGTAGCGGCTCATACTCCAGAATGGGAAAGGTTAGACATTTTAACCACTTTAGTAGAGGTTTATGAACAACAACATTATCCTATAGAACCGCCTTCTCCTATTGAAGCAATTTTATATCATTTAGAAAGTCGGAATCAAGGAATTTCAGCTTTTATTGATAGCTTAAAGCGTCGGGGGGTGAGCGAGAAGATAATTAAGGATGCTTTAAGTGAAATGACTAGTGCAAGAAGGCAGAAGGCAGAAGGCAGGAGGCAGGAGGGAAGAAAGCTTGTGTAGTAAGCTTTTTCAGCTTTTTTAACTGGTGGGTTATTTGTCATTTGTTATTGGGGAAATGCCTCCCTTCTCTCTTCAGCCCCCTCAGCTCCCCCAGCTCCTCATCTCCCCCAGCTCTAAAACCGATCTTTCATCCCCCGCAGCCGCGCAAAGGTTTTTACAGGTTCTTGTGCCTTAACAGCAGCCTGTAGAGAAGGATGCTCCCAGCGCAAAAAGGGATTTGTTAGCTTTTCTATCCCTACCTGGGATGGCACTGTTGCTTCCCCACGATGACGAGCTGCTTGAACCTGATTATATCGAGCTTGTAAGTCTGGGTTCTCCCCATCTACACTCAGGGCGAATTGCAAATTTTTCAAGGTGTATTCATGAGCACACCAAATCCTTGTTGCATCTGGTAAAGCCCGTAACTTACTCAGGGAATCTACCATCTGTGCTGGTGAACCTTCAAACAGTCTGCCACATCCTCCTGCAAATAAAGTGTCACCGCAAAATAGCTCCCCAGTTTCGCCCTCCACTGTTGAGGGAAAGTAGTAAGCAATATGCCCGCTGGTGTGTCCAGGTACAAAGAATACTTCCCCAACTCTACCAGCAAACTCGACGCGATCGCCTTCTTGCAAAAACATCTGCTGCCCAGGAATTCTGCCTCGATCCTCTGCTCCCCCATATACACAGATTTCTGGAAAATGTCGCATCAGTTGCCGATTTCCCCCTACATGATCTGAGTGATGGTGAGTATTGAAAATAGCCACTAATTGGGCTCCCAGCTCTGCCAGACGCTCTAACACTGGTTGTGCCAATGCTGGATCAACTACAGCAGCAGTATTCTGCTGAGGATCATGTAGCAAAAAGATATAGTTATCAGAAAGTACTGGAATCCGGTTTACCTGCATAGATTATGTTATACCCTCTACATTAAATTTGCACTCAATCAATCAACGTATTCTTTGGGATGAGAGATAATGATTAATATAATAGACAAGCTAAGCATGGTTTTGTGCTAACTAGTGCTCTACTCATCAGCTGAAGACCAGATGCCATGCTCTGTATCTTCTGTAGACAATTCCTGGCATTAGCTGCCAGGGAATGAAAGCCTTCTTGCACAATTACTAGTGCAGCGCGGCGGAAATAACCCACCAGTTTGAGATCGATAGAATCCTTACTCTATAAGCATTCTTAATTCTTAATTCTTAATTCTTAATTCCGCGCAGCGGTACTAGCCAATGGCAGGAAATATTCACAATCACTCTAATAAAACTCATGACTCAATCATAGACAGTATTTTCAATACCGGTCAATTGAGTCGTCTAGAACATATACAATTAGTGACCACTTTCCTTTCTGACTATAAGGTCAATGATGAGCAACGTAACAAAATTAATCTTATATTTGACAACTTACAGACTGGTCGTTTCAAGTTACTGGACTAGCAAAAAATATTCCATTCTTCTCTGAAGGCAGTTGCGCAGGAGAGAAGAAAAGTTTAGCAATTAGCCATTAACCATTAGCAAGTAGCAATCTAGAGCGGAGCAGAATAAATTTGAAGGTTTCATTAGTTGTTAGCGATTTATCTGGTGGTGGTTCAGTTAGAGCTTTTTTGTTAGCTCAAGTGTTCAAGAAATTGAGCTATGATGTCGAGATAGTTGGCTTCCTTTTTGGTAAAGAATTGTATGCAATTCCTCCTGATAACATTCCTATTATATCCATAGCTGGCAAGAATTATCCAGAATTTTTCACCGTTGCTAGAACTGCTTTAAAGAAAATAGACGGAGATATTATTTATGCTGTTAAACCAAAACCAACAAGCTTTGGTTTATCTTTAATTAGGAAACTCCAAACTAAGCGTCCGGTTTTTTTAGATATGGACGATTGGGAACTCAGTTGGTACGGTGGAAACGAATGGAAGTATAGTCCTAAATTAAAGCAATTTGCGAGGGATATTTTCCAAAATAATGGTCAATTGAGAGAGCCAGATCATCCTTTATATCTCAAATGGCTCGAAAATTTAGTGTCTGGTGCTGATGCTCTAACTATAGATACCCAGTTTCTCAAAAAACGCTTTGGTGGTGTTTACCTCCCTAATGGTAAAGATACTTCCTTATTTAATCCCGATCAGTATGACCCAGAAGTAAGCAGAGTTCGTTATAATCTTTCTGGATATCGCATTTTAATGTTTCCTGGAGCACCACGACCTCATAAGGGAGTTGAAGATGTCTTAATAGCCCTAGAGCATCTCAATGAGCCAGATTTAAGACTTGTGATTGTTGGCGGCAGTCCCTATGATAACTATGATGAGCAACTCACCGAAAAATGGGGGCACTGGATTATTCAACTACCAAGACTTCCTGTGGAAGTAATGCCGGAAGTTTTAGCTGCTGCTCATATTGTAGTTGTTCCTCAGCGAGATACGGTCGTAGCTAGAGCACAGTTTCCTCTAAAACTAACAGATGGTATGGCAATGGCGAAGCCGATTTTGTCCACCCACGTTGGTGATATCCCAGAAATTTTAGGAGATACAGGTTATTTAGTTGATGCTGAGGCTCCAGAACAAATTGCTAACAAAATTCAATTGATATTTCAGAACTTAGATTCTGCCAATGCTCAGGGAAGGAAATCTAGGGAGCGATGTATCAAATATTATAGTACTGATACAATGGCAGTAATTATTTCAGATATTATTGCTGGTCTTTAACAAACTAGTACAATTCGTCAGAAGGCAGGAGGCAGAAGGGAAGAAAGGTTGTAGTGCCGTAGCACAGCTAAAATGATAGTTTAGATTTTGGGTAGTGCGAGCGTCTCGCTCGCGATCAATCAGTCAAACGCGAGCAAGATGCTCGCACTACTCTATTCCCTCATTTTAGCTTTTGTCAGTGGTGGGTTATTTCCGCCGTGCTGCACTAGTAAGTTTGAAATTTGAGACTTTTCTTTCCTAGTAATAAATATTCTATGTCTCCTAATAAGCTACTCTTGAGCTATGCCTTGCGTTACCCTGGTTGGATCATCTTAACTATCCTGCTTGGTTTTTCCAGTGCTATTTTCAATGGCATCAGTGCCACATTAATTGTGCCACTAGTGATAGGCTTTTTAAGTAGAGAAAGCCTTCAATTAGACGCTGGACCACCACTTATTCGTAAAATCTTGTCTATTTTTGGTAGTGGTGAAGGAGGCGATGGCATCATTTTGATGTTTGGGGTAGTTATGCTGGCAATAATTCTGAAAAATATTGCGGCTTATGTTACCTCTTTAGTTTCTTTTTCCTTAGCAAAAAGACTAGTAAATGACATTAGAAAAGCTGGTATAAAATTAATTTTAGAAGTTGATTTAGACTATTTTGTAAAAATTAGAACTGGAGACTTAGTTAATAAAGTCAATCAAGAAGTTGGCAGAGCAGCCAATGCTATTAAAATAGCTATTCAGTTATTCGTTACCTTGATCACTATCTTAATATTTGTTGGTATTCTAATTACTATTTCCTGGCAATTAACTGTAGCATCAACTATTTTATTAGTACTAGTAACCTGGATTAATCAGTATTTTGTTAAACGGGCGAGAAAATTTGGCAAAGTACTCTCAGAGAGATCAAGAAATTATTCTACTGCTTTACTAGAAATCTTAACAGGTATAAGACTAATTAAATCTGTTGGTAATGAAGCAGCAGAATATCAACGCATCAATAATTTTCTTAACGAACGAGAACAAGCAGAATATCAATCCCAAGCTAATTTTGCCATCCTAGGACCAATAAATGAAATTTTAGGAATTTTGGCAATGTTAGCGATTGTCTTTTTGGGTAAAGCTTTTTTATTCCAGGATGTTGCACCTAAAGCATTAATAGCTGTTTTGGGTATTTACCTATTTTTGCTTAATAGATTACTGCCAGTTGTGGGAAAATTGAATGGACAAAGAACTCAATTTGCCAATGCCTCTCCTAGTACTGAAATTGTCGCAAATTTCCTGAGACAGGATAATAAACCTTTCATGGATAGTGGCAATAAACTTTATCAAAAAATAGAACAAGGTATTCGTCTAGAAGATGTATCCTTTGCTTATCCGGAGCATCAAGATTTAGTCCTAAGTAAAATAAATTTATGGGTTCCCAAAGGTACAACCCTGGCTTTAGTTGGTTCCTCTGGAGCAGGAAAGTCAACTTTGGCAGATTTGTTGCCCAGATTTTACGATCCTGTTGGGGGTAAGATCGCGATCGATGGAGAGGATTTGAGAGAGTATAACTTGCGATCGCTCAGACAAGCAATGGGGATTGTCAGTCAGGATACGTTTCTATTTAATACTTCGGTGCGCGATAATATTGCCTATGGTAGGGAAAATACCACTGATGATGAGATTATTGCAGCAGCCAAAAGAGCCAATGCCTACGAGTTTATTCTTGATTTACCCCAAGGGTTTGATACAGAAATAGGTGAGCGGGGTATCATGCTCTCCGGGGGACAGCGACAAAGAATCGCAATTGCTCGCGCACTGTTGCGTAACCCAGATATTTTAATTTTGGATGAGGCTACTAGTGCTTTGGATACTGTATCTGAAAGATTAGTACAACAGGCAATTGATGAACTCTGCCGCGATCGCACAACTATTGTAATTGCTCACCGACTCTCAACTATCCAAAAAGCAGATCAAATTGCTGTGATGGAAAAGGGGCAAGTAGTGGAAATTGGTACTCATGAAGAGCTTATTCAAAAAGATGGCCACTACAATCATTTGTACACCATGCAATTTGATCGAAGTTCTAATGATGTGATTAATGAAGCAGTGAATAATGCTTTATTCCAAACTTCTTATGAAATACGCACTCGTCTCAACCCCATGATTGGTTTTTTGCAATTAGTGGTTGATGGTTTGGTAGATAGCTCCGAAGAGCAGTTCTCCTTCACAGAGGAAGCTTATCACTCAGCTATTCGTTTACTCAAAATCTTGGAGTCCTTTGAGGAGAATGCAAAAAGTATGAAGTCTGAAGGATAAAGAATAATACAACGCTTTGCGCTCTTATGGAGTAAAGTATTAGCCTGCTATCCCTGAAACTGCTTGATTGATGTTGTACCTCATAGCAGAGGAAAGCGCTGTATCTCTCTTCTGTCACTCTGGGATATTTCCACTAATTTCCGGCATTACAGCCAACGTAAAATCAACGTTTCAACCCGGTTTGACAGAAGAGAGGTATAGCACTACAAGTTTAGGTTAGGACATTCCTAAATCCTGAAACTCACTCACTGCTTACTATTGCCTGTTGCCTATTACCTATTGCCTAGCCCTACGCGCCATACCAAATCCGAATCGCTTTTATCCAACTATCGCAGATGAGAGAAAAAATAGACCAATAGCGTGGAGAACTCTGTTTCTTTAGAGAATTTGACCAAGCAATTTTGCTGACTTTCCTGGAAACTCCTGCATTAACTAAGGCGGGGGCGATATGATTCAATATAATGCCCACCTCACTCTATGCAAGTAATTCTTTGTAATTTCCTAAGTTCCGTGCGAGTAATCGATTAATCAAATCTCTGGCTGATTTTTTGGCAACTTCTTCGCCACTTTCTAGAGCTGCCCGAAGAATAGCACGGTGATAGTTACTACGGTATGAAGCGAACCATTCAAGTGCTTCACTACCATTAACCATGAGGCATAGGCACCGTAACGTTTTCTGTGGCATTACAGGTGCTAAACTTTCGAGGTGCTTCAAAAATTGCTCTCCACCTCTACATTGCTCGACTGTTCCGAGAAGCTTCAGAACATCCACTAGTTTGGCAATTGCCCATTGATCTTCCAACTTACCAGAAGCAAATATCCAGCTAAAATACTTTAGCTCAGAGGACTGTTTAACAATAGCTTTGAAATCCTTGGTTTGATCGATACGCCACTCTAGAAAATTCTGGAGACGCTGGCGCAATTTATCGTCAACTTCAAAGTTCTGATAAAGCAATCGCCTGCTAAAATGCCTCATGAACTCTTCACGAGCATAAGTAGGAGCTTTGGCGAAAAAATCTTCAAGTAATTTGTCAGATTCACTTAAATCAATTACCCGATACCAGAAAAGTTCAAGTAAATGAATAGATAACGCTTTGACAGTTTCTGATTGCTGACGAGAGGAAGTATTTGGGGTAGATAGTTGTGCTACAGCATAAATGTACTTCCTCCTCAAAGTATTGAAAACATTGATATCAGGCTGATGATTACACAGATATCCTTCCCATGCTGCCTCAAATAGCCATTGCAAAGCTGGTTCTTCAGGAAAAATGTTATCAATTTGTTGCAGTACCCAATCAGAGGCTAGATAAAGCAACGGAGGAAACCAATTACCATAAACAGCACGAATGGCAGAAGCTGGATCTTGCTGGGGATTGAGATGCCACTCCAAAAGTTGCTGAACTTCAGGCATATCATCAAAATTCTGGGGAGCATCCCATTTTGGCAAAAACATTACCCAAAGTAACGACATTGAAAGGGTTTCAGTCCCCCTTAAAAGAACTAACGTGCAAAATTGGGATGTTCCCAAATTCTGAGATTCCTCTGCTTTAACGTTGGCATCCTGCCTAATCCAAAAGGCATATTCCACAACTGCGTGCATTGCTTTGCCTCTTACGGTATTGACAGAAGCGTTATCTGAACCCATATTGCTGTCTTGATAGTGAGGCGTGAAACCTGGCGTTACCAACTTATCTCTAGTTAGGGGTTCTAAGAGTTGCCAGACTTGTCTGCGGAAAATCAAGGGAATTTTATTTGAACCTTGTGCTTGAAGTCCAATATCGATTAAGCTCACTACATCGTCACAGTACATATTCCATTCAGAGTAATAATCTAAGGAGTTGCGATCGCAAATTTCTCTACAGTTCTCCAAAATCCAAACACAAAATGCAAGAACAGACTTCCATGAAAATACTTCCTGCTCACCTGAATGATTTTCTAGTGCTTTCCTAAGTCCCCGAAGAAAGTAAACCATGAACTGTGAATCAAGTTCCTTAAACCGTTCAATCATCTCAGATAGTTCTGCCTCCGATTGAGGACTATTTAGACCAGTATTTTCCTTGTTAGTAACAATAGAATCCAGACAGATTGGGGCGCCAAGCTCTTGAACAAGTTGATTATAGAGCTGGTTTAAATGTGGAGGCAGGTAATCGTGAAGGATGGAGAGCCAATCACGTCGCCAATACTTGACATACTCCTCCCGTTTCGCAGCTTCAATCTCCATGATATCTGTTGGAGCTTCTCCCAACCAACAGAAGATTTGTTGTTGTGCATAAACTGGGATGTTTGCGAATTGTTCTTGCAAAAGAAGTGCGTGTTCATGGGAATAATGAAATTCCATTTTTGCTGGACGGAGACCAAGCCACTCCAGGCGATCGCGGTCTGTTAAACGAGTAATAATCGAACCTGATAGTTGCTCTGGGAAGCGTCGCAATAAATGCAGGGAAATGCGATCAAAAATTCGCCAGCGATAACTTTGGAAGTTTTGGAATAAATTTCTTACTTGATTTGAATCACGCTCTGCAATTTGCTTTGTGATATCCCAAATAGCTCCTACCAGAATACTATCAATCCTACGCAGATTCACTGAATTATTGTTTAGATTGGGGAACCAAAGGTATAAATGATCTTCATAACATTGTCCTTCTCTACTGAAGTCTGAAGGGTTCAGATAGCTATTAAGTAGATCACAAAGTAGAGTCAGAACTACATCAGGTTGCTGTTCTATTAATGATACTACATATTCTTTGATTATCCTATCATAATAATATTCATTGAGATGAGTGATAGGTCTTCCCAGTGAAAAACTATCTGATTCAGGCAAGACGGCAAGAAGTTCTCGTGTTAAGTCAATAGCTGCATCTACCTGATTTTCCTGACCTAAATAGGCAATCAAATTTCCCAATACTTCTGACAAGCCGTAGCTTAACGAAGTTTGCTGTTTATTAAGCCAATCAATTGCTGGATCAACCCAAAGAACAGCAAATTCGGAAGGCATTTTAAGAGCTGCTTTGGCAAGATCTTCATAGATCACAATATTGTTGCTATCTGCATCAAAAAGTTCTTTGGCGATCTCTAGAACTGTTTTAGGTTCATGAGGTGCCACTTTAATCAAGTAACTAGATTGCGCCCACACAGGACACCGAAAATTCTTGCCTTCTAGATCAATCTCTAGCCCTGGTGGATTCTTGAAGAAGCCTGCTGTATTAAGTCGTTTGAGCCAGGCTGGAAATTCTAGGTTATCAAAAAAGTACCCAATGGCAAAATGACTATTAGGTGTATTGTGTCGCAAAAAATCTATATCTTGCTTGTTTGGTTCCGATTTGTTGATTAGCTCATTGAGTTTTTCTCGAACTACAGATGCAAAAGCCTCGAATTGATCAAGTACAGTATTCCAAGTTTTTTGAATTTCTATCCAAAAGTCTTTGAATTCTTTATTGAGCATTCGAGGTTGTGCTAATCCCTGCCGATGAGCATAGCGATGAAGTCCATCAGATCTAAGCCAAAGTTGAGCGATGGTATCCTGATCACTAATTTCAATTGCTTTGAGAATAGCTTTAATTTGGTCTTTTCGAGTAGGGCTTAGCTCTCGGTGTTGAAATTTACATCCGCACTCTGGACACTTTACTAAGTTTGAATCTGATTGACTTACCTTAGGTTGTGAGAGAGGCTTCAAAACATCGAACAGCGAACTCTCAATTTCTCGCAATAGGTGTCCTACCAAATGTGTCGTAGATTCCAGTGGGGGATTCATTTCCATGAGACGACAGGCATCCTTGTAGAAAGCTGCTGCGCCGGGTCCAACAAGATCCTTGAGTCTTCGATAAATTCGGCTCTGTTCAGGGCAGCTAAATTGATAGGGCTGCATAGATTACCCTTATTTAGTTCAACTGTTCTACTTTAGCGCACTATTTTAGCAAGCTGTAGTGGCGTGGCAATGTTAAAACTAGGGGTAAACTTTTGACCAAAATCTCTCCAACCTAACCAAAAGCGGAACCCAACGCCAACCTTTTATCTCTTTGTGTCCTCTGTGACTCTGTGGTTATTTCTTCTGATGTCCTAACATCTTCCCGTAGTACTGTAATGTTGGGTTTCGCGAAAGCTTCACCCAACCTACTTACTTCATTCTTCAACAATTTGGATTTCATCAAGTTGCCCAATTACGACATCTGCCTTCTCCAAATGAGCTGCTTCTGGTGTTCCCCAACAAATACCAATACAACCAGCAGCACCAGCACGACGTGCCATCTCAATATCACCTAGAGAATCTCCTACCATCAAAGTTGAAGCGGGTTCTACACCTAAAGTTTGGCAAGCTTGGATAAACAGTGCTGGATCTGGTTTACTCGGTCCTTCCTCTACACCTTGCTGCAGCTGGATATAAAGTTCGAGTTGGTGACGCTTAACAAATGCTTGTACTCCAGCCGTTGAGTCAGCTGAGAGAATACCCAGTTTTAAACCAGTTTCGGAAAGAAACTTCAGTACTTCCAGGCTACCAGTAAACATCGGTGAAGTATTAGCAGCATCCTTGAGATACCGATCAGCTTCTGCAAAAGCATTATGAGCGATCGCGAGTGATTCTAGCCAACCTCTACCAGTTTCTGCAATATAAGCTGCTGCAGCAATTTCGTTTTCGCGATGGCTACCAACTGCCATCAAACCAGTAGGATCAAGGGTGTCCTCTTGGATGCCAAAAGCCATCAGTAGTGGCTCTCCAATGCCGGGAATTTGGGCGTCAATGAGGCGCGATCTTTTTTGTCCCAACTCTCGCAAAAAGACTTGGGAATCTTCCAGGGTGCCGTCTTTATCAAAAATAATCGCTTGGATATTAGGGAAGGTAGTATCCCGACAGCGAATTATGGTCAAGATCTAAACTCCTTTACCAAAATACTATTCCCACAATACCTTGTATCAACAAAAAAGAAACAAGAGGGAAAATCCCCCTTGAATTAGCAGTTGGGATGTTCCACACCATCCCCAAAAATCAATTGATTACTCTTCAACAGCAGCGACGAATTCTTCTTCCTCTTGCTCTTGAACTGCAGGCTCTTCCGATTCAGGAGTACCACCTTGCTGTTGTGCCAGCATCTTCTCCCGATACTTGGCAGCCATTTCTTCAGCCTTGTCGTAAACCAGCTGACGGTTGTTGATCATATCCCCTGGTTCTGGCTCTAATTGCTTAGTGGATAGAGAAATGCGACCTCTTTCAGCATCTAAGTCAATGATCATCACTTTAACTTCATCATTGACACTAAAGACACTATGGGGTGTATCAATATGGTCGTGAGAAATCTCAGAAATGTGAAGCAATCCACTAACGCCACCAATATCAATGAATGCACCGTAAGGCTTGATACCCCTGACTGAACCAATCACAACCTCGCCAACTTCGAGGCGGTTCATCTTACGCTCAACCAAGGCGCGACGGTGGGAGAGAACCAACCGATTGCGATCCTCATCAACCTCCAGGAATTTTAGGGGCAGTTCTTCTCCCACCAAATCTTCCTTAGGTTTGCGAGTGCTGATGTGAGAACCGGGAATAAAACCACGTAATCCTTCAATTCTTACAAGGGCACCACCACGATTAGTGGCAAAGACGAGGGAGCGCACGGTAGCATCTTCTGCTTGTAGTTGCCGTACTCGTTCCCAAGCTCGCATATACTCAATGCGGCGTATGGAAAGGGTTAGTTGTCCATCTTCATTCTCGTCTGTCAGAATAAAGAATTCCCTGGTCTCGTTAGATTGTAATACTTCATCCGGATTATCAACCCGGTTAATTGACATCTCCTGAATAGGAATATAGGCGGCAGTTTTCGCACCAATGTCAATCAGAGCTCCCCTTGGCTCGAGGCTGAATACTGTCCCAGCAACAATATCTCCAGGACTGAAATGGTAATCATACTTATCTAGCAGGGCAGCAAAATCTTCGTGAGTGAAGCCTATATCTCTAGTAGTTGTTGTCTGAGAGAGCATGTGCGTTGCATTTCCTATTGTTATCTGTTGTAATGACTCTGCCTCCTGTTGATGTATACGAACTTCGGCATTATGCCGCCTACACCTACATTGCTTTGTCTCTACTCTATTTTAGAATATTTGATAAATTCCCGATAGATCATTGTAACTCAAGCTGGATTGATTATATGTTAAATCTAGCACCCAATTTTCAATTCTCAATTTTCAATTCTCAAGCTAAGAATGTGTCATCACAGATGCTGGTGTTTCCTGTTCTTGAGTTTCAGTTGAGCTAGTTTCGTTAACTTTTGAGCTATCGATTAGCAAACTGTTAGTTTTTAGGTCATCTAGAGTTTCGACAAAATCTCGGATGCCTTGAAACTTGCGATAAACAGAAGCGAAACGCACGTAAGCCACTTCACTCTCCCCTCGCAGATACTGAAGAACTAATTCACCAATTTCATTGCTAGTGACTTCCCGACCAAATCTTTGCTGTAATTCTGCTTCAATTTCAGCAACTAATGCTTCAAGACGTCTTTGAGGAATACCAGTTTTTTCACAGGAACGGACAATTCCTCGTAATAACTTAGAACGATCAAATGATTCTCTCTTCCCATCTCGTTTGATAACAGTCACAGGCACAAATTCGATACGTTCGTAAGTAGTAAAGCGATGTTTACATCGCAAACACTCCCGACGTCGCCGAATACTTTGTCCTATTTCTGTTGAACGAGACTCAAGAACACGGCTATCACTGTGCTGACAATTAGGGCATTGCATAAGGGAAAGTCCTTTGTTACTTGTTGGACTCAAAGGTAGTAAATGTAATAAAAAGTTTTAATTTGAGAGATAAGTAAAAAAATGTGAAAATCTGAGCCGGTATCAATCTATCCAATTTCCTTATGCGAAGGAAATAGATGGACTTTGACGGCTCAGGAGATTGAGCAGACTAATAAAATTGTAAACAACCTCAGACCTTAAAGGTATCCTAGAAGGACGAGGATTCAAACTCATTATTTGGGGTGATATTCACAAGATCGTACACCGGTCAAACCGATTGCACCAAACTACTTTTCGATCCGAGGAGGCTCTCGGAAGGCGATCGCAAAAAATAGAACGCCCAATGTTAAGGTCAAAACCAAGATATAAGCAACAGCTTCCATATCAATAATTTCTGATTATTTGCTTAATTAATAGTTTACCTCGAAAAGTTACATTTAATATCATAAAGGCGGGTTGAAGAAAGATGTCTGTTACTGAAAGCGGCGGGAAGCTCATTCCTTCAAGGGATGTTAGGGATAGCCGCCCGCCGCTTGGTTGTTTGTTATTTGTTATTTGTTATTTGATTTCTTGACAAAAAACTAACAACTAACAACAAATAACACGAAATCCCCCGTCTAAAGCACGGGGGATCAGTTAACAGACACTTGTGTTAACCCGCCTGTAAAAGGCAAAAGCCAGAAAAATTTGAATTTTCCCTTACTAAGCCGTTTCTTTAACCCGGCTGGATTCGTCTCCCACCTTCTGGAAAAGACCCCACTCTACTTGCTCCTCCATGTCTGCTTCAACACCAGCAAACACATCTCGGAACAGGGTACGGGAACCATGCCAGATATGCCCGAAGAAGAACAACAGGGCAAATACTGCATGACCGAAGGTAAACCAACCCCGTGGACTGGTACGGAATACACCGTCAGAATTTAGGGTTTCTGTATCAAACTCGAAGCCTTCACCTAGTTGGGCAATACGAGCATACTGTTTGACTTGTACTGGGTCTGTAATCGTTTGACCATTCAGATTACCACCGTAGAAGTTGGCGGTGACACCAGTTTGCTCAATGCTATATCTTGATTCTGCCCGCCGGAAAGGAATATCCGCCCGTACTACATCATTAGCATCAGTCAAGATGACAGGGAAGGTTTCAAAGAAGTTGGGCATACGACGAACTGTCAATTCCCGACCTTCAGAATCCTTAAATACTGGATGTCCCAACCAAGATTGAGCAATACCATCCCCGTTGTCCATCGCACCTGTGCGGAACAAACCACCTTTAGCTGGAGAGTTGCCTACATAGTCATAAAAAGCCAGCTTTTCTGGAATTTCTGACCAAGCTTCTGACAAACTTGCTCCGGAAGCTAAACTAGCTTGCACTCTGCGGTCAATTTCCTGTTGGTAATATCCCTGATCCCACTGATAGCGGGTTGGACCGAACAGTTCAACTGGTGTAGCTGAATTGCCATACCACATAGTTCCTGCTACCACAAAAGCAGCAAAAAATACGGCGGCGATACTGCTGGAAAGTACAGTTTCAATATTGCCCATCCGCAGAGCTTTAAACAGTCGTTCTGGCGGTCGAACTGCTAAGTGAAACAAACCGGCAATAATACCGACAATACCCGCAGCAATATGGTGAGCAACAATACCCCCAGGATTAAAGGGATTGAAGCCTTCCGGTCCCCAAGCAGGAGCCACAGGTTGAATACTGCCAGTTAGACCATAACCGTCAGAAACCCACATTCCAGGACCCCAAAGTCCAGTTAAGTGAAAGGCTCCAAAGCCAAAACAGAGTAAACCGGACAAAAATAGGTGAATCCCAAACATCTTGGGCAAATCAAGAGCGGGTTCACCAGTACGCTGGTCTCTAAACAGTTCTAAGTCCCAGAAGACCCAGTGCCATACGGCTGCTAGGAACAACAGACCAGAAAGGACAATGTGAGCTGCCGCTACGCCTTCAAAAGACCAAAAGCCTACATTGTTTGCTGCTTCACCAGTAACACTCCAGCCACCCCAGGAATCGGTGACGCCTAGACGTGCCATGAAAGGGAGGACAAACATCCCCTGACGCCACATGGGGTTAAGAACTGGATCGCTAGGATCAAAAATTGCTAATTCATAAAGGGCCATAGAACCAGCCCAACCTGCTACCAAAGCAGTATGCATTAGGTGTACAGCAATCAGACGCCCTGGATCATTCAGGACGACTGTGTGTACTCGATACCAAGGTAGTCCCATTGACTACGCTCCTCCTACAGATAAAGTTTCTAGTGCGACGCTTTTTTTGATTTTGATATTAGAGCTCGCCTTAACCAGCCTAGAATTGATTTGTCAAGTCTGGGCAGTATGGGTTTTATGACGAGGCGTCTATGAAACTGAATATTGTTTAAAGAATTGTAACTACTGTTAGGGTGCATTGCAAGCAAATTGGTTAGTTGCTCTGATGAAACAAGGCAGGAGGCAGAGGGCAGGAGGCAGGAGGAAAGAGGATTTGGCTTGTTTCTGACCTTCGTAGCGCGTGGTGCGCCGCCCGTCAGGCTGCTCCCAATTAAGAAGATAGTTCTACTAATGGGAGGCAATATCTTAATGTTCAAAATCTAGGGCATTCAGCAAGGTTTGTGCAGTCGCTAATCGCTCAATCGCTTGTTCAGCAGTAATTAGACGTTTGAGCACAACTTGACCAATTGTCTTTGTTGAGTTGGCTGAGGCATCAGGGGTGGGTTTGACTTCCACCATGAGAACAGCGTCTTCAACTCGATAGAGCCATAATTTTTCCCCTTGCTCGATAATACAAAGGTTAATACAGACAATTTCCGGTTCCCGTCGCCAAGCGTTGACGTTCCACTGTCCGCCAAATTCCCAAACACGACCTACCACCCAACCATCAGATAGGAAGAAGTACTTCACTAGAGTTCTCTCGGCATATTTACTGAAATTTTGGTGTCTACCATAGCGCAAAATGTTCAGATGGTTATTTGGTTACTGAATAATTTAGCGATCGCTTCTGTTAGTCTGAAACCACATTAGTACATCTGTTGCAGAACCAATGGCTCACCAAAAACGGCACCGAAGCCCATTTCTTAAGGGATGAGTTAAAGCCTTAACTTGTCACCTGTAAACTGAGGTATAGTGCAGTTAAAATACTGTATGCTCTTTGTCTACGAGGTGTCCCGAACTGCTTACCAGTAGTAGTCCTCAAATTATCATGATGATACAAACGCTTGTCCAACACTACACTCTCGAAGAGTATCGCAGCTTGGAAGAAACTGCTCAAGAGCGCCATGAGTATCACGACGGGGAGGTTCTTGCTATGACGGGTGGAACCCTAGAACACAGTGCAATTTCTGGCAACATTTATGCACTGTTGAAAAGTGCTTTAAGAAAGACCCGATTTAAGCCCTTCAATAGTGATTTGCGGATTTGGATTCCTCAGCATCGTCGTTGGGAGTATATCCTGATGTGATGGTCATTGAGGGAAAACCAAAGTTTCATGAGAACCGACGAGATGAAGTTGTCAATCCCCAACTCATTGTAGAGGTATTGTCTAGCTCAACTGAAGCTCATGATCGAGGCAACAAATTCATGTATTATCGCTCAATTCCTGAATTCTCCGAATATTTATTAGTGAATCAATATCAGCCGGTAGTTGATCAGTATGTCAGAACAGACAAAAATGAGTGGTTAATGCGATCGCATGAGGGATTGGATGAGAGTATAGGTTTAGAAACTATTGGTTTGGAGTTAAATATAGGGGATATTTATGAGGATATTGTGTTTGCAAGTACCACCAATGATTAAAATAACTAGTTAAACTAAAGAATTATGACCCTTCTCTTACCTGTGCTTCTATTAACTAAAACATGACCACCCATTCCCCAGTGGAATTCCAAGACGCTTTTGATGTCATTGTTGTCGGTGCTGGACATTCGGGCTGTGAAGCAGCCCTAGCCAGCGCTCGCCTTGGCTGTCGCACCCTTTTACTTACCCTCAATCTGGACAAAATTGCTTGGCAACCCTGTAATCCAGCTGTAGGTGCGCCTGCTAAGTCCCAACTTGCTCATGAAGTGGATGCCTTGGGGGGCGAAATCGGCAAAATGGCTGATAGAACCTACTTACAAAAGCGGGTGTTGAACTCTTCACGGGGGCCAGCGGTTTGGGCATTGCGGGCGCAAACTGATAAGCGGGAATATGCCGCAGTGATGAAGCAGATTGTCGAAAATCAGGACAACCTGATAATTCGGGAAGGCATGGTAACGGATTTAGTTCTGGGAGCTAGTAATGAGGTTATTGGTGTTGATACTTACTTTGGTGTAGCATTCCAAGCACCAGCAGTAGTACTAACCACTGGCACTTTCCTGGGAGGTTGCATCTGGGTAGGTAACAAATCCATGGCAGCAGGACGTGCTGGGGAATTTGCAGCGGTTGGTTTAACGGAAACCCTTAATCGGCTTGGGTTTGAAACCGATAGACTGAAGACGGGAACCCCGGCACGGGTGGATAAGCGCTCGGTAGATTATAGCCAGCTGGAACCCCAGTTAGGGGATGAAGAGGTACGCTGGTTTAGCTTTGATCCTGAAGTTTGGGTGGAACGAAAGCAGATGCCCTGCTACCTAACCCGGACAACAAGTAAAACTCATCAAATAATTCGGGACAACCTCCACCTATCACCAGTTTATGGCGGCTGGGTGGATGCTAAGGGCCCCCGTTATTGTCCTAGCATTGAGGACAAGATTGTACGCTTTGCTGATAAGGAAAGCCATCAAATCTTCATTGAGCCGGAAGGTAGAGAAATTCCAGAACTATATATTCAGGGATTTTCTACTGGGTTACCGGAGAATTTGCAGTTGCAAATGTTACGTAGCCTGCCTGGTTTAGAAAACTGCACCATGCTACGCCCTGCCTATGCGGTTGAGTATGATTACTTGCCCGCAACTCAGTGCTACCCCACCCTGATGACTAAGAAAATTGATGGGCTCTTCTGTGCCGGTCAAATTAATGGTACTACTGGCTATGAGGAAGCTGCTGCTCAGGGCATTGTTGCTGGGATTAATGCTGTGCGATATGTCCGACATCAGGAAATGGTCGTCTTTCCCCGGGAGGAGAGCTATATTGGTACATTAATTGATGATTTGTGTACCAAGGATCTAAGAGAACCTTACCGCATGTTAACCAGCCGTTCTGAATATCGTCTCTTACTGCGTTCAGATAACGCTGACCGACGTTTGACACCTTTAGGACGAGAATTGGGACTGATTGATGACCGCAGGTGGGGGATATATACCGAAAAACAAGCTAATATTACCGCAGAAAAAGAGCGATTGAAGCAAATCCGAGTTAAGGAACATGAAGAACTAGGAATTGCGATCGCGTCTTTCACTCAGCAAAAGATTAAAGGCTCTATTACCCTAGCTGACTTGCTGCGTCGTCCCGGTTTTCACTACATCAATCTCGACCAATATGGTTTGGGTAATGCTAACCTTAACCAGTCGGAACGAGAAGGTGCAGAAATTGATATCAAATATTCTGGTTATCTCCAACGCCAGCAAAAGCAAATTGATGCGGTTGCCCGCCAAGCGCAGCGACAATTACCACCAGATTTAGATTACTCTACCATCGATACCCTATCAAAGGAGTCTCGTGAAAAACTCTCAAAGGTCAGACCTTTAACTATTGGTCAAGCTTCCCGCATTGGTGGCGTTAACCCAGCTGATATCAATGCTTTGTTAGTATATCTAGAAATGCGTATGCGTACGGTATCAGTTTAGCTCTCAGTTGGAGGGCGCCTGACGGTTGGCGCGCCACCCGCTATGAATCAAAGAAACAAATTAACTTATTCCCCGGAAGACAGCACGGGGAATTTCTTGTTAGCAAGCTGTTAGTTGTTGGTTGTTTGTCAAAAAACAAAAAACCAATAAAAACAAATACACTGGCAAGATGCCAGTGCCACGTATTCTCTGTAAGCATTCTTAATTCTTAATTCCGCGCAGCGGCACTAGCCTTCGGGTTGGTCTTGATTCCCAATATACTGGTTAAGAGTTGAAATGGTTACTCCGCCACAACTGGCAACAAAATAAGAGCCATTCCAAAAAACATCTTTCCAGTAAAACGTTGATAGGTAATCGGTAAATTCTTGTCGAAGCTTGCGAGAAGTTACAGACTTGAGATTATTAACTAGATTACTAAGAGCTACATCAGGATGGTACTGGAAAAGAGCGTGAACATGGTCAGCTTCTCCGCTAAATTCAATCAGCTTGCAATCCCATTTTCCTAGCAATTCTTCAAGGATTTCATGCAATCGATTAAGCATTTCTGCGTTGAAAACCTTGCGTCGATATTTGGTGGTCAACACCAAATGAACCTTAAGGTTACTCACTGACCTGCCTTTGCTCACAAAATCACTTTTCATAAACCTTCCGGAATATATGTTATAATCAGTGTAACCTAAAATAACGACGCTGATAATAAGCGGTGATTAAAGTGCTCAAGGCGATTAGGGTACGGTGTTTTTGCCTGGAGTAAATCTAATATCCCTCTTCTGTCAGACTCCGAAAAATAGGGGTCAAACCTTATTCTCTCGTTAGGTATCGTTGGCTGTAATGACGAAATCTCGTCAGAATTTAGGAAAGTGACAGAAGAGGGATAGTTAGTATCTATATCCAATAAGAGTGTTTATAAAAAATACTCTAACAACTGTTCTTTGTATGACGCTAGGTATTACCAACTATCAATAACTTTATTTGTTGATTGTGTAATGCCTCAGGGAAAAGAGTTGTAGCGCTAGTAAAAATTTAGAGTTATATCGGCTTTTGACTTGACATTGAGTTACAAAAAGGTTAAACACTCTCATAGAGATAAGGTATTAGGTTACCGTAGAGGAGAAACATTTAGGCGAGCTAACAGTAGGGGCGCACCGACGTGCGCCCGAGAACAGCCCATTAGGCAATAATCTCTCTATAAATTCTTAATTCTTAACAAAATATAGAGTAGTTAACTCAATTCAGTATTTCATGTGTTACAAGTTACGGCTTAAACCTTAAAAATTAAGCAAATACCGATCATGAATAGTTAGTATTTTAGTATTGAGTACTGTTGTCTGGTTTTTTGTGGAGGAAAATTTACTTTTGTTTAAAGCTTTTAGGCAGCCTGTAAGACAGGCTTTTTTTTATTTTTCCGGCTAGAGAATAAAAATAGCTATATGATCAATCTTAGAGGTT
Source organism: Caldora sp. (assembly GCA_965222765.1). Classification (GTDB taxonomy): domain Bacteria; phylum Cyanobacteriota; class Cyanobacteriia; order Cyanobacteriales; family Coleofasciculaceae; genus Caldora. Next base: position 57,282 of record CBDCVG010000070.1, read on the forward strand.
ATACAGTTAATGCACTAAAGTTTTGCAGAAATTGAATTTTTGTATCTAAGGATACTGAAACTGATTTTATTTGTGTTATCGACTACCATCAACTAAACCATATTGTAAAATTTATGTAAACTAAAATAAAGAAAAATTAATCAAATTTAACCTTAGGAGTAGCCTAATATGAATTTTCTACAATAATTCATTGCATAAGTTTTGGAATGTAAACTGAGTTGAAAACAGATAGGAGAGGTCAACTTTTCAGTTGCTCTACTGAAATCAACTCAGCGTCTGACAAAACTTTTTATTGATAAACATCATCTAAACATACCTAACTGATCAGTTAGGGCAGTATATCAATAGGAATAAAAAATTTTTTCTAACCAAGATTTTATGGATTGCATCGCAGGTAAAGCTAATCAACAAAGAAGGATTTATACTTTTGGGAGAGATTTCATCTATGTCAAGTGTAAAAGTGGGTATCCTGCACTCTCTCCAAGGAACAATGGCTATTAGTGAAGCTCCACTGAAAGATGCAGAACTGATGGCAATTGCTGAAATTAACCAAGCGGGAGGAGTACTAGGTAAGCTCATTGAACCAGTCATTGAAGATGGAGCTTCTAGACCAAGCTTATTTGAAAGCAAAGCGAGAAAACTGATCCAACAAGACCAAATAGTAACCCTTTTTGGCGGTTGGACTTCTGCTTGTCGAAAGGCAGTCCTACCTGTGTTAGAAGAATTAAACGCTCAATTATGGTATCCCTTACAGTACGAAGGATTAGAGAGTTCCAAACATGTTTTCTATACTGGCTCTTGTCCTAATCAACAAGTAGAACCTGCTGTGAGTTGGTTGCTACAAAATCTAGGTAAACGCTTCTATCTGCTAGGGTCAGATTATGTTTTTCCGCGTACTGTTAATAAAATTATCAAAGCACAATTAAAACAGCAAGGAGGCATAGTCGTTGGGGAAGATTACCTCCCCTTGGGAACTCAAGACTTTAGGAAAGTTATCACCAGAATCAAGCAACAAGCCCCTGATGTCGTCTTCAGTACGATCAATGGTGATAGTAACATTGCTTTCTATCATCAATACCAAGAGTTAGGTCTAACTGCAGATAAGATTCCGATCATGGCAGTGAGTATAGCCGAGGAAGAACTGCAGAGGATAGGAAAAGTAGCTACAGGTCACTATGCTAGTTGGACTTACTTCCAGAGTTTAGAGACACCCAACAATCGGAAGTTTGTCAATAATTTTCAGCGTTGCTATGGAGCAGAACGAGTCACATCTGACCCAATTGAAGCAGCCTATTCCCAAGTATACATCTGGAAACAAGCGGTGGAATTAGCCCAGTCATTTGAGGTTGACAGAGTTCGTGTGGCAGCTTATGGTCAAAGCTTTGAAGCTCCTGGTGGATGCGTTTGCATTGAGCCCAATCACCATGTTGGTAAAGTTTCCCAAATTGGGAGAATTTTACCTACAGGACAATTTGAGATCGTTAAAACTAGTAACAATCTAATTAAACCTCTACCCTGGCTAGGCGTTGAAGAGATGAATTTTCATGCCTCACCGATTGTTATCGATATTCTGGCGGAAGTTTCTCAGAAAGTTTGGCAGTTGGGGAAAAAGTCTGAGGAACTAGAAGCTACAACAATACAGTTGTACAGAGAAGTTGCTCAACGACAGCAAATAGAAACAGTACTCCATGAATCTGTAAAGGAAGCGGCGCGTAATGCCGCAGAACTAAAAGCGCTCTTTGCCGCGATGAAGGATATCATCCTCATACTTGATACTGAGGGACGGCATCTCAAAATTGCACCAACTAATCCAGCATTACTATACAAACCTGCTGACGAATTGATGGGTAAAACTTTGCACGAGGTTTTTGAACCAGCTCAAGCGGAGACCTTTTTAGGTTACATTCAAGATGCTCTCTTAACCCAACAGACAGTTAATGCAGAATACAACCTGACTATTAGAGAGCAAGATGTTTGGTTTGCTAGCAGCATTTCACCCATTTCAGCAAACTCAGTTATCTGGGTAGCGCGGGATATTACTGAACAGAAGTTAGCCAGGGAAGCACTAAAACAGGCAAAAGCTGAGTTAGAGCAGCAATTTGAAGAACGAACAGCAGCTCTAGTAGCATCCAACGATCAACTAGTGGCTGAGGTTGCAGAACGAACTTTAGCAGAAAAAGCCTTACGAGCTGCTAAAGATCAGTTACAGGCTATCTTGGAAGCTGTACCTGGTATTGTTTCTTGGATTAGCTCAGATTTAAAGTATCTGGGAGTAAATCGACAATTAGCCAAAACCTTCAAATTAGATCGAGAAGTTTTTATCGGTCAAGACATCGGTTTTTTACAGGCTAGCTCAGAGTTTAATCAATTAGTAAAAGAGTTTTTCGCTAGCTCCGAACAAGATGTTTACCGAGAAGTATTTGCTCAAGTCAACAATGTTAACCGAACTTATTTGATTGTTGCTCGCAAGTACGACCAAAATCGAGCGGCGTTCACCGTTGGTATCGATATTACTGAGCGCCAGCAGGCTCTTGAAGCTCAACGCCAAGCTGAAGCCAATTATCACAGTATCTTTGAAAATGCTATTGAAGGGATCTTCCAAACTACCCCTGATGGACATTACCTCAGTGTAAATCCCGCACTTGCTCGGATCTATGGCTATCAGTCTCCCAAAGCACTGATGGACAATATTACCAACATCCAGGAACAACTTTACCTTAACCCAAGCCGTCGCTCCCTCTTTAGTCTCTTACTCCAGGACAATGGCACTGTTGTAGATTTTGAGTCGCAAATCCGTCGCAAGGATGGGAGTATTACCTGGATTTCTGAGAATGCCCGTGCTGTTCGTAACGAAAATGGTAACTTACTTTACTACGAAGGTACTGTTGAAGATATTACCAAGCGCAAGCAAGCAGAAGAGGCATTGCAAAGAGCTAATGAAAAGCTAGAAACTAGGGTTGAGGAGCGAACAGCAGCTCTTAAGGAGTCCAATCACCAACTAGCAATTGAGATTGTTGAGCGCCAACGGATAGAAGCGGAATTACGAGCTCTTTTTGCTGCGATGACTGATGTTATTGCCGTTTTTGATGAGCAAGGACGATATCTTAAAATAGTATCAACCAATTCTGAGTTATTGTATTGTCCAACAACTGAACGTATTGGTAAGACTGTCCATGAGGTTTTGCCACCAATGCAAGCCGAGTTGTTTGCTAGTCATATCCGGCAGGCATTGGCTACAGGACAGACAGTAGGTGTAGAATACAGCCTCCCCATTCAACACAGGGAGATGGCAATACAGGAATATCAGGAAAACGGTATCATCCTCAAGTTAAAAGCTAAAAACCAAACACCAAAATTGGCTGAAGTTTGGTTTGCTGCCAATGCTTCGCCTATGCCAGGTAATCGGGTTATTTGGGTAGCGCGAGATATTACGGAGCGCAAACTAGCAGAAGAAGTCATTAGACAAGCAGAAGAGAAGTATCGCAGCATCTTTGAAAATGCCATCTGTGGGATTTTTCAAACTACCACCGATGGACGTTATCTCAGTGTTAATTCAGCACTGGCTCGGATGTATGGTTACTCCTCCCCAGAGGAAATGATGCAAAGCCTGACTAATATTCAGCAGCAATTATACGTTAACCCCAAACGCCGGGATGAATTGATCGCGACTTTAGAGAAGGATGGTGCGGTATTCAATTTTGAATACCAAGTCTATCGCAAAGATGGCAGTATTATCTGGAGCTGTGGGAATACTCGTGCTGTTCGCGATGCTGATGGCAATATACTCTACTACGAAGGCACAGTTGAAGACATCACTAAGCGCAAGCAAGCAGAGGAGGCGCTACGTGTAGAACAAGACAAATCAGAGGGGTTGTTACTAAATATTTTACCCAAGATGATCGCTGAGCGATTGAAGCAAGACCAAAGTGCGATCGCTGAGCAATTCGAGGAAGCGACAATTCTCTTTGCTGATATTGTTGGTTTTACTCCTCTTTCTTCCCGTATGCCACCTACAGAATTGGTTGAGTTACTTAATCAGATATTTTCCCGCTTCGATCGTTTAACACAAAAGTACGGTTTGGAGAAAATCAAGACCATTGGGGATGCTTACATGGCAGTTGGTGGTCTCCCAATGCCTAAACCTGATCATCCAGAGGCGATTGCTGAGATGGCATTGGAAATGCAACGGGAAATTACTCATGTCTCCTCGAATAATAGTCAATCTTTCAGACTCCGCATTGGTATCAATACAGGGCCAGTAGTTGCAGGAGTAATTGGTGTTACTAAATTTATCTATGACTTGTGGGGGGATGCAGTCAATGTTGCTTCAAGAATGGAATCCCAAGGAAAACCAGGAGCCATTCAAGTGAGTGCTGCTACTTATGAGCGCCTAAAGGACAAATATTTATTCCAAAAGCGGGGTGAGATTGAGGTTAAAGGTAAAGGAAAAATGGTTACTTATTGGTTGATCGATAGAGCTGAAGTCATCTTAAGATGACTCAATCTGCTCAAAAATCTAGGACGTATCCACCGTAAGGGAATTATATCATCCTGAGCGATAGGGAAGGAGCTCCAAACGGCCTAGAGGCTTCACACTTCACCTATCTCTAGCTCAAGTTGACACCAATGCACGTTAGTCCGCCACTACAGTATTTACCATGCCCCGAAAAATTTAATGACATTAAACAGATACTTTGCCGGAAGTTGGTTGCGTTTGCTATTATTTTTTGCTATTTTTCTTTAAAGTAGGTAAAGTCTATGACCATATATAAAATACCATTTCTGGGGAACATTCCAAAGTAGCAAGTTCATCATTACATTTGTTGTCGCATTTTAGGGAAATGAGGTAAGAATTGCGTTATAGCTTCGATTGGAACCCAACCAAAGAACAGCAAAACATTCGCAAACATCGGGTTTCTTTTCATCAAGCAGTAACAATCTTTCAAGATCCCAACCAGCTTTCGATCTATGATGAAGAGCATAGCAAAGATGAGGAACGCTGGGTTACTCTTGGAATAGACAACACAGGTATTCTTCGCGTTGTCGTACACACATTTGAACAGATTAACGACGAATTGTGCCAAATTCGGATCATTTCGGCACGTAAAGCTACGAATACGGAAGTGAAGCGGTATAAAGAGGGGAATCAATGAAAGCAGAGTATGATTTTTCTAATGGTGAACGTGGCAAGTTTTATCATCCTGATGCAGTGTTCAGCTTTCCTATCTATCTTGAACCAGATGTGAACGACTTTATGAACCAGCTTGCCAATGAAAATGGAGTTAAGGTTCAGACATTGGTAAATGAATGGCTCAGAGCTAATATAAGGCTTATTGAAAGTTTTCGACGAGCCAATTGAAAATGTGCTCAGCTTCTCTAAAAGACGCTTCGCGGTGTTCATGTCCTAAGCAAAAGTAGCTGTCCCCCCTACCTGAGGTAAGGAGGGACTTCAAGGCAACAAAACAGACCCTAATAACCTTGTTGATTGGCGTTGCCTAATCGAGGAAGGTTAGAGGGAGCAATAAGTTGGCTCTCAAAACAAAAATGGTATCAACTACTATCTTAGTTGCCATCTTCGCCACCTTCACCATCTTCGCCACCTTCATCGTCTTCAGCAGCGGGAGACTCTTCAGCAGCGGGAGACTCTTCAGCTGCAGGAGACTCTTCAGCTGCAGGTTCAGTGGTTTCACCACCATCAGTATCTGCCGGACACCCCCCTAAAGGCGCAATTAATCCCATTAACAGCAATAGTCCTGCAGTTTTCTTTAACATTTTGGTATCCCTCCTGGAATATTACACAATAAATTGAATCGCTCAATATTGTGATTTACTTTACATATAAATGGCAAGAGGTATGGTTAAAGTCGGAGGCTCCCAGAATGATTCTCTCCATTGCGAAAGTTCTGACTACAGAGGAACTGAATCTAATCACTCAACGATTGGATGCTACCGACTTTATTGACGGTAAGACGACAGCTGGTTGGCATGCAAAGGTTGTCAAACACAACACCCAGTTAACTAGTAAGGCTACCTACGCTCAAGATTTAAAAGAGATAGTAAAGAAAGCTCTGTGGCGGAATCAGCTGTTTCAGATTGCAGTACAACCTAAGGTTATTCACTCGATGCTATTTAGCCGTTACCAAACCGGTATGTCCTATGGTTGGCATGTTGACAATGCTCTGATGGGTAACCAGAATAAGTTGCGCTCAGATGTCTCTTTGACTGTGTTTTTGAGTGCGCCTTCTACTTACGGTGGAGGGGAACTAATATTAGAGACAATTCAAGGAGAACAGACTGTCAAGTTGGAAGCTGGTGATGCAATTGTCTATCCTTCTTCCTTTCTACATCAAGTAGAACCTGTAACTGAGGGAATTCGATTGGTTGCTGTGGCTTGGGTGCAAAGTCTAGTCAGAGATCCCCATGAGCGAGAGATCCTGCTTGAGTTAGATACTGCTCGTCGGGCTATCTTTCACAAAGATGGCAAAACTGCCGAGTTTGATTTGATTTCCAAAAGTTACTCTAATTTGCTGCGCAAGTGGGCTGATGTTTAGAACAGTTTAAATTTTTGAGGTTGAACCCTTTGATAAGCGATCATAACTTTTTGATAAGCTTACTCAGATTTTTCCCCTAGTTCAGTATTGATAGTTAACTCAGATGGAGGTAATTGACAGGAGAGTCCTAAATGAGTGCTATTCTTTCCTGAAACCTTTTCCAATTTAGTGCCACAAGCCTTACAGAACTGAGCATCTGCATCATGGGATGAGTAACCACAATTCCCACAAGGTATATCTACTTTGTTCGCAGTTTTGAGTAATTGCTTGATTAAATCACCTAACTGCCAAGGAATTAAAACAATTCCCGTCATAATCATTAGGAGTGTCAGTAATCTACCAGCTTCGGAAATGGGAGTAAGATCACCAAAGCCGACAGTTGTCATAGTAACAATCGAAAAATAGACTGCATCTAAAAATGTTCTGAATCTCCCAGAATTTACCCCATGCTCAACTTGATAAATCAAGCCAGAAAAAATAAAAACGATAGTAAATAGAGTAAATAATATTCTAGCAAAAATTACACCATCTTCAGTCGTAATGTGCAAAAAGTAAATCTTTAGATTAATAAACCGAATAAGTCTTAAAATTCTGAACCAACGAAAGATTCTGATAAATCTAATATTTGTTGAACAGATAAAAAAAGGTATTATGGCAACTAAGTCTATAATAGATAAAGGATGAAACAAAAAGCTTATTTTCCCTTCAGTACACCAAAAGCGGATTAAATACTCTACAACAAAAATTATTAATATACAGTAGTCAATACGGTCTAGAATAATCCTGACCGAAGTGGGTATAGAATAAGTATCTGCTACAAAAATTCCTGATGATAGCAGAATCAACCCCATAATTAAAAAATTAATCGTCCGACCAGTGGGCGTTTCAATATCTTGTAAGTAAAAGGCAGTCTTTTTGCGCAGCAATATCCAGTTAGTCATTATAAGATATTAGGTATTAGGTGTAGCGTAAATGTCTTTCAAACCCTTACTAATGACCAATGACCAATGACCAATGACAATCATATCCCATGACTCTTGCCAATTACCCAATGACGACGGAAGAAACGGGCAAGAGCGGATTCTTCTAAAGATAAGTAAATTGGGCGGCCATGAGGACAAGTGCGAGGATTACGAGTAACTTTCCACTGATCCAAGAGCTTCTGCATTTCCGGTAAACTTAAAGGTGTGCCATTGCGGATGGCACTGCGACAAGCGGTAGCAACCTGAGCCGTTTGCAAATCTCCTCCCAAACTGAGTTCTAGGAGGGCATCTGCACAATCTTCTCGCTCTTGTAGGATTGCTGGAGCGCTCCGTAGAGCCCAGACTTGATCTCCAAAATTTTCGATATCCAATCCTAACCGCTGCAATTGCTCTACTTGAGCAGGATTCAGATTACGGAGAATCACTGGCGGTTCTATCGGAACTAGTTGCCAACGATCGCATAATTGTTCGTATAATACCCGCTCATGGGCAATATGTTGCTCTACTAACCACATTCCCGTAGGATGTTCTGCCAGGATATACATATTATGAACCTGGGCAACAGCTCTTAGTTCTATCAGCCCTAGTTCAGCAGCTAGCTTGTTAGTTTCCTCATCCGAAGATTCTGATGGCACCGATAGAGCAGCATCAGCATCAGAACTGGCATTGTAAGCCCCTTTTGCTGCTGATGTCTTCAGCAACTTGCCAACTCGCTCTGAGGGGATAGCTTCTGAGAGATTATAGGGGCTAATCCGCAAAGCCTGCTCAATTGCTTGAGCAACTTGCTCTTGCCAATACTTCAAGGAATGTAAATAAATTTCTGCTTTGGCAGGATGACGATTCCAGTCGATTTGGCTGGGGCAAACTTGAAGGTGAAGGAAACAAATTGGGTAGCGATCGCGGGGTAAGGTTCGCGCCATTGCTGCTAAAATAGTTTGCTCCAATTCAGGCGATCGCACTAAGCGTTTATTGGTTGCTACCCTTACCCAATCAGCACGCCTTCGATGGCAACGATCTGGTAAACCTAATAGTAGCTCAATTTGGGATTTTTTCTCTCCCCATCTTCCCATCTCCCCATCTCCTTCTCCCCCCATCTCTGGCGTTGGTACTTCTACCTTGAGATGCTGCAAATCACTGGGGCGCACCTGACGAAGGATTTGGGGCAGAATTTCTTGGGGAGTATTACTAGGGCTGATACTAAACCAAGAGCGCTCATTTTGCTGCACCTGCCAAGTTACCCAAGGATGGCACAGAGCGATTTGCTGAATTGTGACTTGTACCGCCCGTAGTTGTTGCCCTGCTGAAGGTAATCCTTGGCGGCGCACAGGCCAATTACCAAATAAATTAGAGACAGTAACTACTGTACCAGGTGCGATCGCAGCGGCAATTTCTTGTACTGGCTCCCCTTGAGAGTCATAAGTAATTCGCCACCCTTCTGTAGTTTCTATCAGTCTGCTTAAAATCTCTAACTCTGCCAGAGCTGCCAGACTATGCAAAGCTTCTCCGCGAAATCCTAAACTAGTAATTTTCCACAAATCATCGCTACTGCGGATTTTACTGGTGCTATGGGCAGCTGCTGCTTGCCGCAAATCAGCTAAGCTCATACCCATACCATTATCTGCCACTTGTACCCGCCACTGAGCGGGCCAAACAGATACAGCAATCCTGGTTGCACCAGCATCTAGGGAGTTTTCTACCAGTTCTCGCACTACTGCCGCCAATGAGTCAATTACCTCACCAGCAGCAATGAGATTTACTACTTCCTTGGGTAAGGTTTGGATACCATCGGTCACAGAGCCTAGTTGAGGTAGAAGTGTAGAAGAGTGCATCCCTTTATTTTACCTGTGGAGGCGATCGTACTGGAAATAGCACTTCAAAAGGAGTTGAGTGGCAAGAAGGAAGGCAGATGTCTCGGGAAAGGAGCGAAAAGCTACTGTACTCTGCGATAGCCAGCATTCATAGGATCTTACGCACCGTAACGCAATTATGTCAAGGAACTCAACTCCCATGCTTGCCAAGCATCAGTCGAGAACGTAGAACGCGCAATTCAACGATTTTTTACTAATTGCAAGTCCAACAAACCTGGGAAGAAGGGATATCCAAGGTTTAAAAAACATAGCCGTTCTGTTGAGTATAAGCAGTCGGGTTGGAAGCTTCGCCCTACCAAGCGTCGAATTAATTTTATAGACAAAAAGAGTATTGGTGAGCTGAAGCTACTGGGGAAGTGGGACATACATACAATCGATGTTAAGCTAATTAAGCGAGTTCGTATTGTACGTCGTGCTGATGGCTATTATGTTCAGTTTTGTGTCAAAGTTGCTCATGCTTTAGAAGCACCTCCTACTGATGCACAAGTGGGCATTGATGTGGGACTTGAGTATTTCTACTCTGATAGCAACGGTTATCATGAACCCAACCCTAGGTTTTTAAGGAAATCTGAGGACGCAATCAAACGTTCCCAGCGTAATATATACAAAAAGAAGAAGGGTTCAACTGGTAGGAAAAAAGCTCGTGGTATTTATTCCTGTAAGCATTTGAAAGTAACAAGACAAAGGAATGAACATGCAAAGAGAGTTGCACGTAACTTATGCCTAGCTAACGCTAAGGTCGTCTTGGAAGATTTGAATGTTAGCGGACTGGTTAAAAACCACAAATTAGCTAAGAGCATTGGGAGCATCCCATTTTGGCGAGTTGGCTCCTTAAAGATAGCTGAAACCCTTACCATGTCGTCTTTTTGATAATGTTTTTTCCAAAATGGGATGCTCCCAGAGCATTAGTGATGCATCTTGGTACAACTTTCGTCAGTGGCTCGAATACTTTGGCAATAAATTTGGACGAGAAATAATTACAGTAGCGCCACATTTCACCAGTCAGGAGTGTTCAAATTGTGGTGCAAGAGTTCAAAAATCTTTAAGTACTCGTACTCATTCTTGCCCACATTGCGGATACATTGAGCAACGCGATGTTAATGCAGCCAAAGTAATTTTAAGTCGTGTAAACGGTAGGGGAGGGCATCCCCAAACTAACGCGCTTTGGAGATGTTTCCTCTACTTCGGTTGGTCGCAAGACAAGTCGTTGCAAGAAACGTCGCCGAAGCTAGAATCCCCCTGCTTCTAGCCGTGGGGAGTGTCAAACGAATGTATCACTACAGAACTCTAGCAAGCGATTTGAGTCATTTCATTAAGAGTGAACTCTTCAATAGCTCCCTCAGTTGCAGCCATATAGTCCTTGATATGCTGGTTGCTCATATGCGTCTGCCAAAGTTCACGAGATTCCCAGTTTTCGTAGAACAGGAAATGAGCAGGATTTCCATTGTCCTGATGTAAATCGTATTGTAGGCAGCCCTCTTCAGCACGTGTAATATCGATGAGCTTTTCCAGCTCTGCTTTTACAAGATCGATCTTATCTGATTTGGCTTTAATATTAGCAACAATAGTTAGTTTGGACATAATTGTCTCCTTGTTTCTAGGTTGTTAAAGATTAACCCCATTCTGCTAGAACAGTTTTGCCTAGCATCTAATATCTGGCGATTCAATCAATTCTTAATTCTTAATTCTTAATTCTTAATTCGCCGTCAGGCGCTCATTACCCATAGCCTGACCCGCTAACCAAGCAGTTGTCCAAGCACTTTGAAAATTAAATCCACCAGTAACTCCATCAATATCCAGGATTTCTCCAGCAAAGTAAATACCAGGACAATTACGACTTGCCATAGTCTTAAAATTGACGTCCTTGAGACTGATACCACCACAGGTAACAAATTCTTCTTTGAATACTCCCTTACCTTTAATTAGGTAAGACCCTTGAGTGAGTTCTTGAACAAGTTGGTTAAGGGCTTTTTTGGATAACTCTGCCCAGCGATGCTCTTCTCCAATGTTTACATTGGTAATCAGACTATGCCACAGCCGCTTGGGGATAGGGACAGGACAACTTTTAGCAATTAGACGTCGGGCTAACTGAGATTTGACTACTAATAATAGTTGGCGTAGGCTTTCTGAATTGTACTGGGGAAGCCAATTAATTAGTAACGGTGTTTGATAGTTTTGTTCTTGCAGAAATCTAGCACCCCAAGCCGAAAGCTTCAATACCGCAGGGCCACTTATACCCCAATGAGTGATTAGTAAAGGTCCTGTTTGCTCCTTCAAAGTTTTGCCAGCATCTGGTAATCGCAGGCAAACATTATTAACACTTATCCCCGCTAAATTCTGCAAACGAGGATCTGGGATATTAAAGGTAAATAGGGAAGGAACAGGGGGTTTGAGCTGATGACCTAAATCTTTTGCCCAACGGTAGCCTTGAGGGTTGCTGCCTGTAGCAATAAGAAGGCGATCGCATTCTATTATCTCACCATACTTTAAGCCAATCTCAAATCTTCTCTTTGGTTTTCCTCCTTGCTCCGGAGAAAATTCTTGAATCAATTGAACTGACTTTGCTGGAGTACTAGTGCAAATCTTTACTCCTGCCTCTTTAGCTGCCTGCAATAAACAATCAACAATCGTTTCCGAACTATCAGTCACCGGAAACATCCGCCCATCTGCCTCAGTTTTTAGTTGGACTCCTCGTGACTCAAACCAAGCCACGGTATCTCTTGGTTGAAACCGGCTAAAAGCTCCCCGCAGTGCCTTACTACCTCTAGGGTAAGCTTGTACTAACAAGGCAGGATCAAAGCAGGCATGAGTAACATTACAGCGCCCACCACCAGAGATACGAACTTTGGCTAATGGTTGACGCCCTGCTTCTAGTAAAGTGACTTGAGTATGGGGATGAGCAGTAGCACAGGCAACTGCCCCAAAAAAACCGGCAGCACCGCCACCGATTACCACAATTTTTAGATGGTGCAAAGTTAAGAAACTATTAAAAACAAATAGGACTTACACACTCAACTGTCATGCTGAGGTGATAGTGAAGCATCTGGGCCGTCTGGAGATCCTTCGCTACCGCTCAGGATGACATAATTCGGTGACGCTGCGTAAGTCCTAACAAAAACTAACTATTTATTCTTCTAGTTCAAAGTCATCCTTGCTTACACCACACACAGGACAACACCAGTCGTCTGGTATATCTTCAAAAGGTGTCCCAGGCTGAATGCCGCTATCTGGATCACCTTCTTCTGGATCATATACGTAGCCGCAAACAGTGCATACGTATTTTTTCATCTTGGCTCTCCTGTTAACTGTTGCCCTTAATATTATCCTCTAAAGTGTTCCAATACTCCTAGGCTAACGAAGGAGTTGCTTGAAAAAACACGGTAGCTGGAGAGTGTGGGAAGACAATATAGCTACATCTTCTTCACCATTAGCAATTAGCAATTCTCAATTTTCCAAACAATTATTTTTGTTTTGCCAAGAATCGTGCAGCCACTACACCACCAAGAAAACCAAATAAATGTCCTTCCCAAGAAATTCCTGGTTGAGTTGGTAAAACCCCCCAAATCAAACAACCATAAAAGGAACCAACGAGCAAAGAAAGAAAAATTGAGCGGAAGTTGCGCTCAAAGAAGCCTCGTGTTAAAAGAAAACCTAGGTAGCCGAAGATGACACCACTTGCACCAATGTGAACACCAGGAGCTCCTAATAACCAGACTCCAAGCCCACTAACTAACATGACGATTGGGGTAACAATAAAAAATTCGCTGGTTTTTTGCAACATGACAAACCAGCCCAAGCTCAGGAAGGGTATAGTGTTAGAAATCAGGTGAGGAAAACCACCGTGGAGGAAGGGAATAAACAGAATACCTCGCAACCCAATCATCTCCCGTGGAATGATACCGTAGACGTTGAGTCCCTGTCTGAAAACAAGCACATCCACAATCTCTAGAACCCACATCAGGGCAACAAAACCACCTAAGATTGTGAACTGGGTTTTTAATTCACGGGTAAGAGACTTGCCTTGCTGGTTGCTCATTGTTTTATTCTGGAATCATTTTTTTTATCTATTTCCAGATTAGCAATTTACTTCAATGGTTCCCCAGCTCAACCGTAAGAAAGAAAATCAACTTTGGGTACTAAGGGGTCTTGGACAATACCGACTCCAGTATATCCCCAGCGTTGGAGCAAGTTCTTTAATTGACTACCAACAACTGTCTCTACAACAAATCGATCAGCAACATCAGCACCATGGGTATTAAGATAACTCAGAGCATCATAGCGTTCGTGAAACATTAACAGATATCCTGCCCCACCTTGCGGTGTCTCAGCATGAGGTTGAGCAGCAAGATACTGCCCATCAGTTTTAGAAAGAATCAGATAATAGATTTGGGAGAACATTACTAATTGTTAATTGTATTTAGGGCTTACGCACCCAACTGTCATGCTGAGGTGATAGTAAAGTATCTGAGCTGTCTGGGAGATCCTTCGCTATCGCTCAGGATGACGTAATTTCGTTAAAGTGGGTAAGTCCTAGTATTTTATCGGCTGACTAGTGCAATGTAGCGGAAATAGATGTTGGGAATGCATAACAGCTTACTCCCGTTTTTTGACAAATTTCATCTCCCCTTGGAAGTCTCCATCAGACTCAACACCAACTGAATCTGGCGTGATGCCAAGTTCAGCTTTTTTATTTAAAATTTTCATATAGATGAAACCTTTACTAGATGCATTATCAATACAAAAACAACGTAACAGCCATATTCTCAAAAAAATATTGCAAAAACAAGTTACCTTTCCTGATTCTTTAAATAGGAGCAAAACGTCATCTACTATTATAGATGGGTTCCACGGTGAAACGCATATTGCACCAGATGTCTGGAACATAATTATGGACTATCAACAGCAAATTCATTTCACCAAAGCAGCTTACGATCCTTTTGAAAATAAATATTCAAAAGCGCCTACTGGAGCAGAAGAACTAAAGACACTTTGTGCAAAAAAATTGTCATCACGCCTTAGTCAACCTCATGAAAGCATTCCTGGAGTTTCAGTATCTGTAGATGAGGTGGTGTGTAGCTTTGGGTCATCTACAGATTTGTTGGATGCAGCTCTTTTAAGTATGACACTCAACTATGTAAAAAAATGTAGTTATCAAAATGGTTATATTCTTATGCCAGAGGCTGGTTATAAAAACAATGCACTTCACCATAAAAAAGTAGCAAAAACAGTTGAATGTTTTGGCATGAAAGTGAGCATTATTCCATTTCCTGTCGCTCATAAAAACGATATGAAAGTTGATGCAAGTCTTGTTAGCCCAATTTTGAATGAAATAGGTGATAAGCTTATTGGGTGGCATTTTACGAACCCTGGCAATCCATTCATCTCACCTAATACGCCTCAGCAAATGCAAGAATGGGCTGATACAATCGCGAGAGCGAATCGCCCGTTTGTTGTTGATGCCATGTTTACAGAAATGCTTCAGCCAGAGGATCACATCCCTCTCATGGCTATGACATCAGAAGTCAATGGTTATCAACAGCACCTAGCTGAATTAGGCATGATGATTGGAGGCACGTCAAAAGATTATCAAATGCATGCTTTGCCAGCATACAAAACAGCTTATTTGTACACTAAATCTCCAGAGTTGCGGGAATCGGTTGCGAATCAAATTGCAGCTTCCTTCCAGCGTCAAGTGACGCATGGGGCATTGATTGTTTTGGGGCAAACACGCCCAGAGTTCTTTGCAGAGAATCGTCAATTGATGACAACGCAGCAGGAAAGAGCTCGGCAAATGTTGGATGAGATTAACAGTCTCTTTGATGAGCCTGTGTTAGCTTGGTTAGGCAACGAGACAAAACAAGGGATGTTTGGCTGTTTGCAACTTACACCGTATGCTGCTGCGCACGCTCGAGTTACAAGTAGTCAAGATCTGGCTGACTTATTGCTGGCAGGTGCAGGCGTAGAATCTGTGCCACTAACATCAATGGGGTTGGGCGTTTTTAGGGCAGATGAGCATTTAGGAATTAAGCCTGATCCATTGGCTGTGCGACTAAACCTCATATCTCCTCGAATAGAGACACAAGGCAACCAATCTTCAGGTGTAAAATCCCCTAATAACCTAGAAATGATGATGAACAGAATTGCTGCTTTAATACAGAACATCATTAGAGGCGACTGCACACTTGATAGTTACTTGGCAGACATTGGTATGGAACGCCAACGCTTTGTACTTGCTGACATTAATCAAATATTGCAAATCGGATAAGCATCTGTGTCCAACAAAATTGCGGTTATACCTTATGAAACACGTCAAGGAGAAACTCGTGTCGCAGCGACACCAAATTCAGTGGTTAATTTAATGGCTCTTGGGTTTGATGTTTACCTGGAGACTGATGCAGGCAAGAAAGCTGGGTTTAATGATACAGCGTACACAGATAAAAATATTAAAATCTTACCTCATGATTCTCGGCTTTATGAGATAGCCGATTTAATCTTACAAGTTAAACGTCCTGCCGATAACAAAGAAAAATTTATTTTACAGCAACTTCACAAAAACGCCTGTATTATCGGATTTTTAGATCCTTTTTTACCTAATTCACAACATATTCATCTCTACAAAAAGCAGAGTTTGACGACGTTCGCATTAGAAAAGATACCGAAAAAACCAGAGACTGAACTACTCAATCCCTTATCAGCAATGAGTAAAATAACAGGAAAAGCTGTTGTAAATGACTATAGCCAATATCATTCATTACCTGGTCAAAAGATTTTGATTCTTGGTGCGGGTTCTGTAGGTAAATCAGCCGCCTTAGCAGCTATAAAACACGGAGCCATTGTAACCATCGCCGGTAAAAGTACCAAAAGTAAAGAAGTTGCACAAGGTCTCGGTTGTAATTATTTACTACTCCCAGTAAACTCAATTAAAAAACAACAAGATACTTTACATGATCACTTAACTAAAGTGACAACAGATTATTCTCTGATTATTGGCGCTGCACATAGCCGTTCAAGCGTAGCACCAATTTTAATTAAAACAGACACGCTACAACAGCTTCCAAATCATACGATAATCTATGATCTTGTAGCGACATCAGGAGGTAATATAGAAGGTGTGCAAATTGATGCTACAGTGCAAGTAGGAAACAGTACAATTCAGCATTTGTCTGGTTGGCCGAAGCACTTTCCTCAGCAATCAACTGAAGCCTATGCAGGGGCAATAACAAATTTTCTTCAAAACTTATTTACAAAAACTTATCCAATTCCGGATCTCACAAAATCTTGTCTTGCAAGCTGTCTCACTTATAATGGTCGTCAAATAGAATTAACTAATGGTGATTTGTTAAGTAATGAGCTGCAGATGATTAATAAAATTACAATAAAGAAAAATTGGGATTTATTTTAATCTAATCCTTGGTTCGGCAGATAAAGACTTATGAACGAGTAAGCAGACGCACCAGACGCGGAGAATTGAAATTCCAACCAAAATTTCGCTCACCCGTAGGGGAGTGTGGGGAAACCCGGATTTGGTATCAATACAGGTTAATCTTGAACGTGACTATTCTGAGGGTGTACTCAAATGAGCGACAAACCAATTTTATCCATTGTTACTCCTACCAGAGGAAACTTTACTAACTATTGGTTTGAGCAACTTATCGCTGTCAAAGGGGATATTGAATTTATCTTAGTTTATCCACCCGGAGTACCTAAGCGCTCGATTGTAGATCCTCGATTTAAGGTAATCACTAGCCAATTTAAAGGGTTAGTAGTGCAGCGTTCTACAGGACTATTGAGTGCTTCTGGATTATATACCCTAACCCTTGATGATGATGATTATGTGCATCCCGATGTTCTTCAACTAGTGTGTGAATACTTCACAAGTTTTCCTGATAGTTGGGTTTTACGGCTGATGATGGCAAAGATTGATTTCACAGATGAAGAGCGAATTCGCCATCCTTGGGAATCAATCCCCAACCTCAAGCAACTAGATATAGCTCCTAGAAGACAAAATGATAAACCTATCCTACAAACACTTCCCATTGCTCCTCTGAATAACCGATTTGATGTTCGGCTGCTGACAGGAGCATATATACGGCGCGATATGAGTGGACCACATATCGAAAATTTTAACAACAAAGTTTGGAAAACAGAGTTAGTTCAGCAAGCTTTAACAGATTTAGCCGATGTCATGAAAATTAAGGGCAGCTTGTACTGGATTCCTAGCTGGAATTTAGACCGATTATTAGGTTTATTTATTCAGGCTAAGTTTTTTAAAGAAGATAAGATAGTTGGTCATTGGATGCCTCTACCAGAGCAAATCCGTTATATTGTCAGACCTCATCATCTTAAGGAATTCAGGTTGCATTTTCCCTCTGATGCTCTACTAGCAAAGCGTTTCCCTCAATACGGTTACTTCTGGAATCTATTCTTCGACAAATTCTGGACTGCCTTGAGGCAACTTTATCAACGTTACATAGTTTCAAAAAGCAATGCTAATTAAGAAAGTTAGTTCAACAATTGATAAACTTATGATCAAACAGTACTGTTGTGATGTGAATCATGTTTCGTAACCAAGGGCTGATAACTGTTCTGCAAAAATTGTATTTAGCCTAGTAATAGTCTGTTCAGACATTTTCTGCTTGTGATCACCAGGAAGAATGCGCCGCTTGTGCTTAATTTTGTCTAAGGATTGGGGATTTGGCGGAGCAAAACTATCTTGATGTACTTCCAATAACTCTTGGAGAAGTTGAGGCTGATTCTCTAACGATAAAGCAGACAAAAACTTCGGTAACCAACTCGGAAAGTTAGTAACCATCTCTTCGTAGGTGAGGACTGTGGTTTGCTCCAAATGCAGATATTGGTTAAAATACATCTGATAATCGTTTAAAAACCAATCTGCCATAGTGGGAGGATTATCTAGACTTATCAACCTGCGTATACGTTCTTTAGTACGTTGCTTCCAGGATTTAGATTCTGGTAATGAAGGATTAAAGGCGAAACGATCAATACCGCGCTTAATATAGCTATTACGAACTGCTTGCGGGATATGTTTTTGGTGATATGCCAAATAAAAATACATAGAAGTCAACACATCCCGTGGGTCTCTAAAATGCAGTATTAATTTCACATTTTCCATATCAGGAACTGCAAAGTAATGCCGAAAAGGACCATAGCAACCTTCTTGATCAATAACTGTAGATAGATAATCCTGATTCTCAGAAAGTAGGCGGAATGGACTTTCTTGCGGATAATTGCGGGAATAATGTGTAATATAACCTCGTTGAGCGATATCTGCTAGCAGCTGATGAAGAAACATTGTTCCAGCTTTCATCGTTGAAAAAACGAAAAACCGCATGAATACCTCTCAGGATTATTTCATTCTAGATGGGCAACTTATGCCAGTAATATAGCAAACTTGAAAGTGACGATTCCAACTGGGTGATTTCTGGAGAAAGTCGGATGAAATTTTCAGTCATTATACCTTGCTACAATGCCGAGCGTTGGATTGAACAGACCCTTGAGAGTGTTGCCAATCAAACTCTTAGTGCTTATGAAATAATTGTGGTTGACGATGGTTCAAACGACAACTCTCGCGATCGCATCCAAGGCAGTAACATTCCCACCACCTTGCTGCAAACCCAACGTCTCGGTCCGGCGGCGGCGAGGAACACGGCAATTGCAGCAGCTACAGGTGACTGGATTGCCTTCTTGGATGCTGACGACTGGTGGCATCGAAATCATCTCGAACGTGTGCAGGCTTTGCTGAATAAAACTAATGATGTGGTTTACTTAGCCGCAGCAGAACACTACTCCCTCAATGTCAACCGCATTGTCTCACTATCAGACAACGGTCCGTTAATACAACCCACTAACAAATTGGATCATACAACTTATTTTGAGCTGTATCTTAAACATGGCCTTTTAGAGCTATCCTCAATGGTGGTGCAACTGGCTCGCTTAAAAGAAGTTGGTAGTTTTGATCCGCAAATGTCTGGAGCCGAAGATTTTGACTTGATGCTCAGAGTAGTTTATGGAAAAACTTGGGCCTATGATCCTGTTCCTTCCACTGTTTATCGTTGTAATAATCCCGATAGTTATTCCCAAAAGTCTGCTACTAATCAACTAAGCTTAACAGCTAAATTTCGGACATTGCTCAAAAATCGTCATTGCTATCCAGTTTCTGAGCAAATGATGCAGGGAATAGCCAAAACCATAATGAGTAAAGCGATAACTGAATGCGAAGTTGAGGCGAGAAAAGCTATTAGTGCCTTGACTCGTCCCTATCTGTCAAAGTCTCAGAAAATTATCTTTACCCTTGCCAACTTTTCTCCCAACCTGTATCGATTGGCAAACATGATCAGAAATAAAATCAAAGGTCCTAGTTATGCACCCCGCAGAGTTGTACCCCCAGCATCCTAATGACTTTTCAGGAGGCAGTCCTGATGAAAAAATTTCACCACCAGGTGATGAAAGTAGACTTTTCCCTATTCCCTACTCTCTACTTTCAAGTCAGACTCCCATGAAGTTTCACCTCACAACGAAGGATGAAAATCTCGTTTGTCTCCGCGTCTCCGCGTCCCCCGTGTCCCCGCGTCTATTTTCAGATTAGAAGGGAAGAAAGCTTATACGGTAAGCTTTAAGGTTTGGGATCCAGAACAACCCTAAGTGTATACTAAAAAACAAGCTTGTGAATTTCCAGCACACAATTGAGGGTTATCAACAGACACCCAATTTGATAACAATTAATTACAGAGGCTAACAAATGCTACTAGGATTCAAGACCGAACTAAGAATTAGGTCACCTAATCAAAAGATGGCTCTAGCCAAACATGCAGGAGTTGCTCGTCATGCTTGGAACTGGGGACTGGCATTAACCAAAAACATTCTCTTACACAACCAGGAATACCCAGAAGAAAAGCTCAAATTCCCTACTGCCATTGACCTACATAAGCTTTTAGTTGCAATGGTCAAGCCTGAGTGTCCTTGGTACTATGAGGTCAGCAAGTGTGCCCCTCAGTATGCCCTAAAATACCTATCTATCGCATGGAAACAGGCATTCAAGAAATTCAAAAAGCCTCCTAGATTTAAGAAAAAAGGACGCGCTGACAGCTTTACTCTGGATGGCTCAATCACTGTGGAACATCACCGAATTAAAGTCCCCAAGATAGGTTGGCTCACAACTTATGAGCGCCTACCTCAAGGTGTCAAGCCCAAATCGGTTGCTATTTCTAGAGTAGCTGCTCGGTGGTTTATTAGCTTCAAGATCTCCGTTGACATCAAACAGTCGATCAAGAGTGTTGATAGAGTAGGGGTTGACCTTGGTGTTAATCATTGGGCTACTTTGTCTACTTTTGAGGTATTTGACTCTCCTAAGCCTTACAAGAAACTTGAGAAGAAGCTGGCAAGACTTCAGTGGTTGAACCGTCGCCAAAATAAGGGTTCAGCCAACTTGAAAAAAGCGCAAATTAAGATAGCGAGACTTCATCGCACTATTGCTAATATCCGCAAGGATGCCCTGCATAAGCTGACTACCTACCTAGCCAAAAACCACGGCACGATAGTGATTGAAGACTTGAATGTTAGCGGCATGATGAAGAATGGCAAGTTAGCCAAGGCTATTGCTGATCTGGGATTTTACGAATTTCGCCGTCAGTTGACCTATAAGTGCCAATTGTATGGCTCAAAGCTGGTAATAGCTGACAGATGGTTTCCCAGTTCAAAGACTTGCTCAAATTGTGGGACATTGAAAGAGTCTCTCTGGCTCTCACAAAGAATCTTTGAATGTAGTCATTGCTGCCTAAACATTGACCGAGATTTGAACGCTGCTCTTAATTTGGCAGCATACTCGCTCTAATTAAAGTAGTGAGTAAGGCGGTGAGTTCCACCGTGTCAGCCTGTGGACTGGATAGTGCCGACACTACTAGAGTGAAGCAGGAAGAAAATGTTAGCAGTTGTTAGTATTTTTGGAACGGAAGCAAATGATGGTTGCACAGGTTAAATCCCATGTTCCTCATCTCACTTACACTGTTGCTTGGGAAAAACTACCAGATGACTACCTATTACCGGATGATCCAGGGTCGAATACCAGTCAACCCTTGATTGCAGCTGCTCTGAGAGAAAGCTTGGAACTGCAAGGGTTATTGACCTCAGATTCGCTGGTTCCCTCTAATTTGGGCATCTGTGCCAAAGTTAATAACCAGACAATTGTTAAAGCACCGGACTGGTTTTATGTTGCTCGGGTAATTCCCCTAGAATCACCCCGCTCCCGCCGCAGTTACACTCCTCGTGTAGAAGGAGATACTCCAGCAATTGTCATGGAGTTTTTGTCAGAAACTGATGGAGGTGAATATTCAGCACGTCCCTTCCCTCCCTATGGCAAGCTTTGGTTTTACGAGCGAATTCTAACGGTACCTGTTTATGTTATTTTTGAACCGGATGCTGGTGAAGTGGAAGTACGCCAACTAGTTAAAGGAACCTATCAGGTTCAAACTGCTGATACTGAGGGTCGTTACTGGATGGAAGTACTGGGTCTGTTTCTGGGGGTTTGGTATGGTACTAAGGCAGATCGGACTGGCTATTGGTTGCGGTGGTGGGATAGAGAAGGGAACCTGTTACCCTGGGGTATGGAACGGATTGAGCAAGAACAGCAAAGAGCTGAGCAAGAACAGCAACGGGCGGAACAAGAGCATCAACGGGCTGAGCAAGAGCGTCAACGAGCTGAGCAAGAGCGTCAACGGGCTGAGCAAGAGCGTCAACGAGCTGAGCGGCTAGCAGATTATTTGCGATCGCAAGGTTTAGATCTAGAAAACCTTTAAGCTTATCCCACAACTTGCATTATCTACTATATTGCTGTCTACATTTTACCTGAGTTCGGGAGCTGAGAGCTGCCTTGGCATTACTTTCTTTACTTTCTCAACTTGCTTTGGTGCCCCTATTTGCTCCCAAAGTAAAATTGCTCGAGCAAAATTTTCCTGACTCTTCTCAACTTCGTCTATCTTTTGATAAGTTAATCCCCACTGATAGTAAGCTTCCGCGAGATCACACTTAGCACCGATTTGAGCCAAAATTTCTACAGCTTCTGAATGTCTTAAGAGAGCTGTTTCAAATTCTCTTTGCTCTAACTGGATGTGATGGTTGTGGAAGAAAGTTTGCCATGCAGTAATGTTAAGACTAGGCAAGCGGTAGTGTTGGGTGCTGAAGCTGGACTCATGTAAGGGTTCGCGGCTGGTGATCAGGGTGAGAGATTGGCTACCCGGTTCGGCAAGGAGGCGGAGCAGTTCGAGATAGCGGCGGTAGGGGGCAATGATTTTACCAGTGTGATCAAGAGCAGGTTCAAAGTTGTCGATCAAGATGCCGATGCGTTGGTTGCGATCGCGTAGTTTTTGCCGCAGTCGTTGGAGGGTAATGCCAAATTCACGTCCTGGTTCTTCGTCGAAGTAGCGACGCAGCCATTCTTCAATGACGGCTTCGACAGAGGTAATGTTCTGGGTTTCTTTAGCCATCCAGTGTTCGAGGATGTAGTCAAAGCCTTGCTGATTCAGAAATTTGCAGGCGAGGGTGGTTTTACCAATGCCGCCTCCAGCTTGAATGAATATGAATTTGGCTCCCTGGCGAACCAGAGCATTTAGATCTGCTATAGCAGCATCACGTCCAACGAAGTTGGGGTCTGGTTCGGCTGCATTGATAGAGTTAGCAGGGAGATGGTGGCTAGTTTCCAAGGTTAGATCAAAAGCCCATTTATCCCTACCTTCAGCCGCTCTCAAAGCCTGTCATGCCACCCACTACTTGTGGAGACAGTATCTTCTGGACGGTTGTGAGACTTAATATTCTATCTAGAGCAATTTTGGATAACTTGAAGAAAATCCTATCCCAGTATCCCAAACTTTCAATAAACAAGGCAGGAGGCAGAGGGCAGGAGGCAGGAGAGAAGAGGTATTAGACCAAATTAATCAATTATCAATTATCAATTGTCCATTGATAACTCTCTTATCGCAAAGGTGCGGTAGAACCTTAATTTTTTACTCCTCCAGGAAGGGTACGACTAACTTTAGCCGGACAAAGGATCTGTGCCTGCTGGGTATCGTTTAGTGTCTTAGCAGTATTGCTATCATTGCTATTGCGATCGCGATAGCCAACAAATCGGATGTAAACTAATTCCCCTTCCTTGATATCATCAGTGTCAGGTTGATGTAGCTGAGGATTGTAGGGTACTTTTTCCCAAGGTTTACCAATGGTTTCATAACCCCAACTTTGCAACAAATTATCTAGGGGTGTAAACAAGGAAGTCAAATTCTTAGCAGGCAAATTAGGCTTAGCTTGAGCCATTTGGTTGGCGCTTGGGTAGTTCGTCAACAAAGTTTGTAGCTGCTCGAAAGTAGATTTCTGAAAATCGGCACTTAGCTGTCTCGATTGCTGCTGCAATTCGTGTCGGAGTCGTAAGCATTGTTGTCGCAGTTGTTTAAGTTTGGAGGCTTCAGCAGTAGCCTTAACTAGGTTAGATATACGTGATTTAGCTGTTAATGATATTGACTTTTGATCAATATTGTGTATTAACTCTTCTAGAGTCCAGTCGAATGCCGTAGCTAGCTTCCTCAGCCGAGATATTTTTAGTTGTCCGATTTCTCCCCTACACACCTGTTGTAGCTCGTAGCTAGTTAAACCAGATTTTTTCCGTAAAGCTTCCCAGGTAGGAATTCCTAACTGATGCCGACGTTTGCGAAGGCGATTCAAAAGAATCTCGCGCCACACTTCGTCATGCTGCGGATGAGCACTGTTTTGAGCATTAGAACTAAGCAGGAACAACGCCCGCAGTGTCACTCCCAACCACAGCAAGCAACCAAACAAGAAGAAATTGGGATCCTCGATCATTAGCAGCCCTCTCTAAATCTGAGTTACAGACTCAGTTGATTTTGTCGTAATTTTTTCCTCTCCTTCATAATATTCTGCCAATAGTTCTCGCTCATCAATCTCTCCTAGAGCCTTTTCTATTTCTGAAGTGGTATCAGTACAACCGGTTCCAGAACTATTGATGACAGTTTCAGTAATCTTGCCGTCTTTGCCAATGCGATATTCAATCTTTTGATACTCAGCCATAAGATTTTAGGATTGTTAACTTCAGATTAATTAACCGCTTAAATTCATTGTATTCCTAGACTGCAAAAGTGACCCATAATCCCTCAGAGGTGACAAATAGATTCTGCAATCATTGTTGCGACTTCCTTGAAGATATGCTTGACTGAAGTATGCACTTCGATAGCTAGTAGTGTGTGTATTCTTAGTCATGGTTGTTTTGTTGTGGGTAGCCTGGTTAAAAAGATTGGTTTCTTGCTTACAGCAGGCTAAACAGCAACTCCGAAGTTCTACCAAGCCCCTGTTTAGCTTTAGTATCAGCAGACAGATACATACTTGAACACATTCAGCTCACGTGTAAACCTCCTTATTTCCAACCCTGGATCTAGCTATCGCTAGTAAAGACGACTGAGTACGTAGTCAGCCAAATCAATCAAAGTTTGAGAGGACTTTGAAGGTTTGAGTCTCGTCAGGTTTTCTACCGCAGCCTGAGCATGGTGTGCTGCCAATTCGCGGGAGCGTTCGATACCTTGCCCTTCTTTAACCAGTATGATCGCTTGCTCAATATCGTCTGCTTGGGCAAATTCTCGCTCAATTAGTATCTCTAGCTGGGGTTTTTCTTTCAGGGCATATAAAACTGGTGCAGTTAGATTACCGCTAATCAAATCGGAAGCTGCTGGCTTGCCCAAGACTTCTGTTGAAGCTGTAAAATCCAAAATATCATCTACGATCTGGAAAGCCAACCCGAGATGGCGTCCATAGTGGTACAAATGTTCAGCAATATCTGCTGATACACCGCTGAGTAATCCAGCTGCTTTAGCACTATTGGCAATGAGGGAAGCGGTTTTGTTGTAGGTCTTCTCTAAGTAAGCTTCAATGGTACTGGTGGTATTAAATCGATTCAGTCCCTGCTGAATTTCCCCCTCTGCCATATCCTTAATCACTTCAGAAAGTAGTTTAACTACTTCTAAGTTGCCGAGGTTAGCCAAATACCAGGCGGATTGACCGAACAAAAAATCTCCTGCTAGTACAGCTATTCGGTTGTTGTACAGACTATTGATCGTAGGAACATTGCGGCGTACCTGTGACTCATCTACCACATCGTCATGGACTAAAGAAGCGGTGTGAATCATCTCGGTAATTTCTGCCAAACGTCGATGACGTGGGGTAATGTCTTGCTCCAACATAGTTGCCTGGGAAATTAACAAGACAACTGCTGGTCTTACCTGTTTTCCTCCAGCACCGAATAAATGTTCAGCGGCAGCATATAGTATTGGGTGACGGGCACCCACAAGGGTCTTTAAGTTCTCGGTCAGTATGCACAGGTCTGCTTCAACAGGTGAGAAAAGAGAAGTTACTGAGGTCATGGATTCACGGGCTCAGAAGTTAAGTTACGAAAGTTTACATATTCTTGCTTCAATTCTAAGCGAAGCATCCCCTACTACGAAAGTTTTATTTAACTCTAGGCTCTACAGGAGCGTAAATACAGGAATTGTATCGACTTGTTAAGTCGATAAAAAAATAGTGTAGATTAACAGGGTTTTTGTGTTACTCTAATTAGTAGGGGTTTGGAAAAATTAATAAATTTATTACTTCCAAAGTGATACGGGATAGTTTTTCCCAGATTCAGTGGTGAAGTTGCCTTGTTAGAGGTAGAGATAGCCTCATATCTATATGACGAAACATTCATCATCTCTGCTGTCAGTTTTGTTACTGTCAGTCTAGTTGTTGCTTGAGTTCTTTTGATAGGCATAATTAAGAAATTTTCCACTCTTTCTTACGAGTGAGGAGCTAAACCCAAGGCCCATAATATTAATTTAATGGTTTGCCTGCTCCACAATTAATAGAGCAGCAACAGGGAACAATTAGTACCCTAGAGTTTTTTTTTATAACAACAGGAATTTTAGCCTCCCAACTGAGGTGAAATTCGCTATTGGCAAAATTGTCATTGAAATTTACATTTCTCCACCTCTGGTCCTGACTATGATTTACAACGATTTGGCTTTGATTATTCCTTTTTTGGCTGCTGTTTATGTGTTAATAATTTATCTGCTGTTAATGCTAGCGGAGCGTACAACAAAGAATTCCAGGTATTTTACCAGTTCTTTCACCGATGCTTATGTCCCTTATCTGCCCAAAGAAACCAAAAAAGAGGAACAGAAGGTAGATGAGGTTGAGCCATCTATACCTCAAAATATCCAACAGGTGACTATTGGTCGTTAAGTATCAATCATCTTAATCAACTGATTCTAGGGATACTAGTGGAGACAATGCCACTGGTGGCAAATAGACTTTCTCGACGGCTGGGGTAAAACCCAGCCATTCTATTGAGAGTTTAGCAAACTGTTGAGGGCAGCCGCTAACATAAAAGCGAGTTGGTAACGGAGGAAAAGTATTCTTTTCTCTGATTAAATCTAATTCTTGAGCTGTAGCAGTAACTACATGTTCTGCTGGATCTACAAGGCAGATATGCAGCGGCAGCAGCTCTCGTAAGACAGGAGATAAATGAGGGTAGTGAGTACAGCCATAAATTAAAGTATCGATTCGCTGGTCGATTAAAGGAGCAAGGTACTGTTGTGCGACTTCCTTTGTATAAGGATCGTACAAGCGATTTTGCTCAATTAAAGGTACAAATTCCGGGCAACCTACTTGCCAAACTTGGGCAGTCGGTTCAATTTCTAATATGGCATGTCGATAAGCATTGCTGGCAGCTGTTGCTGGGGTAGCAATCACCCCTAATCTACTCCCTTTTTGTACAGCAGCACGAGCCCCCGGTAGAATTAGCCCTAAAATCGGCAGATTAAATTCTTCGCGTAAGGTTGACAAAGCCAAGGCATCAGTAGTATTACATGCTACGACAACCATCTTGACATCTTGTTGTACCATCCAACTGAGAATCTCACGACCAAACTGCAAGATTTCCTCTCGAGCTCGATTACCGTAGGGTAATCGAGCTGTATCAGCAAAGTAAATAATTGATTCATTAGGTAACTGCCGGTAGAGTTCTCTCAAAACCGTGAGCCCCCCCACACCACTATCGAAAACCCCAATGGGTTTTCGTTGCGCTTCTGCCTTTAAGGTCAAAATTTGCTCGTTGCTCATTGGTTACCGGTTAGGGGATGGTAGATTAGGTGATTTTAGATTTTAGATTGACCCT
Source organism: Caldora sp. (assembly GCA_965222765.1). Taxonomy (GTDB): domain Bacteria; phylum Cyanobacteriota; class Cyanobacteriia; order Cyanobacteriales; family Coleofasciculaceae; genus Caldora. Next base: position 84,907 of record CBDCVG010000070.1, read on the forward strand.
TGCATAAAAGATAAGGGCTTGGGATTGAAGCTAACTTTATTGCCAAACAACACAATTAATAATTCTGCCGAATGTATTGGAGGATGCCTTGGGCAATTGCTCTTGCCATGCGGCTGCGGTGTGCTGGCTGCCTGAGTTTAGGAGCATCTTGATAACCTGTAACAAAACCAGTTTCTACTAAAATCGAGGGCATTGAGGTATTTCTGAGCACATAAAACCGTGCCTGTCGAACCCGCCGATCACCAATTTCAAGACTTCCTAGAACGCTTTTGTGGACTGTTTGGGCAAGCTCTCGACCAAGTTGGTGATAATAGGTTTCTAAGCCATTAACATCGGGACGGCTGGCACTGATTGCATTAGCATGAATGCTGACAAATAAGTCAGAACGAGCCCGTTCTGCCATTTGTACTCGTCCTGCCAGACTGATGAATCGGTCATCTGACCGAGTTAATACCGCCTGAACTCCCTGTTGTTCCAATAGACTTGCAACCTCTAGAGAAATAGGTAAAACCACATCCTTCTCCCGCAATCCCCCAATGCCAATTGCTCCAGGATCTTTACCACCGTGTCCTGGATCAAGCATTACCACAATGCGACTATTTGGTACACGGGGTAATGTATTTGAAGGTGGAGTATTCCGCTCAGGAAGTGGTACGGGGATAGAACTAATAGGAGGCACTGTTCGTCTTGCCTGTCGCTGTTGTAGTTGCAGTGCCAACAACTGATCACTAACCTGATTTAGTTCCCTAATTTGGGTATCAGTGCTGGGTTGTACCAAAACCACCACAGTATTAGGGTCTTGTTGCAAAACCCTAACCCCTGCTAATGGACTGTTAGCATTGAGTTGGGGACCGACGAACTTGTCAGACAATCGGGCAGAGGGAATGGTAATTTGAAAGGCGTTTGCTCTTCGGTTCCACTGATTCGTCGCCCTCACTCGTTGGTTAGACCTAATCAACAATTGAGTACCATTGTTACCCAATTGGACTGACTCAATTGTTGCCAATTGACTCACTCTAGTGTTAGCAATTGGTCGAGTGCGCAGTCTAGAAGCTGAGTTAGAAGACTCTTGGGAATTCGGTTCATTGACAGAATCCTCCAAAGATGAGATAGGAGCACGAGGCAAAATCACAAGCCCTAATTCACTATTGAAGATTGCGTCCCAATCTGGACTATCTCTTTCAACATTCATTCGGATCCGCACAACTGGCGGTGATTTTTCAATCTGCTCAAATCTAACCTGGCTAACACCGTAGCGATTTACTTCAACATCTTGCTCTGAGAGATTACTGGAAATAGTGGTATCTTCCAGCTCAATATCAATGTGACGGCGATTACGACTCCGCTCTACCTCAATATTTTCTGGTTTTCTGCCACTGGTACGGATAAAAAATCCATTTCTACTTACCTCAAAACTTTCTAATCGGGTAGTAGAGTTTGATGCTGTATTTTGCGACTGCCTTTGCCTTGATTGTCCGGTTTGCCGTTCTAAGCGAGAGGAACTCCTTCTTTGAGAAGAATTGGCAGTCGGTTGAGAGGTTCTCTGGGTAGGTGGCAGACTAGATGAAGGCGATATCTTTTGAGGTTCTGGTAAATCTACTGTCCATCGACTCGGAGAAATACCCCGGAACTTGACCTGGTTAGGATCCAAGGTATAACCAGGCACTAACTCAATTACAATTCGAGTCGTCCGGTTATTAAATTGTCCCACTCGGATTTCCCGAATCACACCTCTATACCGTTGAGTTTGTGTCGGTCGTCCTAGAACAATTCCAGGTAAGTCGATAACTACCCGTGTAGGATCAGGTATCAATTGTGCTTGGGGTTGAACCCCTTGATCAGTAGTAAACTCCAGTCGATTCTGGTTACCATCAAAACGCCAACGCAGGAGTCTAGCCGCTTCAGCAGCAGATGAACAAACAAGGACATTTAAAACGCTAAAGAGTACGATCAGCCAGCGAAATCTCACGATTATTTATTGCTCCTGTTGAAAGCGCGGTACTGCATCAAGAGAGCGGCCTGGTGATTGGCTAGGCTCAAGGAAATTGTTAAAGTTAAAAATGTGAATCAGATTCATTCGTGTTTGTCAATACAGATACACAATTTACAACTATACTCTCACCTCTCACAATGACTCAAGCTGTGTTTGCCGCTCCCAAAATTGCTCACCGCTTTTTACCCGTCTACTAGAGACAGTTAAACTCAAGGGACGTAGCAGGGCAAAGTTTAGTTTCAGGAATGACATTATACACGGGTTTTCTCAAATCCAAAATATAGCTTGGGTATTTGCTAAAAACTTGGTCGTTTCAACTTCCGTCTTCAGGTAAAGCAGTACTTTCCACATCTTTCTCCTGAAACACTAATCGCAGTAAAGGAGGTGCAAGAAAAGTTGTGAGGATAACCATAACGATGATTGCCGCTTCAGTTGCTTCCGATAAAGCGCCACTCTCAGCCCCTACACCAGCAAAAACCAGTCCCACTTCGCCCCTAGGAATCATACCAACGCCGATTGCTAGCCTATTGATACCGGGTTGACCGAAGACGGTGAAGCCAGTGATAACCTTACCGATGATTGCCACTGCAATCAAGAAAATTGCTAAAATCAAACCTTCACGATTGCTAGGAACCGTAGGATTGAGAACGCTTAAATCAGTTTTGGCTCCGACAACTACAAAGAAAATCGGTGTAAGTACATCGGCAACTGGTATTACCTGTTCTTCCAATTCTCGGCGTTTATCTGTCTCTGCCAGAATTAGTCCAGCAGCAAACGCTCCCAAAATTGCTTCTAATTGAATAGCAGCTGCAACGTAAGACAAGAGTAAGGCAAAAATCAGAGCAGTCACCAACACCTGACCACGAGTCTTCATCTGATTGACTAAACTGACAAAATAGGGACTGAGGAGGCGACCCAATAAAATTGAGCCTACCAGGAAAACTCCTGCGCTGATAATGAGATAGATAACATTGGTAATGACAATTTCACCAGTCTTCGCCAGACTAGCTACTACTGCCAAGATAATAATACCTAGAACATCATCAAGTACCGCCGCACCGATGATAATTTGACCTTCTTTAGCACTGAGACGACCGATTTCTGCTAAGACTTTGGCAGTGATGCCAATACTAGTAGCTGTCAGAGCTGCACCAGCAAAAATTGCTGGGACAGCGGGAACATTAAAAAGGAAAGCTAAGCCAGCAGTACCAGCTACAAAGGGAGCAACAACTCCAACCACAGCGACAACAGCGGCTTGGGGACCAACGCGGATTAGTTCTTGAAGATCGGACTCTAGTCCAATTTCAAATAGCAGAATAATAACCCCTAATTCTGCTAAAACGGAAATGACCTCGCCCTGAGTCTGAAATACTGAATTTGTTGCTTCTGGACTAAGACCAGCAGTGGTTTGAAGGAAGCTCATAATCATTGAGCTGGAGGCATCTGCACCCCCTTCCGGAAAAACCAGTAGATTCAGAGCAGAAATCCCGACAATAACACCACCTATTAGTTCACCTAACACAGGCGGTAAGTTAATCCGAGAGCAAATTTCGCCTCCTAGTTTACTGGCGAAGTAAATTACGACTAGACTCAGTAGTACTCCTGCCAGTATAAGTGAACCGTTTGCTGTTTCCTTTTCTGTTGCTGCTGTTGCTGCTGCTAAAAGCGGCTGTTGAGCAAAGAAAGATGAGATTGAGTTATTGGGTGCAAGAAAACTCACCCAGGCAATTGCATCAGCCATTAGTTGCGAAAAAATTACTTTCTCTACTCTACAAGCTGGTTGAACTACCCTGACTAAAGGATTCCTTCAAAAAGGTGTAGGGGAGCTTCGCAGTATAGGCATTGTGAGGAGATTAGGGAGCTGGGGAAAGCATTTTCAATTCTCAATTCTCAATTCCCAATTTCCTGTCAGTTAACATATGGTGTAGCAATTTTCACAATTTGTCTAAACTGTCAAACATACTCTTATGAATCCAATTATGAATCCAACTATTTTTTTGAGTTACCTTGATCGAGCCAGTCGGCGATTGCCAATTTTTCCTGTGGCGGTGGGTTTACTGTCGATGTCTCTGAGTTACCCTGCTATAGCTCAAGAGAGGCTCTTAAATACCTTGACTGTAACTGGTAGAGGGGTAGAAGTGATTCCCACAACGATGACAAAAATACAGCTAGGGGTTGAGGTTCAGGGAAAAAGCGCTAAGGAAGTCCAGCAGGGAGCCGCACGTCGGTCAACAGCTGTAGTCAAGTTGCTGCGATCGCGTAATGTACAAAAACTACAAACTACCGGTATCCAGCTCAACCCAACTTATAGCTATGAAAACAATGTGCAAAGACTCATTGGTTATAAAGCCACCAATACTGTAAGCTTTAAGACTCCGACTGAGCAGGCTGGTTCAATTTTAGATGAAGCTGTCCCAGCAGGAGCGACCCGGATTGATCGTGTTAGCTTCACCGCATCCGATAGTGCTATCACCGCTGCTCAACGAGAGGCTCTACGAGAAGCCACTCAGGATGCTCAACAGCAAGCTGATGTCGTTTTGAACACCTTGAATCTTACCCGTAAAGAGATCGTCAGTATTCAAATCAACGGTGCTACTCCCCCACAACCACCGATGCCATTGTTTGCCAGGACAGCTGTAACTAATGAAGCAGTTAGTACTACACCGGTAATTGGGGGTGAGCAGGAGGTACAGGCATCAGTTACGCTGCAAATTAGTTACTAAGCTGCCCAAAAATCTAATTAAAACTCGGTGTTATTATAGCCATCTAGTGAGCTGCTTTCTTCATCCCGCTTGGAACCCAAAAATTCAAAGCGATCAACTCTGATTACTGGAGATGTACGCTCTGCTCCTGTAGTGCGATCATTCCATCGATCAATCTTCAGAGAGCCTTGCACTCCAATTAACTTACCCTTGCGCACATAATTAGCAGCTGTTTCCGCATTTTTCCCCCACAGCTCTAGGTTAAACCAGTCAGGCTGGTCTCTGTTACGACTGTAACGATTTACCGCGAGTGTCAGCCTACATTTAACGCTACCAGACTATTAGAGTCGATAAAGATGTCACCATCTCCACCTCTCCTTCAGAACTGAACGTGAGACTTTCACCTCATTCAGCTCCTCAATGATTTGGCTTGTGTAGTACCTCTTGGTGAGTGTATAACGTCATGACAGTGCCTGTGTACCAATATGAGATTCTTAGTTTTGTTGTTAGACCTATTTCTGTCAAGGTGATGTACTTCTAACAAATCTTCACTGGTAAATTTCAAACCGCATTCGTTACATTTTCCTTCTTGCTTTTTTAGAAGTTTTGCTACTATATTCCGTAGCATTGGATGTCGGCTTAGTCTTTGCCCCCAGTAATTTAAATCTCCGTCATATGGGCTTTTCGTCCCTTTGATTTTTATCTGACGCTTGATTTTAACATCCTGATGTTTTTCTAGGACGTATTTATTATCCTGGGTAATGAATTTCCAGCCTAATCCTCTGTTGACCCCCCAGTAATGGGACACTACATCAGTATTATTCTGATTTCGTGACCTCCTTCTTTTTGCCCATCCGAATAACTTCTGGAAGATTACACTGTCTATCTTGCTGAAAGTTTTAGCACTAGCTACGGTTGAGTAGTATGCCGCCCATCCCCGTATCACCGGGTTTAAGGCATTTATTAACTGTTCTTGGGTAGATGCAATATTTTTTTGTATTAGACAGTCTATCTTCTGTAGATGCCTTTGGATGGCTTCTTTACTGGGTTTTATGAGCGTTTTATGCCCTCTTTTTCTCTCAGTTCCTCCGACTGAACCGCTTTGCTTATCGCTACATGGGTACTGTCGAATGTTGAACCCTAGGAAATCAAATCCAGCCTCTCCTTCATATCTCTCAAATGTATGAGTGATTGCGGGTTTTGCTGGCTTTGAGGGCTAGCCCTATTTCTGCCAACCACTCTTCGATTACTGCTTTCGCCTCTAGGACTATTTCTAGACTTTCATCCATGAGGACAAAGTCGTCGGCATATCTGACGAAACTTATTTTTCTTTTCTGACTATTGTTACCGACTCTTCTAGAAAACCTTCTCTCCAAGATATTTTCCATTCCATGTAAGGCTATGTTAGCCAACAAGGGGGAAATTACTCCACCTTGAGGAGTTCCTTTATTTGTGGGAAATAGTCTTTCATCATCCATCATCCCAGACTTCAGCCAAGCTTTGACTTGCTTCCTAAATGTGGGTGAGGTTTGGAGTTTATTTAGCAATTTGGAGTGATTGATTCTGTCAAAACACTTTTCGATATCAGCATGTAGCACATATTTGGATTTCTGGCAGATGCCATTAAAGATTGCTGCTATCGCATCGTGAGCTGACTTACCTGGTCTAAAACCGTAGGAATTTGGCTCAAATTTGGCTTCCCATTCTGGTTCTAGTGCCAGTTTCATCAGGGCTTGTTTTGCTCTTTCTTCTATTGTTGGTATTCCAATGGGTTTTTTTTCCTCTTTTCCTGGTTTCGGTATCCAAACCCTTTTGGTGGGTTGGGATTTGTCGTTAAATTTAAGCTTTTGTGCCAATTTCACTTTTTGGTGATTGCGAAGGCGCGATACACCGTCTACTCCCGGAGTGTTTTTACCCTGATTATCTTGAGTTACCTTTTTAACCGCTGTAATTTTGGAATACCAAGATTTGGTCAACAGCCTTTGTAACTTGCGGACTGCCCTAACGTCACCACACTGTGAGGCTCGATAAATTCTTTTTTGAAGCTTGAAGACATAGCGCTGTGCTTTTGCCCAGTTTATTGCCTCCCATTCATACATCGGTTTTTCCACCGTGTTCATGACTTATGTACCTCTACTAAATCTTTTATCTCCAAATCACCGTGATTCCGTCAGCATATCCTTTAGCTTTCCTAAAGGCGTTTGCTTCTGAATCAATCTCCCCCTTCATTACCATCCAGCTGATTACCTTCTTGAATATCGACCTTTTCAAGAGGTAATGAAGGGTTACTTCGTTCCTAGCTCCTGCTTTGCGATTGGTTTAGAGTCCTATTATCCACCGGGTTTATTTGGGGATGCATCTAGGTCAAATTTCGAGTTGCCTAGCCCTTATCCTTGCCTTTTGGCTCAGCCAATAACCTGTGTAGGCTGTTGTCAGTTACGATGGTTCAGATATAGGTTTAGATGAACTTACTCATGCCAGTCTCTGCTAGAAGGGATTTCCTGCCAGGTTCAGAATTACCTCCGTTATTCCCCGCTTCACCAGATTGATAATCAGTCGTTTCAGTGGGGGAATTGCATCTCCTTGCATCTGGGAGAAGGGAATTGATGCTAAAGATTTTGTTAAGAATGAATTTTCTCTTAACTTTCCTTAATATCTCACCCTCCCAAGAGCTAAGTTGTCAAGGTTTAGTAAGTAATTTTACTTATCCTTGCGAGTGACACCCAATCTAGGGAGATTGGTTTCTCACTCAACGAATCGCACCGAAATACTTGACATCTGGATCCATGCCTACGCGACCGACAAGATTAACTACATTGAGACTCATCATGCTAGTTAGTACATAAGTATTGATTACTAGATCTACTTTAGCGAATTAACCAAGTATGAGACAATCAGAACTATTTCCTGAGCAACCAATCCTTGAGGCAATTTACTACAAGTGCCCCAGGTAAAAATTTTCCGGATGATACGTTCTATCGCCCGAACTATAATTTCAGCTGAGTTGTTGCACAATTATGATAATGAATTACTCTAGTTCACTAGACGAACCATAAAAAACGTAATAAAATCCACCTCGGTTACAGTTCAAGTAAATTTCCGTCATATACAGCAGCATTTGACTTTGGGGGCGTAAAAACTAGTGGGTCTCTTAAATCGCTTTTCCCTTTCACGGGACATGGGTATAGATCTAGGCACTGCTAATACTTTAGTATATGTGTCTGGCAAGGGAATTGTTCTCCAAGAACCTTCCGTTGTCGCCATGGATCAAGACAAAAACGAACCGCTAGCTGTGGGGGAGGATGCCAAAAAAATGTTGGGTAGAACCCCAGGTAATGTGGTTGCCCTGCGTCCCCTCCGCGATGGTGTGATTGCCGACTTCGACACTGCCGAACTGATGCTTAAGCACTTTATCCGGCAGGTACATGAAGGCAGAACTCTGGTTTCACCTAGGATTGTGATTGGCATTCCCAGTGGTGTTACTGGTGTTGAACGACGAGCAGTAATGGAGGCAGCATCTCAAGCTGGAGCAAGAGATGTTTACCTTATTGACGAGCCAGTTGCCGCAGCCATTGGTGCTGGGCTGCCAGTGGCAGAGCCAACAGGCAACATGATTATTGATATTGGTGGTGGAACTACAGAAGTCGCAGTACTCAGTTTACAGGGTACGGTTCTGAGTGAATCTGTGCGTATTGCTGGGGATGAGCTGAGCGAATCTATCACTCAGTACATGAAAAAAGTTCATAACCTGGTCATTGGAGAGCGTACTGCTGAAGAAATCAAAATTCGGATCGGTTCAGCTTATCCAACTCATGATGATGATGACACTAACTTAGAAGTACGGGGCTTACACCTGCTGTCTGGTTTGCCACGAACCGTCACAATTAAAGGACCAGAAATCCGTGAAAGTATGTCAGAACCATTATCAGTGATTGTTGATGCAGTTAAGCGAACTTTGGAGAGGACACCACCAGAGCTAGCAGCAGATATTATTGATAGAGGCATTATGTTGGCAGGTGGAGGTGCCTTATTACAAGGTTTGGATACTCTAATAAGTCATGAAACAGGAATTGTGACTCATGTAGCAGCCGATCCTCTAAGCTGCGTTGTTTTGGGAACTGGTCGAGTTCTGGAGAACTTCAAACAATTAGAGCGTGTCTTTAGTGGTCGTTCTCGCACCATATAGTTATCAAGGGATTTTGGATTACTGATAAGGGAACTAATCCTATCAATAAATTGTCTGGATTAGAGGTTTAAGTACAAATACAATCCCATACAAGTGAGGCATATTGCTAAGCTTTTTCAACTTATTGGGTAGGTTATTTACCTGTAAATCCTTAAGCATTCAAAATTCCAAAATCCCCAATTTTCAATGTCAGAAGCTCAGTTATTAAATAGCCAGTTTTAGGGAGAGTCAGCCTTAGGGAGTATTTTTTTAACTAAATGAATCACATTATTGATATTAATAAATTCTTGTCAGCCACAAGTCAGCTAAAAGCTGACCGTTGATAAACAAAAAATTATGTATATACTACGTCGCTGGTGGGGACGAAATGGAGTAGCAATTGTACTGGGAGGACTAACTCTAAGTGCAGCCTGGTTATTGCGTCAAACTCAAGGGGCAGTAATATTGGAGTCTTATCAGTTACTCTCCCGTCCTTTTCAATTGGGTTCGACTCCAGAGGAGCTGCTGACAAATGCTCGTGTTCTAGAACTGCAAGAGCAGTTAGTCGAACTTGAAAGCCAAAATCAGAAGTTAAAAGAGTTATTGGGTTATGTAGAAACTCAGAAAAAGAAAGGAATTGTTGCTCCCATTGTTGGACGTAGCGCTGATCACTGGTGGCAACAAGTAACTCTAGGTCGAGGTAGTAAAGATGGTATCAAGGTCGGCTTTATCGTTATGGGACACGGAGGTTTAGTTGGTCGAGTTGTTAGTGTGACGCCGAATAGCAGCCGCGTTTTGCTAATCAGTGATCCTACTAGTAGAGTAGGTGCTGTAGTGAGCCGTAGTCGCAGCATGGGCTTCATTCGGGGACAAGGGTCTAATCGTGCTGTAATGCAGTTTTTTGATAAAGTACCAGATGTCCGTAGTGGAGATGTTGTGTCCACTTCATCCGTCAGTCAACTGTTTCCGTCTGGTTTACCATTAGGACGTGTAGAATCTGTCAATCTCGAAAAAAGTCCTGCTCCAGAAGCAATTATCGAGTTGACGGCACCAATTAGCTACTTAGAGTGGTTAGTTGCCTATCCTGAGTAACATCATCCCTAGCTCAATCTTGCGATTAATAATTAATAAACAATGAATAAGGCATCTCAATATTCACCCTGGACTCGTCAAATTATTAATTGGGTAGTGACCATTGGCTCCGTTATCATTTGTTTGATGGTCTTACCAGCACGTTTACCAGGGATGGAATTGTTGGGAATTACGCCAAACTGGCTGTTGATTTGGGTTGTTGCTTGGAGTGTTAAGCGCACAGCATTTCAGGGGGTGTTAGCAGCCTTAGCACTGGGACTGATTCAAGATGGCATGACTTCACCTCATCCTACCCATGTGTTAAGTCTTGCGATTGTAGGTATTTTAACTGCTCGAATTCAAAAACAGCGGTATATTCAAGAAGATTTTATTTCAGTAGCCTTAATTGTTTTTGGTATGGGGGTGGTTGGCGAAACAGTCACCGCAATTCAGTATAGTTTTATAGGTGATCGCACAATAGCCGAGATCTGGACTGATCATCAGCGCATCGCCCTTTCTTCAGCAATTCTTAGTAGCCTCTGGGCACCGGTAGTTTACTATCCACTCAATCGCTGGTGGGAGTGGATTAACCTTAAAGAAGGATTAGAATAAAAAACTCGAATGCCAGCTTGTGTTAATGAATCAATCCTGTCTACCAATCGTTTTTTGAAAAGCAGGTCGTTCTGAAAGGCGTTTAATATACTCTAAAACTGTTGGATATTCACTCAGATCGAGCTTTAGCATCATTGGTATATATGCCAAGATCGAGCCAACTGCAATATCTGCCACAGTGAACTCCTCTCCCAGCAAGAAGGGTTGCTGTTCAAAAAGTTGATTCAGTGGCTTCATTAACCTAGGTGTTTCCTTTTCTCGACTAGCTTCAACAAAAATTCCTGGTCCCAAAGTAGCATTACCAAAGAGAATCCATTGGTTAATTTTTGCTTGTACTTCTGGTGATGAAGGCATATTGCCGTACTTTTGAGCCAGGTAGAACAAAATTGCCCCCGACTCCCAAAGCTGAAAGTCTCCATCTACAATTGCCGGAACTTTGCCGATGGGATTAATTGCCAGAAAATTTGGTTGCTGATGTTCCCCAGCTTGCATATCCAGCAAAACAAATTCGTAAGGAACTTCGAGTTCTTCGAGATACCAATGAATAATTGATGCCCGACTACGGGCTCCACCATAAAGTTTTAGCATCGCAGTAGAGGTTTATAGCACTTTGTGAGTATATTCGTGTTGTTTAACATCGTCTTCCCGGCGGATTACCCTTGTCTGATTAAGTACCCGCTTCCGTTCTATCGAATGATTGAAATCAGTGCGGGTTACACCCAAGGGAATATGAGATTGAGCCTCTGGGCGACTTTTGTAGGTGCGTGCTGCTGCAAATGCTCGCTCAGCAAAATCATCACAAAACTGAGCTTCTGGAGGAAACTCAGTCGGTTTTTGAAATGAGTCCTCACAGAGCAACTCACCTAAAGTTGTTCCACAAGCCACAGCATAGGAAGTGGGAATGCCTTTGAGAATTGCTTCTAAGGCAGCAGAAGGGATGGGTTCTATAACTTTAACTTGGTGAACTTCACCCTCTTCTTTCAGAAAGCAAGTAGCTAAACCAACCACTAGGTAATTGTCGGTAGCAAAATCAGGAGCTTGTTCCCAAGACTTTGTAACTGCCATAATACTATTGAGTGTTAACTAGCAAGAAACCAATACCAATCAAAAGCTTCGGTTGCATTGTAGCAGTATCCAAGCAACAAAGGTCAAAACTTTAAACTGACTTCAAATTTGCTTATCCCAGTGCAGCATGGCAAAAATAGCCTACCAGTTAAAAGCAGAAAAAGCCCCACGTCTCTTTCTAAGTATGGTGAATTCGGGTAGTTTACCGTTAGATACTTGTGCCAGATGCCAAAGGAACACATCAATCACTAGCCTCGACTACTTATTTAGAGGTAATTCCTGATTTATTTTCCAATCTTTCAGGAAAACGGCAAAGCAGTACTGTAGAGTTCATTAAGAACATCTAAAACTAGGTGGTCTTTTAGAGGGGGTGTTTGTGGGACATCTCCAGACGCATAAGCAAGTGACACACCAAAGCCCGCAATTGGGGTGCTGCAAGCCTTAATGTTGATTTTAGATAGGTCGCAGGCGCTGTTGAGGAAGACATGAATACTCATACTTTTATAAATGTAAATCGGCAAGAAGATCAGAATATACAGTGGCTCCCCATGCCTCGTAAGAAGCAAAGACCTAATCATCTTTTCAAGTTAGTACCGGGCAAAAATCAAAAATACTTAGATCAAAGGCTACGCGCCTCAGCACAGCGCAAAGCCAAGCAGGGAGATTATACAAATGCAATTGCCCTGCTTACCCAGCTTATTTGCCTACACCCCAATCGCGCAGTTGACTACAACAACCGCGGATTGATTTATTTCCAAAGTGGTCAACCAGAAAAAGCTCTGGCTGATTATAACAAGGCTCTAGAGCTGAACCCTCAACTAGATAGTGCCTATAATAATCGCGCTAATTACTATGCATCTGTTGGAAAACTTTCAGAAGCTCTTGCTGACTATGAGCAGGCAATTGACCTTAATCCAGGCAATTTTCGTACTTGGATCAATCAAGCCATCACTTTCCGTGAATTGGGACTCCACGACTTAGCATTAGAAAACTTTGACATGGCTTTAATCCTAGGATGTCCAGAAGAGCATATCTATGGTGAAAGGGGGGTCGCACTTATCATCTGCGTGGTGACTGGAACTGTGCAATCTCCGACTATCAGAAAGCTCTCCAATGGTTCTCACCCTCTGGTTCTGCTAGTAGTCTGAGTCGGAAAGTTGAAACCTGGATGAATCAGTTACTAAAGCCTCTGAGTGCTTGAACTGACTAAACTTTGTGGACACAAGTTCATGGAGTCTAATATTCATCTGCTATTCCTGACTCTTGCCAAACTACCTGGCGCTGAGCTGGATCAACCCGATAGCTCTGCTCTTGCATGACACTATTAGCTTGCTTAGGATCGAAAGAGCGGCTGAAATCCTTTTTCAAATCTTTGACTCGTTTTTCAGTTAGCTTTACTTCTGCTCGAACTTCTCGCAACTTAGTTTGTTGTGACGAATGATAAGGCCAAAGTTTGGTCAATCCAGTCAATGCAGCAGCACACAGCATAACATTAACAACCAACTTAGCTGTAGTTTCACCGACAATAGCCCCTTGAGTATGACGCCGATGAAGACGTTTAGTCCGAGTAACCTTTCGGCGGTGTTCTAAATTTTGCAGATTTGGTCTAGAGGATCTGATTGCGTTCATAGTGTTTTTAGAATACCTTGCGGTTATCCAGCACCGAGAGGTTGGAGATTCATAGGCTAAATTGAGCAAGAGCCTATCAAAGATGTTGGTACTTCGGTGTGATCAGATAAACTAACAGCAAGGGTGCCGTGATATCCGGAAAACTAAAGTAACCAATCAAAAAGCGAGAGAAGTTCTTTTTGTTGGTGGGGTAGATTTTGGTGTTACACCCACTGAAGAACTTGTAACTCAAAACTCTAGTGGAGCCTCTCGCTGACCCTTTGATAAGCTCTCTATCACTTTACTTTAGCAATGAAACTCTATTTGTACAGTTCCGTGGAAAGCCGGAATGCAAGAATCCCGGGAATCAAGGCTATGAATAGAGCACCGATAACTTGAGCATCTGATATAGACATTGTTGAACATCTCCTAATTTCAAGGGTAGTCACCCATTAATTTGCGTCAAATTGACGACTGGCGAAACATCTTGTAACAAGATGCAACATAAATCTTTAGCGATTCAACCTCAATCATGAATTACTGTGTGACCCACAGTAATAAATTACTGACGACAGGTTAATCTTGGTTAAGGTGTACATTGATTTGTGGGTATCTTAGCAGCTGACGCACTAGTTTTTGTTACCCACTTTCTGTTTTTTATGATTTTTAATGCTAGACCAAGTTTTTAACTCCCCTTTCGATATCGGAATTGAAACTCCCTTGGTGCTATTGATTCTAGTAGCATTAGAGGCGGTGCTATCTGCAGATAATGCGATCGCTCTAGCTGCAATCGCACGAGGCATGGAAGATAAGCAACTCCAGAGCCGTGCTCTCAACTTTGGTTTAGCAGCTGCGTATGTGCTGAGAATTACCCTAATTCTTACGGCTACTTGGGTGGTTAAGTTTTGGCAGTTTGAGCTACTAGGGGCGGCCTATCTCCTCTGGTTGGTCTTCGAGTACTTCACTTCCGATGAGGATGAACAACATCACCATCATGGTCTGAAGTTTACTTCACTATGGCAAGCAATTCCGATGATTGCAGTAACAGATTTAGCTTTCTCTTTGGATAGCGTCACCACCGCAATCGCTATTTCTGACCAAACTTGGCTAGTCTTGGCTGGTGGTACAATTGGTGTTATTACCCTGCGGTTTATGGCAGAGTTATTCATCCGCTGGCTCAAAGAATACGTCTATTTGGAAGATGCAGGTTACATCACAGTTGCTTTAATCGGATTGCGACTTTTGGTAAGGGCAATCAATTCGGAATTAGTACCCCCTGAATGGTTAATGATTGCCATTATTGCTCTAATATTTGTTTGGGGATTTTCTAAGCGTAGTGAACTACCACACGAGTAAAGGTTAGAAGCTGTAAATTACCTCTGACCTTTGAGGTAATTTACAGTTTCTAAACAAACAGTATTGATAAAAACATCCTGCTTTAACTCACATCTTGCACTCTTTTCATAAATACTTAATAACAACAATAAGAGCAATCAATTTCGGTACTGAAACTGTCCAATCTTATCACTACTACCTGCTCACTGCTCCCTGCTCCCTACCTTCACAGGTCAATTTTCGACTTGGTGCAAGATCTCAGTTTAAGTTAATAGCTTTGTTTGGAGATGTTGATTCTGTGACTCAACAGAAGAGGAAATCATATGTCCTAGTTTATTTTTTTTAACACTCAACTCATCTATATTGTAAGAATCATGAGGAGCTTCAAGAGAAGAATGTTTAACCTCTAGACCATAAGATTCAAGGAGTTTTAACTTTCGTGGACTGTTAGTCAATAAATTTAATTTATCTACATTAAACCAACTTAAAATAGCAGCAACATCTTCATAATGGCGGTAATCTTCTTTAAATCCCAATTTTTCGTATGCCTCAATGACTAGATCATAACCTTTTTGTTGACCTTCAGTGTAGATACGGAAATGATTCATTAATCCGATACCTTTGCCATGATGATCGAGGGCAAATATGATCATTCCCTCTGATGAATTGGCAATCAAACGCTTAGATTCTTCCAACTGCCATGCGCAATCACACAAAACTGAACCAAAAATGTGCGCATGTACACATACAGATTGTATACGCACTAGTGGGCATTGAGCCTTGTCAATGTCCCCTTTAACTGCAACAACAAATTCACCATGATTAGTATTGAAGTAGTGCTCCTGAAAATTAACAATAGTTCTTTTATCAATAGATACCGGTATATTTGCCGGACCAACATGGCTTAGTATAGAAACCCTATCGCTTACTTTTGGAAACTTAGTTAGACCCATAATTTACTCCATTGATTTTTGTTGTAGCTGACGCTGCGTAATGTTGGTTTTTAACATTAAAATGCACATTTTCCAACGGTCTCCTCTCTACTAGATTTGACCATTTTCACCACTAAGGAACTGATTGCCAAGGGGGGTAAGACCCTCAATTACTAGAGCTTATACCTCAATTACCAGAATTTATATTAGTAAAAATACTGAATTAACGAAAAAATCTTCCATTTTTTTTTGGGAAATTTTAATTTAAAAATTTTGAGTTAAAGGAAGTTGGACAGTAAACATAATTTGAGCTTGAGAACTTTCTACTTTGATAGTTCCTCCCAAATGCTCCACCAACTTCTTCACCAGGGCTAACCCTAAACCTGTGCCACCATGCTTCCAAGGATCATTCTTGGGAATGCGGTAAAATTTTTCAAAGATTTGAGATAATTCACTTGTAGAGATCTCCACCCCAGAATTGCGCACTTGCAATTGCATCATTGCCTCTGTCGCCCTTGCCAAGACCGTAATTTTCTCTCCAGCGGGTGTATACTTGCAAGCATTATTAAGTAGTTCCCCTAGGATACGCGCCAAGGCATTTTTGTCACTGCTGAAAACGGGTAGTTGAGCAGGAACCTCTACGTCAAACAGTTGTTTTTGGTTGTGAGCGCGAGCTACAAACGGTTCGATAATTTGGGGGAGCCAAGATGGTAGTTTAATGGTACTTAGCTGCAAAGGCTCACTTCCTGCCTCCAGACGAGACAAATCCAACAAATCATTAATCAGATTGAGTTCTCGTTTCGACTCATCCTGTAAAATTCGCAAGTAGTGATTGATTTTTCCGTGCAAATCGCCTAACTTCAGGGGCTTAAAGCTGATTTCCAACATTGTGAGTGCCATTTTGATGTTAGCCATTGGAGAGCGCAACTCATGAGATACAGAACTAAGGAAATCATCTTTGAGGTTATTGAGCCTTTCTAGCTCTTGAGCTTGTTCTTGAGCTTCTTGGTAGAGGCGAGCTTGGCGTAGAGCGATGACACATTGGTTAGCTACCTGCTGCACTAAACGAATTTCCAACTCTTCAAAGCAATGGTTCGGGGAAGCAATTAACCTCAACTCCCCCAACACTTCTTGCTCGTCAACAATTGAACAGACTACAATTGCCACCGGAGGCTGTACTTCTTTGGAAGTTAGGAAACAGCATTGGAAATACTGTTGCTGGAGCAGTTGCTGGTAAATTTCGGGAAACTCAGTAATGGGTTCTATTCTTGCTGGAGAGGTAGTAACAGAGCTGATATGTTCGTAACAAGTGGTGGAACTATCTTTGCCGAAAGGATACACCAAAGCACGACAGCAATCTACTCCTAAAGCAAAAGCTAATTGCTCCACTGCTGTTTGTAAAATCTGAGTTTCATCTAGACTATCGCGAACTTGGTCAGTAATTCGCTTAAGAGTTGCTTCCAAGTCTAAAGCCTGTTGCAGCTGAGTAGTACGTTCTTGCACTTTCTGCTCAAGCTCACTGTTCAGCTGTTGTACCTGTTGATAGAGTTTAGCTTGTTGGATAGCGATCGCTACTTGGGTGGCTAGTTGTTCTGACACATCCATTTCCCAAGGTTGCCAGGAACGAGGTTGGGAACATTGATAGATAGCGATTATCCCCAACAATTGATTGTTTTGCCGGATGGGAATTATTAAGCTGGCTTGTACTTGTTGTTGAGCTAAAAACTGGTGGAATTTAACGGGAAGCTCTACCTGCTCAATATCATCAATGAAATAAATATTTCCGTGTTGAGACAATTTTGCCTCTTCCTCAAGCCAGGCTCGCTCCATCCTCAAATTTAAGAATGAAGTCCAAGAAGAGTGAGCTGACTGAGCCAGAGCCAAACCATTTCTTTCCTCCTGATAACAGTAAACTACTACCCGCTCTGCTTGGAAAAAGTGCCGGACTTCTGTGACAGTAGTATGGAGAATTTTCCCTAAGTCAAGGGAGCAACGAATCTGTTGAGTAATTTTGCTTAACAGACGCTCTCGTTGGTGTTGTTGCTGCAATGCGACTTCAACTTGAGAGCGTTTTTGTTGTGCATGGGCTTCTTTGAGGGCAAAAGAGAGGTATTCTGCTATTTGTGTAAGAGTAGTAATCTCATGTTCGCTCCATTGGCGGGGTTTGGGGGAGTCACAGCAGATTAAACCTACTAATTTGTCCGAGTGATGCAATGGTACATTGATCATTGCTGCGATACCAAAAGACAAAAATACTTCATTCAAGGGTTCCAACCAAGGAGCCTTAGCTACATTATTCGTAATAAGTGGTCGATAATTGCGCAAGGGATTAACGAATCCTGGTAGATCAGGTATAGGAATTATTTTTGCCAGAGGTAGCATGCCTGGGGGTTGTAGGGAATAAAGCACACTGATATTTTGATCATCAATGGTTGAATAGACTACCCTCAAGCTCTTAAAATGTTCGCTGATTTGTGTAATTGTGTGTTCAATGACTTGCTCAACCGACATTCCTGCACTGATTTTGGTCGATATACTGTTGAGTAACTTTAGACGAGTTTCACTCTCTTGTAGTTTTTGTTGTGTTTGCTTGTCCTGATAGATAGTATGGGTGAGAGTATACAGACTCTGCTGTTGCGCAAGTTGATTGATTACTTGACGGCTCAAAGCCAACAACATCTTCATCTGTTTCTGGCTAAGCTCCCTAGGGATATAATCAATTACACAAAGAGCTCCTAACACTTTTCCTTGTGTAATCAAGGGTAAACCAGCGTAAAATCGTATATAGGGGTGGGATGTAACTACTGAGCTACTACTAAATCGTTGATCAATCCTAATATCAGGAACAACAATAGCCTCATCTCGTGGTAGCGCCATAGAGCACAACTCAAGAACACTAGCAATTTCCGTGACATCTAAGCCCACCTGTGCCTTGAAGCAGAGATGTTTGTCCTCGACAAAGCTAATCAAGGCGATGGGGGTTGCAGCAATATGCGCAGCTATACGAGCTAGATCGTTTAATGATTCTTCAAGAGCAGTATCTATAGTCTGAGTTTGGCAAACCTTATTGAGTTTTGCTGCTTGTTCGTCAAGAATTAGTGATTTCATCTTGAGTGCCCTTGTGTTCTTGAAGATGGATGAGAAAGTCTTACTATCCCTTCTTAGTCTTAGCACTCTGACACAGGAGCGGTAAAACTCAATTACATTGCTCTACAGTATCTTCCACTCTGCTCAGAGACATTAATTATATCAATATCAAAAATAATTAGCTGCTTTGTGTTCTTCCATAGTAAATGAAAATATCCATATTTATAGGATTTTACTGATAATATTTTTCAACCAATTTATCCAATATTATATTCTTTTTACTATCCAATTTTAGCTATTTAATCGTAATACTCATACTCAATAGATACAGAAGTTTTTATTGATTTTTATAACTCCATCTAAATGGAATATTTTAGATCAAGGTTACACCTAGTAAATAATCTGAAGTAAATGCATCGCATCTATCTAAGCTAAGACGCATTTAAACTACTTAGTCCCAATCTCCACATCCCAGCTTTGCCTAGTCCCCCGAGCTGTACTAATTGATAATTTAAATGCACAACAGCTTAGCTGACTAAAATGGATGATAATTAAAGTCCCACTGCTATAAACATCGTGGCACAAGTTGTTCTGGAAAACGTATATAAAAGCTTTCCTGCTCGTCAAGGAGAATCGACTGTTGCATCAGTAACTAACGAGCCTTTACTGACGTCAACAGAGGAAGCATCAATTACTACAGCTGCTCAATCTTCTTCCAAATCTACTACTGTCAATATTTTGCGACGCATTAACCTCACAGTCCAAGATGGGGAGTTTATGGTACTGGTGGGACCTTCTGGTTGCGGTAAAAGTACTTTACTGCGGATAATTGCAGGGTTAGAGATGCTGACAGGGGGCAAAATCTGGGTAGGTGATGCTCTGGTAAATGACTTACCGGCAAAGGAACGTAACATTGCCATGGTCTTTCAAAATTACGCTCTCTATCCCCACTTGAGTGTCTATGAAAATATTGCCTTTGGACTGCGACTCATGAGTAGGGAAGATACTATAGGTCAAAGAAGTCCCCAGGAAGATGTATATTCCACCATCGCTTCTCATTGCACTCAATTGGCAGAGAAACTACTAGTGGCAATAACGCGACACTTTCCCTAAAGAACTTCAGTATTTCTCCGAGCAAGAGAAAGCGATCGATGAGCGAGTACATTATGTTGCTGAATTGTTGCAAATTGAGCCACTGCTAAATCGACTACCCAAACAACTATCTGGAGGACAAAAGCAAAGGGTAGCACTCGGGCGTGCTATCTCTCGGAATCCCCAAGTCTTTTTAATGGATGAACCCCTCTCTAACCTAGATGCTCAACTGCGAAATCAAACTCGCGCCCAAATTGTTAAACTACAGCGGCAGTTAGGCACAACTACAATCTATGTTACCCATGACCAAACTGAAGCAATGACAATGGGCGATCGCATTGCTGTGATGAATCATGGTGAAATCCAGCAGATTGCACCTCCCCTAGAACTGTACAATCAACCAGCCAATCAATTTGTCGCCCAATTTATCGGTTCACCATCGATGAACTTTCTGCCGGTAAAAATTAAAGCACCTTTGCTAATTCACAATTCCCAGTTCCGTCTCACTCTCCCAGAAGTCTGGAAATCAGTACTGCCAAAGTACGACGGAAAAACGCTAAATTTAGGTATTCGCCCGGAACATCTAAGCCTCAGCCCTCCTGCTACCAAAAACCTTTCAGTACAAGTGAATTTGGTAGAAGCCCTAGGGAATGACACCTATTTATCTGTAACCCTAACCGAGTCATCTACAACTCTACAGGTGAGAATTCCACCGGAGCAATTGGTTAAAATCGGTGAAAAAATTTGGCTATCTCTGATACCAGATAAAATTCATTTATTTGATCCCCAAACCCATAAGTCAATCCGACCTATCTAAATTCTGAATTCTTAATTCACTGTGATACCGTGGCACAGCTAAAGTAGTAGAATAAGTAGGTTGGGTGGAGCGATAGCGTAACCCAACACCGGCGTATATTCTGTTGGGTTTCACTTCGTTACACCCAACCTACCTTTTTAGTAGTGTCGCGCCAGTAGTTTAAACAGGGCTAGCAGTCACAATTGTTACTGGATTGAGGGGAGTAAAGCGAGTTAGCTCTGCCACAGGTACAGAGCGAGATAACTGAATTTGTAGTAAGCGATAATTCCAAGAGTGGGAATTTAACCAGTCAAGAGCCTGGTTAAGATGTTCCAAAGTTGCTATAGCTAATACTACTAAGCCATCAGTAGTCAAATTAGCCTCACAGCTATCGAGAATGGCACTCAAATTGCCTCCACTACCACCAATAAAAATACGATTAGCTGTTGGTAGTTGAGCTAATATATCTGGTGCACTGCCATGTATTGAGACAACATTTTTAACTTGTAGGCGTTGGCAATTCTCCTCAATTAAGGTACTACCGATCGCAGTTTTCTCAATAGCATACACTTGAGATGTCTTACACAAACGGGCAATTTCAATCGAAACTGAACCAGTTCCTGCACCAATATCCCAAACTATTTGACCTGGTTGCAGTGCTAATTCTCCCAAAATCAGAAGCCGTACTTCTCGCTTAGTTATCAAACCGGGGCGATCAGGAAAGCTGGCAAATGTCCGGTCTGCTAATCCTAACAAAGGTAAGGAGTTAATATCTAGGGATTGGTTAGTTGGTTCAGACTGACGGAGTAAAACTACTACATTCAGCGTTGCAAAAGTCTGTTGTAAGACTTGTTCTACTGGAAAACATTGCACCTGTTCATCAGTGCCTCCTAGATTTTCGCAAACCCAAAATTCGTAGAACTTAGCAATATCCAAACCCAGCAACAATTTTGCGATCGCATTCGGTGTATTCTTCCGGTCAGTAAACACTCCAATCTTTTTTACACTTTGCTGTAGAGCGATAGTTAATTGCTCCAAAGAGCGTCCATGAACACTAATTAACTGGGCATCCTGCCAAGGTACTTTAATCCGATTAAAAGCCAGTTGAACCGAACTCAGATGGGGATGAAAGGTGAGCTGAGAAGGAGGCAGTTGAGTTAGTAACAAGCGTCCTAAACCAAAAAATAGAGGGTCACCACTGACTAATACAACAATGCAGATATTGGAGTTAGCCGTTGCCAAGTTAGTGCTAATTTGTTGAATTGCCTCGGTAAAATCTGTGAGTATCAGGCGTAAGGCAGGATGATTGGGGAAGTAATTCAAGTGGCGCTCACTTCCCACCAATAAAGTTGCTTGCTCTACTAACTGCCGTACTGTATCTGTTAGTCCAGCTGCACCATCTAAGCCAATTCCTACGACGTTTACCACATTCATTCTCTATTCCTTCTGGAGGTGGGGCAGCACAGGGAAGTAAAACTTTCATCTCGTGAAATGTCCGACGGATTGCCGGGAATCAACGAGAAGCCCACACTATACCCATCGGGTTAGCAACGGGAGCTGTCACATGCTTACCAGCTTACTGATCTTGTCGTCTATTCCAACCCAAAACTAACAAAGCATTGAGGATAGCTGCCGCAACCGGGGAACCTCCTTTACGACTCTCAACGCGAATCTGAGGTACTGATGTTTCTGCTAGAGCAGCTTTTGACTCTAAAACTGAGATAAATCCTACTGGAGCACCAATTACTAGAGCTGGCTGAAGGGAAGCTACTGACAACTGCTCGCACAAAGCCAATAGAGCAGTGGGAGCATTACCAATAACAACGATAGCTTCAGGAAATTGCTCAAAGCATCGTATTAAGCCAGTTTCTGTTCTAGTCTTTCCTGGTAGTGCTACTGATGCCTGTTCAACAGCCACAATGAGCCGGTTACCAAAGGTTTTTGCAACCATTCCTGCTATCCCCTGCTTCACCATACCAACATCTGTGATAATTGGTGTTCGCTGCTGGAGAGCTTTGATGCCAGAAGCGATCGCTTCTGGACTAAATTTAATTAGCTGGGCAAATTCAAAATCAGCAGTACTGTGAATCACCCGCTGTACAATAGCATATTCAGCAGCGCTAAAGTTATGCTCGCCAATCTCTTGGTCAATGGCAGCAAAACTCTGTTCCATAATGGGATGAATAAGCAAGCTCATCTAGTCCTTTGTTGTTTGGGAATTGGAAACATTTAGGACTTACGCATTCAAATATTATTCTAAACGAAAGTATTTGCGAAACATGATGCCTTAGCAGTGTAGCATCTCAGTCGTCGGTGAGATCCTTACTTTACAGCCCAGGATGACGTAATTCTGTTACGGTGTCTAAGTCTTACCGCCGACAAAAGCACCTGTAAAAAGCTATTCAAGATCGATTATGATGGCTTAGCATAGGGAGTGGTGGTGTGCAGTTATGAGCAAAAATCGAGAAATTTCTAACCGTTGGTCTACCTCGAATAGTTCGGGGCAGAGTCAGCTTAATGAATGGCAACAGCCCAAAAGTACCTCTGACACCCAACTACCCTTGGCTGATCCTGCCTCAGGAACTCAAGATGCTCATCATGTTGCTAGCACTTCTGTCTCACAGCACTCACCAAATCTAGATTCAAAACAGTCAGCTAATCAACAGTTCACTGCGAACAGACAGCCTAGACATCCCCTAAAACAGCTTCAGCAGCTGAATAAATCTTTTCCCAGTAACTGGAAATTTTGGGGGATACTCATCATCCTGCTTTCCAGTGGACTAGGATTGATGTCTATAGCACTATTGTTAAAATTGCCTGCAGTTCCCAATTGCCCTAGGCTATTTTTGCCAACAGCTTCGGCATCGATGCGCCTTTATTGTGGGCAGGTGGCGGCAAACAAGCAGACAATGGAAAACTTGCTAGAGGCAATTTCTCTAGTGAAGAATTTACCGGAAGACCATCCATTACGACCAGAAATTGACCGTAATATTGAACAATGGTCTCTAGATCTACTGAAAATTGGTGAAAAAGAATTCCAGGCAGGTAAACTGAATGAAGCAATTAAAATTGCCAAAAAAATCCCTGCTGGAGTAGCTGCCTATAAGTTAGTAGAAGACCGCATTGACCACTGGCAGACAATTTGGTCAAAGTCTGAGGGGTATTATAATAAAGCAGAGCAAGCACTGAGGAACACAAAGTGGAACCAGGCTTTTAAAGAAGCAGTGCGGTTGACTTATGTGGGCAATGATTATTGGGCAACAACTAAGTACGAAGAATTAATTCAGAAAATTCAGAGAGCACGCAAAGAAAGTGAGCGACTCGATAAAGCTTTCCGGCTCATTAAAAGTGGAAATGTCAAGGATATTTTGGAGGCAATTAAGCAAGCAGAGCAAATTCCTCCTAGCAGCTATGCCTATAAAGAAGCTCAGGATTTAATTGTTGATGGTGGTAATAAGCTGCTGAAAATAGCTAAGCAATGGCTCGAAGAGGGTAATTGGCAAGGAATCTTAGATATTAGCAATGCACTCCCCGACAGTGTCAAAATGCCGGAGGAAAAATCTGACTTAATTGATTTAGCTAATGCAATGTCTCGCGCTGAAGCAGGGACAGTTACCGATTTAGAAGATGCGATCGCTACTGCTGAAAGGTTGGAAAAAGATCGTCCTATGTATGAGAAAGGACAGAAATTAATTAGTCGCTGGAAGCGAGAGATTGATGATGTTACCCGCTTGGAGAGAGCAGGGAACTATGCTAATTCTGGTTTACCTAATGACTTAAGAATGGCGATCGCAGAAATACAACAGATTCCCCGTGGTAATCCTCGTTATCAGGAAGCACGCAACAAAATCAGTGGCTGGAGAACCAAGATTGAGACAATAGAAGATAAACCTTATCTGGACGAAGCGATACAATTTGCTAGTTTTGGTGGAGTTCAATCTTTGCAAGAGGCGATTCGAGAAGCTAGTCGCATTGCTCCTGGTAGATCACTTTACCAGGAAGCCCAAGGCAAAATTAGGCAGTGGAGAAGTCAAATTCAGCGTTTGCAAGATAAACCTTTCCTTGATAATGCCGACGCTTATGCCGCCTCAGGAAATCTTCCGGCCGCAGTCACTTCTGCTAAAAAGGTTAGACAGGGAACTTCCCTTCACAATGAAGCACAAAGAAAAATCAGTACTTGGCAAACGGAACTGCTAGGAAAGCAGCGCTTACAGGAAGCTTACGGTGTGGCTAAACCAGGAAATCCACAAGCTCTTGCTACAGCAATTCGATTAGCAAGGCAAGTCCCAACCTCATCGAAAGCCAGAGGGGATGCCAGAATTGCTGTCAATCGCTGGAGTCGTCAAATCTTAGGAATGGCAAATCGGCAATCCTCATCTAATTTAAATCAAGCGATCGCGATCGCTAAAATGGTTCCTTCTGGTACGGAAGCTTATCAGTCGGCACAGTCACAAATTCAGGCATGGCAAAAGATTTTAGCTCCCTCACCCCCACCTCCACCTCCACCTCCACCCCCCAGAGTGCAGCCAACACAGCCTATAACAGATACTTCAGAGCAAAATAGGGAACAGGAAATACTAAACCGGGAACAGGAAATACTAAACCGGGAACAGGAAAAGCAGGAGGAAATTCCTCCTATTATCGAGCTAGAAGAACCGGAAACGGATACTGAAGGTGAAAGTACGGAAACGGAAACAGAGAACGGCGAATAAGAGAAGAAAGATTTTCATCTTTCTTTGTGTGTATTGAAACTAGGGAAAAAATTAGTGAACCCTAGCTTCTTACTGTCTTAATTTTTCTCTGTTGACAATGAATTAACCCTGCACTAAAACAGGGATAGCTAGTACCGCTGCGCGGAATTAAGAATTAAGAATTAACAATTAGCGGTAAGAGGATGTCAATTGATATCATTTATATAGGGTGGATATACAGCTATATAGGGTGGATATCCAAAAAGTTTCCGCATAATAAATAGTTGTACCGCTTCAGTTGACCAATAGATAGGATTGTAGGGTGTGGTGTGTAATAGTGCTGACTTATCAGTTAGTAGTATCCATTTTTGGGTATCCCAAGGGCACACTATGCCTATTTTCCAATTGAGCATATGACTAGGTTTGCCAACTCACTTGCCCCAGCAAAACTGCAACTGTCTGATTATACTTTTGTTGAAACCATTTATCAGGGCACTAGAACAACAGTATATCGTGCGGTGGAGATGCCAACCCAGCAACCCGTGGTCATTAAAATCTTGTCTCAGGACTATCCAAGCTTCACAAAACTGGTGCAGTTTCGTAATCAATATATGATTGCGAAAAACTTACCCATTGCAGGCATTGTCTGCCCTCTGAACCTAGTAAACTGTGGCAATGGCTACGGAATGGTCATGGAGGACTTTGGGGGTATTGGACCTAGCACAATATATCCAGCAACATCCCCTTAGCCTGACTGAGATCCTCGATATCGCCATCCAGCTAGCTGCCATTCTGCATGAACTCCATCAAAATCGGGTAATTCATAAAGACATTAAACCCGCCAATATTCTAATCCACCCAGACTCGAAGCACATCAAACTAATTGACTTCAGCCTCGCCTCACTGCTGCCGAAAGAGACCCAGGCAATCCAAAGTCCTAAGAGTCTAGAAGGTACATTAGGTTACTTGGCTCCCGAACAAACCGGGCGCATGAACCGGGCTATTGACTATCGGACGGACTTTTACGCCCTAGGGGTGACCCTATATCAACTACTCACGGGTCAACTTCCCTTCACCAGCGAAGACCCACTGGAATTAATCCATTGCCACATGGTCCAGATGCCAACCGCTGTAGACCGGGTTAATCCAGCAGTTCCGGCGATGGTGGCGGCAATTGTGGTGAAGCTGATGGCTAAAAATGCTGAAGACCGCTACCAAAGTGCCATTGGACTAAAATCGGACCTTGAACAGTGCTTGCTCCAGTGGCAAGACCAGGGTGAGATTACTAAATTTACATTAGGATTGCGGGACTTAAGCGATCGCTTCCTCATTCCCCAAAAACTCTACGGACGGGAAACAGAAGTGCAGGTGCTTCTAAATGCCTTTGACCGCGTCTGCCAAGGAGCATCAGAACTGATGTTGGTGGCAGGCTTCTCAGGGATTGGCAAAACCGCCGTGGTCAATGAAGTCCATAAGCCGATTGTGCGGCAGCGGGGGCTATTTCATTAAAGGCAAGTTTGACCAGTTTAACCGCAATATTCCCTTTTCTGCCTTTGTCCAAGCCTTTCGGGATTTGATGGGACAACTATTGGGTGAATCCGATACTGCATTAGCAGACTGGAAAGCTAAAATCCTGGCGGCGGTTGGGGAGAGTGGTCCAGGTTCTAATTGAGGTGATTCCTGAGCTGGAACACCTTATTGGTGAACAGCCTGCCGTCCCCGAACTCTCTGGCAGTGCAGCTCAAAACCGCTTTAATTTGCTCTTTGGTAAGTTTATCCGGGTGTTCACCACCCAGGAGCATCCCTTGGTCATTTTCCTGGACGATTTGCAATGGGTGGATTTTGCCTCATTGAACTTGTTCAAGCTGTTAATGGATGACGAATCAGGGTACCTGCTGGTGTTAGGAGCCTATCGAGACAATGAGGTGTTTCCAGCTCATCCATTGATACTGGCACTAGATGAAATTCACCAACACAGGGCAACTTTAAATACCCTTACCCTAGAGCCGTTAGGAGAAGAGGATATCAACCATTTAGTCGCTGATAGCCTGCACTGTTTTGTTGAGATTGCCGTGCCTCTGTCTCAATTGGTGTATCAAAAGACCCAAGGAAACCCGTTTTTTGCCACCCAGTTTTTACAAGGGTTACAGCGAGATGGCTGGATTACATTTGATCAGAAGGCAGGTCACTGCCAATGTGACTTGACCCAGGTGCGCCAACTGGCTTTGACCGATGATGTGGTGATATTTATGGTTAGCCAATTGCAGAAGTTGCCTGAGGCGACCCAAGATGTTTTAAAAATAGCAGCTTGTATTGGCAATCAATTTGATTTAGCCACGTTGGCAGTGGTTTGTGAGCAAAGCCAGGAAGAGGTGGCGACAAATTTGTGGCGCTCGCTCCAAGAAGGATTGGTCATTCCAGACAACGAAACCTACAAGTTTTTCCAGGGAGAAGGCCGTCAGCTCCAAACTGTAGGGGACATTAGAGTAGGCTACCGCTTTTTGCACGATCGAGTCCAACAAGCAGCCTACTCGCTGATTACTCAAGCCGAGCAACAAATCACCCATCTAAAAATTGGACGGCGACTGCTTCGGCAGGCTATTCAAGTGAGCGAAACCCCTGATGAGCAGGATCTTTTTTTCGATTGTTAATCAGTTTAACTACAGTCTTGACCTGCTGGAATCAGACGCAGAAAAGCAGATTCTGATTGACTTGAATATCAAGGCTGGGGAAAAAGCCCGCAAGTCAGTAGCCTATACGGCAGCCTTAAATTATTTTGAGATGGCTTGGTGCTTATTGCCTGAGGATCATTGGACTGGTGATCCCAATCTTAGTTTTCAAATTGCAATCTTACGCATGGAGACCGCTTACCTCAATGGTAATCTCGATCTAGCTTTTGGCCATCGGAGAAGAGATTCTGGCAAGGGTTCAAACCGTCTTAGAATCTGCCAAGGTTCATGAAATCCAAGGTGTTAGTTGAAATTGCCCGAGGTCGAATGCTGGAGGCTGTGGAACTGGGGTTTGCAACCTTGAAAAGTCTGGGGGTTGAAATTGTTGATGCAACAGAGGTAGAGAATGAGATTGTTCTACCTGATCCGCAGAAGATCGATCAGATAGATAATGTCACGGAGCCATCAATCCTGCAGTCCATG
This sequence comes from Caldora sp., assembly GCA_965222765.1. Lineage (GTDB taxonomy): Bacteria > Cyanobacteriota > Cyanobacteriia > Cyanobacteriales > Coleofasciculaceae > Caldora. The sequence goes on from CBDCVG010000070.1 coordinate 113,208, forward strand.
AGTCTGATGAGCACGCTGATTCCGCCTGTGTTTGTCGCGACGGATCTCTTTCCTCAGCTCGTGGTCACGATGGTCAAGCTGTCACTGGAACATGGCAATACCCCCCAAACTCCCTATGCCTATGTTTGCTACGGTTGGCTACTCATTGGCTCCCAGGGAAAAATGGAGTTGGGCTATCAGTCTGGAGATTTGGGTTCTACTGCTCCAAAACCGCCTCAATGTTCCAGAGCTAAGCACTCAGGTCAATCTCATTTACGGGGCTCATATTCTTCCCTATCGAAAGCATTTACGAACAACTCTCATTTCTCTGCGCAATACCATGCACAGTGGGTCACGATACTGGAGATATGGAATATGCCGGCTATGCAGGCATGCACCACTGCCACCATCAAATTTGGGCAGGTGATAGCCTAGATGTTGTAGAGGCAAATCAAGTTCAGGCGATCGAGTTCAATAATCGATATGTAAAAACATGCCTGGTCTCGTGAGTTCTCGAGTATCTGGCAACAAGATGGTTCACAACCTTCAAGGCAAGACCGAAGATGTCCTTCTGCTAGCTGGAGGCTGTTTTGATGAACGAGAACGTTTACCTCAAATTGAGGTGGAAAACAATCACAACTCCTTGGTATCTGTTTATCTGGCCAAGAGCCTGCTGACCTATTTGTTGGGTCATTATGACAGTAGCGTTCACTATGTCAGAGAATGTGCCAAACATACCTTTGCAATTCCAGGAGTCGTTACAGTCGTCATTCACAATTTTATCCAATCCCTTGTTGAGTTAGCGAACTGTCGCAATAACTCTGACGTTGACCGCACTGCCACATTAAATCAGGTTGAGCAGAACCAGACTTGGTTAAAAATTCGAGTTGAAGCTGCACCAGAAAACTTTCAGAACAAATATGACTTAATCGAAGCTGAGCGACAGCGCATATTAGGTCATAAAACCAATTGCATCGAGGCTTTATGATCAAGCAATTACAGGGGCTAAGGACAGCCAATTGCTCTATGAAGAAGCCCTAGCCAATGAACTAGCAGCCCAATTTTATTATGGATTGGGACAAACAAAAGGTTGCTGCAGGCTATATGCAAGAAGCCTACTATTGCTATTCTCGCTGGGGAGCCAAAGCGAAAGTTACTGACCTGGAAACCCAGTATCCTGAACTGTTGCGCCCTATCCTACAACCGTCAGCGACATCAGTCGATATACTCGACACCCTAACAACTATTGCTGCGCCTACGATATCTGTTCATTCCAGCACTAGTAACCATTCCAGTAGCACTAACCTCAACCAGACATTTGATTTTGCCAGTATCCTCAAAGCTGCCCAAGTCCTTTCCAGCACCGTTCAACTCGATGAACTGCTGCGTCAGCTCACCCAGATTATTCTGGAAAACTCGGGGGGTGATCGTTGTGCCCTGATCCTCCCTAACGGCAAAGGGGAGTGGCAGGTAGAAGCGATCGCTACTACTGAGAGCATTGACCTTTGTGACATTCCCCTTGAGAAACATGCCAACTTGCCTGTCAAGCTGATTCAGTATGTTAAAAACACTCAAGAAGCCTTGGCGATAGACAATCTCCAGACTGATTTACCGATCATTGATCCATACCTTGACCAGCAACAACCCCAAAGCCTCCTTTGCTTGCCCTTCCTACATCAAGGACAGTTAGTTGGCATTTTGTATGTTAGCAATCAATCAACTCAAGGTGTTTTCACACGCGATCGCATCCTCATTCTCAACTTCCTTTGCACCCAAGCCGCCATCTCCTTGGAAAACGCGCGACTTTACCAGAACTTAGAACAGCGAGTCGCAGAGCGCACCCACGCACTGTGGCAAAGTCAACAAGAACTCTCTGATTATGTGGAAAATGCAGCAACCGCATTACATTGGCTTGACGCCAATGGAATTATTGTTTGGGCAAATCAGACGGAATTAGATTTCTTGGGGTACAACCGAGAGGAATATATCGGGCAGCCCATTACCAAATTTCATGTCGATGAGGACGTGATTGAAGATATCCTCACTCGCCTCTTGAAGAATGAAACGCTCTGCAATTATGAGGCTCGTTTGCGTTGCAAAGATGGCTCTATTCGCTACGTGCAAATCAATTCCAATGTCTTTTATCGAGACGGGGAATTTGTTCACACGCGCTGCTTCACGACAGATATTACGGAGCGCAAGACTGCCGAAACTGCCCTCAATAATCTTGTGGCGGGTACTGCTGCAACCACTGGCGAGGACTTCTTCTCGGCACTTGTCTGTCACATTAGTACCGCCCTCGGGGTTTCCCACGCCTTGGTCACCCAATTTGTTGATAAAAGGCTCCAAAGCTTAGCCTTGGTTATTGATGGTGAATTGCAACCCAATTGCACATACGATCTACCAGAAACCCCTTGTCACGAACTTGTTGTAGACGACCTTTACTACTGTCCCAGCGGTATCTCTGAATGCTTCCCAAGCAACTCCATGCTACTAATGGGGGTCGAGAGCTATCTGGGCGTGGCACTGCGTGATCGCCAAGGTCAAGTGCTAGGAAGTTTGTGTATCCTTGATCGACACCCTTTACGGAACCCCGAACGAGCCAAGCAAATTCTTAAGGTCTTCGGTAGCAGGGCCGCAGCAGAAATAGAGCGCCAACGCGCCGAAAATACCCTACAAAACCTTTTTGCAGGCACAGCTGCTTTAACCGGTCCGGACTTTTTCTCCGCTCTAGTCCGTTATATCGCCGAAGCCCTACAAGCCTCCCACACCTTTGTCACCGAAGTTGTCGATGGCGATCGCTTGCACTTTTTGGCGGCTTGGGCCGATGGTCAATATCTACCGAATGACACTGTTGAGGCAAGGGGTACTACCTGCGCAGTCGTGCTTCAGGAAGGCACATACTATTGCGACCGGGACGTGGTAGCTCGTTTCCCCCAAAATCCCAGGCTAGCAATAATGGGAGTGGAAAGCTACCAGGGGATTGCGCTACAGGATCGCCAAGGTCGAATACTTGGAACACTCTGCATCTTTGCGCGTCAGCCTATAGTTGATCCGGAGCGCTCGGAGCAAATCCTGCGGGTGTTTGCTGCCCGTGCTGCTGCTGAGCTGGAGCGCCAACGGGCAGAGCAGGCAATGGAGCAGCTCAACCACGAACTGGAGGCACGGGTTCGTGAGCGTACCGCACAACTGGCAGCCTCTGAAGAGCGTCTCAAAACCCTATTTAATCAAGCAGCAGATGCAGTCTTCTTATTGGGAGAGCAAGGATTTATCGATTTTAACCGGGCTGCCATTGATCTCCTTCGGTTCTCCAAGAAAAACGAGTTATTAGCACTCCAGCCTCACCAAATCTCACCTGAGAGACAACCAGACGGTCAGCTTTCTGTAGTTAAGACTCAATCAATGATTCAGGAAGCTTTGCAAAGAGGTAGTATCCGATTTGAGTGGGTCTATCAGCGCTCCGATGGAGAAAAATTTTGGGCAGAAATCACCCTAACCCCCATCAAATATCAGGAAGAAATCATCTTCCACTGTATTGCCAGAGATATTAGCGATCGCAAACAACTTGAACAAGAACAAGCACGACTCATTGGGGTTCTCGAAGCAACCCCTGACTTTATCGGAATTGCCACTGCTGAGGGCGAAATCTTATGGCACAACAAGTGTCTTAGAGAGTTTCGCTCTGATTTAGGCAACTCCGACAACCATCAGTTAATTTCTGACTGTCATCCAGATTGGGTCAACAAAATTATTGTTAATGAGGCATTACCCACTGCAATTCAACATGGCAGTTGGTCAGGGGAACTAGCTCTGTTGGATGGAAAAGGTAAAGAAATCCCTGTTTCACAGGTGATCATTGCTCACAAGTCTGAATCGGGTGAAGTTGAGAATTTTTCTACTGTCATGCGAGATATTCGCGATCGCAAACGAAATGAAGAAATTTTGCAACAACAATTAGCTGCCATTGAAACCTCCTCCGAGGGCATTGCTATTACTAATTCACAAGGAGAATACACCTATCTTAACCATGCTCATGTCCAGGTTTTTGGCTACGAACATGCAGATGAATTGCTCGGGAAAACCTGGCGAGAACTTTACCGAGACTCTGAAGTTAAATGGATTGAACAAGAAATTTTTCCACTGCTAGTCCAAAAACGTGTCTGGGGCGGAGAAACCATTGGAAAACGTAAGGATGGGAGTCTGTTTTTTGAAGAATTATCGTTGAACTTACTTCCCGACAATCGGATAATTTGTGTTTGCCGAGATATTAGCGATCGCAAAGTAGCAGAAGATAACCTCCGTGCTAGTGAACAGCGATTCCGTCGAGCAATTGAAGATGCTCCATTCCCGATTATGATTCACGCTGAAGATGGGGAAGTACTGCAAATCAGCTCAACTTGGACCGAACTCACAGGTTATACCCATGCAGACATTCCCACCACCCAAACTTGGGCACGGCAAGCCTACGGTGAGCAGGCTACCAAAGTTCTCAGAGACAGAATTGCTAAAAAGTATGCCTTGACCAGCCGTTGGGACGAAGGGGAATTTACGATTAACACCCATGATGGTGGTCAATGCCGGTGGCAGTTTAGCTCTGCTCCTTTGGGAGAATTACCCGATGGGCGTCGGGTAGTGATTTCCATGGCGGTGGATGTGACCCAACGACGACAAATCGAAGCCGAACGGGAAAAATTACTCAGCGATCTATGTGACGTAAACCAGGAATTAGAGCAAGCCAACCAACAATTGACTGACTATTCCCAAACCCTAGAGCAAAGGGTGGCAGAACGAACCATAGAACTACAAACTGCGAAAGAAGCAGCAGATCAGGCAAACCAATCCAAGAGCACATTTCTGGCTAACATGAGTCACGAGCTGCGCACCCCGCTCAACGGCATTTTGGGTTACAGCCAACTCTTACAACAGGACAGCAGTTTAACTCGCAAACACCTCAAGGGGATTGAGACGATCTATCAGTGCGGCACCCATTTGCTGGGGTTGATTGAGGATATCTTAGACCTAAGCAAAATTGAGGCGGAGAAAATGGAATTGTTTCCCGCTGAGATCCATTTCCCCAGTTTCTTAACCCGGATTGTGGAGATGTGCCGCATCAAAGCCGAACAAAAGGGTATTAACTTTATTTATCAAGCCCCACAACAACTGCCTCAGATGATTGAGGCGGATGAGAAACGGCTCCGTCAGGTGCTGATCAATCTTTTGGGTAACGCCATTAAGTTCACCCCCGTTGGGATGGTGACGTTTTCGATCGACAGAGGCATCAGAGAGCAGGAGGATGGGGCTGGCGATTCTCAGACCAGTCTACGATTCCAGGTGCAAGATACAGGTGTGGGGATTAGTCCAGAGCAGTTGGAGCTCATTTTCCTCCCCTTTGAGCAAGTGGGAGACCACCGCCACAAGCAAGGGGGAACAGGCTTGGGATTGGCGATTTCCCGCAAATTGGTGCAGATGATGGGAGCTGAAATTGAAGTCACCAGTCAAGTCGGTGCAGGCAGTACCTTTGGGTTCGAGATCTTCCTGCCTGCTAGTTGGCAAGCCGACGGGGAGCAGAGTCAATCCAAACCGAGGACAATCGTCGGTTATGAGGGCAGCAGGCGTAAGATACTGCTCGTGGAGGATCGCCCGGAAAGCCGTGACATTGTTTGCCAGGTTTTGGCTCCTCTGGGGTTTGAGATTCTCACTGCTGAGGATGGCCGCGAAGGGTTAGAAATTGCCCGGTCTGAAACGCCAGATTTGATTCTCAGTGACATTAAAATGCCCGTGATGGATGGCTTTGAGTTGATCCAAAAGTTACGGGAGAGGGAGCAGTTTAAAGCGATACCGATTATTGCCTTGTCAGCCAGTGCCTACGAACGCGATCGCACCCACAGCAAAGAATGCGGCGCGACAGAGTTTATGGCTAAACCCCTGGACATTGATCAGTTACTGGCAACCATGCAAAACCACTTGCAGTTAACATGGCATTATCAAGCCGCTGCAAAACCCAAAATCTCCGATCAGACTGTTTCCACGTCAGAAATTACGCTGCCTAAGCGGGAAATGTTAGAGAATTTTTATAACCTGGCCAGATGCGGTCTTTTGTTTGAACTCAAAGACGAACTCGACCAGCTGCGGTCAGGCAACGAAGCACTGGCTCCATTTTGTCAGAAAATCGCGACCTGGATTGAGAGGTTTGAAGGTAAAAAGATTAGGGAATTTCTCCAACATACCCTTAAGACCTGGTGACAGAATCCGAAGTCGAAGAAGCAACCCTGAGAATTATATCAAGTTCGGATAATCAGTTATAATTCCCTTCTCCCTTGCAACCTTCTTTCTTCCCTTCTCCCTTGCAACCTTCTTTCTTCCCTTCTGCCCTCTGCCTTCTGTCCTCTGCCTTATTACCACCGAAGTGTAAGTATTCAACCGAACTTGATATTATAACCAAATGGTTAGTTAGATACCGTGCTTTCAATGACTTTTTGAACAAGCATAGTATTAATAGTTTATCTACTCGATGTTGAGCTGACAGTAAAAAATACTCCATGACTATAGTTAACTCTGAAGAAATTGCTCAATTTCGCTCTAAATTATCCAATTATCCCGAAGCGATGAAAGCGCTCAATGCGATTGAGGATTGTGAGGGAGATTTAGAAGATGCTGCTATTTCCTTAGCAATCCAGGCAGGACAACAACCACAAAGAGAGAATGCTGAGTGGTTGGATGCTTTAGCTCGAAAATGTCGCGCTGTCATTTGTCAACAGGAATTTCGGGACGATTTACTTAAAGGCTCCTATCGTAGCGTGTTTAGATACTTGCTAGAGACACCTATGCTACCAAAAATCCTGATAACACCAGTGCTGATGTATGTAGTAAGCAAAGGAGTGGAGAATTTTTGTGAGCCCCTTAACTCTCAATTTTGAAGTTTGGGTGTTAAGGGGTTGTTTTCATTTCTAGGCTTTCTGAAATAATTTCTGTAAACTATATTAGGAGTACAGTATCGTTTGATTCCTTGTTGTTAAGTGTTATGGTAACAATTCTATGACTATGGTAATCTCAGTGGCTTTGCATGCGACATCAGCCTCGCCAGTTCAAGCTCCTGAGCGTTCTGGTCAGGTTACCCGCAAGCCTTATCCTAATTACAAGGTGATCGTGCTTAATGATGACTTCAACACATTTAAGCACGTAGCCGAGTGTCTGATGAAATATATTCCAGGGATGACGAGCGATCGCGCCTGGGAACTTACTAATCAAGTTCACAACGAAGGTCAAGCAATTGTCTGGGTTGGCCCCCAAGAACAAGCAGAACTGTATCACCAACAACTCAAGCGTGCTGGACTAACAATGGCTCCCCTAGAGGTAGCATAAGCTCATGGGTAAATCCAAAAGGGGTAGATTGGTTTGGAATCACTCAACCCACATCCCTGGTTTAATTGAGGTGCTAGAACGACTCAAAATTTACAGCGGGGTGCAAACCATTACCCCTGCGGTAATTGGACGAGCTAAAAGCCATTGCCCTAAGTTACAACTAAAAGTATCTGTGCCGATTCGGGGCGGGTTTAAGCTCATTGCACGGCAAGGGAAAACATTTCAAGAAGTGTTTATCTTAACTCAATTAAATAAGACGGAATTAGAAGAAGCGATCGCTAAAGCTCTGAAACTTAAATAGGGTTTGCTGAATCAGTCGTAACTTTCGGGTTTGAATAGGTGGTAGGTGGTAGGTGGTAGGTGAGGTTGGAGGTGTTAGGTGTTAGGAAATTTCCCAAGTCGGTGCCTGTGAAATTGAGCCCATCGATGCAATTTCCTTGGACTTATTCGGCTTGCCACATGATTGAAAGCCTTGTCACCGCATAGCTTCCACACTTATTCAGCAAACGCTAAATAAAAATACCTCCTCTTGCTGGTTAAGCTAACTTCTGCAGGGTGTTAGATTGCTTGAGCTGAGTTAGGGTGGCATTGCCAGTACAGAAGAGAACTGTAGAGATTTCTGCTATTAATAGTTGCACCAAAGTATCAACCGCTTCTACTGACTCAGCTGCTGCTTGGAGAAAAGGCCATGCTAAACCGGAAATATCTGCTCCTAAAGCGATCGCTTTTGCTGCATCTAAACCATTACGCAATCCTCCAGAAGCAATTAGGGGAATATCTGGAGCAATAGCTCGAATACTAGTAATGCATTCAGCCGTTGGCAATCCCCAGTCAGCAAAGGTTTGCCCTAACAGTCGCTGTTGGGGGTTTAAAGCTCTTTCACTTTCCACCTTCGCCCAGGAAGTACCACCAGCGCCAGCAACATCAACAGCTCTTACACCAGCAGCAAGCAACTTCTTTGCCATTGGGGCTGAGATGCCATTACCTACTTCTTTGACAATTACCGGAATTGGTAATTTGCTACACAAATTATTTATTTTGTCAAGTAAACCCCGGAAATTTGTGTCACCATTGCTCTGAATACATTCCTGTAGAGGATTGAGATGCAAAATTAAGGCATCTGCTGTTAGTAGCTCAATCACCCGTAGGCACTCTTCGATACCATAAGCGTAGTTGAGTTGAACTGCACCTAGGTTAGCAAATAAAAGAATATCAGGAGCAATCGATCGCACAGCAAAGGTATCACCTACTTGGGGATTTTCTACAGCTATTCGTTGGGAACCCACTCCCATCGCTAGTTTATAACGCTGAGCTACCTCAGCTAGACGAAAATTAATCGTTTTTGCTTGGGGGGTACCACCAGTCATTGAGGAAATTAGCAGCGGTGCACCGAGAAACTTGCCTAAAAACTCGGTAGTGATGTCAATCTCACTGCGGTTTAGTTCTGGTAAGCAACAGTGGGTAAAATGGTAGCGCTCTAGTCCATTGGTATTTTGGCTAAATTGAACATCTTCATCCAGACAAATCCTGATATGGTCTGCCTTCCGAATTTTCGTTTCTTCCATAACTAAGAACTGTACTCAGGCAAGTTGGTTGACCATCAAGATTGTCCCATTGATTTGTTAACCGTGGGTCAAGATTTCTCCTAACCGAGCAGTATTAGGAGTTTTCTTCCTGCCTTGTTGCATCAATAAAAATTATATCTCTGGAGAGATGTATTAGTTTGTTATGCTAGATAAGAGATTTTTTTTATATGTAGTAAGGAGTAAGTGCATGAATCGGAAGCAATTCTTGAGAGGTGTTTATCTTGGCTTGGCAACGATAATTCCCTTGGGGATAATCAACACTAACTCAGTTGTGGGGCAAACAGGAATAAACCAAAGTACATTGCGCAGCACAGCTTTGTCTAAGCACAATAGCTATCGGAGCACCCATAATAGTCCTAACATGACCCAGAGTAGTTCGCTTAATGAAAGCGCTCAAAGCTGGGCGGAGCATCTGGCAAGCACTGGCGCTTTCGAGCACAGTAAAACCAATGCAGGAGAAAATATCTATGCCACCTTTACCACAGCATCATCTGTAGATGCAGCTAACCTAGGGAACCAAGCGGTGAAGAGCTGGTACGATGAGGTTTCTGACTATGACTATGCCAATCCAGGGTTTTCTGGGAAAACTGGGCATTTTACTCAGGTGGTGTGGAAAAATAGTACCGAATTAGGGTGTGGTGCAGCACAGGGCGTCAAAAATTTTGGAGGTAACCAGTACAACGCCTTCTATGTCGTTTGCCAATATTCGCCTGCGGGTAATGTGAGTGGACAGTTTCCCGATAACGTTATGGCACCCTAGTATCGCTGCGCGGAATTAAGAATTAAGAATTAAGAATTAAGAATGCTTATAGAGTAAGGATTCTATCGATCTTAAACTGGTTAGTTACTTCTGACGCGCTGTACTAGTGCAAGAAGGCATAAGACATAAGGGTGCGGTCAAAATCCGTTGGTGGTTAATAAGAATGATCATCAAACTTATGGGGTAAGGGGTGAGCGTTGCTCACCCCTTAGTTTTCATCCAATTCAACTCAAAAGAATCAGACTTTCAGACTTTATAATCCTACTTTTCCGACTGAAGTAGCTGGGTGAAATAAATCAATATGGAAACATGAAATAGAAAACTGAAGACAGAACAACCAATTTTGTCCCAAGTCCAAATTAACAGGAATAACTCAGTTATGGGCCAAGCAGGAATAAACCAAAGTACATTGCAGAAGGCAGCTTTGTCTAAGCACAATAGCTATCGGAGCATCCATCATAGTCCTAATATGACCGAGAGTAGTTCCCTTAATAAAAGCGCTCAAAGCTGGGCAGAGCATCTGGCAAGCACTGGCGCTTTCGAGCACAGTGACACCAAGGCTGGAGAAAATATCTATGCCTCCTATACCACAGTATCGTCTGTAGATGCAGCTAACCTAGGGAACCAAGCGGTGAAGAGCTGGTACGATGAGGTTTCCGCCTATGACTATGCTAATCCAAGTTTTTCTGAGAACACTGGGCATTTTACTCAGGTGGTGTGGAAAAATAGTACCGAATTAGGGTGTGGTGCAGCACAGGGCGTCAAAACCATTCAAGGCAACGAGTATAAAGCCTTGTATGTCGTCTGCCAATATTCGCCTGCGGGTAACGTGAGTGGACAGTTTCCCGATAATGTTATGCAACCCTAGTTTTGTGTAATACAGCGCTTCGCGCTGTTACGAGGTACAGTAAAATCGACGAGGAAAAAATCTATCAAATCTTGACAACTTATTCAGGTGTACCTCATTGCAGCGGTAAGCGCTGTATCATGTCCGCCTAATTACTTATAATAAAAAAATCTCCGCGTCTCCGCGTCAGCCTTAACGATAAGTATTCAACCGGACATAATATAACTTAGAGGATGTTTGAGCAGTCACAGACGATAAGTTTTTGCCTCAAACATCCAAAACCTTCATTTGGTCTTACAGTCACAATCTAAAGATAGTCCTGTTAAATTTTCAACGTAGTCTAAGATTTCTTGGTAAGAATCGGGATCTTTCTGGGGATGAATAACAATTTGAACTGGACTATTGGGTAACCAAAACATCAACCGACCATTCTCAGCACAAGCAAAAGCACTGACTTGGCTGAGATCCACTACATAAGTGTTGCGCTCGTAAACAAATTTAACCCACATTCTGCACACTGAACCGTCACATCTAAAATTCTGGGAAGGATACACCATAACAATAGGCGGATTGACAAAAATATCAATCCGTGGGATATGTCTCAGGTTGATTGAGGACTGGCAAGATTTCCTAATCCCTGTTATCTAATACTTAATCCTCAATCTACAATCCTCAATCCCTAAAAAATCTAAATATGCCAAAAGTCAGAGGTTCTTACCAGTTATCATCGGTGTAGAGATTAATTGTTAGCTGCTGTTGACCTGGTGGTACTCCGGTAATGCAAGCACAAATCTCCCCTTGCCCCTCTATCTCTACCTCACAAGCATGACAAGAACCCATCAGGCAACCTGTGGGAATGAAAATACCAGCCCGTTTAGCCACTTCGAGTATAGGCTCTCCTGCTTCAGCTTTAACGGTAACATCATCTGGTAAAAATCGAATGCTAACACTCATTACAAACTTGTGAGTAGTAGTTTGTCCCTTCTCTAATGATAGGGTTTAATTTCATTAAGTTCCTTATCAAGCATGGACAACGACTTGGTTCTTTTTCTCGTCAGCGTTGGTGTACTCATCCTTTATCTCATCTTTTCGGCACTAACTGAGATGGGTACAAAATTTCCTTGGAAGAAATAGCCATTATCTGAGCACAAATGTACTTCAATAAGCTCTAAGTGCAGATGTGTTGATTTCGCGATCGCATTATATCCTTACACTTGGCAGTTCCAGTTGATGTGTACCAAACATTTTTTCAATAGGAATTCACTCAAACGGCGTTACAATTCAGAGCTTGCACCATTCTCAAGAACCTCCGGTAGGGTGTGTTAGGCGAAGCCGTAACGCACCGTTAAGCTTGGATTTGGTGGGTTACGCTGCCGCTAACCCACCCTACAAATTGCTAATTGAGAATGCTGCTTCAAGAAGCTCTAAGTGCAAATGTGTTGATTTCGCGATCGCATTATATCCTTCACTTGGCAGTTCCAGTTGATGTTTACCAAACGTTTTTTCAATACGAATTCACTCAAACTGCGGTACAACTCAGAGCTTGCACCATTCTCAAGAACCTCCGGTAGGGTGTGTTAGGCGAAGCCGTAACGCACCGTTAAGCTTATCCCCATACTCGCCTAAAAAGCCAGCAACGATCCAACCAACGCGCTGACAAAACGCCTGCCATATTTCGTCCCCTGGATATTTGCCATTAAGTGTGCCACCGCACTGGAGATAAATTTCTCGTTGGATGCTGAAACCAAAGTGTCCGCAACTGATGCTTGTCCACAATTGATCGATCGTTTGCAAGACTTCAGAGGAAAGTGTTAACACCTCTTCCAAACGGATTACACTACCTGCTGTGCGTCCCAACTTTCTCAGAATTAAATCCTAGGTTTCGCCGTCAGCTTGTTTCCATCGTTGAATCGGTTCAATGACTTTAGGTGCGCTTCCGTCTTTTGCCGTATTGTCAACCATTTTTCAACTATCCTTCAGTAATAACTAATGACCAATGACCAATGACTGCGGTAGAGTCATTAAGAATAAGCAGCAGATCACCAACTTTCCATGAGCGCATATCCTGACAATAAGGAACGAGCTTCAGCATCTACTCCCGCATCCAATGGGACTAAGCTAACTCCTCGCGCTACCGCAGCGGCGAAGCGTGTTCCTCCGGAGAATGCTGACTATCGGACAGTAGACTATGAGCTGCTGACGCCCATGATGCAGCATTTTGTAGATATCAAAGAGCAGTATCCCCACGCTTTGTTGCTTTATCGGGTTGGAGATTTTTATGAGACTTTTTTTCAGGATGCTCGGAAACTCGCTGAGGAACTAGAGTTAGTTGAGACGAGTAAGGAAGCTGGTAAGGGAATTGGACGAGTGCCAATGACAGGGGTTCCCCAACATGTCTTGGAACGTTACTGCACTATGCTGGTGGAAAAAGGCTATGCAGTGGTAATTTGCGATCAAGTAGAAGATGCTGCTACTGCTGCTAGAGAAAAACGCCAGGTGCGCCGGGAAATTACCCAGATTCTCACTCCTGGTACTTTACTAGATGAGGGGATGCTTAATGCCCGTCGCAATAACTTCTTGGCAGGGGTGGTAATTGCTGGTAATCATTGGGGTTTGGCTTACTCTGATATTTCTACTGGAGAGTTCCTAACTACACAAGCTAGCAATTTAGAAGTGCTAACCCAAGAATTGATGCGCTTGCAACCTTCAGAGGTACTAATTCCTACTAATGCTCCCGATTTAAGGACTATGCTACGCCCAGGGGAAACTTCAGAAGATTTACCAGAATGCTTACCCCCCTCATTTTGCTATACCTTTCGTCCCCAAAGCCGCTTCTCTCAAGCAGAAGCTAGACAACGGCTGTTAGAAAGATTTAAAGTGCGATCGCTAGAAGGTATGGGTTGCGAACATCTGCCTTTAAGTGTCCGTGCTGCTGGTGGTTTGTTGGAATATTTGGAGGAGACGCAAAAACAAACTCATGTTGCACTCCAAACCTTGCGTACTTATACGATCGCAGATTATTTGCTCCTTGACCATCAAAGTCGCCGCAATCTGGAAATTACTGCTACTGTCCGGGATAACACTTTTCACGGTTCTCTGCTATGGGCTTTGGATAGAACTAGTACCTCAATGGGAGGTAGAGCTCTGCGTCGCTGGCTGCTACAACCCTTACTAGATCTCAAAGGTATTGAAGCACGGCACGATACGATCCAGGAATTGGTAGAAAATACTGGATTGCGGGAAGATTTACGACAGCTGTTACGATCTATTTATGACTTAGAAAGACTCACAGGCCGTGCTGGTTCTGGTAAAGCTAATGGCAGAGACTTAGTAGCCTTAGCAGATTCCCTGTTGAAATTACCAGAACTCGCTGAATTGGCAGCTGGTGGTGATTCTCCCTACCTCAGAGCCTTACAGCAAGTACCACCAGCTTTGGAACAATTAGGGCAAAAAATCCAAGCTCATCTAGTAGAATCACCTCCTTTGCATTTAACTGAGGGAAACTTAATTAGACCTGGTATTAATTACCAGTTAGATGAGATGCGCAGCAATGCTGAGGCTAATCAGCAGTGGATTGCTAATTTAGAAGTAACCGAGAGACGACGCACCGAGATTTCTAACCTCAAGGTAGGGTTTAACAAAACCTTCGGCTACTACATTAGTATCTCTCGGAGTAAAGCCGATCAAGTTCCCGATAACTACATCCGCAAGCAAACCCTTACTAATGAAGAGCGCTACATTACCCCAGAGTTAAAGGAACGGGAAGCGCAGATACTTACCGCCAAAGAAGATTTGAACCGTTTAGAATACGAAATTTTTGCGGGTTTGCGAGCTGAGGTTGGCGAAGAAGCAGATGAGATTCGTAAAGTCTCCCGTGCTGTTGCCGCGATTGATATTCTCTGTGGCTTAGCAGAGGTAGCAGTATATCAGGGTTACTGCCGCCCCAAAATGGTCGAAGGTAGGAATATTCGGATCATTGAAGGGCGTCACCCGGTGGTAGAACAGTCTCTCCCCGCTGGTTTTTTCGTACCTAATTCGGCTCACTTAGGTAGTAGTAATTCTCCAGAAGAACAACCCACAACTAATAATAGACCTGACCTGATTATTCTCACCGGACCTAATGCCAGTGGCAAGAGTTGCTATCTACGGCAAGTGGGATTAATTCAACTGATGGCGCAAACTGGGAGTTTTGTGCCAGCAAGGGAAGCAACTTTAGGAAAATGCGATCGCATTTTTACCCGTGTCGGAGCAGTAGATGACTTGGCAACGGGTCAATCTACTTTTATGGTGGAGATGAATGAAACAGCTAATATCCTCAACCATGCTACTCCCCAATCCCTAGTTCTCCTGGATGAAATTGGTCGTGGTACTGCAACTTTTGATGGTCTTTCTATTGCCTGGGCAGTTGCCGAATATCTTGCCGCTGAAATTCAGGCTCGTACTATTTTTGCTACTCACTATCACGAACTCAATGAGCTGGCTTCTATTTTAACTAATGTTGCTAACTATCAAGTGACAGTGAAAGAATTACCCAATGAAATTATCTTTTTGCACCAAGTTCAACCAGGAGGAGCAGACCGTTCCTATGGCATTGAAGCAGGACGTTTGGCAGGTTTACCAGCCTCTGTAATTAAGCGAGCTAAGCAGGTAATGGGACAAATTGAAAAGCACAGTAAAATTGCGATGGGACTGCGCAAAGGTATTCAACAAACGCAACCAAGGTTGAATAAAAATGCTCAAAAAACAGCAATGGAGCAACTAGATATTTTTGAACCTTAAGAATACACCACTAGCGCGGCTGCGCACTCTTGATGGGTGTAAAAACAAGGTCTTTTTCTCTCTAAGCTAACAAACCTAGGACTTTACCATTAGACTTGGCTAGCTTGATTAATTTTTGACGCTCTTTGCTGTTGATACCAACAGCATTACAGAACTTGGTGATGGTTTGGCAGTGAAGACCGATTACTTTACCTCGAAGCTGATTAAACTCTTTTTTGCCAATTAAGCGACTAGCAGTAGTAACGATGGGTGCAAACATAGTTAAACTCTCCTTGTGTCTCTTGTTGTTAACTAATATAACGCTAGATAAAGTTTTGTAACAAGTGTTTGACATTTGAAGATTTTATGAAGGATAGAATTTTTTTCTATCTAGGGCTTGCTGCATCAATCTGGAAGCCATGCCAGACAATGCTTTCAATCATTTTTCTTTTCTTCATCCAAGGCAAGTGAAGATTAAGTTATACCAAATCTGGGTTAGCTACCCTCTTTTTCGGTAAACTGCAAAAACTTCCTCTGAGACGTTCCATGGAACGTCATTCTTAATTCTTAATTCCGCGCAGCGGCACTAGCTCGTTAGATGAAGTTTAAAATAATCGCAGTCGGTAAAATCAAGAAAACCTGGATTAATGCAGGAATTAATGAATACCTAAAAAGAATACCGCAACTAGATATAGTTGAAATTAAAGATGCAGGGAAAGAGAAAGAGTTGAGTAAAATACTCTCTTTAGTCAAAAAAAATGATAAACTGATCTTTCTTTCAGAAACAGGAAAGTCATTAACTTCCGTAGAATTTGCCAGCTTTATTAAGCAAGAATTCTTACAACCTCTGGTTTTTGTGATTGGAGGTCCAGAAGGTTTGAGTCAACAGATCAACAACTATGCCTATCAAGTATTAAGCTTATCTAAAATGACTTTCCCTCACGAGATGGCTAGATTATTTTTGGTGGAGCAACTTTATCGTGCTCATACCATTATTCAAAATAAGAATTATCACAAGTAATACCAGGGTAAACGCATCTAAATTCAACCTACCTAGGGTTTGCTGAATAAGTCGTAACTTTCGGGTTTGAATAGGTGTTAGGTAGTAGGTGGTAGGTGGTAGGTGAGGTTGGAGGTAGTAGGTGTTAGGGATTTTCCAGTTGCGGTGCAAGGAAATTGCATCTGTTGGCTCAAAATCCTTGCATTTTCTTAACCAATGATCCCCGTTAAACCGTTGATGAACGGCTAATGATACTATTCCAATCTTCTATTATTCTGGCTTCTGGCTCCTGACTCCTGACTTCTACTTCCCCCAAGTACTTATTCAGCAAGCCCTACCTACACCGAGAGAATTAGCGTTGGGTTTTATACTCATACAAACCTCCATTCTCCATTCGGCTCAATTTCGATATTAATTTCGTCTCTTGCTAGGATAATTACATTTCCAGTTCGCTTATCTGTAGCGCCCACCTTTCAGTTAGGGAAACTTGTGTAAATCCTCAGCCATTTTAAGATGCGATCGCACATCGGAATTGAGTTGACTTTGCTGTTATTTGTTTGATATTATTTTACAATCGGAAAATGTGGGCACATATATTATAGAGAGCACACGCATTGAGAGCCCACGTCAGTCATTGATGTCAACTTAAGCTAGAGATAGGTGATAGTGAAGCATCTAGGCCGTTTGGAGATCCTTCGCTATCGCTCAGGATGACATAATTCCCTTACGGTGGATAAATCCTATCCCAGATGATTCAGCTGCTGAAGCACCTGAACATCGGAGTAAAAGAAAAATGACTGTTCATGAAACAAGTACACTGACAAAAGTAGGTTGGGTGAAGCAAAGCGAAACCAAACTTCGAGAGAGGTAGCGTTGGGTTTCGCTTTTGGTAATTGCCCTTGAGATTTTGGTCAAAGTATTGTCAACGCTTCACCCAACCTACAACCTCACTCTATAAGCATTCTTAATTCTTAATTCCGCGCAGCGGTACTTAGCAATGAATCCCGTCGATACTTTAGATTCTGTCATCATCAATGGTAAGCGCTATACAAAAGAACAACTTCAGACTTTAAAACCCAATCCTACTTTTCCCATTTCACTACAATTGGTAGTTGATGCAGTACACCTAGATCATGCTTTTCACAAGTTAAGCTTAGGACAAAATATCGTTTTGGATGAGCAGTCTCTCAATTTTTACCAAAACTACAGATGCAACCTCTACCCAGTAGAGATTACTAATTCACTAGATGATAAATTAGCTAGTCAATTCCATCATAATCTGATGACTTGGAAAAAGTTAGTGAAGGAATTTGGCGGTGGAGGTGATGAAGGACTCTTCTCTCCTTTATTACCTAAAGTTACCTTTAATAAATTACACAAATCCAAGTCCTCTAAATTAAGAGCTAGCAAATCGGTTGATCCTCTGCTAGTACCTCTGAGAAGCTTGATTCTCAATAATCATATTACCTCTAGTATTTTCGTTTCTATATCTGAGCCATCAATACAGCTGAGCATAGAGCAAAAGGAGGAGTGCAGACAGCAGTTTTTACTAGTAAACCGAGTAATTATAGTAATTTCCATCTTCATTTTACTAGCAACTGCTCAGAATTTAAAAACAATTATTCGTAGTACAATACCAGGAATCAACCTAATTGAGACTCAGGAACTGGTTTTGTCGCCAGATCTAGAAAATCTCCTAGATAATTTGCAACCTTGGTCTTGGAATGAAACTTATTTAACTAGACTACAAAAAATTAACTCAGAACTATACCAACAATTGTCAACAGACCCGAATTTTGACTATGCTAGCATTGAACAATTGAAATATTTAGTAGAACAAGAAGCAAAATTAGCTACAGGTAGAAGAATTCCTGTGGTTCTTTTAGGTAATTCCATGTTTTTTAGCTTTCCCCGTGAGTTACTCCCACCGGGTAGCCTAAATCAATCCTTTCCTGGCGAAACTATTCCCAATACGATCAACCGTATATCTCTGCTGAAAAATATCCAACCAGATAGTTTTATCATTATGGTGGGTAACCTGGATTTAATGCAAGGAAAAAGTTTTGAGAGGATAGTCGCTGATTTCTCTAAGTTAATCAATGAGCTAAAAAATACCCATCCGCAGTCTAAAATTGTTATATTTTCGGTTTTACCTCGAACTACAGCTCAACATATTAAAGTTCCACCAAAAAATCGTGATGCTTTACTGAAACTTAATAAAGTTAAAGTTATTTTGCTCAATCACAAAATTAAGCAATTGAGTCAGCAAGCAGGTGTTACTTTTATTGATGCTCTGCCTTATTTGGCAGATACTGATGGTAATCTCAGAGCTGAGTTGAGCCTTGATGGATTGCACCTGCTACCGCAGGGTTATGCTATTCTCACGACTTTAGTAGACCAAAAATTAATTCTAAATTCTCAATTATAAATTCCAATAACAAATCCTAACCCCAACAACAAGCCACTGCAAAAATGCATAGCTACTGCGATAAATTTACAATTACTCACCTGATCTGGTTGGTCATGATACTGGTGAACGTGACGAAATAGCTTGAGGGCAAAGGGGGAACTGAGGAAGGTTAGTAAAGTCCAGATAGGAAAAATACCTAATAAAGCAAATAAAGCAGTAAGAACATAGACACTGCTGCCAAACCAGATTAACACTTGGGAGCCTCTTTGGGTTCCAAGACGCACAATCGGCGATCGCTTTCCAGCAGCAGTGTCATCTTCAACTTGGTGAAAATGGGAGCAAAACAAAATTACACTGGTGGTAATCCCGATAATCACAGCAGCTGCTAGATTAGTCCAAGACCAACTCTGAGTTTGGGAGTAGTAGGCAGCGGAGACTGCCATCGGACCAAAAGTAACAAAACAGATAATCTCCCCCAATCCCTGGTAACCAAAGCGAAACGGTGGTCCCTGGTAGCTGTATCCTAGAGCACAACACAGCAGGATAATGGTAATTACCGTAAAGTCTTGTTGCCACCAAGCGATCGCCAAAATTCCCAGAATACCTGCTACTAAAAAGAAATTACTCAACCAGAAAATTAGTGGCTTATTCCCAGTTAAGTTAACCACAGAATGAGCCTTATTTTTATCAATACCAGTTTCAGCATCAAAAACATCATTGCTGAGATTGAGCCAAGCAATTATCAAAATTGCTGAGATTAAAAAGGTGGAAAATATGAGGCTATCAATCCCTCCATTGGTTCCCCAAGCCACAGCAGTTCCTACCCAAATGGGGATAACTGCTACGGTATACATGGGCGGCTTGATTGCGGCTAGCCACAATTTAGTGTTTGATTGTCTAACGAAGCTGGTAGTCATCAGCCAAAATAGTTGTTTGTTGTTTACTAATAAATCCTTAGCCGTTAACTCATCCCCCGGAAGACAGCACCGAGGATTTCGTGTTAGCAAGTTGTTAGTTGTTGGTTGTTTGTAAAAAAACAAATAACAAATAACAAATAACCAAGCGGCAGGCGGCTATCCCTCCCATCCCTAAAGGAATAGGTTTCCCGCCGCTTTCTGTGATAGTTCTCTGGTAGGATGGGTAAGTCCAAAGTACGGAAGTGCTGATCTGTACTGTCGCTAGTTTGAGCCAGAGAAAGGGGTCAATCGACATTAGGGATCCGGTAGGGAGCCAGTATGTCCCTCTAGACATCCCACCATTGTTAATCGGACTTTTGGAAGAGAACTTCAAAAAAATTTACTATTCCCTGTTTCTATGACTCTCACCCCATATCGCACTAATCTCTTTGATGCTCACAAAGAGCTGTATGAACTGCTGTTCACTGGCAAACAGCAAGCTATTGCTAATAATTTGCAACAATTTATTAGTATTTCCCAAGAAATTCAACACCGTGATCCCCTGGCAGCCCTCCAAGCGCTCGCCAAACCAGAGCAACTGCAATTTTACTTTGAAAACAGCAAGAAACAAGAAGCTATTGCCGCGATCGATGCTGCTGCTGCGATGGAATTTGAAGGTAGCGATCGCTTCGAGAAAGCACAAAAATTTATTCAGTCTTGTCTAGCTAATACCATCAGTCACGGTGACTTAAAACTGCCCTTTGCTGGACCTCATTTCTTCTGTAGCTTTACCTTTTTTGAGAACAATCAGACAGTTGAATCCCCTTTCCCTTCTGCCACTATTTTTCTCCCTCGCTGGCAAGTATCCTCTTGCCAAAGCAGTTGCTTATTAGTTGCCAATATTGCCATCAGTCCTCAAATAAATCTTGACTGGCTGTGGGAAAGCTTATGCAATCAATTACAAATTATCACCCGGTCTAATCGAAATATTTTTCTTATTCCCCAGCAGAAGCAAAATAAATTTATTAGCCAAGATCAAGAAAGTGAAAATCTCTTCAAATCATCAGTTGAATCTGCTCTAAAATTGATTCGTACCAATCAATTAAGCAAAATTGTCCTAGCCAATGCCATTGATGTAGTTTCACCAAGACAATTTAACTTAGTTAATTCTCTTGACAATCTGCGTCAAAGTTATCCTGATTGCTATATTTTTTCCACTAGTAACGGCAAGGGGCAAAACTTTATCGGTGCTAGTCCTGAACGTCTAGTGAGCATTCAAAATCGTCAGTTAGTAACCGATGCGATAGCTGGTTCTGCACCACGGGGAAAAACAGCAGCTGAAGATGCCGACTTAGCTAACCGACTACTCTGTAGTGAAAAAGAAAGGCGCGAACACGGATTTGTTCTTGATTTTCTTATCCAATCTCTCTGTTCACTCGGTTTAACGCCCCAAGTTCTGTCAGCTACCCAACTGCTACAACTTTCCAACATCCAGCATTTATGGACACCAATTAAAGCTCAGCTACTAACAGATATCCATCCCTTAGAAATCGTTAACCAACTACACCCAACTCCAGCAGAAGCAGGAGTTCCCACCAAAATAGCTCAAGAGCAAATTCTGGCTTTAGAAACCTTTGATCGGTCTTTATATGGAGCTCCTTTAGGTTGGGTAGATCATCAAGGAAACTGTGAATTTATTGTAGGCATTCGTTCAGCTTTAATTGAAAGCAATCAACCCTTGTTGGAGAGTTCCCCAACTTGCCGTGCTAGACTCTATGCTGGCGCTGGTATTGTTGCTGGTTCTGACCCTAATAAGGAATTAGCTGAAATTCAACTCAAATTCCAGGTACTTCTCAAAGCTTTGCTCTGAACAATTTCTCACTATCAAGAAAATTCAATTTTCCAATGGGAAAAATTTATTAAGTAGGGCTTGCTGAATAAGTCGTAATTTTCGGGTTTGAATAGGTGGTAGGTGGTAGGTGGTAGGTGGCAGGTGGTAGGTAAGGTATTAGGTATTAGGTGTTAGGGAATTTTCCACGAAAGTGCAAGGTTTTTGAGCCCATAGATGCAAAAACCTTGCACTTGTTTGGCTTACCATAGGATTGAAAGCCTCGTCACCGCATAGCTTCCACATTTATACAGCAAGCCCTAAGTAGAAAATCTCTAATACCTACCACCTACCACCTAACACCTAACACCTATTCCAACCGAGAATTTCGACTTATTCAGCAAGCCCTATTTATTCCCTGACACATTCTGCTGCCAAAACAACTAAACCTTCAGTTTGAAAAACTAAACAGCGCTCCCTTAAATTTACCAAAGCAGGTACAGTTGCTTGTTCAAGCCTCATTTGTGCTTCTTTTGCTACTGGTTGAAACTGCTGCAACCATTCATTATTTGCCAGGTACTCCGGGGTAAAAGCAGCTGAGTCTAACAGCCACAAATCAATATTGTACTTGTCAATAAATTCTTGTACTGCTGCTAAATTAGGACTGTACTGAGCCTGAATTAAGTCCAAGACTCGCTGACGGAATTGGTTGTAGTAGCCAGTATGGTAAGGAATAGCATATTCACTGCCCACGAGGATAGACCGCTGGGCAAAAGTTGGCAAGTTATTGGCTTCTTCCGCTAAAGAAGCAATCAAAATATCCTTGGGTTGTTGAGCAAAGAACTCATATAATTCTGGCAGTTGACCTAATTGATATTGAGTTCTGGGAAAATGTCTCCAAGTTTGGGGATATAGGGTAATTACCATTACTAGTAACACAGCTGTCCCCACTGCTACCACTTGTCTGCCAGAAAAACCAGCTTTAGTTAATTGCTGTGCCCAAACAAAAATAGCATCTAAAATAATTGTTAAGGCGATCGCAGCAGCTAGAGCTATGGTAATTCTAAAACTATGACTGGTATAGCGATTAGGTAAATGCAGCCTAAACAAGAAAAGATGAGCAGCAGCAAACATTCCCAAGGATGCCAGCATCAACTGAGCTAAGATTACGGCTTTACCTTTAATCTCCTTCACTAGTGCTAATCGGTAGGGATAGCGCAGTAATATCGGTAACAGTAAACCAGTACCTAGGATTAGAGGTGTAACCGGCATATCCGGTAAGATTCCACTACGCCCCCCTAACCAAAACAACCAGAGATTATCTCGAAAAAAGGTTGACCTACCCCCTGGCCAGAACTCTGGTAAGCTTTTAGCTTGGTCTACTGTAATAATTGATCCGAAGGGAGAATTGCTCAAAGCATAGGGTAAGAGTACTAATAGAGCTACTCCCAATCCAGCAATACAAAATGAATTGTTGTTGGTTGTTGGTTGTTTGTTGTTTGTTGTTTGTAAATGGGGAATTACTTCCTTGTCTTCCCCAACTCCCTCAGCTCCCCATCTCCCTATCTCCACGTCTCCGCGTCTCCGCGTCTCCCAATGCAATACTCGCAGCACTAGGACACCGGAAGAGATGAATACGCATTGAGGATAAAATAGACCTTGTAATGCGATCGCACCGAGACAGGGTAGTAGGGAACCTCGCAGGAGATAATACAAAAATCCTAATAGTAAAGGATAGATAAAGGCTCTGGGGGTGGCAGAAACTAAGTCATCTTCAATCCAAAGATTTTGGTTGAGCATCACTGCTGCCATAAATCCTGCCACTGGCACTGGCAAAATTTCTAAGCATACTCCAAAACAGTAGGCAGTGGTGATTAAACCGAGTACTATTGGTAGATATTTACTCAGAACAATTGGGTCAATGCCTAGTGTGGCAAATAGGTGATATAAATTGGTATAACCCCAAGGAGCAACGGATTGAAAATACTCGGCAATTAAGTCATTGGGAAACAATTCAGGGTCTAAAAATCGCCGCATCCAAAACACATGCTGCCGTGCATCGTCTTGTATAGAATACTGAGTGAGGGATTGTTGAAATCCCAGGATACTATAATGGGCAGCAAATACCAGACTTAAACTCAGCCAAAAGATAACCTGGAAGTTAGAGGCTTTGGTTTTGGGAGTGGTTAACAGTTTTTGCAAATAACTGATAATTGTCATTCTTGATTTACGATTATCTAATAATTATGCTGTATACTCTTGGTTAAAAATTATTGTTAATATATGGATTAGGGATTTAGACATCAAGGCAAATCATACATATTATGCAGGTAAAAGAACACAATAGCCAAGAATTAAAAGAGGAATTTGTTAATCTTGCATCTCAGTGGATTCAAGATGTAGAAGGTATGTCATCTACTGTTGAAATGTCCAAACATCCTGCCTATCCAAAAATTGTAAGTATGGGACAAGCTGTAATTCCTTTGTTATTAGAAGATTTACGTCAAAACCCAATTTACTGGCTTCCTGCTCTACGTCAAATTACCCAAGAAAACCCAGTACAGCCTGAACAAAGAGGTAAAATTAAACAAATGGCAGAAGCATGGTTAAATTGGGGTAAGCAACACGGTTATATTGTCTAAACTACTGATGGCAGAGGAAGCTTGGTTGGCTAGAAGATATTGAACACGAGTTAGAAGGTTTAATTGGTGAACGATATGGCAGTGTTGGACAAATTTTAAGAAGGAACAAGTCAGACAATGTATAAGCTGAGTGTCCAATGTTCAAAACCGAATCTACTGACTCTTTTGATAAAAAATATAGAGAGAATTTTGATAAGCAATTGGCAACTCTAGTTGGTGTTGGGTACGAGTGACGAAATAATTGGCATGGTACTTGAGCATTAAAGACTCAACCTGAGGAGTTTGCAAGCTATAGTAACCAGTGGTGAGTGCCTGACGAATCTCACTTCTGTTATCCTTTTTACTATCTTTACTTGGCCAGGGATTAATGTCACCACTCAAGTCATTGAGGCGTTCATACCACCCAATTAGACTTGCAGAAACTGACGGTAGCAATCTGAATTTAGCTATAGTCGGACGCTCAGTGAGCCAGGTAAAGTTGACAAATTCTACTGGGGGAGAGATAACCAAGGTATTGTGAGGGGTATTAGTTTTAATCCAAGTACACATATCTTGCCATTCTGGCTCTACTCCCTGCTCCTTACCCGGAAATTGAGTTAGAGCTATTAATGAGTGGTAAAAGTTTACACTCAGGATACTAACAGCAATACTTAGTAGCAGGATACAAAATAGGGAAAATAGCCGCTGTTTACTGCCGATAAAAGTTTGCTCCAAAGCGCAAACAAATAACAGATAGCTATTGAGGGGTAACATGATATCACCCAAACGGAAGAAGAAATACTGCAAAAGCTTACCTTGAGTATCAAAAGGAGCGATCGCTAATCCGAATACAAAAGGTACTAGAGTAATAAGGGTGAACTCAGCCAACGATCTGCGAGCGATATGTTGTGGGGAGGGTTCTTCAGACTTTTGCTTCCGTTGAAGTACAAACCAACTAATAGCTAAAACCAATAAGTGTACTAACGGGAGTAGCCACCAATCTGAATCCCAGGCTCGAGGATTGACATGATGAGGGTGTCGCACGAAGACGAATAAATAGGAAGGTTCAATCAAGCCGCTGGGAATCCGAGTAAATAACTGCTGGAACACAGGCAAAATGGCAAACCCACTGGCTACAAAGTAGATGAGCAAAACTGAACCTAGATAAGAGATATCAGCAAAATCTTGTTTGCGCTTCCAGAGTAGCCATCCTACCACGGCCAGAAAAGCCCAGCCTCCTACCAAGACATGAAATGAGGCAGATAATCCTAGCATCAATGCCATCAAGCGATAGGCACCCCCTAACATCAGCCAAATAGCGAGGAGGAGGAAACCGTAAGCAAAGGACTTAGCCTCAACTCCTCCCACCAACCATTCCTGAGCCACCATTCCTTGGTAATGATTGACGTATAAAAATAGACCAATTCCGACTAATAAAGGTGCTAAGCTAATACCCAGCTTTCTACCTAATAAGACTAAGCCTGAAGATATCAGAGTGTAGTAAATTAGCCGTCCGATGATCGAAGTTGCTAAAAACCCCCAAGCTACCGCTAGCTGACCAAACAAAGCGACGAACAGCAGTCGATATCCAGCAGGTTCATTATAGTACCAGTCTCCGGGAACCCAGTTAGGATCTGCATACTGTTTAGCCAAGGGCAAGGCATAGACTTCGTTGACATTGCCCATATTAACTTTGAGCAAAAAACCTAGACTTAGGAAGGCTGTTACTGCCAGAATTTGTACTGCTGTTGTTTTCAGATTTATCTGTTCTATTTTCACCTTAAAATCCGTTCAGCTATATCTGCTAAATAAATCTGATCATCTGTCACAATGGTATCGCCTCATTAAGAATGCGATCGCGAAAGTACTCTCGCAGTCCTTTAACCGTCACCACATCTACTTTTCTGCCTAAAAGGTCTTCTAAATCTTGTATTAGTGCGATCCGATCCAGCAAGTTTCTATCCGACCCCAACTCTACCAAAAAATCGATATCACTATCAGCAGTTTCCTCTACCCGTGCCACTGAGCCAAATATTTGCACATTGAATGCTCCATATTTAGCAGCAATACTAATAATTTCTTCACGTTTTTCTTTGAGTAAATCTTTCAGACTCATACCCAAATTCCTGTATTCGGAAAAGCAAACATCTACAAGCATTGTAGGCTGTTATCATTTATTTGCTGTTGGGTTGCGCTAACGCTCCACCCAACCTACCTTATTTTTACCATGTTATAACTTAGTCTCGACCATCAGATAACCATTACGAAAATAGGGGAATTGGTTAAGGAATCTAAAAATTAATCGCCATTGCCAAGGCCAACGTTCAGGATATAGCTGAGAAATAGGACAAGTATTGACTACCTGCAATCCCATCGCTGCTAAGTCTGCTTCATTCTTAACAAACCACTTAAGGGGAGCTCCAATTTTAGTGAGCATCTTACTATAGAGCTTGGCATAATTGCCTAATACTTCCACATCTAAGGTTGCACCTGGGAAACGAGAGTGCATGGCATCGATGAGCTGCTGCACCTCATGTACATCAAAGTACATTAACAAGCCTTCGGCAATAAATAAAATATTTTCTGGTGCTACCTCACTCACCGTATCCATCCAGTTAAAATCCATGACTGAAGCACTAATAAACTGGTGCTGTTGTGTCTGTGTATCTAACTGACGGCGTAATTCGGTTACCACAGGCAAATCTAAATCGAACCAACGATAAGCATTTTGTCCTATGCGGTGAAAACGACTAGATAATCCAGCTCCCAATTCCACAACAACCGGATGAGAATGGTTAGCAATATGACGAGATGCTATTTGATCATGGTAGATAGTTCGGATAGCCATGCCAATACTAAAAGCTTTACCAAACTGACGATAAGATGCTTCTAGTTCTTGATCCCAACCGACGAGTTTTAACCACTCAACAGACAGGGGATCTTGGAAGAGGGGAGCAGGATGAGCTTGTGCCTCAGCTCTTCCTCTGAGGGGCAACAGTAAGGTGCGGGGCACACCAGATAGTTTTGTTGTAATTTGAGACAAGGAAATTCAGCTCTTTCAAATGCCATAGATGTATTTGACCACAGCTTACTGCATTTTGCGCTCAGAGTTCTTTGGAGTAAATGGGACATCAACAAAACCAGGTTGCAGGTGATGAATAGTGCGATTCCTACTGGCGCGACACAGCTAAAATAGCGGAATAAGTAGGTTGGGTGGAGCGATAGCGTAACCCAACACCGGAATATACTGCGTTGGGTTTCACTTCGTTACACCCAACCTACAGTTTTAGGTGTGTCGCGCCAGTAGGTTGGAAGGATTGAAACTTTTATATACCAACGCTCCTGCTTTTTTTCAGCAAGCCCTATTTACTATTGGGTTGCCCTGGCGCCCCGCCCAACCTTCCTTTAAGAAGAGAACCAACACCAAATGTGCCAAAAGCTAGGATACTCAGTACAGAGACTGGCTCTGGTACAGATGAAGTTTCACTGACAGTTAATTCAAGTGTTGCAAAATCGATGGCAATAAAATCGGCTCCTACACCCGCGTCAGAAACTACTTGCACATCAATATTGCCATCTCCAAGGACAGAGAAGAAACTTGGATCTAAATTGAAAACTGTACTGTTAACGGGTTTTGGTGTTCCTGTATCTAGGTCTGGTGTAAAGGTATCATCAAAAGCTTCTAAGACTTCAAGTCCATCTAGAAAGAGGCGATCATCAAACGGTGCGCCACCCTGACCATCTCCAGCTCCATTATCCTCTACATCCAAAGTAACAATTGTCAGCCTTGCACCAGTAATGTTGCTTCCTACAGGTAATGTATAATTGTGTGTCCAGTTGAAGGAACCAATTCTGAAAAAATCGAAATCACCATCATCAGGTTCCTGAATTATTTGATTAGATCTAATAAAATCGCATGGACTTATACTTGTTCCGAAGCAATCCTGATCTCCTATAACATTAAAGATAGTGGTTGCCTTTACTTGCTGATGGTTACCAAGGAAAGCAAACAGACTTAGAGTTAACCCAGTAGCACCAACTGCTGCTTTTTGATAGATGCTAGTCATTTGTTAAGCTCTTAACAACTCGATGACTAATCCTACCAAAAAGCACGATTAACTCAAAACTCTTGTCCCTCCTGCCTCCTGCCCCCTGCCTCCTGCCTTCTAACGTTCGTTACTTTTTACTTCCTCACAAGCACCAATACTTACCCAACTACTAGAACCATCTGCCCAATGTTCTTTTTTCCAGATCGGGGCGTTATGCTTAAGAGTATCAATGGCATACTGGCAAGCTGCAAATGCTTCGGAACGATGGGGATAGCCAACAGCTACTAGTACACTAATTTCACCAATTTGTAAGCGACCTATGCGATGATGAATTACTACTCGATTAACATCTGACCATTTTTGACGAATATCAGCAGCAATTGAAGTAAATACTTGTATTGCCATTGGTTCATAAGCTTGATATTCCAGTGCAACTACTGGCTTTCCATCGGTTTTATTGCGTACAGTACCACTCATAACCACTACTGCTCCATTGGCTGGATCATCAGCTAAAGCGTAGATTTCTGTCAAAGATAATGGTGCAAAAGTAATGGCAAAACTGTCTTGAGGATGCTGTTGAGTAATCAAGCTGCTAGTACCGCTGTGTGGAATTAAGAATTAAGAATTAAGAATTAAGAATTAAGAATGCTTATATAGTAAGGATTCTATCGATCTCACACTGGGGGGATACTGTGGAACAATTAACTGGGGGGTCAAATCCCTCACCTCAATAAAATATTTGGCTAGCAAGCGTTTCCCCTATTTCCCAATTTCCCTATCTCCCCAAGATTTTACGCTTCTTTGAGGTGATTCGCCCACAGTATCATAATAGTAGGGAGCAAGATGCTCCCACTCGACTACCAATATTTTGTTTAGCAACTTTCTGATGCCCCCTATTAGTCGGCTTCAGAAGAAGAGTGAGATTCAGCTATTTGCAGAGACTTTTCAAAAGTCATGCGTTGTTCAGCATTGCGCAGGAAATAGCCACTAACCATCGCCGAAGCTAACAGACGTCCCAAATTCTCACGGGTTGTACTAACACTCACGTCAAAGTTTTCTGAAGGTAGGTTTCCCAGCATTCCCATGATATTGCGCTCCATCACCTGAAATACTTCAGAAGAGGTTGGTTTAGACATATGGGCAATAGCTTCTGGACTCATAGATTGCACATACTGCCACAAAACATTGGTGTCAGAATCGCTTTCAAAAAACTCATGGGTGTCGTTGGATGTATGGTTCACCTTTTTCCTCCTAGTAACAACTCTCTCACATCTTCCCACCGAAGGAGGGAGCTGCTGGTTTTGTTTCTCTCTATTCTCGAAGTCTCTATAAACTAAGTTAACAAGCTAGTACGAATGATACAGTGGGTAGAACCGAACTATTGATATCGGGTTCTCTCACCAGCCCTTGGGGCAAGCTACTCAGGTAAAAGCCTTCACAAACAACAAATAATAAATAAGAGAAACTTCTCATCCCTCTTAGGGGAGGAATGAGTTAACTAGCCGCTATATACTCACGAATATCAGCTTTGCGCTTGCGGAGTTTAGAAAGTGCTTCCCGTTCGATTTGTCGTACTCGCTCACGACTGATACTGAGACAATCACCAATTTTTGCCAAGGTCATAGGGCGCCCACTTTCTAAACCAAAACGTAGTGCCAATACCTGCTGTTGCTGAGGTGTCAAATCAGCCATCAGCTTATGTAAATCAATTTGCAGTGCTGAGTAAGTGACAAAATCTTCAGGAGTCGGACCATCATCTTCCAGCAACTCTACTAATTCTGTATCCTGATTATCTCCTACACGTAGATCTAAAGACAAAGGTTGACGCGATCGTTCCAAGTACTCTCGTACCTGCTTTTCTGACAATTCCAACTCTTGAGCTAATTCTAAGATACTGGCTGATCTACCCAACTTTTGTGAGAGTTGGCGTTGAACCTTTTTAATCTTGTTGAGTTTCTCAGTAATATGAATGGGAAGACGAATTGTACGCCCTTTTTCTGCAATGGCACGGGTAATTGCTTGCCGAATCCACCAGTAAGCATAAGTAGAAAAACGATATCCTTTAGAGGGGTCAAATTTTTCTACCCCCCGCTGCATACCAATTGTGCCTTCTTGAATCAAGTCCAGTAAGTCTACATTTCGCTTGATGTACTTCTTGGCTACCGAAACTACGAGTCGCAAATTAGCTTCCACCATCTTGCGTTTTGCCGCTTCACCACCGGCAACGGCTGATTCCAATTGGGCTTCAGAGATATTAGCCGCTTGCGCCCATTCTGAGATGGTTGGCTCACGCTCTAGCTTTTCTTCTAGAGACTCTTTCGTTCCCCTTAAGTCAATTAGTCGTTGTACCTGTTTTCCATAAAGTATCTCTTGTTCATGAGTCAGCAAGGGAACACGACCAATTTCTCGTAGGTAAGTACGGACTAGATCTGTTGAAGTCTGAGCAGTTTTCATAGCGCTCGATTAGATATAAATGGGTTCTAAAGCAAACATCTTGGTTATTCTGCCCGGTTTAGCGCAGGGTAGTGCTAATTCCTGTTGTCTGAAACAAATTTTATGTTTGTCAATGGTAAGAATATGGTTACAGAGGCTGGTATAGGCTTTAGAGTTATACCAGGTTTGAGGTAACATTTACCAATGTCAGCTTCACTAATTTCTTCATAAAACTTTATTATATGCTAATTTGCGTTAAATATTGTAACATTTATGAGTCTATGGACGCTCAAATTGACCTAACAGTCGATGGAGCTTCCACGAACGTTCAGTTTAGTTAGCTTACCGAGGGAATAGTTGAACAAATGTATCATGGGTCACAAAGTCAGCTTCTCCTGTGTTAGTGCTCTTCACGCCCCTGTTCCACCACACCGTAACCACTCCAAAATGCTCTAACTGCGGAGCTCTCCCCAGGAGCGCTTCGCACCTCCAATTAAATAGAAGAAACAAATTCTCTTCCCTGTTGCCTGACTCGGAGACTCAGTGATAATTTCAGAGATTAGCCATTAGCCATTAGCCAATGGTGACAAGTTAAAAGGTTGTGCATTTTGTCAAGTACCATATATGGCGCTTGAGGGCGCAAAAAACACTATATATGGAAATACCCAAGGTGTCAGAAAATTTGTATTCCTCTTCCTCAGCTCCCTCAGCTCCCTCAGCTCCCCCAGCTCCCTTGACAAATTGCTCTTTTGCTTAACTTGTCACCAATGGCCATTAGCTATTAGCGTGTTTCTCAAAAAGATAACCAAAAACATCCGTGGTCAACACCTACGACAGCAACAGTTTTATGTTTATCGGTTGGCTCAACTTCAATTTTCCAACTAATGAACCATCTGTCGGCTGTGCGGCTGATTGTGAAAGATTTAGGCTTCTGGTCAACTGGTAAACGCTCATAGGTTTTGAGCCAACCGACTACAGGAACCTTGACACGGAACTGGTCAACAGCTAACGAACCATCAACAGTAAAACTGTCAGAACGTCCCTTTTTCTTAAATCTTGGTGGCTTCTTAATTTTCTTGAAGGTTTGCTTCCAGGCTTCTGACAGCTGCCTCAAAGCATACTGAGGAGCACATTTAGAAACTTCGTAATACCAAGGATACTCAGGCTTTACCATTGCAACTAGCCACTTGTGCAAGTCAACCGCAGTAGGAAACTTGATTTTGTCTTGTGGATTAGTTTTGTTATGCTCAAGAATGTTTTTGGTAAGTGCCAATCCCCAATTCCATGCATGACGCGCTACTCCACAATGCTTGGCTAGTTGCGTCCTTTGTTGGTTGTTGAGTTTCAACTCTGTTTTGAGTCCTAGTAGCATTTATCGACCTCAGATGATGCTGTAAATGTAGGTTAACTAATATGTAGAGGACTGTCAATGCCTTTTCAAAAAGGACATAAACTAGGAGCTAAAAAACGACTGAAACGACCGTTAGATAAAGAAGCGATCGCCTTTAAAGGATATAAAGGACAAAAGGAAAAACTTAAAGCCATTTCTGATTGGCAGGAACGGTTTAGAGAGTTTGTCGATCAGCTCGTGTCGGAGTTACCCAAAAATGAGTAACAATGGGTAGTTTTGTCTAACAATTAAGTTACAGCTTCAAACCCTTAAATTTATGACTCACACCGTCTGGATTGCAAGACATGGAAATCGCTTGGACTTTGTTAACCCCGAATGGTTCAATACAGCAAAACGACGATATGATCCACCCCTTTCAGAAGATGGTATTCTACAAGCCAAGCAACTAGGTCAACGTTTAGTAGGGGAAAAAATTGCCCATATTTTTGCCTCACCCTTCTTACGAACTGTACAAACAGCCAACCAAGTAGCAGAGATCTTGGATTTATCCATCAAGTTAGAGTCTGGTTTGAGTGAATGGCTCAATCCTGACTGGATGGACTCTCAACCGGAAATATTACCTGTTGAAGTCTTGCAAGAGCGCTTTCCTCGTATTGACTCTAGTTACACCTCCTGTGTGATTCCTCACTACCCAGAAACTGAGGAGATGGTAGATAAACGTACTAGCGAAACAGTAAACCATCTGACAACTGAATTTTCAGAAGATATACTCCTAATAGGTCATGGAGCCTCAGTTGTTGGTATGACGTGGGGACTAGTTGCCGGAAAACCGAAAGTTAATGCTTCTCTGTGCTGCCTAGTCAAACTAGTACGTCAAGAGCAAAAATGGGTGATGGAACTCAATGGGGATACTTCTCATTTGAGTCAAACTGAGGAGGTTATCCGGTTTCGCTGAAACAAAATATCTTTTAACTCAAAAATGACATTATTACTGGCAGGCGATATCGGCGGTACCAAAACAATTCTGCGACTGGTGGAAAAGGAGGGTGATAAGCCATTCCATATTCTCTACGAGGCGCTTTATCCAAGTCAAGACTTCCCTGATTTAGTGCCGATAGTGCAGCAGTTCTTATCACAAGCACAGCAGCAAGCCGATAGTGTACCTCTCCCAGAGAAAGCTTGCTTGGGGATCGCAGGTCCGGTACTTAATGATACCTGCATCGTGACTAATCTTAACTGGTTCTTGGATGCTAGGCAGCTAGAGAAGGAACTCGGAATTGCCAAAGTTAGCTTGATCAACGATTTTGCTGCAATTAGTTACACTATCTCCGATTTGGAAACAGGAGAGCTTTTTTGCTTGCAAGAGGTAACACCCCAATCTGATGCTCCTGTTGCCATTATCGGTGCGGGTACTGGCTTGGGAGAATGCTTTTTTCTCCGGCAGCAAGATAATTATCAAGTCATAGCTTCAGAAGGTGGACATGCTGATTTTTCTCCCCGTACTGGTTTAGAATTCCAACTACTGCAATACTTACTAGAAAAACATAATATCCAACGTATTTCCGTTGAGCGAGTGGTTTCTGGTCAAGGAATAGTCTCAATCTATCAGTTTCTCAGGGATCAGCAGTTTGCTCCTGAATCACTAGAAGTACAACAGGTAATCAAAACTTGGGAACAGGAAACTGGTCGTCGGGAAAAAACCGTTGATCCAGCTGCTGCGATCGCTAATGCTGCTCTAGAAAAACGCGATCGGCTCTCAGAAAAGACGATGCAAATGTTCGTCGAAGCCTACGGTGCAGAAGCGGGAAACTTCGCTCTCAAACTTTTGCCTTTCGGGGGACTTTACATTGCTGGTGGTATTGCTGCCAAGATTCTCCCTTTGATGGAAGAAGGTAGCTTTTTACGTACCTTTACCCAGAAAGGTCGAGTCAGTCCCATACTCAAAAAAGTGCCAATTTATATTATTTTAAATCCTCAGGTAGGATTAATGGGTGCTGCACTTGGTGCTGCCAGATTATAGTTAATTACTAAAGCTTAAACTTGGGGTAACACCTATAAACTTGTTTTTGTATTATCAGATACAAAAATGGTCAGTAACTAGTGCAGCGCGGCGGAAATACACCTAATACCAAAAATCTAAAGTAATGTCATACTTAAATCAAGACTAGAAAAACTTATTTATCATGACTGGAGTTAGCAAACTAAATGTCGTTGAATCTCCTAAAAAATTATTAGAGGCTGATGAATCAGCAAAAAACTGTCTTAGGATTTGCCAAGATTCAAAGCTTATATCTCTGGAAAATTAGTGCAGTAGAAACCATCAGACATTTAGCTGTTCTAGTTGGTAGAACAGAAAGAACTATTTATCGTTGGTTAGAAATCTATCGTGAAGAGGGAATTGAAGAGCTACTCAAAGAAAGACGGAAAACGGGAAGACCCCAAAAATTAACTATAGAACAAGTATCTAAATTACAACAAGAATTAAGAGACCCTGTCGGCTTTAAAAGCTATAAAGAAGTGCAAGTGTGGATATTTATTTTTTGTGAAATTTGGCTGAGTTATAGTACAGTACATCGATTAGTACATCAAGAGTTGAAAGCTAAGTTAAAAGTAGTTAGACCGAAAAATAAGAAACAACTACCAGGGGAAGTTGAGGAGTTTAAAAATACATTTAAAGATAAGCTACAAGCCTTGCTTAATAAAGGGTGTAACTTGATTAAGAACTACAAAAAAGTGAGTTTCTGGTGCAGTGATGAAACTCGGTTAGGTTTACATACTATCAAAGGTAAAAAAATAACACTTAAAGGGGTAAAGCCAGTAGATATGCATCAATTCAATTTTCAATGCTTTTCGTTATATGGAGCAGTAGAACCAAAAGAAGGGCGTAGTTTTTTCTATGAATTCTCTCACTTAGATGCGGCTTGTTTTAGTAAATATTTATCCTTATTTTCTCAAGAATTTTCCGAGAAATTATTAATAATACTTTTTGATAATGCTCCGGCTCATATTAGTGAAGAAGTAGAAGTTCCTGATAATATTATTTTATTTTTTCAGCCTCCATATTGTCCAGAAGTTAATGGAATTGAAAGATTTTGGGAATATCTCAAACAAGATTTAACTTGGGAACTCTGCGAATCTTTAGACTCTTTAAGAGCCAAAGTAGATAAAATATTAAACTCTTTGTCACAAGAAGTTATCGGTAGTTTAACTGGTTGGCATTGGATTTTGGAATCATTATGTCTGTCAGGACTTTAAATTTTTGTATAATTATGTTAAGAAAAGTAAAAGACGTCAAACCCTTACCAATAAATAATGATGAGCTTTACCAGTTAACCTTAGACTTAATTTCAAAGCCATGATACATAAGCTAATGTGCATTTAAATTGAATAATTTAAGAACTTATAATAAACACTAAATACTTTTATATCGGCATTTTTACTATCACTTTATTTTAGAAAATACCAAATTAAACGCACAGCAATATCTAGCGAACCAAGCTTTGTTAATTATTGTATATTTGTCTTGTGTTCCTATATTTTTATTCTGTGGTATAAGTTAAGAAATCCTGTGTTATAAGTTGATGGAAGAACTACAAAGCAGATGAATTTTAAACTTTGATGCTTTGACAAAAGTGTTTGAAATGTTTGCTAGAGCTATATCTTGACTGTTCCTTTGATTAATTGAAAAACAATAGTGAACTGTTTAGTGCTTATAAAGCTAACTTGTGCTTTATTTAGCTTGATTTTTGTTGAAAACTGCTTAATCAACTCAGAGAGGTAAAATGAATTCTTTATTGACAAATCAAGAGATGAGCTTGGACAAAATCTCTTCTCTCCGTCAGACAATAAAGGATCTTGGATGGCATCGCAAAGCAACAAGAAAAATTCTATTTGAGTTGATGATTCACCTGACTCTTGCACTGGGAGGAATCGGTATTTTTATCATCTCAGAGAATTTATTGGTTCAGGTATTAGGAATGCTAGTTTCAACAGTAGGCTCGCTAGGAGTCTCAACCAATACCCATACCTCTTCTCACTATGCAACGAGCGAGAAAAAATGGGTTAATGAACTGCTGACCTACTTTGGTTATCCTGTATTCCTGGGTTTATCTGCTACCTACTGGTGGAACAAGCATGTAGTAGTTCACCACCCAAATCCAAATATTATGGGGCTGGATAAAGATGCAGATATTATGCCTTGGTTTGCCTTAAACCAAGAACAGGTTAATCAAACCTCTGGAATTAGTCATCTGTACTATAGCAAGCTTCAATGGTTAGTGTTTCCATTTGCCCTTGCTTTGAACAGTTTTAGCGTCCAAAAAGATGGGTGGCGATATCTGCTGCGTCATTTGCGTGATCCGGCTCTGCGAAAACCTGCTCATTGGATCGATTTAGGTGTTCTTCTGTTGCACTGGACAGTCTGGGTCTTTCTTCCCATGATCTTCTTTCCAACCACAACCGTATTGTCTTTCTATCTGCTGAGGCTAGGATTGATGAGCTATGCCATGTACTGTGCATTTGCACCAGCTCATTATCCTGTAGAAGCTGTATGTGCTCAAAGCCATAATACCAAAGCTGACTATTTAATACGGCAGACAGCGACGACTGTCAACTTTCACTGGGGATTCATTTGTCGATTTTTGTGCTCAGGGGTTGATTACCAGATTGAACACCATCTGTTTCCTGAGATTAGCCATGTTTATTATCCTCAGATTAGTCAGTTGGTCAAGCAATATTGTCAGAAGCATGGCTATCCGTACCGTAGTTTAAGTTGGGGAGCAGCAATTTGGAAATCTTGGATGGTTTTGCGATCGCCCAAACCTGTTGCCAGCGATTTAGAGATTTTTGGTCATTCTACAGTTCCAATGGTGACAACTAGTACCGCTGCGCGGAATTAAGAATTAAGAATTAAGAATTAAGAATCCTTATACATAAGGATTCTATCGATAACTTCTGTTCAAACACTGCCCTAACTACCCAGCAATAGTATCAGATTTAAACCTAATTGGTATCTGGTTCAATAGCTTCAAAGTTGATTAAGTAGAAAATACGCCGTGGAGACATCGTCAACCCCAAAACAAGACATAAGTATCAATCTTTTTGATAGAGCTAGTCCCTCAGAACATCAAGCACCCTTATCTAGTTGGGGAAACTCCAAACAAAAAAATGTTCATCACTTCCGAGTAAACACGCAAGATGGCATTTCCTTAGCAGCCGTCATGTATAACCCCCCAAATAATACTGTGGTTAAGACCGGTTCCCCTAGAGTCATAGTCATTAACTGTGCTATGGGCAGAACCAAAGAAAAATACCAACCATTTGCCCAATTCATGGCGAACCAAGGTTGGGTAGTCTTGACCTATGATTACCGAGGTATTGGTCAATCGAAACCTGAGATTATTGAAGGATATCAAGCTGAACTCATTGATTGGGGACGTATTGACACAACTGCTATCGTGCAATGGGCTCATGTTCATTTAAATCCCTCACAACTAGTTATTTTTGGTCATAGCATCGGTGGTCAAATTTTAGGTTTTATGGAAAATTGTCACTTGCTCAACGCAGCAGTTCTTGTAGGTGCTCAAAAAGGATATTGGAAATATTGGGGACAGCTACGTAGATACGGCTTGTGGTGTTTCTGGAAAACGTTTCCTTTAAGTGTAAAACTTTTTAACCATTATCCGCTGATGCGCCTTGCTCAATGCGAACCCTTACCACCGGGAATTGCACTTGATTGGTATCGTTGGGGTTTGACTGAGGAATTTACCGACCGTAATCACCGTTCCTGCGACAGTCTTTTTGCACGGTACAGCGGTCCTATGTTGTCTATCAGTCTAAGTGATGATCGGGTATTTGCACCGAAACCCTCAGTCGATAGTCTGGCTGCAAAATATAAGAGTGCCTCACTGGAAAGATGGCATATTGAACCACAAGAATTAGGTGTTCAAGCCATTGGTCATTCAGGTTTTTTTGACCCATCAATTGGTGATAAATTATTACCAAGAGTTTTGTCCTGGCTAGACAATTTTTCTGAATTTTAATGATTTTTTTGTTTTTGTTAACTATCAAGGTATGAAGGAATAAACAATGCAAAGTACAGTTTCAACTACCCAAACAATTGAAATTCAAGGGAAAACTTGGACGTTTGACAGTACTCCTCCAAAGCCACAAATCCCAAAAGCATTTTTTAAAGCAACATATTGGGACTTGTGCCGTTCAATCTTGTTCATGCTATGTTTGTGGGTAATTCCTGCTTTTATCTCTCTAGGTGTCTATTACACAGATATTCCTATTGCTTGCAAGATAACAGTTTATCTTGTTATGGGTTGGCTTAGTGGCAGTGGTATTGTATTGTCTGAATGGATTGGTCATGATGCTGTTCATGGAAGCCTACTGCCAAAGAACAGAAAACTGGGAATATTTATTAGTTTAATCATTTCTCCTGCAATTCTTGGTTTTATGAATATGGGATTTGCAGCACGCCATCTAGAGCATCACAGATATACAAATCAAGAATCTGACTATGACACTACGCACTACTCAAAGTATAAAGGAATCCTAGGAAGGCTCTTTTTATCGAGGATTCACAAGAACTTTATTTATATGTATGCTGCTTACTTGGCATTTCAAGGTGACTCGAAGCATGTGCTACCAGGTTATACTTTGCGGCAAATAAGGCTACTCGTTATTGCCAATGCCATTTTTGCGTTTCTTTGGATTAGCTTTTACACAATGATTGCAATTTACAATTTGCCATTATTTGTGTTTTTGGCTTTCCTGCCTACGATTTCACTAATTTTATCAACAGGAGCCCTGACCTATCAGCAACATGGGGGTACAGGTGACACAGATCCGGGTGATCACTGGCGTAACACACGTTCTATGACTTCGCCGTTTTGGACATTTTTATATGGTGGTGGCAACTTTCACCTCGAACATCACCTCTATCCCACAGTTCCTTTCTTTAATCTGCCCAAAGTTCATCAATACCTAAAAGAAAACAATTATTTTGAGTTGGGTGGATTACATCTGGATGATAGCCACATTGGTGGATACAAATACTTTAGTTCCAACTATCCGTATCCAAATCCAACATCCTCCTGAATCTTAATTTGTGAAGAACAGATCGTGATCAATCTGTTCTTCAGTAGGCTGATCAATAACTAATCTTTACTTGGTGAGTATCATTATGATTGCAGGCTTAGTTGATACAGTTTTGCCAACCCTAAGAAGTACTTCAGTACTTCATGGTGTAGCTAGCAAGTCTCGATCTAATATCCGTTTTATGGATATGGGTACGACATGGATACGCTATTGCATTACTGGCGATCGCGGCCCCACAATTGTCCTCAATACAGATCCACCATCAACCATCGAGTCTTACGATCAGACTATTGATCAGCTTTCTCGCTATTTTCGAGTGATCACCTTTGAAGTACCTGGCTTTGGCTTTTCCTTTCCGAAAAAGCTCAACTTCCAGTTTGATTTTGAGTCAATCACAAGAACTTTATCTCAGTTCTTAATAGCACTTGATTTAGGTCCATATATATTAAGTTTGCCTTGTGTTTTGGGATTTAGTGCTATCAAAATTGCCAATATTTATCCTGATTTAGTTTCCCATATTGTTCTGAATCAAGTACCTAGCTGGCAAGGAGTGCTAGACTGGAGAACGGGAAGGGATTCTAAAGGAATTTGAACCAAACCTATTCTTGGTCAGATGGCATTGCAGATGCTCAAACAAAAACGTGTAGGTCCTTGGTTTGATCTGGTAATTCCTGAGCAGAAAAAAGCACAAGAGTTAACAAATCAAGCTCTTTGGGCATTCAAACATGGTGCATGTTTTTCTCTTGCATCTTGCTTTCAGTTTTACATTACTGAACAAATGCCAGATTTACAGCCAGTAAAACAACCCAGTCTAATTATTTGGGGAGAATGTGATGGTTCACATCAACATACTGATAAAAGTAAGACACGAGAGCTAACCCTTGATTACGAAGAATTATATCTTCCAAATATAGGTCACTCTCCTGAGATTGAAACCCCTGCAATTTTTGCAGAAGCAATTAATAAGCTAGTAATTTGATTTAACATAATCAATGATTATACAGCGTTTTTCATTTAGATAAGGTACAAAGAGCCTGGTTTTTGGGAATCGGGAATGGGAAATAGGGAATAGGATCTGTACCTCACTAGACTGATAAATGCTGTATATTCTGATTAATTACAGTTGACTTACGGATTAAATATATGACTAATTCTCTTGATTTTATTAAGATTGGATACAAATAGTTATGAAAAGTCATCATCTAAAAATTCCAGCTACTGACGGATTCTTATTGTCGTCTACGTTGTATTATCCTGAAAATCAAGCAAATAATAACAAGGTTTTGATTATTGCCTCCGCCACAGCTGTAAAGCAAATTTACTACAAAAAGTACGCTATATTCATGGCAAAAGAAGGATTTACAGTCATAACGTTTGATTATCGAGGTATTGGTGATTCTCTAACTAAGAAAATACAAGAATTTTGCGCATATATGCATGAGTGGGGGGAAAAAGACTTAGCAGGTGTGATTAATTGGAGCTCAGCACAGTATCCCTCGGCAAAAATATTACTTGTCGGTCATAGCATGGGTGGTCAAATGATTGGATTTGCTGATAATAAACAAAAAATTTCTGCTATGTTATCTATCGCATTTCAAAATCGATATTGGGGTTTATGGGATGCACCCAGAAAATATTTGATGGCAACACTATGGTATATTATCATGCCTTCATTAACTAAAATTTTCTCTTATTTTCCAGCAAAAAAACTTAAGCTTGGGGAGAATTTACCAGCTGGTATTGCTTTAGAATGGGCGAAATGGTGCAGAAATCCGAATTATTTTTTTGAAGAGCGGCATCTCAAACAAAAATTCAACGATTTCAGTGCGCCCATGCTAATATACAGCTTTGAAGATGACAATTATGCACCCAAGCATGCTGTTGAAACTTTAATGCATGCTTATGGTAGTCAGGATAAGATATACAAGTATATTTATCCTCAGGATTTAGGAGTCTCTCACATTGGACATTTTGGTTTTTTTCATCGGCAATTTAAAACCTCTCTATGGCAAGAAAATTCTGATTGGTTAAAGCAAAAATAGTTGCTCAAAACTTACGTTAATGAAGTTTAATTTTTCAAATTTATCTCTATGACTACTGCTTCCATACCTAACTCAAAATCTAGTTCTATCTCCGAAAATTTGTTTCTCCAACTTCTTGATAGATATCTGGTTGATGCCAAAATTAGATTCCTTGGAGAGGGACTTGACACCATCGTAGGAAATTACAATAACGAAGTACCAGATAAACCCTACGATGTGGCTATTAATGTGCATCATAGCCGTTTTTTTTTAAGAGTCTTAGCCTATGGAAATCTAGGTTTAGGAGAGGCTTTTATAGCTCGAGATTTTGATGTTGTAGAGGGAACACTTCAAGATTTTTTATCGATTCTATTGAGAAATAAACTGGACAAAAAAGTCAAAAAAGATATCCCACTTGCGCTCAAAATATTTGGTATTCAACTAGGTAATCTCTTACGAGGAGAGCAACAAAATGTACAGCGTCATTACGACATTGGAGATAACTTATTTGAGGCATTCCTGGATCAGACTTTGACCTATTCCTGTGGCTATGCCTTATCTCCAGAGGATAGTCTTGAGCAACTACAGTTGAACAAACTTGAGCGGATCTGCCAGAAATTAAAGCTTCAACCTGAAGACCATTTATTGGATATCGGTTGTGGTTTTGGCGGACTATTACTTTACGCAGCCAAGAATTATAGAGTAACCGGAATAGGAATTACTACCAGCAAACGACATTGCGAACGAGGGAATGAAAATATTTCCAAAGCTGGACTAACAGATCAAATTCAAATTCAATTCAGAGATCATCGTTCCATTGATGGGTCTTTTGACAAAGTTGTCAGTGTTGGCATGATGGAACATTTACCTCGTAAAGAATACGGGTGTTACATCAGAAATATTGCCCAAGTTCTAACACCTCAAGGGATGGGTTTGATTCATGCTATAGGTTGTAATACATCCAAAAACAAGCATGATCCCTTTATCCAAAAGTACATCTTTCCTGGTTCTGGACAACCCAAATTGTCTGAAATCTCTATGCAGCTTGAGCGTAACCATTTGGCAACTCTAGATGTTGAGAATATCGTCAGACATTATGGTTATACAACTCGTAGATGGTTACAAAACTTTCAGGCCAACAAGAATACGCTGGATGCTACTCATTATGATGACCAATTTATGAGGATGTGGGAGTACTATTTATGCTGTGGTATCGCCGCCGCTTTTGTTTCTGAGTCTGCTGTATACCAAGTTCTGTTTACCAAGGATCATACGGCACATATTCCTCTGCAGCGAGTGTAGTATTTGTGTTCGAGATCATGAACTATGAATCACACCAGAGAACCTTTAGTAAATTTATTACTTTATCATTTACTGAAATCGGTAGTAGTCTCACCTCTGTTTCGGTTCCACTTGCAGGGTCAAGTCTATGGGGAGCAACATGTTCCTCAAGAAGGTCCTGTAGTAATCGTCTGCAATCATGCTAGCGATTACGATCCTCTTATTCTTGCTTGTTGTGTTAATCGTCCTGTTGCCTATATGGCTAAGGCGGAGCTTTTCAATGTCCCCGTCCTCAAAGAGCTAATTCAGCTGTATGGTGCCTATCCAGTTAAGCGAGCATCCCTAGATCGTAAAGCAATTCGCGTCGGTCAAGGCATGCTGTCCCAAGGTTGGGCTATTGGCATATTTGTGCAGGGAACGTTCACTCCTGATGGCCGTATTACAGATCCAAAGTTAGGTGCTGCCTTCCTTGCTGCTAAGCACCAAGTCCCTTTACTACCGGTTTGTTTATGGGGCACCCAAGCTTTGATGACTGGGGGACATGTCCTACAGGATGGCAAACTGAACCTCAAAATGCCACCGTCTGTTCCCATAAGTGTACGTATTGGTCAACCATTAGCACCTCCTTCTTCTGTCCGCAAAGAGGAGTTATGGAATATCACCCAAAACTGCACCACAATTATCAACGAACTTCACAGCTTGGGGCGCTGAAATATAAGGAGAAAATCAATGACTCCAGTGGAACTGAACCCTTAGTCTTCTTAAATATACAAGGGGCGGGTTCGTCAAAGAGAAACCAATTGCGATGAAGACAGGAGAGATTCTAAGTTTTGGAGAGTAGAACAATCATATCGAGTCCAAAACAATTAGATAATTTATGTTGTACAGTTTTCTAACGCTGCTGCGCTATATCCCGAATGAGAGACAAACGATTGCTGAGATAGTCACTCAAGATATGAATTTCTTCATGGTTGAGAGCTTGTTGATGTTCTAGTTGCTTCAACAGCCAGTCTACTAAACTCGTATCATCTAGCTTCAGCAGAAAATTAGCTTGAGTCTTTTCGATTAAAGACCATAACTGACGCAGCATTGTAGGAGTCATACAATATCCTCTTTGGGTAAAGACCCTTACTGGGTAAGTGAATGGACAAATTCTGGTGGGGAAGCCACCGGGGGATTTTATCAGAGCACAGCTGCTGCAAAGAAACTCTTAAGACCTGAGTTAGGAATTTCCTTGTTCCCTATAATACCCGATTTAACTTAAGAATTACTTAATATTTGCTTTATCTTTCTTACCATAACCCACATCTTGGTGTATCTGATGAGGGATGACACAAGAAGATACAATAGTTAGCAGCCGCTTAACAAACTGAATAAGAATTACTAAATTTGGCGCTACACGTTTAGTTTTAGCACTGTGCCATTAAAATCTGCCGGAAAAAGATAGACACAGTTTTTGTGTGCAAGTTTCTCTGCATACAGTAACAGGCTGCCACAATAATTACTAGTCTAATGGAGGGTGGGTTTCTCAGCATCCTTCTAGGACGGCTTTTTATCTGCCAGGGACTTTATCAGCTCTCGAACAATATGATGGAAAATTTTCCTGTGGACGCCCAACCCAATGCTCAAAAGACCACATCACCTTCCTCTTCAGAAACTTCCTTTGATCGTGCTATGATGCAGCGGTGCATCGAACTTGCCCGCCGAGCACTAGGACGTACAACTCCTAATCCCTTAGTAGGTGCTGTGATTGTTCAAGATGGGAAGATTATCGGGGAAGGGTTTCATCCCGCAGCAGGTCAACCCCATGCAGAAGTTTTTGCTCTACGGGAGGCTGGTAAACAGGCAAGAGGAGCTACTATTTATGTCAATCTGGAACCTTGCAATCACCACGGAAGAACACCACCTTGTTCAGAAGCTTTAGTGAAGGCAGGAGTCTCGAAGGTAGTGGTGGGTATGGTTGATCCCAATCCCAAGGTATCAGGAGGTGGGATTGAGCGCTTAAAAGCAGCGGGAATTGAAGTAGTAGTAGGTGTGGAAGAAACAGCTTGCCGCCAACTTAATGAAGCCTTTATTCATCGCATTCTCTACCAACGTCCTCTCGGCATTTTGAAGTATGCTATGACCCTTGATGGCAA
The DNA here is from genome assembly GCA_965222765.1 of Caldora sp. Classification (GTDB taxonomy): domain Bacteria; phylum Cyanobacteriota; class Cyanobacteriia; order Cyanobacteriales; family Coleofasciculaceae; genus Caldora. The sequence goes on from CBDCVG010000070.1 coordinate 157,632, forward strand.
AATTGCTGCTACTAGTGGTCATAGTAAATGGGTAACAAGTCAAGAATCACGGACTTATGTGCATCAACTTCGCTCTGCTTGCGACGCTGTGATTGTAGGCAGCAATACGGTATTAGCGGATAACCCTTACTTAACTAGTCACAATCCTAACTTCCCTAATCCCTTGCGGGTGGTAATGAGTCGTACCCTTAACCTACCAATGGATGCCAATCTTTGGCAAATTGATCAAGCTCCTACTTTGGTGTTGACAGAAGCAGGGGCTAATCCGGATTTACAACAGTGGCTAAAGAAAAAGGGAGTGGAGGTGGTGGAGTTGACGCTCCTAACACCGAGCCAGGTAATGGCATATTTGTATGATCGACAACTTTCGAGTGTTTTATGGGAATGCGGTGGAACCTTAGCAGCCAGCGCTATCACCGATGGCACAGTGCAGAAAGTCATAGTCTTCATTGCTCCGAAAATCATCGGTGGCAAGTTTGCTCCTTCTCCAGTGGGGGATTTGGGGTTAGCAACTATGACAGATGCCTTGAAGTTAGAAAGGGTAACTTGGCGTCAGCTAGGGTCAGATTATGTTGTGGAGGGTTATTTACCTGTTAGGGATTAGTTGTTAGTTATTAGTCTTTTTGACTAATAACACATAACGCATAACAAACTCAAAAAATGCTCGAAGTAATGGTTTGGAGCCTGCTAGTCGGCAATCTTGGCTGGCAGGCAGTAGTTGTGAGTAGATGGCTGCGCTGGCAGCAGGTAATTAGTAGTCAGCAAGAGCAGGAGGAGGAAGAAATTTTGACCCGTTTCCAGTCAAAGGAAGATTCAGCATCGACAAAGCTGCCAAAACAAAGTAAATTTAACGGTTATGATCAAGAATCTACAGACCAGCAACTGGTTGGTTGGGAATTCAAGATTGTGCGAGCTAGTCGTGACCTATTTCAAGACCGGGCTATATTTAGACAGTTGTGTGAAGAAGAGGCAACTTCAGGCTGGATTCTGCTAGAAAAACTTGATGACCGGCGGGTAAGATTTAAGCGATTGATTGCTTTGAGAGATATCATGGATGGACAACAGCCGAGCCATGATCCCTACCGCAGTCATTATGGTACCTCATTGACACCCCTACATTGGCTAGGAGCGATCGCGGCTATGTTGGTAGTCTTATTACCCTTATATTTAGGCTATAGTTTGATCTCGACGAGGCTCCAACAACCACAGCAGAGTTTACCAGAATCTACCTACGAGGAACCAGAATCTACCTATGAGGAAATTCCGCCCCAGGATTTTCCTCCGGTAAAGGAAGATAGGGAGTAGGGGAGATAGGGAGTAGGGGAGATTGGGAGATTGGGAAGATAAGAGAGAAATTCTTAATTCTCAATGCCTAAACAACAAACAACAAACAACAAACAACAAATAACAAATGACAATTCTCTATTAAAATCTTGGTAAATTGACCACCATTTGCCCTGACTATCCCTCAATGCAAACAAAAACTAAGTTGATTAGCAAAATCCTAGCTACTGCAATATTGTTTCTGGCTCTAGCTCCCCAAGACAAGCACATTGCTCAAGAGGAACCACCCAAGCTTTTTCTCTTGGATACCAAGTGTGTTAACACAGGAATGGGTAACTGGGATGATCATACTCAAGATGTTTCTGTAGGCAGAGCGGTTTATACTTCAAGGCTATATATGGGATCAGGTAATACCTTTGCGTCAATGACCTGTAAAATTCAGCCAGAAGATCAGGAAGTAGACTATCAATCACTACAACTAGCTTTTGGCATGCGCGATAATGACCAAGATAGTCCTCAAGTTGAGGTTAATCTGTATATAGATGGAGAAAAAGCTGATGATCATTCTTGGACAGTCTCTCCAGGACAAGGAATATCTACGTTAATTCCTCTCTTTAATGCTCAAAATATTTCCCTAGAAACTGTTTGTAGAAGAGAATCAGGACGATATTGCGATCGCGTTTATTTTTGGGAAGCTTCACTAGAGATCGCTATACCATTTGAATCAGAGGAGAACTAGTACCGCTGCGCGGAATTAAGAATTAAGAATTAAGAATGCTTATATCGTAAGGATTCTATCGCTCTCAAACTGTTGGAGACTTGAGATGAATGTTGCTATCATTGGCTGTGGTTATGTCGGTACAGCTGTTGCCAGCCATTGGCTTCAAGATAAGGGTTTGGTTGTCACAGTAACGACAACAACTCCTGAGCGTGTTCCTGTACTGGAAGCTATGGGACTAAGAGTTGTTGTCGTTCAAGGGAATGACTCAGAAGGTCTACAGTCTGTAGTACAAAATCAGGATACTGTATTGGTGAGTGTTGGTGCTACCAATGCCCAGGTTTATGAGGAAGCTTACCTAAATACTGCTCAAACCTTAGTCTCGGTTCTGAAGCAGATAACTACAGTAAAACAAGTGATTTATACCAGTAGTTATGCCCTTTATGGTAACAGAGGCGGAGCTTGGGTAGATGAAACATCTCCCATCGCTCCAGGGACTCCCAATGCCGAGATTCTTGCTGAAACTGAGCAAGTTTTACTATCAGCATCCAGTCCACAGATGCGGGTTTGTCTCTTGCGTCTAGGGGGAATTTATGGTAGTGATCGAGAATTGGTGAAAATCTTTAGTAGAATTGCAGGGGCAACTCGCCCTGGTAATGGTAGCGAAGCGACGAATTGGATTCACCTTGATGATATAGTTGCGGCTATTGAATTTGCTCGTTTAAACCGACTCGAAGGTATTTATAATCTGGTGGATGATGCACAGTTAACTTACCGAGAACTGCTGAAGCAAGTCTGTGAACAGCATGGTTTAACTAAAATATCTTGGGATGAGTCTCTTCCCAGTAACCGTTCCTATAACACGCGGGTATCGAATCAAAAGATAAAAGATGCAGGCTACCAATTAATTCAGCCAGAAAGGATTATTTAACTCATCCCCCATGCTGTCTTCCGGGGAATGAGTTAAGTACACAAGTCCCTTAAGTCTTAAAACTCTCGGTCATGACCATATTTTTCCCGAATATGGGAGTTAAAATATTGACCTACAGATGGTGCACTCTTTAGACCTTGATATACACTATCGGGTACATCTTGATACTTGTAAACACTGCCACTATTGAATTCCACTCGCAGGGTTTGAGTCGGTTCATCATAATCAAAAGATTTAATCACTACACTCGAACTCTTGAGCAAGGGAAATGCGATCGCATCTCGAATACTGGCACAATCGGTTAGTAGCATCACTAAGCGATCGATGCCTATCCCTAAACCGCCTGTAGGAGGCATACCATGTTCTAAAGCTGTCAGAAAATCTTCATCAACGCCTTGAGCCTCTAAATCTCCAGCAGCTTTCTTCGCTGCTTGAGCTTCCAGGCGGGTTCTTTGATCGATAGGATCAGTTAACTCAGAAAAGCTATTTGCCGTCTCCCGTCCGGTGATGAACAGTTCAAAGCGCTCTACCAAACCAGACTCCGAGCGATGAGGCTTGGCAAGGGGAGAAATTTCGACGGGGTAATCCAGTACAAAGGTAGGCTGAATTAGGGTTTCCTCTACCTTCTGCTCAAAGGTTTCGTTGAGGAGTTTACCAAGAGATTGACATTCTTCTAAGTTCTCAACTCCTACTTTCCGAGCCTCAGCTTTGGCTGCATCAAGGTTTTCAAACTGCTGGAAATCTAAACCTGTTTGTTCCTTTACCAATTCATGCATCGTTACCTTACGCCAAGGGGGAGTTAAATCAATTGCCTCACCTTGATAGGTAATTTTTAAGCTTCCTAAGACGGTTTGAGCAACATGACTAATCAGATTCTCCGTTAGCTGCATCATATCATGGTAGTCAGCATAGGCTTGATAAGCCTCAATCATTGTGAATTCAGGATTGTGGCGAGTGGAAACTCCCTCATTACGAAAAATTCTGCCTAACTCAAAGACTTTTTCAAATCCACCAACAATTAACCGCTTGAGGTGCAATTCTGTAGCAATCCGCAGGTACAACTCCATCTCTAGGGTATTGTGGTAGGTAATGAAAGGACGAGCATCAGCTCCTCCTGGTTCATTCTGGAAAACGGGTGTCTCGATTTCAATAAAGTCTTGCTCTTCTAAATAGCGGCGAATAGCTGCGGTGATTTGAGCACGGCGGCGAAAGGTTTCCCGTACAGTAGGATTAACAATCAGGTCAACATAACGCTGACGGTAGCGCTTTTCTGTATCCGTAAGACCATGCCACTTATCCGGTAAGGGTAACAGAGATTTTGTCAGCATGGTGTATTCGCTGACATATACTGATAATTCCCCTTTTTCCGTGCGCTTAATAGTTCCCTTAACTCCTAGAATGTCCCCAATATCTGTCAACTGCTTGAGGTGGTTAAAGGCATTGGGTACATCTGCCATCTTGGAACCGATGCGCTTCTTATCCAAATACAGCTGAACTGTGCCTGTTTCGTCCTGAAGATTGAAGAAAGCTAGTTTGCCGAAGACGCGCCGTGCTAAGATGCGACCTGCGATCGCAACTTCCAAATCTACTTCTTCACCATTAGCTAACTCAGCAAATTTTTCCTGGAGTTCTGCTGCATGGTGGGTAGACTCCCAACGATAAGCATAGGGATTAAGACCTAATGTTTTAAGTTGTTCAACTTTCTCTAACCGCGCGGCGCGGATTTCTTCCAAGGTTGAAGTGCTTTGCTGTGCTGGTTTGGATTGCTCGGGCATAGTGGTGAATAACTACAGATTATATCGGTATTTTCTGTGCCATTAATTATCAGCCAATGGCTGCTCTTTAATAACTTAATTTGTGCTTAACTAGAACTAAATTAATTATAGCATAATTAACGTTTTTTGTTCCAAATGTAGAGTATATTTGGAACAAAAAAAATAGTTAAAAATTACTCATATAATGAATGGAAATAATAGCTGTCTAGTACGTATTTAGTGAGTGCTGAATAAGTCGTCATTTTCTGGTTTGAATAGGTGGTAGGTAAGGTATTAGGCATTGGTGACAAGTACGGTGGTAGTCGAATTATTGTCACCAGGGACAGAAAAAGAAGACTTGGGTACAAGTATACGTAATAGCAATGAACCTCCGACTAAATGGGAAGTGTATGAGCAAATTTTACAGGTACCCTATTATGTGGTGTTTGACCGCTATAACGATCAATTAAGAGCATTTACCCTCAGAAATGGTGTTTATCAGGAGTTGAAGCTGACTCAACCAAGAATTTGGATCCCGCAATTGGAATTAGGTTTAGGGTTGTGGACAGGAGAATACGAAAGGAAGAATCGTCTGTGGTTGCGTTGGTATGATAAGCAAGGGGAGTGGATTTTGACTCCAACTGAGTGCTCGAACATTGCCCAAGAACAACTTGAAGCTGAGCGGCAACGGACTGAAGTTGAACGGCAATGGACTGAAGTTGAGCGGCAACGGGCTGAAGCTGAGCGGCAACGGGCTGAAGTTGAGCGGCAACGGGCTGAAGCTGAAAAATTACGATCACAACGTCTTGAGGAACTTCTACGTTCTCATGGGATAGATCCTAATAGCTAATATGGTGACATGCTAGATTGTTGAATACAACAAAAAATTTCCAACCATGGCTAAGATTCTAGCTAAGTTTACTCCCGAAGCTGCACGATTTCCCTCAACATTTCTGTTTGCAGGAACTCCTATCTCAGCAAGAACAGCTACAGCTACCGGTAGACTAAGAGCAAGCACAATTTCTTATCGGAAAAATATTCGTAACTTGACAGATGATGAATTGGCAGCTTTGAGAGAAGCCTTCACAAAGCTATATGAAATGAGATCTTCTGATGATCGGAGTTACCAATATATTGCAGGGGTTCATGGTTTTCCAACTCCCGTATATTGTGCTCATGGAGATCCTTTGTTTACAGTGTGGCATCGTCCATATATGCTCATGCTCGAAAAATCACTTCAAGAGCAGGTTCCGGGGGTAACGATTCCTTATTGGGACTGGACATCTGAAATAACCCAACAGGAAGGGATGCCCAGGGCTTATACTGATGAAACAGATGCTTCCGGAAATCCCAATCCTCTCCTCAAGGCAAATATTGAATTTCCTGATTCACAATTTACAGAAACTTTCCGAGATCCAGGTTCTCTTGGTATATTTCGTAGACTGGTTGGGCAAGTTAGACGAGCACAGCGAGTAAATACCACCTATACCAGTTATTCAACAGCGCTGGAAAATCCTCATAATGCGATACATGGTTGGGTTGGCGGAGTTATGGGGATAGTTTCCTACGCAGCTTATGATCCCATATTCTGGGCTCACCACTGCAATATAGACCGACTATTTGCAGAGTGGCAGGCTGCACATCCCAACATTACTCCTAACGACATGATTTGGACAGCACAGCTGACACCTTTTGGCGTGACTACAGCAGATATTTGGGATATCAGAAGGCTGGGATATGATTACTTAACCGCTGAAGCTCAGCCAATCGTCCCTGCTGATGAAAAATTTGGGGATTCTCCCATCGTCGGATTTGCATTGGGTGCGATAGAACCTGAGTTTGAAAAAGCAGAGCTTGAGTTCCAAAATGTGATGCATCCTAGGAGTTCTTTTGAGGTTCGAGTGTTCTTGAATCAACCAGATGCTAATGCCAGTACGCCCATGGAGGGAAATGATAATTACGCAGGTTCCCTATTTTTATTTGGGCATGGGGAATGTCAGGGCGAAGAAGGACACTGTGCCCCAGATCGCGGCCCCATTGATGAGTTTGATATTAGGCGTCCTTCTCATGTAACACCTTTCAGCGCCTATGTAGATGTGACAGAAGCTATACGCCGCTTAGGAAGTTCATTGGAAGTTACAGTGAAATTGGTGGCTGTTGATACCAAGGGAAATCCTATCACTAATCCAGGAACTGATTTTGATGCGATCGCGTTGATCACAACGTGAGATCACCCAACACTTCGGTTTCCCTCCTACCTTCTGCCTTGTTTCTTTAGCTTTAGCATCAACCGCCAGAAGCCCCGCGCTATATCCGTAGGATTAGCGTCGGGAATATGTCACAGAGAGCTAAGCTTTAACTAGGGCTTGCTGCATAAGTGTGGAAACTATACCATACTTTGCTTTCAATCATTTTATACCTTGCCAGGTGCAAGGTTTTTGTATCTTTTGGCTCAAAAACCTTGCACCGTAAGTCAAAAATCCCTAACACCTACCACCTCTTTCCCTTACCTACCACCTGCCACCTACCACCTACCACCTATTCAAACCCGAAAGTTACGACTTATTCAGCAAGCCCTAACTAGAACTCCTGGTTCTTGCTGAATAGGCAAGACGTTGAGAACATCAGTTTGGGCACAATACTTTAAATCGGCATGACCATCTAAGCGTAGCAGGCGTTTACCGTGACTGGCTTGGTGGAACATCTCTAACAACTGGTTTTGCCATCGGTGGTAAAGGGAGAGAGCACCAACGACTTCATCATTGCCAGAAAGCTCCTCTTCTGAATAACTAGTTTGTTCAAGTAGACTATAAGCGATCGCGCCAGCACAAACAGTATCCTCTAGGGAGTAGGTTCCTTCCCAACCTGAGCCTACTAGCCAAATTGTCTCTGGCTGGTGAGCAAGCAGATACTGCACAGTTGCTTGACGATTTACTAAGGCTGCGGCTAGAACGACTGGAGCTTCCTGCACTCGTTGTAAAGCACGAGTACCATTGGTAGTACTGATAAACAAGCGGCGTCCTTTAACCTTTTCTGGGGTGCAATCGAGGGGAGAATTACCCATATCACAACCAGCCACTTGTGCACCGCCCCGTTCACCGGCTCGCAAGCGCTTGTCCGATGGCCATTGTTCACTGACTTGTAGAAGTTGTTCGATATTGCTGAAGGCTTGAACCGCTTCAGCTCCCGCATCTAAAACTGTAGCGATTGTGGTTGTGGCTCGCAAGACATCAATAACAATTGCACAGTCGGGGACATGAGTTGTCGGAGTTAGTTCGGGGGTGTGGTAAACAAAGAGCTTCACTAGCTGGCTGAACCTGTTTTTCTTAACTGCCGAGATCTTATTCTACCGGGTGGATGTCAGTAAACCCCTATTTCTCAGAAAGAAGGCAGAGGGCAGAAGGCTCCCAGGAAAACTGACGTGCTTAGTGAAGCTTTTGATCAATCTTTGGCAAACTAATTATATGACCAGCAGGGGTTTAGAACGACTTCAAATCCCCTACCAACTGATATGGTTTTCGTATTAGCTCAGCTTGCTGAACAGGAGCGAGTTAATTAATTTTACATATCTTGATGAAAAAGATAACGATGATTAGCATTTCTGGCTATCAGCTTCTGACCCCAATCTATGAAACAATAAATTCCTTAGTTTACCGAGGTATAAGAGAGCAAGACAAACAACCAGTAATTCTTAAAGTACTCAAGGAAGATTATCCTAGACCATCAGAACTTAGTAGATATCAGCAAGAATATCAAATTACCCACAACCTTGATCTTGATGGAGTTGTCAAGGCTTATAGCTTAGAAAAATATCAGAAGACTTTGGTAATCGTCTTTGAGGATTTTGGTGGTGAATCCTTGAAGCAATTGTTCAATAATCGTGGGGGGGGAATTTATGAATTACCCTTACGGCAATTTATCCCCATTGCGATCAAGATAACTGAGAGTTTGGGTAAGATCCATGCTGCTCAAATTATTCACAAAGATATTAATCCTGCCAATATTGTTCTCAATCCAGAAACCGAGCAACTTAAAATTATAGATTTTGGTATTTCTACTATCTTAACTCGCGAAAATCCTACCCTAAAAAATCCCAATGTTTTAGAAGGAACATTAGCTTATATATCTCCGGAACAAACGGGAAGAATGAACCGTTACCTAGACTACCGGACTGACTTTTACTCTCTCGGAGCAACCTTCTATCAATTGCTGACCAATCAACTGCCTTTTGAAACCAATGATCCTCTGGAATTGGTACATTGTCATATCGCCAAAAATCCAGTACCTCTTCATTTAAAAATAGGGGAAGAAAATTGTCCTAAAGTAGTTTCTGATATTGTCATGAAGCTGATGGCAAAAACTGCTGAGGAGCGATATCAAAGTGCTTGGGGTATTAAAGCAGATTTAGAAAAATGTCTAGAGCAATTACAGTGTCAAGGAGCAATATCTGAGTTTACCCTTGGTAGTCAAGATATTGCTGATAAGTTTCAAATTCCTCAAAAACTCTATGGTAGAGAGAAAGAAATCAAAACTCTACTCGCAGCTTTTGAAAGAGTAAGTGGTAATTGGTCATCTGTCAATGGCCATTTATTAGCAGAACCAACAACCAACAACCAAAGACAAAGTGAACTCATGCTGGTAGCAGGTTACTCCGGTATCGGCAAATCAGCATTAGTGGCTGAAATCTATAAACCAATTACTAGACAACGGGGTTATTTTATCTCCGGCAAATTTGACAGATTTCAACGGAATATTCCCTACAGTGCCTTAGTTAGTGCTTTTTCGGAATTAGTAAGACAACTACTAACTGAAAATGAAATAAAACTTAACCAATGGCGAACCAAACTTGAGTTAGCTTTTGGCTCCAATGGTCAAGTAATTATTGATGTGATTCCGGAACTAGAACTGATAGTTGGTAAACAACCAGCTGTTGCTGAATTGGGAGCAACTGAGTCACAAAATCGGTTTAATTTAGTCTTTCAAAACTTGATCAAAGTCTTTGCTCAACCAGATCATCCTTTAGTAATCTTTTTGGACGATTTACAGTGGACAGATACTGCAACCTTGAAACTGCTGCAACTATTGATGACGGCAACAGATTGCCAGTATCAAAATACTGTTTCTACTACTATCTCCCCTATCGCTGAAGACAAGGGAGGGCTATTTTTAATTGGAGCTTATCGAGATAACGAAGTCAATGAAGCTCATCCTTTGATGTTGACGGTGGATGAAATCAGACAATCTGGAGCAATTGTTAATCAGCTATCTCTTTGTGCTTTGGAGCTGACTCACGTCAATCAACTTATTAGCGATACGCTCAAATGTACACCTCAAAGAGCAAAACCCTTGGCAGAATTAGTCCTGTCTAAAACTGGGGGCAACCCTTTTTTCCTGAATGAGTTTTTGCAATCCCTTTATACCGAAGGATTATTAGAGTTTAACATCCATAGTCTCAGCTGGCAGTGGGATTTAAATCAGATTCTGTTAAGAAACTTTACTGATAATGTCATCGAACTGATGGCCTTCAAGATTCAAAAGTTACCTATTAATACCCAACAAGTACTGCAACTAGCAGCTTGTATTGGTAATCAATTTGAGCTTTTTACTTTATCGATTGTTGCTGATAAATCTGAACGAGAGATTGCCAACTTGCTGTGGGAAGCAATAGGAGAAGGTTTGGTTATACCTCTAGGTGATACCTACAAGTTGCTTGAGCTAGATACGATTAGTAGGGAAACGAGTAGACGCCGAGACGCGGAGACGCGGAGAATTGAAATCCCACCTAATATTTCGTTCACCCCACCACAACCAATAACTATTGAATATAAATTTACCCATGATCGAATTCAACAAGCAGCATATTCTCTGATTCCTGAAGAGGATAAACAAGGACTACATCTGCAAGTGGGACAAGTGCTACTAGCTCATACAACTGCCAATCAACTAGAACAAAAAATCTTTGATATTGTTAATCAATTAAATTTAGGCAGTCCTTTAATTAATACTAGCAGCAGGTTGGGGGTCGAACAGGCAGTAGAAACAGATGAATTAGCTCAATTAAATCTGCTAGCTGGCAAGAAAGCAAAGGCATCAGCAGCCTATAAACCTGCTCTCGAATACTTTCAGATTGGCATAGGGTTACTTGATGAGGAAGGAGGGAGTGTGGGGAGACGCGGAGACGCGGAGACACGGAGACGCGGAGATGTGGAGACGCGGAGACGCGGAGACACGGAGACGCGGAGACGCGGAGACACAGAGGACAATGGAGACAATAGAGATAATGGAGAAAATACTCCTAATTTAGTTCAAGCTTCCCCATCTCCCCATCTCCCCATCTCCCCATCCCCATCCCCATCCTCCAGCTGGGAGCAACATTATGATTTAACCTTGGCACTGTTTGTGGAAGCGGCGGAGGCAGCTTACCTCAGTGGCAACTTTGAGCAGCAGGATCAATTAACTGCCGTTGTCTTGCATCAAGCTAACAAGCTCTTAGATAAAGTAAAAGTATATGAGGTTAAGATTCAAGCCTACATTGCTCAGAATCAACTTACCGAAGCAGTGCAGACAGCGCTAGCGGTACTCAAACTTTTAGGGGTGAAGTTTCCCACCAAGCCAAGCAAATGTGATGTTTGGCGGGGTTTGTTGGTAACCAAGTTAGCTTTAGCAGGCAAAAGGATTGAGGATTTAGTTAACTTACCTCCCATGAGAGAGCCTGACAAGTTAGCAGCAATGCGTATTCTCTCTAGTGTCATTTCTGCTGCTTATTTTGCCATGCCAGAGCTGATGCGGTTGATTGTGTTTAAGCAGGTAAATTTATCAGTTAAATATGGCAATGCTGCTGTATCTGCTTCTGCTTATGGTAGTTATGGATTAATTCTTTGTGATTTTGCTAGTGATATTGATGCTGGCTATCGATTTGGTGAATTGGCTTTAAATCTATTATCCCAATTTAATCTTAATCAAGGCTCCAGCAATGCTGCTCCCACTAAAGCTAAGACTTGGGCGAATGTTAACTTCTTTGTCAAGCCTTGGAAGGAACATTTAAACTCAACTTTGCAACCTTTGCTAGAAGCTTATGCAGTGGGAATAGAAACAGGAGATTTACAGGCGGCTGGTTATGCGGCTCACAATTACTGCTTACACTCTTACTTCAGTGGCAAGGAACTAACCAAGCTGCAAGCAGAAATGGCGACTTACGGTGAGGTTCTGGCTCAACTCAAGCAAGAAAGAACCTTGCAGATGAATAAACTATATCGGCAGGTACTCTGGAATTTACAGGAGGAAAGGAAGCCTAAGGGGCAAAATCAGTATCTTCAAGATTACCAGCAATGCCAAAGTGATGAAGATAATCAGTGCGATTTAAATGGTGAGCTGTATCAAGAGTCGCAGATGCTAGCACAACACCAAGAAGCCAATGACTTAACTGCTATTTGTGTGTTGTATTTCAACAAACTTATCCTCTGTTATCTGTTTGGTTCTTACCAACAAGCAGTAGAAAATGCTGCAATTGCCCAACAGTATTTAGAGGGATTGAGAGGAACGATTATTATACCTCTGTTCCATTTCTACGATTCTCTAGCACGATTAGCAATATATCAGCAAAATCCCCAGTCAGTTCCTCTCCAGCATCTTCTTAAACAGGTAGCTAGTAATCAGAAAAAAATGAAAAAATGGGCACATCATGCCCCGATGAATCATTTGCATAAATTTTATTTGGTGGAGGCAGAGCGATACCGGGTTCTTGGTAGAGTAAATCAAGCAGCAGAATTTTACGATCGCACGATTGAATTAGCCAAGGAACATCAATATCTTCAAGAAGAAGCCCTCGGCAATGAACTAGCTGGTAAATTTTATCTGGCTCAAGGTAAAACTACTATTGCTAGAGCCTATATGCTGGAGGCTCATTATGCTTATCTCAAATGGGGAGCAATAGCTAAGGTTAAGGATTTAGAGGAACGGTATCTCCGATTAGTTGCTGCTCCCAAAATCAAAATTCAAGATCGAGACTCCACTAAGAGTACTACTAGTAGTAGTTTTGGCAAAACCCTAGATTTAGCTACGGTGATACAAGCATCCCAAACAATTTCTGGAGAAATTGTCCTGGATAACTTACTGGCAAAATTGATGAAGAGTCTGATCCAAAATGCCGGAGCAGAAAAAGGCTTTTTGTTGTTGCCAACTAAAAGTAACCGGGAATCCAAAAAAGTGACGATGTTGATTGAGGCAGCAGGAGCTATTAATTCTGAACAAGTTAAGGTATTGCTGTCTATTCCCCTCAATAATCACTTACCTACATCAATTATTAACTATGTTGCTCGTGCTCGGGAAACTGTGGTTTTAAATAATGCTACTAGGGAGGGTTCCTTTACTCAAGATGACTATATTCAACAGTATCAGCCCAAGTCGATTCTCTGTTGCCCTCTCCTCAACCAAGGTCAACTCAGTGGTATAATATATTTGGAAAATAATCTAACTACCGGTGCTTTTACTCCTGACCGGTTGGAAGTAATTACACTACTCTCCTCCCAAGCCGCTATCTCGATTGAAAATGCCAAACTTTATTCAGAGTTAAGGGAACGGGAGAGCCAATTAACTCAGTTTCTCGAAGCGATACCAGTAGGGGTCGTAGTACTTGATACTAATGGTCAAACCTACTACAGTAATTATCAAGCAAAACAGTTACTGGGCAAATATCTGTTAACTTCAGCTAATTCTTTGAGCATTGATACAGCCGCAGACAGCTCAGAAGATAGTAGTTTAGAGAAAACTCAAATCTATGTCGCTGGAACTAATCAGCCTTACCCTCTAGAAAAATTGAGTGGGATGCAAGCCTTAAAAGGAGAAAGTGCGACGATTAATGACCTCGAAATTCATCAAGGAGATCAAGTGATCCCTGTACAAATTTGGGAAACACCCATCTTTGATGAAAAAGGTAACATTGCCTATGCGATCGTCATCTTAGCTGACATTACCGAACGGAAACAAGCAGAAGCGGAACGCATTGTATTTATGGGAGAACTAGAAACCAAGAACATTGCTCTGCAAGAAATGAACCGTATCAAAGATGAATTTTTCAAAAATACCTCCCATGAACTCCGCACCCCCCTCAATGGCATTATCGGCTCTATTCGCCTCATTTTAGATGAGTTTTGTGATGACCGAGATGAAGAAGTTGAATTGCTACAGCAGGCAGATCAATCTGCAATTCGCTTACTGGAAATCATTGATCAGATTCTGAATGTAGTCAAACTCAGAGAAGGTAAGTTTTCCGTGGAGATCCAGCCAATGGAGCTCAATACCTGTTTAGCAGAAGTAATAGATGCACAGCGAGCTTCAATCCAGCAAAAAAATCTCCAATTACACAGAAAATATTATCCCGAACCACTGTTAGTGCTTGCTGACTTCTCTAGTCTCAAACAAGTGTTACTCAACATTATGGAAAATGCGATCAAATTTACTAATAGTGGTAGTATTACCGTTACTACTAAAATTCAATCAGCAATAGAGGGTGAGGGGACAGAAGCAATACAGATGGCAGTCGTAGAAATCCAAGATACAGGTATTGGTATTGAACCGAGCCAACAACACAAACTCTTTCAACCATTTACGATGCTGGATGCTTCTACTACCCGCTCTCAAGGAGGACTTGGTTTAGGATTAGCGATCACGCGGAAATTTATCGAATTGATGGATGGTAATATTACCATCGAAAGTAGCCGGTAAAAACCAAGGTACCAAAGTTGCGATCGCTTTGCCTTTAGGCTAAATTCCCTGGAGTGTCCCTCTGTGCCTCTGTGGTTATTCCCTCTAACGATAACCAATTGATTCAAAATTTTCCCAAACCCGATATGGAATACATTTATCATCTTGCCTCACCTGCGTGGTTCCAAGCTCAGAAAGTCAACGGTGAGTATCTACCAGAAAAATTTTCAGAGGATGGATTCATTCATTGTTGTTATCCCAACCAGGTGCTTGGAGTACTTTCGAGACATTTTGAAAATACAGAGCATCTGCTGTTGCTTGTTATCGATAGAGATAAAGTTTCGTGTGATGTGGTTGATGAAAATACTCCTGGAGGCACTGAGCTCTTTCCTCACATATATGGAACCTTGTCTCTAGCGGCTGTGCTCAGAACCTATCCTTTGACTCGTAATGAAAAAGGTATCTTTGATTTACCTGAGTTACTATAAAGGGTAAAGCGGAATTAAGAAAAACAATCATATTTACCCTATATTAATGCCCACCCCGGAACAGATGCTTGCTTGCATTCGAGTATGTCAAGCCTTATCTAACTTTTATCTTGACATCCATTTGTTTCGTTTTGATGCCAAACGGGAAGAGTTATATATTCTTGCAGGAGAGTCAATTGGTTTAACCATCTTTAAAAACGGTCTTTAGGAATTTGATAATGACACAGAAGCCTGACTTTCAAACTATGCCACGTAAGCAATTGAGGGCATACGTTCTGTCCCATCGAGATGATGAAGATGCCTTACGAATTTATATGGATCGCTTAAAGAGTGAACCTGGGATTATTCGGCATCAAGGTGGTGTCACAGCAGATGACTTAGCTCAACTTGAACAACTTTTGCAAAAGAGTATTAATCAAACTGGAGACGCAAAATAGAGGATAACTATTTATCGGCTAATAGCTCAAGTGCGATTCAATCATCAGTTTCTTGTGGAACAGGCATCTTGCCTGTCATCCACCCTACTAAACTGTTCTACCATAAAATGTCATGCTGAGTGTAACCCTTCACTTCGTTCAAGGGCAGGCTCCGTTAAGCGAAGCATCTCGCGAGATTCTTCACTCCGCTATCGCTCCGTTCAGAATGACAATAGCCTCATGGGGTGACAAACTGCTTGAAAATTACCCTGGGGGTGGGGTGTAGCATTCATAATATTCAAGGCTACCACCGACGACAATCTAGCAGTCGGTCAGGTCCTTTTTTGAGTTTTTCTTTAAAATCTGGGTCAAATTTCGCTTCCTGCCAATTGCAGGCAGATTTGACCTGCTTTGGAGTCAGATTTTCGACTTGGCCATAAATTTCGTGCTTCCTGAAGTTGACTCCCCAGAGGTCGGCTCCACTGAGGTTGGCATTACTGAGGTCGGCTCCATTGAGGTCGGCTTCCCTGAAATCAGCTCCCGTGAGGTCAGCTTTAATAAGTAAGGCATTACTGAGGTTGGCTACACTGAGGTCGGCTCCACTGAGGTTGGCTTCCCTGATGTCGGCTTGAGGAAGATTTATACCTGCCAAATCTTTACGCGCTTTAGTCAAAGCTTCAAGCGCTTTAATTCTTCCAGGACAATTAGCAGGTGTTCCTTCACAGCTTGCCAGAGTTTGTTCATGAAATCTTAGTCTCAATTGGTTACTAAAAAAGTCCGCTCGCATTGCCAGGATCAGACAAAGTTGTTCTTCCAGCTGCCTTAATGCTCCCAGCAAGCAGTCAATAAACTGCTCTCGTTCTACTTTATCCTGACAGAGAGTGAAGACTTCCTCAAATTGGTCAATTACTAACACCACACGAGTAGCTTGGGCAGATTGTACTAAACGGCGTAAGCCATCTGCTCCGTCTTTAAGTAACCCTTCGGCTCTCCCTAACTGTTCAGCATAGTCAAGTTTAGACAAATTTGGCTCTACAAAAACCTCTGCTAAACTCCTCAGAGGCTGACTTCCAGGAACCATAACCAGAATCTGCCACTGATTACTCCCAGCTAATTGCCTTCCCAACTTCAATTGATGGAGTAATCCGGCTCTGAGGACTGAAGATTTACCGCTGCCAGAAGCTCCGATAATCGCCAAGAAGCTACTCTGACGCACCTTATAAATGAGCTGATCCGTCAGTTCCTTGCGTCCGTAAAAATATTTGGGGTCTTCTTCATTACAGTCAAAATATTCTAATCCCTTGTAAGGACAAATAGCTTGGGTAGGTTCTAAAATCTTTTGCTGTTGCTGAACTTTCCAAGTGCAAGTTAAGTTAATTGGCTCACCAAAGTTAGTAAAAGTAGGACGTTGAGTTGCTCCTTGCAGATGTTGGTTGAGATAATCCACCAAACTATAGTTAGTAACCCAGCGTTGAGGACATCTACTGGGGTCAAGTCCTTCTAGTAGTACCCTAGTCAAAACACTGTAGGCACTACCAATCTCTTCATAGGAAACCTCAAATTCCCTAGAAGCAGCAATAAAACAACGATCTCTTCCTTTACCCTGTTCTCCAGGGTCAGCTTCTTGCCTAAAATTGAGTAACTCTCCACTATGGCAGCAGTCGAGCCAGACAATTTGCTGCTTAATCGGACTCTCTCTTAACAGTTCTCGCAACCATTTCAAGGACAAGCCATTTAATTCTAGGTCGGGATTGACATCAGTGGTTGCCAGAAACCCTTCGGGAATGCCTAAAGTTGTACGCAATCCATGCCCAGAAAAGTAGAATAAGGCAGTATCGGGAATGCTGTTACCTTCAGGTAAAAACAGTTTAACCAATGCTTGCTTGAGTTTTGGCAGGTTAACTGCAAGCTTCTTCCCCACAAAAGGATGATGAGTTTCTCGATTAATCGCTTCCGGTAACCGCCAGACGTTAAATTCCCCGTCTTGTTCTAACCGTTTTGCGATCGCTTCTGCATCTTCAGCCGGAGCTTGCAGGTTACTTAATCCCGAATATTCGTAAGTGTTAATGCCAACAACTAGCGCATCCCGGATCATAGCCCAACATTATATATAGGTGTTAGTTAATGGAATTTTTAAGAAGTTAATGGTTTTAGGGCAAGATGGATAGAGTGCTTCTTAACCCAAGAAGGACATCAGTCTAACCTTTTTACTTAAACCCTAACACCTAAAACCTAACACCTACCACCTATTGATATTGCTGATGATACAACTAGCTCCTCTGGAACTCGAAGACGGGACAATCATTTATCTGGAAGCCAAAGAAGACGTTGAAATCCCTTCTACTTCAACTCCCACATCTGAAGAAGAAGAGGAACTAACTCGCGACAACTTAGACAAAGGTGGAAAAGGGTTGAGTAAAGCGCAAATGCTGCAAAACGTCAAAGTAGTTGAAGGCACAATCCGAGCTTACACTGAATACACACTCAACGCTTTTCGTCAAGTAGCCAACGCCAATATTAATAAAGTTACCCTAGAATTTGGCATGAAAATAGGCGGCAAAGCAGGCATCCCCTATATTACCGAAGGAACCGCCGAAAGCAATCTCAAAATTACCGTGGAATGTTCTTTCCCCGACAATAAGGGGTGAGCGAAAAAAAGGGTGGGGAGATGGGGAGATAGGGAGATGGGGAGCTGAGGGAGCTGGGGGAGCTGAGGAAGAGGAATACAATTTTTCTGACACCTTGGGTATTTCCATATATAGTGTTTTTTTGCGCCCTCAAACTCCATATATAGTACTTGACAAAATGCACGACCTTTTAACTTGTCACCATTGCCTAATACCTTACCTACCACCTGCCACCTACCACCTACCACCTATTCAAACCCGAAAATTACGACTTATTCTCCCAAGCCCTATTTACTGCCAAACATCTTTATCCGATAGATATCGAAAAGCATCAGCAGTGTCTTGTGGCTGATAAGAGGAAAACAGATTGGGGGGATAACGATTGACATATTGATCAAAAATTGGGCGGTATAGCTCCATATGTACAGAAGGTGGGTAGTGGCTTGCTCGAAATTCGGCAATGGGAATCGTCACTGTTACAGAAGACTCGTTAACGGAGTTAGCTTCTTTCAGTAGCTTGCCATTAGGACCATAAATAGCAGAACCACCACCTCCGACATCCGCTAAAAATCCAGGATTATTGGGGGAGACAGCATTGTTGACAATCGCCGTATACACACGGTTATAGAGTGAAGTTGCCTGAACATCAAGGGAATTAAATCCCCCTGTAGCTGTTCGTAAGATGATCTCTGCACCTTTCATGGCGAAAGCTCGAAATAGTTCTGGTTCTCTCTGTACCGAACTAGTAGCGATATTACCGATGGGAGTACGAGTCACAGGAATAACCGCATCCCAACCATACATCTCAATATACTCATCGAGTACGTCATAAATTGTAGTGGTGAACAGTTCAAAACCTGGCCCGAAAACACCTTTGATATTTCTAGCTTTCCAGTGTTTGTCAACGATCTTGCCATCAGGACCAATAATCGTGGTGATTGATAGTATATGATTGGGCCATGCTTCGTCCTTAGCATAAGAACCAAAGACAATATAACAGCCATATTCCTTAGCTTTTTTACCAATCGCCTCAGTCTCTTCCCCTGGAATCTCGATCGCTATCTTTAATAGATCCTGTCGATTCCATTTATTAGAGTAACCCGTAATCGGAAATTCATGAAACAGCAGCAAGTCTTTTGGTCCTGCCCAATTATTAGCAGCATCAATTAGCCCTAACATATGATTGAGATTGGCCCGACGGGTTTGCTGGATCCGATTTACCTCTACACCACGTACACGAGATTGGACAACACTGAGGCGAATGACAGGCTTGAGCAACTCTACTGTATCATAGTCACCATTATTGGAAATTGCGATCGCTTCTGAATTGGAAATTTGAGCTTGCTGCTGAGAGTTAGTATTTTCTGAAGTGTCTGTTGTCTCTACATCTGTCTGTGCTGTACTCTTTTTCCCCCTAGTAATAATCGCCGAGAGTCCCAAGGCACTTGTCCCGGTAATTATATTTCTCCGTGAAAAACACTTTGAATTGTCTGTCATGGAATAACCTCTAGCAGATTTTAGAAAAAGCGACAACGTTTTGTCATTAGTCATTTGTCATTAGTCATTTGTCCTTTGTACGTTTTGACTAATGACAAACCAACCTCATTATTACTGAGTATTGTAGGTTGGGAGAAGCGTTGTCAAACTTGTGACTAAAATCTCCTTACTTAGGGCTTGGGAGAATAAGTCGTAATTTTCGGGTTTGAATAGGTGGTAGGTGGTAGGTGGCAGGTGGTAGGTAAGGTTCCACCTGATTACTGGCAAGATGCCAGTTCCACACTGGGAAATCTGGGAAAACGCTTACTCCCAAACACTCCTCCACCAAGGAGTAGAATGATTTTGGGTGAAATTGATTTTTTTGCGAATATCTCCCATTTTCCAGCCTGTTAGCTTGGCTAAAGTCTGAGCTTCCTGTTCAAATCGCTTGTTCAAAGACTTTTGATATTCTTCTCCTGCTTGACAATTCATCTCTCCCTCATAAGGATGACGCAACACATATCTACCCTGGAAGTTTTGACGATTTGAGGTTTCTTGGAACATCAAATCTTCTGGAAACTTATCGCGGCTATAACGCACATGCAAACGGGTGATAAATACATTAGTCCCTCTTTGAGAATTCAACCAAAATACTCCCGCTCGCTTAAGTTCTTCAGGAGTCAGGGGGTTATCTGCACAAGGGTCACACCAACCCATATCCCAAGCATATTCGAGAAATGCTACCTTTTTTCCTTCCTGTTCATAAGAGGTTTGGAACATTGCCTTGTAAAAATCGGTAAATTCCTCCTTGACAAATACTGGTAATTCAGAATTAGAAGGAACTTTCACTGTGCGGTAGTTAGTAATCTCCGCCTGACCTTTAGGGGACAAGATATAGACAATCAAATCTTGCTCTTTGGTAGAATTGATCATCCCCAAACGAATAGGTAACATGAACTTAGGAGACTCGTAAGCTATCATCAAAGGTCGCAACATTTGATAGCCAGCCTCTTCAAATTCTTCAAGATTGACTTTAGCAACAAAGAATTTCATATTTTGCCGAATGTAAGGTCGCAGAAGGCGATTAGCACCCCGTGGAATACGGTAACCATTGCGTCGGAGCCAAGTTTCCAAACCGTTAGATTCCCTGGCACTGAGGACAACAATATCGTATTCTCCAACACTAAAGCGCTCTTCCACCGTTACACCCAAAGCTTGATCTTCTGTTGCACTCCTACGTCCCCCACTCACAGTATTAACTGGTGCAGGAATCCGACGATATTCTGAAAGAGGCTCACAGGGGTCTGAGTCAAAATATTCCACCAGTCGTGGCGCACTAAAGGCATCAAGCCGTTGGATAATATTGGGGTCACCTACATTAACTTGCTCCTCTGTTATCACCACAGGTACAGGAACAACCAAGGCAAAATCTTTGACATCCCCTTGATAATCATTTGCCATAGTTAAAATTGTGCGATCGCGATCACGAGCAATCACCACTTGAGAAGCTTGGTTGTAAAGCTTAGTATCGGCTTTAGCGACATAGAAACCACAAAATCCCCAAGCTTTTGGAGCAAAGCAAATAACCAGAATCAAGCTCAGTAGTAAACTAAACAAAATCCGCAAGATCTTCATAGTGAATTCCTTAAACAAAAACACCTAACACCTAACACCTAACACCTAACTATTCCTCCAGTTAAATCCCGGAGATGACCAAATTAAATCCAAAACAACAGTTAAGGGAGCCAAAGCAAACAAAGCCCAAAAAACTGCTGTGGAAACAAACAATTGATTACGTAAAATAAAAGTTAGGACAGCAATACAGATAGCCCACACCAAGCGACTCATTCTTGCATTAGGAATTGAACGGGGGTCTGTGAGCATAAATAGAGCAAACAGCAACAAAGAGCCACTCATCAAGCGATGGCAAAAGACATCCCAGGTCCAGCCCAGCCAAAAATTACGTATCCCTTCTAATAGAGTATAAGCACCGAAAAAAGCCGCCGTTGTGTCCCAGCGTCCTACCAATTTCAAAACCATACAGCCACTACCTGCAAACAATAGTGCATACCAACCACTATCCCCCCATTGTCCAGGAGAAACCCAAGCATCATTTGTCAGGATAAGAGCAGCAATTATGCCAAAGTTGGCAGGATTAAAAAAATGCTTGCGCTCAACTTGAAAAATGAATTTACTCGCAATTGCCAGAGTGCCTGCTATCACCATCGTGATGTAATGATCAGCTCGCAAAAGTAGACATAGACTTAAAGCTGTAATAGCTGCACTTTTGAGGGAGACTGGAGTAAAATTGTTCTTTGGAGTAGATTTAGGATAAGAAAACTTTTGTTGCTGTTGAGTTAAGCTATCGCTAACCCAACCTACAGACAGCTTACTAATGACTAATGACCAATGACCAATGACTAATGACCAATTTTCTTGAAACTTCCCCCAAAAAGATACCATTACCCACTGAGTTAGTAGACAACTCAGTAGTAAAATAAGCATCAGTTCAGGTCTTAAAGTCCAGTCTCTTGTCCCAAGGCCCAAAACCAAGAAGAGGGAAAGAAAGATAATTTGATAATCCCTAGGATCTTGTTGTCCCATTACTTATCTTCATTCTTGCCTCAAAGATGATAATGCTAGTATGCCTGCCTGGAAATCTTATTGATTGCTCGTTACACTTTTTGTAACAGAGTCTGCTACTGAAAGAAGGCAGAAGGCAGAAGGCAGTCGAAATAAAAATTTTTTCACCACCAGGTGATGAAAGTAGCAGCACTCCTTTTCCCGGCTCCCTACTGCCGTGACACGACTAAAACTGTAGGTTGGGTGGAACGAAGTGAAACCCAACGAAATCGGCTCCATTGTTGGGTTACGCTATCGCTCCACCCAACCTACTTATTTCAGCATTTTAGCTGTGTCGCGCCACTACTTTCAAGATAAACTCCATCTCGGCGTCTGGTGCGTCTGGTACGTCTACTTCTAATCTAGACCTACAAATAAAGCTGATAATGGAAAAGTTCAACCCACAATTTACTCCCCCTGGATAAAGGGGGAGCAAACTTTGCATAAAGATGGTACAGAAATACCAGCAAACATGCTACATCTTCATGCCTTTTTTCCTCATCCTCCAGAGATTTGAGGTAAATTGCAGGTTTTAGATTGGGATGAATCGTAAAATCGACTAACTCCCTTCTAAAAGAATGCCAGAAGCTATTAAATAGCACGGCTAGCCTCAGTCATATAGCCTCGCCAAAACCCAGCAAGTTCCTGAGCTTGATCCCTCCACTCTGGACGGATTTGATACATCCGGCGAGGGCGTCCCCGTCCTTCTACTTTTTTCCAGTATCCTGAAATAGCACCTGTTTCTTCAAGAAACTTGAGTGCACTGTAGAGGACAGTATCAGAGAGTCTATAGGTTGGATAATCTCTTTCTAATTGTTGGATCAGTTGTGTTCCATAGGATTCTCCTTGCAACAAGATCGACAGCACATAACATACTGCTAATTCCTTGTTGAGATAGTTAGGAGGAGGATCCTGGAAAAACTGATAGATATCATCAAATTTCATCTGCATAGCCTGCTGAATATCCCAGCCAACTTGAATGGGAGAGTTTGCCTAGAACTAACGACGGCTTCAACACCCTGGGAAACTCATGCAACTTGCATATGTTTAATTAAAAACAAGCAACTTTAGCCGCTCATATTGACTTCAAACTATAAGTTTGAAAGCTTTGATTATTCTGTAATTCACTCGTTAGTTCGGTTAAGTCAGATGCAACACAGTCGAATAATCAAGATCAATTTTAACCAAGAGGCTAAAGTCCCGTCCAACAGTACATACTAGCCTTCCTCAAGTAAATTGGCATCCCTTGTTGTGTTTTTCCCTTTTGGGGTTAACCATTCAAGTAAAGCCACATTGGGTAAAGTGAGGGATAGAGAAGATCTCTACTCAAATTGTTTACTACTCATTAGGGTTGCTGTGACAACTTGAATGAGTAGCTCTTGAGGAGAAAGGTAGCCTACCTGTCAAAACGTTTAGCGATCCAATAATTTCAGACTGCTTAATCAGTATTCAAGAGTATATTTACCGAATCGGGATGTACTCCTAATTTTTTCCTTTGCTCCTCTTGAGCCACTGTATTGATGAGCCTGCCCCTGGTGGGGGAGCTGGGGAGCTGGGGAACTGGGGGAGCAATTCTCAATTAGCAATTAACAATTAGCAATTAACAATTCTCAATTCTCAATCTTTCCTAGAAAATAGAATTGATATAGGTTATTGCTTAAAGAGCCCAGTCCCCATGCGAGAACAACCTGACGATTACTCACTCCCTTCTTCTGCGATGCAACAGCAACCTGAGAATACTCCAATCCCTCCAGCTCTTCAACGCATTGCCTCAATGCTACGCCTGACTGGTTTGGCTACTTTTTGGTCCCAGTTAGCACTAGGCATTATTGCTCTGATACTTTTGGTAGTCTTTGCCATTTCTCACGCTAATAGAGATCCTAATACTCAAGGGGGTGGTGGAGGCACTGGATTTGGTGTTTTTTGTGCTTTGTGCGGACTGGTAACCCTGGGTATAGGAATTTATTGGGCGTTCCGTTACACTCGTTTTTCTGCGCAGCTACAAGCTGCTAATACTGCTAAAAGACCAAGTAAAGCGGAGACGTTGCAATTACTCAAGTTGGGACTGATTACCAATTTAGTCGGAATGTTCTTCACTATTTTGGGTTCAGGGGCAATTGTTGGTAGCCTACTGACAGTCGCTTTGGAAGCTACCCAAATTGGACCTTTCCAAGGTCGTCAGTTTGTTAATTCCGTCGATTTATTTGGCGTACAAGCTAATATCATCACTGTGTTTGCTCATTTCATCGGTATTATTGCTCCTATTTGGCTGTATAGTCGAGTGAATCGGTGACTTCGAGTAGTCTATTGTACTTTGAGAACGAACTGTGGCAGATTGGTATTTTGTAAATCAACATTCTCAAGCGATCGCTAGCCTCTTACAGAAATTGGTAAGCAAGTATTGAGATGTTAAGCGATCGCCCCAAGTCTGGAAAAGAAATTCTGTGCTTGACTTAAAGCAAATTCGGCAAAATCCCCAAACTATCCAAGAACGACTAGACCAACGTGGTGCTGGTCAATATGACCTCAACCCGATTCTAGAGCTTAACCGACGCCAGCGGGAACTAGAAACCTCCCGTACTCAGTTGCAAGCCCGTAGTAACGAAATTGGCAAACTAATTGGTCAAAAAATCAAAGCTGGTAATAGCCCTAACTCACCGGAAATTCAAGTACTACGGGAAGATGGTAATCAAGTCAAATCTACTCTAAGTGAACTCGAACCCCAAGAAAAAGAACTGAAGGCTGAGTTAGAGAAACTCTTATTAACCCTGCCTAACTTACCTAGTGAATCAACACCTATCGGTAAAAGTGAAGAGGAGAATGTAGAAGTAAATCGTTGGGGTGATGAATACCTTCCCCAAAATGAGCAAATTCTCCCTCATTGGCAAATTGGTGAACAGCTAGGGATTCTCAATTTTGAGCGAGCAGTGAAAGTTGCTCAGAGTCGGTTTGTTACTTTAATGGGTGCTGGTGCAGCTCTAGAGCGGGCACTCATTAGCTTTATGCTCAATCAACAAACCACAGCGGGTTACGTAGAAGTAATGCCGCCGATGCTCATCAACACCCAATCTCTAACAGGTACCGGACAACTACCAAAGTTTGCTGAAGAAAGCTTCAAGTGCGAAAGTGATGATTTGTGGCTTGCTCCGACTGCTGAAGTACCATTAGTCAATCTCTACCGAGACGAAATCCTCGAAGCTTCCCAACTGCCCATCAATCACTGTGCCTATACCCCTTGCTTTCGCCGAGAAGCTGGTAGCTATGGGCGAGATACCCGAGGACTAATTCGACTGCACCAGTTTAATAAAGTTGAGCTAGTTAAAATTGTCCATCCCAGTACTTCAGAGGAGGAGCATCAAAAACTGGTCAAGAATGCCGAAGGAATTTTGGAAGGTTTAAAACTACCCTACCGCACAATAGAACTGTGTACTGGTGATTTAGGCTTTTCTGCTAGCAAAACCTATGATCTAGAAGTTTGGCTACCCTCTTCTGGAAAGTACCGCGAGATTTCGAGTTGCTCAAATTGCCTGGACTTTCAGGCACGGCGTAGCAACATCCGCTTTAAGGAAGCAGGCAAAAAGGGAACCCAGTTTGTTCATACCCTCAACGGCTCTGGTTTAGCAGTAGGACGCACTATGGCAGCAATTTTGGAAAACTATCAGCAACCGGATGGCACAATCAGAATACCGGAAGTTCTGCAACCTTATCTGGGAAGAGAAGTCCTTTAGGGATTTCCAAATTCCTATTTTACTCAGGGAGGGATTAGCTAGAATGCTTGCAATATAACTTGTTTGCTTTCGACAAAACCCACCCTGATTGGGAAGTATCCCAAAACGAAGAATTATAAACACCCTTTAGAATGTAAGTTATCGTTACATTAAATACTTTTATTATGTCAATTTTGGCCGCGATCGCAGTCTTGGCAATCTTAATCGTAGTCCATGAGCTGGGTCATTTTCTAGCAGCTCGTCTGCAAGGAATCTATGCAAATCGCTTTTCTATTGGTTTTGGTCCGATTGTCTGGAAGTACCAAGGCTCAGAAACTGAGTATGCATTACGAGCTTTACCGTTAGGGGGATTTGTTGGTTTTCCTGATGATGATCCTGATAGCGAGATTCCCCCCGATGATCCAAACCTACTCCGCAATCGACCAATTTTAGACAGGGCAATTGTCATTAGTGCTGGTGTGATTGCCAATTTAGTCTTTGCTTACTTAATCCTAGTTATTCAGGTGGGAATGGTAGGTGTCCCAGACTTGAGCCAGCCTGGTGTTTTGGTTCCTCAAGTAGTTCCAGAAAGTAGCTTAGTCGCAACTGAGGCAGGTATTAAAGCCGATGATGTTATCTTAGCTATAGATGGCCAAGATTTGGGAGCAGGTAGGCAGGCAATTGATTCCCTACAGAAAGATATTCAACAATCTGCTAATAAACCGTTAGAACTAACCATCCAGCGAAGTGACAAAATCTTATCTGTTAAAGTCACACCAGAACTAGGAAAAGATGGCAAAGGTAAAGTAGGCATAGGTCTACAATTACACAAGCGTTCACCTAATCTTGTGGAAGCTTTTGGCAATGCTGCTGAAGAATATGAGCGCATTATTGTTTTGACAGGGAAAGGCTTTTGGCAACTGATTAGTAACTTCGGGGAAACTGCTGGTCAAGTTGCTGGTCCTGTTAAAATTGTTGATATTGGAGCTCAAATTGCCAGTTCAGATCCTCTGAGTCTCTTTCAATTTGCTGCCTTGATTAGTATTAACTTGGCGATTATTAATATTTTGCCTCTACCAGCACTCGATGGTGGCCAGCTGGCATTCTTACTAATTGAGGGAGTTCGAGGTAAGCCCTTACCTACTGAAATTCAGCAGAATGTCATGCAAACTGGACTAGTTTTGCTATTGGGTTTGGGTTATTTTCTTGATTGTTCGAGATACAGCTAACCTACCTTGGATACAAAAGCTCTTGCAGTAACTAAAAGAATACAGGAGTGCAGGAGGAATGTGAGCATTACCCGTAAATGGTCTGCTAAGCAACAGCGGACTCTAGAAATTCTAATTCGTCTCAAGCAACTTTATCCTGAAGCAACCTGTACCTTGGACTACCAAACACAAGTACAGTTGCTAGTAGCAACTATTCTCTCTGCTCAATGTACTGATGAACGAGTCAATCAAGTAACGCCAGAGTTGTTTAAGCAATTTCCCGATGCAGTAGCCCTTGCCAATGCTGATTTAGAAGTGCTAGAAAACTTAGTGCGTTCTACTGGCTTCTATCGCAACAAAGCGAAAAATATCCAAGGTGCCTGCCGCAGGATAGTGGAGAAGTTTAACGGTAAAGTTCCAAAACGCATGGAAGAATTACTTGAGCTGCCAGGAGTTGCTCGTAAAACAGCTAATGTAGTTCTTGCCCATGCCTATGGTATCCATCAAGGGGTTACTGTGGATACTCACGTTAAACGCTTGACTCAGCGTCTGGGTTTAACAGAGCACAAAGATCCTATTCGTATCGAACGAGATTTAATGCGACTGTTACCCGAACCAGATTGGGAAAATTGGTCAATTCGGCTAATCTATCATGGTAGAGCCATTTGTAAGGCAAGAAAACCAGAGTGCGATGGTTGTATCCTGGCAGATTTGTGCCCTAGTGCAGCGCAGCGGAAATAACCCACCACTGAGCTTTATTCCCTCCTGCCTCCTGCCTCCTGCCTTCTGCCTCCTGCCTTCTGCCTTCTGCCTTCTGCCTTCTGCCTTCTTGCCCTAGTGCGGATTTATCTGGTACAACTCCTGATGCAACAGGTTAAGATAGGAAACGGTGTCTTTATTTAGGGAAAGTTAGATGATCTATGGCTAAAAAAGCAATGATCGAGCGGGAGAAAAAAACGCCAAAAGTTGAGAGAGAAGTACGCAGATAAACGAGCAGATCTCAAGGAGCAGTTTAGAACAGCTACTTCTCAACGAGACAAGCTGGAGCTTCATAGGCAATTACAACAGTTGCCCCGCAATAGTGCTCCTAGTCGTCGTCGAAACCGTTGCTGGGTAACAGGACGTCCTCGCGGCTATTACCGGGATTTTGGACTATCCCGCAACGTTTTCCGAGAATGGGCTCATGAAGGTTTGTTGCCAGGGGTTGTTAAATCTAGCTGGTAGAAACAGGCAAAAGGCAAAAGTAAAAACAAGACAATTCTTTTGCCCTTTAACTTCATTGTCCACAGCAGTGATCAATACCAAGACTCTGTAAGAGTAAATCACTAACAGCATTAGCGATCGCAAATTCACTGTAAAAACTTTCTCGAAAGTCAAACGACTGCATCTCTGCCACAATAGCAATCACTAGGGAGCCGAGATCATTCTCCCCTTCCATCCTTTGGCGGACAAAGATTTGAGAGGCTCTGTGAGCAATTTTCTGATTAACTGGTTCTGGGAGAAATTCTTGATCTAGCCAGTTGGCAAGACTCTCTCTTAACCATTCACCTTCCTGTTGGGGATTCTGAGCAGGTGGAAGGGTAATAGGTGGAATCGGTTGAGGCATAGATTAATTAATGTGGCAGTTGTCTGGGAATCATTTTAGCTATCTGTATGGAACTTGACATTCCTTCTTTAATTCAGGGGTATGCCCAAGGCTACTTTCTGATGGCAGATGAAAATGGGAATCTAGGATGGTATACCAGTCGCAAAAGAGCGATTATTCCCCTTGATGAGCGGTTTCGCTATCCGAAATCCCTACAGCGTGTTCTAAATCAAGAACGTTTTAGTATTGCCATTAACCGAGACTTTCAAAGTGTCATTACCGGTTGTGCAGATAGAGATTCTACCTGGATTTCTAACGAGCTCCAGGATATTTATCAAGCACTTTATCAAGCCGGTTGGGCGTATAGTTTTGAAACTTGGCAGGATAATCAGCTAGCAGGAGGAATTTTAGGCATAGTTATCGGGGGAGCTTTCATTGGTGAATCAATGTTCTATCGAATTTCTGAAGGCTCTAAAGTAGCTATGGTAAAGTTAGTTGAGCGATTGCGAAACCGTGGCTTTCATCTCTTTGACGCTCAAATGAACAATCCCCATTTAGAGCGCTTTGGTGCTTGTACAATTGATGAAGAGGATTATAAATTATTACTGCGGCAAGCATTGCAGCACCGATGTCATTTTGAGTAGTAGTTACAGCGGTTTTCATCTAAGTGGCATCGGGAGTACGTCACATAAGGCATGAGCTGTGAGAGTTTAAAGCACTTATTGTTACAATAATTTACAGAGCTGCTCCTATCGGTTTACCTATAGATATGAATCTTAGAAAAGTTTCCCCCCATCTCCCACGAAATCAACTCAGAAGCCTTTGTGGAGGAATCGGTTGTGCAATTGCCTACCGAACCGATAGAAATTGAGCATGAGTTAAGTGCAAAAGAAGTGCCACCAGAAGAGTTACTGGCTAAGTCATCACTGCAAGGTCAAGAGACTTTGCGTTACGATCCAGTTGCGATCGAGGCTCAATATAGTAAAAAACCGTTACAAGTATTCGGGCGGGTTATAAGTATTGTTTGGCCGTTTGCCTCCTTTAGTATTGGTATCTGGTGGGATCGTCTTCGGGGAAAAACCCTATCTCAGGGAAGGGATAGAGCAATTCAACTGCGGGAAATTTTGACCAAACTTGGACCAGCTTACATCACAGGTAGGACAAGCGCTCTCAACCCGACCAGATTTAGTGCCCTCAGTTTTTTTAGAAGAGTTGTCTCTGTTGCAAGACCAATTGCCAGCGTTTCCCAACGAAGTTGCTTTTCGATTTATTGAAGAAGATTAGGTGCTCCCCCGGAAGAGATTTACGCCGAGCTTACCTCAGAACCTGTAGCAGCGGCTTCCCTAGGACAAGTTTACAAAGGCAAGCTCAAAACTGGGGAAACTGTAGCAGTGAAAGTGCAGCGACCCGGATTAGCGCAGGGCATTACCTTGGATATGTACATTCTGCGCAGTGTTGCTGGGTTGGTGAAAAATACTTTTAAGCAGGTGCGGAGCGATTTGGTTGCCATTATGGATGAATTTGGCATCCGCATTTTTGAGGAAATGAATTACACTCAGGAAGGACACAATGCAGAACGTTTTTGCTCAACTTTATGGTCATTTGAAAGACATTTATATTCCCCAAATTTATTGGGAATATACAGGGCGTCGTGTCATAACAATGGAGTGGATCTCTGGGACTAAG
The DNA here is from genome assembly GCA_965222765.1 of Caldora sp. Classification (GTDB taxonomy): domain Bacteria; phylum Cyanobacteriota; class Cyanobacteriia; order Cyanobacteriales; family Coleofasciculaceae; genus Caldora. The sequence continues at coordinate 187,836 of CBDCVG010000070.1, forward strand.
CTGACTAAGATGGAAGCAATTAAATCCCAAGGAATTGACGCAAGTATTTGATTGAAATCGGTGTTCAATGTTCACTCAGGCAACTCCTGGAACATGGTTTTTTTCACGCAGATCCTCATCCTGGTAATTTGTTAGCAACAGAGGATGGAAAGCTTGCCTACATTGACTTTGGCATGATGAGCGAAGTGAAACCCTATCAACGTTACGGTTTGCTTGAAGCGATTGTTCATTTAGTGAACCGTGACTTTGAAGGCTTGGCACATGACTATGTGAAACTAGAATTTCTTACGCCGGATATCGATCTAACACCAATTATTCCCGCTCTAGGGAATGTTTTTAAAGATGCTTTGGGAGCTAGTGTAGCGGAACTTAACTTCAAGAGTATCACTGACAAATTGTCAGCTTTGATGTACGAGTATCCCTTTCGAGTACCTGCTTACTACGCGCTGATTATTCGCTCTTTAGTGACTTTAGAAGGTATTGCGATTAATGTCGATCCCAACTTTAAAGTGCTTAGTAAAGCCTATCCTTATGTAGCCAAGCGCCTGTTGACTGATCCTTCGCCTCGATTAAGAGCTTCTCTTAAAGATTTATTGTTCAAAGATGAAAGTTTTCGCTGGAAACCGTCTGGAGAATTTGTTGCGCAATGCTTCTAAATCTCCCGATTATGAACTCAATCAATTGTTAAATCAAACCTTGGACTTTCTTTTCTCAGAGCGAGGTGCTTTTATCCGCGAACGGTTGGTGGATGAAATTGTTAAGGCGTTAGATACTTATGGTCGTCGGACTCTCGGTAATATATCCAAGTATCTGCGGGAAACTCTGGGGTTACCTCAGGAGCAGACGCAGACACCGGAAATGACAGCAGAGGCAATTCGGAGTGCGGAGCATCTCAAAGGAATTTGGGAGATTGTCAAAGAAACTCCTGGTTTTGATCCAATGCAGCTGGTGCCAGTGATTCCTGAATTACTGATGAAGGAAGAAACTCAACGCATGGGACAAAAAATTGCTGGTGGTTTAGCACAACGAGTAATTGCACGCATGATCCGGGAGGCTTTACTTAAGGATGCTACGGAGGAGGTAGCAGTACCCAATGAAAAGAAAATAACCCAAGAGCCGAAAGTCGTGACACCAGCTCCCAAATTAATTCTGCCTCCTGCTGCTGCCATTCATTGACATCCTCCCTCCGCTAACCTCTAACGAGGTATAGCGGGGGATTCCCAAGAGTTCTTGGTTCGCAGTTCATCGAGCCGACTTAGAACCAGAGCGTCTCCGTTCTTGAGCCAGAGGTCAGTTTCTCCCTGCGCTTTCGAGCTTTTGGCTCCGGATTCTGTATGCCCTACAGTACCGTTTAAATATTCAGCTAATAACAATAATCCTTTTTTCAAGATGTTTTTGGCTGCGTTATGGTCGCGGTTCTAATACCGTTTTACAACTACTGCATTTATGTGTTCTGCTGCTAAGTGTTTTCTTCACCTTCGCCTTACAACATGAGCAATCAACAGTTGTATTGTGAGGCACTACAGCAATAACTATCACACCATACACTTTGGCAAAGTATTGAAGCCATTTGGTGAATCGATACCAAGATGCATCGCTGATGGATTTAGCTAGCTGTTAAGCTCATCCCACGACTAAAGTACGTGGGATGAGCTTAACGCTAAACCATTGGCGGTACTCGGCTACGCCTCGATCAATCCGCCTCGGTTATAGCGGGAGCCTTCTGCCGACATTAAGGTAAAACTGTTATCAATTGTTGAATGAATTATGCACTAGCTTTCAGTGGGGCAGCTTCCGCATCCTTCCTGTCTTGTCGTTCTTTGAACGATTGAAGATACTTGGAAAAGTCGTCTAAAGTTATTGGTTTTCTTGGGCAAAGAGTCCGAGCGAATTCTTTGTGACCTGATAAATAAGAGCCATAAAAAACCATTTGCCGTGCCAGAATTTTTCAAAACGATTGTAGTTGCTGAAGTCTGCAACTAGATCAATTCCTGGAAGGTTGTAGATATCGGCAATGATTTTTATCCCAGACGCCATACTAACATGACCGCCATTCGTAATATGGTATGGTCTATCCCAATTATCAATACCTCTAAGCTTTAGCAGATCATCAACAACATGGTCTACAGGACAAAAGTCAAGCATAGTATTGGGATTCCCCAGTAGGCGAAGAGGCGTGCCAAATTCCCTTAAAACATTTCTTAGAATACTGATACGAAGAGCAAAACCATACAACCCTGACTCGCTGTCTCCAGAATCGTATGAACTGGAATTACCTACAATAATCGAGGGACGCGCGATGATAAATCTCATTCCATATAGGGGACAGAGCTCTGCAACCAATTGTTCGGCAACATTCTTACTACTTCATAAACATTATTGAAATTTGTGGGTTGATGTAGACTTTCTGGAATAAGCCCCATTAAGTTCCCTGCAGTATACGCTGTAGAGATGTATATGAATTTGTCGCAACCAATATGGGAGGCAAACTCTATTGCTGTCCGTGTACCATTAACATTAGTATCAAATATATCTTTTCGGTATCGTTCCTCGAATTGCAGATTCGCTGCTATATGCCAAAATGTTGCTCCACGCCACGACTTATCTTGTAGGGTGAGTTCACGAAGCCCTGACAGATCAGAAGATATTACTTTTAAGCCTTCAACGTCTTTTCCGAATAGTTGTTCACAACGTCCCCATCCATCTCTGGAGATGATAAGCACCAGCTCTCTCGCATCCAGGAGTGATCGTACTACATTAGAACCAAGAAAACCAGTTGCGCCTGTTACCACATTTTTCATTTCTTACAAGCCCTCGCTTTTAGCGATGGGTTATTGACTGCGTTTGCCTTGAACTCTGTCAAAGAAAGGGGAAGGTGATTATTAATACATTACAAGCCGTCCTTCTAGGACGGGGCTTTAAAACTATTATTGTGGTAAATTATTGCATATGCCAGATTGTTTAGACCTTTGGTGGAAACCAGCGAGTGAGCAGCAGTTGGCTGCAAAAAACTAAAAATTATCCGGTGGTTCTTTGACAAAAGCGTAATGGGATCTGACACGACCATTAGTCATACTGATCCAAGCTAGTCCTTCCATCGTACCTACCCATAATTTGTTGCCAGTGTCAGGAGATAGGGAAAGGATACTATTAGAAGGCAGGTTGGGAACTTGACCAAGAACTGCTCCATTGTAAGGGTTGAGTTTGAACAAGCCGTTTTCCGTACCAACCCACACACTATTATCTTGAGAAAAGCCGATAGACATCACATTACGCCCTCTCATTGGCGTGACTGAACGCAACACTTCTCGAGTTAAAGGGTCAATAACTAATAAGCTGTTGGGAGTTCCTACCCAGAGCATTCCTTGTCTATCCACGGCCAGGGTTTGTACTGTAGTACCCGGTAGATTAGTAATGCGGCCGATGATCAGAGCACTAGCAGTATCTACTCGTACTAGTCCTTTTAGAGTGCCTACCCAAAGTTGCCCTTCATTGTCCAAGGTTAAAGCATTAGCACTAACCCCTGGTAGCTCTTGCAATGTGGTCATCAATAATCCTTGATCTGGACTAATCAGACTCAAACCGCGATCGCTTCCTACCCAAAGATAACCTCGACGATCAATTAATAAGGACAATACCCGGTTAGAAGGTAAGGTGAAGTTGTAAGCGGTAACTTCATCACTCCGGGGGTCTACTCGCACTATTCCTTCGTAAGTTCCTGCCCAAATCCTACCTACTCGATCTTGGGCTAAAGCACCAATTGTATAGTTAGGCAGACTAAAGCGAGCTAATACTTTACCAGTATTGGGGTTGATTCTAGCTAAACCCAGCCACGAACCAATCCAGAGGTTACCAGTATAGTCTGGTTGCAAGGCACTTACCCCGAAAATCAGCAGGCAGGGGTTCCACTTCTTGCCGTATTCGATTGGCAGGCAAGGGATCACCCTCCTGGGGGTGGCGGATCACCTACGTACCTGGGTTTAGGCAATGCCTGGTTGATATTACTTTGGGCTAAAATCCGACTAGTATCAGTCTTTAGCTGTTTTCCTTGACTTATTCTATACATCGGCAAATTGAACCACAGCAAGGTAACACCAACAACCAGACCAATATGGGTACTCAAAGATGCCATCGCAATTCTCCTTATCTTTACCTTTTCTACTAGTTTGCAAAACTATTGATTATTCGCTGTAGTCACTTGGTCTTAACCTATGTTTCAATCTACGCTCGCTTGGGTGATGAATTTGCTATGGTAAATTGCTCAATATCATCAAAATGTACATACTTATTATTTTTAATAAAACTTAACAAAAAGTTGTAATTGTTGATAATCTATAAAATAAACTTATACAATTCTCAAGAATATTTGAAGTTGAACTTATTGAATTCCTGATATAGTAACAAAACAATTAAGAAATTATGTATTACCTAGGTCACAAGGTTTCTGGGCAGCAAGACTATCTATTTTAGATTTTTTTGTTGTCAATTTTACCTGTCCATGGTAATCCCAGGCAAGAGCCAAGAAATGGGAAGTAGGGGTGTGGTGTTGCATCCAGTAAAAGGCTAACAGTTAGAAGCTTTTGACAAGATTTTAGTTCTGAGTAAGAAAAATCTACAACACAAACAAATCGACTTAACCTGTCGCAACATTCGGTAGTTTCCAAGGAAGAAAAGCATGGCTTATTCATCAACCAAAACTCAGTCAAAAGCTGGGTATCAGGCCGGGGTAAAAGATTATAAATTAACTTATTACACTCCGGATTACACTCCTAAAGATACGGATATTCTCGCGGCTTTTCGCATGACCCCACAGCCTGGGGTTCCTCCTGAAGAAGCTGGTGCAGCTGTGGCAGCTGAGTCTTCCACTGGTACTTGGACAACTGTATGGACAGACTTGCTGACAGACCTCGACCGTTACAAAGGTCGCTGCTATGACATCGAGTCAGTACCTGGGGAAGATAACCAATACATTGCTTTTGTTGCCTACCCCTTGGATCTGTTTGAAGAGGGTTCTGTTACCAACATGTTGACCTCAATTGTAGGGAACGTGTTTGGTTTCAAAGCTTTGCGTGCTCTGCGTTTGGAAGATATGCGGATTCCAATCGCTTACCTCAAAACTTTCCAAGGCCCACCCCACGGTATTACTGTAGAGCGGGACAAGTTGAACAAGTATGGTCGTCCCCTACTAGGTTGTACGATTAAGCCAAAGCTTGGTCTATCAGCTAAGAACTACGGTCGTGCAGTTTATGAGTGTCTCCGGGGTGGTCTAGACTTCACCAAAGACGACGAAAACATCAACTCCCAGCCTTTCATGCGCTGGCGCGATCGCTTCCTGTTTGTACAAGAAGCTATTGAGAAAGCCCAGGCAGAAACCGGTGAAGTTAAAGGTCACTACCTCAACGTTACCGCCCCCACCTGCGAAGAAATGATGGAGCGTGCCGAGTTCGCTAAAGAAATTGGTACGCCCATCGTTATGCACGACTACCTCACCGGTGGTTTCACTGCTAATACAACTTTGGCTAAGTGGTGTCGCCGCAACGGTGTATTACTGCACATCCACCGTGCAATGCACGCGGTCATCGACCGTCAGAAGATCCACGGTATTCACTTCCGAGTTCTCGCTAAGTGCCTGCGTATGTCCGGTGGTGACCACCTTCACTCTGGTACTGTAGTTGGTAAGCTCGAAGGTGAAAAAGGCATCACTATGGGTTTTGTTGACCTAATGCGGGAAGACCACATTGAGCAAGACCGCGAACGGGGAATTTACTTCACTCAAGATTGGGCATCTATGCCTGGTGTAATGCCCGTAGCTTCGGGTGGTATCCACGTTTGGCACATGCCTGCCCTAGTAGAAATCTTTGGTGATGATTCCTGCTTGCAATTCGGTGGTGGTACTCTAGGTCACCCTTGGGGTAATGCTCCTGGTGCTACAGCCAACCGCGTAGCTTTAGAAGCTTGTGTCCAAGCGCGTAATGAAGGTCGCAACCTGATGCGCGAAGGTGGCGATGTGATCCGCGAAGCCTGCAAGTGGAGTCCTGATTTAGCAGTTGCTTGCGAACTTTGGAAGGAAATCAAGTTCGAGTTCGAGGCAATCGATACCGTCTGAAACAGTAGAGACGTGCCATGGCACGTCTCTACTCTATACTTGATACTGCAAAGGGCATCGGGTCAGAAGATGGATCTAAAACGAGTTGCTAAAGACACTGCCAAAACGTTGATTAGTTATCTGACCTATCAAGCACTGCGGATTGTCCTAGATCAATTAAGAGAAACAGACCCTCCCCGGGCATATTGGTTGAATTCCTTTACCTCTGAGCACAGTATCCAAGATGGAGATGCTTATCTGGAGGAATTGCTCCGGGTGAAACAAGATCTGGCTTTTCGGATCATGACCGTGCGACAAAATCTGGCGGAAGAAGTAACCGACTTTTTACCAGAAATGGTTTGCACTGGTATTCAGCAGTCGAACATGGAACATCGGCGTCGGCATCTAGAGCGGATTACGCAACTCACCATTTCTGAACCCCCAGCCCCTCCTGAACAGCAACCTGATTCGGAAACCTAAAAAGGTATAACCGATTCTGCGGACAATTATTACCGCCAATTGCACACCTATACTTCAACACAACTCAAGCATTAACTATGCAGACATTACCTAAAGAGCGTCGTTACGAAACCCTTTCCTACTTGCCACCGCTGAGCGACTCCCAGATTATTCGACAAGTAGAGTACATTTTAGAGCAGGGTTTCATCCCAGCGATTGAGTTCAGCGAGTCTTCAGAACCGGAACAGCACTATTGGACAATGTGGAAACTGCCCTTGTTCCATGCTCGCACTGCCAAAGAGGTGTTGGGAGAAGTGGATGAGTGTCGTTCAGAATATCGCGATTGCTATATCCGTGTTGTTGGTTTTGATAACGTGAAGCAGTGTCAAGTTCTCAGCTTCATCGTCTACAAGCCAGGTGGCAACCGTAGATACTAAAATGCTTCAGGAATAGAATATTCTGACATTAATGTGAGATGAGAGGTAGTTCGCTATCTCTCTTTTTTTCTGTCAAGTCTCTAAAATTCCCAGAGAATGAAGAGCTAATGAAATTAGAGCGATACCAGCCTTAATAGAAATGCTAGAACAAAATATAGCAAAGATTTACTTCTTGATTTTCAGTGATTCATAAATATCGCGATTTGTCAATTTAATTTAGATGCGTTTACCCTGCCCAGCTCCCCCAGCTTTCTAAGTTGATGCTAATGTTAAGTTAAGTATCAAAATGTGGGTTTTCTTGACGAAGAGGCAGAATGCTGAATTAGTAAACTGTTACCCCACATTTGAGTTGGCAACATCAAATATCACAAAGATTAGGGTATGGTTACTAAAGTACAAAAGACAGAAGCCGAGTGGAAACAGCAGCTGACACCAGAACAGTTTCAGGTTACTAGAAAGAAAGGTACGGAAAGAGCTTTCACAGGAGAATACTACAATAACAAAGAAAAGGGCATCTACAAATGTATCTGCTGCGATATAGAGCTATTCAACTCAGACGCTAAGTATGATTCTGGCACAGGTTGGCCGAGTTTCTGGGAGCCTTCAGAAGCAGAAAATGTCAAGGAAGAAGCAGATAACAGTTTGTTCATGCGACGCACTGAAGTGCTGTGTGCTGTCTGTGATGCTCATTTGGGACACGTATTTAACGATGGCCCGAAACCAACAGGTTTGCGCTACTGTATGAATTCTGTTGCTCTGAAATTTGAGAAGCAAGACTGATTAACTCATCCCCCGGAAGACAGCACGAGGGATTTCGTGTTAGTAAGTTGTTAGTTGTTGGTTGTTTGTACAAAAAACTTTCTAACAAATAACAAATAACCAAGCGGCGGGCGGCTATCCCTCCCATCCTAAAGAAATGGGCTTCCCGCCGCTTTCGGTGAAAGCTTGCAAGCCCTAAGTAAAGTAATTCTGAAAAAATTAGGATAGGACAGATGCCATTTCAGAACAACTACGCAAATTTGGTTGTCGAAAAGCCCCAAGCTCACACCCGTCTGATCCGAGACTATGACGGTGCGAATAAAGACTTCGATTTCATTATTATTGGTTCTGGAATGGGCGGTGGCATCCTGGCTGATGACCTGGCAGATCGATTAGGTACCAGTCACCGAATTCTGGTTTTGGATGCCGGTTCATTCATTTACCCAACACATGTCTACAATATCAGTCGGGTTCCAAACTTTGCCGTGGCCAGACATTTTGGCGTCGATAATTTTCAACAATCACCATCTGACAGTAATTTCATTGGCGAAAAGCCTCAATTGGCCTTTGGCGGACGTTCCATTTTCTGGTCGGGCCTGATTCCAGAGCCTCAAAGCTGGGAACTGGAATTCTTCCCAGATAGCGTGCGTCAGGATTTGACCTCAGAGTACTTTAGCTTAGCCGCTGACCGGATGAATGAGTCAATCTCACTGGGCGACAAAGCGAAAGAAGTGGTGAAACATTTCCAGAACAGTCCGATGAATGCTGACTTCGTAATAGAGGAAGCACCTCGTGCTCTACACCAACCTTATCTCAACCCCGATGGCACAGTGGGGAGTGAGTTTTTTGTGGAGCCGACTGGTGTGTTTAACACGGCGGAACTACTCATTAATCAAGTAGGCTTAACACCAGGTGCCAACCAAGACGGTAAAGGACTCTTCATCAAGCTCAATAGCTTTGTAGAAGCTATCAACAACCTACCCTTTGACTGGTATGAAGTTAAAACCACCGACACCATCACCGGAGAACAAGTTAGTTTTTATTCGCCTAAAATTGTCATTGCTGCTGGTTCTATAGAAAGTCCCAAGCTGATCAATCGCTCTGCGGTCTATCAAAGTATGCCCGATAACGTTAAGCAGCTGGTCGGTTTTGGCTTAACAGATCATCCCGTTACCGGAGAGTCTCAGGCTTATGTTTCATCCCTAGGCAGTGTTCCCCTCAGTCGCCGTGATCACGCCAAGATCATCTTTTACTCACGCGGCAACCTTGACGGCAACGCTCATGTGAGCTTTCCCTTCAATATCGAAATGAATATCAATCACGAATACTGGCACTTGAGAAACAACGATCCCTCTGCTGAACCAGTTGTGGATGATACTAGCAAAACCCGTGTAGACATTAAGTTCAGCTTTGCCAATTGCTTGGATGATGAGAATGGTATTTTCTCCCATGCGAATGACGGCTATATCCCGAACATCAGTTTCAAGCGCTTTTCAGTGCTGGATGATTTGTTGCAGTCTCGCTTCCCGGCTCTCGCGGGTTGGAGGAAAGGGCAGCAGGAGTTTTTTGATCTACTTAATCAAACGAGAAATCGTGTTTTCGCAGAATTCAATGATGTAGACTTTATTACTGGTGAGTACGGTGGTGGCAATGGCAAGCAATGGCCTTTCGGTTGGGGTACCGTACATCATGCCTGCGGGACCTTGCGGATGCCATGGAAAGCAAACCGTAACACTGGCTTCAATGATCAGTCGGTTGTAGATGAAAACCTCAAAATCCGAGGCACCACCGGACTGTATGTTTGCGATATGTCTGTCATGCCCATCAGCACTGCAGCAAATCCTGTCCGCGCCCTTGGGGGACTAGCTTTGAGACTGTCGAAGCATTTGGGTTAAGAGAGTGCGATAGCGCAAGCGCTGCTGCAGTGCGATTCGTTTCTAGGTCAATAAATAGCCTAGAGTCCTAGAGGTCGCCTAACAAATAGCTCTAGGATAACTGTAAGGTGATGTGGGTGAAAGCCCCACCCGTTAGGGATGACGTGACGCCGAACCTGCCCACATGGAGAATGACTATCAAAATGAAGCTGGGAACAGGGCGAGGAAAACAAATCTGAGAGGAGGGTAACTCGCCAGGCAGGCTGACATGGATAACGTACAGTTAAGTCCCCTGAAAAAGCATCCAAGCGCTACTAACAGAAATGAATGTTAGACAATCACACAAAAACCCGCACTAAATGTTGTGGCAATAAGTGCAATCCTGGGTCGTGATGGGTGAATTGGGGAGTCCTAAATCAGCAAAACAATTACCTTACGGAACGAAGAAAAACACTCCATACTCCTAGAAAGGTCGAAGATTCTAGGTAGGGCAAGTCAAAGCTACATGAGAAAGGAGTGGGTAGGATTAGACAGAAAAGCCAAGAACTAAGGACTCAAGGCAGACTGGTCAAGGTCGATAGAGAAGAGATAACTGTAGTAGTTGGTAAGTGTTATGACAGACCGAAAAACGGCATCTGATAACTGGAAAGCCCTCCCCTGGAAGAAATTTCAGAAAGTAGTTTTCCGCCTACAAATCAGAATCTTCAAAGCTCAGAGGAATGGCGACCACAAGCTTGTGAGAAAACTTCAGAAACTCCTGCTAAACTCCAAAGCTGCCAAATACTTGGCGGTGAGGCAAGTCACCCAATTAAATCAGGGTAAAGCTACGGCAGGCATTGACGGCAAAACGGCTCTCAACTGTAAACAACGGATGCAGCTAGCCGAACAACTCCAAACCTCATGGAAGAACTGGGAACACCAAAAACTCCGGAGAGTGAACATCCCTAAAAAGGATGGGACAAAACGGAAATTAGGGATACCAACCATAGGGGACAGAGCCTACCAAAGTCTGCTCAAATATGCTCTAGAAGCCTCAGCAGAGGCCACCTTTCACGCCAACTCATACGGGTTCAGACCAGGAAGAAGTTGTCACGATGCCCAAAAGATGATATTTCAACACCTAAACGCCTCACACAGAGGATGGGAAAAGAATATCGTTGAACTGGACATAGAAAAATGCTTCGACCGAATCAGCCACGAGACAATACTCAACAGAGTAGAACTCCCTAAGGCTGCAATAAAAGGGTTAAGACGAGCCATCATTGCAGGAGTTAAAGGGGAATTCCTAAAAGCTGAATAAGGTGGAACTACACCACATCGACGGCAACCATGACAATTGGAAGCGGTCAAATTTGGAAGTGCTACACCGTCATTGTCACCAGTACAAGCCAATACACAAACTGGCTCGTACAGCACGAAAGTCACCCCAATAAGCGGGATGAGTAGTAATCGACTAGGAGCCGGATGCGGTGAAAATCGCACGTCCGGTTTTGAAGGAGAGGTGTCCCCTGGTAACAGGGGCATCGACTCTAACAGCAGATCGCACTTCGCATCTTGCCTATCATAAAGTTTTGAGATCGCAAGGATGCGATCGCTCAACATGTTTGTGGTATTATTAATCACAATGGGATAGGTGTGCGCCTGTAGGGTATGGGTAGATATGATAGGCGATCGCATAACTAAAGAGTCAAGAACTCTACTTGCACAGCATCTGGCTGTCCAAAGCACTGCGGATTTTGTGCATAAGTTGGAAATTGCTCTCAAGCAAGCCAGAGAAACCCGATATTGGTTACGTTTATTAATCGCGGTAGGGGCGGGTTCACCAACCAATTAAGGAAACCAACAAACCCTACAGGTAAACCCGCCCCGGTCACCGAAACCAATGATAATGTGTCAAACCGGGGCGGGTTTAGCAAAATTATCGTTGAGTATCCAAGTTTCGGGTGAACCATCGGTGTCAACTTAAGCTAGAGGTAGCTTAACGGTTAGCTTCCACACCCACCCAGAGTTCAAAGATGTTGTTGGCGAATTAAGAGAGGGTGAAACTCCCCACCTTGCTCAATTGCTGAATTGGTGAGACTTTTCGCGCTTTGTCCCTTATCCCTTAACCTAACCCCCCAACCCCCTTCCCTTGTAGGGAAGGGGGAGCTGGAAAGCCCCTCTCCTCGCAGGGGAGGGGTTTGGGGAGGGGTCTGACCCCACATCGATTCGCCAACAGTATCTTCAAACTCTGGGCTAATAGCTCAAGTCCACTTAAAGTGGACTGAAGATCTTTGAGCTGATTGAGTCATCTTTAGATGACTTGAGCTATTAGCAAGGAACTTAAGTTCCTTGTGGGGCAAGGATTTCACCTTTAGTTGACACGAATGCGGGTGAACCCGCCCCTACAATATGTACCAATATTTCACTACCAGCGTAGCGTAAGGCACCTTTGACTCTATATGTGCTGTCGCTGCGTAAGTCCTGACTAACTCATTTTGAAAGCCTTACAAATTATTGCCAATTAAGACGAAGGGTGCCCAGTAGTAGGGATGAGATAAATTAGAAACATCATGACTAGTAGTTCCTGAACTAGAAATAGGTGTAATAGTAGCTCTTTCCTCAACACTTTCGGTTGCAGGATCACCTTGGAGTAGACTTAGTTGAGCGAGTCGCAAGGCATGAGATTTAGTGATTGGTTCCTGCTGCGTTCCTTGAGCTAAGTTACCGTAAAAATGCTGCATCAACTGACTGGTACTGGCATCATTAACCAGCCATAAAGAAGCCATCACTGCCTTGGCTCCCTGGTTGAGGAAGTAGTAGCTGATACCGGCAATTTCCACCCCATCTTGATCCGAGCCGCCGAGAGCTGTTTCGCAAGCTGATAGTACGACTAGATGAGTATCTACTAAATCTTGCAAAGTTTCAATACGGGGAATCGTCAACTTTTCCCCATCACCTAACAGTAGATAAGATTCCTCTGGACGTCCCGGCACAAATTCACCGTGGGTAGCAATGTGCAGTACTTGGCGCTTAAGTAAATTAGACCTCTCCGAAAAATAAATAATTTGTGTTTTAATAAATATTAATTGTGTTTTTTATAAGATTGTATGAGTTCTCTATTCGAGCATATTCAAAATCATCCGCAAGATGCACAGCGTTTACTTGGTCTGAAATATGAGCAGCTAGAAAAATTGCTAGAAAAAGCCAGAGAGCTACATTATAAAAAGCTAGCATCATCTGAGGCTAAAAAAGTCAGAATTATTGCGGCTGGAGGGGGTCGAAAGACCCTACTTTCTCTCGAAGAACAAGTCCTCCTTACTTTAACATATCTGCGACATTTGACAACATTCCAATTACTGGGAATTCAATTTGGAGTCAGCGAAACAACCGCCAATGATACCTTCAATTATTGGTGTCCTATTTTGGCAGAGTTATTACCGGCTAGCTTACTTGAACAAGTAAAAAAAACTCAAGTGACAGTGAAATCATCAAAGAAATACTACAGAAATATCAATTAATAGTGGATAGCTGTGAGCAGCCAATAGAAAGACCTGGAGTCTATGAAGAACAAAAAAAATACTATTCAGGCAAGAAGAAAAATCATACTCGAAAAAATCAATTAATTGTTTTGCCTAATGGCAAGGATATTGTTGATGTAATAGCAGATCAACCTGGTCCTAAAAGTGACGTTAAATTATTTCGTGAAACTCAAAACAATTTTGACGAAAATCAAAAGTTTACTGGAGATAAAGCTTACGAGGGAGAAGCATCGATTAGAACTCCTAAGAAAAAACCGAAAAAGCGAGAATTAACTGCAGAGCAAAAAAAGAAAAATCAAGAACTAGCAGTTGAAAGAGTGATAGTAGAACATGTAATTCGTCTAGTTAAGATATTTAGAGTAGCTCAAGAGAGATTTCGATTAAATACCAGAAAGTATGAACAGATAATTGGCATAATTTGCGGGTTAGTGAGATTAAGGATTGGTGCATTAATACTACCAACATAATTAATTGAATGTCTATTATTGATGAATAAAAATAATAAAAATAGATAATAAAATGAGAAATTATTAACAGTAATTGGCTCAAGTACCTATTTTAGCGTAGAAATTGGCTCTAATTGAAATTGGCGATTATAAGACTGAAAGCCAGTTACATAGGCGTATTGAGTATTTTCGGAGAGGTCTATTGATTAGTTTCCTTTAATTGTTCGAGATGTTCAGGATTCTCCGCTTTAGCCTGCTGTGGGAACAACAGAAGAGGTAACAGGAGTATAGTAGTAGCTACAAAGATTAACCTCATGTTAAAGAAAAAAGCGATCGCCTACAGTACCAGTTTTTGCTTAGGTGCTTGCAGCAGCACTTTCACTGATCACCACTTCCCATACGAATACCTAAATTCTACCTAAACTAATGCTCACTGAAATTCTTCCTTTTAAAATCGAGCTAGATACAACAATGATTGCGGGTGCAGCTTTGTGGTCTTTGGCACTATACTTAGGTTTCTCCCCCTTGAGTGAATGGGTGATGGAGCAGCTACAGCGATGGTTTAACTTTGCTGAGCGATCGCTATATACTTCACAAGAGGAGTTTGAAAGAACCCGCAATGCCAGGGAAGCTCAAAATGCCTTCTATGCTTCAATGTTTAGCATTGTGCCTTTTTTAGTGGTGGGAGCGCTTTGTAACTGGGGAGTGGAATGGAGCTTAGGTGGCAGCTGGGCAATTAGTATGGGTATCCTTGCTTGTATGGGTTGTGGTGTTTATGAACTAGGGCGTCGTAATACTAATTAGTTATTGGTCATTGGTCATTGGTCATTGGTTATTAGTGTAGTTCATCCTGTACTCTTAATTTTCCTGTTTTCCCAAGATGTATTGCCGGATAGTTCAACTAATCTTGCTAGCACTTTTGGGGCTAATGACTAGCCTATCTGTTCCGGTGCTGTCAGCCCAACAGATGCCGGAAACTGCTGAGATAATTGCACTAGTGCAGCACAGCAGAAATAACCAAAGCGTGAAAAAAGGTCAAAAAGCTTACCGTACAAGCTTTCTTCCCTCCTGCCTCCTGTTCCCCTCCTTGCTCCCCTCTTGGGAGGGGCGGGGGTGGGTTGGGTTAGGGGTGGGTTCTGCCTCCTGCCTTCTTGCACTAGACTCTGTTGGCAAACAGGCTCTCAACTCCAATGCTCCATCATTACTACAACAGGGGATAAAATTCTACGAAGCTGAACAGTACTCAGCAGCGGTAGAAATCTGGCTGCAAGCAGCAGCTGTCTTTGCAACTGAAGAGGATAACCTAAATCTGGCATTGGTGCAGAGTAATCTTTCTCTAGCTTATCAACATCTAGGATACTGGCAGGAAGCTCAAAAAGCGATCGCTAAAAGTTTCGATTTACTTAACAACCAACAAAACTCAGCTAACACCCAAACTTACTTAGAAGTTTACGCCAAAGCCTTGAATACTAAAGGGCGTTGGCAATGGACAAAGGGAGAGTTAGAAGAAGCTCTAGCAACCTGGAGGCAAGCTGCCGCTAACTATGCCCAAGCTGGCAATCAGAAGGGAGTTATTAGTAGTTTAATTAACCAAGCCAAAGCTCTACAAGGTTTGGGAGTCAACAGTCAGGCAAAAAAAACCTTATACCAGGTTGCCCAAATGCTAGAAACATCATCAGACTCTCAACTGCAAGCTATAGGATTGAGGAACCTAGGTAAAGCATACAGGGAAGTTGGCAGCCTCCAAAAGTCTCAGGAATTTTTAGCAGCAAGTTTGGCAGTAGCAGAAAAGTTTGCCCTCCCAAAAGCAAAAATTGCTGCTGAGCTGGAATTAGGTAATACTGAGCAAGCATTGGCTAAGCTAGCAATAGCTATTGGCAATAAAAAAGAAGCTCAAGAGCATTATCAAACTGCTCTAAGTCACTATCAACAAGCAGCCACCACATCCGATTCACCGATCCTGCAACTTCAAGCCCAACTCAATCAATTAAGTTTGTTGGTAGAGATAGGAAAATCCTTAGATACAGCTCCACTATTACCAGAAATCAAAAATGCGATCGCGCTTCTACCTCCAAGTCGTACAACTATCTACGCCCAACTCAATTTTGCCCGGAGTTTGACTCGCTTCAGAAATGAATATCTTACAAAATGTAGAGGCGTAACATGCTACGTATCTACCCCTCCTTCCTGGCAAGAAATTGCCCAAATTTTAGCAACAGCTGTTCAACAGTCTAAAAGCTTGCAGGACTACAGAGCACAATCCTATGCTCTCGGACAATTGGGGGGGCTCTATGAGCTGACTGGGCAATTATCTGAAGCTCAAAACCTAACCCAGCAAGCCCTCGAAGCTCTGATCTTATCCCAGGAATTGCAATCCCCCGATATTCGCTATCTCTGGGAATGGCAGTTAGGGCGTTTATTCAAACAGCAGGGAGATATCCAAAGCGCACTAAAACATTACACTAGAGCCATCAACACCCTCACTTATGTTCGACATGACTTAATTACCATCAATGACATGCAATTTTCCTTTCGGGAAAATGTCGAACCTATCTATCGGCAGCTAGTGGATTTACTCTTACAATCAGAACCAAAGGCAGAAGATCTAGCTCAAGCCCGTGAGGTAATAGAGGAGTTACAACTAGCTGAACTAGAAGATTATCTACGGTGTAGTTTACTAAACAATAAAGCCATCACCATAGACAAACTTGTTAATCAGAGTAATGCTACAGCAGCTGTCATCTATCCAATTATTTTGGATGGTCGTCTGGAGATCATTCTTAAGTTACCTCAGCAACCTTTACGCCACTATCAAACTAGTTTATCACAGCAGGAGTTTGACCATACCATTGCCCAACTGCGGGAAAATCTAAAATTAATCCACACCCTGAAACAAGTTCAGGGTTTGTCTCAACAACTGTATAACTGGTTGATACAACCAATTGAGTCAACCCTCAAGGAAAGTAAGATTCAAACTTTAGTATTTGTCCTAGACGGGGACTTGCGCAATGTTCCCATGTCAATCCTCTATGATGGTCAACAATATTTGCTAGAAAAGTATGCTGTTGCCCTAACAACTGGTTTAGAATTATTAGACCCTAAACCGTTAGAACGCAAAAGTTTAAGGGTTTTAACTGCTGGGCTAACGGAAGCCCGTCACGGCTACTCCTCCTTAGAATATGTTGACGATGAGTTGGAACAAATTGAATCTCAGGTGTCGGGTGAATTCCTAATTAATCAGGAGTTCACTAGTAAAGACTTGCAAGCACAAATTGCATCCCAACCTTTCTCTGTTGTGCATCTGGCAACTCACGGTAAATTCAGCTCCCAACCTGAAGAAACATTTGTCCTTGCCTGGGATAAACCAATCAATATTGATGAGTTAAACAGTATACTCCGCTCTAGAGGTGACAATTTAACTGAAGCTATCGAACTATTAGTACTCAGCGCTTGCCAGACAGCAACAGGGGACAAGCGAGCAGCATTAGGATTAGCAGGAGTTGCAGTTAAAGCCGGTGCTCGCACTACTATTGCTTCTCTATGGCAAGCTGATGATCAATCAACTGCAACTGTGATGAGTCAATTTTACCAAGAGTTGCTCAACCATCAGATAACCAAAGCCGAAGCTCTGCGTCGTGCTCAACTGTATCTACTCAATGAAGGATATCAGCATCCTCGTTACTGGGCTCCCTATGTATTAATAGGTAATTGGCTGTGAATTTTCAATTTCCACCTTCAATTCTTGTAGAGATTCTGAGGGAATAGTTCCCAAGCCAATAGCCTGCAATAAACCAGTCAACTTAGCTTTAATTCCAGCATCTTGAGGGTTGGCTCGCAGCTGCTCCCCGACAATAGTTAAGGTATCGTACCACATCCCTTTTCTGCCATATACTACCGCCTGTTCTAATGGAGTTCCTGAAGGAGTCTCCTGGAGAGAAAGCCGTTGCACCCATCCATTGACAACTACTTTTTCATTAGACTCAGATGAATCTGTGGGATTGCAGTCAACGTAGAAGTACCACTGATAGTTTTGCCCAACTTTTAAGGGAAATTTAGTAGGATGGAGGCTAATTATGCCAGGAGTTGTGCCCTTGGCCATTAAACTAGTTACTGTATATATTTCATTGCTTTGATCATCTGTGAGCACAAATATTACCTTACTTTCAGGTGTTAATTTATAAGGAACATAAAACCAGAAGGTTGGATACTCAGCAGTGGTTGTACCCAAAACATACTCAATGTTTTGGGAATTTTTGGTGATAGGAACTAAAGCCGTCAGAGGCTTTTCTACTGGTGGACAGCCACGACTCCCTGCACCTTCGCGACGACCTGGACCTGGAGTACCTCTCCTCGTTAAATCTGGTTGATTTTGGTTGGATAATGGCTCCTGAATAAAGTGGAGTGGTTTCTTGGTTGTTGAGACTTCTGATTCAACCCTTTGTGCTGTCGCAGATAAGGAACTCCAAGTAAGAGAGGACAAGCACAAAGTAAGACCTAAAACTAGTTTTAACCGATTCATACTTCTTTTTTGCCAATATTCAATTGTTCACTATCTTTTTTTGTCAAAGTAGAGTGAAACATTACACAAAACTGCTTATTTTTTGAACGTCCTCGATTATCGCTCTATCAATATCTACCAATCGCAACAGCGGCATTCCTGATTCTTGCCCAAATTTTTTATGTTATCAACAAAGAATAAGTTGTTATGCGCGATACACAAATGACAGGCAAGATGCCTGTTCCACAAGAAGCTGATGATTGAATTTGGTGCAAATTAGATGCGTTTTAGCTTAAGACCTCATCTTGTGGGATGTGAATGTGTCTCAAAGGTTGAGCTAAAAGGGTTTTGGAGGGTTTGTCACCCCTTCAGCAGGGTGAGGAAAAAAAGAGTGGGGAAACGACTCAGCAGACGCACCAGACGCACCAGACGCGGAGAATGGAAATCCCACCTCATATTTCGTTCACCCCCTTCAGCAGAATTATCTCATCGGTCCAGCTGTCAAACAAAAGTGGGCATTTTCTGTAGACTGATTATCAGAATGCGATCGCGCTCATCCATCTTCCTCAGTTGTTTTCTTTCTTTTTAATGATCATCTTCTCAAGAAGTTTCACTATCTTCGATTTGAGCATTTTTGCCTTTAACGGGAGGTAGTTGCTCAACTAAACCCATTTCAAAAGCAACATCTGGTAACTCACCAGCTATATACTTCCCCGGTTCAAATACCCGTCCAGGGGTAAAACACATTTGCCTGAGTTCAACTACTTCACCAGGGGTAAACATTCCCCTCCACATTTTTCGCTCTAGTCCCATGATTCTCTCCTAAGACAATCTCAGTACTTTTATTTTGGCAGGTGTAGTAGGGTGAGCGAAAAAAAGGGTGGGGAGATAGGGAGATGGGGAGATGGAAAACAAAGGAGAACTAATTATTTGAGAGGATACTTTGCTATAAATCCCACTTCATATTTCGTTCACCCCCCCCAGGAGCGCTTCGCACAACCCCCTTGCGGCTGAGTCTGTTTATCGAGAGATAACTATAAGACACCTGGCAATTTTGTGCTGACTAAGAGAATGTAAAATTTAGAATTTAGAATTTATAAATAGGGCAACCTCAGTAGAATTACTGAACTTATTTGGATAGATCAAAGTTATTTTGGTATGTAAGGTTAAAGAGAAAATAGATTGAATAGTTGTACTAAAACCATTATCGGTATTAGACCTTTTAATAGCCGGAATAGTAGTTTTTAACACCACTAATTTATGAAGAATTCATGAAGTTCACTCTTGATCTCATAACCTATTGAATATTTGAATATTGTTGGCAAACTAAAGCAATATGTTATCTGTAATCTTTGCTGTAATTTTTCCACAAGTTAATGATGCCAAAAAATTTGCAGAGCATCTCTCCATTAGTCCTTGGTCAACTAGGGTAAGTTATAAATTCATTGGAGGTGATGATTATTCTACTAGAATCAATCAATCTTCTGCATTAATTAAACTATCTTTAAAGGAGGAGCAAGTTATTGTCCTAACTGTTGCACCAAATTACCTTGAACAGATTAAGGGTTTAATTAAAACTTGTCATGGTAATTATGTCCCTCAGGATGAATATATGAAGTGGAGGTTGAAATGATTTTATTAGGCAGGTTATTCTCTGAAGAAACAAGGTAGGAGGTAGTGGTGCGACTAAAAATGTAGGTTGGGTGTAACGAAGTGAAACCCAACAGAATATGCGAGGAGTGTTGGGTGACGCTATCGTACCAGGTGAACGAAATTCTCCACGTCTGGTGTGTCTGCTTACCAAAATAATGGGTTTCAAGCCCCGTCCTAGAAGGACGGCTTTTATTTTATTTTAATCTTTTATCTGTGATATTTTCTGATAAAATATAACCATGATAGTTAGAGAAGCCAAACTACTCAACGGCACCCAGCAGCAATATTTAGCTCTTGATGATGCCATCCGCACTGCCCAGTTTATTAGAAACAAGGCACTCCGTTACTGGATGGATAACCCAGGCATAACTAAAGCGGATTTGTATGCCTTGTGTAAGGACTTAGCTCAAGAGTTTCCTTTTGCCAAAAAGCTCAATTCTGCAGCACGTCAAGCTAGTGCCGAAAGAGCTTGGCAATCCATCTCTAATTTCTATCATCGTTGCCGAAAGCAACAGCAGAAAAAGGGTTATCCCCAATTTCAAAAACACGGTCGCTCCCTCGAGTACAAAGTCTCAGGATGGAAGTTGTCTCAAGAGCGTATGAATATTGCTTTCACAGATGGTTTTCAGATTGGTACATTATCTTTATATTGCGATAAAACAACGAGGGAAGACCTATTTCGGCTTAAGATTAATCGAGTTCGTGTGGTTCGTAGGGCAGATGGCTATTATGCTCAATTTTGCTTTGATGCTGACCGAAATGAACCAGGAGAATATACGGGAAATGTTATCGGATTAGACCTGGGTTTGAAATATTTCTACAAGGACCAAAATGATAATGCGGTAGTGTATCCTCAGTATCTCCGGAAGTCAGAGAAACGGTTAAAGAAGCAGCAAAGACGATTAAGTAAGAAGTTTGAGAAAAACCAAAAGCCTCAGTCAAACAATTATCACAAGGCAAGAAAAAGATTAGGTAGAACTCACCTGAAAATCCAAAGACAGCGTAAGGATTGGGCGATCAAACAAGCTCGATGCGTAGTTCACTCTAACGATGTGATTGTCTATGAAGATTTAAAGGTGTCAAATATGGTCAAGAATCATCACTTGGCTAAATCAATTAATGATGCTAGTTGGTATCAGTTCACTCAATGGTTAGACTACTATGGAAAGATCTGGGATAAGGCAGTGGTGAAGGTTCCTCCCCACTATACATCTCAAGATTGTTCTAATTGTGGTCATCGAGCCAAGAAAAGCCTGAGTACCAGAACTCATTCATGCCCTAACTGTAAGATAGAACTGTGTCGAGATACAAACGCGGCAACTAATATCTTAAAAAAAGGCATGAAAGTTCTGGGTATGGAATGGAAAAACAGTACCTTTGGGCAAAAGGAATCTGCCTCGTAAGAGGGAAAGCATGGGGAGAAAACCGCCTCTGTTATGGATGGGGAACCAGATATTGCAAGTGGATTTCTATGAACCATGAACAAGAATCCCCACGCCTTTAAGCTGGGGAGTATGTCAATAACTCTTCAATAGTCTGTGTATCAGTAGGTAAGCCAGCTGTCAGTACTTCTCTACCAGCTGCAGTTACTAAGACATCATCTTCTATGCGAATACCCCGCACATCACTAAATTGAGCTAGTTTGTCCCAATTGACAACATCTTGATATTTTGACCGTAGCTCAGGATTATTTAAAATTGCTGGAACTTGATAGAATCCGGGTTCAATCGTTACTAACATGCCCTCTTTTAAGGGTCGATTGAGTCGCAAGAAACCTAAACCAAAGCGATCGCTTCTTTCTCTACCTTCTTCATAACCTGCTATATCCCCTAAATCCTCCATATCGTGGACATCTAAACCCAACAAATGTCCAATACCGTGGGGAAAGAACAGGGCATGAGCATCTATTGCTACTAAATCTGCTGCCTGTCCTCGTAAAATACCTAAATCGACTAATCCTTGGGCAATTACCTCTGCTGCTAACAAATGAATGTCCTGATATTCCACATTCGGACGGATTTTATCAATGCAAGCATCATGGGCAGCTAATACTAAATCATAAAGCTCCCGCTGAGTGGACGAAAACTCACCAGTAGTCGGGTAGGTACGGGTAACATCTGCTGCCCATCCCATCGGGGTTTCTGCGCCAACATCGGCAAGGAGCAAGTCTCCCGGTTGTATTGGGTGGTGATACTGGTTATTGTGGAGCACCTCACCGTGAACTGTAACAATGCTGGTATAAGCACAAGTTAGATTGTGAGCAATAATTACCCCCTCCATTGCCCCCCGCACAGCAGCTTCCTGTTTAGCAGTTTTAGCAGCTCCCATTCCAGCTTTATGGGCTTCTATGGTAACTGCCGCAGCTTGTCGTAATTCAGAGATTGCCCCAGCATCATGGCACAATCTAACAGCAGCGATCGCTTTAGATAAATCTCGGTCAATCCCTTCTGGGGTATGGGATGGAGCTACTGGTCGATTCAGGATGTAAGCTTGTTGCTGGCAAGTGCTAGCATTCTGGAGAGTAATTGTCGCGGCACCAGTTGCCCGTGTTGGTAATTCTGACAGAGGAAAAGCTGTATCTGCCCCGATTATCTGAGCAATTTCCTCTCGTTTAGGCATCTCCCCATGCCACAAGGCACTCTCAGCAGAGTCTTCGTCCATAAATAGTTCTAGCCTGCCGCCATCTAGGAAAATTGCAGCATTTTTTAGAGGTAAACCAGCAAAGTAAAGAAAGTGGCTACTGGCGCGAAAGGGAAAAGGATTGGCGGGGAAGTTGCGAGAAGATGGACTTCCAGACCAAATAATTACAGGGAAATCAATCTTCTGAGCTAGATGTTGACGCCTAGTTTGGAGAGTTGTTGCTAGGGAACTATGAGCGTGGTGAATTTCCATAATAGTAAGTTATCAGAGCACTAGAATCAAAAAATGACTTTTGTGGTCAGAGTGCATAAACCAACATAGAGTCCCCCAATAACTAAATGCAAGAGACTATTTATGGGAGCATCCCATTTTGCAAATTGATACTGCGAGGATCTTGCTCGCTTTCGGTAATTACAGGGAGCATCCTGCTCCCACTATCGTTTGTGCAACTTTGGGATGCTTCCCTATTTATGCATAAATTTTATCTAGGGGAATAGGAGAATGAATACTAGAAAAATACAATTTATTGCACTATCAGCTGTAATTTTAGCAATACTAGCATCTATCTGGAAGACTTTGGCAATTATTCCAGCTGGAACTGCCGGAGTAACTGAGCTTTTTGGTCAAATTTCCCAAAAAACTCTTGAACCTGGGATTCATATCATTAATCCATTGAGTAAGTTAGTAAAGTTTTCCACTCGCTTAAAGGATACGAAAGAAGTAGTTAGTACTACATCAAAGGAAGGACTAACTCTTGATTTAGATGTCAGTGTCCAATATAAAGTAGACCCACAAAAATTAGGAGATATCTATAAAAATCTAGGTGCAGACCCAGAAGAAATCATTATCTCTAGATTTCGCTCAATAATAAGAGAAATAACAGCACAGTATGAACTAACAGCGATTTATGGCGACAAAAGACAAGAAGTTGCACAACTTTTACGTCAAAAACTGGATGAAGAATTAAAACCTCTTGGCTTCATGGTAGACAAAGCTTTATTACGTAAAGTGGTTTTACCAGAAGCAATGCAAGCAGCAATTCAAAAAAAATTAGCAGCAGAACAAGAAAGTCAACAATTAAACTTTGAAATAGCCAAGGCTCGCAAAGAAGCAGAAAAGCAAAAGATTGAAGCGCAAAGCCAAGCTGAAGCTCAACGTATCTTATCAGAAGGATTGACTCAAGAAATTTTACAATTGAAAGCAATTGAAGCTACTGCAAATATAGCCCAATCTCAAAATACCAAGATAGTTATTATGGGAAGCTCAGAACAACAATTACCTTTAGTTATACCAGGACAATAAGTTTTTACCTCAATTTAAGTAGATAAGAATAAAAATTGGATAAGACTTGCTTGTCTTACTCCCCCAGCTCCCCAGCTCCCCCAGCTTCATTTATTCTGGGTCATCATCATCAGTTGTGTCTTTTCCTTCTTCCTCATATTTTTTGTCTGCCTCGGTCTGCGGTTCATCTTCGGTTTGCTGATCTACCTGTTGTTCAGTGGACTCGCTCTCTGTATCTGACTCTTGGCAGGCAGTTATCGCCAAGCTACTAGTCCCTAGCAGTAATGCTAGAACTACTAACTTTACCCACGTTAGTTGTTTGGATTGAAGTTTTTCTACAGACATTAGTTATCCTCCGGAATTGTTAATTTCTCTTTCAATTTCAAATACCTAAGTTTTAAGGAAGAATCAGGATTTTTTCAAAAGTGGGGAAGTTTCTGACTCATCCGAGGAACTTCCCCATTTACCCGGATTTTTGGGTAATGGCGATAAAAACTAGGAAAAAATCAGCTTTCTCTCCCTTGTCCTCCTTGTTGCCCTTGTCCTCCTTATCTCTTTTTTTGGTTCAAGAGTAAAAAAACTAGACCTGTCAGACACTCCCCTCCCTCCCCTTTTGCTCATACCCAGTTCTGCAAAAACGAACATAGGTAATCCCAGAATGATAAGCTAACAAATGCATTAAAAAACTATCTGTGGTCAAGATTAGATGAATGGTTCAACCCAAGATCCTTACCTATTAAGGGCAGCTCGAGGTGAAGTGTTAGGTCGTCCACCGGTGTGGATGATGCGGCAGGCTGGTCGTTATATGAAGGTTTATCGAGATTTACGAGATAAATATCCTTCATTCCGCGAACGCTCCGAAAAACCAGAACTTGCCATTGAGATTTCCCTGCAACCTTGGAAGGCATTTCAGCCGGATGGGGTAATCATGTTTTCTGATATTCTCACACCCTTGCCGGCGATGGGTATACCTTTTGACATCCTAGAAAGCAAAGGTCCAGTTATTGACACACCGATTCGCACTCAAGCCCAAATTGACCAAATACATCCTTTAGAGTTAGATAAGCTACAGTTTATCCCGAAGATTTTAAAGGCACTCACAGATGAAGTGGGTAATAAAGCAACGGTACTCGGTTTTGTCGGTGCGCCTTGGACACTAGCAGCTTACGCGATTGAGGGTAAAAGTTCCAAAAATTACTCAATCATCAAAGGCATGGCTTTCTCCGAACCAGCAATGCTCCATCAATTTCTGAGTAAGGTTGCTGATCAGATCGCTGTCTATGTCCGTTACCAAATAGACAGCGGAGCTCAAGTAGTACAACTGTTTGATTCTTGGGCTGGTCAACTGAGTCCCCAAGACTACGAAACCTTTGCTTTACCCTATCAGCAGCAAGTAGTACGCCAAGTCAAACAAACCCACCCAGATACGCCCCTAATCCTTTATATCAGTGGCAGTGCTGGTGTATTAGAGCGTATGGGACAATCAGGAGTTGATATTGTCAGTGTAGACTGGACTGTAGATATGGCAGAGGCGCGACAGCGCTTGGGTTCTCAGATGAAGGTTCAGGGAAATATGGATCCTGGTACTCTCTTTGGCTCCCAAGATTTTATTCGCGATCGCATCCTTGACAATATTCGCAAAGCGGGTAACAAAGGTCATATCTTTAATCTCGGTCACGGCGTCTTACCGAAAACTCCGGAAGACAATGTGAGATTTTTCTTTGAGACTGCCAAGCAAGTGGATCAATTGCTAGCAGTTCACGCCTAATTTATTTTGCCAATACCTGCACTGTGAACCCAAGCATGACCCCCAAGCGGATTTTTTTGACAGGTGCTAGTGGTTGCATTGGTCACTACATCACCGAAGCGTTGATCACTGAAACTGAGCACGAACTGTACTTGTTGGTGAGAGACCCAGATAAACTGGGATTTGACTACGAGGCTCGTTCTGGCATCACGATTTTTCAGGGAGACTTACGGGAGATTAGCCAATTTGGTAACCTACTGAAAACTATGGATGTAGCAATCCTAACAGCAACCGCTTGGGGAGGAGCGGCGGAAGTTTTTGATATTAATGTGATCAAAACTATCCGATTAATGGAATTACTTAACCCTAAGATTTGCGAGCAGGTGATTTACTTCTCTACTTCTAGCATCCTTGATCGCAATAACCAATTACTTAGGGAGGCAGGTCAATTGGGAACGGATTATATCCGTTCTAAGTACGACTGTCTACGGCGGTTATCGAAATTAGCGATCGCCCCGAAGATTACTACCCTATTTCCGACTTTGGTACTAGGGGGAGATGAGAACAAACCTTATTCCCATCTCTCCTCTGGTATCGCAGATGTCGCTAAATGGGCTAGTCTACTTCGCTGGTTCAAAGCTGATGGCAGTTTTCATTTCATCCACGCCCAAGATATTGCTCAGGTAGTACGATACCTAGTTGATCATCCTTATCCTATGGAGTCGAATGAACAGACAGATCCCGAATCTAGCAAGAGATTAGTTTTAGGAAATCAGGCAATTACGGTAAATCAATTTGTGGAAGAAGGTTGTAACTATCTCGGTCAAAAAATTTATCTTCGCCTACCCCTATACTCCTGGCTAGCCAATATCTTGATTGTTCTATTCCGAATTCAGATGTCTGCTTGGGATAGATTCTGCTTGAAGTACCGACATTTTACCCATCAAAACCCAATTAATCCAGGGACGTTTGGTTTGCCGACTTACTGCCCTACGCTCTCTGATGTCTTGAAAATCAGCGGTATTCAACGAAGAAGGGAGCAGAGGACAGGGAGCGGGGAGCAGTAAAGAATTTTCCAGTTCTTGCCATCAGACAATTTGTCTTCAATTACATCTTCAATTACAGTCGATACCTTTGTTCTCATACAACCAGACTTTCCGGTTACGCCAGCCTAGGGAAATGATATCGAGGTCATCGTCTCCATCAATGTCGATCGCTTGTGTACCATCATGGTGATCGATTTCATCTTTGGCACTGCGATCAATCTCGTGGCTTTTCCAGTCGGTGCTTTGGTTAATATTTTCATAAAGAATGACGCGGTTTTCCGTTTTGCCTCGATGTTCCCCAAGAACAACATCCACATCACCGTCTCTATCGAAATCTGCAGCATCCATACTAAAGCCACCCCCTACCCCAGTGCCAATGATACGACGTTGCCAAGGAGCTTTCGGGTCAGCAGATGCAGTAAACAACAGCACATCCTCACCTTCTTCCAAACCTACTACTGCATCTAAGTAGCCATCCCCATTAAAATCGAAAAGGTCATTGCGGTCAGCATAACCTTCGGTTACTTCGCCAATCTTATAGGCATTCCAAGTATCAGTCCCATTACCAGGATTTTCTAACCACTGGGTTCCCTGATACAAATCCAGATCCCCATCCCTATCAATGTCACCAACACTGAGGTCTTCGTCCTGGGAGTATTCTGAAATTTTACGCCATGTCCATTGTTCCTGGATTGGATCTTTGGGTACTGTTAGCATCTGTACACCCTTGTCTGCTGCATGCCAGGAAAGAGCAATTTCTAAGGGAATACCTGGTCTAAACTGAGCGATCGCAATACCTTGGAGAAAGTCTCCATCTGCTTTGTCAATATTATCCCGAATAGTAAATGAACCTTGACCATCATTAGCAGCCCAGACGAAATCCGCATTCCCTTGAGCACCTATTCCCTTAGTTCCTACAACATCAATATCTCCATCGCGATCAATATCATCTAGCACCGCCATATTGTGGAAGGGTTCGCCAATGGGTTGGTATACCCACTTCTCCTCAATACGACCAGGGTTTTTATACCACAAACTACCAACGGCAATGTCTGTATCGCCATCCCCATCCAAGTCAGCCCCTTTAATATAAATGGCTCTGTTTTCCAGGGCGGGTTCAATCAGATGGCGTTGCCAACATTTTGCTGAGAAAGTTGGCTGCTTTTGAGAGGTAGCTGTAGGTATTTCAGCTGAGGGAGTAGACTGTTCATTACTCCTGCATCCAGAGAGAAAAGTGCTGCACAGAATTACCAACAACATGATACGAGCTGTTGTGGATCTAATTTGCATGATGGTGAAAAAAAATCTTTTCATTTCGACTGCCTTCTGCCTTCTTGCACTAAAGTGTTTGCACCGAAATAAGCCAGTCTAATAAAATTTGATTTACTTGCTCAGGACATTCATCATGAGGACAGTGACCAGCATTATCCAACTCCACTAACTTCAGATTGGGATTGAGACTAGCCAAATGACCTGCTGACTTAGGAGGAATCATCCGATCCTGAAGACCCCACAACAAAAGCATAGGAACATTTATCTTAGGCAAAATAGTTCTGGCGCTCGGACCAAAATGAGCAGAACTCATCCTCCTAACTATGGTGCTAAAAGTACTAGCAGCACCTCTATCTCTTGCAGGAACCGCCAGAATTTCCACCAATTCAGGAGTAACTACCTCTGGATTAGCATAAGCAATCCCTGCCCACTTACGAACAAACCCTGGACGTCTTATTAGGTAAAAAAGGCTTTGGAGAACCACTGGTGATGCTACTAAACTTTCAATGGTAAAAATCACTGGTTGTAGCCAAGAGGGAATCATTTCCTCTCGCGCCTGCAAATCAGGCAAATTAATCATGACAAAACCTTTGACCATTTCTGGATGCTCTGCCGCTGCTGCCAAACATACCAATGAGCCGATTGAGTTACCTACCAGAACTACTGGTTGTCGGATAAAGGTTTGCCAAAACTCATGAACCTGCTCTACCCAAAGGCTAACTGTGTAATCAGCAGAGGCTTTTCTTGAGGCTCCAAAACCAAGCAAATCTAGAGCATAAATTGTATGATGCTGACCTAGGACTGCCAAATTATGACGCCAATGCCCAATTGAGGCTCCAAAACCATGGAGCAAAATTACGGGTACTGCTTTTGTGTGAACCTTTGGCGGCGAACGAAAATAGGTATAGCGGGTTTGCCAACCTCGCCAAACCCAGTCTCGTTGACTGCCCACTCTTTGCTGCCAAGGCACAGGGATTGTCACGAAAAGCCTCAACTTTAAAAACTTTTACAAATTATCTCCTATTGTAATCTTTTCCTGACATTGCCCAATTACGACCTATTTTGGCAGTAAAGTTAACAACTTGAAGCTTCAAACCTGAAAAGACTAAGTAAAATAGCAAGTAAATAGTAAGTCTACCGCTGATCAACCTATCGATACTGAAGATTAATCAAACGCCTGTGATTGATAAAAGACGCCAACGGGATCTACCCCAAATTAATGAAAGAATCAGGTTTCCCAAGATTCGAGCCATCGGTATCGATGGGGAGCAACTTGGGATACTCTCGCCTCAAGATGCTTTGCGCATGGCTGAGGAAAAAGGGTTGGATCTAGTCCTGGTAAGTGACAAGGCAGATCCGCCAGTGTGTCGCATCATGGACTACGGCAAGTACAAATTTGAACAGGAGAAGAAAGCCCGTGAAGCCAGGAAGAAGCAGCACACGGCAGATGTCAAAGAAGTGAAGATGCGCTACAAAATTGAAGACCATGATTACCAAGTGCGCGTCAATAATGCCCAGCGTTTTCTCAAATCGGGAGATAAGGTGAAAGCCACAATTACCTTCCGAGGTAGGGAAATTCAACATAGTAACTTAGCTCTGGACTTGCTCAAGCGTATGGCGAAGGACTTGGAGGAAGTAGCAGAAATTCAACAAGCCCCAAAACGAGAAGGTCGCAATATGATGATGTTGCTCTCTCCTAAAAAATAACTTCAACCATGTAAAGCCGTCCTTCTAGGACGGGGTTTCTAACCCATTTTTTCCATGAAACTTCAAACTCGTGCTCGCGTTCAGGGTAACTGGGTACGGAAAATCCTACAGTGGGTGAATCTACGGCCAGAAGAAGGTAAACGAACATTACTAATGTTTGTGTCCTACACCACTACCTCGGTAGGATTGCTTTGGTTTGAACAGTGTGCAACCGCACTTTTCTTAGATAAGTACGGTGTCGAGTGGTTGCCATGGATTTACATCGCCAGTGCCCTAATGTGTTCTGGTTTAGGGGTATTGTATTCCTGGTTACAGCGCATTTTCCCCTTGAGAACTGTCTTGGTGGTAATTGCTCTACTGACGGCATTCCCCCTATTGATATTTCGCTTTGGCTTGGAGATTGATTATTTAGACGGAGCGATCGCTTTATTATCTGTTTTCTTATTACGTCTCTGGATGGATGCAGTAGACGTTCTCAATGACCTCAACTGTCAGGTTGCTGCTAATCAACTCTTCAACATCCGGGAAATTAAACGCACCTATCCCCTAATCTCCAGTGGTTTGTTAGTTGCTGATGTCTTATCAGGCTTCTCCTTACCACTATTATTACTGGTTTTTGGACTGGAAAATGTACTGGTTACTGCTGCAATCGTCATGCTTGTGGGTGCAGGCACCTTATTTTATGTATGCAAGCGCTATCAGCAAGCTTTTCCCGACGCACCGACAAGACAGTGGGAAGATACAGAGCAAGAGTTTAAATCTCGCCGCACTAGTAATTCACTGCAACGTTATATAGTTCCTCTCTTTGTCTTTTTTATCCTGGCACAAGCACTACTTCTTCTAATTGAATTCCAGTATCTTGGTCAATTAGAAGCAAAACTAGATGCTTCGGAGATTGCTGGTTTCTTAGGGTTATTCAGCGGATTTGTTGGGCTATTTGAACTAGTTACCCAATTATTTATCTCCAGTCGTGTCATTAATAAACTGGGGGTTTTTGGTGCTGCCATGTTGCTGCCTGCCTCCTTATCGATTCTAGGCTCCATCACCCTCTTTGGTCTGCTAGACTATCTCCGGACGCTCATCGTTAAGCTCGTTGCTTTCCCTGAGTGGATTACTGGGTTTTTTATTGGTCTGATTTTGCTCAGGTTTATCGACGAAATCTTACGCTATACCATAATCGCTGGTATTGAACCTATCGTTTTCCAACCCCTACCAGAGAGGATACGCAGCTCCATTCAAACTAATGTGCAGGCTATTGCTCAACCAGTAACCAGTGGCATCACAGGTCTTGCTATCCTAGCAATTATTGCTTTGATCCATTGGGCACTGCCAACAGAGTCAGAAGTAGTATTGGAGCAATGGCAAACCTGGGCATTTATCTTTGCTATTGTAGTGTTCTCCTTCATCTGGTTGCTGAGTGCCTGGTTAATGCGCTCGAGTTATGTGAACTTGTTAGTTGAGAGTGCAGAGCAAGAAGGGCGTTTGGGTTTTTCTGATGTAGCTTTACGAGCCCTCAAGCGGACAGTGATCGAAGCTCTAGAACAACCTGGTACTGAAGCTGATAAAAGCTCTTGCATTGAACTATTGGCTCAAATTGATTCAGAGAATGTAGGTAATGTACTTGCTCCTCTTCTACCTAGGCTATCTCATGCTTTGCAGCGTAAAAGTCTAGAGGTAATGTTGGAAGATCCCAAACCAGCTTATCGGAATGATGTCAGCATACTAATTGAACAACAACCACCACCAGAAGTTTTGGCGTTAGCACTCCGCTATATCTGGCTGAGCCAGCCAGAACTGGATATTACCAATGTTAAACCTTATTTAAATGCTGCTGTTGATCCCATGGTAAGAGGCACAGCTGCAGCGTTAATTTTACGTCTAGGAACATCCACAGAGAAGGCAGAGGCAACTAATATTCTGCGGCGAATGCTCACCTCAAAGTGGGAACGGGAAAGGGTAATCGGTACTCAAGCATTAGGAGAAGCAGATTACTTGCAAGCACTGCGGCTTTATATTCCTGATCTGTTGCAAGATGATTCTTTGCGAGTACGTTGCGCTTTACTCGATGTCATTGCCTCTACCCGGTTGCAAGAGTACTATCCTTCCTTGGTAAGAGGAATTTACTACAAATCGACTCGTGATGCAGCCAGAGCTGCCTTGGTGAGTTTGGGTAATGAAGCGATTACATTATTAGTGGATTTGGCAGAAGATATCCATAAACCAGATTTAGTGAGGTTACAAGCTTGGACTGCTTTAGGGGAAATTGGGACACCCGAATCCCTGAATAAGCTGGTGCAACAGTTAATGACGAGTTGGGGTAGGAGGCGGCGCAATCTTTTGCGTATTTTGATTAAACTGCCCAACGAAGCAGGAATTGAAGCTGTACTCGACCAATTAGGTCGTAGTGGAGTGGAAACCTTAATCGAGCAAGAATTACTGTTGTTAGGTCAAGTTTATGCAGCAGTTCTCGATTTTACAACTGAGGAGGTTATTGGGGAAGAAGCAGATTTGTTACGACGATCATTAACTGATCTGCAAGAGGATGTGATCGAGCGATGTTTTTTGCTGATGAAGTTCCTTTATCCCTTGAGTGCGATGCAAGCAGCAGTGTTTAACCTGGAGTCTGGATCAAGGTCAAATCGGGCAATGGGTTTGGAAATTCTCGATAATACCGTTGATATTCCTCAAAAAAGAGCTTTTTTAGGAATTTTGGACCGGCGTACCACTGCAGAAAAACTCGCTTGTCTGGTGGAGTTAGTACCTTATCAACCGATGAGTCCTAGCGATCGCTTGCGTCGGTTAATCGAGTTGCGCCATTTTCTGTCAGACTGGTCTTTAGCCTGTTGTTTTCACCTGGCAAGGGCTCGGAGATATTCTTTGACACCGGAAGCAACATTAGTGTGTCTGCGTCATCCTACCAGTTTTGTCAGGGAAGCAGTTTTGTCTTACCTGAAAGAAGCTTCACCTCGTTCCTGTAGGGAGTTGTTGCCGATGATGGAGAATGATTCGGATTGTTTGGTTGCTGCTCAAGTTCAGCAGATGATGCTGGAATTGGGGTGAGGTAGGTACTGGCGCGACACAGCTAAAATGCTGAAATAAGTAGGTTGGGTGGAGCGATAGCGTAACCCAACAATGGAGCCGATTTCGTTGGGTTTCACTTCGTTCCACCCAACCTACAGTTTTAGTCGTGTCACGGCACTACATTCTTAAATTCTAAATTCTAAATTCTAAATTCTAAATTCCCCAACCGGTTTCTAAGCCACCAAATTAGCTGTGTTGCGCCACTACCCCCTTTCTGAGATTAGATATTTTTTGATTGAGAAATCCATTATTGATGCAGTTGATTCACCAGATGAACTAGTTCTGGTAAAATCAACTTTTCTAGAGCGAGTTTAACTGCACCAGAGGAACCAGGAATGGAAAAAACTAGTTTCTGCTTATAGACACCAGCAACCGCTCGCGAAGCAATGGCTCGTGAGCCAATTTCTTGATAACTGAGCCAACGAAACACCTCACCAAATCCTGGCAAAGTCTTTTCTAACAATTGTTCCAGAGCGTCGTAGGTGGTATCCCGTGGTGCAATGCCAGTGCCACCATTAAAAATTACAGCATCAAGTTCTGTTTGCTCTCCTAAGGTTTCCAACTGTAATTGAATCTGAGTTGGTTCATCCTTGAGAATCTGATACAAAACAACAGCATGACCAGCATTGAGGAGTAATTCCTGAATCAGCTTACCACTACGGTCTGTTTCAAGCGATCGCGTATCACTTACAGTAATAACAGCACAATTGACTGTAATCTGCTTTTGGTCAGGGTGAGGTAGGTGAGACATATTTTGCTTTAACCAGGCAACAAGCAATTTAGTACCGCTCCGCAGAATTAAGAATTAATAATTAAGAATTAAGAATGCTTATAGAGTAAGGATTCTATCTATCTCAAACTGGTGGGTTATTTCCGCCGCACTGCACTTAGACAAACAGGGGGAGCTGAGGAGCTGAGGAAGAGATAAGAGTGCTTATCCCAGCAGTATTGCTATCCCTCTCATTCCCCTGCCTGTTGTTGAAAATGCTCTACTCTGACTTTCTGAATCCTAGATCATTAGCTTCCGCATATCGCTTCATAAAGCGCATGAAACGCTCCCATGCCTCAGTGGATTTCATGAAATGCATTACTTCTAGGGCTTCTGGCTGACCATTGACAAATTTACCCTTTACGTCTCGTGTTATAATTTCACCTTCTTCATCGATCATGTACATTCCCTCAATGCTTTCCTTTTGCGTACCATCGAAAGCCTTAGGTTTCTCAAAATAGAAAGTTGCAGTACCTTGAGTACCATTACGAGAGCGGGTGAGGCGCACATCGGGGACAACTTCTTCTTTAACACCTCTAAAAAACTGAATTTCAGCCATAGCAGTCCATCAAAAATTTAAGAGTTTCTTAATCTATCTTCTCATCCGGTGACCAGTTATCAAGGAAAGCGGCGGGAAGTCGATTCATTCTTTGGAATAGGAAGGATAACTTTTGGTCATTTGTCATTTGTCATTTGTCATTGGGAAGTAAGATATAGCTTCCTGTCTCTGTGTCTCCGCGTCATCCGCGTCTTCGCGTAATCCGCGTCTTCGCTGTCTCCGCAGTTTCCTCCTCTCTCTTTAATTGTTACTGTTCAATTACAACTTCCTTAGCAAGATATCTAAACCAGGTAAAGTACAATCCAATGGAAAGTAGAAGGAACAGTAGCAGTAGGATGCCAAAATTATCCCAACGTTTCATGATTAACATCATGCCCATCAGGAATAAGACTAGTTGCCAGGGAACTGCTATCAACGTAGAAAGAATGTCCCGTCGATTCTCATTCCTGATTTTAGCCTGAATATTGGTTGGGAGTTGGCTACGGATTCTTCCCCACCAACCAAATGGTCTAGTCTGTTTGTAGAAATTATCCATAACTTCCATATCTGTTGGCTCAGTGACAATCGTCCCTAGAATACATCCGAGGCAGGAGCAAACACTGGGAATCAAGAATAGACCATATTCGCTGAAATTAGGATTTAAGTTGGGTAAGATAACTGCCTTAGTTAGTATTGCTGCTACCATGCCCGCAACTGTACCAACAGCAAATCCGTAGCCGTTAAAGCGCCACCAATACCATCTAAAAACTAGGGGAACGGATAGTCCAGCACCAAGACCTAGGGTAAGCCATCCCCAAATGTCATTGATATTGGTAATTTTGAAACTAAACAGTAATCCTACAATAACAATAACAACTGATGCCAAGCGACTTTGGAAAACTAGTTGTTGACTGGAAGCATCAGGAACAAGGTAGGCTTGATAAATATCTTTCACCCAGTAAGCAGCGCTAGCATTGATGATTGAGTCAAAAGTAGACATTGCTGCTGCAATAAAACAGGCTACTAGCAGTCCTTTAATGCCTATGGGGACATATGCGGCAATGACTGTAGGTAAGACTAGTTCAGGGTCAGTAATTGCTTCTGTGGTAATTCCGTAATGGATACCTAGGACGGCGAAAGCTGTTACTAGAGGCCAGCGAAATGATAACAGCAAAATCCAGAACAGGGAAAGCAAGCCAGCTTCGCGATCGCTTTTGGCGGCAAAGTAGCGTTGAATCATATAGCCTCCCCCTCCCCCAAAACCTGCCATAAATTCTTTCAAGAGGTAGAAAAAGATCACTCCTCCAAACAAATTGAAGATGGCATAATCTCCTGGTAGATCAATTGTCATGGGAGGCAAGATACTACTCCACTCAGTAAAACTCCACTGTTGCAATTGCTCGGCTCCAGGAATAGCAATGGAGAAAGTATCTGGAATCGTAGCTGTTTGTAGAGCTAGCCCACAAATATAAATAATGGCAATAAAAACTAAGATTCCTTGGAATACATCTGTCCAGACTACTCCATAGAAACCACTTAATGTTGTATATATTAAAGCTAGTAAAATAAGAAAAATAGAAGCATAACGGTCATCAATATCGAGAAAATTACCAAAAAATTTACCCCCCCCAACGGCAAAGTAACTCATTGTACCAATAGCAAACATAATATTGGCAATTGCACTAATGATCCGGGCAATATTACCTTCTCTACCTGAACCGAACCGGAAACGCATCCATTCGGCTAAAGTCATTACTTTGGCTCGTCGGTTCCACTTACCCATAAAAATCATCAACATTGCCATAATTAAGACAACGCCACCCCGGATTTCAATAAATAATCCCTTTGTTCCTAAGGCATAGACTAAGGCAGTGATAATCATTGTCCCAGCAAGGTCAGTATTCGACGCCATGCCAGAAGCTCCCAAAACCCACCAAGGCAGATTGCGATTTCCTAAGAAGTAAGATTCTATCCCCTCAGATGCTTTCCGCTGCAGAATAACACCGAAAATTACTATACCTATGAGGTAGATGATGACAATAATGTAGTCAATTAGATGCATGAAAAAGTTTGTTATTTGTTAAATTGGTCAATTGGTCATTTGTTTGTTTAAGCAATTCTCATAGTTCTACCAAGAATTCTTGGTATATGCGATCGCAATTAGCTTATGCAACTATTCTGAGAAATTGGGTTTCTCGTGACAACAACAATGAAATATCAGCATTTTCCCACAGAAACCCGGTTTCTGGGCTCAGCTGTTGATTTCCTTAAGCAAGTCTGTCGCATCTTTCCAAGTTACTCACTCTGCTATCTTTATATACTTTGGCAACGAAAGGAGCCTGATTTTTTGCAATGAATTTCAGCATGGATGGTAAGGCGTCTCGAAAAGCGATCGCCAATTCTTCTCCCGACAGACCTTTTGAGGCAACATTAAACATCCGAGCACCAGTAAGGGCTACAGCTCGGCGTTCCGTAGGATTTCTGCCAATGCTTTCATCTTTTGTCAGGCATGATCCAACCCCATTCTCCAACTTCTGGTATCCAGTCTTGATCGAAGGTATTTTGTCGAAAATGATCATCATGAATTTCGACTGTAACTCCTGTTCCTCTGAGCATTTCCATGATGGGATGTTTTCGTGACATACTCCCACACTTGCCTATCGGGTAAGTGTGGGCTTCTCAATGACTCGCGGTATCCCGTCGGACATTCACTGAGCTTTAAGAACGGGATGCCCCACCGCTCTATTTTTGATGTTGATAGCTTCGTTGTGATTGCGATCTAGACTGCACCCACAATTAGGGCAATTGTGCCAGCGAATATGCAACTTTTTTGGTACTTTGGCTCCACAACTGGAGCAGTCTTGTGTGGTGTTATGGGCACTTACTGGGATGACCAACACACCAGCTTTCTCGGCTTTCTTTCTAAGTATCGACAGAAAGCTTGACCACCCAGCATCCAACACAGATAAAGCAAGTTTGGTACGAGCAAGACCTTTGATGTTCAAAGCTTCGTGGGCAATAACATCCTATTTTGACAACAGTTGATTAGCTGTCTTGAAGTGGAAGTCCATACGCTTGTTAGCTACTGTTTGATGTTGTTTAGCTAACAGCTCAATCACCTTGAGTCTACGATTACCCCCCTTCTTCCGTCGCGACACCTTTCTTTGAATGTGTCGCAACCTTTTTTGAGCTTTACGGTAGTGTTGGGGATATTGCAACTGTTTCACCATTGGCAGTTGTCAAGAAGTCCTGTAAACCCACGTCAATCCCAGTTACTGAGTGAGGACTAACATTAGGTTTAATTTTCGGAATAGTCTTGTCTTCAAGAGAAAGGGTTATATAGAATGCGTCAGCTTTTTTACTGATAGACACCGTCTTGATTTTGAATCCGTCAGGTATTTGACGATGTAAAATAACCTTGATTCTTCCTAGCTTGGGTAAATCAATGCGATTACCCTGCCAGCAGTCTTGTTAGATTTGAGGATAGGTGAAAGTTCTATAACGACTTAGTGGCTTAAACCTAGGTCTCCCACTACGCTTACCGTTGGTATCTCCCTTCTTGAATCTGTCAAAAGTTACTTTAACTCTTTTGACTACGTCCTGTAAAACTTGAGAATGAATGTCCTTGTACCAAGGTCTATCTTTATTGAGCTGAGGCAGAGTCTTCTTTTGAGAGTAGTAATCTGGATTAACCCTGAGTTCGGGTAGGTGACAAACCAAAGGACAGGCATTAACAGGTGAGCAATTTTGCTCATAGCAGTTAAATCTATCAGCCAGTAAGTAATTGTATTGAGCGCACAACATTGATAACCATTTATCGATTGTAGCTGTTTGTTTCCGAGTTGGACGCAACTTGTACTGATAGGCTGTTCTCATGAAAAATCACCTCCAGTGTATATTATACAAGCAATATAATTACTATTCATGTTGAATCGCAATCGGCTGTCCGCCATGGATCCTTCGCTCACCCTACGGGTTGAGACGTGGGGATGAATGGCGGTTGATGCTAAGCAGCGATCGATAAAGAAGACTGTTGTTTTTGGCTTTAGACTCATGCAGCAACGGGGCGACTCACACAGCGTATAGCTTCCTCAATTTTCTCGATTTCACATTGATAGTCATGGGCAAGCTGTTCGTAAGAATCACCAGCATGAAATCGTTCTGCAATGATATTTGTCGGGATTCCTGTACCTACAATAACCATTCTGCCAAAGGCAATTCGCGGGTCTATCACGACAAGACGTGGGTTATTGGCTTCTTGGTTGCGGGTGAAGGGGAATAGTTTGATGGCTAAACCTTTGTCATCCGGTTCGAATCTTTCTAAGTGGGCTTGTATTGATGAAGGTCAGTGTTAGGGGTTTTCTTTTCTTAATATCGATGATGGCGAGAAATTTTTTATTGCCGCCTGTAACTTTGTAGTTATAGCCGACTGCCCAAGAGC
Source organism: Caldora sp. (assembly GCA_965222765.1). Lineage (GTDB taxonomy): Bacteria > Cyanobacteriota > Cyanobacteriia > Cyanobacteriales > Coleofasciculaceae > Caldora. The sequence continues at coordinate 226,090 of CBDCVG010000070.1, forward strand.
GAATCGTAGAGTAAGGCCATTCCTTAGGTAGCGGGATGCGTCCACAGCTGAGTAACTGGGAATGTTCCGTGGGTCTTCGCCGCCATAAATATCAATCACTGTGATGTTTTTGAACCTCTATACATAAGATATACCATTGGGGATCAGAGAATGGGGTGATGGAGGAGAATTCTAAATTCCTAAACAACAAGGGACAAACAAAATTCAAGAATTAGATGAACGTATTAAATTACGGACACGTCGATAAATCCAGGGACTAATTAGATAAATTAACAATACTAGATTCAATATCTGTTCAAAAAAACCAAACTCTTTGCCGTAGTAGCGATGATCCCAATAGCTGACTGGACTCTGAAATCGAATTGTCCACTCTAAGGGGAAAAATAACAAGGGGCCATCGTCTACATGGGTGAGAATATCTATGATACTGTGTAACAAACAAGCAAGCAGAAACCAGAGCAACCAGCCTGTGGGAAAACTGGTATGGCGGCGTCGTAAGTACCAAACTAAACTTAGTCCTAGCAAGAGTATGACTGGAGAGTGGAGGAAGTTGTGGGAGCTAATCCAAAAAGGGTTTTGGAAAAATAATTCTCCAAACATATAACTGGTAGTGTCTCCAAGACTCCAGCCTTTGATGAAGTGGTAGTAAATGATGCCGCCAAGGGACAAAATCCACAGGGGTAAGTCTGGAGCAATGGAGCCAAGCAAAAATGCACTCTTGACAATTGATACTTTGGGTAGGCTTTTTTCCAAAGCAGCAGTCATCAGGAAGTGAGAAGGAGTGTTCATTGAGAATTAAGAATTAAGAATTAAGAATTAAGAATTGGGAATTGGGAATTGGGAATTGGGAATTGGGAATTGGGGATGGGGAATAGAGGGTGCTACGATAGAGTATCTAGGACTTACGCACTCAAATGTCATGCTGAGGTGGTAGTGAAGCATCACTCGGCCGTTTGGAGATCCTTGGCTATCGCTCAGGATGACATAATTCCGTAACGGTGCGTAGATCCTGGTATCTATAATCAGGTCTATTATAGAGATGACTAGATGGAAGTTTCGTGACGCTTTAGTGCTAATGTTAAGCCATCTGCGATCGGAACTAAGCTCAGGTTCACCCGCTGGTCTTGATGAAGTTTTTGGTTGAATGCTCTAATTGCTTTGGTGCTCTTGTCTTGTACTTGGGTATCTGCTACCTTTCCTGACCAAAGTACGTTATCTACGGCAATTAATCCACCTGGACGTATTAGTTTTAATGCTTGCTCGTAATAGTTTGTATAGTTGCTTTTATCCGCATCAATAAAGGCAAAATCAAACGTATTTGCCTGTCCTTCTGCTAGTAACCGTTCCAAAGTTTCCAGAGCTGGGGCAATATGGAGTTCAATTTTATCAGCTACACCTGCCTGTTGCCAGTAGCGACGGGCAACAGCTGTATATTCCTCACTTAGATCACAAGCAACTACCTTGCCATCGGTTGGTAGTGCCAATGCTACTGCCAGGGAACTATAACCTGTAAAAACTCCCACCTCTAAGGTTTTCTTCGCTCCCAGCAACTGCACTAGTAATGCCATAAACTGTCCCTGCTCAGGAGCAATTTGCATTCTACCCATCGGCAGCTGTGCTGTTTCCTGCCTTAGCTGAGTCAAAATTTCTGGCTCCCTTAGAGAAACTGATTGCAAGTAGTTGTACAGTTGACTATCGAGTCCTAGTGTTTTGTTTGCCATTTGTTATTTGTTGTTTGTTGTTTGTTGTTTGTACCAATGACAAAGTAGCAGATTTATTGCAGTTCTCATATCCGTGAGATACATCCACTTTTGACCAACCAATTCTAAATTCTAAATTCTAAATTCTAAATTCTTAATTCTTAATTCTCCTCTCACCAAAAATAGTTCTTCCTAAACGAATCATTGTTGCTCCTGCTTTAACAGCTAATAAATAATCGCCAGACATACCCATGGATAATTCTTTTAATTGTAACTTGCTATTTTCATTTATTTTATCCTTCACCTTCCCCGTTTCTACAAAAGCATCAAACATTTCTGACTCAGATAAACCCAAAGGCAGAATCGTCATTAAGCCTTGAATATCTAAATACTCGCATTCTTCTACATCAGACCAAGCAGCTAACAATTGATCAACTGACCAACCATATTTATTAGGGTCAGGTAAAATTTTCACTTGCAGACAAATCTTAGGTCGCTTATTTAACTTATCGGCTAACTTATTGAGATGCTGTAGCAATTTTAAATCGTCAACGGAGTGAATCCAAGGCATTGAATCTAGCACTTGTTTGGCTTTATTTTTTTGTAAGTGACCAATGAAATGCCAACAAATATCATCTAAATCTTGCAAATGTTGTTGTTTACTCAAAGCCTCCTGTACTCGATTTTCCCCAAAATCTCTAATCCCTGCTGCATATGCTTCTCGCATTTTTTCTATTGGCACTTGTTTGGTAATCGCAACTAAACGCACATCAGTTGTTAACTGTTGACGAATTTGCGCAATTTTTTCAGCAATAGATATTGTCTGTGCAGAAAAATTCATGTTTAGGAAAAATAAAGTACTAAATTTAAAAATTAGCTACCATAAGATTAAATAAGCTGTTTAATTGCCAGTTGAACCCGGGTGCGCACTGTCAAATCTGCATCGTTTTGAAGGATTTGCTCAAGTTCAGTTTTAATCTCACCTACTAAATCTGGCTGAGTGACTCTTACAGAAGTTCCTAGCCCTTGCAATGCAACTGTAGTGGCATAACGAACTACCCATTCCGGGTCTTGGGAGGTTACTTGTAGGGTTTTGAAGGCTCGCTTTTGGGCAGGGTTCATTTCTGAGGGTAGCATTTTAGACCAGTGCAGGTTGCCCAATCCTCTGGCTGCCGCTCGACGGACACTCATTGCAAAATCTCCTTCGGCAGCTTCTAGCAAAGTTTCTAAGGCTCTAGGGTCACCAATGCCAGCTAATGCTCGGATTGCCCAAGCTCTGCCTCCGTAGTTGTAATCGTCTATCAAGTTAAGTAGTGGTAGTACGGCAACTTCCCCTAATTGCACTAGTCCATCTACTGCCGCTACTGCGGCACCAGGATTGTTGTAGCTTAGAGCAGCAATCAAGGTAGGAGCGGCTTCTTCTAGACAGGCATCTGCTAAGGCTTCTACTGCGTCTAATAAACTATCTGAGGAATCAGCTTGCTCAACCGCTTGGAGCAGTTCTAGGGCATTGGTATTGCTAGTCATGAAGGGAAGTTAGAAACCATTGATCAAATCAAGATTATCATTGCCAGACTCTTTTCAACTTCAGTACAAAACCTGGCAAGATATCTTCACCTGACAATTCAACAGGATTTTCCAATATCTGCACTGCTTGTCCACAACGATAAACCTCAACTCGCTTGTTTTGCGGATCAATGAGCCAACCAAGTCTAGTAACGTTTTCAAGATACTCCTGCATCTTTTTTTGCAGGGGTTTGAGGTTATCGGACTTCGATCGCAGTTCG
>CBDCVG010000071.1:0-16655 GCA_965222765.1 Caldora sp.
TCCAACTCAATCCTAGTGTAAAAGGTATATTGTGCTAGCTTATGGCATACAGTGATTTTACAACCTTAACTAAAGTTAGAGAAGCTTTTGACTTGGTTATCGAAGAATCTCTTGATTTGTTTTCTGACATTCCAGAAGTTTTGCCAAGTTCTCATCTTCAGACTACCTTAAATGAAAATGTCTTTTTAGCAACTGCAATCAATACAGAAAAAGCTCGTTCAGAGTTAATCATTACTCCAGTTTTATTAGAAGTTAGGCGAATCCTTAATTTTCAAATTGGTTTTTTCTCTGGTTCAGAGTTTAATGTTGATCTGCAAGCAGGTTTGAGTGGATATTGTGATTATATTCTGACGGCTTCAAAAGAGTCTTATGAGATTCGTACTCCGGTTGTAACTTTAGCAGAGGCTAAGAACGAAAGTATTAAATCTGTCTTAGGGCAGTGTATTGCTGAAATGGTTGCAGCTCAATTATTTAATCAACGGCATGGAGAGACGATAGAAAATATTTATGGTGCTGTGACTACGGGAACTGATTGGAAGTTTCTGAAGTTAGTTGATAAGACTGTTTGGGTTGATAAGCGGGATTATTTCATTAATGAAGTGAGTCGGATTTTAGGTATTTTAACGATGCCGTTTAAAGAATTAGTTCTATTTGTGCGTTAATATCTCTCTTCTGTCAAACCGGGTTGAAACCTTGATTTTACGTTGGCTGTAATGCCGGAAATTCGTCAGAATTTCGGAAAGTGACAGAAGAGGGATAGTGTTCCTCCTCAACACCATAGCCTGCATGACGCCGTCCTAACTCTTGAACGGCGGGAATGATGGTTTCAGGGCAACACTAACTCTCAGGTTCTACAACAATAAACTTCGTCAAACTTTACGGATTTCCTTGGGATATGGAACTAGACTTAAAACATCTCAAAACTATTTGAGGAACGAACTTTTGTAGGTAACAAAACTCCAGAGATGGTACAGCTATTGAACAGAATTTGCCCAATTTTTTGCCCAATTAAGAGTGTGACGCGCCTTTTCCAAATTAGGGGCTTCACAGTATAGTCGTAATACTGGTTCAGTGCCACTGAAACGAATTAGCAACCAGCTGTCATTATCTAAACGGAATTTGTAGCCATCAGTTGTTTGGCAATCAACTACTTGCTGACCATCAATTTCTTTGAAAGTCTCATTCTGTAATTGTTCCAGTAGGCGCGATCGCACTTCCATACCCGATAGATGCAAATCAATGCGATCGTAGGCAGAGGTATAGCCTGTGCGTTCTTGTAGAGTTTTGTATAAGTCACTCAAATCAAGTCCTGAGTTAGCAATGGCTTCGAGTAGATAAAGGGCTGATAATAAGGCATCTCGCTCTGGAATATGGTTGCCATAACCAATACCTCCTGATTCTTCACCCCCTAGTAATGTTGTGGTTGATAGCATACGATCGGCAATATATTTGTAGCCAATAGGAGTCTCGTAAACTGGTAACTGATACAGTTGAGCTACACGGGGAATTAAATCTGAGCCACTAAGAGTTTTCACCACTTCCCCACTAAACTGACGCCGCGCAGCCAGATGTTCAATAAGGATGGGGATAAGAATTTGTGAGCTGAGGAAATTTCCTTCACCATCAACAGCAGCAATGCGATCGCTATCTCCATCAAATACTAACCCTATCCTTAGACTTGCAGGCTCTTGACGTTTATGAGTTCTTATCAATCGTTGCAACTCAGAAAGATAGCGTGGCAATGGTTCTGGAGCACCTCCACCAAACAAAGGATCTCGGGAACTATTAACTTCTTGAATTGGTACTTCCAGTATGCGACTTAAGCCACTTGCTGCTGCTCCGTGCATCACATCCGCGAAAACAGTCAACTTCCCTTGACGAATTAGCTCCTGAATCTTTGAAAGTTCGACTTTGGTTCGTAGTCCCTCACAGTAACTTAACCAAGGGTCAAAGGTTTTAAGACTTCCAGAACTCTCAGATGTAGCCAGTGGTAATGTTAATAAATCTTCAATTTTCTTAGTTATTTCTGGAGCAACCGATCCACCAAACGACCCTTTTACCTTCAATCCCAGATATCCCCCAGGATTGTGACTCGCAGTAATCACTAAAGCACCCAAAGCATTCTGTTGTTTAGCTGCCCAGCTAAAAGCTGGAGTTGGAGCATAACTCTCAGACAAAAGTACATCAAACCCAGCTTCAGCAACTACTTCAGCTGTCCTTTGAGCAAAATTTTCTGCCATGAAGCGCCGATCATAACCCACAATAATTGTGTTGCTACCGGTGTCATTACCATAGGTATCTGCCAGGACTTTGGCAGCTAGAGGTGCAACTAAACTCAAACGTTCAAAAGTGAAATCGGCGGCAATTAGTCCTCGCCAGCCATCTGTTCCAAACTTAATTGAAGAAGCAGCAATCGGCATGGTATGGTATTATTTTTTCGACAAATTTCAAGACTGACGGCAAAATCCTAGCATTTGAACACTTATCCTGCCCAGTAGCTGTTCTCACTTCTAACTAGCAAATTTCAGTGATTTTCTAGATTACCTTCTCAAAGTTCAGAGCTGTCTGACTTGGTTTTTTTTCCTCTAGGAAAATCCTTATTAGCCTCTGGCATCCGAGATTGAGGTTCAAAGCTATTTGAGCAATTTTCTAATAGCGATCGCAGTCTCATGCGCTCAATATATGGCCAGCCTCCCGATTCCTCAATATCTTTTAGTAGAGAATAAAGTTCCTGCCGATTATCCGGTAGAGCCTCTTGAAATAAGTTTTCGCGAATTTCCCGATGAGAATGCTCCAAAGCCCTCAAAAGAGCCAATATAGCTAGACTACTACCTTGGTGGCTATGCGCTAAAGAATCAATATCAGCCGTAATCGCTTGCAGCTTTTCGTGCAGTTGTTCTAAATCTAAATTATTAATCATAGTTGATACCATCAACCTATCCTCAATCTTCCCTTTTCTGTTATCTGCTAATTGTGCAAGTTATTTAATGATAAGACCTATCTCACCCAGACCTTTCTTAGGCATCACTTTGATAATCTCATTCATTGTGCTATCTGGATGCCAAGCCTCTCGCATATCTCCCACAGAACCAACTGTAAAAGTACGATCTGCTCATGGTACTTGGGTAGATGAACAGTTCCAAACTGCGATCCTCAACATCGGTCTAGAAAAACTGGGTTACCAGCCCGAAACACCATAGAACACCACATGGCTGCCTATGACTTAGGAGAGACTGTTGAGAAAGGGTACTGATTGTTAAATCTGAACTGGGGTAAAGGCGACCCTTCCCGTGTACAATACTCTAAAGAAAAACCTGAGGCTCACCAATATCAGAGCAATATTAAGAACTGTTTTCTCTGATTTACTGCAACCCAATTCAGGTCTAACCCTAATAGAAATTTTCAGATCAGATTATCGACAATTGAGATTGACTATGAGGTATCGCGCTTTCATTGTTGCCTTACTGGCTCTATGCTTGGGAGTATTAACAGCTTGTGCTGGCCCAGTAACTGCAACTAGTAGTGTTCCCTTAACCTACGATCAGATCAAAAACACTGGCTTGGCTAATAACTGTCCACAATTGTCAGAAACAACTCGTGGCTCTATTCCTATAGATCCAAGCAAGTCCTACACAATTGTAGACATGTGTGTTCAGCCAACCACGTTTTTTGTCAAAGAAGAACCGGCTAATAAGCGGCAAGAGGCAAAATATATTGCTGGTAAGTCATTGACAAGAAAGACTTCTAGCCTTGATCAAGTTTCAGGGCAGCTCAATATAGATGCCGATGGAACTCTTACCTTTATTGAAGAGGACGGCATTGACTTTCAGCCAATCACAGTATTATTACCTGGAGGAGAGGAAGTACCCTTCCTGTTCACAATGAAACAACTGGTAGGCACGAGTGAGCCAGGTTTTGATAGCGTTACTACTTCCACTGACTTTAAAGGAGAATTCAGAGTTCCTTCCTACCGTGGTGCAGTGTTCCTAGATCCTAAGGGTCGTGGTGTTTCTTCCGGCTATGATAATGCGATCGCACTGCCATCCCAAGCAGATAGCTCAGAATTTGCTAATGTTAAGAGAATTCCCTCTGGCAAGGGGATAATGACCCTCCAGGTCGCTAAGGTAGATAGCTACACTGGGGAAATTGCTGGTACGTTTGAGAGTGAACAACCTTCTGACACAGACTTAGGGGCTGATGAGCCTGAAGAAGTCAAGATTCAGGGTATCTTTTACGCCAGAATTGAAGCAGAATAAGCTTATTCATTTGTTTTGAGTGCCGATTATTGTGTGTAATCCCACAGTTTTTCTATTGTGGGATTAATTTTTTTGGTATCCTAGTAGTATTATATGTAATATATAAAATATTGTTATATTAATCATTGTCAGCTTTGGGTCTGAAGATGATACTCTGTTTACCTTACTATTACCTTAATAAATAAGCCTTAATAATTTGAGTTTTGTAAAACGATGCTAAAAATGAACCAAACTCTCTTGTTACCCTCAACAAAACTTGTACTACCTTGCTCGATTAGATAAAGTAAAGTCAAGCAGTTCTGATCAGTGAATTCCTATGGTCAAGATCACAGCTACAACTTGCCTAAACTGAGATTCTGTTACTCAGACTGTGTCTACCATCTTAGCATTGTGTCATGTCACCGCCAATTACTAAAGAACTGAAGCATGCGAGTCTAGAATTGTTGCAAGCATACCAGCAATCTAATTCCGCAGAGATTCGTAACCAGTTAGTTCATCTTAATTTTGGGCTGGTTAGAAAAGAAGCACATCATTGGGTAAATCAATGTACCGAAAGCTATGAAGACTTACTTCAAGTGGGTTGTATCGGTCTGATTCGAGCAATAGAAAGGTTTGATACTACCAAGGGAAGTGCCTTTAGTTCCTTTGCTATGCCCTACATTCGCGGTGAAATTCAGCACTACTTAAGAGATCGGAGTTACTCAGTTCGCATTCCTAGGCGTTGGTTGACCTTAAGGCAGCAGTCTGTAGCAATTACTCAAGATTTACGAGTGAAGCTAAACCGACAACCCACAGATTCTGAGGTAGCGACAGCTCTAAAAATTCCCTTACCAGAATGGCAAGAAATTACTCTAGCTCATCAAAATCGAGAGCCTCTAAGCTTGGATACACTGGTGCGGGATTCCGAGGAAGGCACAACAAGTCTATCTGAACTGGTTCCAGACCCTCGTTATCGTAGCTTTCAGTTAGCGCAAGAAGACCAAATTCGTCTGCAGCAAGCATTGGAGCACCTCGAAAAACGCACTCGTGAAGTCATGGAATTTGTGTTTTTACATGATTTGACCCAAAAAGAGGTGGCAGAACTTTTAGATATAAGTGTCGTGACTGTCTCCCGCCGCCTGAAAAAAGGACTTAATTTACTCAAAAGGTTAATGGGTGGGAGCGAAGAATGAATTATTAATAGGCTGTTTCGATATACTTAATTTAGATAATTATTGACTTTATCGCAGCTTAAGGTAAAGTTAATCGCCTCTTCTGTACAAATCTGGGGGACTAGTTATGCGTCAAGTTGCATTAATTGGATTGTTGAGCTTTCTGACTCTATTTACGGGAAGCTGTACGATTGGTGACGACAGTGAGGAAGTAGTGGAGACAACTGCCCTTCCATCCCCTTCTGTCTCCCCCTCTCCGCAAGCCTCAACCTCTCCAACTCCTTTTGCTAGTCCAACAGAGCCAGCCAAGCAGCAAACTGTACCAGCAGCAGCTGGTTTAATTTCATCCCTGCCATCAGAAGAGAGAATCAAACAGATTGCTAAAGGTCGCAGTGATCCATTTGCAGCCATTCCAGTGCAACCCGAAGTAAAGGTGCCGAATACTCCCGGGGGTGGACGTGCTGTTCCCAAACCTGTGCCGGATATACCTGGAGCAGTACCACCTTCGAATAAGGGAAATCCCGGTACAACTAAAACTAAATCTCAGGGAACAACACCTAAAAAAGCAACACCTAAAAAAGCGACCCCTAAAAAAGCAACACCTAAAAAAGCGACCCCTAAAAAAGCAACACCTAAAAAAGCGACTCCTAAAAAAGCGACTAATCCTGTTCCAAAGGTGTCGTCACCAAAAGTTTCATTGCCAAATGTACCGCCGCCGTCAATCAAACCGCCATCTTCTGGTAATAAACCTGGTGTAGATAGTCCAAAAGAACCCGGTCTGACACCGATTCCTCAATTTACGCCTGAGCTGCCAGAACTCCCAGAAGCAACTCTGGCAAAGCAAATCAAAGTTGAGGGAGTAGTGCAAGTCAATGAGCAACCTAGTGCTATTGTCAAAGTGCCAAATCAGCCTAGTCAATATGTGAAGGAAGGACAGCGTTTATCAAATGGACGGGTACTAGTTAAGCGGATTGAAGCGAATCGGGGTCCCACCCCAATTGTAATTCTTGAGGAAAATGGCATTGAAGTGGCAAAACGAGTAGGGGAAGAACCAATAGGAGCGCCGGAAGAGGGAGGTTCCCAAACAGCATTGATCCCAGTACAAAGGTTAAATATGAGCCACTCTATTCAAAAATCATGAACTTCATACCTGAAGATACAACAGCTGTCGGATGCTATCAAATTAGTTGTCCTACTCTTCCATTAGCCATTTATCGCGAAATTGCTGCCCATTTGCGGCAAGTGGAAAGGGTCGAAGTAGATTTGGAGCCCCAGAACTCACAGAAGTTTGATTATAATCAAAGTCAGGTAGGAAGTTTGCAAATTTACTGTGCAGAGACAACTACACTACAAGAGCGCAAACGGGTCAACCAAATTCTGGCATTTTATCAAAATCGCTATGGTATGTGTTCTGTTAGTACTTAGTTTGTGAACTATTCCTCACGATCCCATCGGAATCTCAATTACAAACTCTGTTCCTTCCCCTAAGGAGGACGTACAAGTCAACCAACCACCATGTTTTTCCACTATAATTTGATGAGAGATAGACAAACCTAACCCTGTACCTTTACCCACTGGCTTGGTGGTGAAGAAACTATCAAATATATTTTTTTGCACCTGAGTTGACATTCCTGGTCCATTATCAACAATGCGAATGACAACAGTATCTTTGTGCCAATTCACTTCACTGTGAACAGTAATTTCGTTGGGATGACGCATCATCTCATCCCAGGACAAATCCTGATTAGACTCATCGAAAGCATCAATAGCATTAGCAATTAGATTCATAAATACTTGGTTAAGTTGTCCTGGGTAGCACTTTACCTCTGGCAACTTACCATATTCTTTAAGCACTTTAATAGAAGAACGTTTTTCGTTAGCATTGAGTCGGTGTTTCAAAATCAACAGGGTGCTATCAATGCCATCATGAAGGTTGAATGGTACCTTGGCTTGGGTATCTGAGCGAGAGAAAGTTCTCAATGAGTTACTAAGTTGGCAGATGCGCTCAACTCCCCGTTCCATTGATGAGAGCATTTGGGGTAGTTCTTCAAGCAGGTACTCTAAATCAATCTCGTTTATTACTTGCTCAATATCCGACCCCTGGAGTAGGAAATTGCTCTTGATACAGACTCAAAAGATTGAGTAAGTCTTGGATATATTCTTCAGTAAAGTTAAGATTACCCTTAATGAAGCTAACTGGGTTGTTAATTTCGTGAGCTACCCCAGCTACTAGTTGACCAAGAGTAGCTAGTTTTTCATTCTGTACTAGCTGAAGTTGAGCTTCTTGCAAATTGTAGCAAGCTTTTTTGAGTTCAGCCGTCCGTTCCTCTACTCGTTTTTCCAGTTCCTGGTTAAGTCTCCGAATAGTTAGTTGATTCTCAACTCTAGCCAAAACCTCTTCCATCTGAAATGGTTTAGTGATGTAGTCTGCACCACCAACACTAAAAGCTTTCACTTTGTCTAGGACTTCATTGAGAGCGCTAATAAAAATTACCGGAATTTCGCAGGTTTTTTCCAAAGTTTTCAGCTGTTTGCAGACTTCATAGCCATTCATATCCGGCATTTTGATGTCAAGTAAAATCAGATCCGGGGGAGCAGCCTGTGCTCCCATCAGCGCTAATGAGCCGCTAATTGCACTGCGGACGTCATACCCTTGTTCAGTCAGCGTAGTAGCTAAAAAGCGCAAGTTTTCTGCTGTATCATCAACAATTAAAATATCCCCTTTAATTGCATTGATTTGATTACTATCCATAAATTAAGAGTAAATGAAATCATCCAAAAACTCAGTAGACTTGGAAATACAGGAACTTGAGTCCTGGGAAGGAACGGAAATGCCAATTTACTTTTATAGTAAATAAGAGTGAGTGATTTCAACTCACATTACTACAATACTGTGATGCAAGCATAAGCTACCACCTATCATCTCCTCATTGAATCAGTGTTCTAGCCAACATTCGACTCCTAAAGATGACATCTAGGCTTGAGGAAATGGGATCGACAGTGGGAAGCTAAGTATGACTAATGGGAATTGTGTAGATTTCTCTTTTTCTCTAGTTAAAATGATTAGAGCTTTTCACCGAAAGCGGCGGGAAGCCCATTCCTTTCGGGATGGGAGGGATAGCCGCCCGCCGCTTAGTTGTTTGTTTTTTGTTTTTTGTTTTTTGTACAAACAACCAACAACTAACAACAAATAACACGAAATTCCCCGTGCTGTCTTCCGGGGGATGAGTTAATAATCGGGGTTTCAACACTGGTTATATAAAGTTCGGATAAACAGTTACCCCTCTTCTGTCACTCTCCGAAAACATTTGCCATTTCTGAATCCTGGAGCTTTTATATATTATGCGATCGCTAGCTTTTTTCTGCCTAGAAATTCCTCAGAGCAGTAAAATTGTCAAAATTCGATTATCGAACTCTGCATCCCTCAGTATAGCTCCTTTCCAGGAAGTTCAAATAATAGGAAAAACCGGAGAGTGACAGAAGAGGGGTATCCCTCTTCTGTCAGACTCCGAAAAATAGGGGTCAAACCCTGATTCTCTCGTTAGGTATCGTTGGCTGTAATGACGGAATATCGTCAGAATTTCGGAAAGTGACAGAAGAGGGGTATTGTCCAGCTTGAGGTGGACGAGTGGGCATACAGCACATTTCATCTTGGTGAGGTACACTCATGTAGGACAATATGCTTACCTCATAAGAGTTTTACTGTACCTCATATACCTGCAATCTGCTGTAAATTCCAGTGACATTGAACCCAAAGTAGCTCCGTTTACCTGGGCTTGACAAAGAGCAGCTGCTGCCCGTACTGAAGTCAAGTGTTGGGCTGCTAGTCCTGGTTTTTTGCGATTTGCGCGAATACGATTAATGCGGACAGATTGACCTGTAATGGTAGCCAGACTAACACTGGTACGGAGAATCTGACCACCACCTTCGCCCCACGAACCATCAATGTTAATCATCCAAAATCAAATATTGTTAGAAATTGACGCTCTAGCTAGTTAGTGGGGCAGAATATCCCTTAGTTAAAACTCTTAAACAAGAGCAACTGCTGGTTCAGGCCAACGTCCCATAGCTTTACCAATCACAGCCATTTCTTGCATCAAGTTATCAAATCTCTCTGGTGTTAAAGATTGAGGGCCATCAGATAAAGCCTTAGCTGGATTGGGATGGACTTCAATCATCAAAGAATCAGTACCAGCTGCGATCGCAGCTTTTGCCATAGATGGGACATACTCATACCTACCTGTACCATGACTAGGGTCAATCATTATAGGCAAGTGAGTAAGCGATCGCAATACTGGCAGGACTGACAAATCCAGAGTATTTCGAGCATATTGCCGATCAAATGTTCGGATTCCTCGCTCACACAGAATTACATTCTGGTTACCAGCTGCCAGAATATACTCCGCTGCCATCAACCACTCATCAATAGTTGCTGACATCCCTCGCTTCAGCAATACCGGCTTATCTTGGGCACCAACTTTTTTGAGTAAGGCAAAATTTTGCATATTACGAGCACCCACTTGCACAACATCCGCCACCTCAGCAATCTTTGCCACATCGGCGGTGTCCATCACTTCCGTAATCACCCCCAAGCCTGAGGCTGAACGTGCTGCCGCTAGTAACTCTAAGGCACTTTCTCCATGACCCTGGAAAGAATAAGGGGAAGTCCGGGGTTTATAAGCACCTCCCCTCAGGAACTTAGCACCAGCTTTCTTCACTCGAAGTGCTGTTTCAACGATCATGGCTTCATTTTCCACCGAACAGGGGCCAGCAACCACTACTAAAGGATGGTTCTCACCAAAAGCAACTGGTCCTTCGGGGGTTGAAACTACAACATCACTGGCTTCACCGTGACGAAACTGGCGACTAGCACGTTTAAATGGTTTCTCAACTCTCAGTACCTCTTCAATCCAGGGACTCATTTCCTGAATTTGGAGCGGATCTAAATCAACAGTATCGCCAACCAAACCCAATATAACTTTGTGCTTACCCACAACTTTTTCTGGAGTTAGGCCCCATTGTTTTAGTTCGTCGCTGATGCGAGATAGCTCCGCTTCTGGAGAGCCAACTTTCATTACCACAATCATGTTTTCAAAGACCCTGCCAAATTAGTTAATGTGCCTAGTACCGCTGCGCGGAATTAAGAATGAAGAATTAAGAATGAAGAATGCTTATAGAGTAAGGATTCTATCGATCTCAAACTGGTCACTTATTTCCGCCACGCTGCACTAGTAGTTAATGTGCCTAGTATTGATGCAATTTTGTCTCAAAGACTACAGCTAGTGCAGCATGAAGACTAAAAAGCTTGTACCGTAAGCTTTCTTTCCTCCTGCCTTCTGACTTGAAAGTAAGGAGTAGGGAGCAGGGAAGAGTCTACTTTCATCACCTGGTGGTGAAAAAATTTTTTCATTCGGACTGCCTTCTGCCTCCTGCCTTCTGCCTTTTTGTACTAGTCTTTTTGCCTAGCAGAACGCCAAGCAGAGGTAGTCCTTCCCAGATTAATCCTGAACTCTTGCCAACCAAAGATACTCCCTGGTCTATCCTCATCCCAAGAGGCGGAAAATAAGCCATAGCTCAAACCCAACACTCCTAGACCAAAAAATCCCATACTTACGAGAACCACAGCCACATGGGGGAACTCTAACCCCAGCTTGGTGATCAAAAAATAGCTAACAAAAAAAGTGGCTGCTCCTAAAACTGAGGGAATTCCAGATAGCAGAGCCATCCGACGTACCATACGTTTGCTGACTGCATCAGGAATCGCCATCGATTCTTGAGAAGCACTGCTGCCAGAGTTATTTGTCTCCCGCTTAGTCTTACCCGATTTTGGTTGAGATTGAGTTTTAGTAGTTTTTTGGCTCTTCTGGGTGGATTCCTTCCCAGCTTTTGCCGAGCTGTTTTGTGGGGAAGCAGTTTTACCAGATTGGGAGTCTGGTTGTTTTTTGGCGTTTTTTTTACTCTTCTGACGCGGTTCAAATGGTAGGGGACTACGGGATGGTTCAGTAGACATAACTTAAATGTTCTCTAGCCGCGAATACCTAAGCGTTTAATTAAAGATTGATACTTCTCTACATTTCCTTTACGAAGATAGCTGAGTAAGCGCTTCCGCTGACCAATCATCTTTAACAATCCTCGTCGGGAAGCGTGATCTTTTTTATTTTGTTGCAAATGGGTACTCAACCGATTAATGCGTTCAGTGAGCATGGCAATTTGGACATCTGTTGACCCAGTATCGGTTTCATGTAACTGGTAGCCGTTAATAATCTCGTGTTTGCGCTCTTGCGTTAGACTCATGAACAGACTTCATTGGTATAAATACAGCAACTTTCCATATTATCATCAATCTCAAGTCGTCGTTACAGTGGTTGATAGGGAAGGCGATATTTGAGGACTTACGCAAAGCCTCTATTTGTCGTGGCGTGCCACAGCTAAAACGATGCAATAAGTAGGTTAGGTGGAACGAAGTGAAACCCAACAAGCGTGTACTGGGGGTGTTGGGTTATGAAGAAAGCTCCACCCAATCTACAGTTTTAGTCGTGTTACGCCAGTAGCGGAGGCTGCTGGCAAATTGAACACTTGGAAATAAATTCTCCAATTTACTTGATAGCAGGGCGATATTATGGTGTCCCTCAACTTGTACAACGAATAGAGTGGCACAAATGTGCAATTAATTTGTCCAGTTGTAGCAATCAACTTGGCACAAAAGTGAAGGCATCCAAAGATAGTCTGCCTTTATCCTATGAATATGCTTACGCTGAGCAAGTAAGTTGTTCAAAAATTGATAATAGACAATGAACAATAGATAATTACCTCTTCAATCAAGAAAGAGAATTGATAATTAAAAAAAAAATTCATTATTTTCTTCTTGAAAGGAGAAGTCTTAAACCAAATTAATCAATCATCAATTATCAATAATTGATAATGGGGGCATAGTAGATTGTGAGGGTTATTGATATGGCTGAGAATTTACCAGAGCAAGGAAAACTAAAAATTCTGGTGGTAGATGACCACGAATTAATTCTCGATGGAACCATTAATAGACTGCAACGACAATATCCAGATGCTCAGATCCTTACAGCTAAAACTGCAGAGAGTACTATCAATCAAGTAACTATAGGGCAACCTGACTTGGTGATTATGGATCTTTCTATCCCAGAAACTGCTGGAGAAAAAGCCCACATCGATACAGGGATTCAAGTCCTCAGGACTGTAATCAAAAAATATACTCAGCTTAATCTGGTTGTGCTTAGCAGTTATACCAAAGCATTAGTACGTATTAAACATGATATTGAGGCTCATGAAGGAGGTCTCACTGTCGCGAATAAAGATCTTTCTAGCAAGGAAATGTTAACCAGGGTTGATTGGGCACTACAAGGATTAGTTGATACGAGAGAGCTAAGGGGAAAGCAAGCAGGATTAGAACTCAAACCAGAGTGGCTAGAGCTTCTCCATCTAGCATTTGAAGAGGGATTGGAAGATAGGGCAATTGCGGAAAGGATGCGAGTAGCGATACGAACAGTACGTCATTACTGGAGTAAAGTTCAAGACGTTTTGGAAGTTTATCCAGAAGATGGTAAAAATCTGCGAATTTTAACTGAGATGCGAGCGAGAGAATTAGGGCTTATTGATTAGTATTTTCTGTTGTTGCTGATTATTTATGTTCGTTTATTTGTCATTACCGATAGAGAGTATTAATGATTCAAAATTTAACAAAACCAGGGAAGCTAAAATTTGTTGTAGTTGATGACCATGAATTTATGTTGGATGGAACTATTAACGCACTGCGACAGCAGTATCCAGAGGAAGAAATTATTAGAGCTACAACTGCTCAGAGTACCCTAAATCAAGTAGCAAAATTGCAGCCTGACTTAGTCGTGGTGGATCTTTCTCTTCCAGAAACTTTGGGCAAGACTGCCACAATCAAGACAGGAATTCAAGTCCTGAAGACTTTGATCACGAACTATCCCAACCTCAATCTAGTAGTACTCAGTTGTTATACTGAGGCACTGGTACATATTAAACCTGAAATTGAAGCTCATCAAGGGGGATTTTTAGTAGTCGATAAAAATCTTTCGAGTAAGGAAATGTTGGATAGTGTTTATCTAGCACTCAGGAAAGAACATAGGATACCACTAAAAATCATAAGAACAGAAAAAGTAAATTCCAAGTGGATTGATTTGCTCAATTGTGCATTTCAAGAAGGATTGACAGATCGGGCAATTGCTCAACGTCTGAATGTGGCTGAGCGAACTGTACGTAAGTACTGGCAAGAGATCCAAAAATTTCTAGACATTGATCCGAAACAATGTAGGGCTCAGGGCAAGAATCTCCGAATTACAACTAAAATAGAAGCTACGAAAAAGGGGCTTTTGGGTTAGCATATTGCTTGTTGTCGGTTATTTTTGATTAGTCGTAATAAACTTGTGTATCATGATTTTTGGAACAAATTAATAAAGTTTTGGCAAAAAGAATTTCCTATATGGCGTGTGGGAGCACTACCAGGTATGGCAATCCTGGTACTGGTGATTATCGCTCGCTTAACTGGCTCACTCCAATTACTCGAGTGGATGACTCTTGATTACTTTCTGCGTCTGCGTCCTCCTGAACCCAGAGATGAGCGGGTTCTTATTGTGGGTATTGATGAAAAAGATATCCAGAGTGTCGGAACCTATCCTATACCAGACCGAGAGATTGCAACATTACTCAGGACTTTGCAGAAGTACAAACCTAGAGCAATTGGTCTTGATATCGTCAGAGATATACCAGTTGAACCTGGTAACACTGAACTAGTTGCTGCATTTAAGGATATTAAAAATCTTATTGGTGCTGAAAAAGTGTTACCAAAAAGAATTGATCCACCACCAGCATTACCCCCTCAACAAGTTGGTTTTGTAGATGCCATTCTAGACAAAGATGGCAAGCATAGGCGATCTCTTCTTGGTACATTCACTCCCCAAGGTTACAAATTTTCCCTATCTCTACGGTTAGCAGAAACTTATTTAGCTGCTGAAGGCTATTCCCTCGAAAATTGTATTCGTGACCCTTATGCTATGTGCTTTGGCTCAACTGAGCTATCTTGTTTTGGTTCAAATTCTGGGGGATATGTGAGAGCAGATGATGGTGGAGTTCAGGTACTCTTAAATTTTCGTAGTGGTGGAGAAAAGTTTAGAACTCTGTCTCTGACAGATATTCAAAAAGGTAATTTTAATCCAGATTCGATTCGCGATCGCATTGTTCTTATTGGTATAACTGCACCCAGTATTAAAGATATCGTCAGAACCTCCGCTGTTCCTCATCTAGACCCTCCTGGACAAGTTTATGGAGTAGAAATTCATGCCCATAGTACTAGTCAAATTATCAATGCAGTTCTTGATGGAAGAACCTTCTTAAAAACTTGGTCTGATGGGTGGGAATATCTGTGGATCTTCTGCTGGGGTTTTCTGGCAATTGGTTTGGGCAGGTTCACTCAATCTCCGTTGAAAAACCTTTTATATGTTGCTGTTGCTAGCATTAGTCTAATTGGAGTTGGGTATGTTTTCCTAATTGGGGGCTGGTGGATTCCTGTTGCACCCGCTCTATTAGTAGTAACACTCAATGCTGTAGGATTGAGCGCTTTTGCTTTTTATCAATATGACCGAGCTTTGAGAGCTCAAATTGCTGTACGTCAACACGCCATTGAAGATACATTTAATGTTATTCATAATGGACCACTGCAAACCCTCGCTAATGTTTTAAGGTCTCTTAGAGATCAAAACTTATGCCAAGAACAATTACTGTCCGAACTAGAAAATCTCAATCATGAAATCCGGTCAGTGGGTGAATATCTGAAACAACAAGCTCTAACTTCAGAAGGAAGTCTTCTTTTAGGTAATGGTGTAAAAGTAGACTTAAATCTGCCAATTCATGAACTTTTTTATGAAGTACACAGCAATACACTCGAGCGCATATTTCCCTGCTTTACAACTCTTAAAGTAACAGCCCGTTCATTTGATCCAATAGAGACTCGATATTTAAGTATTGAGCAAAAGCGAGGGCTCTGCCAATTTTTGGAAGAAGCTTTGTGTAATGTGGGGAAATATGCCCAAGGAGTAACCCGTCTCAGTGCCATTGGTACAGAAAAGCAAGGTTGGTATATCCTTAGTATTAAAGATAATGGAATAGGTAGCTGCTCATCTTCTGAAGGTACAGGAACGAAGCTATGCAAAAATGTAGCGAAACAACTAGGAGGAGAGTTTCGGCGAGAATCTCTCCCCAAACGAGGGACTCTGTGCGAGGTAACTTTTCCTGTTGCAAGTCGTAAATAGTGCAAGAAGGCAGGAGGCAGAAGGCAGAAGGCAGGAGGGAAGAAAGCTTGTACAGTAAGCTTTTTCACCTTCTTTTACTGGTCGGTTATTTCCGCCGCGCTGCACTAGGGCTTGTCTACGAACTCAATTGATGTAACTAATTGTTACACAAATCTCTACTTTGTATAAAAATCAAGAATTCTCCCTGAGAAGTATTTAGCAGCTCAAAAATTATTTTTTTGCTGTCTATAGACATAGCTTAACTAGATTTTTTTGTGCAAAAAAGATATTATGATTACTCGCATTTTATTGCTTCTTAAGCAATATTCTAATAAGAAGCTGGTAACCAGTTGCTTTTTGAGCTTATCGTTGGTTTTAGTTCCAGTTGCTTTAGCTAATGATTTTGAAGGAGAGCCTTCTTCTCCTGATGTAAAAACAGATGGAATCGTTGCTAGGATTAGGTATACCCCTCCTAGTGATCAGAAACCTCCTGAGGGTGAAACAAATACTTCAGGCACTAGAGGAGGGTGTGAAGGAACTGAAGGTCCACCTCTAACAGCTCTTGCTCCTCAAACCCACATTGGACAAACCGTTTCTACCCATCCAACTTTGGCGTGGTTTGTACCTGAGTCCAAACCTTTTACGATTACATTCAGGCTCTTCGAGTATGGTTCGGATAATACATTACAACGATTGGGCGATCCGATTGAGTTACAGAGTACACCAGGAGTAATGAAGCTATCTTTGCCAGCAAATAAGGCAGGGCTAGCAGTGGGCAAAACATATCTCTGGGAAGTTAGAATCCGTTGTGACGTTAACAGCCCATCAATGGATTTAGTGACAAGGGCAGAAGTTGTAGGGGTAGAAATGCCAGAAGGTTTGGAAAGTAAGCTCTCTAGCACAGATGAATCCTTACAGAGAGCATCTGTTTATGGTGAAGCAGGTTTATGGTACAACGCTTTAAG
>CBDCVG010000072.1:0-10140 GCA_965222765.1 Caldora sp.
CTTCCTGAGGATGCTGATAAAATCAACACCCTCAACGAGTTTGATTCGGAAGAATTAGCAAATATTCCGGTTGAAGCGATAGAAATTGATCTGAAAAAATCAACAAAACCATCTACAATCAAAATTCATCTTGACTATATTTCTCCTAAAAAAATCGCTAAAATTGAAGCAGAGCAGGATGATTATTTCTTTGCATTACAGTCAATTATACTTCAACCTCATACTAAGAGAGTTAGTCTAAAACTTGTCAGGGTATACTGCCCGAACAGGAACAGGAATAGAAACATCCCATTTTTGTAAAAAAAATAAGTTTACTAGTGCAGTGCGGCAGAAGTAACTGACCAGTTTGAGAGTGATATAATCCTTACTCTATAAGCATTCTTAATTCTTAATTATTAATTCTTAATTCCGCGCAGCGGCACTAGTATAAAATGGAGAGATAGAATGTTTGTGCTACTTCCCATTAGAACACCCCCAACACGCGCATCTACCCAACTACACCAAGCCCATTGCCAATACCAGAACTTCCCCCTCAACCGATTGTCCAGTTTATACAATCTCCCTCATTATTAGTCCAAACTTCCCAGACGTCCAATATACTCAAACAACAGGCAGAAGATACACTAACAAGCTCACTAATGCAGCTCGGCAGAAATAACCCGTCAGTTAAAAAAGGTGAAAAAGCTTACTACACAAGCTTTCTTCCCTTCCGCCCTCTGTTCCCCTCCTTGGAGGGGTTAGGGGTGGGTTCTGCCTTCTGCCTTCTTGCACTAGGTGACTCACCAGAACTTCTGCGTTTTCCCATCAAAGAATTTCGTTTTCAGGGCAATACTTTATTCTCAGACGAAGAATTACAAGGCATACTCCAAGACTACCTGGGAGAAGACAGAACCCTTGATGACCTCACAGCAGTGCAGAATGACCTCATTGAAACTTATAATAATGCAGGTTATCCCTTAGTCAACATTAGCTTGCCTGAACGCTTAAACCTCAAAGGGATATTTCAGATTAAAATCATTGAACTCAAGGTTAACAGCATTACAGTTACAGGAAACCAGTACTTCAGTGAACAAGGTATCCGGATTGCTTTACCTGAATTGCAAGAAGGTAATTCCCCCAACCTCAATGCTCTCTCTCAGCAACTGTTTTTAGCTAATGACAACCCCTCCCGCCAGCTAGTTCTCAATTATCAACAGGGAGAAGCAGGTAAAACAGATGTAGAAATTCAAGTCAAAGACCAAAATCCCCAACGCTGGGGAGTGCGACTAAATAACATTGGTACAGAAGAAACAGGAAACACTCGCTTAAGCCTCATTACCCAAAATAGTAACATTTTTGATCGGGGTCACTTAGCTGCCTTGAGTGTTACCATCTCACCTGAGAAGCTAGACAAAGTCAAACAATTCGGCTTCTTCTATCAAGTTCCTATACCAAGGTGGGGGGATACGATCAACTTTAGTGCCAGTTATTCAGATGTTGACAGTGGACGCATTGCTGATATTTTTGATGTATCTGGACAAGGATTTGCTACAAGTATCAACTGGGTACAGCATATCAGTCGCACTGCCTTAGACCGTCAAACTTTAGATATCGGCTTAGGCTATCGCCTGTTTGATAACACGGTAGACTTTGTTGGCAGAGATTTAGGGGTGGATGTTGCGGCTTTACCTGTGAGTATCGCTTATCAGTACTCTACTAATAGAGGAAGCAATGCCTTCTCTACAGGAATTCGCTATGTACGGAATATCCCAGGGGTAGTTGGGAGAAATAACAACCAAACTTATACAGAAAGTCGCGTTGAGGCAAATGCGGATTGGGACTTGTGGCAAATTAACGGCAGTTACCAGCACACCTGGGATAGTGGTTGGCTATTGAATCTTCGAGGAGAGAGCCAGTACGCGGGTGAACCTCTGATTTCCGGAGAACAGTTTCGTTTAGGTGGGTTGCACTCAATTCGCGGTTTGCAGGAGCGGGAGGTAGCAGGAGATAATGGAATACTGGCTAGTCTAGAAGTTTACACCCCTGCGATCGCTAATGGTCATCGTTTCCTTTCTTTTACTGACTTTGGGCAATATTGGCGAGAAGAGGCTCTACCAGGAGAAGTAGAGAGTGATAGTATTTGGACTGTTGGATTAGGCTGGCGCTGGAACTACCAAAATCGGTTTAATGCAGCAGTAGATGTAGGTTATGTGTTGGATGGTGCACTGTTGAGTAACCCTGGTGATGTTCGGGTGCATTTTAGTTTTGGTTACTCGTTTTAAGCAATAATGCTCGGTTAAGCTCGAAGTTGCTCGTTCAGAGAGAATGAGTGAATTTAGAATTTACAAAGCTTTAATATCTTCCCTAGATAGTTGGGTTATTTCCATAATAGTCTCCATATCTAAACCTTGTTGTTTACAGGAGCGTGCGATCGCTATTGTTCTTTGTTGGATACCTTCTTCCCTACCTCTAATTTGAGCCTCCTCAATCTGTTCAATTTGCCATTGCGCCTCAAACTCTTGGGTACTCAAGATACTTGCTTCGTAACGCTTGTTTTCCATATAACGCTTGTATGCAACTCTTTCCTGTTCTGATAAATTATTTACTCTTAGGGTTTCCTTGGCTTGTTCCATTCCTTTTGCAGCAAATTCCTCTTTAATCTCGCTGTTTTTGAGAAAATAGATCCATTCCTCTAGACCACTTTTCACTAACCCCTTAAAGTTCTTCACTTTCAGCAGGTAGTATTCTGGGAAGATATCTGCTACTTTTTCAATCTGAAATTTTCTTTCTTGAGCTGGGGTAGGTTCCAGAACATCTCGGAGATTCATCCCAACGAACTCCGGACGCAGACGATAAATATAATCATCTCCCTTGCCGAGGTTAAAGTAGACGATATTCACCGAGTAGATTTTCCTAATTTGGCCGTACTCTTGTCCTTGTTCTAGATATTCGGTGACTAGCTGGGAAACACCGTAGAGCATACGATGAAAATAATCGAGTTGGGAGTTATTTTGCACTTCGATGAGGATTAACTCAGAGTTTTGAGTTTCAGCAAGAATATCTACGCGGTTGGCTTTATCACCCTGAGTCTGTTGGTTGCTCTCACTTTCAAGAAGAGTTTTGATCTTGAGATCAGTATGTAATAACTCGCTTAAGAACCCTTCCAAGACTACATAATTAGCCTTATTGCGCAGTAGTTTTTTGATGGCCCAATCAAAGCGAATATGTCTCGAAGGCATGGTCGGTGTGCTGATTTTACTACTGATATTACTTTAAATTTAGTTCACCCGGCTCTTGCTAGTGCAGCGCGGCGGAAATAACCTACCAGTTTGAGATCGATAGAATCCTTACTATATAAGCATTCTTAGGTGATTTCCAATAAAGAAAGTACCTGCTAGGCTGGACGGATGAGAATGTCCCACTTAGGCAAAAGGGGATTGCGCTCTAAGCGTTTTTCAATGCCACACATCACTTTTTTAGATAAGGAGATCCCTTTGAGATAAATCGTCTGAGTTAAGTTAACAATTGGATGAAGTCCTTTCCAACTCATACTTTCTTTCTCAAAAATTGCCTAAAAAGGATAAATTTTCTCAGTATTATTACTGAGAAAAGACAACCACACTCATGTAGAAAAGCCATTGAATCAACAATCAATCTTGTTTACATAAATTAAGATTAAAGTTTTTTTGGCAGAAGTATAATTATCGTTATTATTACTAAAAAACTTATTTTCAGCACAATCATGTCTATACTTAATTTTTATCAGAAAAGACGTTCAGCTACCGACAATAGCCCATCTCAAAAATCTGCTATTGCAGCGGAGCAACCAACGTTTATTCTGGAGCCGATTTTAACTCCTAGTGGTATCTTGGATGATAGCTCAGAGTTGATAGTAGATCTGACAGATCCTCTTGTGGATGAGGTGGATATTCCAGAAGTAGAAGATACTGTTGACGCCACCTTACCAGAATTGGAGCTAGGGGATGAGGAGATAGAAGATCTGCCTTTTATTACTCTGGATGATGTAGCTTTTGCGGCATCCGAACCAACCAGTCCTACTTTTGAATCTGGTGTATTTACTGTAGGAGAGACGGGAGAAGTTAGTATTGATTTCCTCTTTGATGGAGGAGGCTACCAAGGGGAATTAGCTATCTTCAGTCTAGAGGGAATGGAGTCATTGGAACCAGGTTCCGAGGCGTTCATCCAGGAAGCAGCTAGTCGTGCTTTGAGTGATTCAGAGTTAGGTCATGTGGTTATTTCTGACAGAACCGAAGGAGCAAGGTTTAGTGGAGAATTGGGAGAAAGCGATCGCAACTCTGGAGATTACTTGGGAGTAAAGACTTTCCAAATGAATTCTGGGGATGAGTTTGGTTTCATGTTAGTTCCCAAGGGTGAAGTGGAAGATGTTTTTGAGAATCCTGCTATTGGTGGTGCCAAACGTCCCTTATTCTCCATGGCAACTGCTAACCCAGAAGATGCTTTCCATGTGGGACAATTAGCAGATGTCAATGGAGATGGGAATACTTTTGTTATCGAGGATTTACGGGTTGATGGTAAGTCGGATGGAGACTACAATGACCTGATTTTCCAAGTTAAGGGAGCAACTGCTACTGGGGAAGAGGTACTACTAGAAGATGTTATTGCTGAAGGTAAGGATTGGCGGGATACTGAGGTAGGACAGGAGCTAATTGAATACACAGTAGAATCAATTAAACCAACTGTTACTCTTACTGCTACCGATGCTGATGCCGCTGAATCAGGAGACTCTGGAGAGTTTGTTATTACTCGTACAGGTGATACTAAAGCAGAGTTGATCGTTAACTATTCCGTTGCTGGTACAGCTACTAATGGTGATGACTACAACACCTTAACCGGAACCGCTATTATTCCAGAAGGTTCAAATACAGTTACTATTCCTATCACTGTAATTGATGATGCAGCACTTGAAGGGGATGAGACAGTAACGATTAGCTTGGTGGAAGATTCTGCTTATAAACTAGGTAACACAACTAACGATCTAGTAACTATTACTGACAATGATGATGGATCGGTAATCGATCTAGCAACAGATCTAGGATTAGTAGATGAACCCATACAAGTTAGTGAGGGAGTTTGGTTCTTGGGTGAGGGAATTCATCCAGATGATTTGAGAATAGATCAACCAACGAACATTAATGCTGCTGATACAACAAATACAAACCAACTCTGGAATAATGGTGGATTGGGGTTAGATCTTGATGGAGAAGGATTAACGGTTGGAGTATGGGAAGCAACAGAAGGTGCAACCAATAGCTGGCGAATTAGGAATACTCATCAAGAACTTAACGGACGTGTCAATATTGTTGATAGCGGAACTGGCTTCAGCAATCATGCTACCCACGTAGGAGGAACAATTGCTGCTACAGGCGTCGATCCAACTGCTCGTGGTATGGCAAATCAGATTAACTTGCGTAGCTATAGCTCAGCTAACGATATAGCTGAACTGGATAGAGATGCTTCGTTAATTGTGGCATCTAATCACTCTTATAGTTTGAGTGCAGGTTGGACTAGGGCAAGTCGTCCAACAGTCAACACTGGCTTGGTTCAAAATACTGATGTTTGGTTGCAAGATTATAGTACATCCCCAACAGAGGATACAGATTTCGGTAAATATACCTCCGATGCTCAAGCTCTAGACCAAGTACTTTTCGATAATCCTAACCTTTTGAGTGTGTGGGCTGCTGGCAATGACCGCAATGACGTCTTCCTAAATCGCAGTGGAAACAATACTTACGTTACTTTCTTCGGTTCAAATCCCAATGTTGCTGGTTTCAATTGGACTGGTTCAGGGTGGTATCAAGTTGCGACTAATGTAATAGCACCGCCAGGTACGGATGGAAACGGGGAGACAGGTTACGATACTCTGTCGCCAGATCAGGTTGCCAAGAACACTCTAGTTGTGGGCGCAATCAGAGATATTACTGCCGATCCTTACAATAGTAGTAATGTGAATATAACTGGTTTTTCTTCCTGGGGGCCAACAGATGACGGAAGGATTAAGCCTGATGTTGTAGCTAATGGCGATAGACTTTGGTCGTCAGGTGCTGATGCTAATGATGATTATAATTTTTCTTCAGGAACATCAATGGCAGCACCTAATGTTACCGGCACTGCTGCTTTGCTCATCGAACATTACCAGAATCTCTTTGACCAATCACCCCGTAGCGCTACCACCAAAGGTTTGCTAATTCATACTGCTTTTGATGCAGGTAATGTTGGTCCTGATTATACCTATGGTTGGGGTCTTGTAGATGCGGCGGCTGCGGCAACCTTCCTAACTAATGCTGGCAATTCCTCCAATTGGTTAGAAGAAGGAAAATATCGGGACAAAGAACGAATAATCGATGTAGAATCCGATGGTACTGAACCTCTCAAGGTAACGATCGCTTGGACAGATCCTGCTGGAACTCCGCAAGATAGGGGGTTAGATGTAAATACTCCTGTACTGGTAAATAATCTAGAGCTTTGGATTACTGGACCAGATGGTACAACTTACTATCCTTGGACTTTAGATCCAGCAAATCCAGCTAATCCAGCAGTGCGTAACCAAGCGAATAATCTAGATAATGTTGAGCAAGTACTAATTGATGCACCAAATGCTGGAAAATACCAAATTCACATTGGTCACAAGGGTAGTGCCTTTGAACAGGATTACTCCCTGCTAGTTAGTGGTACAAAGAATTTTGAAGCAGGAAACGTTGTTGATCTTTCGGGTAAGTCCTTCAACGTAGTAGAAGAACCCCGCGATGCAGGAGATAGCTTTACTACGGAATTTGAAATTCAAAATACTCAAGCTGATTCCTCAGGTTCATTTGATGTAGACTTTTATATCTCCACCAACGACTTTATCAGCACTTCAGATCGTTACTTAGGTAGCTACTTAGTTGGTAATGTATCAGGTAATAGTAGCACTGGCACCTTAAATAAAACCCTGACCTTACCTAGCAAAGGAGATCCCTTCTGGGATAGTCTGGGCGACGACACTTATTACATCGGCATGATTGTAGATGGTGATGGTGATGTAGCTGAGACTAATGAAAGCAACAACCAGAACACAGGCGAGTTTCAGGACTATGATGGTGTACAAATTAACGATACTAAGCTAGTCATTAATGCTTGGTCTTGGTCAAATCGCTTCGATGACTTTACACAACAAATTTCAGACCGATGGGATCAAGATTATAACTTAGTTGATGTTGAGCGTGGTGACGGACGATGGTTTGGTGTTTTCGGTCCAGATAACGGAGCCAATGCTTACTCTTCTTCCGGTAACTTTGACACCTTTACACAACAGATTTCAGACCGATGGGATGCAGATTATAACTTAATTGATGTTGACTACGGTGATGGTCGATGGTTTGGTGTCTTTGGTCCAGATAACGGAGCCAATGCTTACTCTTCTTCCGGTAACTTTGACACCTTTACACAACAAATTTCAGACCGATGGGATGCAAATTATAACTTAGTTGATGTTGAGTATGGTGATGGCAGGTGGTTTGGTGTTTTCGGTCCAGATAACGGAGCCAATGCTTACTCTTCTTCCGGTAACTTTGACACCTTTACACAACAGATTTCAGACCGATGGGATGCAGATTATAACTTAATTGATGTTGAGTACGGTGATGGTCGATGGTTTGGTGTCTTTGGTCCAGATAACGGAGCCAATGCTTACTCTTCTTCCGGCAACTTTGACACCTTTACAGAACAAATTTCAGACCGATGGGATGAAGGTTTGGAACTTGTTGATGTGGGATATGGAGATGGCAGGTGGTTTGGTGTGTTTCAAGATGATTGAGTCACCGCAATAATTCTGAAGTGAGTGTGAGTGCTCACTAACATGCCTAAAATGATGCAAAGCGAGTAGTGCGAGCATCTTGCTCGCTTTTCACTCCTGCGAACGAGACGTTTGCGCCTATGCTCAAACCCTTTCTAATAAATAAAAACTAACCGATGGAATCAATACCCTTCCTCACCATCGCTCAAGAATCAATCTCCCTTAGCCAAGCACTAAACTACCTCCGTGCTGCTGGAAGTTTGCAACGTACCCTAGGAGATATCCTCCGCCAGTACCTTCTGGAAAAACAACTGGAAGTCACCGAAAACATCGAAATTGATTCCTTGAAACTTGACCAAGTGATTATGGACTTCCGGTTACAGAATCAACTTACTGAACCACAAGAATTCCAAACTTGGCTCAAAAGTAATGGTATGACCTACGATGACTTTCAAAGCAAAGTAGTCTTTAGCTTCAAAGTCGAAAAACTCAAAACACAAATAACTGAATCCAAATTAGAGGACTACTTTAACCAACGCAAACCCTTTCTAGATGGAGTCGTCCTCTCCCGGATTATCCTCAAAGATCAAGAACTCGCCGCCCATCTTCAACAACAGATTCTGGCAGATAAAAGCCAATTTGAAGCCTTAGCTAGAGAACATTCCCTCAGCAATGACCGGCTGATGAACGGGATGATGGGTGTAGTAAGTCGTGGTAAATTGCCAGAAATTCTCAAAACAGCCCTTGATTCTGCCAATCCCGGTGAACTTATCGGACCCCTAGAAATTAATGGCAGTTATGCTCTGTTTCGGGTTGAACAGTTTCTCCCCGCTACTTTAGAAGGAAAACTGAAGCAAGATCTGCAAAATCAACTATTTGAGCAATGGCTGCAGGAAAAACTGCAAGGCATGAATATCAAGCTGGAGAAATTTTGATTCAGTTATGACTCTCGAGAAACAAGGGAATTGGGAATTGGGAATTGGGAATCGGGAATCGGGAATTGGGAAAGATATTGTTTCTCTTAATTCAATTGGGGGCGCGAAGCGCTCCTCAGGAGCTCTTAAAGAGTACCTAACCCAGGAAAATTGTCAGGATTGGCTTTGTCCAGACTTAAGAGAATACTGGAATTTAGGAAGAGTACGCAATTCTAACAAAATCATCCTCAGAGCGATCGCAGGTCAAGAGAAATTCCTCTTCTCCCCCACCGAAGGCTACACTCTACGCTACTTTACTGGACAATATACAGTCAAACAAATCCAAAAACTAGCTCAGCAAGAATTTCCCGATGCTGACCCTAATTTAGTTGTCAACTTACTACAAAAGCTAATTAGCCACCAGATTTTGGCGCTAGATGAACCGGAAGATGAGGAGACGCGGGGACGCGGGGACGCGGGGGACGCGGGGAATTGAAATCCCACTTCATAGTTCGTTCACCCCCCAAGACAAGACAAAAGCCGAGGAACCCGAAAATACCTCTCCATCTGCCACCCCCAATTCCCAATCTCCTCGCCTCAAATCAGGTGTCCATTGGCTGCACCATCCTGAGGGTTACTGGATTCTTCGCAACCCAGTCGCTGGAACCCATCACGGAATCTTGCAGAAAGAGCTCCCCATTTTAACCTTTCTCCAAGTTAGTCCTAAAGACAAAGCTATTATCGACCAACTCCCCACTCTCCCCCCAGAACAATTCAGGAATCCCCAACTCCGTTACCTGCTGCAACTCCTCGCCGCCACCGCCATGTTGGTAGGGACACAACCCCCCAAACCTCGTCGGGGTAAATTTACCCCCATGCAGCTATTATTTTTCAAAGTTGCTCTTTTCAACCCTGACCCCTGGTTAAGCAAACATATTGATAAACTGCGCTGGCTGTGGAATCACCCCTTTGCCTGGTTTCTGTGCCTATTTTTAGCCTTTTCGATAGTTGGGGGATTTCATCAACAGTCAGAAATTATCTACCAAGGTCAACAACTTTGGCAACACCAAAGTGCTTCTGTGATCATTCCCTTTGCCCTACTTGCCGCTTTTGTCGTCACTCTGCACGAACTTGGTCATGCCTTCACCTTAAAACATTATGGCGGCATCGTTCCGGAAATGGGGTTCCTATTTATGTGCCTCATTCCTGCTGCCTACACCAATACCACCGATTCTTATTGCTTGTCACGGTGGCAAAGAATTCTGGTAGTTGGCGCTGGTATCCTCGTCCAAGTTACCCTCGCTGCCATTGCTTTGTGGCTGTGGAACCTCTCCACTACAGGCAGTTGGCTCCATATTACCAGTTACTTACTCATGGTAGCGAGTCTATTTACCGTTGCCGTCAATCTTAATCCCCTGGCAAGGTTTGATGGCT
>CBDCVG010000073.1:0-27142 GCA_965222765.1 Caldora sp.
AGTCGTTCCCCCTGCCAAATTCCTAAAAACATTTCTAACTCAGGAATCCAGCAGCGTTCATTCTCGTCTGCTGGTTGCAAGATATATTTTCCCTGCTGCAAGTACCGCACTTCCAAACTTGCTTCGTAGGGATCGTAAGTTACATAGGTAGGAACTTGAAGGATTTGCTCATAGAAGTAGAGTTTTCCATAAGGAACAGTTGAACGTACTGACAGCTCGCCACAGTCTGTCTCGGAAAGGAACTCCATGACTACGGCTACTGGTGTACCTTCTAAATTGGGAGTGTAACTACGACGAATTACCCCAGATGCTATTGGTTGTACTTGAGGTACATAAAACCAATCGGGAGCCTTCACAGTAATTTTTTTGTTAACTGTGGCTACTAAGCCAAAATTAGAGCCAATGAGCATTTGAGATTGTATTTTACCTGCGGCTCCTAAAGCATCAGTTAGTGCTGCAGCCAGCAGGGGTTGTTGAATATTTTCCACAGGATCGTCTGGTAACACGAAATCGGCTGGAAGTGCTTCCCACGCTACAGTCGTTTCTTGTTTATTGGGATGAACTTGTAGAATCATAGAACCACACCAAAGCCATTACACAGTATCAGCACATCACTTACCTACCAGCTTAACCATACCAATGCCACCAAAGTAGAGACCAATTACAGCACCAGCTAGTAAACTTTGGGTGAGAGGATCTGTTGAGGGGGTTAGTACTGCTCCCAAAACTGCGGCACCTAAAACGACGAAGCGCCAGCCGGAAAGCATTTGCCCAGAGGAGACAATATTCAAAATACCCAGTAGCATCTGAATAATTGGGACTTGAAAGGCAATACCAGTACTAAACATCAATAGCAAGACAAATTCAAAGTACTTATCAATCGACCACAACTGCTCTACCACATCTGCGCCATAACTGATAAAGAATTTGAGGGCAGCGGGAATTAATGCAACGTAGGCAAATGCCAAACCGATGAAAAATAGGAAGCTTGAACCCAAAACCACCGGGTCCGATAATTTTTCGTTCGCGGCGAGTCAACCCTGGTAAAACAAATAGTATAATTTGGTAGAGAATAAAGGGACTAGCAACGACCAAACCACTGTATCCGGCAACTTTAAGAGAGACAAAAAAGTATTCCCCCGGAGCTAGTTGCAGAAATTTGACGCCTTGAGCTGGAATTTCTAAGAGCTGGACAATTGGTTTGACACCCACAAAGCAGCCAATAACACACACTACCACAGCAATTAGGGAGTAGAAAATTCGCTGCCGCAACTCCTCTAAGTGATCAAACAGAGACATCTCGACATCATTGGGTATTTCGTCAAGATACTCTTTTTCCGGGTCTTCTGAACTTGATTGGGATACGATCTCTACTTCGGAAGGCGTCATCTATATTAGATCGATTCAGGGGACGCTAACTATTGTACCTAGGGAGGAAGAGGTATTGATGAGTGAGAATTTAAAATTAGACCTCTACTCCAGCTTGGATTTTATTTGCTCGTTTCACCGATAGAATCGGTAAAGGAATCAGAGTAACCCAACGCCAGTAGCCAAGATATCAATTCTCACTGTTGAAGATTAAGTTAGACACTAGGCAACCACTCCAAGGATAACTTGCGCTGGGAGCGCACACAATCCTGTAAGTACAAATTAATCAGACTTTGGTAAGGAATACCAGTTTCCTCAGCTAACTCGTTAAAGTAACTAATCACTTCTTCCTCAAGTCGAATGGTTACTTGCTTCTTAAGCTTTTTGACATATGGGTTCTTAACTGACTCAGAGAAATCGTATTCTTCCTTCATGAGAAAAAGCTTGCTCATACCTACAGTGTAGTTACGTGTTAGTTAAGAGCTCCCCAGGAGCCCTTCGCCCAACCCCCTTGCGGCTGAGTGTGTTTCTCGATAGTAAACAGATTGTTTGAGAAAATTCATCAATGCCTGAGATCAATGCAGAAATCGAAAGCCAGATATATGGGGTAATTTTCGGACAAGCGGTTGGAGACGCTTTGGGGTTTGGCACAGAGTTTCTCTTAAAATCCCAGGTTGCCCAGGAATATCCCAGTGGTTTAGATGTCTACCGCCAGATTACTCGCTTTCAGCCTAGTCAGGACAAAGGTTATATGTTAACCTGGAGCCCCGGCGATTGGACTGATGATACTGATCAGATGCTTTGCATTCTCGATAGTCTCTTGGAGCATCATCGAGTTGATTTACTGGATATCGCACGCCGTTTTCATCATTGGGCGATTACTGATGGTATGGGTATGGGAGCAACGGTGAATGCAGTAGTTCATCACCAAAGCTTTTTGAGTGATCCTCATCAGGCAGCTAGGGAAGTTTGGGAAGCAGGCTCGCGCCAAAGTGCCGCCAATGGTAGTGTGATGCGAACTTCCGTCCTGGGTATTTGGTACTATTGGGATTCAGAGCAAGTGCGAACCAATGCGACAGATTGCTGTTTGTTAACCCATGCCGATCCCCGCTGTGTGGCTTCCTGCATCGCTGTCTCTTTGGCGATTAGCCAGCTCCTTCAAGGAGAAAAGAACGTTGCACAATTATCCCGAGATTGTTTCGAGATGGTTGCAGATTTTCATCCAGAAGTTCTCCCTACACTGAAAAAGGCACAACAATCCCTAGAGGCGCTGGATTTGGACGAAGGGGTAATGACTCAAAGCGATCGCACAGGCTACACTTTGAAAACCCTAGGAGCAGGTTTCTGGGCTTTGCTCAATGCCGATAGTTTTGAGAGTGGTTTAAAGACTATCATTGCAGAGGCAGGGGACGCTGACACCAATGGTGCAGTAGCGGGGGCTTTGCTCGGTGCACACTATGGTTATGAGGCAATTCCTCAGCGCTGGATAGATGGGCTGGTGTATCGCCAAGAGCTACAGCAAAAAGTGAAACACCTAGTTGAGGTTTTGCGATCGCTCAATTAGTTTTTGTGAAACCAATCAGGAAATAATCTTGCCTAGAACAGCATGGTATAGATAGCTGCCAGCATCTCTCAAATCTAATTCAATATTGTCATAAGACTTGTTGCTTATCTTACAAGTTAAATGTTTTATTTTTTACCCAATAGCTTGGTATTTCTCACTAAAGTTCCTTGGCAAATAACGGTAACTGTGACTAGTATATTGTGCCTCAACTATAATTCTGTTGCTTTAGCACAACTCAATTTTCAGTTAACTAATGAGTTAGCTAGTAATGATTCAGAGTTGGTAGTTGAACAATCTTCACAAAAAACTGACATACCAGCTTATCTCCCATCTGCCAATTCCCAATTCTCCCAATCCCTGCTACTTCAGTCGAAAGTTAAGCAACTAGCCCAAACTCCCCCAGATATTCCTTCTGGAATCCTCGAACCTACTCGTCCAGATTTGCCTCCTTTACCGACAACGCCGCCAGAAACTCCCACTCCTATCCTGCCAACTCCTGAAACTCCTGAAACTCCTGAAACTCCTGATTCAGAGTTGGGAGTTAAAGTCAAAGTAGAGCGAGTGGAAGTCTTAGGAAGTAATGTTTTTTCTCCAGCTGAGTTAGAAGCAGCAGTAGCAGAGTTAATTGGTAGAGAAACGACTTTTGAAGAACTCCTAGAAATTCGTACTGTTATAGCTCAGTTATATACTGATAACGGTTACACTACCTCTGGTGCATTTCTTCCTCCCCAGGATTTGACAGACGGAGTGGTAATCGTTCAGGTTGTAGAAGGGGCAATAGAACAGATAGAGATTGAAGGATTAGAGCGTTTACACGAAGGCTATGTGCGATCGCGTCTTGGCTTAGCTGCTCAACCGCCCATCAATCTCCAGCGTTTGGAAGAAGCTTTACAACTACTACAACTCAACCCTCTACTTGATAGTGTGCAGGCAGAACTTTCAGCTGGAACAGCACCAGGCTTAAGTGTGCTAACACTGAATCTAAGGGAAGCAAGTCCCTGGATGGCAGAAGTAGGGTTAGACAATCATAATTCTCCGAGTATCGGCTCTTTAGGTGGTACCGTCGCCTTGGCTCATAATAACGTGCTAGGTTTTGGCGATCGCTTGAGTGCAGAGTATAGTCTTACAACAGGATTAGATAACTATGACCTTAGTTATCAAATTCCCCTTAATCCCCGTGACGGCACTCTGAATGTTAGTTATACCAACAGCTATAGTGAGATTGTTGAGGAACCATTTTCCCAATTTGATATTAATTCTCGCTCCTACACCCTATCCCTTGGTTTCCGTCAACCATTTATTCGTACTCCTACCAAGGAACTAGCTCTGGGGTTATCCTTTGACTTGCGCCAAAGCCAGACATTTTTACTAGAAGACATACCCTTCTCTTTTTCCCTAGGACCAGACGATGGTAAATCTAGAGTAAGTGTCCTCAGGTTCAGCCAAGACTGGATTAATCGTCAGCCTAGCCGAGTATTGGCTGCTAGATCCCAATTGAGTTTTGGCTTAGATATTTTTGACCCTACTATTAATGACACTAGCGTTGATGGACTCTTTACCAGCTGGTTGGGACAATTTCAGTGGGTTCAGGCATTAAGTACCGATACTATCTTAATTGGTCGTATCGGTGCACAATTTTCCTTAGACCCCCTTTTACCGCTAGAACAATTTAGCATTGGTGGCGTTGATACAGTACGAGGCTATCGGCAAAATCAACAAGTTGCAGATAATGGTATTGCAGCTAGTTTGGAATTAAGGTATCCCCTCATACGTGATTCAGATGGCATTGGCACGCTCCAACTCACTCCTTTTTTTGACGTAGGCAGAGTTTGGAATAATGATCGTGAAACTTCTATTTCGATTGGTACTTCCAGTTCTGCTACCCTTGCTAGTATCGGTTTAGGGCTACGCTGGCAAATTGATTCTAGTTTCTCTGCTCGCTTAGATTGGGGAATTCCCCTACTCTCCATTGACAATGAAGGAGATTCTCTGCAAGATAATGGAGTTTCGTTTTCACTTCGATATCAACCTTTTTGAAGTACTAGGACTTACGCACAGCTTCTGTTGGTAGGGTGTGTTAACGTAGCGGATGCTGGTGGCGAAATTAACATTTGGAAATATAAGCGACGAGACAAAGGTTTTTCAAGCCCCCCAGCCCCCAATTCTGGGGGAGCCCGGATTCAAAGTCCCCCAAAATTGGGGGATTTAGGGGGCTTTGATGTCGTTGCACGATATTAGGAAATATTTCGCCAGCAGTATCACGTAGCGTAACGCATCTTTGACTTTATATATGGTATAGCTGCGCAAATCCTGTAGTAAACTTAGATACCTAGGGCTTGCTGAATAAGTCGTAATTTTCGGGTTTGAATAGGTGGTAGGTGGTAGGTGGCAGGTGGTAGGTAAGGTATTAGATTTTTGGTATTAGGGAATTTTCCACGAAAGTACAAGGAAATTGAGCCCATCGATACAATTTCCTTGCACGCTTGCTAGGCAGAAAATGATTGAAAGCAAAGTATGGCATAGCTTCCACACTTATTCAGCAAGCCCTACCTAGCAGTTTAGTTGCGCCTACCTGTAGGTGTTTTTTGACGGAGGAGAACTTTTTGGGTTACATCCCCTGTCACATAAGAGTTTGAAGCGTTTCACTCCCATAAGAGGTAGTCGCAACTCTTCAAATGCTTGCTATTAAAGGTTTTTGGCGAATTCTCTCACTGCCCTGTTGCAACTCTCAGTTCTAGAATGCTAGTATTTGACTCGGTAGTCGCAAATGCACCTTGAAAAATAAATACAGTAAGCTTTTCAACTGCCTGCGGTTCCAATCAAATTGAATCCCTATCAGGGATTGAAACGTTGCGGCTTGAATGCCAGCGCCATATGCACGGGCGTTCCAATCAAATTGAATCCCTATCAGGGATTGAAACTTAGCCACCTGCTTCTGATTCTCGTCCATAATAGTGTTCCAATCAAATTGAATCCCTATCAGGGATTGAAACGCTTCATCTTGAGACTCTTCCTCAAACTGCTGCACGTTCCAATCGAATTGAATCGCTATCAGGGATCGATAGAATCCTTACTCTATAAGCATTCTTAATTCTTAATTCTTAATTCTTAATTCTTAATTCCCCGCCCTCCTGCCTTCTGCCTTCTTGCACTGGCTCCTCATCACCAACTACTAATTGCTGATTTACCTGTTCGGTGAGCCAAATATTAAAACACTCATTGATGAGGCGTTGACGCATAGCATTATCTAGTTGTGCAGGAATCAACTCCTCTAGACGTACAATTACCAACCATTCTCCCAAGCGTGTCGGTGGTGACAATTGTCCAGGTTTACTTAAACGCAGAATTTTTCCTAAAGCTGGGTGAGGCTGAGTCAACTCTACCGGACCAACCAATCCACCAGTTTGGGCCTCCGGACCTTGAGAATACTCCCTTGCCAAATCTGCAAAAGTATGCTCCCCTTCTTGAATCCGGAAATAGAGTTCTTGGGCAATTCCTGGATCTTTGGTGCGAATTAGGGAGTAAATTACTCGGTCTAACTCTATCTTACGGCTGAGGAAGTAGGATTCGAGCTTGTGACTCCAGGTTGCCTGTTTGTATTTTTCGATTTTCAGTGCTCGGGTTGCCAGAGCTTCGAGTTGTGCTGCACTCATTCCCTGCTGCTTGAGCCAAGCTTCTTGAACTTTGGGTTCAGTAATTTGTTTTTTCTGGCAGAACTGCTGAACTGCTTGATTTGTCTCCTCAGGAGTACATTCGATCGAGGTAATCGCTTCATCAATGATAACTTCCCGGATTAACGGCTGTAGCAGCTGGTATTCAGCTAGTAGAGGAATAAGTTCTTCAGCAGTAATATTGCGATCGCCCACTCGTAAAACTGTAGTCATTTTTGTTATTTGTCAAAAGCTACTCTTTAAAGATTTTTGCCTCTAGCGTGTCTATGTCAAGTTTAGAATTTAGAATTTAGAATTTAGTGCGACTCGTTCCCTCATGCTCAGCAGCTTGGAAAGGTTAGAATCGCTAGTGGACTCCAAACCATTAGCAATTAGTTAATATATTAATGACTATCATCCGTGTACCCAAAGCCTGGAAGCTTCCAGAGTCACAAGTCACTTCTAAAAGTGCTTATTTCAACCGCCGTCGTTTTCTCAAAACTATAGCTAATGCTAGCCTGGGGGCAGGTATTGTTTCGGTTTTGGGTTGTAAAGGGTCTTCTGTACCAGAAAATAACCTAGTTTCATCAAACCAAGCTCTAGCAGAAACTTTAGATCAACCTAGTTTAGAGCCATTTGCACGTAATCCTGCTTTCAAGACAGTTGACCGACCAATCACCGACGAAATCCTGGCGGGACAGTACAATAACTATTATGAATTTGGTGGTAGCAAGTCTATTTGGCGAGCCAGCCAAGCATTACCTACTGATAACTGGCAAGTTACAGTGACAGGTTTAGTGAAAAATCCTCGCACCTACGACTTAGATGATTTACTCAAGAAATTTCCCTTAGAGGAGCGTATCTATCGATTGCGATGTGTAGAAGCTTGGTCTATGGTACTACCGTGGGTAGGATTTCCGATGAAATTGCTGATGGCAGAGGTTGAGCCAACTGATAAGGCTCGATTTGTGAGTTTTACCTCTTACTATGACCCCAAAATTTCGTTGGCTCCAGTTCAATCATTAGGTCAAAAAGTACCCTGGCCTTACACAGAAGGTTTACGCTTAGACGAAATGGCGAACGAGTTAGCATTTTTTGCTGTTGGTGTCTACGGTGAGATGCTGCCGAAGCAATATGGTGCGCCTATTAGAGCAGTGTTACCGTGGAAGTATGGTTTCAAAGGGGCAAAGTCCATTGTCAAAATCGACTTTGTTGAACAGCAACCGGCAACCTTTTGGAATACCTTAGCTCCCTCAGAATATGGCTTTGAAGATAATGTCAATCCTAACAAACCTCATCCGAGGTGGTCACAAAAGACGGAAAGGTTCATCAGCAAAGGACCAGAGTTGTCATGGGAGGAACGCCCGACTTTACCTTACAACGGTTATGAAGAATTTGTCGCTTCCCTGTATAAATAGGGCTTGCTGAATAAGTCGTAATTTTCGGGTTGCCATAGGTGTTAGGTGTTAGGTGTTAGGTGTTAGGTGGTAGGTGGAGAAGAAAACTCAACCTTTACTGCCATTCTCTTAGCAACTCACTCGCTTCCCCAGGAAAAAAGCGATCGCTTAAAATTGTAGAACTGCCCGAAAGAGACGAAACTGGAATTAGCAATTGTTTTAAAACATCTCAAGCGGCTGGGAGATCCTTCGCTATCGCTCAGGATGACAGAATTGCTTTACCGAAAGCGGCGGGAAGCCCATTCATTCCTTAAGGGATGGGAGGGATAGACGCGCGCCGCTTGCTAACACTCGCATCTCCCGTGCTTTCTTCCGGGGGATGAGTTAAGGTACGTAAGTCCTAGTTTTTTAACTTTCAATTCCAACGGAAGGTTGGAGTTTTAGAGTCTGTTGCAGTTGAGCGAGTTCATCCCGGTGAGCTGTAACAGTAATCAAGCTTTGAGTAGTTTCTTCAGTTGTGAACGACTCTACTTTGAGGAAAACCTGTTCATTACGTCCCGCTTTTTTCCAGTAAAATACTCCTGCTGCTGGTGCTAGCAAAACTAGTCCCACAAAAAGATTGGTGAACTCGGGGTAAAGGGATGAGAAAACCAGCGAAAAACAAAAGATACTACAAGCAGCTAGGGTTGTTAAAAAGATTGCTAGAAACCAACTAGGTCGAACAAACCCTTGGAATGTAACTTGATTAGTAGCAGGATCAACTGCTGTAATCCTGTAGGCTCTGGTGTCAAAATACTGCTGCAACCTACTTAAAAGGGATTCTTCTGGCTCTTGAGTAATCAGTTGTACTTGTTCTGTACGGTCTTTAACAGACGCTCGGATGAAGAATAACAAACCCACTACCAACAGTAGTGTGATCATGAATATCGAAGGAAGAGTAAGATTACTCACGAATTTTTAATTAATACAAGTATTTATATTATGGTACTTGACAAAATGCACGATCTTTTAAATTGTCACCATTGACAATAATTTGGGCGTATTCAATACGGCCCTACAGTTGTTTCTCCAATCACTCCAAAACTTTGAGCACGGCTTTTGGGGAAAGCTTATCCTTAAACCAAATAATCTTAGCTGGTACATCTTGCACCTTAATACCTGCCTTATCCAAATTGAGGCGCTCGGAAATGGCGAGAATTAAATTATCGCACTCCGACCGACGTACCTGGTAAAATTTCTTTTTCAAGTAATCCGGACGCCAGAAGCCGACTATTTCTAACAAAAAGTCCCTTCCATCAGGATGAACTAGGCGGAAGTCGGGAATCATCACGCTACCAGGGAGGGGAATGAGCTCCACTTCTCGTTCTAAAATCCAGTCGGTTTTCTGAGAGTCCCAGCGCTTAGCAAAGGATTCTTCCACCATACTGTCATAGGTCTTACCAGCAGGATAGTGAGTAACTAAACCACATTTGTCATCAAGAGCAAAATGTCCAGTTTTCAAAGTACCACTGTAAGGGTCTCGTTTTTGTAAGGTTGCTTTGAGACTCCATTTAGTGACATGGAGTAGGGCGGGAAGCATTTTGGCGATCGCTAACCCATATCTGGTACTAGGCTTAAATAAACTAGTAGGTCCATCAATAGTAATGGTAAAGCCATGATCAGCATCTCCCTCAATGTAGGTCATCAACTGAAACAGCTTTAGATAGCGGAATAAGAGTTTATACTGACCGGGTACATTCCGGTGAGCATTGATGATCATATGAGAAGCCCGGTAAAAGATGCCCTGGACTTGAGATAAATTGTAGCGGTGTAGTAGTGCTTCTGCTGCTGGGTCCTCATACTGGGTAAGAATACGATTTTCTTGTAAATCTGCATAGAGTCCCGTGCGAATTTGGTGAGGTAGAACTTCCTGATTTAACTCCTGAGTCAGAGCACTGCTGAGAGTTTCTAAGGTTGCTTCCGACGACTGACGACTGGGAACCGATTGGGAAGCAAGGGTAAAAACCCTCCGCCGCAGTTCCTTGGGTTCTAAGGGACTGACAATTTCAAAGGTACTAAAGTTACTTTTAAGGATATGAGCTAAACCCCTTTTGAGGCGGTAGTCAGGACTGTCCCCTTCGAGTTCTTGTAACTTGGAATCGAGTTCTCCTTGAGTACCACCAACAGCTTGCTGGAAACAGGTGATTAATTCAGTTGCGATCGCACACATTATAGAGTTAATTGGCAATCGCTTGGGAATAATCTCCTCCCCATTTAGTCGATTAATTAGCAATTCCGTTGGTAGCATTTGTTTTTTAATTAGTCAAGTATTTAAATAATTAAATATATCATTCTCAATTTAACAATTCTCAATTATCAAGGTTGTGTAAAGTTCAACAGACTACTGATTGGTAACATATGATAACTTTTAATTATGATTCCAAGGAGTTTTTGCTTTACAATATGTTCTTTTGTTGAAGTTTTTATGAGTTGTTTTAAATTACATTAATTATTTTCAGTAATTGATCAACCTTTAGTGACTAAACATCCAGCTCGCGTTAGTTCACATTTATTTTAGATTTAATGATTATTTACAAGTATAAGTATTAATGGAAATTATGTATTTAAAGAGTTGCTGAAGATTCCCCTTGGGTTCATTTTTAGCAACACTCAATCAGTTAGTTTTAGCAAGGAAGGCAAATAAGTACCGCTGCGCGGAATTAAAAATTAAGAATTAAGAATTAAGAATGCTTATAGAGTAAGGATTCTATCGATCTCAAACTGGTGGGTTATTTCCGCCGCGCTGTACTAAGGTATTTCCCGTTAAAAGTCCTGATTATAGATTTCACCTAAAACTGCTCGATAAGGATTCAAACCAATGACTAACAAAGTGATGACATTCCGTTTGCCAGAGGAACTTATTAAAGTAATTGAATATCGAGCTAAAATAACTAACCAAAGCCAAAATAATTTGGTTGTAGAAGCTCTGTCAAATGCCTTTGGACTTTCAGTTTCATCACTAGAGCCAATAACATCTGAAATGGTTGGTCAACAGCTCAATGAAATTATTGAACAAGCCACAAGTCTATCCAAGCGAGTGGTTGAATTCTGCCAAGAAACTTATTTTGATAGCAGTACTTTACACTGTTTAGCATTTCTAGTACAGGCGGTGGAAGGTTTTCATATTTTAGGTAGTCCCACCTCTGTTGAACAAAGAGTTAGTACATTGGTTAGTAATAAACATCAAGCATTGATGGCAACAGTCAGAACAGAGGATAATCAGGGAGCCAAAATACTTGACCAAATTCTTGCAACTTTTCCAGGCTTAATTTTTGTGCTAGATCGCATGGGTCGCTGCACTTATATTAACTCTTTTGGTGTACGTATTTTGGGGTTTGAGAGAAATTACTTCCTGGGTAAGACCTTTGAAGAGGTAAGCTTTCCGATCGAGCAGATAGAGCAGTTTCTAGAGCAATACCAACTAGTATTAACTAATGGACAATTCCTAACCGAAGAGTTTAAGATCTCAACTATTCAAGGGACGAGGCACTACGAGTATATACTCAACCCAATTCAGGGAAGCGATCGCAACACTGATGCAGTTGTTTGCATAGCTAGAGATATCACAGAACATAAGCAAACAGCAATAGCATTGCAGGAGTCAGAAAAAAAGTATCGCAATTTGTTTGAATTGGCTAACGACTTAATCTGGATCCTTGACGCTAACAATCAGCAATTGTTGGATGTTAACTTTAATGCAGCAAGGCGACTCGGTTACACCCGTCAGGAACTACTACAATTGTCAATCAGAGACATTGAGACGCCAATGGACGAAACCCAGCGCCAAGCCTTGCAAAGACAGTTGAAGCATAATGGTCATATCAGCTATGAACATAGCCTTCGATGTAAGGAAGGTATTAAAATACCAGTTGAAATCAGTACTCAAGTCATTGAGTATGAAGGTAAATTAGTCTTTCAATGTTTTGCTCGCGACATCGAAAAGTACCGGAAGACTGAAGCAACATTGAAGCAGCAAGAAAGTTGTTTGTTATTTGTTATTGGTTGTTTGTTAAAGTTTAAAACCTAACATCTGAATGCGTGTTAAAACCCCCATAGTCTTACAAAGGTCGGCAGTAGAATGCGGTGCAGCTGCCTTGGCTATTATTTTGGGCTACTATGATCGCATTGTCCCTTTAGCTGAACTCCGTATTAAATGTGGGGTATCCCGTGATGGGAGCAAGGCTTCTCATCTGATCCTTGCTGCTAGACGCTACGGAATGCAAGCCGATGGCTTTAAAGCAGAACACCTAGAACAACTCACAAAAGTATCTCCACCCTACATCGTCTTTTGGGAATTCAATCATTTCCTGGTAGTAGAAGGATTTAGTAAACATTGGGTATTCCTCAACGATCCGGCTACTGGACGTCGGAAGGTTTCTTGGGAGGAATTTGATCAGGGGTTTACTGGAGTGGTGCTGGTGATGGAACCAGGACCAGAATTTCATCGAGGAGGACGTAAACCTAGCACAATCCTAGCATTAATTGACCGTTTGAGGGGTTCATTTTGGGCAATTCTCTACTGTATTTTAGCCGGATTTCTCTTAGTCTTGCCAGGATTGGGGATTCCGGTGTTCAGTCAAATATTTGTGGATCAGGTGCTGGTAGAAAATCGCACTGAATGGATACGTCCCCTGATTTTAGGGATGATGCTGACTACGGTATTTAGGGGTATTTTAACCTGGTTGCAGCTGCGGTATTTGCGTAAGTTGGGGATTAAGCTAGCAGTGGAGATGTCCGCTGGTTTCCTGTGGCATATTCTCAGATTGCCTGTCGAATTTTATGCCCAAAGATATGCAGGAGAAATTAGTAATCGTGTCAGTCTCAATAATCAAGTTGCCGAGATCCTTTCGGGACAATTGGCAACTACAGTTATTGATACGGTTATGCTCTTGTTCTACGCTGTAGTCATGTTTGCCTATGATGAATTGCTGACCTTAATTGGGGTTGGTTTTGCTGCTATTAATGGCTTAGCTTTGCAGTGGGTAGCTAGGCGGCG
This sequence comes from Caldora sp., assembly GCA_965222765.1. Classification (GTDB taxonomy): domain Bacteria; phylum Cyanobacteriota; class Cyanobacteriia; order Cyanobacteriales; family Coleofasciculaceae; genus Caldora. The sequence goes on from CBDCVG010000073.1 coordinate 13,015, forward strand.
AGTTGATGCCAATCTGCGTTTAGTACAAGAAGAGGGGAAAGTTGCAGCAGTTGGCATTGCCGCACTGCAAACGATTGAAACGTTGAAAGCATCAGCATTGGAGTCAGATTTCTTTTCCCGTTGGTCTGGATATTATGCCAAAGCTGCGATCGCACAGCAAGAGTTATCAGTCACTAATCAGATGTTAGGGGTTTTGCCCATCTTGCTTACCTCCTTAACTTCAATGTTAATCCTCATCATTGGCGGTTTGCGGGTGATGGAGGGCAATCTCAGTATTGGGATGTTGGTGGCGTTTCAAAGCTTGATGTCCAGTTTTCAGGAACCGGTTAATACTTTAGTCAATTTTGGTAGTACTCTCCAGGAATTAGAAGGAGATTTGAATCGTTTAGATGATGTGCTAGGCAACTCCCTCGATCCCGAAACCTTAGGGGCGCAATGCTTGCGCCCTAATGACTTGCACCCCTATGACTTGCATCCCCATCAAGAATCCGACATCAACCAAAATACGAAACTCCAAGGTTATGTCGAGTTAAGGAATATCACCTTCGGTTACTCCCAGGTAGAACCACCCTTGATTGAAGACTTTAGCCTCTCATTACAACCGGGGCAACGAGTAGCTCTAGTTGGAGCCAGTGGTTCCGGGAAATCCACCCTAGCTAAACTTATTTGTGGACTTTATCAACCTTGGGAGGGGGAAATTCTCTTGGATGGAATTCCCAGAAGAGAAATTCCCCGTCAGGTATTAGCGAATTCCCTATCTCTGGTGGAACAAGATATCTTTCTCTTTGGGGGTACAGTGCGGGATAATTTGACATTATGGGATGGGACAATATCACATGAAGAGTTAACTAAAGCCTGTAAAGATGCCGCGATTCACCAGACTATCATGGCAATTCCTGGAGGATATGATGGGGAGTTACTCGAAGGTGGAGTTAATTTAAGTGGGGGACAAAGACAAAGGTTAGAAATTGCCCGTGCTTTAGTGAAGAATCCAGTAATTGTGGTTATGGATGAAGCTACTTCTGCGTTGGATGCTCAGACTGAACAAACTATTGTCGAAAATCTGCGATCGCGCCATTGTAGTTGTATTCTAGTAGCCCACCGCTTGAGTACGATTATCGATTGTGATCAGATTATTGTCCTGGATGAGGGTGAGGTAGTGCAGCAGGGAACTCACCAGGAGTTGTTGGAGGAAGGAGGAGTCTATGGAAGTTTGATTCGTGCGGAAGGATAGGGTGCAATACTACTCGGTTAGGCTCTAAATTGCTCTTTCATAGATAATTTACAGGGATAATTTAGAATTTAGAATGGAAGTGTGAAGAGAGTGTGAAGAAGAATAAGAGAAGTCCAATAAGTGTGAAGAGTGAGTGAAGAAAGTTATCACCAGAGAAAAAACAGATAGACTTAAAAACATAGACATTTAGGAAGTAAAAGAAATGGACGAGCAAGAAAGGAATTTACCAAATTCTACTCTCCAAGGTGAACTCCTAACCACACCAAAGTATTTGACACGAATATTAAAAAGTCAACAACAGGAATTAGATAACGAACTTTCCCCACTAACTAAACTCTCTTTGTCTGAATTAGACATAGCTGGAGGTTGTGGTCGGCGCAAGCGGCCTCGTCGGCGACCTCGGCGCAGGAAGGGACGTCGTTGTCCGGGTGCAGGCGCAGGCGGAGGTGCAGGCGCAGGCGCAGGCTCAGGTCCAGGAGGACCTGGCCCAGGCCCAGGTCCAATGCCACCATCTCCTCCGCAGGAAGAGGATCCGTTCCCTATGCCATATTGTTAAATTGACCTCTGATTATCGGGCACGACGCTGGGGAGGAATCACAATACTGTTAAGTTTTATCCCTCCAGCTAATAGCTTACTTCCCCAGTTACACTTGCTGGGGACTTTAGTTTTTTATAGCTATCTAATCAGTTAGGTACATCCCACTTTCATCGCCTATTCCCAATTCTAAATTCTAAATTCTAAATTCTAAATTCTATTCACCTCATCCCAATGAGAAATAATATCAAAGTTTTGTTTATTAATTGTACTCTGAAGCAATCTCCAGAAATTAGTAATACTGAAGCTCTATGGCATATTGTTGCTGCCTTATATCGCCAAAAAGGTTGCCAAACAGACCAATTAAGAGTCGTAGATTTTCAGATTTTACCAGGGACAACATGGGATGAGGGTCCAGGAGACGAGTTTCCTCAATTTTTTGAGTCGATTCAAGCAGCAGATATTCTAATTGTGGGAACTCCAGTCATCTCTGGGATGCGCTCTTCCCAATGCCAAAAATTAATTGAACGGTTGCAAGGCACCCGTCATGCCAAAATTGACCCGGAAACGAGACAATTCCCGCTTTACAATAAGGTGTTCTGTTTATTAGTCCTTGGGAATGCTACAGGAGGTAACCATTGTATCGCTCAGACTTGTTACGATTTTAGCCAATTAGGCTGTACCAATCCCCCCCAAAATCAAGTAGCTTGGTTCCAAGGAATGAATACCAATATGGGTTTTATTCAAGCTTGGGGAAAATATCAGATCAATGTGAATCGAGACGCACGACTCCTGGTAGAAAATTCAGTCGCTCTAGCCAACATGCTGCGTCAGACTCCCCTCAAAACTAGCTTGCGGGATGCCACAAATGAGGCATGGGCGATCGCCGACGCTGCTACTGTTGAGGATACCATCGGCATCGATCCCCAACCAATTCGCACCGATGATACTGACATTGAAGGCATCGACTACCATCAATTGCCCAAGTCTGTGTGGCTCATCATGCAAGAAGGGATGCGACGGGGATTTCGATTTAAAGTTATTGATCTTAGTGAAAGAATCTTTCAAGCTGAACGGGAGGGCAAAGGCTTTATCTACAAAACCTATCCCAGCAATTTATACGGGACTAATAAAGATCAAGATTATGATCAATCCAAATCTCGGAAATTGCAACGGATGGAGCAATCTGGACTACCTGTTCCCCTGTCCTATGGAACCTTCAAAACCCTGGCAGATATCCCTTTTGAGCGCCTCAAGTTCCCTATAGTAGCTAAACCCGATTCCGGTTCTCTGAGCCGTAATGTCTTTACTAATTTGCAGACTGTAGAGCAACTTAAGCAAGCTGTTAGTCTGCTCGAAGCAGACGGAGATCTGATTAAGCTTGAGTCCCACATTTACGGACGTAACTATCGAGTCTTGATTATCAATCATCAGTATGCAGCTTGTGTAGAACGACGCCCTGCTAATGTGATTGGCGATGGTAAACACACAATTTTGCAGCTATTCCAGTTACGTAATCAAGAACCGGGAAGAGGCGATCGCTACGAATACCATACCACCATTCATCAATTAGTCTTCGATCGCACGAGTCGCCGACTGTTGTCTGAGGCAGGCTATAACCTGGAAACAGTCTTGCCAGCAGGAGAAATCTTCTACTTACAAGAGAAAATCACTGCCTTCACCGGAGCAGACTTGGTAGATTCTACTAACGAACTTCATCCGAGTATTATCCAAAGCTGTATTGATTTTTCCCAACAATTTTCCATCCTGACTTTGGGTTTTGATCTGATTACCTCCGACATTTCCCGTCCCCTAGCAGAGACAAAAGGTGCATTCAACGAGTACAATCCTTTACCCTATATAGATTTACATGAAAACTGCAATATAGGTCAAAAACGCTCGGTATCTCGGTTGATTTGGGACTACATTGAAGCTCATGCAGATCAGATTATTACCTCTGAATTCCCAATGTTCTGAATTTTGGCACAATTCTGTATTCGCCCCCCTAGCCCCCCAATTCTCTATCCATTAGGCAAAAGTAGCCGAAACAGTGATAGAGACGATGATTCAGTTAAGGATTGGGAAGGGAGTGGTGAGAGCCATTATTAGATTAACAGGGGTCTCCCAAGAGTGCGATCAGCTACGCTGGTGCCGTAGGCAATCGCTAAATTCAGCTCAGAGCGATCGCCACTGGGAAGCGCTGCGCTAGATTGGGCGGGTTGAAGCACTCCCCAGCAAGAGTACTCTACAAGGTGGTCAGACACCGTAGGGGAGCGCTTCAACCTCCGCTGCGCCGCCCAATCTTTCCCAGTTGTAGTATCAACTTAACAAGAGCTCCCCTCAATCAACCGGAAAAATGGTGTTCGCACTTCGTGGACAGCTTGGCGTATGTTGTGAGAGTATCAGAAGAAAAAGTCAATCAGGGGATGAAGAAGAACAAATGAAAGATTGGATAAGCCAGGAAATAAACCCAAAATTTTTCAGGACATACGCCATGCCAAAAGATTGAGAAAGACACTGTTGCTCTTAAGCGAACATCCAGGAGAAACAGTACCGAAAGCAAGTGGTAATGCGAACAAAAGCCAAAGTATCTATAGATTTTGGTCAAATGAGAAAGTGAAAAAAACACAAATATTGGCTTCACACAGGGAAGGTGTAGTCAGGAGGTCTGTAGAAGCAGGAGTAGTACTGGCTATACAGGATACGACAGACTTGGAGTATACAACACATGAAGCAACCAAAGGTTTAGGATATATCAATCAGACTTCTCAACAAGCTTGGCAATGTGTGCAGTGGTATAGCTATCGATGGCTCATCGAACGTTTTCACTTTACCCTAAAAAGTGGCTGTGGTGTGGAAAAACTTCAACTTCAAACTCGAGAGCGTTTAGAAAGAGCACTGGCGACTTATAACATTGTTGCTTGGCGACTAATGTGGTTGACTTATCAAGCTCGACTGAATCCCGATGCTTCTTGCCAAGTGGTTTTCTCTCCGCAAGAATGGAAACTCTTACGACGTAAATTTCAACCCAAAAACCGCTCGAAAAAACCTCCTACTCTTCATCAAGCTTTGATTTGGATTGCACGCTTGGGTGGATTTTTGGCTCGTAGTGGAGATGGCGAACCTGGCTTGAAAACCCTCTGGCGAGGGCTTTCGACCTTCTACTATTTGTTTGAAGGTTCACAACTTGCTTCTACATCGTAGTCTCTATCACTGTTTCGACTACTTTTGCCTAATGGATAGCTTCTGTCAGAGTCCGAAAAATAGGGGTCAAACCCTGATTCTCTCGTTAGGTATCGTTGGCTGTAATGACGGAATATCGTCAGAATTTCGGAAAGTGACAGAAGAGGGATATAATGGTAGATGTCGCCGCGCCCCAACCCGAAAAGCTTACATACTTTTTTAACTTAAAAAGAAAACAAAAGCTTTCCAGACTTGCGCGGCACTTCTATTGCTTGCATCTGTAGTGCAGTGCGGCGGAAATAACCTACCAGTTTGAGATCGATAGAATCCTTACTCTATAAGCATTCTTAATTCTTAATTCTTAATTCCGCGCAGCGGTACTAGCGTGCGACATCTGCCTTCTCCCATAGCTACGCCAAGGAGATAGTCATGATAAATACGGCAGAGCGCGACTTGCGTTTAGAAATAATTAACAGTTTGCTTACCACACCACATCGGGAGTTAACTCAGGTAGCAGAACTGCACCAAATGATGGTGGAACTTGACCCGATTTTTTACGGACACCTAGCAGTATGGTATCAGAAGCAGGGTGATGTGCGTGACCATAAGGAAGTTTTTGTGGGTAATCTGCTCACAAGTCAGCTAACGGAACACCGGAATGCTGGTTTTATGCTCCTGCAAGAATTCCCGCCTTACCAAGTGGCGAGAATTGTGGACTTCATGAAACAACATCAGCAAAAGTTACCTCGTTCTACCCGTACTTCTGTCCGGCGCTATTTACAGGTACGAGAAAAAAACCCTAAGTTTTTTGATCGTTCGGCATTGCGGGGGCGCAAGGCAATGAAGCATCTCTACGCTAGTTTGCATATTAAGCCGAGTGAGCGAGCTAATGCAGTACTCTTTAAGGATGCTCCTCCAGAAGATAGTCTGGCTTTTGCTCTCAAGCAGCTAGCTAAAGCGGCAACTCCAGAGGAACAAGCACGGCTAATTGGGGAACATAAGATTCCTTATACCATTGCTATTGGTACACTCAACCAGCTCACACCAATATTGCTGGTAGCGCTAGTTAAATCTATGTCACCCCAGGAGGTGATTAATAACCTCAACTCCCTCAAAACTCGCGGAGCAATGGAAAACGCCGAGGTGAAGGCACTGATTGAGGAAAAACTTTCAGAAGCAGCTAAAAGCGATCGCGTTTCTGCTTTTAAAGCCATGAAAGCAGCTGAAGTAGCCATAGTAGATAATACCACTGCGGCTCAGCTAGAGAAGATCCTCAATGAACAGGTGAAAAAGCGAGGTAAGATTACCAAATCTACAGCCTTATTCGTAGACAAAAGTTCTAGCATGACTGAGGCGCTAGAAGTTGGTAAGCAGATTGCTTCCTTGATTTCTGGCATCACAGAAGCAAACCTGTTCGTTTACGCCTTCGACAGCAAAGCTTTTCCAGTAACTGCCAAGGGTAAGACATTGTCCGATTGGGAAAAAGCATTCCAGCGAGTGTTTCCCAATGGTAGTACTAGTATCGGTGCTCCACTAGCAATGATGAGGAAGCACAAGCAGTCAGTAGAGCAAATTATTATTGTCACTGACGAAGGGGAAAACTCGACACCTTACTTTGCTCAGGTTTATTCTCAGTACTGCCAGAAGTTGAAGGTGACACCGAATGTGATAATTGTCAAAGTTGGTCGTTACAGCAACCACTTGGAGCGGCAGTTACAGCAAAATCAGATAGGTTTCGAGACGTTCACTTTTGCCGGTGATTACTATTCTCTACCAAATCTAGTACCGATGCTATCTCGTCCCTCGCGGCTGGAATTGTTGATGGAAATTCTGGAGACTCCTTTTCCAGTGAGAGATGATTAATCGTAAGGTGGGCAATGCCCACCTTAATGTAATAAGTATGATAGTGGGAGCCTTTACATAGGGCTTGCTGAATAAGTCGTAACTTTCAGGTTTGAATAGGTGTTAGGTGGTAGGTGGTAGGTGGTAGGTGGTAGGTGAGGTTGGAGGTTGTTAGGGATTTCGACTTACGGTAAAGGCTTTTAAATTAAGGTTTTTGAGCCAAAAGATACAAAAACCTTGCACTTGGCAAAGTATAAAATGATTGAAAGCTTTGCCTGGTATAGTTTTCACACTTTTGCAGCAAGCCCTACATATACCTACATCTTGAAAGGACGGGCGGGTTTATCAGCCATTTTACTTACATCCATAGATTATCGAAAAACCCGCCCCTACAAAATCTAACAACTGAAACTTACTTCATATGGAACGGACAACTACCCAACTATTAATGTAGGTGAGGTTAATGAACAAAAAAGCTCTTAATTATGTTGATTTGTGCTTTGTAATAGATACTACAGGCAGTATGGGTCCCTTCATCCAGGAAGCAAAACAGCAGTTGTTGGATACCATGGGCTTGCTATCGGCAGACAGTGGCATTGCTCTGCAAGTAGGCTTAGTGGAATATCGAGATCATCCTCCACAAGACCGCAGTTTTGTCACCCGTATCTACCCTCTGACAGCTAATTTGCAGCAGATGCAGCAAAATATCAATCAACTAAAGGCTGATGGTGGTGGTGATTTTCCTGAAGCTGTCTATGATGGAGTTCACGATGCAGCAAGGAAACTCAAGTGGCGCCCTAACAGCTGCCGCTTTATCTTACTAGTAGGTGATGCTCCACCCCATGGTTTCGAGGCGGATCGTAGTTTTGACGGTTATACTCACACCGAATCAGCACGGTATCCTAACGGTTTAACTGTTCAGTCAGTAACAGCAACTGCAGAAGAGCACCGGGTGATAGTCTATGCTCTGTGTCTGGGAAATCAAGAGACTACAGTACAATCATTTCAAGCGATCGCTACTGGTACAGGTGGCGAATGTGTACAGGTGAGAAATGCCAAAGATGTCATCTCTAAGATGGTAGCGATGCTCACCAATGAGTTCCGTGACTTGGAGTTTGACCGCAAGGTATTAGATAGCTTACAGGATCTAGGTTCTGTTGATATTAGTACAATTGCGGACAATCTCAGTTGTCCTAGACTACAAGTTGCAAAAGCGATCGCACGATTGGGTAAACGAGGTTTCCTCTCAGAATTGAAGCTCACAAGTTAATTCGGGTTTGCTGAATAAGTCCTAATTTTCGGGTTGCCATAGGGGAGCATTGGTGTCAACTTAAGCTAGAGATAGGTGAAGTGTGAAGCATCTAGGCCGTTTGGAGATCCTTCGCTATCGCTCAGGATGACATAATTCCCCTATTTCCCCATCTCCCGGGTGAGGTGAAATTTTGCGTGGGATTTATAGCAAAGTATCCTCTCAAATCATTAGTTCTCCTTTGTTTCCCTATCTCCCTATCTCCCCACCCTTTTTTTCGCTCACCCACGGGGGATTTCTTATTATTTTCAAGTTCTTAACGGGACTGACGGGGCTCGAACCCGCAACTTCCGCCGTGACAGGGCGGTGCTCTAACCAATTGAACTACAGTCCCAAATTTTCAAGCCATTTACTATTATTACTATAATTACCTCATTTGTCAACTCCCTTTGAAAAAAAGGCAGAAGTTATAGCGCTCTTCTGCCTCCTGCCTTCTTTTCCTAAGGAGCTAAAGCATTACCTCGCAGTAAGCTACCAACAGTTTTGGCCGTAATCTTCATCTGAATCAGAGGATTTGCCGGTACGACTGTTTTGTAGAGATAGCTATCGAAGGTGAGTTTCTGGACATCTTTGTCAGCACACATTTCTACAAAGGCTTCACGGGTAGCATCGGTGCGATAGAAGACTCTTTGCAGAATATCGAGTACCTTATAAGTCATGCCATACTTCTTATCCCAGCGCTTCAGGTAGAGCTTGAGGTCATCTTCTGTGGGAATGCGAGTACCACCATTAGAAGTTTCTACAATGGTTTCGGCACACATTCTGGCTGATTTCGCAGCAAAGTAAATCCCTTCACCAGAAGACTTAGTGACTGTACCAGCGGCATCTCCTACTAAAGCTACCCTACCCCGAACTCGACGTGGTCTGGGATGTTCTGGAATGGGATGAGCTTCTACTTTGATAATTTCACCCCCTACCAGCTTACTAGCAGCACGGGCACGAATACCGGCTTGCAGCTGCTTGATTTTAGCTTGGTTCACCTTCATGGTGCCAGTACCAACGGCAACGTGGTCGTATTTCGGGAATACCCAAGCGTAGAAGTCTGGGGAAACATCATCACCCACATACATTTCTGCGAGGTCTTCGTAATAGTTCATCATAGGACCTGGCAGACGAATCCGCTCTTGGAAAGCGATCGCATAATTGTAATCACCGGCATCAATTGCCTTGGCAACCCGGGAATTGGCTCCATCGGCTCCAATTACCAAGTCTACCTTGAGAGTTTTTTGCTCTCCCTTGACACTACCGTTGGAATGGTCGGCATAGTGTAGGGTATAAGGTTCGGTGTTACTTGTAGGGATCTCTAGTTTGTGGACTGTGCCGTTAATTAGGTTAGCTCCTAACTCAGCAGCACGATTGCGCATGAAGCCGTCTAGCACCTCACGGCGACACATGCCAATATATTCATCTTCTTTGATTAGATTAATATCGACCTCGACATTAGAGGGCGAGATCATCTTCATCTTTCTTACTCGCCGATCAATAATTTCTGGCGGTAGTTCAAACTCGCTTACCATACACAGCGGAATTGCACCGCCACATGGCTTAGCATTATCGAGCTTGCGCTCAAATAGATAAGTTTCGATTCCAGCTTTTACCAAAATCTCGGCAGCCGAAGAACCTGCAGGTCCTGACCCAACAACTGCAACCCTTAGTGCTGGCATGTTGTCTCCCAATCTTTTTAGAGTTACGGAGTGCATCGTATCACGTCCCTTTGGGTGATCTCAGCAATACCTGGGAATATGGGGTCAAGTTGAAATACAGCTTAACAACTTTGCGCAATATAAGTTCATAATTACTGTTGTAAGCGATCGCACTCAGCTCTAGAAGTCGGACTTCTAATCGACGGCTCCTAATGCTTTGAGTGAGGCTTTCTCTGTTTCGGTTAAACCTGTAACACCTGTGATCTTCATGCCTTCATAAGGTCTAGGACTTCTCAGAGTTTTGAGACATTCACCTGTCTGGATATCCCAAAGCTTAATTGTCTCATCACGGCTACCACTGGCAAGCATTTGACCATCCGGACTGAAGGCAAGTGTTCTGACTGCATTGATATGTCCCTGAAGAATTTTTTTACATTGAATGTTAATCTTCCACAGCTCCCAGTGCTTTTAGACTAGCTTTTTCTGAACTTGTTAGCCCTTTCACTCCAGTAATATTCATATTTTGGTATGGTTTTGGAGGTCTTATTTTTCGTAAACATTGACCTGACTCAATATCCCAAATTCGGATTGTTTGATCGTAACTACTACTAATGAGTTTTGAGCCATCTGAGTTAAATACAACTGAACTTACCCGTTCTGTGTGTCCACTCAAAATTTTGAGGCATTCTCCTGTATGAAGATCCCAAAGTTTGATAGATTTATCATTACTAGAGCTAACTAACTTGTCGTTATTGGGAGAAACTGCGAGAAAGGTAATAGAATTTTCGTGAGCCAACCAGGACTTAAAACAATCTCCGCTAGAGGTGTTCCATAGTTTAATTATCTGATCCATCCCGGCGCTTACTAAGGTTTGACCATCTGGGGTAAGCACAATTGCATTTATTCCACTACGATGTCCCCTCAATACACCGAGACATGCTCCAGTTTGAATATTCCACAACCTAATAGTTCTATCGTCTCCACCACTAGCAATAAAACGATTATCAGGACTAATGGCGATTGCCCATAGCCAATTATCATGTCCTTCTAGAACAGCAGTACAATCTCCCGTTTGCACATCCCAGAATCGTACTGTACAATCAGCACCCGTACTAACAATAAATTTTCCGTCTGGACTAAATTCTACTGCGTTAACAGATCGCTCATGCCCTGTTAAAGTCTTAATACAAGCATAGGTATCAATATCCCATAACTTAATTAAGCAATCAAAACTACCTGTTGCGATGATATTACTATCAGGGCTAATTGTAACCGAGTTGATTCGACTGGTATGACCAGTTAGAATTGCATAGTTTTCAGGTACAGACGCATCATTAAAATTACCTTGCCAGATTCTGAGAAATTGATCTTCGCTACCAATTGCCAGGGTTTGCCCATCGGGTGAAAGTACTACTGAACGAATTTCTCCTGTATAGCCTTGTAGGGTTGTCAAGCATTCCCCAGTTTTCACATCCCAATGTTTAATTGTTTGATCATCACTGCCACTGGTTAGTATCTGTCCATTAGGATTGAATGCGATCATCCGAACCCAATCGATATGTCCGAGAAGAGTTTGCAGACACTCCCCAGTTTCAACATCCCACAACCTAATTGTTTGGTCATAACAAGCACTTGCCAGAAGCTTACCGTCAGGGCTGAAGGCAACTGCATATACCCGTTTGTCGGAATGTCCTGTCAAAATTTTTAAGCATTCACCTGTTGCAATATTCCAGAGCCTAACCGTTTGGTCACGGCTACCACTTGCAAGTATTTTACCATCGGGACTAAGTGCTAAAGCACGAATCCTGTTTGTGTGTCCATCCAGGAATCTTAAATATTTCCCTGTCTGCCAATCCCAGATTTTAATCGACTTATCTGAGGCTCCACTAATCAATAGTTTAGCTTCGTTGTGAATGATAACTGCTTCTACAGCGGCGGTATGTCCCTCAAGGGTTTGCAGGCATTCACCAGTAGCAACACTCCAAATTTTAATTGTTTGATCATCACTGGCACTAGCTAGATATTTCGAGTCAGCACTAATGGCAACGGAATTAACTCGATTGGCATGATCACGTAAAGTCTTAGTACAGTCTCTTGTTTCTAGATCCCAAATTCTTACAGTATGATCAAAGCCACCACTAATTAATGTCTTGCTATCACTAGCGAATATCAGATCTCGTATCCAGTCTGTATGACCTTTGAAACTATGCACCAATTGATTATCGGCTGCATTCCACAGATCGATTTTACAGGTTGAATCACCTGTGGCAAAAAATTTGCCGTTGGGGCTGTACTTAATGACAAAAATCGCTCCAAATATCTCTGGAAATAAAGGCTTCGTGATAATTGCATTAACGAAACTTGCACTCCAAAGCCTAGCATTGATTAAATCTGCACCCTGAATAACTGTACGAGACCAATCTTGATGGTATAAGGCATTTGGGCGAAGCTTCGTTAAAAGAGTCACGGCATTGCCACCAACGTAAGCAACTTCTTCTTCAGTTTTATTTCGCGTTGCTTCAATGACTTGCATGAGAGGATGTTTATATCCCTCTACAAAAGGTATTAGCGTTGGTACTAATAAATCCACAACGGCTTTGGTTAAAGGTGCTTGCCCTACAGTCAGGCGTAGCCTTGCCATAGGTTCAGTTGTAAATGTTTGGAGTGGTGCGATCGCAACTACCTCTCTATTCTTATCTACCTTATGCTGAAAATAGTCAGACCAAGTATAATCCTGAGGTGCTGCACTCCTATTCAATCCTGACTGCATCTGCGCTAACTCAGTAAAATCAGACGCCAATACCCCTAACTCCGCCGCAAACTTATAAGCAACAAAAAACTCCAACAGCGATCGATGGGCTGGAGTATAATCCCCCTCAGCATTCCGAATTAGCATGGTTTGCCCCATCATGTCATAATGCCAATGGTCGAGATCCTTCTCTTCCTCAACCGCAGCACCAAATAACTTACGAATGCGGACGGGAAACTCTCGATAATTGATACTCATCCGGTCTGTTGACAGCATTTCCCAAGATAACTCACACAGGAAATAAAGCTTATCTGCCAGGGAGGTAAACGTGCGCTCCGCCTTAATATCCCGCTCCATCTTGTGACGCACCGCATACAAATAAACCCGCGACATATCTACAGGCTTACCCGCTTCAATCTCCGGCAGCGCCTCCAATATCAACTCCGTCAGCACCGGACGACGAGCCAAATCCAGCAGTTGGGGATTGTCCATAATTTGCTCAACGGTGGCAGATTGTGCTTGGAAGGATAATACTTGCCGAATCTGCTCATCGTTGAACTTTTCTAACTCCAGTACTTCAAACTGAGGCGTTTCTCCCGTCAAATTCTTCGTGGAAGCTTGCAGTTCCGCATTCAGCAAGGCGCGTCCCTCCTTAGCTTCCGGGAAATGTTCCGTGCGGCAGGTAAGAATCACCTTAGCTCCAGGAACCACCACCTTTGCCAGTTCCCAGAAATTGTTAATCATCTCCTGGCGATTAACACGAGCCGCCATTTCATCAAAGCCGTCGAAAATCAGCAGCAGCTTACCCATACAGTTGAGTTGCTCAAACGCCGAATAACCAGGAATTGGGATTTCGTGCTTGCGGAAGAAGAACTCAGAAAACAGTGATTCCACACTCACTGCCTTAGCATAATCCCGCAGAGGAATCACCAGAGGCAGTCGCGGACGCTCTAACCCCCGTCGCTGAGCATCACGGTAACGCTGGAGAGCTTTCCAGGCGTAGTGCAAAGCAAACCAAGTTTTCCCCGTACCAAACTCCCCTAAGATGGAAATGTGTTCTTTTGCTGGATCATCTAACCAAAGGTCAATATAGCCATCAATCCAACCATCCTGCTCATCATAGTGGCTGATACCGAGGCGCTGGCGGGTAAGCGGATCAACTTCTTCCTTGATACAAGCCAAAGGTACATATTTCTCATCAATACCCCGCTGCTGAATCTCCTGCTCCAACCAACTGAGGTAACTATTAAAGTCAGCATCTTGATCCAGTAGTTCATCCAGAGTATAGCAACCAAGATGCTCATTTTCCGGTTTCGCGACCTGATTACGAGCCGCACGGGCAATGCGACGAGTTGTAACCAACCACCCTTCATCTGCCTTTTGGCTATCTACAGACTGTCGCAGCTTGTTAACATCTGCCAACCCTACTTCTCCATCTACCCCCCGCACCAAAATCCGAATGTAGCGACTCCGCCAAACAGAGACATTGATTATCCATTCAAAATAGTCAGCTTCCCATACCTCATAGGTTTCAAAACGGTAACCCAGAGTCTCGAACCAGCTGCGCATCTGTTGAGCCAGAGCAAAGGCTTGACATTGCTCTGCACTAAAAGACTCTGCTCCCGGTAAAGCC
>CBDCVG010000074.1:0-52212 GCA_965222765.1 Caldora sp.
AGAATTGGCATTGACAGTAAGATTTCCTCCTTGCTGTGCCTCTACAGTAGAAACCGTTACTATTGCTCCATCTCGAACCACTAGCTTAGGGGTTTCGATCATCAGATTCCCAGCATCTCCTGCGCCTAGACTTCCGCTAGACAGGGCGCTGGGTAACTTACCATCAGCAGAAGTACCACTAAGTTCGACAAACTCAGTTACATTTATATTTAAATTTCCCCCTTTGCCCTGCCCAGAGGTAAGAGCAGAAATCCTTGCACCATCTCGGAGCATCAATCGGTTTGTCTTAATTGTCAATTCTCCTGCTTCTCCGTCAGCAAAAGCTTCCGTTAAGATTCTTGCTCTTCCTTGGAGAATCAATTCTCGAGTTTCAACTGTCAATTTTCCAAGCTCTCCAATCCCGTCACTTGTAGCAAACAAACCGCTAGATACTCCTCCGGCTGAAGAACCACTCAGTCTCACCGATTCTGTTGTCTTTACTGTTATATTTCCGCCTTGACTATTGCCAACTGCCCTGGAAAGTACTCGAGCTCCATCAGTTAAAGAAAGTGTTCTAGCTGTGATTTGAATTTCTCCACTGTTACCTGTTCCAGTATTATTCGTAGAGTCAATGTTGACTTCAGCGGCACTAATCTCACCACCGCTGTCCAGGCTTATATTACCGCCATTGGAGTTCATCGAGCCAGCTAGGATCTTACCCACTGCGTTCAGAGCGATCGCGCCACCAATGTCATTCACAGAAGAAGATGTTATAGTTCCTGCTGTTGTATCAATATTGCCATATTCGCTGATTAAACGAATATTGCCCCCACCTAATGCACCATTGGAGTTAATATCACCTGTAATAATATCGTTGAAGGCAGTGAGGATGATATTGCCCCCCTGTTGTGCTGGGGATTTAGTATTTATCAAACCACTGCTGGTATTGATGGCTCCTGCCGTACTAGTAACACTAATCGTGGCAGCATTTGAAGATCTTCCTGTTGCCCATAGGTTACGAATAGTTATGTCATTAAGTGCGGAGAGGGTTATATTCCCAGGATTACCAGTACCACTAGGTGAGGCATTTAAGGTAGCTCCACTAGCATTGATAGCTCCCTTTTCACTGATAAGAGTAATATCACCACTATTGCCGCTAGGTATAACATTTCGTAATCCTCCTGCAAAACTTTCCATACAATAACTGGCAGGACAATTAGTAATCGAAATATCCCCCTTTGCCTGAAGCCAGATATTACCCCCATTGTTCCAACCTGACCAGGCACGTATTGCATTTCTAGTGCTATTGGTAATATTAATGTTGCCATCTTCTGACTTGAGCGTAACATCACCACCATCTCCCTTAGTAGATACAGTTACGGCACTAATTGCTCCTGTTGTAATATCACCTCTAGCCTCCAAAATTACAGTACCGGCATCACCACCGAGGTTATCCGTCCTAATATTTCCAACTCGAATACTTCCAGGTGGCAGTAAAGGTGTTCCCAGTGGTGTAAAGTCCGTCGGTTCTTTCGGTACGTTTAATTGGGGGACATTAACTGGGTTATCCAATGTAGTTTTACCCGCTTGCAAAACCAAAGCACGATTTTTGGTCAATATACCGTAATGAGGGTCTGTAATAGGAATACTATCACTGGGAGCTGGGCCGACAATCTCGATATCTTCTCCAGTGATACTGCCTGTTGCCTCAACTTTGAGCGCTACACCTTTGTAGTTACCAAAGGTTACATTGCCATTAGCACTAATAATCGGATCATAGAGACTAACAAAATTACCAGGATTACCTGATAAATCCAGAAGCTCAAACCTACCACCACTAGCAAAGTGAGCATCCCCAGAGATTATCCCATCACTAACCAAACTCAGATTGCCACCACTTTCCAAGGCATTCCCTGGATGATTTAGCGCTAAGATATCGATACCTCGATCGCCTCTTACATACAAATTGCCACCAGCTTGTCCACTAAAACGATTCGCCACACTATCCCGCACCCGCACCGTATCCTCTGCCAGCAGATTCAAGTTGCCTGTGGTCGCAAGCTGGCTATCGACTAAGGTAAGATTATGGGCAGCAGCTAGGGTCGCCGTTCTAGCTAGTAGAGACGCAAAACCTTTCCCCCCAGCAATGACAATATCTCCAGCTGCCACAGGTAAACCAGACTCAGCCAATTCTACACTGTCATTTCCAGTAACAGCCAGTCCTAAATTCTGCCCTCCACCAGCACTAAGCAGCAATTGAGACAATGGGGAAGCCGAATCAATCGATGTCCCTGTAGATGGTACAGTAGCGATCGCTATCTGACCTTCTGGTGCTGACAGTTGTCCGGTATTAACTACCGTACCAGCCACTAAGCCTAAATTCTGCCCCTGTCCTACCTCTAACTTACCAGCATTAACAATAGCTGCTGACTCAGACGTTCCATACTGCAAACCAAGAGGAACATTAATCGTTAACAAAGGTGGAGCTTGCGGTTGTGTCGCACTAAACTCCACACCATTGTCAAAAACCAGACTGTTTGCCGTACTGGCAAAAAACGAACCCGCGATATCTAAACGGGCATTTTCTCCAAAGATCATGCCATTGGGGTTAAGCAAAAATAAATTTGCCCCACCATCAACACCCAAAGTTCCCAGAATATTAGAAGGGTTCTCCCCTGTTACTCGTGTCAGAATATTCTCAATGCCAACAGGATTGGCAAAATAGACTCGTTGTCCGTTATCGATATTAAATTGGGAAAAACTGTGGAAAAGGTTAGTACCGCGAGTCGCTCCACCATTAACCAGGTTAGAGGGAAGTCCATTAATATTAACCTGAGGTGTAACAACAGAAGTTTCCGTCCCCAATGTCTTATCGGGGATAATCTCAGCTAAGGCATAGTTTTCCCCCAAAATAGTAGCAAAACATGCCGTTAAAGCGATCGCGCTCCGTATCTTTAACATACTTCCCCGGGATCCTGGAGAAATCCTTCTACCTTGGTTATTGTGGTTTAACTTCATCAAACACCCTGAGCGATCGCTATTTGTATAGCTTCTGCTTTTTCAGTTGGAGTTAAGGGTAGGTAAGAAAAACTCTTGTTCCTCCTGCCTCCTGCCTCCTGCCTTCTAATGCTCATTAATCATGAATCGTTTCATCAGGCATAGTTGCACCTTTTAAATTTACACCAGTTAAATTAGCAGTACTTAGTTCTACTCTAGTAAGATTACAATTACTGAGATTGGCATTAGTTAGATTAGCTCTAGCAAAATAAGCATCAATTAAATCCGATTCACTCAGGATTGACATCACGTAGATTGGCTCGACTGAAGTCAGCTCGATTTATCCTACTAAAACTCAAGTTAGCTTGACTCAGTTGTGCTTTATTTAACTTGACTTCAGGCATAACTGAACCCTGCAAATTAACACCAGTTAATTCTGCTTCATTCAGGTTAGCTCTCTCTAGTTTGACATTAGTCATAACTGCATGACGTAGGTTAGCACCCATGAGATTAGCTTCAGTCAGGAAGGCATTACTGAGGTTGGCTTCACTCAAATTAGCACCACGTAAATCGGCATAACGGAGGTTTGTTTCCCTGAGATTTGCAGCACTCAAATTCACCTTCGACAAATCTGCACCAGTTAAATCTGCTCCCCGCAAATCTACTTTATGTAGAGTCGCACCTCGAAGATTAGCAGTATAAATTCTCCTTTCCTCCCGCAGGTTAGCACCCCGCAGACATGCTCCTGTCAGATTGGCACTACTTAAGTTCGTTCCTCGCAAGTCTGCATCCATTAAATTGGCATCAAGCAAATTGACTAAAGTGATATTGGCTCCCCGCAAATCTGCTCCCTGCAAAGTAGCACCATGTAAGTCTGCTCCCTTGAGTATCGCTCCGTTGAGAGCAGCCTGATTGAGGTTGGCTCCACTAAGTTTAGTCCCAATCAAATTTGCCTTCTTCAGATTGGCTCGACTGAGGAAGGCAAAAATGAGGATAGCATTGTGGAGATCTGCTCCATTGAGAACTATCCCGATTAAGTCAGCACCGAACAAATTTGCACCACTGAGGCTAACACCGCTAAATTTAGTTTCTCCTGCTTCATATCGCTCTATCAGTTCCTGAGCCTCCATATCTTCATCACCCTAGCAATGTTTATATAAAGGTTTCATAAATTTAATGATTACTGCTGCTGCTTGAGCACTTTCATCAGGCTCTTCAAGGCATCTGGCAGTTTCATTTAGCTGAAATTCCACCTCGTTAATAGTTGAGCATTGAGAGAATAAGGAGAAGAACAATTCATCTAGTTCTTTAGTCGTGATCACTGACCAGTCTGGCTGACGAGGATTAAAGTTCTCATATAATGCAGAAAATAGCAAAATTTTAGCTCTTAAAGGATTGGTATACCTCATAATTGCTAATCGCAACTCAAACGGATCATAACTGGGTTTAGTTTTATCCTGTTGAGATACTGATTGAGTGTTAGAAGAAGGTTGGGTAGCCTTCCGTGTAGTAGGAACTGATTTGAAGTTTTTGGCTGACTGAGCTGAAGCAATTTTGGCAGCCTTATGTACAGCAGGAGATAATTTAACCGTTTTGGCTGAGTGAGCTGCTGTCGGCTCTTCATCATCATTGTATAGTTTTTCTACTTTATTAATAATCGTGTAGGCAATTAAAGCATACTCTGTCGGTCGATTGAGACTTGCCACAGTGCTATATAGATTCGAGTTAAGTTCTTCTAGAGTTGAGAAAGATGACTTTAACTCTTGGAGTAAATCCTTAAATTTAAAGCTATTTAAGATCTGGGGATTATTTTGCCAGATGTCTTTACAGGTGTAAAGAATTAGTTTTTTAATTCGTACAGAGTTGGGATTTTGTTCTAACTCACTAGCAATCTCATTGACAACAGATGCCTGATGATCTGAATCATACAAGTTTTGGGATCTGACAAAAATGATCTCAGTTGATTGTTCACCATAACTATATAGCTTGCCCACCCGACTCAAAATTGTGTTGGCAACCAAGGAATACTCGGCTTTGCGATTAATAGTTTCCACAAGAAGTTCCAAGGTTAAACGCAGTTGTTCTATAGTTGGGTTAGCGTACTTTAACTCTTGAAGTAAATCCTGTAATGGGAAACGATTGAGCGTCTCGAGGTCATTCTCCCAATAATTTTTGCAGGCATAAAAAATTAATTTTTTAATCCGAGTGGAATTTTCCTGTCGTTCTAGCTCTTGAACGATTTCATCTAGCATAGATAAGGCTTCCATTGTTCATTCCTCTGTAGATACACCAAAGCAAGGATAGACAAAGTCTCTATTGGTATTTGCCAGACCCCAAATTACAGTTTTAACTCGGACAGAAAATCGCTGTACAGTACGAAGATAGGTGTTTAGTAGAAAATTCTGCCTAAAAATTGCCCTGATTTGACCAATACTCTTATCTTATAGATAAATTAAGATAACTAACAAGAGCGATCGCACCCCCCACCCTAAGCCAACCCTAATGAACTTTTCCCTTGGCATCGATTTTCCCTTGGCATCGATTTTGGCACATCCGGCGCACGGGCTATGGTAATTGACGCCGAAGGAAAAATTCAAGCTCAAGCACAGTACCCTTTTGCAGAAAGCTCAAATAGAGACTTGGCAGCTAGCTGGCAACGAGCTTTATTTAGTTTGATAGAGCAAATTCCCCAGGAAGTACGTAAAGAAATCAAAGGGATTGCCATTGATGGTACCTCTTCTACTGTACTGTTATGTGATCGGTGGGGTAAGCCAGTTACTGACCCTCTCCTCTACAATGATGCACGAGGATTGGTAGTAATGGAAAGGTTAAAAGCGATCGCACCCTCCAATCCGGTAGTATTGAGTGCTAGCTCTAGCCTTGCTAAACTCCTGTGGTGGGAAAGTGAGCAGATGACAGCAAAGGACTATTATTTCCTCCATCAGGCGGACTGGTTAGCTTTTCTGTTACATGGCAAGTTGGGTATTAGTGACTATCACAATGCCTTAAAGCTGGGTTATGACCCTGAGCAATCGTGCTATCCCTCTTGGATGGAACAGTTGGCAATAACACCAATTTTACCCACAGTTTTTGCTCCTGGGATGCCTGTGAGTGAGGTTACTGCCGAAACTGTACGTCATTTGGGGTTGCAGCCCAATTGCGTAGTATGTGCTGGTACAACTGATAGTATCGCAGCATTCCTTGCTAGTGGTGCTCAGCAGCTTGGTGAAGCGGTAACATCTCTTGGCTCTACTCTAGTACTGAAGCTGCTGAGTCGTAATCGCATAGATGATGCTCAATATGGAATTTACTCTCACCGTCTAGGAGATTATTGGCTAACTGGTGGAGCCTCGAATACTGGTGGTGCTGTACTAAGGAATTTCTTTACTGATAACGAGTTAGAAAGCCTCAGCAGTCAAATTGACTCAAACAAAGAGAGTCCATTGGATTATTATCCCCTACTTGGAATAGGCGATCGCTTTCCAGTTAACGACCCTAATCTACAACCAAAACTGGAACCACGTCCTACTGAGCCGGTAGAATTTCTTCACGGCTTACTCGAAAGTATGGCTCGGATTGAAGCGCGAGGATATCAGTTATTACAACAGCTAGGAGCAACTCCACTAACTCGCGTTTACACTGCTGGTGGTGGAGCTAAAAATTTTGCTTGGACAGCAATTCGAGAACGTCATCTCCAAGTACCTATCTTACCGCCAATACATGCCGAAGCTGCCTATGGTACAGCACGATTGGGAATTTAGAATTTAGAATTTAGAATTTAGAATTGGGAATTGGGAAAAAATTTGGATGTACAATAGCTTATTGATAGAGTGAGATTGAGATGAGTTTAACCTTAAATATTTCTCCACTTATCAAGTTAACTGACAAGCAGTTTGAACAACTTGCGGCGGTTAACCAGAACTTACAACTTGAACTAACTGCTAAAGGAGAATTAGTAATTATGCCTCCTACTGGAGGAGAAACCGGAAACCGGAATTTTGAGTTAGACGGACAAGTTTGGTGGTGGAATCGTCAATATCGTCTTGGCAAAGCGTTTGATTCTTCCACGGGATTTCGACTACCCAATGGTGCAACTCGTTCTCCAGATGTGGCATGGATAACCATAGAACGTTGGGAAGCCTTAACCTCTACACAACGCCAGAAATTTTTACCTCTGTGTCCTGATTTTGCGATCGAACTAGTGTCGGCAACTGACGATGTGGAGGATATCCAGAAGAAGATGCAAGAATACATCGAAAATGGATTACGTTTGGGTTGGTTGATCAAGCCGAAAACCCGCACTGTGGAAATTTATCGTCAAAATCAAGCAGTTGAGGTGTTGCAAGCTCCTAAAACTGTCTCAGGAGAAGAAGTTTTACCAGGATTTAGCTTGGATTTACAGCCAATTTGGGACTAGTACCGCTGCGCGGAATTAAGAATTAAGAATTAAGAATGCTTATAGAGTAAGGATTCTATCGATCTCAAACTAGTCAGTTACTTCTGTCGCGCTGCACTAGCTTTGTAGGTACAAATTACCAATCAATTTATCAACAAACTTATGAGTAGTGATATCCAATTACCTTGGCAACAGGAAACAATAATTCGCCATAGTCAAATTTTACTAAAGAGTTTTCAGCATTGGACAGGGAATTCTCTCCTTGACTTCAGTGGCTCACCAATTGAGGTAGCGCAGGCATTATTTGAAATACCCTTTCCAGTATTGTCTCATGGTACTGAGTCAGACCCCATTTACAACTATGGTAATCGGAAAGCTTTAGAATTTTGGGAGATGACTTGGGAGCAATTTACCCAGATGCCTTCGAGGTATTCTGCTGAACCAATGGAGCGCGAAGAGCGTTCACGCCTGTTAAACCAAGTCACAACTAAGGGTTATCTTGACAACTATCAAGGAGTTCGCATTTCTCGTACAGGTAAACGGTACATGATTTCAGAGGTTACTGTATGGAATCTACTTGATAAAGAGAATGAGTATTGTGGTCAAGCTGCCACATTTTCTCAATGGACGCGAATTAATTAAGCTTCTATACACAATTACTGACTCCAAGCGATTGGAGTAATGGGATAGGAAGAGCCGGCAGTCTCATTATTATGAGAATTGCTTTCTGCATCCAGTACATTCACTACCTGATTATATAAATCTTCTGCTTGTTGCGGAGAATCTCCAATACTGGTTAAACCTAGTTTGCCGAACTCTGAGAGTGCCCCCATTAGATGAAATATATTGCCGGTTCTGGTGCTACTATCAAAGTGCAGTTTGTGGTAAGCAATAATATCCATTAAATCATTAGGCATTAACCCTTGATAGCTGTCTTTTTGTAGGTTATCAGTGGCAAGGTAATATTTCTCTTTACCCTGCTGGCTGTAGAATAGACCAGTGGAAAGATCATAGCGGCCATTAGTTAAAAACTTGAGGGTCATAAATGGATGAGTTGTACCACCTTTGCGCAAATTGATTTCAATAGCTTGTAAATCCCAGATAACACCTGAGCTGTGGGGTTGACGAACTGCAACAAAATCTACACAGTAGCGTTCTATAGCCCCTTGTGCTGCCAAAGCTTCACCAACTTGTATACCCATTTCTTGCAAGGGTAAGCGGTAAGCTTCATCTGCCGGAAAGTGACAACCTAAATAAATCTGACTATCTGGGCCACCTAAAATCTGATCATGGGTAGAGAGAATTTTGATCTCACCGTGGGGAGTAATATAACCCTGAACGCTAGGCGATCGCTTTTCCTCTCCTTCAATAAAAGCCTCCACAATCGCTCCTAGCTCAGGGATGCGACTGGAAAAATTTTCCCAAGTCTCATTGGCTGTCTGAAACCTCAAATGCTCCAGACGCTTCTGAATTGCCATCACTCTTGCACCATGAGAACCTTGTTCTGGTATTGTGTTCAACTCCAAAATGGCATTGCCTTCTCCGGAAAAGCCCTCATTGAGTTTAACCACTATCCGTTGTAATTGTGGTTGTCTTTCCCACAACTGAGCTGCTGCTTCAGCTAAATCCTCACAATTCCAGACAAGCTCACTACCGTCAGGATGAGGTACACTGCAGAGATCAAAGATCTTGCGACTACCGCTCTTTGTCCCCCAGTGTAGTAAATCCGGATTAGGAGCCAGTAGGGGTAAATCTAATCGCACAGATAACTCCTGCTCCAGGTAAGTTGAATTGTAACAAACCATATAGGACTTGTCAGGGCGCAAGGCTTGACGAATCCGCTCCATTAAGCGGGGGCGTTCTAAAATCTTTTGAGTGAGAGCTTTGAGAGAGCTATCGTAAGTCGTCATTAGTAGCAAGCGATCGCGAGCATGGGAGAAGGGAATTCCTGGTAACAACTGCAAATAGTAATCAATCACAATGGGTGGCAAAGGCTGTGCCGTAATGTAAATCAACCTAGTGTGAGGATTGCGCAGACGAATTAAAGAAAATAACAGCCTTTCTTCATAATGCAGAAATCCGTCAATCTTCTTCATTTCCCGCTGATCAAGAGTCAAAGAAGGCACTACTAAAATATCGCGGTCATCCTGATCAAACAGGTCAATACTCAACCAGCGATCGCGCAAACTATTTTGAAGCTGCCGAAACTTTGACTCCTTGTCTAGAGTCAACAGGATGTGACATTATTATATATTTACCTTTGTCAGAAAGTATCAAGCAAATAACAAGAAATCAATTTATCACATGGTGAAGTTCAATAATACTGAAGTAGAATATGCCCTTGATAAATATAAAGCAGAAAATAAAGAGCAATTTGTTCTGTTTCTACCCTATTTTTATAGTAAACTAGTATTATCATAAAAATGGCTTCTTAGGAAAACTCCGATGACTGCCACTACTACACTGCTTAGCCTTGAAGAATACTTAAGCTACAACGATGGCACCAATCGCCGTTATGAACTTGTGAATGGGGAACTGATTGCAATGGGTCAACCTACAGGTAAACATGGTGCAATTACCGAGTTTCTCAACGATCAATTTCGAGCTAAAATTCAGGAACAAGGCTTAGCCTGGGTGGCTAAACAAGGGTTAATTGCTATCGAGTCGCCCCGTGGGAGACGTTGGGATACAGCACGGATTCCAGATGTAACGGTGGTAACACTGGAGCAATGGGAGGGAATGCTGGAGCGAGAGGCAATCATTCGTCTTAACGAATCGTCACCTTTGTTGGTGGTTGAAGTAGTTAGCGAATCGACTCGGACGACAGATTATCGTAGCAAACGAGTGGAGTATAACTTGCTGGGGATTCGCGAATATTGGATTGTCGATCCACTTAAAAAACAGGTTTTGGTATTGCATTTGGTAGATGATCTTTATGAGGAAACGGTTTTTGTAGGAAATGAGTTGATTGAATCAATCGTTTTTCCAGATTTGCAGCTTTCGACACAGCAAGTGTTGAATGGAGCGCTTGAGCATCAGTAATAAGCCGTGACATACTCCCACACTTCAACAAGTTGTAAGTGTGGGCTTCTCAGCGACTCCCGGTATCCCGTCGGACATTAACTGAGCTTTAAGAACGGGATGCCCCACCGCTCTATTTTTGATATTTATCGCTGCATTGTGGTCACGGTCAAGACTGCACTCACAACTCCGACAGTTGTGCCAGCGAATATGCAGCTTTTTCGGGACTTTCTCCCCACAACTGGAGCACTCCTGTGAAGTGTTATGGGCACTTACTGGAACGACCAACTTTCCAGCATTCTCGGCTTTGTTTGTCAGTATCGACAGGAAACTTGACCACCCAGCATCCAACACAGACTTAGCCAGTTTGGTACGAGCAAGTCCTTTGACGTTCAAAGCCTCGTGGGCAATAACGTCATATTTTGACAATAGTTGATTAGCTGTTTTAAAGTGAAAATCCTTACGCTTATCAGCTACCTTTTTGTGCTGCTTAGCTAACAACTTCATAGCCTTGAGTCTACGGCTACTGCCCTTTTTACGTCGCGATACCTTTCTTTGGATTAAACGCAACCTTCTTTGAGCTTTACGGTAGTGCTGAGGAATGGGAACTGTCTCACCACTCGAAGTAGTCAAGAAATCCTTTAGACCAACATCAATCCCAGTTATTGAATGAGGATTGATATCTGTTCTGATTTCAGGAATAGTCTGGTCTTCAAGAAAAAGGGTTACATAGAATCCGTCAGCTTTTTTACTGATAGACACCATCTTGATTTTGAACCCGTCAGGTATTGGACGGTGTAGTACGACCTTAATCTTGCCCAGCTTGGGAAGGTTGATTTTATTACCCTGTAGGCAGTCCTGCTTAGCTTGAGGATAAGTAAAGGTTCTGTAACGGTTGAGTGGTTTAAACCTAGGTCTACCGCTACGCTTACCATTATTATCTCCCTTACTGAATCTGTCAAAAGTGACTTTAACTCTCTTGACTACATCCTGCAAAACTTGAGAGTGAATATCTTTGTACCAAGGTCTATCCTTCTTGAGCTGAGGTAGAGTTTTCTTTTGAGAGTAGTAATCAGGATTAATCCTAAGTTCGGGCAGATGACAAACCAGAGGACAAGCGTTAACAGCTGAACGATTTTGCTCATACCAGTTAAATCTATCAGCTAGTAAGTAATTGTATTGAGCGCACAACATTGACAACCATCTATCAATTTCATTGACTTGTTGCCGAGTTGGACGCAATCTATACTGATAGGCTGTTCTCAAGGAAAATAACCTCCTTCTTAATTATACAATTAACAGCAATTACTATTCATGTTGAATCGAAATTGGTTGCCCGCCATTCATCCCACGCTCACCCTATCGGGTTGAGACGTGGGGCTTCTGGCGGTTGATGCTAAATAGGGCTTGCTGAATAAGTCGTAATTTTCGGGTTTGAATAGGTGGTAGGTGGTAGGTGGCAGGTGGTAGGTAAGGTATTAGGTATTAGGTGTTAGGGAATTTTCCACGAAAGTGCAAGGTTTTTGAGCCCATCGATACAATTTCCTTGCACTTATTTGGCAAAAAAAGGATTGAAACCTTTATATACCAACGCTCCTGCTTTTATACAGCAAGCCCTAAATATTGAATTACTACTAACGTGGAACAGGCATCTTGCCTGTTAGGCTGATTGCCGCTCCTGCTTTTATACAGCAAGCCCTAAATATTGAATTACTACTAACGTGGAACAGGCATCTTGCCTGTTAGGCTGATTGCCGTGGAGATATCGAACTTATCGCTTCCATTTAGTTAAATTCCAGTAACCAAAGAAGTATGAGCAGAGAAACCTTTAGCATTTAGATCTGCAACTGTTGCTCTAGAGTCTTGTATCCAATATTTTGAGTCAAAACGAACAAAGTGGTGTTGGAAGGGAGCAGCTACCGTTGCCAAGACTGGCACTTTGGCATGATTCTTTTCTCCTGAGTGTTCTTGCAGAATTACTTTGAGATGGGTGAGTTGACTTTTGTTCAATTGTTGCGGCTTCAATTCCACCATCAACATTTGTACTTGTTCAATCGGCTCAGCATCCTCAATAATAAATTGGGTTTTTTCATCTCGTTGATCTGCCTTGCCCCAAACAATCAAACGAGCATCAACTTGCAGGAGTGAGCCAATACGCTCATAACTTTTGGGAAAGACCACACCCTCAGCTTGCCCAGTCAAGTCTTCTAGGTGAACAAATGCCATAGGTTCAGCATTTTTTTTGGTAAGATGAGGTTTAACCTCAGTTAGCATAACAATTGCACTCAAAATTTTCTTTTTGTGCTGCTCACCTAACTCGGCAAGATTAATCGGAGATAAAACTTTACTAGCATGGTGTACTGATTTTAAGGGATGTGCGGATACATAGAAACCTAGCAATTCTTTTTCTAGGCGTAACTTCTCCTGGGGGGGGAAATCATCAACACCAAGGGTTTTAGGAGCAGATTTCCAAGCCGCGTTATTACCATTTTCCTCCGGGGTTGCAGTTCCTAAAATATCAAAAATATTGATTTGCCCACTATCTCTATCTTTCGCACGATCTTGAGCCCAACTGATGACTAAATCAAGGTCATCAATTAATTGCTTACGGTTAGGCTCAATGCAATCAAAAGCACCACAGTAAATCAAAGATTCCAATGCACGGCGGTTAACTGTACGCAAATCAACGCGATCGCACAAATCTGCAAATGAT
Source organism: Caldora sp. (assembly GCA_965222765.1). Classification (GTDB taxonomy): domain Bacteria; phylum Cyanobacteriota; class Cyanobacteriia; order Cyanobacteriales; family Coleofasciculaceae; genus Caldora. The sequence goes on from CBDCVG010000074.1 coordinate 13,107, forward strand.
TTAAATGGTCCATCTTGAGCGCGAGCCTGTAAAATACATTCAATTGCCCCCTGACCTAAATTCCTGATAGCCGACAGCCCAAACAAAATTTTCTCTGCAACTGGTGTGAAATCAAGATCGGAACGATTAATATCTGGCGGTTCTACCTCAATTGACTTACCCATACTGGCACAAGTGGCAATATATTTCTGCACTTTGTCGGTATTGCCACTACTAGCAGTAAGTAAGGCTGCCATGTACTCAACAGGATAATTAGCTTTGAGGTAAGCAGTCTGATAAGTTACATAACCGTAAGCAGTTGAATGAGACTTGTTGAAGCAATTGGAAGCAACTTTGCCATTCGCCAAAACAAAGTTATGGTCCTGCTCTACACCAATGTCATAGACTGATTGATTTCCTAATGATTTGCGACCAATAATTTTAACCATAGTGATCAATGGATAATTGATAATGGATAATTGATAATGGATAAATGAACCACGAAGGCACAAAGGACACGAAAGAATTTATTAAACAGTCCCAGCGGGAACGCCTCGATCGCTATGTTGTACAACAACTACCTAATTTCTCTCGCTCCCGCATCCAGCAGTTAATTGAGCAAGGTAACGTGCAACTCAATGATACCGTCTGCACCTCCAAAAAAGCTATTGTGCAACCTGGGGATACTGTTTCTGTCGTGATTCCTGAAGCTAAGCCCCTTGACTTGCAACCAGAAGCCATACCTTTAGACATTCTCTACGAAGACGATGCCGTAATCATTATCAATAAACCTGCTGGCTTAGTCGTTCACCCGGCACCTGGTCATGAAAAAGGAACTCTGGTTAATGCTCTGTTGGCTCACTGTTCTAATCTGGCTGGCATTGGTGGAGTACAACGCCCAGGTATAGTTCATCGCTTGGATAAAGACACCACAGGAGCAATTGCGATCGCCAAAACTGACCAAGCTCATCAACATTTACAAGCCCAACTTGCAGCTAAAACTGCCCGCAGGCAATATCTTGGTATTGTCTATGGTGCTCCAGCAACTACTAAAGGTACCATTAACCAACCTATTGGACGCCATCCTATAGACCGCAAAAAAATGGCTGTTGTGCCAGTGGAAAAAGGAGGACGCCTTGCTGTTACCCATTGGCAAGTTAAAGAAAGACTTGGCAACTACACCCTAATGCATTTTCAGCTCGAAACTGGTCGCACACACCAGATTCGTGTTCACAGTGCTTATATCCAACATCCCATAGTTGGCGACCCTGTTTACAGTAATGGTCGTTCTTTAGGTGTTAATCTACCAGGACAAGCACTCCACGCTTGGCGACTCTCCTTAAAGCATCCTGTATCTGAAGAGTGGCTTGAGTTCATTGCTCCTCCACCCCCAGTTTTTACTACCCTTTTAGATGTGTTAAGCCGCCGCAGTAATATCAAAGCAATGAATAATGAATAATGGATAATGAATAATTAGCAATTATCAATTATCAATTATCAATTATCAATTATCAATTATCAATTATCAATTATCCATGGGTAAGTGACACCAAGAGGAATAACATCTTCTCCAATCCCTACAAGGAGTTTAGAGAAGATGCTATTTGTTGTGAGTTAGATCAAAAATGCATGTGTTCTTCCAATATTTGCTTTGCCCGTGGCTTGTAAATTAGGTAGAACAATGCTTCAAGATAGCGTAAAATATCCTCCCGTTCCTCCTTAGAAACGTAGTTCCAGAAACCATAAATACGCGCCAAAGATAGTAGCCGCGTTGTATGGATTTTCCAGGTGTAAGTACTGTAGACTCGTTCTATCCCTTGAGAGGACATTTCCTCCCAATAGCTAGGATTTTGCTTACAGTTGGCAACAAAATCCACAATTTTTTGGGCCATTTCTTCATAGTTAGTGGGGTTGATTAAAAAACCATTCACCTTATCTTGAATGATTTCCAATGGTCCACCAAACTGAGTACCAAAGGTTGGTAAGCCAGAAATCATTGCTTCTAAAATCGTCAAACCGAAGGCTTCAAAAAGTGCCGGTTGGACGAAGATACCTTGGTGGTCAGCAATTACGCGATAAATTTCACCAGAGTCGCCCTTAGCTAAGCGTACACCCAACCAGCGAATTTTACCGTGTAAATTATACTCATCGATGATGCGATAAAGCTTGACAATTTCGTCCCTTTCTTCACTATCGGTTGAATCCTCAGTACGCAATTTACCTGCCACCAAAATCAGGTTACAGTGTTCCTGCAACTCCTGACTCTTACCAAAGCATTCTGCTAAACCCGTCATGTTCTTAATTCGGTCAAGACGAGCCATGGAGAACAGAGGACACTTAGTGGGATCATCGAGCTTACCGAACGCTTGCTCTGGATCTTCTAGGGTAAATAAAAGGTCTTCCATCCTTTCGCGAGACTCTGGTAATCGCTCTGTTTGGCGAGTGTAGGGGAAGTAAACATTCTCATTTACCCCAGGAGGCACAACGTTAAACTTGGGAGAGAAGAGCTCAATGCCATCGACAACGTGATACAAATCTGGCATTGTGAAGCTCTTGTAAGATTCATACTGACCAATACTATCCGGCTTACCGACAATCTCCTGATAGGTACTGCTGAGGATGCAATTGGCTGCATTCATAGCAATTAAGTCAGCCGTAAATTGCAATGAGAAGTGGTACTGACTTTCCATTTCTTGCCAGTAGAGGTTACTAAACAAGTATTTGGACTTTTCCAAGGCGTGGGCAATATTGAACTGAGTCACTTTCAATCGTCGTGCCAGCAAAAATGCCACTAAGTTCCCATCAGAATAGTTACCAACAATTAAGTCTGGGACACCTTGGAATTCTGCCAGTAATTCTTTTTCTGCATCAATGGCGTAGGTTTCCAGATAGGGCCAAATCTCAAAACGAGAAATCCAGTTGTCAGTAACATTAGAATTGAACTCCCTTAAGGGTACTCGCAAAATCCAGGCATTATCTGTACCATGAACCCTTTCTAAACGTTCATTACAACGGGTACCATCACTGTTGGGAATCAAGCGGCTGAGAATAATTACTTTAGGCTTGACACCAAATCCCTCTAATCCTGCTAGTTGGATATCCTCTTGTAACTGTTTTTCTAAGCTCCGAGCTTGGTCTAGAACATAGACTACTTGGCCACCGGTATCAGGACGTCCTAAAACACCTTCTTGCCCAAACCAACCGTGTACAGAGACGAGGACAATGCGAAAGATCATCGGAATGCGAGAGAGGAACTTTTCGAGTCCCTGAGAATCAGGAGAATCAATTAGTTCATCAAGCATCTCCAGAGTTTCTTTCACCCGACTGGCAGTATTGCCCCAGCCCGGTTCAAAGCCCATTTCTTGTAGCTTAAAGCGAAATTCTTGGTAAGGTTCCTCTGCAGGACGATCACCAACAAATTCCAAAGCCTGTTTTACCTGCTCCGATAGTTGCTGCTGGCTTTTAATACGCTCGTTAATCAGTAGCTGGATACCTTGAAATTGGTGGAGGCTTAAGAAGCTGTACATAGACTCCAGCCACTGTCGAGGGTCTTGAAACAGCTTACTGGAAAGAAAGCGGTTAAGAAATTCGACTCCCTTACCAATGTTCTTCGGGTCCCGAATCCTGGGACTGTAGTCGTAGAAAGGTTGGAAATCTAGCTCCAACACGTCCCCTTCTGTAGGATGGTAGTGGTTGACGAAGCGATCGCGCACATCTAGGAGTTCTTGTATCTTGACTGACTCAACTGTCAAATCTTCAAAAATGCGGAATACTTCTTCCGTAGCAATTTTCGGGCGGATAATCAAATAACAGCATTCATTTTCTACAATGATTTCCTGAGTATAGTAAATCAATTTACCCAACTGGGAATAATGATAAAAATACTCCGGTTTTTGTTGGTTGTTACAGTATTCAGAAAAAGCAGTAAGAATGTCGTTACGTAGTAGATACTTGGTTTCTGAGGTGCGCAGCTGACTGAAAAACTGACGCAATTCTCCTTTCTCTTCACTATCAAGAACGTCTTGAAGCAGTTTCAGCATTGCAAACTCCAAAAAAAATAATGGTAGATCAATAACAACCCAATCGAAAATTACTTTAAGGAATTATTAATCCTTAAAGTAATTATTTACAGTTGAGCAAAAGCAACATTTACAAGTTGTAAAGTTGCCCGTATTTACGGCGGATGTAACGGATAAATGGCTCAATGCGTAACTCAGAACCAGTAACGTTCTCTATGAGTTCTGCTGCTGTGTACTTGCCACCGTGTTGGTAGATACTATCCTTTAACCAATTATGCAATGTAGTGAACTCTCCTTGCTCAATTTTTGTAGATATTTCTGGATTCTCTCGAAGAGCCGCTTCAAAAAACTGCGCACTCATCAAGTTGCCGAGAGTGTAACATTGGAACATACCGCCAATCTGATTAGTGTACCAGTGGACATCCTGCAAGACTCCTTCAGTATGACTGGTGGGGACAATTCCTAAATCAGAACGATAGCGTTCGTTCCAGGCTTCCGGGAGATCGCGGACTTCCAGCTTACCCTCGAGCATTTTCAATTCTAAGTCAAAGCGAATCATAACGTGGAGGTTATAAGTCAGTTCATCTGCATCAGTGCGAATTAAGGAGCGCTCCACTTTATTGATGGCTTGGTAAAATGTATCAAGAGATACATTACCTAGCTGATTAGGGAAAACAGCTTGCAGCTGGGGATAAAAGTATTTCCAAAAGCCCCAACTACGTCCAATAATATTTTCCCAAAGCCGCGATTGACTTTCATGAATTCCTGCTGATGTGCCACAGGCAAGGGGTGTACCTTCTAGTTTAGGGTTTATCCCTTGTTCGTAGAGACCATGACCCATCTCATGGATGCTACTGAACAGAGCCTGATCTAGTTTGTTTTCGTAAACACGAGTAGTAATGCGCACATCATCAGTGGAAAAGTTGATCATAAACGGGTGATGGGTTTTATCCTGACGTCCCCGCTGGAAATCATATCCCAACTCCTTCATTACTTTGAGGGTAAAATCGAGCTGCTTGGCTTCAGGATAATAGTGGCATAAGCAACTATCATCGGGAGAAGGTTGCTCAATAATAGCTTCCACCATTGGTACTAGTTGCTGCCGCAACTCGTCAAAGAGCGATCGCAAAAATGATACCTTCAGACCGTAGTCAGCAAAATCAATTAGCGGATCTGCAATATGATCATAATCAGGGAAAAAGTTAGCTAACTCCCGACTGAGGTCAAGGGTTTTTTCCAGATACGGTCGTACCGCAGCAAAATTATTCGCCGGTCTGGCTTTTGCCCAAGCTTCGTAAGATTCTGTTCTGTGTCTAGAGAGTCTCGCCATAAACTCAGCTGGTACTCTCAATGCTGTTTCATACTTCCTTCTAGTGACACGAATCAAGCTGGCTTCATCAGATTTGTAGGGCAAACTGGTTTCTAATGGGGCTAAATCTTCCAGTAACCTGCCAATAGCTGGAGCAGTGAATTTGCTGTGAGAAACTTCTTGCAGGGTAGCTAGCTGACGTCCCCGAGCAGCTGCACCACCAGGGGGCATATAAGTCGCTTGATCCCAATACAAAAGTGATGCAGCTGCTTCAAGATCATTGATTTCAGTGAGGCAAGTTTTGAGTTTTACAAGTTTCGGTTCAGTTTTTTCGGTAGTCTGCATGATAAGGTATTGACGCTGTAACACTCGTTCTTTTATTTGTGGGCATTGTTGCGCTTGCTTATTTATGTAGATGCTCCCCCCGACAATGGGAAAGGTAAATATTTCCTCAACCGGAGCCGCTACTGCTTACCTGAGGATCAAGCTCTCACTTGAGTTTTCACAGAATAAGCTTTAAAACTGCATCCAGTAAGGAGATTGCTAGCCCTGACAAGGTTTAACCCAAATCCGCCTTTATAGCCCCCTTTTACAGTCTCAGCCTTTTCCCTTAATCTTCTGCTTCCCTGAGCCCTACTCGGTGAGCTTAACTTAAGCATCAAGGGATTTTTAAACCGGATTTGGGAAGAGATTGGAGAATTGGCAAAAGAAGCCAATATCTCCCCAAGAGCAAATGCACTCAGCTGATCCTTTGGGAGATCTAGAGGTTTATATTGTGCCACCGATGTAGGATTTATATTGTGCCACTGATGTAGGATTTACGCGCATTTACACTTCCGAATAGTGTTTCCCGATAGTCTTCAACAGGGGGTAAGCTAGCAAAATGGTTGTGTCTTACCAAGCACTACTCTTGATTAATCGCACCCCACCCTGAATCAAATACTTTAACCGTTTGTCACCCTGGAAACTCTGTTAAATCTGAGTGTATTCTTCCCATCTAATTGGTATTCTTCAGGATTAGTGATGGGTGTTTGTTACAACTTATCACTCATTTTGTGCAAAATTACTGTGTTTACTATCATGACCAGTCGCGTTCAGCAGTCTGAGTCAGGGTATGATAATCTCTCTTAAGCCTTTCTCAAACAAAGCTTGTAATCCTGCATGGCAAAAAAATAACTGTCTTCATTATTGACCGAATTCCTTGTCAATGTAACCAGAAGCATAATAACTTCATAAACTCTTTTATTTGTTGGTTGTAGTTTTTCATTCAAAAACAGAGCATTTCTAATTGCTGAGACAAAAATACTCTGTTATCACAAAAATATTAAGAAGTAATAAGGACAAATAATTGACCTGGCAGGGGAGAAGACAAGCAAATATTCTTTGGTTTCCAGCTCGTTTCCTGACGAGAGATGGGTTAACCTTGATGGATCACCGGTCACTGTTAACTGATAACTCCAAAATCTTCTAATGCAAAGCTATCCTAACCTAAAGTAGTGGTAATTGAGTAGGGGTGGATGGTAATTCTACTTCGGTACTTTCAGATAAAAGAAGGCAAGGGAGCAAGGAACAAAGGGAGTAGGGAATTATAAAATTGCCTCAATTGAGTATTTCATGTATCAAAAAATACTGCTTCACCATTGAAAATTAGGAAAATACCGGATTGCTCAGATAGGGTGCTGAATATCAGTATAAAAGATAGTGTCGATTTTTACTGTTCATCTGACCAATTCGGAAAAACATGCTGAATTTTGATGTTAAAGATAAAACTCTCAAAGCACTAAAAATAGCTGTCGAAGAGCATGAATTAACTAGAGAAAAAGTTAAACAGCTCAGTATTAATTTATTTCAACAGCGACAGAGAGTATCGTCTGAGGTAATTTATGCTGCAGAATTATATGTTAATGTTTTGGCGAATTCTCCAAAAGAATTCAACAAAGCAGTTTCTGAGTTCCGTTATCAAGTCAATTGTTTTCTTAATACTGTTCAAGAACTAGAAAGAAAATCATCTGTTTCGACAGCAGTTAGTGCTGGATCTGGTGCTGCTGGTGTTGCTGCTGGAGTTGGAGTTGCCGCTTTTGGCCCTACCGCTGCAATGGCAATCGCCACAACATTCGGAACTGCTTCTACTGGGACGGCGATCGCTTCTTTATCTGGTGCTGCAGCAACAAATGCGGCTCTTGCTTGGCTTGGAGGTGGTGCTTTAGCAGCTGGAGGGGCTGGTATGGCTGCGGGTAACGCATTACTAGCGATGGCTGGTCCTGTCGGGTGGAGTATTGGCGGTGTTGCTCTGGTTGGATCAGGTGTATTTATGAATATGAATAACGCCAAAATTGCTGAAGAGGCTACAGAAAAATATCTCGAAATCGAAGAGGAAATTATTTCATTTAAAAGGGCTGAACAAGAGATTGATAAATTTGCAAGTAAGACAAAAAAACAAGCATCTGCTTGCTTGAAAACTCTTGACTATTTTTTGAAAAAAACACCTAAAAATTACCAATTATTTTCTCAAAAACAAAAAGAACTTTTAAGCTCATTAATTAACTGTATTCATTCTTTAAGTGAACTTCTCAATGCTCAAACTTCATTATGAATCAAGATGAAAATAGGTGGTTAGATGTTGATATTGCTGCTCAAGTTACAGCAACTTGGTCAGCTTTAGACAAAAGCATTCGTGCAGATAATCTTCAAATATCTGTACAAAACCTTAATGCTGCTTTTTCTTCAGCGATGAAGGAAATGAAAGTAATACGAGATTTTGTAGGCACTCCAGAAAATATTTTAGGCAATACAAAAACAAAACATGGAGAAATTGCGGAACAAGTTCATGTTGGTGTTACACGCGCATGGGATATTTTAAATGGACGTTCACCTAGTGCAACATTTGAAGGTATAGGAAGAACTTCTCCGGTAGATTATCAGGTTAATGGAGTTAATGTTCAATCAAAATATATTAATAGTCTTGAAAATACTTTAGATCATATTTTAGAACATGCTCAAAAATATCCTGAATTTGTAAAAAACAATTTCCAATATCATATTCCTAGTGAACAGCATCAACAATTGGAAGAGCTGTTTAAAGCACCTAATATTAGCAATCTTAACATATCGGATAAATCAATAGAAAAACTTCAGAGAAAAATTGATAAAATACATCACTTAACAGGTCGTAATCCACAGGATTTAATTAAATCTGGTAATGCTACTTATGCTGAAGTTCAGAAAGGAAAAATTCACGAAACTTTGGACTCTAAAGAAAAAGAGCTAAAGTCTGCTAAAAGAGATATAGACAGTGCAGAAAAACTCAAAAATGCTCCTTCAATTCAAGGATTAGGACAAGCAGCAGCTTTTGGTGCAGCAGCAGGTAGTGGAGTTTGTTTAACTCAGGCTTTTTGGGGAAAATTTCAAGAAGGGAAAAATCCATTTTGTGGAGATTTTACTTTAGCTGATTGGCAAGATGTAGGAATTGAAACTTTCAAGGGTGCAGGACAAGGAGGAGTCACAGGTGGAGCTTTATATTTATTGACTAATGCCACGGATATTGCTGCTCCATTTGCTGGTGCAATGGTCAGTGTATTAATGGGAATTGGAGATTTACTTCGACAATATAACGAAGGCAAAATAAACAGCGATCAGTTTGTTGAACTATCTTTATTTGCCGCGACTGATGCAGCAATTGTTAGTTTGGTCACTGTTGCAGGTCAAGCAATTATTCCTGCACCAATTTTAGGTGCATTGTTAGGAAGTATTTCAGGAAAAATTGTTGCGGCAATTTTAAAAGATGATTTACAAAACCATGAAGAATAATTAATCAAAAAGCTGGAATATAAAGTAGATTATATGACAAAACAACTTGATTCAATTCACAAAATATTTATTAATGAATTAAATCAATACTTCGATCATTTAGAAGAATTAATGGAGCTAGCCTTCAATGAAGAAAATAATACATCTTTGAGATTATCTGCTAGTGTTACTCTTGCGGAGACAATGGGAGTTGATGATTCCCTTATCATTCGTTCAACCAATGATCTTGATAGATTTATGATGGAATAAATAACTATGAATACATTCCCTCTCATCACGATTTATAGGATCAGAGGATTTTCGGCGGAATTAGTGTGAATAGGGGATATCTCTTAATTCCGCACAGCGGTACTAGTTATTCTCGTAAACGAGGGAGTGAGGCTCAACTTGCGCAGTGTCCAAAAACAACCTAAGATTGTGCCAAGCTACTTTATAGTTGCTCATTTTTCAACTGAAGAGAGTCAAATTAATATGAATAACCAACTAGAAATCGGTATCGCTGGGTTGCGAATGGGGTGCGATCATATTGATGGATATCTAACACATCCTAATGCAAAAATCAAGGCTATTTGCGATATTAGCCCCGAAGTATTAGAGCGCGTTGGCAATAAATATGGCGTTGATTCTAGGTATACATCTTATGAAGAAATGATTGCGAAGGAAAATCTCGATGTTGTTAGCATCGCAACTCCTAATCGCTTTCATAAAGATATGACGATGTTGGCGTTAGATAATGGAGCACATGTGCTGTGTGAAAAACCCATTGGGATGAATGCAGAAGAAGCCATTGCTATGCATCGTAAATCGGAGGAAACCGGTAAACGTTTAATGGTGAATTATTCCTACCGATTTATTCCGCAATCTGTCGCCCTAAAACAACGGATAGATGCAGGATTAGTGGGAGATATCTACTCAGCTTCTTGTCATTGGCTCCGTAATATCAGCGGATTCTCCCAGTTTGGTGGCTGGTTTGGCAAGAAATCAATGTCTGGGGGAGGGGTTCTGATCGATATTGGTGTCCATTGTCTTGACAAAGTTTTATGGCTAATGGATTTTCCTGAGGTAGAATCAGTTACAGCTTCTACCCATGATTACGTCTGCCAAAAAGTTGCCAAAGCATCCGGCTCAGATTTTGATGTGGAAGATACCGTTGAAGCTTTTGTTAAATTTGCGAATAATGCTAGCTTGATGATTCAGGTGAGCTGGGCTGCAAATATATTAGAGAGTAACTTAATTGAATTTAGGCTCTTGGGTGAAAAAGAAGGTCTTCTTGAGCAGAATATTAACCAGGGATATACCTTTAATGCCAAAACCTTTTATGAGTCAAACGGTATTTCTTATACCCTCAATATCGATGATGTGAGTCAGGATTTGTATCCTACTTCCATGTACTACTTTCTCGATAAGATTATCAAGGATGAACCTCATATGGCAGATGGCACTGAGGCGATCAAGATCATGCAATTAATTGATGCTATATACGAAAGTGCAGAGACTGGGAAACCAATTTCCTTCAATCAAGCCTCCTAAGAGAGTGTTTGAACAGTTGGAACAGGTATAATTTACGCAGAATGTGAATTAAATTGTACATATCGTAGGGGCGGGTTTTGTATTAAGATTGTTACCAGATGCTCTCTTCACCCGACCCTAAAACTGCCCCTACGGCAATAGTTCAGTCCAATTCAGTGAAACAAAGGGATGATTACGATACTTTTATTTCTTATTCTCGTAGGGATAAGGAGTTTGTCAGCGGGTTGTGTGAGGCACTGATACAAGCCAAGTTGAAGATTTGGGTGGATTGGAATGATATTCCATCAGCCGAAGACTGGCGACAAGAGATTTATCGGGGTATTGAAGCGTCAAACAATTTTGTTTTTATTATCAGCTCTCATTCCATCGCCTCTTCGCCAACAGCATCAGGAACGAAACCCAACCTACATTACCTATCGTAGGGTGTGTTAGCGCAGCATAACGCACCGCGTCGCGGTACAATCATTTTCAAGAATTGCCCAAACATCTTTACGGGGTAATGACCTCCCTTCCACAGAAACACCAACTAAGACGGGGAAGGATATTTCCAGAACAAACTATCCCGCCAGCAGAATTAGCAAGACGCAAAGCAAAACGAAATGAACTGAACCAGCGTTGCCGAGTTATTTTTGAAAGAATTCGACCTGAACTTATTGAACAATACTACAATTGGTTCATTGCCATCGAACCTAATAGTGGAGATTACTTAATTGACCCCAAACTAGAAGGAGTGATTGCTAAAGGACGAGAGCGTTATCTGAGTACTGATGTCAAACTAGCAATCTTTCGGCTCAATGAAACAGGAGCCTGTGGCAGGATATGATTGTTGGCAGGTTTGGTGAGAATGGGGAGTTGTTCTTTGAGATTGAATTGATTGCAGCGAATAGTGAACACTTTGCCGTTGAAGCAATTCTGGATACGGGTTTTACGACAGGCTGGCTAGCGATTAATACTCAGGATATTGAGGCGTTACAGTGGTTTGCCATTGACTACGAAATTGAAATGATAACGGCGTACTGGCAAGATGCCAGTTCCACAGAAGAGGAAGAATTTGTCAATTTAATTAAGCATGTAACTATTCCTCATCACTCTCTGACTCCTGCATTAAGTTTGCTAAGAGTCGCTTGGTAACTTCGTAAACATCTTTTTTGCTCCCTTCTGTACGCCGTCCTATTCCTACCACAATTACCAGCACCATATCATGCTCAATACGATAAATAATCCGATAACGTTGACCTACAGCTCTAATACTACGATAGCCTATCAAATCTGCTGATAAAGCTTTACCCTGCTTGTCTGGATCATGCTTGAGTTTCTCTATACGTGAGAGAAGTAACTGTTGTTCGCGGGTGTCTTTAATTTGAGTAAATAGTTGCCTTGCCTGTGTGGTTAGGATGACTTGGTATTCTTCAACAGGCTCCATTATTACTGATTTATCAAAATCCTAGTTCTACCTTTAATTGTTCTAAAGTGATCGTTTCTCCAGAATCCGCTTGTTGGATACCTTCTTGCAACTGAGTCATAAATTCTGGATCACAGAGAATTTCGACTGTTTCTAATAGAGATTCAAACTGTTGCAAGCTCAGAGCAATGATTACAGGTTGACCATCTTTAGTAATGATAGCTGGTTCCAATGCCAACTTATCCGGTAATTCTGGTAGTTGTTGTTGTGCTTCTGTAATAGTCAGGTACTTGGGCATAGTTACAGAGGTTTATCTGTGTGTTGATTAATAGTAGAGTTATTTTCTCTAGAACAATCTCTTGTGGAACAGGCTTCTAGCCTGTTTAGTCATCTTCGACAATTGGATTGATAAATTACCTCTTTTTGCTCACCAGTGCCTATTGGGAATAAGTAGTGAAGGCTAAAGTTGAGGAGAATAGTTTATATGTGCGCATCTTCTCCATTATTAGGAATAATAGCAAAAAATAATTTCGATCGCAACTAATAGGGGAATAATTAAACTGGCAAGATGCCAGTTTCACAGAAAAAAAATTTGTCAATATTTGATGGTAACCTTAATCACATCAACAGGGTTTTCCGAGATAGCTTCCACTGCTTCTTTTGCCTGATCAAAAGGATAGGCTGGTCCCAGCAGTCCTTCAATATTCAGGCGTCCTGCTTTAAAATCTTCAATGATCAACTTATGGAGCTCACGGGGATAGAGAGGAGTTTCACTCCGAACCGGATTGTTCCAATAAGCATCCGGTAAAGAAGCCAGTAAAGTGAGGCGGTTGTGGAAAAATTCTTCTCCCAGGTTCAAGTCAGTTGCACCACCGGAATAGAAGCCAACACAAACAACCCTGCCACATTGACGTACTGCCCGCATAGCATGTTTGAGTTGAATGTAGTATCCAGAGCATTCAATTACAGCATCAACACCCCCATTAGTCATTTCCTTAACTGCTAATCCCAAATCTTTGTAATCCTTCCTGTTGAGAACTACATCTGCTCCGTACTTACTGGCAAGTTCACGGCGCTGAGGAAAGCTGGAAGAGGCGTAGACTGTTGCCCCATGCAGTTTACAATACTGAACAGCCAAAAGACCGATCGCACCTAATCCTGTAACTAGAACTTTCTCGCGGAAGCGAATATCTCCATCCAGTACTCCGCCTATAGCAAAGTTTGCAGGGTCGATGCACAAAGCTTGCTCTGGTGTTAATCCATCCAAGGGATAAAGTTTGTCAGCAGAACTTACATGCCAGTCTGCCACTGGCAGCCAGCCAAAGACTGTGTCTCCTACTGTCAAAGAATCTACCTCACTACCTACTTCTTCAACAGTACCAACAGTCATATTTCCCAGAGTGCCTGGGTAGAGGATACTAGAAACATCTTCGGTGTTGTCTAGGAAAATGCGCAATTTCTGGTCGAGGCTTCTTTTGAGGAAGGGACTGGAACCGTGATAACCCTCCATCTCCGTTCCATGCTTGAAAGCTGACAGGACAGATTTAACAAGAACCTGGTTCGGCTCTAACGCTTCGAGAGTCTCTTCTTGGAAGCACATCTCTCTAGGAGACTTGAGAATCAGAGCCTTGCGTTTCTGCATTGCGCACTCCTTATATTTGAATTAAGCAAGTGGGATTTGTGAACTTCTCCCAATGATAACCTGAGTTAGATCTAGCTACGGAGGCAATCGCTCTTTTTTTGATACTATATTTTTATAATGGGAAAAGTGTGTGCCCATATATAAAGTGCCACTCTTGATACCGAGTCCACCTCGGCACTTAGATAATAAAAGGTTACCGCACTGCACGAGACTGTAGACTATTAATCAATCGTTGCAACTGGGGATTGGGTCGAAAAAAGTCTGATCCTATTCACCAAATCATATAAGGTTGACAAATGCGAGTTTTGCTTCTGTATCCCCTATTCCCTAAGAGCTTTTGGTCGTTTGAAAAAACTTTAGCATTGGTCGATCGCAAAGCACTACTGCCACCATTGAGTTTGATTACTGTTGCTGCTATCTTGCCGCAGACTTGGGAATTCAAACTGGTGGATCGGAATGTTCGCTTACAAACTGAAGAGGAATGGGCATGGGCAGACTTAGTGATTCTTTCTGCAATGATTGTCCAAAAGCAGGATTTCTGTGAGCAGATTCGAGAAGCTAAGGGACGGAATAAACTAGTTGCTGTTGGTGGCCCTTATCCGACAGCTTTACCAGAGGAAGCTAAGGCAACAGGTGCAGATTATTTAGTGCTTGATGAAGGAGAAATTACCCTTCACCTATTGGTAGATGCCCTAGAAAAAGGACAGCCCCACGGAGTGTTTCGTGCTAACGGGGAAAAACCGGATGTTACTGCTACACCTATTCCTCGTTTTGATCTGCTAGATTTTAGTGCCTATGACAATATGTCAGTGCAGTTTTCACGGGGATGCCCGTTTCAATGCGAATTCTGCGACATTATTGTCCTATATGGACGCAAACCCCGTACTAAAACCCCAGCACAACTTCTGGCAGAACTCGATTGCTTATATAAGTTGGGGTGGCGGCGTGCCATTTTCCTGGTGGATGATAATTTCATCGGCAATAAACGCAATGTTAAGTTGCTCTTGCATGAGCTCAAGGAATGGATGCAAGTACATAACTATCCCTTCCGTTTCCATACAGAAGCCTCCGTTGACTTGGCAAAGGATCCAGAGCTCATAGATTTGATGGTTGAGTGCAATTTCAATGCCGTATTCCTAGGTATCGAAACCCCAGATGTGGAGAGCCTCTCTCACACCAAGAAGTTCCAAAACATGCGAGATTCTCTGACAGATGCGGTAGATCTCATTACCCGTGCAGGGCTAAGGGTTATGGCGGGATTCATTATTGGATTTGATGGGGAAAAAGCTGGTGCAGGCGATCGCATTGTAGAATTTGTGGAAAGTACGACCATTCCGACTGCCTTCTTCAGTATGTTGCAGGCTCTGCCAGATACAGCCCTCTGGCATCGGTTAGAAAAGGAAGGGCGCTTACATAGTCAAGAAGTTTCAGGTAGCCAAACCACCTTACTCAACTTTGTGCCAACTCGTCCGGTGGAAGAAATTGCACAGGAATATATCGATGCCTTTGGGCAACTTTATGATCCCATGGCTTACCTCAATCGAACTTATCGCCACTTTCTGAAATTGGGTGCCCCTAGGCACAAACAGAAATTACGCAACCTTGACTTGGTAACCATACGAGCTTTGTTGACCATTTGTTGGCGGCAAGGAGTTGTCCGCAAAACCCGCTGGCAATTTTGGTGGAACTGGTTTCGTATTTTCCGCTATAACCCCAACGTTTGGGATCACTATTTATCCATCTGTGCCATAAGTGAACATTTTTTGGAGTATCGCCAAATTATTCGCAATCAGATTGAGGCACAGCTTGCAGAGAGTTTGGTAGAGGAAGCAAACCGTAAGACTAGGCAGACTGCACTTGTTAATCAAGACTAGGGATGAAGAAAGTGTGTAGTGCTACATTGTGAGTACAATCATTTTCAAAAATCTCCTCAGAGCTCGATAAACTTATAGACTACAATACCGCTGACAGGGTGGTTGTCCACACTGACATAACCATTGTTGACCATTTCCTTCAAAGTGGCTTCCACCTCTGCAAAATTAGCACTTGTATCTAATACACCTTGAGTGACTGATATTTGTCCACCTCGATCATGAGCTGACTTCAGAAGCTTAACCATCAGTTCCTCACGGTTTGGTGTTTCCGAAACCACTGAGGTGGGTACTTGGTTTAGCTTTTGTTGTGGCTCATAGACTGCCGTAGCGATCGCTTTTTGCTCCAAGGGGACTCCAGCCTCAGGTAAACCCAACTGCTGTTTGAGCTTTGTATTGTGTTCATCTACCATACCCGGAATCAATACCAGGTCAATAAACTGCCCGATACCCAGGAAGCCGAAAGTAAACAGCCACAAAAAGCCGCTGAAGAATTTTTTGTTATAAATGCGGTGTGCTCCGGCCAAGCCAAAAAGACAAGCAAACCAAAATAGATAGGTGGTGCCAAGGTTATTCATCTGTAGCTCAAGCTGAGGTAAAAAGTCTCTACCTTAATAATAATTTTTTTACCCATGAGCTTACCAATTCTTCAAGGTGAGATGGGGAGCGCGGAGGCTGTGGGAAGCTGGGGGAGCTGAGGAAGCTTGGGGAGCTGGGGGAGCTGAGGAAGCTGGGGGAGAGAATAAGAGAAGAAAGATATTTAAACTCGCTAATTCCCGATTCCCAAACAACAAACAACAAACAACAAACAACAAACAACAAATCGGAAATATAACAAAATTTGAAGCAACTTTGCAACTCTTAACCTTAATTAGGTTTTTCACTCACCTAGACCTTGGTAAACTCAGAACACAGTTCAGTATAGGCGTGCTTAAGAGACAACTGCAGATCGCCACACCAGACAACCGAAAAATTGTAAGCAAAGATAAAGAGCAACTTGTGACATGGTAGATTCTCTCAAAAAACCAGCCTTTGAAGAAATACGACCAGGGGTGAAAGCACCAGCGAAGGATACTCTTCTGACGCCTCGCTTCTACACCACTGACTTTGAGGAAATGGCGCAGATGGATATCTCGCCCAATGAGGACGAGTTGCTTGCTATCCTTGAAGAGTTCCGCACTGACTACAATCGCCACCACTTTGTCCGGGATGAGGAGTTTAAACAGTCCTGGGAGCACATTGATGGAGAAAAGCGGCGATTGTTTGTTGAGTTTCTGGAGCGTTCCTGTACAGCCGAATTTTCTGGTTTCTTACTCTACAAGGAATTGGGACGTCGTTTAAAAAATAAAAATCCTGTCTTGGCAGAGTGCTTCACCCTCATGTCTCGTGATGAAGCACGGCACGCAGGTTTCCTCAACAAAGCAATGTCAGATTTCAATCTGGAACTGGATTTAGGATTCCTGACTAAGAGTAAAAAGTACACCTTCTTTAAGCCAAAGTTTATCTTCTACGCTACTTACTTGTCTGAGAAGATTGGCTATTGGCGCTATATCACAATTTACCGGCATTTGGAAGCACATCCTGAAGATCGGATTTATCCTATCTTCCGCTTCTTTGAAAACTGGTGTCAGGATGAAAACCGCCACGGCGACTTCTTCGATGCAATAATGAGAGCAAAACCTAGCTGCTTAAATGACTGGCAAGCAAAGCTATGGTCTCGCTTCTTCTTGCTGTCAGTATTTGGCACAATGTATCTTAATGACATCCAGCGTTCTGACTTCTATGCCTCAATTGGTTTAAATGCTCGTGATTATGATAAATATGTCATCGAGAAGACCAATGAAACTTCAGGACGGGTATTCCCAGTTGTTCTAGATGTAGAGAAGCCAGAGTTCTACGAGCGTCTGGAAGTCTGTGTCAAGAATAATGAGAAACTCAGAGCGATCGCTTCCTCTAACACTCCCAAGGCTTTACAATTCTTCCAGAAGCTGCCTTACTACCTCTCTAATGGTTGGCAGTTCCTACGACTATACCTGATGAAGCCGATTGATATGACTGTCAAGGAAGGGGTCGTTTACTAAGTTGTACTCCACTAATTTTTATTTTTGAGGGTTCTACTCATTTGTAGAACCGCTTTTTTTATCCGTAATTGAAAATAGGACTTACGCACTCAAGTGTCATGCTGAGGTGATAGTGAAGCATCTGAGCTATTTGGAGATCCTTCGCTACCGCTGTTGGATGACAGAATTCCGTTACGGGGTGCGTAAGTCCTAGAAAATTGAGACTCACCGTTCGCCCATTTGAAATAAGGTTAGAATGCGAAGAATTTGAATTTTGAGATGCCTACAGGAACTGCAACCATACTAACCCCCAGTAAATGCACTCAGTTGAGGAGATTACTCGAATCACCCCAACTAGAATTCATCATGGAAGCCCATAATGGTATCAGCGCCCGCATCGTTGAAGAAGCAGGGTTTAAGGGAATCTGGGCTAGTGGACTAGCTATTTCTGCCCAATATGGTGTGCGCGATAATAATGAAGCTAGTTGGACTCAAGTTGTTGAAATGCTGGAGTTCATGTCCGACATTACCCAAATCCCCATCTTGTTAGACGGTGATACTGGTTACGGGAACTTCAACAATATGCAACGCCTAGTCAAGAAACTTGAGCAGCGAGGGATAGCAGGTGTTTGTATTGAAGATAAGCTGTTCCCAAAAACCAATAGTTTCATTGATGGCGATCGCCAAACCCTAGCTAATATTAATGAGTTTTGCGGCAAGATTAAAGCAGGTAAGGATATTCAGAATGATCCCGATTTTTGCATTGTTGCACGAGTGGAAGCCTTCATTGCTGGCTGGGATCTCCGGGAAGCTCTCCGTAGAGCTGAGGCTTACCATGAAGCTGGAGCTGATGCTATCTTGATTCACAGTAAGCTATCACGTCCTGAGCAGGTATTAGCTTTTGCTCAGGAGTGGGCTGGTCGTTCTCCTGTGGTAATTGTACCAACTAAGTACTACAGTACCCCTACAGAGGTTTTCCGCAAAGCTGGCATCAGCCTAGTAATTTGGGCTAACCACATGCTCCGAGCAGGGGTTGCTAGTATGCAAGCGATCGCTAACGAAGTGTACAGTAGTGAAACCCTAGCCAACATTGAAGACAGTATTGCATCAGTAAAGGAGATATTCCGCTTACAGGGAGCAGAAGAACTGCTAGAGGCAGAACAACGATACTTCACCAGCAAACAGAATCAGACTCATGCAATAGTACTTGCTGCTAGCAGAGGGCAGGAATTGGCAGATTTAACTGACGATAAACCAAAGGTTATGTTACCCATTGGCGGTAAACCTCTGCTAAGGCGACTAGTGGATGAATTCAAGAAACTGGCAATCAATGATATTACTGTTGTAGCTGGTTACAAGTCAGAAACCATTAATATACAGGGTATCAATATCACCCTTAATCCTGATTATGAAACTACAGGAGAGCTAGTTTCATTAGCCTGTGGGCAGCCAGCCTTCAGCGATGACATGCTGATACTGTACGGTGATCTGCTATTCAGAAACTACATCCTGCAGGATTTGCTAGATTGCCCAGGAGAAATGGTAGTGGTTGTGGATTCCGGGGCTGGTAGTAATATTACTGGAGCTCCTGACTACGCCTACTGTTCTGTACCGGATGAGCGCTCTTTGTTTGGTAAAGAAGTTAACCTGTTACATATTTCTAATGCCGAGGAAACAGAGTACGGAAAACCCTGTGGGCGCTGGATTGGTATGCTCAGGCTAAGGGCTCAAGGCAGACGGTGGCTTTGTGAAGCCTTGGAGGAGTTAAAAAAAGCGGCAGAACTTCAACAGTCTGGGTATGCCGGAACTGTGCAATTATTTAGTAGAGCAGGGTAAACCAATCAAGGTGCTTTATATTAATGGTCATTGGTTGGATGTGAATTCTTTAGATGATCTAGATCGTGCCAGTAATTTCACTTATAGGTAGTGGCGTGACACACTTAAAAATGTAGGTTGGGTGGAACGAAGTGAAACCCAACGGAATATGCTCCGATGTTGGGTTACGCTATCGCTTCACCCAACCTACCTATTAGGTTTATTATAACTATAATTATGACTAGCAGCTTAGTCGTTGTAAGCCTCGGATATGGCAATTTAGAAAACGGTTTTCCTGCTGTTACTGCCGAGCTGCGGAGAGCGAATAACACTGGTAATCTAAAATTTCTTGGCAGTTTACCTGCTGCACCAGAACTTAACCAACTTTACAGACGTTGGCGGCTACTTTATGAAGCACTCTCTCAACGTTTGCCTGAACCTCTGCGACTAGAAATTATCCAAGATAATGTAATTCAGGTTTCTGAGGTAGAATTTCATGACTTATGCCAACAGTTTAAAACTCTAATTAATCGTTGGTTCAACTCAGAACAATTTCGGTCCCATCGACCAAAAATTACGCCGAGAGTTAAACTCTACTGATGAAATTCGGGTAATTATTGAAACTAATGACAGCCAACTGCGGCGACTTCCCTGGCATCTGTGGAATTTCTTGGAGGAGGATTACCCCAAAGCGGAAATTGCTCTGAGCGCTCCCGAACACATATCAGTGCAACCAAAGTCTGAAACTCCTTAGGGGTAAGGTCAGAATTTTAGCAATTTTGGGTAATAGTACTGGGATTGATACCGAAGCCGACTGCAAAGTGTTAGAAGCTTTACCTAGTGTTGAATTAGTGTTTTTGGTAGAACCTCAACGTCGGGAGTTAAATGAATATCTTTGGGATAAAAAAGGGTGGGATATTCTATTTTTTGCTGGCCATAGTCAAACTGAAGGGGAAACCGGTCGAATTTACCTTAACAAAACTGATAGTTTAACTATTTCTGATTTAAAGAATAGTCTAAGAGCTGCAATTAGTCGTGGATTGCAGCTAGCTATTTTTAACTCCTGCGATGGATTAGGATTGGCAAGACAATTGGAAGATTTGCACCTGAACCAATTGATTGTGATGCGGGAGCCTGTGTACGATTTGGTGGCTCAAGAGTTCCTCAAGCATTTTCTAGGAGCATTTGCCTATGGTGAGTCTTTTTATCTGGCGGTACGGGAAGCACGGGAAAAGTTGCAAGGATTGGAAGATAAGTGCTTTTGTGCTAGTTGGTTGCCGGTAATCTGCCAAAATCTAGCCGAAGTGCCTCCTACTTGGGGAGATTTATGTCAACCTTCCTCAGTAATATCCCTCTGGCATCGCTTCCGAACAGTTTGCTTGCTCAGTTTAGCGGTTACTAGTTTGTTCCTTGGGATACGGCAACTAGGATTACTCCAGGTATTAGAGTTAAAAGCTTTTGATCAATTAATGCGAATGCGACCTGCTGAACTACCAGATCAGCGTATCTTAGTTATTAAGGTAACGGAGGAAGATATTCAGGCTCAGGGTGAAGAGCAAAGGAAGAGCTCTCTTCCTGATCAAACATTAGAGCAACTCCTCAAGCAATTAGAACCCTTACAACCACGAATCATCGGCTTAGATATTTATCGTGATTTCCCTGTAGAAAAGGAATACCCAAATTTAGCCACCAGTCTTACAGGGAAAGTAGCAACTTTATTGGAATTTGTAAAGTCGGGGAAGATGAAAACAATCCCGATATTCCACCTCCTCCTGAAATCCCCAACAATCGCATCAGCTTTAGTGATATTGTTGTTGACCCTGATGGAGTTGTCCGAGGTCAACTTTTGGGTATGGCTATCCCCCAAAGTTCTAGTTGTCAGACTGATAAATCTCTCAGTCTCAAAGTAGCACTTCATTATCTAGAAAAAGAAAATATCAACGCACAGGTAACTAATAAAGGAAACTTGAAAATTGGTTCGGTTATTTTCCCGAACTTAGAAACAAATACTGGCGGCTACCACCAGTTAGATGCCTCAGGTTTTCAGGTAATGCTTAATTACCGAGCTGGAGAGCAGCAAACCAGTATAGATCAAGTTACTCTTACACAAGCTTTGGCAGGTGAGATTGAGCCAAATTTAGTACGCGATCGCGTTATTCTAATTGGTACAGCTGCTGCTAGTATCACCGATTATCATTTAACACCCTATAGTGCTGGTCAATGGCCGATTGAAAAATTGCCTGGAGTAGTTATTCAGGGTCACATGGTAAGTCAGATTCTCAGTGCAGTTTTAGATCAACGTACCTTGTTGTGGGTGTTGCCAAAATCAGGAGAAATGCTCTGGATTGCCAGTTGGTCTTTGGTAGGAGGTATCCTTGCTTGGAGGCTAAGATCAAAACCCCTGGTTTTAGGAGTGGCTACTTTTACTGCTATTGGTATTTTATCTGGACTCTGCTTTTTGCTGCTACTCCGAGGTTGCTGGATTCCCCTTGTTCCATCAGTCTTTGTCTTAGTTACTACTAGTGGTACTGTGGCACTAGTACTGCTGCGCGGAATTAAGAATTAAGAATTAAGAATTAAGAATGCTTAATAAAAGGATTGTTAGTCAAGTTCAACTCAAAGGGAAAAATAGCTGCAGGTAGGTGGATAAAATTGCCTCACCCCAAAAAATTGTCAATCCTGCTCCCAAAGCCAGGAAAGGACCAAAAGGCATTGGTTTGCGTCTGTCTAGCCAACCAAGAGCGATGGCGCCACCACCAGCAAAAGCTCCCACCACACAAGCAATAAATCCACTCAATAGCAGATACTTCCATCCCAACCAAGCTCCCATCATCGCTGCTAGTTTGGCATCTCCTCCTCCCATTGCTGCTTGTCCAAAGATTATGGAGCCGACAAAGGCAATGATTTCAAACAACCAAATACCCACTACCGCACCGACAATACCACTCATCAGCTGCTGAGATATCCCCGCTAAGGGAGACACATGAAAAAATCCCATAGTTCCTTGAAACAACAAACCACCAACTAACCCTGACTGAGTAAGGGAGTTAGGTAGAATCATGGTATCTAGGTCGATTAGAGACAGAGTCAATAACCAACTGACAAACCCCCAGTAACCTAAAGTTGATACACTAACCCCATACTTCCAAAAAACGAGCAAAAACAGCACACCTGTAATTGCCTCCACCAGAGGATAGCGTTTAGCAATTCGGCTCCTACAGTGACGACAGCGCCCTTTTAACCACAACCAACCTACAATAGGAACATTCTCAGTCTTTCCTAACCGATGCAAACAATGAGGACAGCGAGAAGGAGGCCAGAAAATAGATAAATTAGCTGGTAGCCGATAAACGACTACATTAAGGAAGCTACCAATGGAAGCACCCAAAGCAAAAACAATTAAATAAGTCAGTCCGACTGTCAGGGATTCCATTTTTAGGTATTAGGATAGACAAAGACAGGCAAGATATCCACAAAAAGAAAGGTAAACTAGGGAAAGTCAATAACCAAAAATTTGTGACTATCCCCCATGCTCGATTAATTGACATGATTACTTACAAATGTCAATTAGTAGGAATACATGTGATTCTTCAAGAAGAATCCTATACTAGTGCTTCTAACTTTTTCAATAATGATCCGCTCCCAGTTTATGGACAGATAACTGAAAAACCAGTTTTTTCAGGAAAAAGAATAAAGCGAGGTTTATATCGTACAGATGGAGGATTTCTCTGTCAATCCGATGTAATGGGTTCCTACAATATTTTACGAAAAGCATTATGCGTTTACTCGCTATGGGATAGAGAGGTGCGTAGTTCACCCCAGGAGAATTAATCTCTCAAAGTGAAAGTGAAAGGAATTTCTGAAATGAAATTCAGTCTGTCTATCTTTGACTATACTTTTACCAACTATTAGGGTAGACAAAGACAGGCAAGATATCCACAAAAAGAAAGGCTCATTGAATGTGTACACTTCATTTACCTAAAATTTCCATTACCTAACACCTAACACCTACCACTAACACCTAATAAATCTCTGCCTCAAGTTGACTAAAAGGCACAAAACACTCCTGAGGTAAAAGAATAGGTTTCCCTTTAAAAATTAGCTTGCCTCGATGGCTGTATCGATCTATAGCCACACCATAAGGACGCTGTGTGACTTCTGGATGAACTTCGTAATAAATGCGATAGATCTGTCTAGCTGCTCTGAGGATGTTAGGGTCCAGCAGCATCCGTAGATCCATCTGCTCTGTGTAGTTGTCTTCTTGTTGCCTTGATGTGTACACCAGCTGCCTATCCCTATTATTCCAGCTTGACTTTAATCCATCAGTGCCATTACAGCAAGGGGGAAAGTGGTATTAATGTTCTGCCCTGGCAAAATTAGCCATCTGAGAGTACCTTAATCAGAGCTTCTCCCATTGCTTTGCAGCCTAGCTGGTTCTTGCCTTGGGACATTATATCCCCAGTGCGATCGCCTTGCTCTAGAACTTTTAGTACTGCCTGCTCAATGCGATCAGCTGCTTGAGGTTGGTTTAAACCATAGCGTAGCATCATTGCTGCACTTAGCACCTGAGCTAATGGGTTAGCTTTATCTTGACCGGCAATATCTGGTGCTGAACCATGGACTGGTTCAAATACACCAGGACCAGTTTCCCCCAGACTAGCCGATGGTAACATACCGATGCTGCCGGTGAGCATCGCTGCAGCATCAGAGAGAATATCTCCGAAAAGATTGCCAGTCACAATCGTATCAAACTGCTTGGGTGCCCTCAAAAGTTGCATAGCGGCATTATCAACATACAGGTGGGAAAGCTCAATATCCGGATATTGTGCTGCCATTTGAGTGATGCGATCGCGCCACAATTGTGAGACATCTAAGACATTTGCCTTATCCACTGAACAGAGTTTACCACTCCGTTTCTGAGCCGTTTCAAAGGCTACCTTGCCAATTCTGTCTATTTCGGCTTCTGTATAAGCCATCGTATTAACGCCTCGCTTGAGACCTGTTTCCGTGGTAAAGATACCTTTAGGCTGACCAAAATAGACACCACCAGTCAGTTCTCGCACCACCATAATATCTACTCCCTCAACCACTTCCCGTTTTAAGCTAGAAGCATCAATCAGTTGAGGAAAGATAGTAGCTGGTCGTAAATTAGCAAATAAGCCCAATCCTGCCCTTAATCCCAACAATCCAGTTTCTGGACGCTGATGGCGTGGGAGGTTATCCCACTTGTAACCTCCAATGGCTGCGAGTAAAACACTATCACTATTACGACACGCTTCTAGAGTTTCAGCGGGTAGGGGTTCGCCAGTCGTTTCAATTGCTGCACCTCCTATTAGAGCTTCGGTGAATTCCCATTGGAGGTCAAGTTGTTGTCCGATTTCTTTCAAGACTGCTACTGCTACTGCCATGATTTCTGGACCAATGCCATCGCCAGGAAGTAGGGTAATGCGGTAAGACTGGGTCATGGTGTCTTTTTACTCGGTTTGGTATTTATCTGTTGGAGCAAATTATTGCAGATTATGGGACTCTCACGTATACGATAGACTTCAAAAGTCCCCTAACGCTGTTTTACTTTTGGTTAGATACCTTTAAGCTAAAACCTAGTAATAGTAACGAACTAAGTCAGTAAAAGCAAACAAAGCGTAACTGAGTACTACAAAAATCGCAAACACTATTACCACCCGTGGACGAGGTGAGGGTATAATCATCTCTCGTATTGCCATTGATACCGCCGCTCCAATGGCAAAGCTGGCACTCAGTACTTGGTAAGGCCAGCTTAATGCCAACATCCCCATCATTCCCAAAATCCATCGTATTCCTAAGCCCATCATACAAAAGAGCATCAAATGCTCGACAAACTCAGGTGGATTATACTGCCTTGCAAGAACCAAAGTGCGCCACCAAAATTGCCAGGGTCTCATGGTTAATCATTGGTTGTTAGTTGTTCAATGGCTATTAATAGCCAATTGCCAATTTAACAATAACAGCAGAAGTCCCACATCCTACCCGAAGGGAGGTGTGGGATGAATGCGAGTGAGACGACGACAATATTTCCGACCAATGCGTAGCGAGGGAGGAAATATGTGGAGGAGGCGAACATTATTCAGGTTTTTGTTGGCCTTCGATATATTTCCGTAGAGTTGAAATCGTTACACCGCCACAACTAGCTACGAAATAAGAACCACTCCAAAATACATCTTTCCAGTATATTTAAATAACAATTCTTCCATAATGACGTGAAGTCTTTCTAAGATCTCTCCAGTAAAGGCTTTACGTCTATATTTTGTAACTAAAACCAGATGTACTTTCAAGTCACTGACAGAGCGTCCTTTAGTGACAAAATCATTTTTCATGAGAATTACGTAATATTTATTGAAATTAGTGTATGCTAATATAGCAACACTAATTAATTAAGGAGGTGATAAGCAAGTGCGGATTGCATATCAATACAGAATTAAGCCCAATCAAGAACAGCAAGAAAAAATAGATAATACTCTTGATATGTTGCGATGCCAGTACAACTATGAATTGGCTCAAAGGTTTGATTGGTATGAGCAAAATCGTTGTTCGATTGATAGATGCCCACTTGTTTGTCATCTCCCAGAGTTAAAAGAAAAACCTACCCGTTTTAGCCAACAAGCTAGTCTCAAACAACTTAAAAAGGAGCGTCCTTGGTACAAAAATGTTCATTCACAGGTGCTACAAGAAGTACCAAAAAAAGTTGAATTAGCTTTTGTTAGATGGCTTAAAGGTGATGTCAATGGTAAAAAGTTGGGTCGTCCTAGATTCAAGGCTAAAGGTCGTTATAAAACTTTTACTTATCCTCAATTCAAGCAAGAGCATTTTGTTGGCAATAAAATCACTCTTTCCAAAATTGGTGATGTCAAAGTAATTGTTCATCGCCCTATTCCAGATGGGTTTGTAATCAAAACTGTATCGGTCACTAAAAAAGCCGATGGTTATTATGTAACTTTGAGCTTGGATGACCAAACAGTTCCTTCAATTAAACCTGACTTCAAGGCTGACAAAATTGTTGGCATTGACGTCGGATTACATGACTTTTTGGTAACTTCTGAGAACGAACGAATCAAAGCCCCTAAGTATCTAAGGAGCGCAGAACGCAAATTACGTAAAGCTCAAAAACGTGTTTCTCGCCGTAAAAAAGGTTCTAATAGACGTAAAAAAGCTGTTCAAAAACTAGGTAAACAACATAAAAAAGTAGCTGATACCAGAAAGGACTTTCATTTCAAAACGGCTAATCAACTGATAGAAAAATATGATGTAGTAGTAGTTGAAAAGCTTAATATAAAAGGACTAGCTAGAACTATACTGGCTAAAAGTATCCATGATGCAGGCTGGGGGCAATTCATCTCAATACTTACAAACAAAGCCGAAAATGCTGGTTTGTTGGTAGTCCCAGTAAAGCCTCATGGAACTTCTCAAGAATGCTCTAATTGTGGTCATAAAGTCAAGAAACCGCTATCGCAGAGAATACATAATTGCCCGGTTTGTCATACTTCTATGTGTCGCGACCACAATGCCGCAATCAACATCAGGAATCGTGGGACGCACGACCTGTCTAAAAAAGCTCAGTCAATGTCTGGGGTTGCCTAGAGTCGCTGAGAAGTTCACACCTACTCGAAGAGAGGTGTGAGTACGTCACCAATTTTCAATTACTCTCTGTTAATGGTATTGAGATAATAGTTGTGTTCCTGTAAATAAACTAAAGCTTCTTTTGTCATAACTTGAGGGAATTCAAGATAAAAGCGGCTGACACTGAGAAAGTGAGTAGGTCTCTTAAGGATAACTAAGCGATCGCATTCAGGAGCTAGCCACTTCATTATTCCCGCTGGTGCTACCGGTGCACAAATCCACAGCTGTGCTGGATAGTTGGCTCTAATTGCTTGAGCTGCTGCTTTGATCGTCATACCAGTAGCAATTCCATCATCAATCAGCAGTGCCAAAGCACCTTGAGGATTTGCTCTAGGATAGCCCACCTCGAGCTGAGCCAGCTGGGTTTTAGCCTTTTCTTGAGCTTGATGTAGTGCTGCTTCCCGTTGGCTAAGATTTTTTTTTCCCAATCGTAGCTGTGTTGACCATAAAACTCGCCCATCTGAGGTTACTGCACCAATGGCTAATTCTGGATTTTGGGGAGTTGTAATTTTTTTTGCTACTACAATCTCTAGGGGACAACCTAGTTGACGAGCTACTGGTGCTGCTATTGGTATACCACCACGAGGTAGAGCATAGACAATTGGCTTGCAGCCAATTGTTGTAGTCTTTTGAAACTGAGTCACCAGGTTAGAAAGGGATTGAGCCAGCTGCTCACCGGCATCAGCGCGATCACTAAACAGTGGGGCAGGTGACATGGATTTTGATACCTAAGTTAAGAAAGTGTTTGCCCCAATAATGACTGATTTTTGTCAAATTGTTTTGTTATCCAGAGATGTTTCTTTACAAAAAAATAGTGTTTTCTGGTTTGATCTGGGTAAAATCTTGTCTTTTGCACAGGAATGGTCACTCAACGAAACCACTTAAACTATTGAAACCCAATTTTTCGGTAAAATCTCTACATAGTGCCTGCACGGATACAACACCAAAAATTTATGTCCGAAGTAGAACAATATAGTCTATTTGACCAATCAGCATTTAACCAGTCAAAACCAGTTGAATTTCAAGCTGAGCAAATTCCCACGGATGCTAAAATCCCCATTCCTCATGGTACTTATAACTCAATGGAGTCGCTGGCAGCACACTGCAACTCATGCCAGCGTTGTGAATTAGGGGCAAAACGGATCAATGCGGTAGTAGGACGAGGTAATCTTAACGCCCCAATTATGGTTATTGGAGAAGCTCCTGGACAAAATGAAGACGAGACAGGTAAGCCATTTGTCGGGAAAGCAGGGCAATTGCTAGAGAAAATTCTAGCTGCTGTCAAACTTGACACTGAGGAGGATGTGTATATTTGTAATATGGTCAAATGCCGTCCTCCCGGTAATCGGACTCCCACTACCCAAGAAGTTAAAGCCTGCAAACCCTACCTCTTGGAACAAATTCGCTTAGTAGACCCCAAAATCATTCTCTTCACTGGTGCTACAGCACTCAAAGGTTTAACTGGTGAGAAACAGGGTATTACTAAGATTCGTGGTGAATGGAGGGAATGGGAAGGACGTCTTTGTATGGCGATTTTCCATCCTGCTTATCTACTGCGGAATCCTTCCCGACAGCAGGGTGGTCCGAAATGGCTGATGTGGCAGGATATCCAAAAAGTGCGTGCTAAATTGGATGAATTGTGCTCCTAGAGCAAGAAGACAGTCTTCATGAAAAATTTTTCACCAACAGGTGATGAAAGTAGGAACTTTTCTCTTCCCTGCTCCCTATGCCCTACTAAAATACTTCGATAATTACCTGATATTACCAATCAGGGGCTGAATCAATATTTAATGAAGTTTATTTACATTAATCACTTCAACAAGTTAGCTTAGCGGTGAACAGAGGAATCAAAATAGTGTTAATCTCCAACAAATTGAGTTGACTGATTTTTCTGTTTGAACATCATCCTGAAAAATCAGTCAACTCAATGGTAATACCTAAAAACATGGGTGCTTTGCCATGCCAACTATGAGGTATTACCTGCACTTGAAGAGAGAATAACTATTGCAAAGGAAGCGATATTAAATGGTACAACCCACCAACCGTGAATTTTACTTATTCTGCATAGAACTTGAAAATAAATTGGAGGAACAAACTGGTCAAGAAATCCTAGTTTACCCCTACCAATCAGAACTTTTCTGGTCAGATAACTATAAACCTCATCACAGCTGGGAACTAGCCCAAATCATACTCACAGATTATGGAGAAGTTGCTGTATATACACGCAATCTTGTCAAACTTTGGGGTACTCCTCTAGCTTGTTTGCTTGCGCTCATAGCAGTAATTACAACTTTGGTTTTATTCTCCTCTGGTGACCCTAGGACAACAAGTAGTTGTTGCCTAGGGATTGGAGCAATACTGAGTGCAGTTGTGCTATCGAGGCGTTAAAAACTGCGAAAGATGGAGACGGTTAACTCTCTGGCTCCGGTTGCTCTGGTGTTTCTACTGGGGTTAATTCCTGAGTCATAGTCAGGTAGCGAATTACCTCATCACCCAATCGCATAGACCTTTCTATCACAGCTACATGAGTAGGTGGAGCTTTGTAGTTCATTTGGATATAAATGCCATCTCGATGCCGCTGAATCTCGTAGGCAAGACGACGCCTCCCACGGTGCTGAATCTCGATTCGCTCTGCTCCCTGTTCCTTCAGCAGGTTTTCATATTTGGCAATCACTTGGTCTACCTGCTCCTCTCCCAAGTCGGGACGCAGGATATACATCATTTCGTAACTGTTGGACACAGATATTAATCTCCTTTTGGACAACTTGGCCTCTTGACTTCAGGTGGATAGCACCAAAATTAAGATGTCTTGACCACTAAAATTCTAAGAAGCAAGGAACTTAAGTACTAACACACTCCGCAACAAGGGATGTGCAAGGTTTACTCTCTTGTCTTGACCTACTGCGCTATGTTTTACGTGGTTTTCGCTACCCAACTTTTTTGTCACTTGTGCAGACTTTCCGGTTCTAGGGTGCCGCTTAAAAGCCCTTCACTACCGCCCACCGTGGGAATTCAAACCATTGTTATTATACCATATTGAGACAATTCATCCCCTCACTAAAAGTGAGGGTCTTATTACCAGATTAAATAAGAAAAATGTGGATATATCTACGCAATGGCAACTGTTGTTGATTAAACATCAAAACCTTGTCATACTTCATTCTTTATAGTTGATATTTTCCTAGACCCCTTTCATTGAGTCATTAAGGAACATTTAAAGTTATGGCCCAGCGCTACGTCCGAATTAAAACGGCTCAAGGACAAACCTATTATGGTTTGTTGCAATTGACGCGCAGTGTTCAGGTACTTGATGCACCGCCCTGGTTACAGGGTCAATCTACCGATTTAGAGCTAGAACCAGGCAGTTACTGGCTGTTGGCTCCCTGTGCCCCCACAAAAATTGTTGCTGTGGGCAAGAACTATAGTGATCATGCGGCAGAAATGGGAACGCCAGTTCCCCAAGAACCTCTCCTTTTTCTTAAGCCTCCTACATCTGTTATTGCCACTGGTAGAGAAATTCAGTATCCTCTGCAGTCCCAAAGAGTAGACTATGAGGGGGAGTTAGCGCTAGTAATTGGTGAAACTTGCCTAGGATGTACACCAGAACAGGCTCAGAGCAAAATTTGGGGGTATACCATCGCCAATGATGTTACCGCCCGCGATTTACAAAAGCGTGATCCTCAATGGACTAGAGCCAAAGGGTTTGATAGTTTTTGTCCCCTTGGTCCCTGGATTGTTCGGGAGTTGAGTGCTGGAGCCCAGTTACAGACTTTTTTGAACGATTCTCCTGAACCTGTGCAGTCAGCTTCAATCAATCAGATGGTATTTTCACCCGAGTTTTTGGTTTCTTACATTTCTCAGGTAATGACATTGTTACCAGGAGATATAGTACTGACGGGAACACCCCAAGGAGTAGGAGCACTACAGGTAGGGGACGACATTCGTGTTGAAATTGAGGGTATCGGTCAACTAGAAAATACAGTTGTTGCTCGTGGTTCAAGTATTGGCTCTTAACGGCTAAGATATAGGATTGACACTCCCCGGTCTGGGTGAGCGAAAAAAAGGGTGGGGAGATAGGGATATGGGGAGATAGGGAAACAAAGGAGAACTAATGATTTGAGAGAATACTTTGCTATAAATCCCACACAAAATTTCGTTCACCCCCCGGTCTAAAGACGCGGGGATTCTAAGTTCCTCGTAGCTACTTGCTCGCTTCTGGGTTGCGCCAACTAGCGTAGAGGTTGCTACTCCCTTAGCATTACTTTGGGTATGCCCTACCCTAGACTTTGCTTTAATCTTGTACTCCAGAACTAGCAACTTAAATATTCTTAATTCCGCGCAGCAGTACTAGTTACTTTGTTTCAACGGCAGGGAACATTTCTACTGAACAAGTGAAACGATACATAGCCCAACAACGTTATAAGGCAGACTCAAGTCTGCTTGCCCTTTCATCCCCGGACTAAAGTCACCGAAAGCGGCGGGAAGCCCATCCCTTCTAGGGATGGGAGGGATAGCCGCCCGCCGCTTGGTTGGCAAGTTATTTGTTAGAAAGTTTTTCTTGACAAACAACTAACAACCAACAACAAATAACGCGAAATCCCACGTACTTTAGTCGTGGGATGAGCTTAAGGGGTTTTCAGGTATGCTCTTTATAAATCAGTCCGGATCTTTACCTTACTTGCAAGTAAGCAGCTTCTGATAGTCCTGGAATTTCTGCATAACGTCCAAGCCAAGACTGGACGATGGAATAACAACAGATAGCAAGTGTTCCGAGAAAAAGGATATTATATAAGGTTTCTGTGAGCAAGTTATTTCCTAATAGTTGTAGGACTTTTGGCAATAGAAGAGTACACACAATTATGATGATATCTATCAGAATTGCCTGCATGGTATTGAAGCGAATAAAAGGTGAAATTTTGTCATTCCTCACTACTGCTAAGAACAATATGAAGAAAATTACTATTCCGGCAAAAGGTACACTGTAAATTATATTTAATGGTATTAGTGGTATTAAAATTACTTTCAAAAACGGAAATTGATCAAACAAAAATTCTCCGAAAGGAATTGCATAAAATAAGGGAATTAAATAAGGCAGGGAAGCGAAAATACGGTCTTTAATATCTGTTGAGCCTCGCCAAGTCATTGTGTTTTTTCCCTTTAGTGAGTGTTATTAGTTATCTTTGTCCGACTAAGTTCAGCATAGCGCAGCTAACTAATCTACTTTAACTAGCGATCAGATAGAGCTTCCACCCGGATTACTCAAAAGCAATTGCTTCATGATATAATGGAAAGTTTATATTCTTTATTTGGCGACTATTTCACATTAGCAACCCGGAAGCCCATTTCACATTCATACTGCTCTGGTTGCTGGGGAGCAAGTTTACTCACCGCATGACCACAGCGAAGTTTGCCTTGATGCCAACGAGGTTGACCACTTTTGTCAGCTAGTAAACAACCTTGACAAACTTGAGCAGGGGAAAGTATTTGTTTATCTGTAAGAATGACTAACATGATAAATCTTCCACTCAATACCTAAAGCAGCTTACTTTTAATCTTAATTTAGGTTTTGGGAGAGAGACTATAGATCAACATACATACAGTTTAGCTTTTTGGTAACTGCCACCATTGTTTCTGTGGCATCATTTGGGAGTGACCTTTGCCGATAGTCGATAATATGTTAGGACTAACAAGCATCTCTAGGGATTGATAAATAGTGACTCAAACTAACTTAGATTTTCTAGTGGAAACAGATCCCACTGTGGCTGGGTTTCTCAACCAAGAACTCCAACGACAGCGACAGCATTTGGAGCTGATTGCTAGTGAAAACTTCACCTCACCAGCTGTGATGGCAGCTCAAAGCTCAGTACTTACAAATAAGTATGCTGAAGGGTTACCGGGTAAGCGCTACTACGGTGGCTGTGAGTTTATCGACAAAGTTGAGCAATTAGCAATTGACCGTGCTAAGGAGCTATTTGGGGCAGCTCATGCCAATGTGCAGCCTCATTCAGGTGCTCAGGCTAACTTTGCCGTTTTCTTGACCCTGCTGGAACCTGGTGACACAATTATGGGCATGGATTTGTCCCACGGAGGACACCTGACTCATGGTTCGCCGGTAAATGTATCGGGTAAGTGGTTCAAAGTTCGTCACTATGGCGTTAGTCCCGAAACCGAGCAGTTGGATTATAATCAGGTTCGGGAAATGGCTCTCAAAGAGCGTCCCAAGCTGATTATTTGCGGCTATTCCGCTTATTCTCGGATCATTGACTTTGAAAAATTCAGAAGCATTGCTGATGAAGTCGATGCCTACCTTTTAGCAGATATCGCCCACATTGCCGGTTTAGTTGCCACTGGTCATCATCCTAGTCCTATTTCTCACTGTGATGTAGTCACTACTACCACTCACAAGACGCTACGTGGCCCTAGAGGCGGTTTGATTCTCTCCCGGAATGCCGAATTAGGTAAGAAGTTGAATAAAGCCGTGTTTCCTGGTTCTCAGGGCGGTCCCTTGGAGCATGTGATTGCAGGTAAGGCAGTCGCATTTGGTGAGGCGTTGAAACCAGAGTTCAAAACTTATTCAGCCCAAGTCATTGTCAATGCTCAAGCTTTGGCAAAGAAACTGCAACAAAGAGGTCTCAAAATTGTTTCTGGTGGCACAGATAACCATGTAATGCTAGTGGATTTACGCTCTATTGGCATGACTGGCAAGCAAGCTGACCAACTTATGAGCAGTGTTAATATTACTACCAACAAGAATACTGTTCCTTTTGATCCAGAGTCACCTTTTGTCACTAGTGGCTTGCGGTTAGGTTCCCCAGCAATGACGACAAGGGGTATGGGAACAGAGGAATTTACTGAGATTGCAGAAATTATTGCAGACAGGTTACTCAGTCCAGAAGACGAGAAGGTGGCAACTGAGTGTCAGCGTCGAGTTGCTCAGTTATGCGATCGCTTTCCCTTGTATCCTCATTTAAGTACTTCTGTACCAACATTGGTCTAAGTCCTGCCATACCAAGCTGTTATGCTTCAGGACTTAAGCTTTATTTTTCCTGGAATCACTATTAATAGGGGCAATTGATGAATTGCCCCTATTAATGGTGTCTTTGCATAAGTCCTATGTTTGCGGAAAAGACCATTGATTATCTTCGCGAGGGTCAAATCATAGTAGACTCTGGCTGATGTCTAACTCTCTCAAAGACCTTTGGTGATATGCCTACTCAGCTGTACCTTTATCATTTGATTGCATTTCTTGCTTCTATGACCGTTGTCCTGTGGTGTACACCGGTTGTCAAGAATATAGGTCTTAAGAGTGGGCGTGTTGATCGACCTAGTGAACGAAAAATTCACCAGCGCCCCATGGTTCGCTTAGGAGGTATCTCAATCTTTGGTGGTACCTTGACAGCCCTGTTGATTGTCTGGTGGACAGGAGGATTTGGTTTATTACCCTTTGATAAAGAATGGGAAGTTTGGGGAGTGACTCTTGGAGGTCTGGCTTTTTTTATAATTGGTCTTCTTGATGACTTATTTAATCTTTCCGCCTTTGGTAGATTACTCATGCAAAGTGGCGTAGCTAGTGTTGCTTGGGGGGTAGGAGTCCGCATTGATTTTCTCTCAATTCCCTTTGATGGTTTAGTGGAAATTGATCCTTGGCTGAGTCTACTAATTACTATTACTTGGCTAGTGGGAATGGCAAATGCGATTAATTGGATTGATGGTTTAGATGGCTTAGCTGCTGGAGTTTCAGGAATTGCTGCTGTCGTTATGCTAATTGTGGCTCTGTTTATGGAACAGTCGGCGGCAGCACTGATTGCTGCAGCTCTTGCCGGAGGAGCATTGGGATTTCTGCGCTATAACTTTAACCCTGCGGAAATCTTTATGGGGGATGGAGGTTCCTACTTTATGGGATTTACTCTTGCCGGTGTTGGCGTCATCGGTTTAGTGAAAACTACTGTTGTTACTGCTGTTTTACTGCCTTATTTAATTTTGGCTGTACCACTTTTGGATATGTCAGCAGTAATTCTGTCGAGGTTGAGTAATGGCAAGTCTCCATTTATAGCTGATAAGCGCCATTTACATCATCGGCTCCTGCGAGCAGGCTTATCTCAACGGCTAACAGTTCTGTTAATTTATGCTCTTACTCTTTGGGTAGGGAGTTTGGCGCTAGCTGTTTCCGGGATTCCTAGTGGTTACGCCTATGCTCTAGCAGCTACAATGCTGCTGATTTATATTGGTTGGCAAGCTTGGCGTAATGCTCGCATTAGTAATTAGGGTTTGCTGAATAAGTCGTAACTTTTGGGTTTGAATAGGTGTTAGGTGGTAGGTGGCAGGTGGTAGGTAAGGTATTAGGTAGGATTTGCCTTAACTTGTCACCAATGGCCATTAGCCATTAGCTTTGAGCGTGTTTCTCGAGAGCTCCCCAGGAGCGCTTCGCACCCCAAATTGAATGGGAGAAACAATATCTCCTTCCTTCCTTCTACCTCCTCCCTCGCCTCCTGCCTCCTGCCTCCTGCCTCCTGCCTTTTTTCTCGAGAGTATTTCTTTACATGAACTTGTCTAGACAACTTGAGATGTAGATGGGTTGATTGATAGTGTCAGATATTGCTGAATCATTTGTAGTAATTCTTGGGGCTCTGGAGGCTTGCCTAAAAACTCAGTGGCGCCGACTATCCTCGCTCGGGCGCGGTCAATTTTGGTATTGCGGGCTGTTAGGATAATGATCGGTGTATTCTTAAATACGGGTGTGTCTCGCAAAAATTTACAGATGCTATAACCATCGGCATTGGGTAGGAGCAAGTCGAGTAAGATTAAATCGGGTTTATGTTCTATGAGTTGGGTAAACCCTCGCATTGGTTCTTGGATACTCAACATGTGATAGCCTGCTGGCGTCAAGATTTTTCTTAAAGAGTGAGCTAACACAGGACTATCATCAATACAGGCGATTAAAGGTTTTTGATGGGCAGATTTGAGCGATTGTGTTGGGGTTGTGGAGAGAGAGCGCGTTGCTGCAATAGGTTTTTTAATACTTGGTGCTGGTGTGTCTGTAGTCTCTTGGAATTGCACTATGCCCTGCTCAACCAAAGGTAGCAAGGAACAAGTTACCTCTGTTATAGATTTTTCCAGCTGCCAAGCAATATCCCACAGCGTGAATTTACCGTTGAGATAGTTATCTGAAATTGGGAGCTGTTGGAGGTTTTCCTTCTGCTGCAAACTTGGTGCCAGGGTTGGCTTGAGGTGGTTCAATTGAGCAGCTTGCCATTGCTGCTGCATCCTTGTTGCTCTGCTGAGAAGAACTTGTATTTCTCTGTTAGACAAGGCTACGCTGCGGCAAAGAGTTGAGCTATCCTCTTCACCAGGTTTCCAGTCGCTGTTAGTATCTGTGCAGTTAATGAGCTCAAACAAGCATTCTTGGACAACATTACGAATTACTAACTTGGCTTGGATTAGACTCAGTTGGTTTTGCTCAAGTCCTTGAAGTAGGAGTTCACATTCCCAGAAATTATTGTTGGATAATTTCTGAGAAGAATCAACACTCCAGTTCCATTTAGGACAATGTTGTTTTAAGGCTCTGTCCCAACGTCTCACAGGATGGAGTTTATCTTTAGCATAGAGTAACTTACCGTGGGAAATATGGAAATGCCAAACAACCTGATCGTTGCCTAGGATCAGCTCTCCTTCAGTATCCTGTTGATTCAGCTTATCTAATTCTTCAGTCAGAGTTATTAGTGTCATAGGGAATAGGTAATAGGGAATAGGGAATAGGGAATAGGTAATAGGTAATAGGTAATAGGTAATAGGTAATAGGGAATAGGTAATAGGTAATAGGGAGTTTTAGCATTTCCCTGTCTTCATGCCTTCACAGGGAAATTACTTCTTGACATGCAACCCCTGTGTCAGAAAAATACGGTCACAATCCTCCTCTTCAATAGACGAAGCGTGAATTGAAAATATTAAGAAAAATTTATCTTTCATAAAAGTATTTTTATTGATGACAAACTTCTCCTATACTTGCTCTACAGAACAAGTATTGGGTGAAAAAAATCCAAAGTTTATTGTGTAGATTGATTATATACCCTGAAGGATTCGCTCAAATATAACATGACAAAAACATCCTTTGTCAAGGTTTATGTTCTCCAAGATTAAATTACATTTATTAATATATTTGGCTTCATTGAGAAGGAATGATTAAGTTAAGAAATATTGCCTCAAATGATTAAAAAATTCTTTCTTTTTGCCAAAGGTATTAACCTATAAATCTCAAAACAGGAATGACAAAGTCAGTCCTTGTAGGGATTGTAGGAGAGTCTATCTGTGGGTATACTTGATAATTATTGAAGAATTAATGAAGCTCAGAGAATTTTGTTGCCGATGGCAGCCAAGTGAAATATTATTGTAGAGAAATACGTCAGTATTACTGATGAACTATTGACTTTAATCAGTGGTTGCTTCTATCCCTAAACTCAAAAACCTCTTTTTAATTAACTCCCCCTCAGGGGTTTGGCGTGTGCATCGGAATAGTTTTCTCAGTCAGTGAATTGGTCATTGGGCATTAGTCATTGGTACAAAGGACAGTTGACAAATGACTAATAACAAAAGTACGTGAGATGAGCTAAAAGTCAATTTTGAGTTGTGGAAGCGGGTGCGGTGACAATTGAAAAGCTTTTTGACATAGCTATTGGCTTGTTAGCTATCAGCCTAGTGCAGTGCTGCGGAAATAATCAACCAGTTTTAAAAAGTTAAACAGCTTACTGTACAAGCTTTATTTCCTTCTACTTCGGATACTAGTATTCAGCAGCTGATTGCTGATGGCTCACTGTTGGATTCTTTGATTTTCTCAAAGATCCATGAGGGTTGTTGCCAAATTCTGAATAATCACCTCGATAGTTGACTTTTGATGATAAGTCTCTACCTGCTGTCTGGACAAAGAAAATAGAGAAGTTTTTGTTAATTCTCCCTGTTCAAAT
This sequence comes from Caldora sp., assembly GCA_965222765.1. Lineage (GTDB taxonomy): Bacteria > Cyanobacteriota > Cyanobacteriia > Cyanobacteriales > Coleofasciculaceae > Caldora. The sequence continues at coordinate 51,152 of CBDCVG010000074.1, forward strand.
TTTATAACTGCAAGTAACTAACAATGTTTCTGAAACCTTTCAGTAAATCTACGAATCAATCCAAACTTCAGCGTCAATTCCTACTACTGCTGCTGGTAAGTACCATTGTTCCTGTTTCCATTGTGGGGTTGTATGGTGCTTTTTCTTCCACCAGCGCTTTATCGGAACTATCTAAAAGCGAGCTGGAAGAGGAAGTAGGCGACAAAGCCAAGGATATCAGCTCATTTTTAGAGGGTATCGGTGATGATGTTGTCTTCTTGAGCAAAACTCCCTCTCTTGAAGGTATTATCCGTGCTAGAGCTGCTGGTGGACAAGATCAGCAAGGCAACTCCTCTTACGAAGCCTCAGTGAAGGGATTGCAAACCATCATGAAAGCCGAGATGGAAACGCACTCATTTTATTCCCATTTCATTTATTTGAACGAAAAGGGTAAGGAAATGGTACGAGTCGATTCAGACGGCGATGATATCAAAATTGTCCCCGCAGGAGAACTGCAAAATAAGGCAGATAGTCAATATTTTATCGAGACGATGAAGTTGGAGGCTGGCAAGATTTATGTCTCCCCCGTGGAACTCAACCGGGAACAGGGTGAAATCGAACAGCCTTTTAAACCTGTAATTCATTACGCTCTACCAATTTTTGACTCAGCTGGCAAAAGACAAGGAATTGTCGTTGCTAACGTCTTTGCTAACGAATTCCTTAAAGCTGCTAAAGAGTTAAACCTATATGAAGGAGAAGAAGGATTTATTGTCAATCAAGATGGCTACTTCGTTTCCCATCCCGAGCCTGACAAAGAGTGGGGGTTTGACTTAGACAAAGAAGAGACCTTGGCAAGCAATTTTTCGGACAAGCTCGCCGAAGAAATCCTGAGTGCTGAAGAGGGACTCGTCGAGTATAAAGGGGATCTCATCGGCTACCACAAGGTCGATCATGCTCCAGATCAACCAGAATTCTTAATGGTGATCAATAAAGTCCCCAAGGGGGACGTTTTTGCCTCCGTCAACACCTTTAAATTCGTCGCTTTGCTCATTGTTCTTGTGTCTCTGGGGGCGGTGCTGCCC
>CBDCVG010000075.1:0-81423 GCA_965222765.1 Caldora sp.
GCAGAACACATAAATGCAGTAGTTGTAAAACGGTATTAGACCGCGACCATAACGCAGCCAAAAACATCTTGAAAAAGGATTATTGTTATTAGCTGAATATTTAAACGGTACTGTAGGGCATACAGAATCCGGAGCCAAAAGCTCGAAAGCGCAGGGAGAAACTGACCTCTGGCTCAAGAACGGAGACGCTCTGGTTCTAAGTCGGCTCGATGAACTGCGAACCAAGAACTCTTGGGAATCCCCCGCTATACCTCGTTAGAGGTTAGCGGAGGGAGGATGTCAATAGTTATTTTTCGCCCAAATCCCCAGATACCTCTGCGACCCCAGCAAGAAGTCCCTTAGTATGGTTGAGATGTTATTCCAGTAAACTAAATTATCTGTGATCCTGATTACTGCTAACAATTTCTGTAATCACGTATAACGAACTACTAATTCTCAAGTTGCTCTCGTCTGTAAAATTGCTGTCTTTTTTTAGTGAGGAAGTGAAATCGCTGTGTCGTCTAGCACCGTTCAAAAAAAACAACAGAAGCAAGATAAGAAAAGCGGTTCATCACCAGTTTTTCAGTTTGTGCAAGGAGTTGCTCAGGTAACAGGTGGGACTGTCCTTGGCATCACCATGTTAACTAGCTCGCTCTTTGCCGGTGGATTGGTTGGCTTAGCGACGAGTTTCCGTAACCTCCCAGATGTAAGAGTACTACGAGGCTATGTACCAACAGAAACAACTTATATTTATGACATCAAAGGTAAGCACCTTACCAGTATCCACGGTGAAGCTAATCGCGAAGTAGTTAAGTTAGACCAAATCAGCCCGCAACTCAAGCGAGCTGTGCTAGCAATGGAAGATAGTCGCTTTTATTCTCACCAAGGAATAAATCCCAACAGCATTGGTCGAGCTTTCAAGGCAAACTGGGAGAGTGGTTCAGTGGTTGAAGGTGGATCAACCCTAACCATGCAATTAGTAAAAAACTTATTTCTGTCGCGAGAGCGTAAATTCAGCCGTAAAATTGCCGAAGCGGTGCTAGCAATCAGAGTCGAGCAAATTTTCGCCAAAGATCAGATTTTGGAACTGTACCTCAATCAAATCTATTGGGGTCACAATAACTATGGTATACAAACCGCCTCTGAAAGTTACTTTGCAAAACCTGCCTCTGATCTTACCTTGGCGGAGTCAGCAATGCTGGCAGGATTAATTCAGTCTCCGGAAGAATACAGTCCTTTCCTAAATTACAAAAAGGCAAAGGAGCGACAATCAATTGCCTTAACGCGGATGCGAGAGTTGGGATGGATTACGGCTGAAGAAGAAGCCGCAGCTCGCAAGCAACCTTTGGGTATAGGTAAAAGTACTTCATGGAAGGTTAGTGAACTCCCCTCCATTACAGAAGCAGTAGTTGCAGAATTGAATGAGAGATTTGGTAAAGATACTGTCCTGAAAGGGGGTATGCGAGTCCAGACCACGATTGACTACAATTTCCAAAAGAGGTCTGAAGAATTTATTGCCAGGGCTCATCGTAACTTAGGGATTTACGCTGATCAAGTGGCTCTAGCAGCGGTGGATCCTCGAACCCATTTCGTCAAAACTATAGTAGGTAGCGTTAACTATGAAAAGAGTCAGTTCAACCGCGCTATCCAATCTCGGCGTCAGCCTGGTTCGTCTTTCAAGCCGTTTGTTTACTACACTGCTTTTGCAACCGGTAAGTATACACCCTACTCTACAGTTATGGATACCCCAGTGAGCTACCGGGATGGTTCTGGCTATTACTCTCCCAGAAACTATGGGGGTGGCTATTCTGGTGCTGTGACAATTCAAACTGCCTTGAGGCAGTCTCTTAATGTTCCAGCAGTGAAGCTTGGTAAAGCAGTAGGGCTTGACAAAGTAATAGAAATATGCCGTATTCTAGGCATTAAAAGTCCGATGGAACCGGTGACCTCTTTGCCACTAGGAGCTATTGGTCTCACCCCTCTGGAAATGGCTGGAGCCTTTGCCACTTTTGCTAATAATGGTTGGCATTCTGACCCAACTATCATTGTTCGAGTAACAGATAGCGAAGGCAATATCCTACTAGACAATACACCTAAACCTAAGCTGGTTCTCGACCAATGGGCTGTTGCCTCTCTGAACCATACGCTGATAGGTGTGATTAACGGTGGTACAGGAAAAAAAGCTTACATTGGACGTCAGGCAGCAGGTAAAACAGGTACAACTTCTTCAGAGCGAGATGTTTGGTTTGTAGGATATGTACCACAGATGGCAGCAGCCGTTTGGATTGGTAATGATGACTACAGACCATTATGGGGAGGAGCAACAGGTGGTGGATATGCTGCACCAGTCTGGAGGCAATTTATGTATATGGCTCTAGAAGGTAAACAACAGGAATATTTCCCCTTACCTTCTAAATATCCTCGTCCTTAGTTGATGTACTTCTTTTAAAGATAAGTTACCTTAATGTCGGCAGAAGGCTCCCGCTATAACCGAGGCGGATTTATCGAGGCGTAGCCGAGTACCGCCAATGGTTTAGCGGTGAGATGAATGCCGACCAGCTAACAATTGAGCAGCAGGGAATCCAAATAATTAGGGCTTGCTGAATAAGTCGTAACTTTCGGGTTTGAATAGGTGGTAGGTGGTAGGTGGCAGGTGGTAGGTAAGGGAAAGAGGTGGTAGGTGTTAGGGATTTTTGACTTACGGTGCAAGGTTTTTGAGCCAAAAGATACAAAAACCTTGCACGCCTGCTAGGCATAAAATGATTGAAAGCTTTGTCTGGTATAGTTTACACACTTTTGCAGCAAGCCCTAATTATACCTGTATTCGCAGTGGGTAACAGATGTTATGCTTGGTCTCATGCTAGTCATTGAAGCCAAGCTCAAAGGAACCAAAGTTCAGTACAGCAAGTTGGATGAAGCAATCCGAACAGGGCAGTTCATCCGCAACACCTGTTTGCGCTATTGGGAAGATAACAGACGGGTCACTCGTAACGACCTCCAAAAGCTTTGCGCCCTACTAGCTAAGGACAAACTTGCCCCTTGGGCGAAAAAACTCAACTCCCAAGCAAGGCAGGCTCACGCTGATAGGGCATGGTCTGCCATTCAGCGTTTTTATGAAAACTGTAGATTAGGAAAACCCGGTAAAAAAGGCTATCCTCGCTACAAACAATTCAGTCGTTCCGTCGAGTACAAAAATTCAGGGTGGAAATTGTCTGCTGAGAGAAGGACTATAACTTTCACTGATGGTTTTCAAGTCGGAATGATGGATTTGTGGAGTTCTAGGGATTTAGTTTGGACCAGGGAAAAACAAATCCGAAGAGTTCGAGTCATAAGACGTGCTGACGGCTACTATGCTCAGTTCTTAGTGGATTGGGATAGACGAGAGGAGCATGAATTTCAAGGGAAAATGACGGGAATTGATTTAGGACTAAAAGAGTTCTATACCGATTCCGATGGAAATACTGTTGACAACCCTCGATATTTGAGGAAATCCGAACGAAGATTAAAGATGCTTCAACGTCGGGTTTCCCAGAAACATGTTGAAAAGAAGAAACAGTCTAACAGATACCACAAGGCACGCAAGGCTTTAGCGAAGCAACATCTGAAGGTAAGTAGACAGCGTGAAGACAAAGCTCGTAAAGATGCTTTGGCGCTAGTTAAGTCGAAAGATTTAATTGTCTACGAGGACTTGAAGATAAAAAACATGGTAAAAAATCACCACCTAGCTAAATCCATCAGCGATGCATCTTGGTATCGATTCACCAAATGGCTTCAATACTTTGCCAAAGTGTATGGTGTGATAGTTATTGCTGTAGCGCCTCACAATACAACTGTTGATTGCTCATGTTGTAAGGCGAAGGTGAAGAAAACACTTAGCAGCAGAACACATAAATGCAGTAGTTGTAAAACGGTATTAGACCGCGACCATAACGCAGCCAAAAACATCTTGAAAAAAGGATTATTGTTATTAGCTGAATATTTAAACGGTACTGTAGGGCATACAGAATCCGGAGCCAAAAGCTCGAAAGCGCAGGGAGAAACTGACCTCTGGCTCAAGAACGGAGACGCTCTGGTTCTAAGTCGGCTCGATGAACTGCGAACCAAGAACTCTTGGGAATCCCCCGCTATACCTCGTTAGAGGTTAGCGGAGGGAGGATGTCAATTGCTCTAAGGGTAGTAGTCATTTCCAAGTCTCAAGAAACAAGGCAGAAGGCAGGAGGCAGTAGGCAGTAGGAGATATTGGCTTCTGAGCTGCTTGTCACCCCTTGAGTCTCAAATCTAAATTTCAAGACTGCTTCTTCAGCTCTGACTTCATTCGCTCGAGAGTCATTTCCATTTGGTCGAACATTTGTTTAGGTGTGATGCCAAACTGACCAAGCTGTGTGTTGAGTTGTTCAACAGTCATCTGAGCCATGAAGTCATCAGATAACTCGAAACGCTTCATAAAAATACGATAGCGATCCATCATTGATTCCATCTTATCAATGAAAATCTTTTTACCTTCCAGGTCAAATTTGCCGTAGCTGCCTCCCAATTGCATTAAGGAGTGATAATCTTCAAACAGCTGCTTTGCCTCTTGTTGGACTATCTCTGAATCAAAAAAACCCATTGCTCCTGTTATACAATCATATCGATTGTATTGCTGCTTCCAATCACATTGTAGTGCAGCGTCAAGCTTGCGCAAAATTCGGTTTTCCGTATTCAAGTTATTTCTCAGGTGTAGCAGGCTTAGCTTTGAAGTAGCCCTCCAACACTCGGCGAACCATAGGTCCGGCTGTACTACCCCCACCACCACCGGAATGTTCAGCAAACGCGACAACGACAATTTCTGGATTATCAGCAGGTGCATAGCCTCCAAACCAAGCATGAGGTTTACCGGGAGGAGCTTCTGCCGTTCCACTTTTACCAGCAACTGGTGGCAGATGGGGCACATTCAATTTCTTGCCTGTACCACCAGTAACCACTGCTCGCAATCCTTGGCGCAGTTTCTCCACCGTTTCAGGTTTGAGATTCATTGACTTTTGCCACTTGTCTGGGCTTCCATTATCAAACAGCAGGTGAGGTGTGATCTTATAACCCTTATTGGCAGGAACCGCAAACATCATCGCTACTTGTAGGGGTGTTGCTTGGGTAAATCCCTGACCAATGGACATATTAACAGTATCTCCCACAGTCCACTCCCAATTGAATCTCTTCTGTTTCCAAGCATCATCTGCAATTAAACCGGAGGATTCTTCATTTAATTCAATACCAGTTTTTCGACCAAAACCATATTTACGAGACCATTCAATCAGTTTTGGTCCTCCGATGCCTTTACCAATCTGACCATGAAAAGTGTTACTACTCATTGCTATAGCTCGCACATATCCCAAAGGACCGAATCCCGCTTTGTTCCACTCACCAAAAGCAGTACCACCAACACGCAAATAAGCAAAAGTTGGTAATACAGTGCCCGGAGGATACTTACCAGTTTCCATCCCTGCTGTCGCCGTAACAATCTTGAAGGTACTTGCTGGGGGAAAGCCACGTATTGCACGGTTAACAAAGGGGTTGCCTCTACCTTGCAGTTTACTCCAGGTTTCTTGGGTAATGCGGGTTGAGAAAATATTGGGGTCAAAAGTCGGACGGCTAACCATCGCCAGTATTGCACCATTGTTGGGATCTATCGCTACGATCGCACCCTTTTGATTACCCAAAGCTGCTTCAGCTGCTTTTTGCACATCTATATCTAGAGTAATCTTGACATCTTTACCAGGCTTGGCATCTTTTCTGCCCAAAACCTTGACCACTTGATCTGCACCATCTACCTCAACTTGCTGTCCACCCCATTCTCCCCGTAGCAACTCCTGAAAGGATTCCTCAACCCCCATTTGACCAATGACATCACCTGGACGATAACCTTGATCTTGACGGTTTTCTAGTTCTTCTTCGTTAATCTCGCCGGTATAACCTAAAACATGAGCGGCCAAATCACCATTAGGATATTCCCTTACGGTTTCGACATCCACATCTACCCCTTCTAGTTCATTACTGTACTCAGCCAACGCTGTAATTTGAGCAGGACTGATGCTACGAGCAATTCGGATACGGGAAACAGGACTGTTGCCAGCATTTTTCAAGCGTTTTTCAATATCCTCTTCGGGAATATCCAAAATCTCTGAGAGGCGTTTGAAAGTTTCTGGCCACTTCTCCTGTTTGAGAGCAATGGGCCAAACAAACACGGAGCGAGATAGCCGAGTGCTAGCTAAAATTCTCCCTTTGCGGTCAAAAATATTGCCTCGCACAGGGGGTTTAGGAATTAGACGAATTCGGTTGTTTTCGGCAAGTTCTTTATTGCGTTCCCCTTCAATTATTTGTAAATAAGCTAAACGAGAGGCAATACCCCCCAGCAAAAAGATGCTGATGAGCAACATGACAAACACAGATTGGTAATTTCTTCCTACAGTACGGGTGGAGGATTGACGCCCAACTGAGAAATTATGAATTACAGTCATAGGAGTAAATTTAAGGGATAGATTATTGGTTGACATCCTTTCGCCGTTAAGCCTATGGCGATAACGAGAGTCTTCATTTTGATTTTTAGATGAAATAATAACTTATTCAGACTAGCAGTAGCCAGATAAAATAAACCAATATGAGGTAAAAACACTCAACAGGAAAGCACTTGAAGTCACTACTGCTGAAACTATCACACCAGGCTGAACCTCTGTGACTGAGGAATCAACATCAAGCCCTTTTCATAATTACTATGTTTCAAACTTCTACCAAAGAACAACTTTCTCCGGAAGCAGCTACTGAACTTGATATTGAACTCCGAAAAGTCTTTAAAGTTTTCAATGGAGAGACTGCTGTCCGAGGTGTGGACATGAATATTCGTCGGGGAGAGTTCTTTAGTATTCTCGGTCCATCTGGCTGCGGTAAAACCACAACCTTACGCTTAATGGCAGGGTTTGAGATGCCCTCAGCGGGAGAAGTACTGATTCAAGGGCAGTCAATGAATCAAGTACCACCCCATCGACGACCGGTGAATACAGTATTTCAGAGTTATGCTCTATTCAATCACTTGAGTGTATCAGAGAACATTGCCTTTGGTCTAAAGCTGAAAAAGTTCAAAGCTACAGAAGTGGAGGAGCGGGTAAGACAAGCCCTCAAACAGGTGAAATTAGAAGGTTTAGCCAATCGATATCCTAATCAACTGTCTGGAGGGACAGCAGCAACGGGTGGCTCTAGCCAGAGCATTGGTGAACCGACCAGCAGTAGTATTGTTGGATGAACCCCTAGGAGCTTTGGATTTCAAACTCCGTAAAGAAATGCAGATAGAGCTATCTAATCTACATCAAGATTTGGGGTTAACCTTTGTTATGGTTACCCATGATCAAGAAGAAGCTCTAAGTCTTTCTGACCGCATCGCAGTGATGCGTACAGGTAAAATTGAGCAAATAGGTACTCCTACAGAAATCTACGAATCTCCCCGGACATCGTTTGTAGCAGATTTTATTGGAGAAGCAAATTTATTAGAAGGGCGCATCGAAGCAGTTGAAGCTTCTCAAATTCAAGTTGTTACTAGAACTGGTTTACAGATTAGGGTTGAACCTCAATCTTCCAAAGAAAATCTTACTAATTCTCAGGAGGTTGTGGTAAGCGTACGTCCTGAAAAAATTCGCCTCAGTCTTTCTCCCCCCAAATCAACAGATAATTGCATTGAAGGTCGTCTCAAAAAAGTTATGTATTTGGGCACTCGCGTACATTGTCTGGTGGAGTTACTCAGTGGCGATCGCTTAACTGTAATGTTGCAAAATACTCCTAGTAAATTGCCAGACTCCCACACTCCAGTTTACGCTCGTTGGGCAACTACAGATTGTTTGGTACTGGAGGAGTGATATCCGCGTTGGTGAGATAAGGGGATTGGGGGATAGTGAGCTGAGGGAGTTAGGGGAGCTGAGGGAACTAGGGAATAGTAGTTCCCAATTCTCAATTCCCAATTCTTAATTCTTAATTCTTAATTCTTAATTCTCAATGACCATATATCCAAGACGCCGTAGTAGACGTAAGTTCCTACAACTAGCTGCCTCAGCTACCTTCGGTAGTGTAGCAGTATCTGGGTGTGGCTGGACTCTTGCTAATGTTAAGCCGACAACCAGTGGTCAAGGTTCAGAAGACGAGTTGTACATTTATACTTGGTCTGGTTATACGGATCAGGAGTTGCTAAACCGCTTTACAAAAAAAACAGGTATCAAGGCTGTTGCAGATGTTTTTGATTCTAACGAAGCAATGCTGGCTCGATTGCAAGCCGGAGGTGGTAGTGCTTACAGCATTATCTACCCTTCTGATTATATGGTGCAGAAGATGGTGGAGTTGGATTTGTTAACTCAACTGGATTTCTCTCGTATTAAGAGTTTGGAAAAGTTGTTTCCCCGTTTTCTTAATCCCGAATATGACCCAGGCAATTTGCACAGTATACCTACTAGTTGGGGAACTACTGGTTTAATTTACAACAAACAGCAATTAAAACCGCTACCAGATGATTGGAACTATCTTTGGGAATACCAACAAGAATTAGACAAGCGAATAACATTGCTTAATGATGTTCGGGAAGTAATGGGAGCAACATTAAGCATGTTAGGTTACTCCTACAATACTAAGAATACTGAGCATATTCGAGAAGCATATCAACAACTAGTAAAGTTAAAGCCAAGCGTTGCTTCCTTTACTTCAGATGCTTGGCGGCCACAAATTTTAAGTGGGGATTTAAAGGTTGCTATGTGCTATTCTTCCGATGCCAATGAAGTCATCGAAGAAAACTCAGATTTGCAATATGTGCTACCTAAAAGTGGTTCTTCTGTGTGGATGGATACTCTGGTAATTCCCAAAACTGCTCCTAATCCTAAAGGTGCTTATGCTTGGATTAACTTCATGTTGGAACCAGATGTTGCTGCTCAAATTTGTAAGAGATTAAATTTCGCCACACCGAACAAAGAAGCATACAAGTTACTACCTTCCAAAGTTCAAGATAATCAGAGCTTGTTTCCGCCAGAATCAGCTCTAGAACGCTGTGAAGGTTTGTCTCCTGTAGGTAATAAAGTTGAAGAAGTTTATGACCGCTACTGGACTAGACTGACGAGTAGTTAGGGTCTGCTTTAAGCTAAAATGCATCTAAATTTACACCAAATTAATCATCAGTTTCTTGTGGAACAGGCATCTTGCCTGTCATTCCCTCTCGCGCAGCGGTACTAGTCTCTTATTTGGGCCGCGTTGGACTAGAAACCTGAGCAATAAATCCTCCCACCTCCGACAATACATACAGAGGTCTACCTTTTACTTCTTCATAAATACGCCCTACATACTCCCCCAAAATCCCAATACTCACCAGTTGTACCGCACCAAGAAAGAAAATCGCAATCATGATAGTAGCAAAGCCGGTTAAAGGAGATGAGGGAGCAACGATACGCCAGTAGAGAACGAGCATTGCCATCAGCACCGCCACTACTGCTGCTAATAAGCCTATATAGGTAGAGAGTCGCAGAGGTATTCTGGAGAAGGAAACTAAACCATTTGCAGCTAAGGATAGGGATTTGTGAAAGGTGTATTTCACTTCACCAGCAAAGCGTGGATCCCGCTCATAATGGATAGCAGTTTGAGGCAAACCTACCCAGGAACGCAGTCCCCGAATGTAGCGGTTGCGTTCTGGCATAGTATTGAGGATATCTACTACCCGCCGGTCCATTAAACAAAAGTCTCCTGTATCTGAGGGAATATCGACATCTGCCAGACTTCGTAGGAGTCGATAAAATACATAGGCAAACAAACGCTTTAACCAACCCTCTTGACGCCGCTGGGTACGCTGAGCATAAACAATTTGATAGCCCTGTTGCCATTTTTCTACCATTAGGGGGATCAATTCTGGCGGGTCTTGTAAATCAGCATCTAGAATCACAATCGCTTGACCACGAACAAAATTTAAACCAGCAGTAACAGCAATTTGATGACCAAAATTACGGGAGAGGCTGAGGTAGCAAACCCGTGGATCTTTTTGATGCAGTTCTCGCAGTAGCCATAAAGTGCGATCGCGGCTACCATCATTGACCAAGATTAATTCCACTTCCCCTAGCTCATCCATCACCGCCTCTATGCGGCGGTAGAGTTCCATGATGGTTGTTTCTTCGTTATAAACTGGAACGACTAGGGAATATTTCGGATTCATTTCTACTAAGCCAAATTAAACATTCGGTGTTAATGTGGGTTGGGAAAATTGCTATAGATCAGGATAAAGTATGACAGAAATTTTACCTGCTGATGATGAAGCCGCCGTAAGTAAAGCAGTGGATTTGCTTGGGAAAGGTGATGTCGTTGTTTTCCCAACTGATACGATTTATGGAATTGGAGCCAGCATCGCCTCCGAATCAGGTATTAAAAAGATTTTTGAGGTCAAATCACGATCACCAGACAAACCCCTCATTATTTATGTAGCTGATTTTGAACAACTACAACAGGTGACCCGAGCAATTCCTGAAAGTACCATCTCGTCACTTCGTAAAATTTGGCCAGGGGCAATGTCTGGAATCTTCCCCAAGACTGAAATTGTCCCATTATTTGTGACATCAGGTAAGGACACAGTCGCAGTCCGAATCCCCAACCATCAGCTTTGTTTAGAATTGGTGCGACGGGTTGGTCATCCCCTAGCGGTAACCAGTGCTAATATTTCAGGGATGGAGACTCAGAAAACAGCACCTGAAGTCGCTGCACAATTGGGAGAGCAAGTTCCACTAGTATTGGATGGAGGAACAAACCCCGAACAACAACCTTCTACCCTGGTTGATTTTACAGGGTCACCAGCTCGGCTATTGCGCGAGGGTGCCTGGTCTTTCTCGAAACTTCGGCAAGCTATTCCGGATTTGCAACCTATTCCCGAAAACTAAGGTTTTTTTCCAGAAGCCGCCGCCAGCTATAAAAATAGTCACGATCTACTGAACAGTAGCGCAAATGGCGGCGTTGGTTTTGTATCCCAATGGCAGTGCGTCCGTGCAAAACCCGATGGTTGTCAAACATCACCAGATCTCCTGGTTGTAGACCTTGTTGCAGGCAGTATCTTGGATCTGTATGGAGCTGCATTAGCTTTCTGTAGGCAGCATAAAATGGCTCGATAATCTCTTCTGGTAAGTTCAAGGGAGCAGGAAATAGATTGCTAATCCGAACTTCCTTCAAATTACCACCACTATCTAGGCAAAAAACTGGACTACTGAAGCGCATATCAATGCGATCTTCGTAATGTTTTTGGAAGGTAATTTCGTAACGACACAGTAACTCGAACGCTTCCGAATGATCCTGACGTAGTATTTCTGCTATCTGGAAACCATCCACAAAGGTAGATTGACCACTACCATCATTGTTTGCCATTAAACAGTGGAAAAAAATAATTCCCGGAGGTGCATACTGATAGGCATCATCTGTGTGGGGAATCAGATTAATTTGGGAGTTGGCAACACTTTTCTGGCTTTCCTCTGGATCAACAACAATCTCAAATACACGTCCGTAATTGGTTTCCAATAGAGCTCCAAATGACTGAGCAAAAGATTCGAGTTCTCCCTTCTGAGGAGGCACATTTCGCACAAAACAAATCCCGTAATCTCTCAGGTATTTTAGTAGTTGTAAGCGACCTGCATCTCCAGTTTGGACTTCTTCATAACCAATCTGCGGTAGGTTAGTAACAATCTGGCTATCCCAAAGAATAGGTCTATGCTGACGATGCTCTCTCTCAGTAGCCGAATAGCAGTGCTGTCGCAACCACTGAGCATCATAGATGCTTTTGTGACCGTCCGGTTTCCAGACTATTTCCAGTGCGTTGCTACTATTCCAATGAACTGATAGGGGTTCTATATCAAGGGGAACATCAACGATCCGAAAACGCTTTTCTCCATGTCTAGGATCCCCACAGATAGAGCAATAACAATTGTCCCGCAGCCAAAGATAGTGGAAGGTACTGCGATGACCGTCAGCCCAATAGACAAAGAGTTTTCTTTGGTCTTGTTGAACTTTAGAGATTTGATATTTTGGGCAAAGGTCAATCGCCAAGTTGCTATTACTCATCACTTTTTTATTCCTGTTTCAAGTCCATCATCTGAGTAAAACTTTGATCCCCACCATAAGTTGTACAAGCCTGTTGTAAAACCTCACAGAGACGCTCGGAAAATTCTAGAGAGGTTTTAAAGGTTTGATTGAGTTCATTAACTAAACAGGCATCCTTGTGAGCTAAGTTTAATGTAAATGCTGGACCCGGATTCCCTTCTAAGATAGAGGGAAGCAATTTTTCCGCTATCCAGCTACTACCCGAACCGGATTGAATCATATTCGTCAGTTGTTTGGGATCGATTCCTACTTCTGTTCCCAAGGACAGCACTTCTCCCAGAGCTTTAGTATTAATGAAGCAAAGATAATTAATCAGCAATTTAGAAAGGATGGCATGGGAAAGTGGTCCCACATAATAAATCTGGGAACCAATGGCTTCCAATATCCCTTTAATTTTGTCGAAAGTTGCTTGATTTCCACCCACATACATTGACATCGTACCGGTCTCAGCTGCCTTTGCGCCTCCAGAAACGGGTGCTGCAATGGAATCAATTTCTCCTTCGGATGCAAGGGCAGAAATCTTGTTCATAATTTCTACGGAGTTAGTTCCAGTATCGAGCCAAATGGTTCCGGGACGGGCATGGGTAATCACTCCCACATCCCCCAACATCACTGCTTCCAACTGTTTTGGTCCTGGCAAACTTGTCATGACGACATCAGCATCACCCGCTACCTCTGGGATGGAATTGCGCCAACTTGCTCCCGCTGCGATTAAGGTTTCTGCTTTTGATCGTTGAATGTCGTATACTGCAACCTCAAATCCTTTCTTGAGCAGATTGGCAACCATACCACTGCCCATATTACCTAGACCAATAAATCCAATTTGCATGGGGACTCTCTCCTATTTCCAAATATCAATAATGTAGGTTGGGTAGAACGAAGTGAAACCCAACACAATGTACTCCGGCGTTGGGTTCGCTACCGCTTCGCCCAACCTACTTATTCTAAGCTTAGACGCATTCATCTTGTATGTTGAGGATGACAGGCAAGATGCCTGTTCCACTCATAACTGATGATTGAATTTGGTGCAAATTAGATACGTTTTAGCTTATATAAGTTGATTAGTCTTCGTAGACCTCATCAGCAATTTTCAAAGCATCATCAATGATGGCAAAACCTTCTTCCAACTGCTCTTCATTAATGCACAGTGGGGGAGATATAAACACCCAGTTCCAGCGCACAAGACCATGTAAACCCAGTTCCCGTAGACGTGCTGCAACTTTACCCATCACCACCATGTCGTGAGGTTTGGCATTCCAAGGAGCGATCGGTTCTCGGGTTTCTCGGTTCTTGACACACTCAATCACACCATAAAGTCCCAAGCTACGGACATCACCTACTGATGGATGTTTTGCCTTCATTTCTTGTAACTTTTGTGCCATGAGATCGCCCATAATCCGGCTATTTTCCACCAGATTTTCTTCTTCGTAAACCTCCATTGTTGCTAGAGCAGCAGCGCAACCAATGGGATGACTGCCAAAAGTAAGCCCGCAAACAAAGGGGTTGGTTTCAAAGTAATCGGCAATGTGCTGGCGTACTATCACTCCACCCATAGGAATATACCCACAAGTGAGTCCTTTAGCCATCGCCATAATATCGGGAACTACACCATAATGCTCGATCGCAAACATTTTCCCTGTGCGACCAAAGCCTGCTAGAACTTCGTCACAAATTAACAAGATACCGTGCTGATCAGCATATTCCCGCAAGGCTTGCCAGTAACCATCAGGGGGAATAATACAACCATTGAAACCCGTGATAGTTTCCATCAGGATCGCCGCCACGTTTTCGGGTCCCTCAAACTCAATGGTTTGAATCACATGATCGATGTATACTTGGGGATTTCCTTCTGGTGCGTAGCCAAAAGGACAACGGTAAGCATAGGGATCGTGAACTCTAACAATTCCACTAATCCCCGGTTCATGAGCCAATCGTCTGGGACCTCCTCCTGCGGTTGCGGTTCCAATGGTTGCGCCATGATAACTGCGATAGCGGGTGACAATTTTATGCCTACCTGTGTACATACGGGCTATTTTAATAGCATTTTCAACAGCTTCAGCTCCACTCAGGGTAAAGAAAGTCTTAGTCAGATCCCCTGGTGTAATTTCCGCTAACTTAGCCGCTGCTGCTGCACGAATCTCTGTAGCTGTACCGGGATGGGCAAATACTAGTTTATCAGCTTGGTCTTTTATGGCTGCGATCACCTTGGGGTGGCTGTGACCAATATTCATATTGACGTACTGACTGGAAAAATCCAGGTACTTTTTACCGTCTTTATCCCAGAAGTAAACTCCCTCAGCACGATCCATGACGATGGGATTTTGGATGTTTTTCTGAGGTACCCAGGAAAAAAAGATGTGATCGCGATGGGTTTTGATAATTTCTTGAGGGTTCATTACAGTATTTCAATGATGTCAAAGTCCCCCAGAATTGGGGGATTTAGGGGGCAAATGCATAAGTTCTGTACTACTCTGGTTTCCAGTTATTTAAGGACGGCGATAATGAAATAAGCCCCAGGTAAACAAACCTTGTTCAGCAGATTCAACCCATTGACATAAGCCATTCTTAGAAGATTCTAAAAATTCTGGGGTACATTTTTTACTAAGTTCCTCGTAATGGTCAATTACCGAATCCCTCAACTTCGTGTAATGGACGAGCAACTGATAGGATTTGTCAATCACGTTGATGGTTTCAAAACCCAGGCTTTCAGCTTTACTGGTATAGGAATGGAAAGATCCTATACGCTCGTGAAGAATATTAACCCGCCCGAGTGAATCTTTTAAGGCTCCATCTTGACAATCATCTGCTTGCAGAATATCCATGAACAATAACTGTCCACCTGGTTTGAGTACCCGATAGGCTTCTTCTAGGACTCTGTCTTGACCGTCTGTGTGGAACAGGGCATCTTGAGACCAAACTAGGTCAAAACTGCCATCATCAAAAGGAATGTCTTTAAAATTGCCGCACACAATGTCAATCAAATTGTCAAGACCCTGCTCACGATTACGCCGCTCATTTTCCTGATTTTGCTCCTCGCTAATGTTGAGACAGGTGACGTGACAGCCATATTTACCAGCTAAATGTCGTGCAGCTGGACCATATCCAGCGCCGAGATCAAGGACACGGAAATCGGGATTGAGGTTTTGTACTTGTTCCCCCATCCATTCAGTGGTTTTCGCCATCCCTTCTGCAATAGGGCGATCAGGATCATCCTCATACATCCCTAAATTTAAAGTATCGCTGCCAATGGCAATCTCATACAAATTACGAGCATTTTCACTGTTATAATGGACTCTGGCACGTTCTGTAGCTTGTTCAGAATTTGCTGTTGTGGTCATGATATGCACCTATAGCTGATGTTTTCAGAGTTTGATGTGCAGGAAATTCAGAGAAACCCTGGGTTGAGAATTAATTTTGCAGTTGGTATTGGGATTCGAGGGTAAACTTGCCCCCATTTTGCTCGTAAATCGAATCGATGTGGGGATGAAGGCGACATAACCGACTGACTTCATCTTGAACTTTGGCAATAGTATTAACTGTAAGTTTGCTGCTGAGCATTTTATCGATCAGATCGGCAATGCAATGCATTTCCTCAGAACCAAATCCCCGCGTTGTGATTGCCGATGTTCCTACCCTAATGCCGCTACATACGGTAGGTTTTTGGGAATCGTAGGGAAGCAGATTTTTGTTAACGGTAATCCTAACACTGGCTAGACGATCTTCGGCTTCCTTTCCTGTGATACCTTGCTTACTGAGATCGAGCAGCATCAGATGGTTATCCGTACCGCCAGAAACTAGCCGGAATCCCCTTGCCATCAAATCTTCTGCTAATATCCGGGAATTTTCCAGGTTTTGACGTTGATAGGCAGCAAAGTTCTGAGACATGGCTTCTTTGAGCATTACAGCTTTGGCAGCGATCGCATGGACATGAACAGCTCCTTGTACTCCAGGAAAGACTGCACTGTCAATCTTGCGAGCAAATTCTGGCGCGGAATGCTCTCCCAACAAGATCATGCCACTACGGGGTCCGCGCAAGGTTTTTTGGGTGCTAGTAGTAACAAAATGAGCGTAGGGAACCGGAGACTGATGCAATCCGGCTGCTATTAATCCACAAATGTGGGCGATATCAGCTAATAAATAGGCTCCCACTTCATCAGCGATTTCCCGAAAACGTTGGAAATCAATCATGCGGGGATAAGAACTCGCACCGGCAATAATCAGTTTGGGACGGATATCTTTGGCTTGGGCGAGAATTTGATCATAGTCCAGACGCTCGGTCTGTTGATCTACTTGGTAAAAATGACAGTCATAGATTTTACCTGTCATGGTAAATTTCGCACCATGACTCAGATGTCCCCCATGACCTAGATCCATCCCTAAGATGCGATCGCCTGGTTTGAGAACAGTAAGGTAAACTGCATGATTGGCTTGGGAACCTGTGTAGGGTTCAAGATTAGCGTAAGTTGCTCCAAATAGCTGTTTGGCTCGTTCAATGGCTAAGTTTTCTAGCACATCGACATGCTCACAGCCACTAAAGTAGCGCCGTCCCGGATATCCTTCAACCACTTTGTTGGTCAAGATTGAGCCGGTGGCTTCCAACACAGCACGGCTGGTAAAGTTAGCCGAGGCGATTAATTCAATGTTATCTTTCTGACGTTGAGCTTCTCGATTAAGAAGAGCAAAAACATCTGGATCTGAAACTTCTAAAGCAGAATGCATAACTTTTGTTGCTAATTAGAATTGCCCTGAGACTGCCCCATGTTAGCACCTTGCATTACTTGCATGAGATATTTGCATAAGTCTAACGCATCTAATTTGCATCAAATTCAATCATCAGTTTCTTGTGGAACAGGCATCTTGCCTGTCATCCTAAACATGTAAGATGAATGCGTCTAAGCTTATCGACCCAATTTATTGGGAATTCCTTCGCAACCACCGGGAATTGTCTTACGAGATTCTGTTCCACACCAAACACAACAGTAATAGCGTTGTTGTTCATTGAGTCTGAGGACGTCAGTAAAGTTAGCACCTTCCACCACCACACCAGTGTAAGCACCAGTATGATAGTCGGGAGGGTGGCTACGGCTGCGGGGACTAGCAGTTTCTACTGAGCCATAGAACAGTTTCACTCCCTTGATGTCAGCTCCAGTAAGATTGGCTTCGTACAAAATAGAGCGAGTCAGGTTGGCGTGAACTAGGTCACAGTTGCTAAGATTAGTTCTGACCAAATTGGCATCGCTGAGCTCTGTCCACCGGAGATCAGTTCCGCTCAGGTTTACCCCTGCCAACATCACATTCAGGTCAATTACTCGTACTCCATTAGTACGGTCTTCTTGATAACCTCCTTGACCATCTAGCATCGGTCTTCCTAGGTGATTATCTCGTCTTAGAGGAGTCAGTAAGCGGGACTGAGACAAAAATCTTAAGACTTTTGCTTTGCCATTGGCATCTACACTACTGAGAATTGCTGCAGTTCTGCCTTCACAAAATACCCGTTCCTGAGGCCAATCCTCTAGCAACCCTTCGTCATCTAATGCCAGTTCAGAGATGCCTTGAAAGTATGCATCAATGGTTTGCTGTTGGGTAATCAGGTTTTGTTGAATAGTTAGGTCTTTGGAAATTATGTACTGTCGCCAAGCAATGTAGGCTGTAACAATAGCAATCATAATTTGCCCTACTGCACCTATCCACTCGGCCCAGGAACCAAACTCATCCCATTTTGCCTGAGCTAACCAATTGCTTACACTTTGGTAAAAACCAAAGAATTTGAGTAAGCCTGCGATCGCGATGAGCATACCAAGGAATGCTACTAGTTGCGATCGCTGTGAGGGCGACAAAAAGTTGTTGAACCATTGGCGTAGAGTTGGCGAAATTTCCTGCAACGAAACCATTAGCGCTACTAAGGCTCCCGACATTCCCAACCAAAAGTTATCAATGATTAATCCTACAATTAGGATCGCGATCGCGGTGAGAATAATTAGGGAGATTGGCCCCTTAGCAGTTTTAGGCACTACCTGATTTTGTGCATTTGTCAATCTAGACAATGGTAGGGTAGACAGATGTTGCTCTACTTGGCTTTTGGCAAGCAATGCTGGGGATTTACCATTTGCCAAGGTGTCCTCTGTTGTTTTGTGGGAACTATCTCCAGAGGAATTGGGTGGGATTGTCATACTATTATTTTAGATTTTGGTATTGACATTCCTATCGCACTCAAGCGAGGGATTCTGCTTTTATTTCTTCTCACCAAAAAAACGGAGAGGGTGAGATTCGAACTCACGGAACCTTTCGGCTCACTCGATTTCAAGTCGAGCGCAATCGACCACTCTGCCACCTCTCCAAACTTATCTATATTATCAATCCTTGGCACTTATGGCGACTGGTTGTAAACAGGTTGTTCCACAACAGCCTCAGAATAATGGTAGAGCAACTCCTCAAAAGCCACAGTATAATGCTTATCCACCCATACCAAAGAAATTTGCTCAACTACATTTCCTTGCAAGGAAACTATCGAAAAATTACGTAGTCTGTCAGTCTCCGTTGAAATAATCCGCGGGACTTTGGCAGAATTCAAGTACACTATCCCCGACTCACTATGAGACACAATAGTTCGCGATCGCTCTTTAGTGTGACGCAGTCTGTGGTGCATGTGACCAAAGGTAACTAGTGGGATAGTTTTACCCAGTGCTTGAGTTTGGGCGATCGCTTCAGCAAAATCTGGGTCGCCATGATCTCCACCAAGGGGTTGCCAGTCCTTACCACAGGGAGCTTCTGGTTCTTCTCCTAAACCAGTAGGACCATTATGACCTAGAAAAATTATCGTTGATTGGGGTGTTTTGGCTGCAGCTGCTACTATACGTTCAATCGATTCCTCAAAATTGCTAATACCGAACCGTTGCTCCAAAAATTTCTTATTCTTCCAATCTGGGCCACCCCAGCTGAAAGGACGACTTCCCACGACAGAAAGATTGAGTTCAGGGAAATCCAAATACCCATAACCCACATGGCTCTCACCGAGTAAATCTAACTGTTGTTGAACCCAGTCTTCGTGGTTATGGTCATAAGGGCATTTTTTTCTGCCCCATTCTGAGGCAGTATACCAAGCATCATGATTCCCCATAATTACTGCTTTGGGTAGATCAAGGGTAGCAACCAGTCGTACCACATCTACCGACTCATTACCGAAATCCCCGACAAATAAAACTAAGTCAACACCCAACTGCTTAAGAGCAACATTATCCTCTACTTCCCATTGGTCGTGAACATCCCCAACCACTGCAATTTTGACTGGTTGCTGGTGATAATTGGTCATAGATTGATCTTTGTGGAATCCTTTTCCAGGATAGTTGATAGTCAATCCTGGTTTACTACCTCCGTTTTCAGCAAACCCCGAAAATTGGTCGGACTACTCGTTCCCTCTTACCCTAAAATTCAGCTTGATTGTGAATATTTGTAACAAATATTGTCCTTATTCAGAAATTTAGCTCCTTACCGATGAGTAATAACTAGAAGGGTGTTGTGCTTGAGTGTATCAAGTCATACCAAATCCGTTTTTATAGCCCCCTTTGTCATTAACTCGGATTTCGTATCACTAACTCTGCCAACCCCAACTCGATAATAATTAACTGTTTGGTTTAAAAAAAATGTTGAGACAAGCCAAAATGTTGAATGATTCTACTTTGAGGGAAGACTTCCTCTTACCATCAGTTCCTCATCCAATTCTCTTGATCGCCAAGAAACTGTATGATGTGATTTTAATGTTGCTATTCACCGGTGTTGCCGTAGTAGTTTTGTTAGTTTCCGCAATTATCGCAGCTGTGTTTTCACCGGCAGAAACACAGAGCAATTCTCGTGACGAAGAATGAGTAATGAATTATCAATAAATAATTGATAATTGATCAAGCAATTTGAGGATTTACGAGATACATCTCATCCCCATCAATCACCCTTGCCAAGCCTTGGTGGAATACTTAAAGTTACCACCGATGTGTTTTCGTTTGCTCAGGAGCAATAATTGTTTTATAGTAATGTTGGATAATTTTAGGGATCTTTTGCAAAGCCTTAATCAGTTCTTGATTGCCTAGTTGAGGGACGCTATCTTCATGCTCCTCAAACATTAATAAACCATCACGCAGGGTCAACTTCAAATTGGTGATCAAGGCTCGATCACAATCTTCAAGGTGTTGCAGCTGTTGATTAAAATCTGCCCACTCATCTGGATTAGCTTCTGAAGTTGATGGTAAACTTTTTAAGCGATTGCTCAGTTGAGTCATAAATGCTTCTGCTTCTTTAGCGATCGCAGATGAACGTTCCTTAGTAATAGCTCTTGGTAATTGAGTAATACTAATATCGTCTGCACAAAATCCCAAGGTAATATTCCACAGCAATTCTAATTTTTGACCGAAAACATCTTCCAAACTATTTTTGTAGAAAGTATTATGAGAGTTCAATAGTAGTTGAGCTTTCATCTTGGTCATTTTTTCTGGAGCATTCCCACGAGTAATAGAGAGTTGGGATACACTGAAATTGTTGTTGAGAGAGTTTTCAGTTTCCACAACCAAATAAACTAGGCGAATCCAGTGACGGTAGAAATCTTGCAGCGAGAGAAACATAAATGCATTCCCCTGATACTCGGGTGCTTTAACCATGGAAGGAGGGGTAATGGCAATTCCCCAGACATCTTTGAAGTTAAGTCTCCGAACTCCTCCAATCTTATATAAGTCTAGTTGGGAATGCACCTCTGAGTTAAGGTGATGTTCTACTTTTTCGTAACTGCGGGTACTGTCCATACCTGCTGAGGCAATTAGCAAGCGTTCACCGCCGGGATGCAAATACATAAATTCGCTCACGTCATAAACGTTACCTTGGATAATTGTCCAATAACCCTGGCGATCGTTATTATGATTGATGATTTCAGAAGCATTGAAATACTTAAAACCGTGGACACTAGGAGCAGCAAAGGGTGCAAAGGTAGTGAAAATATCTAACATTAACCGACCTTGTCCTACCAAGCGGCGTAAGAATATTTGGGCTTCTTCCTGTTTATTGGCAATTGTGTCAGGTAAATGTTGCTCGATTAGTTTCACAATCCCTTCAATTACCGTGTGCCCAAAGCTAGCTTGACCACAAATGTAGAAATAGCCTTCAAGTCCGCCTTCATCTAAACTTGTGAGGTATTGCCATAGTCTTGCGGAGTCTGCTTCATCTTCTAAAAGTAAATTAACGTAACCCTTCTGTCCAGGTTTTAGCACAAAATCTCCCTGCTCAAAGGCGAGTTTTTTGTCCTCACGGGAAAAGGCTACTCGTAAGTGGAGCTTGTCTTCTGCAACTAAGGTTTTTAGCTCCTGAAGATAGGGCAAATTACTAAAAGTTCTAGTACCAATAAAGAGCCAATTCGGACCACTGCTAGTTTCAGCTCTTCGTTGTTCCATAAAGCCACGGAAAGGAGAAATTCCTGTACCGCCAGCAAACATGACAATCGGTCTTTGGGGAGCTTCTGGTAAGTGAAAACGAGAGGGATGAAAGACCTGAACTGCCATTTCTAGCTCTGATTCAGTCTTTTGCACCAGATAGCCAGATGCAGTTCCTTGCCTGGTTATTTGTGTCTGTGAATCCACAGAATTACTCTTAAAAGCCAGCCTGCCAATAGTTAGAGCTAACTCATCGGGACTGTATTGCTCATTGTTGTGGAGAGGAGCTGAAGAAATGGAGTAAATGCGGAAATTTTCCGGCGGAACTATGCGGGCAATACTTTCTGTTTCCCAAGGAGCAGCTTTCCAGAACCGCTTCACATCGTAATTCTCTGCTGCTAAAAGTTCAAATACTTCCCAAAGCTCAATTTGGTCTTCTTGATGCCTTTCCAAAATATCGTACAGGCTTTTGGAACGTGATAAATTCAGGAACAATTTGCCAACAGAGCGCAGCAAGGGACGTAGTTTGGCATAGGCCAAAAATGTTCCTAGGGGAATTGTACTCAATCTTTGATGGGTGATTGATTCTATCTGTTCACGCCAAGCACTGGTAAGACGAATCGGTTCATCTCCTGTGGCTTGTAGAGCTTTGATAGTCTTATCTACTAATTCAGAACTGTTTTGGGGAAATATACCTAAGCGATCCCCGGTAACAAATTGCAATCCCTGGTTTTTGAGATCCAACACCACTTGATAAATGGGTGTATTCTCGGAGGCTGTAGCCTTAACTGCTTTACGCTTGACGCGCAAACTGTAGGGTAATTTGCCAAGATAACGCTCCCGGCGGGTTTCTTCTAAAGTGTCGTCGAGTTCTTCCCAAGCACGTTTTTCGGTCTCCCCAGCAAAGCCAGAATTAGTTTCAGTTCGACCAATTTTGAAGCCGAGTTCCATAAAACCGTAAACTTTGAGTCGATGTATTGATAGAAAACCTCGTTTTCCGGCATAGGCGTCAAACACACTATTATATATACCTGCTAGTTCTCGATCTTCAGATTTCTGCACGAACTCTGACAGGGAAAAACGTCTGAAGGTTTCAATAAATTGTTGGTGATATAGTGGCATCCACTTTCTCAATTCAAGGCTTTGGTGAGACACAATCGTTTTATAGGAACTTCGCTCAAACAATGTATCTATCAACTGAATAATCGGAGTACCAGAACCACTCGGTCCAGGCTCCAATGCGTTAATCGGAGTAGCAAAGCTGGCAAAAGCTTTAGACCAAATTAGGGGATCGACATAGGTATTACTGTAGGGATTAGGGTCAATTTTTAGTAGGGAGCGAAAGGTTATCTTACTGATAAAATCTAATATACTCAGCAATGCCGTCTTAATATTATCAACCTGATTTTGAATGATTCCCTCTTGTAAATTAATAGCAGCATTTACCAATAAACCAGAATCGCTTTGCATGTCGGTTATGCTGTTTAAGAAAACTCTCTCTTCTTTGTTTCCACACCAGGTAACGAGAAGATCCAGGTTTTCTACCTGACGTGATTGATAATCTTCCTTTAAGAGCCAGTTGTAGTTGCATTGGTCTATTATACTAAGACCAGGTCCTGGCCGACCCAATCTTTGGTTGACTTGCTCCCAAGGTACAGCAATAGCAGATGGTAACTGAGATTTACCCTCAGCCATATAGGCGTAAGCATGAGCTATGTAGCCTAATAAAAGTGTTGCTCGCCACAAATATACCTCATCTAAATCTTCAGTAGTGGCAGATAAAAGCGGTAATTCTTTAAGTACAGGACAAACACGCTGAGTTGAAAATAACTCAGGCAGTATGGCAGCAGCTTCATCCCAAGCTCTATATGCTTGAGGCAGTGCCAACAAAGGAGGAGTAACAGGTAAGAAACCGTGGGATTGAGATAGAAACCCATGAGGTGAATGACCAAATTTAGGTCGATGGGTTTCAGCATGAGCTAGTACTTCCTTCGCTGTTTGAAAACCTTTTTGAAGATTATTTGATTGTGAAGTATTCATGAAAAGCTCTCTTTCTTTGTTGCCAAACAATAATCAGAAAATAAATTCCTAATTAATAATTATTAATTATTAATTCTCACACTAGTTTTGTCGGATGCCATTCCACTTTGATAAAACCGCCCAACAAATATCTTCCAGGGAAATGCTGCCGACAAATTTACCCTGTTCAACAACGGGCAAGCGACGAGCATTATTATGCAGCATTACTGTTGCCACTGCCAGTAATTCATCATCTGGCATTACGGTACGCGGGTTGCTTTTAACCAAACGTCTAATGGGTTGTCCTGCTAAATCTCTACCGTTGCGAATGAAAATATTGAGTGCATCTTTAATTGTTCCTCCCACTCTGACAATTTCATCAATATCAGGAATCAAAACTTGTAATAAGTCAACTTCAGATACCACGCCAATAAAGTTACCCTGTTCGTCAATAACCATCAACTCACTAGCATGAGTTAGTGCCAATAAATCAGCTATATATTCCATTGAGGCATCCATCGTGACTGGAAATGCCTTTTCGTCTATGACATCGCGAACTAATAGTCGTTCCTCTTCTGTGGTAACATCATCTTTTTCTTGGCTTTTTAAGAAGAGAGTTGCTGTGTGAACATCTCGATACTCACCGGACTCACCTACAACAAAGTTGCTGGTAATGAAGCCGGTAGCATGTTCAAAAATGCCTGTACCACTGTCAATACTAAATGCGATCGCACCCTGTTTAGATCCCGAATCAGGACTTGCCAGCAATTGTCCACTGCCGGAAGTCGAAATATTTAGCATATGCTGTTGACCCCCAAACAAAATGCGCCCTGTTATTTGAAAAGAACCGTTATCAGATTGTGTTGTATACGCTTCAAACTTTACTTTGTTGTCCAGACTCGATTGCAAGATGTAGGTGAGATGAGTATCTCCTTCTTGAAAGGTTATGCTCTCATAATTAGATGTAGCGTATATGTTTGGGATTTTAACAGATTGGTGAGTTTCTTCATCTGAAGAGTCTTCTGTAATCTGTTGATTTTCGCCAATTTTGGAAGCTTGGGTTTGTGCTTTGATATCTATTGTAGAGTTGAGCAGGTTAGATAAACCTTGTAATAACATATAATATCGCAATTGTTTCACCTCATTAACCTCCAACAACTTGGGGTACAGTATTTCTGTACTTAAGCTAAGACGCATTTAAATCGATATTTTTCAAAATTAATAGCCGATTTTTACAATTTATTTGTCAATATCGATATCACAGTTTAAATGCCGAATAGATTAAAAAATAACTAATTTTAGGTTAGGTGCGATAGTTTACTTTTCGACCAATGAGCCAATAGGTAACCATTTTTCCTTTTCCCTTGATGAAAATCATACCCCGTTTCATAAATAAATACTTATTCTTTAATAGCTCATAAGTATTCTGACTCACTTGAATCCGTCCAGTTTGTCCCATTGACTCCATTCGAGAAGCCACATTCACTGTATCTCCCCACAGATCGTAGGAAAACTTTTTTGTACCAATTACTCCTGCTACTACAGGACCAGTATGAATGCCAATGCGCAGACGAAAGGGTTGGTTATCCCGGCGTTTGAAGCGAGCGATTGTTTCTTGCATATCCAGTGCCATTTCGGCAACTGCTTCGACTTGATCCGGCATCGGAGTGGGAAGACCACCAACTACCATATAGGAATCACCAATAGTCTTGATTTTCTCCAAAAGATGCTGATCACTCAGCTGATCGAATTCAGAAAAGATCTGATTGAGCAAATCTACCAATTCTGCGGGAGAAGTAATAGCCGCCATTTCCGTGAAGTTAACTAAGTCGGCAAATAAGACTGTGGCTTGATCAAAACTATCAGCAATATTGCTTTCAGCTTGTTTCAATCTTTTGGCAACAGGAAGAGGTAGAATATTAAGTAGGAGTCCCTCTGCTCGTTGTCTTTGATAACGCAGTGCTTCTTCCCAGATTTTGCGCTCAGTAATATCGATGATACTGCCTTCACAGTAGAGGGGTTGACCAAATTCGTCCCTCACTAGGTGGGCATTTTCCAAAATCCAGATGATGCTACCATCCCGGCGATAGACTTGAGAGACAAAATTGGTAATGCGATCGCGTGCCAGTATTAATTCCCAAAATTGGCTTCGATCCTGGGGGCGAACGTAAAGTTGCTCATCAATGTTGGTAAAAGAAGCAATCAGTTCTTCTGGGGATTCGTAGCGCAGAAGAATTGCCAGAGCTGGATTAGCGCTTAAAAAGCGCCCCTTAAGGGTAATCTGAAACAAACCCTTGTCAGTGTTCTCAAAGATACTGCGATATCTCTCTTCCGCTTGACGCAAAGCCAACTCTGTTTGCTTACGTTTGGTGATATCACGAGCTACCCAGATCACTAAGTTTGCTGAAATTGGTGAGACACTAGCATCAAACCATACTTCTCGTCCCTCGATCTTCAGGCTATACTCAGCTTTGAGTGTCTCTTGAGTCTCTAGGGCATCTTGAATGTAACCTAAGAAGGTATCGGCTTGTTCTAGCTCAAACACCTCATGGAAAGTTTTGCCAATTAGTTCGTTGGGAAGTTTATAGCGGATGGTGGGATTCGTCGGTGCAATTTTGAGATAACGTCCCTGAGCATCAAGCACGTAGATTAGTTCAGTCATTGCTGCAAACAGAGCATGGAGTTCTGCCTGAGAATCAAGAATTACTGCTTCAACTCGTCGGCGCTTAGCAATTTCTAGCTGCAACTGTTTCATTGCTGGTTCTAGTTGGCGGGATTTTTGCTCTAGGTATCCAACTTTTTCAGATACATTAGCTAACAGTTCAATCACTGCATCTGAATTCCTTAGATTTTCCTTTTGGTGTCCTAACCAAGGTAGTGGTTTAATGGGATAGCTATCCTTTGTAATTAATTCAAATTGTCCATCTGACAAAATTCTTCCAATCCGAAATAGTTTCCGAAGATGGTAATTTGGCTCAATGCGGACTAATCCACTAGGGGCCTCCAAGCAACTACCAACAGCCGCAGCTCTTACTCGCTCTACAGCAAATGACTCTGCTAATTCCACAGCTTGCTTCCAGAGGTAGACTTGAGTATAGGCGGTTGCCATCCCTTCGGAAATAACTTGTTCTTTGCCATAGTAATGTTGAAAATCCTGGACAAACCGATGATTTTTTGATAGGTCAAGACTCTGAAAATAGCTACCACTCCGGTAGTGGTTGACAGCTGCTTCTCCTAAGCTCTGTAGTTCAGCGGCGGTAATGGTAACTGAGAGGATGGGAATCTCTGAAGGGTTAATTCCTGATTCAGCGTACTGGCGATAGAAAGCTAGGTTGCTTTCTCCATTAAGGGTATTGAAGACGATATTAGGAAGAACCTTCCCAATGCTAGCGATAATGTCTGCAAATTCTGTAGTTCCTCGGGAGATGTACTCTTCGGCAACAACTATACCTTTGTTTTCTTGGAGTTGCCCTTTAATGATTTTGTTGGCAGTACTAGAGAAAATTCCCTCGGAACCCAGAAGATAAAAGCGTTTTCTGTGATTTTGGAGCAGCCAGCTTACTGCTGACTCTATTGGTTGATTAGGACAAGAGCCAGTATAGAAAATATGGGGGGAACATTCGAGTCCTTCATACTGCCACGGATACCAAAGTTGAGCATTTAACTCCTCCAACAATGGTAAAACTGCTTTACGAGTAGCAGAAATCCCACCGCCAAAGATGGTACTCACCTGAGCTTGTTGAATGAGTTTTCTGGCTTGGCATTGAAATTCCGTAGGATCTGAAGCACCATCTGCAATGACTGGCTCAATTAGTTTTCCTAGAACTCCCCCAGTTTGATTAATTTGGGCAATAGCTACCAGTGCGGCTTTCTGTAGAGGTAGTTCACTTATAGCCATCTTGCCAGTTGTTGAATGCAGGATGCCGACTCGTACCCTTGACATAGTTAGTTAATGGTTAACTCATCCCCCGGAAGACAGCACAAGGGATTTCGTGTTAGCAAGTTGTTAGTTGTTGGTTTAATGCACAAGAAATCAAATAACAAATATCAAACAACCAAGCGGTGGGCGGCTATCCCTCCCATCCTTTAAAGGAATGGGCTTCCCGCCGCTTTGGTGAAGTTTGCTCTTTAAAGATGCACGTAGATGTCTGAGCGTTATTCAATGAATTTTGCGGGTAGCTACTTAACCCGTACTTTGTAATACAAAAATAGGGACTGTGGAACAGGAAAAATTGCAATTTCTGCTTCCCTCTATCTGCCCCTGTTGTCGCGTGTAGCTTGTGGAGAAAATGCACTTAGTGCAGCTGGCAAGAGAATTTGCTTGATCCTACGCCCAAGATGATGTCATAATAATGTAACAATTTATTGCAATTTATCTGGATATTTGTTACATTTATTTACATTGAATAACCAAACTTGAGACTAACTCCGAGTGCGGCAGAGTTTAATTGTCTTCAGACTAGGTTCTTTTTCTCCCAACACAGCAACCCACCAGCCACAGCAAATGGCTGGTTTTTTATCGGTTGCGATCGGCAACTCAGAGTATTCTTGGATAAATCCGCATTTTGGTAAATTACCAAGATTCCAGGATGATTGGGATTACCTTCGTGGAGAGACTGAAAATCATCTTCTCAAAAAATATTATATTGATGTAATTTATGTGTTAATGAGTAGATTAAATTAGGTGCTGGGTGTTAAGTAAACAGCAGGTTCTACATTTAAGTTGATAACCGAACCTAATACCTAACACCTAATACCTAACACCTTTTATTATTCCTGCGGTTTGTTCAGAGAAATTTCCCTGCCTGCTATACTCTCAAGTGCTGCAACTGCTGCTTTTGAACCTGCCAGAATATCCCGTTCTTCTCCTCCCAAATAAAGGCGTCCGAAGCTGCCGACAGCTTGCACTTGCAGAATATTAATCAAGGCAGATTTTTCGGCTTCGTTCGCTGCTAGGGCCGCATAGGCAGCAGGTTGAACTTCCAACACATAAAGTGTTTGCCCTGCTAACAACATCTGTCCGCGTCTAGTGCGATTAATCAATTGTGTTTGGTGGGCATCAATATTACGAATAATCTGGCTAGAAATGATCCGGGGTTTAAGACGTTCTTGTTCCCTAACTCCAAGTGCCTCCAGAATTGCCCTACCAGCAGCTCGTGTATCGCTCTGGCGACTGGAATGAACTTCCAAAAGACCATAAAGTCGTTCAACGAACTGTACTCCAGGGCGAACAGAGGTGGCTTTAAGGGCAACATCGGTAATCCTGTTAATTTCAATACCTGGTGAGATTTCAACCCAGAGAGACGTATCACCTGGCAATGGTAGGAATCCTAGTGCTACGGTTCCCATATAGGCTGCGTGCTGAGGTTGCAAGCTGTCCAGAAATACGTAACTGCGCAGTTCTATACCCAAGGCTAAAATCTCCGTCTAGTAAGGCAACTGTTGAACACTCAACATCTGAGTTTACCTTGCTATACTGCCGACTTACAGATTGCTCAAAAAGACCTGTCAGAAAATCATTGCCCAAATGCCTTAGAGCGAGTCCTAGTTTCTAATACCAAATTCAGTAAATAGCGAAAACCTTGTAGAGACGTTGCATGCAACGTCTCTACAGTCTGGAGATAAGGGGGTTATGTGTGCCGGATTTGATACAATCTAATCTTCATCTGCATCTGTAGCATTAACTTGGTCTACTCGTTCTAGCTGCCAGAGAATTTGATTGCCTTCCCGTCGTACCCGTGACACAATCCAATTACGCCATGGCCAGTGGTCTCCTCGACTAGTCACCGCACTGGCGTTAACGTCCATTAAGTCAGCTAGTTCGGAGCTACTAATCAAGTAGCCCTGTGTCGCAATTTCATCAGCGATACGTAGGGTTTCTACAAGGTTGCGGAGTTGAGCAACTCTCACTTCCCGAGGTAATTCTTCGATCGCACTATTAGGGGAAGAAGCAGGTGAGTCAATCATAGCTATGTCAAGGGTAGCAACGCTCGATTCTATAGTTTTGTCAGTTAGCTCAGAAGCAGCATCCGAATCTGATCGTCCTGTTACTGGTAGATTTGTAGATTTTACTATTAGTGGTGAACTATTCAAGTCAAACGAGTTTTTTAACATCGGAGTCTTACCACTGGCAAAAGCACGAGCAACTTGATCCGCAGACTCATTGCCTTTGTTGCCGCTGTGTCCTCGAACATACTTCCACTCCACCAAGGGGGAATTTAGTACATCAAGAGTTTCCCACAAATCTTGATTTAAAACTGCTTTTCCCTGGGAAGTTTTCCAACCTTTTTTTTTCCAGCCCTTAATCCACTTGGTGATACCGTTTTTAACGTATTCACTGTCAGTGTGGAGGATGACTGGTTCAGTTTGTCCAGAAGTCTTCAGAACTTTTAATGCAGCGATCGCAGCTTGCATTTCCATCCGGTTATTAGTGGTTTGAGTTTCTGCTCCACCTATTTCAGCAACAGAGTTGTCAGTAAAATAGATTATAGTACCCCAGCCACCAGGTCCAGGATTACCAGAGCAGGCTCCATCGGTGTAAAAGCTTTTGATTTGGGGAGTAATAGACATTTTTGAGAGTTTTGAGCCACCAATTCCTTTAGCACTTATTATTTATAGCGGTTTATTAGCTCAACTAACCATAGCAGCTGAAATTTTCAAAGTGCCGATGTCTGATAAATAAAGGAAAACAACAGATGATCGCAACACCAAAACCAATCTACAGTAAAGTCAAAATCAAAGAACCCATCAATGTGGGTTCAAAAGAGTTCACAGATAATAAGTACGAATACTATAAGTGGCTGCGAGAAGAAGCTCCTGTTTGTAAGGGCAAGCTCAGCGTCATCAATGCTTATTTCATTTCGCGCTATGAGGACTGCGTCAATTTTCTCAAAGACCCGCGTTTTGTACGGAACCGTACCACCGCAACCGGCGGCAGCAGATTTCCCTTTCCAGTACCTAAGTCAGTGTCTCTGATAGCGAAAAGCATGATTACTGAAGATGAGCCGGATCATCGTCGGCTACGGGATTTGGTGCATCAAGCTTTTACGCGGGCACAACTCGCCAAACTCGAGGCTCGGATCGAACACTTGACTCACGAGCTGCTCGACAAGGCAGAACCAAAGATTACAGTAGACCTGAAGCAGGCTTATGCCTTGCCTATTCCCGTCACCGTCATTCAAGAAATGATAGGTGCAGCAGATGAGGACATGCCTCAGTTTTATAACGGGATGAAAGCCATGACAGATGGTCTTTCGGGTTTGACTATACTCCGTACGTTGTTGTGGGATATGCCGCACCTGTCCCAATTTGTACGCGAGATGATTGCTCGTAAGCGCTCCAATCCCCAGAACGACATTTTAACCAAACTGATTCAGGCAGAAACTGAGGGAGGAAAGCTGAATGAGGATGAGCTGGTGAGCATGGTTTTCCTGCTGATTATCGCAGGCTATGAAACTACAGTCTATCTCATTCTCAACAGCGTTCTGACCCTCTTAGAACATCCAGAGCAGTTGGCACGTTTGCGATCGCAGCCAGAGTTAATTGATTCGGCAGTCGAAGAAATTCTGCGTTACAGAGGTCCGGTGCAAGGTACGAAACCCGCTTATGCGCTGGAGGATGTCGTGCTCCATGGCGTGACAATTCCCAAAGGAGCAGCAGTTTTCCCTATGTTAGGGGCAGCTAATCATGACCCAACTGTGTTTAAAAATCCAGAGGTATTTGACATTACGCGATCGCCTAATAAACATCTGGGCTTTGGCGGCGGTATTCACAGCTGTTTAGGAGCGCCGTTGGCAAGGATGGAAACCAGAATCGCAATTACCAACCTGCTGACACGAAATCCTAACCTACATCTGGCAGTCGATCCCTCTGAGCTGGAATTGATCAATACACCACTGTGGCATCGCTACAAAAGCTTACCAGTGGTATTAGGGTGAGCTCCCCGCGTCTCCACGTTCGGTGCATCATTAAGATATAGGACTGGACTGCAACGGAATTATGTCATCCTGAGCGATAGCGAAGGATCTCCAAAAGGTCCAGATACTTCACTAGCACCTCAGCATGACAGTTGAGTGCGTAAGTCCTAAGATAGATTATTATTTGATATAAGATCATATGTACTGAGTTGGCTGAAAGTGATACAATCAACCCCGGCTTCCGTCCTCTTACCCTAAGCCTAGTGAGCTACGAACCCCTACACCACAAATACCGTCCCCAAACCTTTAAAGATTTGGTAGGACAAGAAGCGATCGCTAAAACCCTCACTAATGCCATTGTCACTCAAAGAATCGCCCCTGCTTATTTGTTCACTGGTCCTAGAGGTACGGGAAAAACCTCTTCAGCGCGGATTATGGCAAAATCCCTAAATTGTCTGAGCAGTGAGCAACCAACGCCAAAGCCTTGTGGGTTGTGTGAAGTCTGTCGTGAGATTGCCGGTGGTTATGCCCTAGATGTGACGGAAATTGACGCTGCTAGTAATACTGGTGTCGATAACATTCGGGAAATTATTGAAAAGACTCAATTTGCTCCAGCTCGCTGCCGCTATAAGGTTTACATCATTGACGAAGTTCATATGCTCAGTACGGCAGCTTTTAATGCCTTGCTGAAAACCTTAGAAGAACCACCAACAAGGGTAGTTTTTGTCTTAGCGACAACTGATCCTCAGCGGGTACTACCAACAATTATCTCTCGCTGCCAAAGATTTGATTTTCGTCGTATTCCCTTGGAGGGAATGGTAGCTCATTTGCAGGCAATTGCTTCTCAAGAAAATATTGATATTACCGCTGAAGCCATAACTTTAGTCGCACAAGTAGCTCAAGGTGGACTCCGAGATGCGGAAAGTCTGCTAGATCAACTCAGTTTGTTAACCGGACAAATAACGGTAGAAGCAGTTTGGGATTTAGTGGGAGCAGTACCGGAAAGAGATTTGATGGTACTTGCTCAAGCGATCGCTGATGATAACTCTGAAACTGTTCTTGATCAATGCCGCCGCTTAATGGATAAAGGACGAGAACCCCTGATAATTCTGCAAAATCTTGCTGGTTTCTACCGAGATTTGCTCATTGCCAGAACTGCTCCTAGCCGCAGTAAGCTTGTAGCGGTTACCCCCCCAACTTGGAATCAATTGTGTGAATTGAGTCAGCAGCTAGAAGTTACTAATATTTTGCAAAGTCAACAACACTTGAAAAATAGTGAAGTTCAAATTAAAAATACCACCCAGCCGCGTCTGTGGTTAGAAGTGACTTTACTAGGTTTGTTGCCTTCAGCAAATAGCCAACAAGCAGGGGCATTAGGAGGAGCTGCTGCATCAACCACTCCTCAAACAACTTTACCAAACCCAAAGCGCCCAAATACTCATTCATCGATTAGCAATCAGAGCAACAGGGAAGTCATCCAATCCGCTTCTCCTCAGACATCGACATCAGGGGAAGAACAACCATCTACTGTAGGGGTTAATCCTTCTCCTAATGGTGTTACTGCTGCTGACAATTTACCTCCTACTACACCAGTACCAGCGGCTCCAACATCCAACGCTTCCGGTTCAGAAACACCTGTTGCTGTTTCTCGTAAGGCTGAGCAAGCTGTACCAGAAAAGAATGTTAATGTTCACTCAGCTGCTTTTGACGAAATATCGCAACAGGTGATTGAACATCTTCGGCTGCCTGCGATGAAAGCCCTATGGCATCAGCATTGTTATCTATTAAGTTTTGAAGGATCAGTTGCCTCTGTTGGTGTCAAGTCTCAGCCATTGTTGAATTTAGCTCAAAGCAAATTATCTAGTATTGAAGCTGCTTTTGAAAGTGCATTTCAATCTAAAATCAAGGTAACATTACTGGTTAAAACGTCGTCTAAATCTAGCAATAATTCTTCTCGTGAATCAGCCAGTACTACGACTAAATTTGTAGAATCTGAGTCTAAATCTAAGGTTACACAGCTAGCTAATCATGCTGAGACACAGGATAGGCACAAAGAAAGAAGAGAAGATAGTATTGGCACAGCAAACTCTTCTAGTAACTCCTACTCAGTTACACCTACTTTTGAACCGTCAGAACCTAAGGCATATTGGCAAACTCAAAAATCTGATGTAGGAGCAAAGTCTTTAGGGGATAATTCATCAGTAAAACCCAAGTTACACAATCCTAATGCTGAACTTTCTTACGCCGCTACCGCTACCCTAACACCTGCCGAGGGTTTGAAAACAGACCCTCGGCTAGAAGAGACAGTTGATTCATTTACTGATTACTCTGGGGAAAAATTAGCACCAAGTCAGGAACTAGAGTTAGAGACAGAACATGTTGAGAAAGCACTAGAAGAGCTAAAGAATTTTTTTGATGGAGAAATTATAGAGCTGGCAAATGATGGTAACAAGGGTGAATCTGTAGTTCCTGAGCAACCACAATTTCTTGAAGGAACTGATGTTGTGATTAATCAGTTGGAATCAAAGACACAAGTGAACAATAAAGAGCAAGATTTAGAGCATGTGGTAGCTACTCAACAGCAGCAATCAATAGAAATAAATGCTCAGGAACAATTTCAGACACCGGTAGAATCGGAAGATTACCAAACAGAAGATGATGAGATGCCATTCTGAAAATGGAAGCCGGATCTGTTCCACATTGTAGAGACGTTCCATGGCGCGTCTCTACAGGGTTTTGAAAGGCGGATTTAGTATAACAACAAATTTTAGATAATTGTAAATTTTTGTAACTAATTTGAAGCAAACTTGTAAAAATGTATCTTTAGCTTCTGAGTAATCTATAGATCCCAATATCTAATTACCAATATGTCTCAGATTAATGCCCTTCTAGGTACAACCATGTATGTTAGCGAGGAAAGTGCCAATGAATTAGTTATTCAAAGTAAAAAACCAAGTTTAATTAGATGTATATTAACCTTTTCGTTGTTCACACTGTTTACATATGTTATTCCCGGTTTTATGTTAATACCTTATGCTTTAGCACCTTTGAGAGTCTTAACGGTTTCCTGTAATCGAGTTGAACCTAATTTAGTTAAGTGCGAATATGCTTATAGTGAACTTTTTGGTCTTATTCAAAAGCCGAGCACCAAAACTGGTTTGATTGAAGAAGCTAAATTAAGCTCTGAAGATGAGGATGACGGTGATGGTGGCACATATACTATTTACTCGGTAGCTTTAGTGGAAAATAATCTTTTAAATCCTCATATTATATATCACTCTCATAGTCATAAAATAGCCGCAAAAATTACTGCAAATATTAACAGTTTTATTAACTCTGAGGAACTATTTATTTTCCTTGAACAAAGAGGCTGGGAAGATGGTGGTATGACTTTTTTTGACTTTTTTACTGTAGCTTTCACAGTTATGTGGTTTACTCTTTCTCCATTTCCTTTTCTAGAAATGATTAAAACCATAAAAAATCCGCGCTATTTAAGTTTTAGTAGAACAAGTAACCTTTGTACTGATAAGTGTGGCAACAAAATCAAAGAGTATCGGCTAGGAGAAATCACTTGTCTTGAACTAGAAAAAGATGAAGATAGTGATGGACCCGATAGTTATATATTAAAATTACTGCTATCTTCTGGAGAGCAGTATCTACTACTGGATACTGTTGATGAACAAGAAGCTGGTTTAGTCAAGGGAAAAATTGAGAATTTTCTTACACATATCAGATAAATAAAGCATTATGATTCAGGGTAATCAAGCTCAGTAACGTGACTTTTGACTACCGGACTCTTTCCATGAGAGCTTGATCAGCTACACAACGGCATAGCCTGAATATCGACGCAAATAGGGTGGTTGAAACCCAATTAGGGCTTGCTGAATAAGTCGTAACTTTCGGGTTTGAATAGGTGTTAGGTGGTAGGTGGTAGGTGGTAGGTGAGGTTGGAGGTAGTAGGTGTTAGGGATTTTCGACTTACGGTGCAAGGTTTTTGAGCCAAAAGATACAAAAACCTTGCACTTGGCAAAGTATAAAATGTTTGAAAGATTTGCCTGGTATAGTTTCCACACTTTTGCAGCAAACCCCAATTACAATATCTTCTTTGGAAATGAGGATTGAATTTAAGGAAAATATTTTCTTTTTATTTTCTTCATAAATGAAGAGGTCTTAGACCAAATTAACCAATTATCAATTATCAATTATCAATTATCAATTATCCATTGATAATCTCTCTCAAATCTGCCTGTGCCATTAACATCCCCATCAGTGCAATTACAGGAGCATTGTAATCAATGGCATTTTCATTAGTAGCATAGGAACGCGCGTCATCCAAATAGCTCAAAGGTCCTAAACCTTTAGGGGCAATCCCATCTTGAGCATTGGTATTCGGGCCACCTACCACCAAGCCTGGAATAACTATGTTTTGTGCTTTGGCAATCCGGTGATGTACATGCTGTACTGAGTTGGAGCCAACACCAGTAATGAAAGAAAGGTTAAAATGATTGCGTCCTAAAAGATAATCTAGCTGCTCAACTGCGGCTGTAAGGTAAGCTTGATTCTCAGTTAATTGGTAGGCATAAATTAGAGTAATTCCCTCTTCTGCTACCTTCTTATTCGATGCCCAAATAAATTGATCATTAGCTAAATGATAACCACTACCCTCAACTTTTTTGAGTAAATTATTGGCTCGTTTAATAAGTTTTTCTTTAATCTCTGCTTTCAGCTGCTCTGAACCTTTTCCTTCTGTCTGCATCAAATAGTTCATCATTGCTAATGGAGAAGGGTCTTTCCAGCCAAAGACGGTATAGTTAAAGTTAGGGAAATTTTGAGCTAGGTATTGGTCAAAGCCATCCTCACCGGTAGTAATAAACAGCTCAACTGCTGCCCACAAACGATCATCGAGGTCAGTTTTTAAAGATTCTTCTTGATCCCACTCACCAAACAGGTATTTTCCAGAACCGCTGTCATCTCCTTCAAACGAATCTACTTTCATTGAAGGTTGGGTTTCCAGAAACTGCCAAGCTTTCTGAGCAGCTTGTAAGTAAGTCTTCGCAGAGTTGGCATCGAATGGCTGATAAATCCTGGCTGCCATTGCCATAACTGCGGCAAATTTCCCAGTTTCTGGGGTTGAGATACCATAAATAAATCGTTGTTGGGTATCTGTGTTGGGTAAAATGTTTCCAGGCCAATTTTTCCCTGAGAGCTTACGGTAGACAGCACCATCTTCCCTTTGCATCTTCAATAGCCAAGCTAGTTCCACTTGAACTTCATCTAGCAAGTCCGGTCTGCCATTGCCACTTTCGGGTATATTTAATTGGCGATCGCTAAATAGATTGGGATATTGCTCATACAAGCTCAACAAACGACCAACAGTCACAGCAGCAGGAGCCACATACTTGCCGAAATCTCCAGCATCGTGCCAACCACCTTGGGTACTTTTAAACTCCCCCGCTTGATGAAATTGATCACTATGGGCAAAAATACCATCAATCATATGGCAGGGGGGATGATTCACCCCAGTTACTCGATCATTGATAGCAATACCGCATCTTTGTAGATAGTAGGAGCGGAGCAGTTTACTCAAGGCATCTTGATAGATATCTGTACCAATATTGAAAGGATGAGACTTGAGGTTGCCGTGTTTAAGGTAATATCGACCTACTTGACTGAAGTTAGTGAAATCAACTGTCTGGATTACATCCTGACTGGCTTCATCTGTACAAGATTTTTCTAACTCAGAGACAAAAACAGTTTTTTTGCTGCTTGCATCCACTAATTCCACCTGATTGTTGAGAGAATTATTCAGATTGAGCAAGAAGCCTAATTTGGGACTCTTGGGGTAGTAGCCTACTTGATTGATGACAATTTGTGAACTCAAAGCTATCCCAGTAGTTTCAGCATTACTCTTAGCATAGAATCCATAAGCGATCGCACTAGCCAAGCCAAAGAAAAATCTTCTAGTTATTTTCATTGGTTATTTGTTGTTTGTTGTTTGTTGTTTGTTGTTTGTACTCTTGTTCCTTCTGCCTTCTGCCTCCTGCCTCCTGCCTCCTGCCTTCTAATGCTCATTACTCATTTTTCTCAGTGTCTTGAGCTGAGTCAGGATCAATTTCTAGATTTTCCTTCTAGGGTGGGATTTGTTCACGGCTGATAATAGTGCAAGATTTCAGTTTGCCAAACCTCTTAAAACAATGGTTGTATCTACCAACAAACCTTTACTCAACTACATCAATGGCGAGTGGTGTGCCTCTCAAGGAACAGAATTGTTAGATGTGCTCAATCCTGCCACAACTGAAGTTCTCAGTCAGGTTCCCTTGTCCAAAAAAGCTGATGTAGAGTTGGCTGTGAGTTCTGCTGCAGCAGCTTTTACTACCTGGCGTCGCACTCCACCGACAACCAGGGTGCAGTACTTGTTCAAACTCAAATTTCTCTTAGAAGAGCATCTAGAAGAGTTATCTGGCACGATTACCGACGAATGCGGTAAAACTCTGAAGGAATCGAAAGCAGAATTGCAAAGGGCAATTGAGAATGTGGAAGTTGCTTGTGGCATTCCTACCCTGATGCAAGGTTATAACCTAGAGGATATTGCCCGTGGGATTGACGAAATTATGATTCGTCAACCAGTGGGAATCACAGCAATTATCACTCCGTTTAACTTTCCTGGAATGATTCCCTTCTGGTTTTTGCCCTATGCGATCGCTTGTGGTAATACTACTATTATTAAGCCTTCTGAGAAGGTTCCCCTAACAATGCAGAAGGTCTTTGGGTTAATCGAACAGACGGGATTGCCCAAAGGGGTGGTGAATTTGGTGAATGGAGCCAAGGAAGTTGTGGATGGACTTCTGGAACATCCTCAGATTCGGGCAATCAGTTTTGTTGGTTCCTCCCCTGTAGCTAAGTATATTTATAGCCAAGCAGCAGCTCATGGTAAGCGGGTGCAATGTCAGGGCGGAGCGAAAAACCCGGTCATCGTCCTGCCTGATGCCGATCAGTCGATGACTACTCGTATTACTGCTGATAGCGCTTTTGGCTGTGCGGGACAACGTTGTTTAGCTGCTTCTGTAGCTGTAACCGTAGGAGAAGCTAGTGATTGGTATCCAAATGCGATCGCTTCTGCTGCTAGTAATAGGGTAGTGGGTTATGGCGGGGATGAAGGGGTGCAAATGGGACCTGTGATTACCAAACAAAATCAAGCTCGGATTGAGAATTTAATTCAACAAGGGATAGATGAAGGGGCAACCGCCTTAGTAGATGGACGACAAGTTAAGATTGCTGGTTATGAACAAGGTAACTTTATTCGACCAACAATTCTGCAAAATGTTCATCCCCAAAGCAACCTTGCTGGTACAGAAATCTTTGGTCCAGTGTTAAGCTTAATGCACTTGGAGACTATTGAGGAAGCAATAGAGCTGGTAAATAGCGGTCAATGGGGTAATATGGCTTGTCTGTTTACCAATAGTGGTGCAGCGGCGCGACAGTTTCGCTATGAAGCGGAGGCAGGGAATATTGGTATTAATATTGGGGTAGCAGCACCAATGGCTTTTTTCCCCTTTAGTGGCTGGAAAGATAGTTTCTTTGGAGATTTACATGGCCAGGGTAAACAAGCAGTGGAATTTTTCACCCAAACTAAAGTTGTAGTTGAGCGTTGGCCTCAGGAATGGTCCCGGCAGTTTTAAGCAGGATGTGGGGTGTAGGGTGTGGGGTGTAGGGAAGAATTGAACCACATAGTTGGTAAAAGTATAGTCAAAGATAGACAGACTGAATTTCATTTCAGAAATTCCTTTCACTTTCACTTTGAGAGATTAATTCTCCTGGGGTGAACTACGCACCTCTCTATCCCATAGCGAGTAAACGCATTTGGGAATGCTTTTCGTAAAATATTGTAGGAACCCATTACATCCAACTGTCCATTAGATGTTAATTCAGCTATGCTCTTCTCCGTTGATAACCTTAGTTAGTCCCTTGTTTCCACCACCTCCAGGCGGTTCTATAACCATTGGTGTCAACTTAAGCTAGAGATAGGTGATAGTGAACCATCTAGGCCGTTTGGAGATCCTTCGCTATCGCTCAGGATGACATAATTCCCCTATTTCCCTATCTCCCTATCTCCCTATCTCCCTATCTCCCTATCTCCCTATCTCCCTATCTCCCTATCTCCCTATCTCCCCAGCATTTTACGCTTCTTTGAGGTGATTAGCCAACAGTATGCTTGAGTTCCTTGCGGGACATAGGTTTTACCTTAAGTTGACACGAATGATGGGGGAGGCGCTCAGTCCCCCATCGGGGGGTTTGGGGGGCTGGTCCCCCAAAGAGAAACTGTCATCTTGTTACTGGATGAATGGGCTAAAAGCAGGATGGCTAAGCATTTGAGCCTGCTTGTCACCCCCTGAGCTACAAATGACAAATGACAAATGACAAATGACAAATGACAAACAACAAACTACTTAGAAAGTAAACGTTGTTCTAACAGTACCAATGAAAGTATCGTTGTTGTCGTTATTTTGGTTAGGATTCAGCAGCCAGATTAAACCAGGAGTGATGGAAATGTTCTTAGTTACCTGGTACTTGTAGAAAGCTTCAAAGTGATAGGCAAAATCTCGAGTTAAGCCTACGCGATTTCCCTGAGCTACAAGTCCCCGGAGGGTTGGTGCAGCACCGAAAAAGATGCCACCCAAGTTACCTTTTTTCCCTAAATCCGGTAAAGCTAAACCAGCAGCAAAGTTCCAAATATCTGCATCACCCACCTCAATCAGACGAGCATCAGTATAGCCAACCCAACCATTGAGAACAAGATTAGGGCTAAATGTCAAGGAAGTTTCAATACCATAGGAGTTACTAACCACTGGTGTACGCCCAAGTCCAGCAGCCGCCCAAGGGTTATTGGCGAAGAAAGTGCCAGTGCCACCGAAAACGAATCTATCTGTGGGATTGGTAGGAGCAATATTCCTGCCATCATAGGCATGAATGTAGGTTAGTCCAATTTTATACTTGTCACCCAGGACAACTTGAGCAATTCCTGAATAGTTACCATTAAATAAACCAGCTCCTGAGCTAGAATCTTCCGCTTCGTTGGCAATGTAACCCAAGTCAACCCTGAGGTTATTAGTAGGTTTAATCGCGATCGCCGCACCAGCGCCAAAAGGTCCGATACGATAGATGGGGTTACGCTCAGCAAAACGGGAAATGGCATTTGAACCACCAGCACGTCCCTCAAAGAAGGGGTTCACAGTATCTGCGTAGTAGTGGTGCAGAGCATCATTAGCCAAAATTTGGACTCTTACTTTATCCCCGATAGGGAACATGTAGCGGAAAATATCGAGCTCGACATCATTACCTCTCGGTCCGTCGTAAGTGAAGCGTCCTTCTTGAGTACCTGTTAAGGGTGAGCCAGAACCAGCCAAGGCAGTAGGTAGAAGAGGAGGCACATTACCCGCTTGCAGACGAGTTTGTAGGGTGTCCTTACCGGTAAAGCTAGTCAAGAAGTTAAGACGAGTGCGGTTTTGGAAAACCGTATTGACTTCGTCCTCAACATCATCTCCGAAGGCGTCGGAAACACTGAAGATTACTTCCCCTTTCAACTTAGTGGTGGTGGAAAATTGGTGATCTTCCAAAAACGCTACCCTGGCATCCAGATTATCTACCCGTGTTCCCAGCACCGCTAGTTCAGCATCGAACTGCTGAATCAGGGTTTCCAGTTTTTCTAAGTCCTCTACGGTGACAGTACCACCATCAATAATTAGTTGCTGAATAGTATCCAAACAAGCTCTTAAACCAGCAGCAAATTCGTACCGACTAGTAGGTCGATTACCCCGGAAGGTACTGTCAGGATATCCAACAAGACATTTATAATCCTCCACGAGCTCCCGTAGAGCGTCGTAGGCCCAATCTCCTGGAGAAACATCCAGTAGGTCGGTTACACTAGTAACTTGACCGAGGGAGCTAGCATCAGTTGCTAGTTGCTCGAACTCATTGAGGTTAGTCTCTAACTCAGTGAACTCTGAGACATTGTCAATCTTCTCAAGGTAATCGTTTTCTTGAGTTACCTCATCGCTGTAGAGAGTTGTTGATTCTGAGGCAGGGACAGTAGTCTCAGTAGTATCTACTGCTTGGGTAAGCAAATCTGAGGCTGGGATATCCTGTGGTGTCTGGATGTCCGCCGCTTTGGTAGCCAACTCCGAGGCAATTTCTTCACTAGGAAGAATTTCCTCAGCCGCAATTGCTGAAGTTGCCAGCAAAAGAGTTGCTCCAACAATTGCAGGGAAATTTAGTAAGGACATCCAGGAAATTTTTGACATTTTCAAATTCGTCTCTCACACCTAAATAATTGCTGCTCGGCTAAGCCGTAGTAAAATTCCCTAAGCATTTTTTGCTTTAGGGTATTTTTAATTATGCGTTATTAACATGCCTTTAGGTGGATTTTTTTTTTGCATCATTTGATACAAAAAAAATCATTTTATGTAGAAAAAGAATTACTTGGATTCATTATTTGCAAAAATTTGAGGATAATCCATACTCATTACTCTTGAGAAACACGCTCAAAGCTAATGGCTAATAGCTAATTTCTGAATAAACACCGAGTCTCCGAGTCAGGCAACAGGGCGCCGTCAGGCGTTCATTACTTCTTCGGTGACTAGATTTTAGGACGTTCCGTGAGCTTGTTAAACAGACCATTCCCTTAGAGCGATCGCGATTCCTTGCTTTAAGCTCGGTGACAGGTTATCATCTGCCCCATATT
Organism: Caldora sp.; assembly: GCA_965222765.1. Taxonomy (GTDB): domain Bacteria; phylum Cyanobacteriota; class Cyanobacteriia; order Cyanobacteriales; family Coleofasciculaceae; genus Caldora. Next base: position 42,183 of record CBDCVG010000075.1, read on the forward strand.
GCTCTAGTTTTTGATAAGCATCGGGAATGTTTCTGAGTGCTGCGATCACATGTAACCTTACAGTTAAATCTGGTTCCTCTAGCAGCTCAATCAGTACTTCTAAAGCTTGAGGTTCTCCTAGTTGTCCTAAAGACATTGCTAGAGCTTGTTTGAGACTAGGATGTTGTACTAAAGATTGTCCACTGTGGAGAAACTCAATTAGAATTTGAGTGGCTTGGGGTTTCAAACCTGGTAACTCCACACGTCCGAGTACAGTGATGATTTCTTGACAAACTTCCGGAGGAACCCAAACCAGTCCTTGCTGTAAATAGTCCAAGGCTACTGGTGTTTGAACCCAATTCAAAGCACGCACAAACTCTATTTTTAGAGAAATCGGGGTTGCTACTGACTTAAGTACCCGAAACAGAGCCTCAGCAGCCTCATCTGTACCCAAACGCCCCAAGGCAATAGCTGCTTGTTGGCAAACCTGTGGGTTAAAGTCATATAGTAGAGGCTTAAGGTATTCAACCACCTCCAATGCTGGCAAAGTACCTCCTCGTAAACCCAAGCCAATCACTGCTTCTTTCCTCACTGCTGCAGCTGGATCTTGCAGTGCTTCTACAAGCACCGGCAGAATTTTGCGATCGCTAAAGCTAACTAAGGCTTCGATAGCGGTAGAGCGTATACTAGGAAGCGGGTCATGAACTACACTCATTAGAGGTGCGATCGTTTCCGGGCGTCGGATATGAGCAAGGGCTTGAACTGCCAAATACTTTGATTCTTCCTCTGTTAGTAAACCACTCAAGGCTGTAATTGCTGAGCTACCAATATGACTGAGAGCTTGTGCCGCCATCTCAGCTAAGTCTTCATCCTCAGCAGATTCGAGCAGTTCAACTAAAGAGATCACCACTAGTGGATCATCAAATTCTCCCAGGATACGACTAGCAAACCAACGGACATCAAGATCAGCTTCTTCGTCTTCGATAATAGCAATCAAAGGTGCGATCGAGCGTTTCCCTAGTTTGGGAAACATCTTAGCCGCATCCCATTTCTCCTGAAAGTCCCCTGCCTCAATTACCTGCAAAGCTAGATGTAGAACTTGCTGGCAATCCAACTCTTGGAGAGGTTGTAAACTCTTACCATTTTTACTCAGAGGAAGCTGTTGTAAATGTTGATTGAGTAATGACCAATTTTCTTGCTGTGCAGCGATATGAGCTTGTTCTAGAGTATTTAACATCAGTTCAATTATTGCTTGTTTGTTAAGTCCAGAGTGGGAAATCGCTCACTTTTTCCAACAAATAACTCCAGTAAAAAATCAGTACATGTATTACATTTCAGTATTTTTATTGAACCTGAGCTTTCTTCCTTATCTAAGAATTCCCAAAATTTATCGATTAAGCAACTTAAAATGCATTAAAAGAATTGCTGTAATGCAAATATTACATCATGGCGTTTTGCAAATTGAAAATTGGGAGTTGAGATTGAAGCATTCTTTAATAAAATGCAATAAAAGTTAATCTATTTTTGTAATAAAAGCTACTAGTAAAGGTATTGGGGTTATCTATAAAATATATATATTACCAATTCAATAAAGCTAGATTTTGTTGGTTATGCTCAGTGACAATGAACTAGACCAACTGAGAGTATTAAATCCTCATCGCCGAAGGCTTTTGTAAATGTATTCTACAATAGAAAAGCAATGCAGACATTACCCATATAAGGGTTTGTCGATTATTGTCTGCGAACAATCAGACTTACCAAATGATCGCACCATTTACGCTGTTGCAGTTGAGATACCTTGGGCAAATAGCTTAATTACGGTTGGTGTCTTTGAAAGTTTTGTAATCGCTCAAGCTGAAACTTATAAACTGATAGATAGTTTGAAGGAAAATACTATGATAATTGATAATTGATAATTTCTCCCTTGTCTTCTTATCTCCCCCAGTTCCCCCAGCTTCCCCAGCTCCCTAGCTCCCCATCTTCTCTAAAGCGGACACCAAGTCCTCAGTACACGACCCGTTAGTTGTTGCTCTAACCAAGGGGTGTTGGCAGAGTGAGATTTTAGGGTTTGTCTATCAACTTTCCAAGTCTTTTGTGGATCAAACAATACTAACTCAGCTGGTTGATTAGGAGCGATCGCAGCTGGGGTCTGTCCTAGACAAATTGCTGAATTTGTGCTTAGGCTCTGCCACAATTCTAAGGCTGACCAATCCCCTTTTTCTACTAAATAGTGCCACAGTAGAGGTAGAGCTAGCTCCAAACCAATTACTCCTGGTGGTGCTTGAGCAAAACTGACGGTTTTCTCTTCGTAGCTGTAGGGATTGTGATCAATCGCGATCGCGTCTAGAATTCCTTCTCTGATACCCTGAAGTAATGTCCTTTGGTCTGCTGGGTTCCCTAAAGGAGGTTCTAAACGTAAATTGGGGTGGTAACTAGATAAATGTTCCGTGTTGAGCAGCAGATGCATCCAAGTAGTACTAGCAGTTACTGGTAATCCCCGTGCCTTGGCTGCCGCAATTAGTTGGACACTGCGACTAGTGGAAATGCGCATGAAATGTACTGGTGTACCAACGGCTGCCACTACTTCTAATAAGGCAGCAAGAGGAGCAGATTCAGCAACAGCAGGATTCCCCGACAAACCCAAGCGAATCGATTGTATTCCTTCTCTGATTACTCCTTCACCAGCTAGCTGAGAGTCATAAGGCATAAGCACCACTGGTTTACCTAAAGGCTGTAGGTATTCCAATAACCGTCGAACTAGAGCTAGATTGGATAGAGGCAGTCCATCTGTAAAACCTATTACCCCTGCTGCTGCTAATTCAGATAATTCTGTCATTTGTTCCCCTTTTGCACCCTGAGTTAAGGCACCCCAATAACTTAGAAGAGGGGGAGATAGAGGAAGGGTGAAAGATGTACATTTATCCTTTTCCCAATCTTCCTGTGTTTTAACTGCTTGCTGCTTTTGATTTAATAGAGCCAAACCAGTGAGATTATCCAGAGGTGGTAGAGTGTCTGGCAAGATTGACAGCCGAGTAAAGCCTCCAGTTGCTGCTGCCCATAGAAGTGAGGATAGGGTTTCCCGGTGTTCATATCCTGGTTCTCCAGAGTGAGAGTACAAATCTACCAATCCTGGTCCTAAAATTAGTCCCTGGCAATTCCGCACTGATGTATCGACTGGAAAATCAGAAATCTGAGTTTCAACTGCCTTAATCACACCAGATGCAATTAAAACATCTGCCAGTTGGTCAGTTTTTGAAACTGGGTCTACAATTCTGACTTGTTGAAGTAGTTCGCTATTCATATAGATTAATACCTCCTAGCATATCACATCAATAGACATAACTATCAACAGGCGTAACTAGGAAGTATGAGGAAGACGGGTTAAGGCAAATGTATCTTAACCTTCTTTAATAACTCTAGCTAGAGAATAACTAAAGAGTCTTCTTGACTATAATTTTGAATTTCCTTTACTCTTTACCCTTGAGCCTTTACCCTTCTTAAAAAATATAAATATTGCCTATGGTATCTCTTGCTCGTAAAAACTTGATCGAAGATATTCCGCGCTTCCTCGTTGCTCAAGCAGGAATTATGTTTGCTGTGAGCCTGGTAACTCTACAAACAGGTATATTTAATGGCTTTACTCGCTCTACGGCTCAATTAATTGATAACTCCGATGCCGACATTTGGGTTGCTTCCGACAAGCTAGTACAAGTTGAACTAACAGTACCACTGCCTGTAACCAACTTAACTCAAGCTCAAAAAGTAGAAGGGGTAGAGCGAGCAGAAGGATTGATTTTCAGCAATGCTTCCTGGCTTCCCCCTGAAGGAGACATAGCCCTAGTCAGGGTAGTTGGATTTGATCCGAATGGGCAATTGTTTACACCGAAAAATATTACTCAAGGGAGTGTCAATGCTCTCAAAGAGCCTTACTCTATCATGGTGGATACAACTAACCTAAAATCCCTGTATGTAAAGGGAATCGGTGATGCGGTTAAAGTTAACTCCTTGCCAGCCGAGTTAGTTGGCTTAACTAAAGGCAACAACTCCATTGTTTCCAATCCTTTTATGTTTACTTCCTTGGAAAATGCCAAGGCTTATTTAACTTCAGGTCAAACTTCTCATCTATCCTGTCAATTACCATCGGCAGGAAAAGAATTAGTGTGTACCAACACTTATCCAACTACTCCTGATAGAGAAACTAAGACTGAAACACCTACTGTACCTGATAAATTAGTTGCATCAGATCTAATTACTTATGTCTTGATTCGAGCCAAATCTGGGGAGGATATAGAGGTACTCAAGGAGAAACTAGAAACCGCTTTACCCAACACCCGTGCCTACACTCGTGCTGAGTTTACCAAGAAGAATCAACTTTTTTGGCAGAAACGAACGGGAGTTGGGTTTGTTTTAGGCTTAGGTGCTGCTGTAGGTGTAATGGTTGGCACAATTATTGTCGGTCAAATTCTTTACTCTTCTGTATCTGATCATCTTAAGGAGTTTGGTACACTCAAAGCCATCGGTGCATCAAATGGGGTAATTTACGGTGTGATTATCGAACAAGCTCTTTGGATGTCAGTTCTGGGCTATATTCCTAGCATGGCACTCTGCTATGGTGTGGCATCTTGGGCATTCGCTACTCAAGGAATTCTAATTTTAATTACACCAGTATCTGCGATCGCAATTTTGGGCTTAACAGTGATTATGTGTGTTGGTTCAGCTATTTTTGCTATTCAGAAGGTTACCCGCCTCGATCCAGCAATGGTATTCAAAGCCTGATGTTTAGGTTGTTTCCCAGCTACCATGTAGCTACATAGTAAATTTGTACTATTTAAGTAATTCTAGGCTAGAATAGTACGTATACAGTTGTAAACTTATTATCTTAACGTATTTAGTACTATTGGCGGATATGAGCTATGATCGATTGTCTCGATGCGGCTCGCTACTTTATTGTCAAAGCTTACAATCAAGGTATGGAAGCCGAGATGACCAATATGAAGGTTCAAAAGCTTCTATATTATTCACAAAGCTTGCATTTGGCATTATACGATGAGCCATTGTTTGAAGAGGAAATCCAAGCATGGCGATACGGTCCTGTGTGTCCTCGTGCTTATAGGTATTACAATGAATTTGAAGCTGAACAATTACCTGTACCTGATCAGAAATTGTTGTTACAGATTCCTCATGATCAGAAAACGCTTTTAGAGGAAGTTTGGGAATACTTTGGTGGTTACCATGCTTATTTACTTAGCGATATGACTCATGTGGAATTTCCTTGGAAGAAAGCTCGTAAAGGTTTGCCATCGGAAGCACGCTCAACTGAACCAATTCTTCTGGAAGATATGAAAGCATTAGGTTCTCAGAAACTGGATGTCATAGAGCGTGACAATCCTGCTTATCAAACTGTGATGTCTAAAGTTTTGGAGAACGCTGTTAATTCGGAATCCTCAAATCGCATTGGTAAAGGAGAGGTGCGTGACTGGCTCAAATCCATTCTCGATTGAGGCGTCTGATAATTTCAAGCGTTCTTTCAAAAAACTTGTAAAAAGGTATGGAACTGATTTTAGTGAGTTGATTGCAGAAGTACTGGAAGGTTTAATTGAAGAGCAGTATCCTAATAACTCCCGTAAAGAACCTTTGCCAGGGAAGATTCAGTTACCTGAAGAATGGACATTTCACAAATTGGAGCTTAGGATTTCCAAAGGGGCTTCAGGACAAATCAGATTGATATATTTGGTTAATGCAACTGCTTGCACAATCAAACTAGTTTGGATTTATAGTCATGAGCAGTTTACAAAACGTCCTGCTGACGCGGATCTTAAGAATGTTATCAAACAAATTATAGACTATTAGGCAAGTGATCGCACTGGTGAGGCATTTCTGTACTTGATTAACTTCGATCTACTGTAACTTCAGTTTACTGCCTTCGCTGTGTAATATTACTGGTCTTCTTCTTTTCTTCCTTCGTGTTCTTAGTGACTTTGTGGTTCGTCTCATCAATTCCATGCATACAGACGACAATTCTTCTCCCTCGATTCTCAATTCCCGATTTTCAAGCTAAATTAGCTCTAGTGATATCAATAATGATTTTGCCCCCAAAGTCCGGGATAGGAGCGTTGGGTTTACATAATCGAACCCGAACTTGCTTGACTCCATCTAACTTGAGGATAGAATTAGCGATCGCAGTTGCTAATTTTTCTATCAAGGCATATTTTGAGTTTTTCACCAACTGCTTTACTGCCTCAATAGCACTGCGATAGTCAAGAGTATCGGTAATATCGTCACTCTCTCCTGGTGCTGATAAATCCCGCCAGATAGTCAGATCAACTTCAAACCACTGTCCTAACACTTGTTCTTCTGGCAAGTAGCCTGTGTAACCGTAGCAACGAATACCGTTGAGTCGAATGCAATCCATTGAAGCTCTCTAACCTTGTCTTATATAGTCTATAGCAGAATGACACTTAGTTAAGCCTCAAACCCAAGCTCAGAGGTAAGGAAAATCTCTTTGAATTACTGGAAAAAATCAGCTTTTCTTTTTCTTTAGAGTTGCTCTCCAAGAAGGTTTAGCATCAGCGGTGGTAAGTGTGACTTACAGATTCCACAAATGATTGTCATGCGCGAGCCTATTCCAGATTTAGTTGCGCAAGAGTTTTTAAAGCACTTTCTGGCTACCTTTGCTGGTGGTTTACCTTTGTATCAAGCGGTACGGGAAGCACGGGAAAAGTTGCAAGGGTTGGAGAAATCGTTTCCCTGTGCCACTTGGTTACCGGTCATTTGTCAGCATTCAGCAAAAGTTCCTCCCACTTGGCAGGAGTTTCTCGGTTTTGGGTAGTTAACCTCTCGAGAAAAAAGGCAGGGGGCAGAAGGCAGGAGGCAGAAGGCGAGAGAGGAGGTTTGAATTTTGAATTCGCCGTGAGGCGCTCATTACTCATTTAGACATTGAGATGCTCCCGATTGACTGCTTGTCTGAAGCCATTGCAAAGTCTATTTTGTCAATAAATGCTGAGAAAGGTTAACATTAGTTAATACAAGATGTCTATTTTAAGGTACCCAAAGCCTAACTCTTAGGAGGAATAAGCGGTGAATAAAAAATGGAGAAACGTTGGGCTGTATGCACTGCTAGCGATAGTAGTCATCGCCTTAGCAACAGCATTTTTAGACAAACCCTCCCAAAACCGGGAGATCTGGAAGTACAGCGAACTAATTCAGCAGGTTGAAAGTCAAAAAATTGAAACCGTCAAAATTAGTGCTGATCGAACTAAGGCTCTCGCTACAGCTCAAGATGGTCAGCAGGTTGAGGTAAATCTACCTAATGATCCAGAGCTGATTAGTATTCTAACCAGTAATGGTGTAGATATTGCCGTGCTGCCCCAGAGCGATGATAGCTTCTGGTTCCGAGCCTTGAGTAGCCTCTTCTTCCCCATCCTGTTACTGGTAGGATTATTTTTCTTGCTGCGACGTGCTCAAAGTGGTCCTGGCTCTCAGGCGATGAACTTTGGTAAGTCCAAAGCCAGAGTACAAATGGAACCCCAAACTCAAGTAACTTTTGGGGATGTTGCTGGTATTGAGCAAGCCAAACTAGAACTCAACGAAGTAGTTGACTTCCTCAAAAATGCTGATCGCTTCACTGCTATTGGAGCCAAAATTCCCAAGGGTGTGCTCTTAGTTGGACCTCCAGGAACCGGTAAAACTCTCCTGGCTCGTGCTGTTGCTGGGGAAGCAGGTGTACCCTTTTTCTCCATCTCTGGTTCTGAGTTCGTAGAAATGTTCGTGGGGGTTGGTGCTTCCCGTGTCCGAGACTTGTTCGAGCAAGCCAAGAGCAATGCTCCCTGTATTGTTTTCATTGATGAGATTGATGCTGTGGGACGGCAACGGGGTGCTGGTTTGGGCGGCGGTAACGACGAGCGGGAGCAAACTCTCAATCAGCTACTCACTGAGATGGATGGCTTTGAAGGTAATACTGGCATCATCATTATTGCTGCTACCAACCGCCCCGATGTCCTAGATGCAGCTTTGCTACGTCCTGGTCGTTTTGACCGGCAAGTGGTCGTCGATCGTCCTGACTACGCTGGTCGTCTAGAAATTCTCAATGTCCATGCTCGTGGCAAAACTTTGTCAAAAGATGTGGAACTAGAGAAAATTGCCCGCCGTACTCCTGGATTCACCGGTGCAGATTTATCGAACTTGCTCAATGAAGCTGCAATTTTAGCCGCCCGTCGGAATCTCACCGAAATTTCTATGGATGAGGTCAATGATGCTATTGACCGGGTTTTAGCAGGTCCAGAGAAGAAAGACCGGGTGATGAGTGAGAAGCGCAAAGCTCTAGTTGCTTATCACGAAGCAGGTCATGCTCTAGTTGGTGCTTTGATGCCTGATTATGACCCAGTGCAGAAAATTAGTATTATCCCTCGTGGTCGAGCTGGTGGTCTAACTTGGTTCACCCCTAGCGAAGACCGAATGGATTCAGGTCTGTATTCTCGCTCTTACCTACAAAACCAGATGGCTGTGGCTTTAGGAGGTCGCCTTGCTGAAGAAATTATCTTCGGTGAAGAAGAAGTAACTACTGGTGCTTCCAATGACTTACAGCAGGTTACCCGGGTAGCACGACAGATGGTCACTCGCTTTGGTATGAGCGATCGCCTTGGTCCGGTGGCTTTGGGACGCCAAAATGGTAATATGTTCCTCGGTCGAGACATTGCTTCTGACCGAGACTTTTCCAATACAACTGCTGCAGCAATTGATGAAGAAGTCCGTAAGTTAGTGGATGAAGCCTACCGACGAGCAAAAGAAGTAATGCTCAACAACAAGCACATTCTTGACAAATTAGCCGAAATGCTAATTGATAAAGAAACGGTGGATGCTGAGGAACTGCAAGAGTTGTTAGCGACTAATGATGTCAAAATGGCAGCGATCGCCTAATTATATTGGGTTTTTTGGTTGATAAATAAACGTGAGTTTGAGCTAAAAACCCTCTGCCTTCTTGCATTGAATTTCCCTACATCGAAGAGTAAAATAACTGAAAGGGTAGCACCTAGGTGTTGCCCCTTTAATTGTTAATACAGAGTTGTTTTCGTACATAGCACTTTACTGCACTTTACAACACGCTTTAGTAGAGTAACTATAAAAAGACCTGTTATACTCTTTTTTAGGTGTATTACATAGAGTTTGAAATAGCTTATTTCCCTTATTATAACTATTTACTAAGTTTGCCGGTAATTTGGTATCAGTGATCACAGTAGGAGAGCAACTTCATAATTTTTCACCTTCCAGAGGTATGAAATCAGAAGCTTTCGACTACTAGCATGTTGATTGCTTAGGATTCTCCTTAACCATAACTTGGCAAGTGATCTACCGGAAGGTAGCATTGTTTTTAAGCAAGGTAAAAGCACAACTTTCAGGATATGTTTCTCTGAGCAAGAGCTTTAAAGATAGGAAACTAAATGGTTAAAGCCAATGTTTTGGTAGTTGAAGATGAAGTAATTGTTGCTAGGACAATTGTCAACCAGCTTAAAAAACTGGGTTATACGGTTGTAGCTCAAGCTTCCTCAGCTTCTCAAGCTCTAGCTAAGGCAATAGAAACCAAACCTGACTTAGTGCTAATAGATATTTGGCTGAAGGGAAAAATGGATGGAATTCATGCTGCTGAGCAAATCCGTCAGGAGTTGAGTATTCCCGTAGTCTATCTAACTGCCTGTGCAGATAATGACACTCTGCAACGAGCAAAAATTACTCAACCCTGTGGCTATGTTCTCAGACCCTTTAGCGAGAAAGATTTACGGGTTGCAATCGAAATTGCTCTCTACCAACATCGGATGGAATACTCACTGCAAGAGAGCCAAGAAAAGTTGGCAACTATTTTGCAGTCGATGAATGATGGGGTAATTGCTACTGATAATCAAGGAATTATTACCTTTATCAATCCTGCTGCCGAAGCTTTAACAAACTGGCACAAGTATGAAGCAGTAGGCAAACCAGTAAAGTTGATTTTCCAGATTATTGAAGAAGTGGTGGGAACTCCCATAGAAAATCCAGTATTACAAGTTCTCAGAGGAAAGGAATTCTATCCAGGGGATTACCATGCCCTAAATGCCAAAAACGGTAACAAAATTCCCATTGGTTATACTGCCTCACCCCTGAAGCAAAAATCTGGAGAAATTAGGGGAGTCGTTATCGTTTTTTGGGATATCAGTGAGCGGCGACAGACTAAAGCTTTGGAAAGAGCATTGGCAAAGGAGCGAGAACTTAGTAGTTTTCGTTCCCAATTTATTTCCACTGTATCCCATGAATTCCGCACTCCTCTAAGTACCATTCTGACAGCAGTTGAGTTATTGGTTTGTTACGATAAGCAAGCCACTAAAAAGCAAAAACAAAGTTATCTGCACAGAATTAAGAAAGCAGCACAGCGAATGACCAAACTCATGGATGATGTATTGGTTATGGGTCAAGCTACATCAGGTAGACTCGAAGTAGTACCAGCTTACCTGAATCTGGAGCAGTTTTGCTGCGATTTAGTCACCGAAATTTTACTTATTGAGGCTCAACCCAACCGGATTAACTTTAAAATTCAAGGAGACTGTAGGGAAGTTTGGATGGACGAGAGGCTCCTAAGTTACATTCTCACTAATCTCCTCTCCAATGCTCTTAAGTATTCCCCAGTTGAGAGTAAGATTGAGTTTGAGTTAAAGGGCAATGCTGAAGCACAAGTAGCAATCTTCAGTATCCGGGATGAAGGTATTGGTATTAACACAGAGGAGCAATCCCAAATCTTTGAGTCGTTTTATCGCGGCAAAAATGTTGGCTCAATTGCAGGTACTGGATTGGGACTAGCAATTGTCAAACGCTGTGTGGATCAACTTCAGGGTGAGATTATGATCACCAGTACGGTAGGAGTTGGTAGTAAATTTACGGTTAAATTACCCATAAATAAGAGCTTCTAACTCGAATTTGCCTACACTAGTACCGCTGCGCGGAATTTAGAATTAAGAATTAAGAATTAAGAATTAAGAATGCTTATAGAGTAAGGATTCTATCGATCTCTTTCCTGGTGGGTTATTTCCGCCGCGTTACACTAGTAAGGTTAGCTTGACGACTGGAGTCAGCTTGATAGGTAAGAGAGATTTTCAGATAACTCAAGGGTTTGTAAGGCAAACGTTCTGCCCACTCAATAGCCACAATCCCCAAAGGAATCTCTATGCCTTCCCAGTAAATTTCTGGGTTTAAAGTCTCGATTTCTGCTGGTTGGAGGCGGTACAAATCTAGGTGATACAGGGGAATTCGTCCTTCTGGATATTCATTAATTAAGGTGAAGGTAGGGCTAACTATCTGTTCTGTAATGCCTAGTCCTTTGCCTAAACCCTGAACTAGGGTAGTTTTACCAGCACCTAAGTCTCCCTCCAACAAAATTACATTCCCAGCAGGAAGAGATTCCCCTAAGCTAATACCGAGCGCTTCCGTTGCCTCAGCATCAGCTAGAAAAATTTTTGTCATTGGTTATTTGTCATTGGTTATTTGTCATTGGTCATTTGTCATTGGTTGTTTGTCATTTATCTGTGAGTGTATTCTCACTAGTTCAAGCAACATTACCCCTTTCAACCAACTCCAGCCCTCAGGCGGTGGTTCTAGAGGCTTATAAGATACCCACTGCTCACCTTCTGGAGATGAGTAGGATTCCTCAATAGTTGCCAAGGCATCTTCACCCCAAGGTGCTTTGACAATAATGATTGTCCCATTAGGTATAGTTTTTATCTCCGCATCTGATGGTGGTTTCTCCGGCGCTATTGCCTCTTTAGGTTTGTCTGGTGTATCAGTAGCAAATTCTGGAATTTTTCCTTCTTGGACTTGCTCTGTTTGTACCACTTCGCTAACACTAGCGCTATCTTTTGGCTGGGACACTGGGGTAGGTTCTGGTGGTGGAGTAGATTTACTCTTCTTTTTTTTCTTGGCCATCCTCTAATTATTCCGTAGTCCCTGATGTACTGCTACATCTTCTTCGGCATAAGGTGCTGATATCTACTGCTTGATTTTCGCTTTTCGGTATCTATCTATTTTAACGAAGAAGTGCTCACTCGCCTTTTATTTAGAATTTAGAATTAGTCCCCTAAGGGTGAGCGAAAAAAAGGGTGGGGAGATGGGGAAATGGGGAGATGAGGAAATCAAGGAGAACTAATGGTGAGTATGCCCATAAGCGCCAATTTCTGGTTTAAAGGTTACAACTTCCTCTTTACTCTCTACTCCCAATTGTTCCAACATTGCCTGCAAAACTGGATCAGGAGACAATCGTAAATAGTTGGGAGCAACTTCTAAAAGCACATGACGATTACCTAGATGATAGGCTGCTCGCAATAGATTAACTGGTATCGGAGAAGTTACTGTGATCACTGGTTCTGGTTTAGCAGCAATACGAATCACTACTTCCTCATTTGGCGATCGCAGTAAATCTCCATCTTGTAGAATCGTACCTCTAGGTAGGCGGAGATACAAAGCTTTACCCTCAGAGTTCTGATAGCGGTAACGACTACGACTACGCTCTTCAGCAGTGAGAGAAAGGGTAAAGCTAACGTTGAGCTTCCTAGAGGCAGGCAAGCGTTCCGTAAAAGTTAGCATTGGCGATAAAAAACATTCACCACCTTATTTTTGCAGGCGAATCAATTCATTTTGAATACGTATTTTTAATTGTTCATCAGATTTTGTTGCCGCAGATATATCATTGAATTGCAATATTGTCAAACCATTACTTTCACTAATATCCTTTGCTTGCTGACAGTAGTTCACAGCAATACCGCGAACATTGCGAGGGAGAGTCCCAATAGTTTTTGGTTTAGTGCAAGTAATGTTAGGTAGGTTGTCTTTTTTGGTTATTCGCAGGATTTCCTTAGTTGCTGCTTCACGTTTTGGCTCAATCGCTAAAACCACTTTGGCGTAATTTTCGACTTCTTCAGAACTGACTGATAAAGGTGGAGAACTCTGGGCGTCAGAATCTGAGGCTCTATTGGGAGCACATCCAACTAAAATTGCTGTCAGTCCAACCAACCAGCCTATAGCAGTGAGAATCTTGATAATTAAGGATTCTCTTCTGGAACGTTGTGCTACTGAATCACTATAAGGATTCGTCATAAATGCAGGTGGCACAAGAAATAGCTCAATTTGTTTAAAGGGTGCCTCTATCTTTCGATATCATCAGATGATACGTCAATAGTTGAGCTAATCAATCATTAGGTTTAGCGACGGGAGCTGTTACAGTAAATTAAGTTGCCGATCCAGTTCCTGTTGAATCCGCCTTTCCAACTCCGGATTCTGTTGTCGCATTATCTGAATTTCGTTGTAGCGCTTATTGGAGAAGCCCTCGGCTCTGATATAACTTTCAGACTGCTTGCAGAATTTTTGCCAAATGTTTCTAACCACCCCACTAAGTCCTTGCAGTGAGCAATCAGGAATTTCAGGAACTGTTCCCCCGTTGTTTTTTTTGATTTCTTCGTAGGCTTGCTGGCGTGCTTTCTCAATTTTTATGGCAGCACGAACGAATTTTACCAATTCTGCATAATCAAGATTAGACTTACTAAAAGTCGCTTGAGCGTAAGCTGAAGAGCTAAAGACAAGGGTATGGGAGTCAACAGATAGCTCAGGTGCAATTCCAGAAAGTAAACCAATCGCAGTAAGCAGTCCCACAATTAGCGATTGGGAGAAAATTCGGTTCAGTGAAGGTCGGAAACAGTAGGAATACATTAATGATGATTGAGTATAATTGGAGAAAACAAGTAAATCAAACTACGAGACTAAAGGCTACTTGTTTTGAAGTATTTTAATTATCAAAAGTTCCTCACAGAACAAGGGAATTTTAGCTGTCTTCCGGGAGAAGCCCACACTTACCCGATAGGGAAGTGTGGGAGTATGTCACCAGATACGCTATCTCCCCATCTTCCCATCTCCCGTCCCCCCAATACTGCTCGGTAATCGCTCCACTTCCTCTTCCCCAGCTCCCTGAAACTCCCCCAACTTATCTTTACCGATAACTTCTCTTAACCAAACAGTATTGCTTGTCCCCCTGCCTCTACTTAATGAGCTCTTTATAGCTTGCGGCTTTCTAAGCGAAATAGCCAAATCATCAGGGCAACGATACCAATTTGTAGTGCTAGGTTGGGGAGAGCTGTAGTCACATCCTTCCCAGCGGCTAACTGTGCAAGGACAATTACTGCACCCATGAAGCCAGAAGCACCGCAAGCAAGATAAATAAATTTTCTTAAACCTCGGTAGGGAGCTTTTGCCTCTGCTTTAAGGCGTGCATATCTTTCTGGGCTGAGCTGTCGAGAAGCATTGGAGGAAGGATTTTTGGAAGTTGATTTTGCCATTAATTTCTATGATTATTGTGTATTTGCTATATTAGTAGGTTAATGCCGGTGTAGCTCAGTGGTAGAGCATTCGATTCGTAATCGAATGGCCAGCGGTTCAAATCCGCTCATCGGCTCTCGGTATATTTGAGAAGGAGAATAAGCCTTCTTTTCCTTGGAGCCCTCTGCCTTATCCCCAAGATAACGGGGTTAAGCTCATCCCACGACTAAAGTACGTGGGATGCAAGCGTTATTTGTTGTTGGTTGTTAGTTGTTTGTCAAGAAAAACTTTCTAACAAATAACTTGCCAACCAAGCGGCGGGCGGCTATCCCTCCCATCCCTAGAAGGAATGGGCTTCCCGCCGCTTTCGGTGACTAACCTGGATTTGGTATTACCCAATGAGGAGTTTTTCTGTTACCAATAGTGACAATTAAAGATGACATTGACAGCTGTAAAAGTAAAAAATATATTAGAATTATGAAAACTTTGCAGCAGTTGGCTCAGAGTAACTCCAGATGGTCACTCAATGAATTTGTCCGAGTTCTCAATGGTTTGTTACCTCAATTTTTGCCAGTACAAAAAGCCCACACTAGAGTTCGAGAGGATGTTACTCCTCGCTTGGTACGGTATTACACTACCCAGGGAATGCTTGATGAACCACTTAAGGAGGGACGTGAAGCTCGTTACACCTATCGCCATCTATTGCAAGTGCTAGTGGTGCGTCGCCTGTTAGCAGAGGGTTATGGTGCTAGTGCTATTGATAATTTAGCAACCTCCAAAGACAACGCTGATTTGGAATCCTTACTCCAAGGAGGAGTTCAACTTGATCTAACTACTGCTAACCCACCTTTGGGGTTTCTACAGCAAATCAAAGAACGCCAATCTCTCCCAATTCCTCCACCACCAGCAACTACTCCAGCCAAATCAACTCGTGCCAACACCGTAGCTTATCCCCAAGCAGCCAATACGAATTGGACACGGATTGAGATTTTGCCTACTTTGGAAATCCATGTTCGAGAGGACTTTAACTATCCTCATAGTCCTCAAGAGCAGCAAAACTTATTGCAATATATGGCTCAACAACTACTTGCTTTGTCTACCAATCGGAGGTCAAAAAAATGAAAGTCCCTGAGATTGAATTTATTTCCCTGCGTGATGCTGTCAGTTCAGATACCACCACGATTCTGGATGTACTGGTCAAAATTATTCCACCTGAGCCAGAAGCAGATATCCAAAGACCTGCGCTCAATCTTGGCTTAGTAATTGATCGTTCTGGTTCAATGCAGGGAAAAAAAATTTTGTATGCTCGTAATGCAGCTTGCTATGCCATAGAGCAACTCCTAACAACTGACCGTGTGAGTATAACCATTTATGATAGTCAAGTGGAAACTTTGGTTGCTAGCACCCTGGCAATGGATAAAGCCGAGATTACCCGTCAGATTGAAAGCATTGAGCCCAGGAATTCAACAGCACTTCATGCAGGCTGGGTAGAAGGAGGAGTGCAAGTTAGTCAGTATTTTCATCCGGAGCAGTTAAACCGAGTGATTTTGCTCTCTGATGGACTGGCAAATCAGGGTGAGACGAATCCGGATGTAATTGCTTCTGATGTCAAGGGTTTGGCGCAACGGGGTGTCACTAGCACAACAATGGGAGTTGGTGATGATTATAACGAAGACCTACTCGAAGCAATGGCGAACAGTGGGGATGGGAATTATTACTACATTGAGTCTTCAGAACAACTTCCAGAGATTTTTCAGATGGAATTACAAGGCTTAATGGCTACCTTGGGACGCAATGTTACCCTAGGAATTGAGCCTCAAGGTGATGTGGAATTAGTGGATGTCTTCAATGATTTGGAACTCACCCGTCAGCGTCACTTCAAGCTACCCAACTTAGTGATGGGTAATCCTTTCGTAGTGGTGGTGCGGCTGAAAGTACCAGCCATAGTAGGAGAGCAACAGGTGAATTTGTGTAACTTTCACTTAGCTTGGTACGTTAACGAACAGGAGGAAAGCCTCAAACTAGAGAGAATGCTACAACTACCAGTATTAGCTAGTACTGAGTTAAAGCAATTGTCTTTTAACCCAGAAGTACAGCGACAGGTTGCTCTAATGATGTCAGCACGAGCCAAGCAAGAAGCTGTAGAGCAGGTAGACCGAGGGGAGTATGAGGTAGCTAGCCAATTAATCAATGATACCAGGCAGCAATTGCTGCGGGCTCCTAGGTCTCCGTTAATCGAACAAGAGGCACAGTCTCTAGTTGATTTAGATGCGGATCTTAAAGCGCGGCGGTTGCAAAAGTATCGCAAGCGTTCTCATTACGAATCTCACCAATATCAAAGAAGTATGAGACAGTCCTCTCTTGGGGACTATTATACCAAGCGCAGTGCTCGCCAATCTTTCCGTCAAGACTATCCTAATCAGGATAAAAAAAGAGTAGAGGAAGCTGAGGGAGATGGGGGAGATGGGGGAGATGAGGGGAGAGAAGATAGCTAGTACCGCTGCGCGGAATTAAGAATTAAGAATTAAGAATGCTTATAGATTAAGGATTCTATCGATCTCAAACTGGTCACTTATTTCCGCCAAGCTGCACTAGATCTTCTTCCCAATCAGGACTTATATACGCACTGAAGTGTCATGCTGAGGTGATAGTGAAGCATCACCGACCGTTTGGAGATCCTTCGCTATTGCTCAGGATGACATAATTCCGTGACGGTGCGTAAGTCCTACCCAATTTTCAATTCTCAATTTTCAATAGAGACATAGCATACTACATCTCTATTGCTCCTTAAGAATAGTTACAAAGGTCGATACACCCGATAATTGATTTCAGGGAAGATGTTATCGATTTTCTCGACTTTACCGAGCCAACCGCTATCGATTTTACCGACTTTAATATCCTCGTAGAGCTTATTAAAGCGCATCAGGTGCGATCGCGTCCGCCTTACTGCATAAGGAACCATAGTTCCCGTGCGCATAATAAACGCCC
This sequence comes from Caldora sp., assembly GCA_965222765.1. Classification (GTDB taxonomy): domain Bacteria; phylum Cyanobacteriota; class Cyanobacteriia; order Cyanobacteriales; family Coleofasciculaceae; genus Caldora. The sequence continues at coordinate 59,472 of CBDCVG010000075.1, forward strand.
AGTCTGAAGATTGTGCCAGCAAGAGCTCCCGCGCTGCTTGGTTAAGTGCCTTCCACTCCAAATCATCTGCTGGTTCCCTAGATCCCAACTCAATCATCCGTTCTGCTGCTTTATGTAGGTGAGGATAAATCCAGGCATTAGTTTGATTGAGCCAATATTCATGGAACCCTTTATAACCCCAACTAGATTGGGAAGGTTTACAAACTTGCTGTGTAGGATTATCCCGCAAATAATCTGCCAGATGAGTCATATCATAAGTGTTCTGGTCATACCAAGACTTGCGGAACAAGTAATCAATAAACCAAGGTCCTTCGTACCACCAGTGACCAAATAGCTCAGCATCGTAGGGAGAAACTATAATTGGAGGGCGCTGCATGATGCCACGCAGATGGTTTACTTGCTGCTCTCGGTTAAACATAAAGTTAGCAGCATGTTCTGTGGTTTTTTCCCTTGCCCAATAAGGATCATATAAGGCTTTGTCTGATAACCCTAAGCCCTTTCCTGTGATCTTATGATACTTAATGCCAATATTCTTACGCTGCCCATTCGGCATGATATACGGCTTGATATACTCGTATTCAGCCTCCCAGCCTAAATCCTTGTAGAACTCGCGGTATTCTGATGCTCCAGGATAGCCAACTTCTGAAGACCACACCTGTTGGGATGATTCATGATCACGACCAAAAGCAGCCACTCCTGTCTCAGTATAGATTGGTGCATAAGTTCCGAAACGAGGTCGAGGACGAGCATACAAAATCCCATGACCATCTGTCAGGAAATAGCGCAAACCAGCATCTGCCAGCATTCGCTCTACACCTTCATAGTAAGCACATTCTGGCAACCAAATGCCTTTTGGGGGACGCCCAAAGGTTTGCTCGTAATGCTCACAAGCTACCTGAATTTGTGCCCAAACTGCTTGGGGATACATCTTCATTAGGGGAAAGTAGCCATGAGTCGCCCCGCAGGTGATGATCTCGAGGTTATTACTGTCTAAGAATTGCTTAAAAGCCATTACCAAGTCGCCTTGATAACGCTCCCAGGTTTGGCGAGTTGTGCTGAACTCTTTACGGTAATGTTCGGCTAGATAGCGGATATGACCGTTGTGCTCGTTATACTCAATTTCCTTCTCAACCAGTTCTTCTAGTAAAAACAGGTGTTTATCGTAGCGTTCTTGTAGCAGAGGATCGCGGAGCATAGACACCAAAGGGGGTGTCATACTCATAGTTATTTTAAAGTCAATGCCATCCCGCTTGAGCCCCTCAAAGACGTGTAGTAGGGGAATATAAGTTTCAGTGATTGCTTCAAATAGCCACTCTTCCTCAAGGACATAGTCACTTTCTGGATGACGGACAAAAGGCAGATGGGCGTGAAGGACAAGAGCAACGTAGCCATTAGCCATGGTAAATCAGGAGTCGTGAATCGAATTGGTAAACTATAACTAAGGAAAACACCGAAGATTTTACAGTCTCTTAAGATTTTAGACTAAAGGGACTCATAGAACGCACAAGAGTGTTGTTTTCTTTCCTTCGGTTTAGAGCATTGGTTATTGGTTATTAGTCATTAGTTCTTTTTTTTTAGTACAAAATGCTCGATTTAACTCGACATATAACACTTTACTGGTTTTCAAAAGTAGTACAGTTCAACTCGGTGGCACGAAGCATAATCCCATGACTTCCATTAGTGGAATGAGCTTAATCTTAGGATAGAAGCTGATTAGGGTGCTTACAATCTAAAATAGATCTTAAGATAATCTAAAATTGTTATTAAATTATCAATAACTCAAGACTACTGATAACAAACAGTCAATTCTGCTGTTGTTTAAGCCTTACCTGTTTCCAGTGCTAACACCAAATTGCATGCAGGCAGCTCATGAAAAACCCTTTGATGCGGAAGCTACACTACAGCTTCTACTATTTACAGATGAACGTCTCAGCTCTCGAAAAAATATCCAACAAATTCGTAATTACCTCGAAAGCTTAAGGATAGAGTACCCTTTTGAGCTTAAGGTGGTGGATGTGGGGAAGCAGCCTGACTTGGCTGAACATTTTAAGCTGGTGGCAACCCCAGCACTGATTAAGATTCACCCCCAACCTAAACAGCTCCTTGCTGGTAGTGATCTAATTACTCAGCTAAAAAATAGTTGGCCTCGGTGGCAAAGTTCTGTAAAGGAATACCAGGAAAAGCTTTCCCAAGGTGTCTCCTCTAACTCAGCCGGAATATCTCCATCTGCCACTAGTTCCCTGGCAAATTCGGTAGAACTGATTCGGCTATCGGATGAAATTTTTCGCCTCAAACAAGAAAAAGAGGAGTTGCTTGAGCAGCTAAAATTCAAGGATCAGGTTCTATCAATGTTAGCTCATGACTTACGAAGTCCCTTAACTGCTGCCTCAATTGCCATAGAAACTCTAGAGTTAGAGCAACAACCCCAAAATGATCGGGCATCTAAATTGACACCCTCTCTAAAAATACGGCTGTTTGAGCAAGCTCGGACCCAATTGCGTAGCATGGATCGGATGATTACAGAACTGCTGCAAACGGCGAGGGGTAACAACGCTGAATTCAATATCCAGCTTCGCAAACTCCAGTTGGGGAAACTCTGTCAGGATGTAATTGCTCAGATGGGGGAGCAATTTCAGCTGAAATCTCAGCAAGTGGAAACTGATGTACCACAGAAATTACCAAATGTCTATGCTGACATGGAATTAATCCGCCAAGTGCTGGTAAATCTACTAGACAATGCTAATAAATATGCACCTATAGGAGGGAATATTCAAGTTTCAATACTTCACCGGACAACCCAGAAAATCCAAGTTACCGTTGCAGATGATGGTCCCGGCATTCCAGAAGAAAAATGCGATCGCATTTTTGAAAATCACTTCCGACTCAAGCGAGATGAAGCAACAGAAGGATATGGTTTAGGTTTATCCCTGTGCCAAAAAATTGTCCATGCCCATTATGGTCGCATTTGGGTAGATACATCTCCCAAAGGGGGTTGTTGTTTTCATTTCACTCTGCCGATTTATCGGTAATTGAGAATTGCTAATTGCTAATTGCTAATTGTGAATCGGGAATTTCTCCCTTATCTCCCCCAGCTTCCCTATCTCCCGATCTCCCCAGCTCCATCATCCCTGACCGATAATTGGAGGGCGCAAGCCCCCGAATTTTAGAAAGTGGGGATAAGCCCGTGGGGAATTTATTCCCCGTCAAGTTATGCTATCATAGTATTTGATACTATTATTTCTAGTATCAAGCGTGTTTATCTACGAATACAAAGTTAATCCCAAGTTACCATAAATAGCTGCCATTGATGAAGCTATCAGGACATCTCAATTTGTCCGAAATAAGGTGCTTCGTTACTGGATGGATAACCGTGGTGTTGGTAAAGCCCAGATGTTCCGATACAACACGTTGTTGAGAAAACAGTTCAAGTTCGTAGAACAACTCAACTCCCATGCCTGTCAAACTGCTGTCGAGCGAGTCTTAAAAGCAGTTAACCGTTTTTACGACAATTGCAAAAAGCAGATTCGAGGTAAGAAAGGGTATCCCAAGTTTAAGAAACACACTCGTTCGGTGGAGTACAAAGTCTCTGGATGGAAACTATCTCAAGACAGGAAGCGTATTACTTTCACAGACAAAAAAGGTATCGGCACTCTCAAGCTGATAGGGACTAGGGACTTGAACTTTTACCAACTAGAACAAATTAAGCGAGTGAGGATTGTGCGTCGTGCCGATGGATACTACGTGCAGTTTGGAGTAAAATTAGACCCGAGAGACACCGTTAAACCGTTAACTCCTAGCCAAAAAGCAGTGGGTATTGATGTGGGTATCAAATATTTCTTGGCAGATAGTCAAGGGAACATTGAACCAAACCCACAGTTCTACCGCCAAGGAGAAAAACACCTTAATCGTCTCAATCCTCGAAAGTCAAAGAAATATCGAAAAGGTAAACCACAGTCTCGAAATTATCACAAAGCTAGAGAGCGATATGCCCTGGTTCATTTAAACTCAGATCTTGCACCAAAAAAAGCTGTATGTTGAACTGATAGCTGAAGTTATTGTGTAGAGGGGATTGCAGTGTGTTCTCTTGTGTAAAAGAGAACTATTGTTCAATTCCTTTGAAAAAACTGGGATATCAATAATCTATTCCACTCGATGACCTACTTTTTCTTCATCGGAATACAAATCTAACCAACTTTCTTTTAGTCCGTCAATAGCCTGAGTTAATTCATCAACGAGTACTCTTCTAACCACGAATAAAACTCCATCTATGTGTGCTTGACTCCCGGCTTTTCCCAAATGCTGAAAACGGGAATACTCGTCTTTCTTGTTGTTTTTTGGAAAAATCGCTTCATTAGCTCTGAGCTGTAAGAGTTCAGCAATGGCAGCTTGGATGCGTTGAGCTCTGTGATCGATTTCTTCTTGAGTTTGTCGTCTGGGCATTTGGGGGTAAAGAGGTATAGATGTTATCATGGTTCTCTATTTTAAAAGAGAACTAAATAAATGAAATGAATCACATCTTACCAGAAGTTGAAGAATTAATCTCGACTCTCAAGCAATTAATGCCAACTCTTTATCAACAAGAAACTTTGGAATCTATTTTCGGTTTATTTCTGGAAGGACAAGTCAAACTTCCTCATCACTGTACGACTAAATCTGAAAGTGCTATTCGAGATAAAGCTTTTAATCATCAGATGGGGCAAGCGAAGATGGCAGATTGAGGGTTTCTTTAAGACGATTAAGTATCAGTTTGGCATGGCTCATTTTGGACAAAAAACTTTATGTTTGAGTTTATCGATGGTTGATTCTTTCTCTACTCAAGCAATTGGAGTTACTTTTGCCCTGGTTAAATGAGCGAGGTTTTGAATTTTGTTTTCTGAGGTGCAAGATCTGAGTTAGACTCAGATCTTGCACCAAAAAAAGTTGAAGGAAGACCTGATGGTTGAAGTGATTGTGTAGAGGGGATTGCAGCGAGTTCTCTTGCCTAAAAGAGAACTATTGTCCAATTCCTTTGAAAAAACAGGGATATCAATAATCTATTCGACTCGATGACCTACTTTTTCTTCATCGGAATACAAATCTAACCAACTTTCTTTTAGTCCGTCAATAGCCTGAGTTAATTCATCAACGAGTACTCTTCTAACGACAAATAAAACTCCATCTATGTGTGCTTGACTCCCCGCTTTTCCCAAATGCTGAAAACGAGAATACTCGTCTTTCTTGTTGTTTTTTGGAAAAATCGCTTTATTAGCTCTGAGCTGATAATACCAATAACGATGTTTTTGTCCTCGGGCTTGATAGCGTGCAATGTAACATCCATGGGGTGCTAAGTCGCCTTGGGCTTCAATATCGGCTCTGAGCTGGGAGAGTTCAGCAATGGCAGCTTGGATGCGTTGAGCTCTGTGGTCGATTTCTTCTTGAGTTTGTCGTCTGGGCATTTGGGGGTAAAGAGGTATAGATGTTATCATGGTTCTCTTTTTTAACAGAGAACAAAATAAATGAATCACATTCTACCCCAAGTTGAAGAATTAATCTCGACTCTCAAGCAATTAATGCCAACCTTTTACCAACAAGAAACTTTGGAATCTATTTTCGGTTTATTTCTGGAAGGGCAAGTCAAACTTTCTCATCACTGTACGACCAAATCTGAAAGTGCTATTAGTCGCTTTTTAAATCATTATAAATGGTCAACCCGTTCTTTGATTCGTACTATTCGTGATTATATTATCAAACTAATTCGGCAACAGAGAAAACTTGGACGCAAGCCAATTTTACAAGTTATGGTTGATTTAACGACCCTGGAAAAAGTAGGTAAATTTCCCCATCTACAGAACCTAGTTCGAGTCTATAATCATAAAAAGGGTCTACACATTGTGGTTATTTACTTGGTTTTAGGAAATTGGCGAATCCCTTGGAGTTTCAGGGTTTATCGAGGCAAGGGCACAGCTTCTCCTTCTCAACTAGCGGAAAAATTACTTAACAATTTACCTTCAATTCTGACCAAATCCTTTCAAATTTATGTTTTAGGTGATACAGCTTTTGGCACAATTAAGTTACTGACCAAAATTCGAGATAAAGCTTTTAATTATCATGCCATTGTGGGGATTTCCAAAAATCGGACTTTAAAGGATGGACGTAAGGTTTCATCAATCAAAAAGAAAGGTCAGCAAGTATATTTAACTGGATTGAAATTTCCCGTTTATTTATCATGGGTTTGGCTCAAACGAGATGGAAAAAGGATTCAAAGATTTGTCATTTCTACGAAACGGATGAAAGGCACAACTATCACCAGATGGGGCAAGCGAAGATGGCAAATTGAGGGTTTCTTCAAGACGATTAAGTATCAGTTTGGCATGGCTCATTTTGGACAAAAAACTTTATTAGGAGTTTATCGATGGTTGATTCTTTCTTTGATTTCTTATTTATTAGCCTATTGGGTTTATCTACATTTAGGCATTTCCGAGGATTTAGATTGGTATTATTCCTCAGAACAAGCCCTTATTTTACTCTTTCCTCATGTTTTTATTCTTTCTCTACTGAAGCAATTAGAGTTACTTTTACCCTGGTTAAATGAGCGAGGTTTTGAATTTTGTTTTCTGAGGTGCAAGATCTGAGTTAGATGGACAATATTTACCTTTTGCTGAAAAAAATCAAACTCTTGCTCAAGAATTTCAGATTAAAGAAATTAGAAAATTTATCCAACAATTTTTGTAGTAAATTCCTGGTTGAATTCAGAATATTATGTGGAATTGGCATCTTGCCAGTTCCACATAATATTATTATTTATCTGATTGAGATTAAGACAGGCTAGAAGCCTGTTCCACAGTTCTAGAGACCAATTCCTTCATATTTCTTGATGCTCTTTTTATCCAGCATCCGCCGTCCATCAATAACTAATGGTTGCTTCTCCAAATTCGCCAATAATTCGGGAATTTGTTGAAACTCTGACCAACGGGTGATAATTATGATTACCTCTACTTGTTCAATTGCTTTCTTCAGATCATCACAGAATACTAGCTTATCTTCTCCAAAGAGCTTTTGAGCCTCATGTTTAGCAATGGGATCATAAGCCTTGATTACTGCACCTTCGCTCAGTAAGGATTGGGTAACTGGTATAGCTGGGGATTCACGGATGTCGTCAGTTCCTGGTTTAAAAGCTAAACCAAGAATAGCTATATTTACTCCTTTAAGTTCAGGGAAATGTTTTCCTAGGAGTGAGAGAATTTTTTCAGGTTGCTCAGAGTTGACTTCAATTACTGCTTCAAGTAATCGCATGGGACTACCCAATTTTACTCCGTAGGAATTGAGTGCCTTGACATCCTTGGGAAAACAGCTCCCCCCAAACCCACACCCAGCTTCAATGTAGGTGGTAAAAGAGGGAATGATACGCTCACCACTGGGCATAATTGGGGTGAGGCGCTTATCTAGATGAACTCCTTTCATCACTTCGACAACATCAACATTGCCAACTGTTGCACAAAGATTGCCAATTTCGTTAGAGAAGGAAATCATTGTTGCTAGCAGAGAGTTAGCTGTATACTTAATCATCTCTGCAGTTTTGCAATTGGTGGCGAGTTGATCTACCCCTTCAAAGACATTATAGAGTCCCTCTAGGAGACTGATACTTTTCTCATCTATGCCACCATAAACAATGCGGTCAGGAGACATGAAGTCTTTAATAGCTTCTCCTTCTTTGAGGAATTCTGGGTTCATGCCTACCCCAAAATCAACTCCCGCTTTTTTCCCGGAAGCTTCCTCCAGAATGGGGAGCACTACCTCATCAGTTGTGCCGGGAACTACGGTACTTTTGGTTACAACTAGATGATAACCTGACTTATCTTTAAGCACTTCTCCAATCTGACGGGCGACTTCCTTGATATATTTGAGATCAATTTCTTGACCATCAAAAGGAGTACCAACAGCGATTAGAGAAATTTCTGTGTCCAGTACAGCAGTACGCAAGTCTGTAGTTGCCTTGACATTGTTTTGAATGTTCTTTTTGAGTAATTCCTCTAAACCGTCTTCATAGATAGGAGGAATACCTTGATTGATTTTATCAACCTTACTTTGGTCAATATCAACACAAATTACTTGGTGTCCTTTCTCTGCTAAACAAACTCCAGAAACTAAACCAACGTATCCCGTTCCAACAACAGAAACCTTCATTTATGCTTCCTCCGCTTCACTATTGTCTTTGTACCAAATCAATGAACGTTTTAAACCTTCATCAACAGAAATAGAGGGGTCATACCCCAGTTCAGTTTGAGCTTTAGCAATCACTGGACAACGACGATTGGGATTATCAATCAAATAATCTTTGTCGGCGCTTTCTTGGCGAATAACCTTACCTTTGTAATCAAAAATATCTCGGGAAAGTTCCGTAACTCGCTCAGCCAGGGTCGCCATCGAGATTTCTGGCTTTTCGATACCAATATTGTAAGCTTCACCAGGTCGCCCTTTGACCAAAACTTTGTAGTAACCGACAATTGCATCAGCAATGTAACAGAATGTCCTGGTAGGCGAGCCATCAGATAGCATTACAATATCTTTTCCTGCTAAGACATCACGGGCAAAATCTGGAAGGACTCTTTTATCGGTAATTTTTAACCCTGGTCCATAATTATTAAATGGTCGCGCTGTTTTGATCGGCAAGTCATATTGCTGAGCAAAGTTAACGCAAAGGGTTTCACCATAACGTTTGGATTCATCGTAACAAGCCCTAGGTCCTGTACAAGAAACATTGCCGCGATAGGTTTCGGGAGTAGGGATATTTTCTGGAGAAGGATCGCCGTAGATTTCACTGGTTGAATAGAAGAGAAAACCCTCTACTGGTTTGCTCTTTTCTTTTTGCTGGAGACAATATTCCAGAAGAGACCGAAGTCCGTTGACATTCGCATCCATCGTTTCGATAGGATACTTACGATAGTAGGTAGGAGAGGCAATTGATGCAGCGTGAATAATATACTGAAAATCATCGATATCTGACGGCAAAGGATGAGTAATATCATGCTTAGTTAGAGTCAGATTTTTATCGCCTTCTAAGTTAGTTAGCCAATCAGGAACGCCACGAATATAGTTATCATATACGGTCAAATGTATCGCTTTACTATCATCGTTTATTTTGTTCCAATGTAGGATTGCTTGAACAAGATAGTAACCAAGAAATCCTGCTCCTCCTATGATTAATAGATTCTTGCCTGCTATACAGGAAAATTCTTCCTGTAGGTTACTGCAAATGTACGTTAAATCGCTATCAATTACATCTTGAGCGCTTTTCATAATTTCCTTGAATTGAAGGGAACAGGGAATGGGGAATGGGGAATACGGAATAGGGAATAGGGAACAAGCAACACCTACCACCTACCACCTACCACCTAATACCTAATACCTAACCTACTGCTGCTGGGACTTTGGCTGAACCAAAGTACTGATCCTGCTCAGCTCGTAACTTGTGGGTGAGGCTGTCTTCAGGTAATTCCACGTCATCATAAGTTAGAACCTGATCCTGAGGAATATCCCGTTTCAGGCGACAACCTTCAGCTAAGCCCATTGGTAGCAAGTTTTCTGCTGTCACAACCTCGGCGTTCTCACACATACCGTAGGTCATGTAGTAGCCTAGACCATCTAGGGTTTCTCCAGCTTTCAAGTCGATCTTAGCAGTTGTCACTACATCAACCACAGGTCCAGCAATAGGAGCAATGATCACATCGTTGAACAGCACTACGCGAGCTACTGACAGTGGTACTTCAAAGATGGTGAGATGGTAAGGAATATAGAAACTATAGAGAGGACCTTCACCTAACTTGCCGTAATTGAGATAGTGACCCTGGGTAGGATCATCATGAGAGGCAAACACAAATACTCCTGGACTGGGTTTCGGACCTACTACATAGTCCACTATGCCACCCAATTCCTTTAACTGTTCGACATTATACATGGAAGTCATATCATCGACATGACCCTTGTATTCATACCCCAGCATCCCGCGTTGAGCCACCTTCATTCCGGTAGCGTTGGCAACAATTGCTTGCTCAAAGGAGATTTTGGTTCCATCGGCAAAACTAGTCACCATATTAGGTGTTTGCCCCCATTGCTTAGCAAAACTTGCCTGGGTGGTAGGGTTACGGTAGCGGTCTTGTAAACCCTTAATATTGCCACAAAGTAAAGGGGTAAGACCAATACTTTCAACAAAGCGATAGAGGTTCATTTGCACTGCTGGTTGATCCCCATCACATCCGGTGAGGATGACACCAGCACGGTCAGCATATACCTTGAGAATAGGACCAACAGTGCCATCGAGTTCAGCGTTCATGAGAATCATGTGCTTGCCATGTTCGATCGCTTTCATGGTCACCTGAGCACCAAATTCCACATGACCTGTAGCTTCAACTAGGGCATCTATTCCTTCTGCTTGACACAAAAGTGTAGCATCATCAGTAACAGCATACTGCCCTTGAGCAATGGCACTTTCTAGTTCCGAAACTTGATTGACAACTTTAACCTCTTCAATACCAGCTTGAGCATAGGTTTGTTTTGCTGCTTCCAGGGTACGATTGGAAATCGCTACCAACTTCATCCCAGGTACGTAGTTGGCGATCTGATTAGCAATTCCTTTTGCCATGAAACCAGCACCAATCAAACCAACTTTGACAGGATTACCTGCTTCTTCACGAGCTTTTAAGGCGGTATCAACAATAATCATTAATTGACTCCTGTAGTAGTAGATTCAAATAAAGGCCAAGATGCATCTTTTTCCGTAATTTCACTCACGGGAAGTGGCCACTCAATCCCAAAGGTGGGATCGTTATAGCGCAGCCCTTGTTCGCAACCTGGAGTGTAGAATTCACTAACCTGATAAATCGCTTCACAATTATCCACCTGAGCTTGATAACCATGAGCAAACATCTCTGGTACATAGAGAGTTCGCCGGTTTTCTGGGGTTAGCTCGACGCCAACGTGTTGTAAATAGGTGGGTGAATCCGGGCGCAAATCGATAATTACATGATAGTTAGCGCCTTTAGTGCAGCGAAATAGCTTGGCTTCAGCTGCTGGGGGAATCTGATAGTGCATTCCCCGGAGGGTTCCCTGTTTGTGAGTGAAAGCTAGATTACATTGAGCTACAGCTGGCTTTAAACCGTGAGCTTCAAATTCTTTCTGACAAAAAGCACGGGCAAAGAAGCCTCGACTATCTGTTCGTGGTTCTAAATCAATGATAAATGCGCCTTTGAGCTTAGTTTCTGTGAATAACATTATTACCTCCCTAAGCAGTATCAATACAATTTACTGGGTGCATCCCATTTTGTTCTAGGGAGCAAGATGCTCCCTAGAACTAGGAGCATCTTGCTCCCACTACGGGTGATTAGCAAACTTGCGAACTGCTCGCACTAAATCCTCGGGCGTGCCAATATCTAAGTATTCACCGTCAGCAAACACTTCGGCTTCTACTGGCAAACCAGCCTCAATTGCTGCTTGAACCACATCTCCTAGAGGCAACTCTTGTTGCAGCTTAGGATTGTTTTTACTATCACTTTGTAACTTCTGGCTCTCCCTTTTGGCAAGATACTCATGCATAAAATCAGTAAAGACAGGCGTCCAAACTGCAACACCCCACATATAACGCAAATCAGTTTGGCTTGGTTTTTCGATGATTTGGTAAACTCGACCATCTGCATCCAAATCCACTACGCCTACTTTCTGAGGGTTATCTGTAGGAAAAAGTCCCAAAACTACCTCGCTGTTACTAGCTCTAAGACGTGCTAGTAACTTGACAAAGATATCGTCAGGCTGACAAATAATATCAGGAAAACCTACAGCGATCAGGGCTCCTTTAACAAAGGGATAGGCTTGATCTAAGGTATAGGGCACACCGAAGGGCAAGCGCATAATTAGATAGCCTAAATCCATGTTTAACATGGCACCATCTTGGAAATAATTAGGAATATCCCACTTACCTGAGCGCAGCACCAGATAAGCCTTGGAAATACCTGCAAGGCGCATTTTTTCTAGTAGATAATGACCAACAACTTTGGTGCGTAAGCTGCGGTCTGGCTCTACTAAACGAAACCCAATCGGGTATAATTCTTTGCTAACTGGTAGAGGGGAAATCCTTGTCCCTTGTCCTGCAGCTGGTAGTAGCCCAATCACTTCCTGATTTTTCATCCTTCTTTCCTTTGCCAAACTAGTCCAAGGTTAAAATATCTTTTGGCTCAATTTCCTTGCACAATTGAAAAATCTGGAAGCTAATCGAGGGATAATTAACTCATTATTCATTACTTATTACTTATTACTTATTACTTATTACTTATTTAATCTGGTTGACAACTGCTTTACCAATTTCTAGGGAAGAAGTAGCTGCCGGAGATGGTGCATTACAAACATGAATAGATTTCTCACCTTTGACAATCAAAAAGTCGTCCACTAATTTGCCATCATCCATCAGAGCTTGAGCACGCACCCCAGCATGGGTGGGTACTACATCGTTGTATTGGACTTCGGGAATCAGTTTTTGTAGGCTGCGCACAAAAGCAGCTTTGCTGAAGGAACGGATAATTTCCTTGAATCCTTCATCAGCATGTTTGGCTGCCAACTTCCAAAAGCCGGGATAAGTCATGACTTCAGCAAAATCTTGCAGGTCAAAATCGGTTTTCTTGTAGCCTTCTCGTTTAAGGCTAAGAACCGCATTCGGACCAGCGTGAATGCTGCCATCAATCATACGGGTAAAGTGAACTCCTAGAAAAGGAAAATTGGGGTTAGGTACAGGGTAAATCAGGGTTTTGACTAAGTAGCGTTTTTCTGGGACTAGTTCGTAGTACTCCCCTCGAAAAGGGACAATTTTAGCTTTGGGTGCAACACCACCTAACTTAGCAATGCGATCGCTATGGAGTCCAGCACAATTAATCAAAAAGCGGGTTTCAAAGGTGCCGTTATTGGTTTCGAGTACCTGAGCCTGAGCTGTTTCCAGAATTTTCTCAACCTTAGTATTGAGCCGCAGTTCTCCTCCTTGAGTTTCAATCAAGTCAGCATACTTTTGACAGACTTGTTTATAATCGGCAATTCCAGTTGAGAACACCCGAATTCCTGCCAAACAGCTCACATAAGGTTCAATTTCTTGGACCTCCTCGGCACTAATTTTGGCAATTTTGATACCATTCTCTAAACCTCGCTGGTAGAGGTTCTCTAGCAACGGTAACTCCTTTTCTTCTGTGGCAACAATCACCTTGCCACAAACTTCGTGGTTAATGCTGTGTTCCTGGCAGAATTCCACCATAGATTGACAACCATCTCGGCAAAACTTAGCCTTGAAACTCCCTGGTTTGTAATAAATTCCGGAGTGGATCACGCCGCTATTGTTGCCAGTTTGGTGAAATGCCCACTTGCTTTCTTTTTCTAGTACTAGAATACGAGCGCTAGGGTAACGTTTGCCCAAAGCCATAGCTGTGGACAGACCAATAATGCCACCACCAATAATTGCGAAGTCATACATGGATATGTTTATACCTAAAGCTAAAATAGGTCAATTACATTTGCCTCTATAATGCCCTACCAAGCCTTCCAAGGAGCTTCCCCACTCTGCCAAAGCTTTTCAAGTCGATTTTTATCCTTTAGAGTATCCATCGGTTGCCAGAAACCATCATGTTTGTAAGCGGATAAGTTTCCATCATTAGCGAGTTTCTGTAGAGGTTCTTGCTCCCAAACAGTGGTATCCTCAGCAATGTAATCGATTACCTCTGGCTCGAGAACGAAATAGCCACCATTAATCCAAGCACCATCTCCTTCTGGCTTTTCATGAAAACTCATAATTTTGGTTTGTTCTTGTCCCAGAGCAATTGCTCCAAAACGTCCTGGTGGTTGGACTGCGGTTAAGGTGGCTAAAGTTTTTTGTGCTTTGTGAAATTCAATTAGTTTGGTGACATTAACATTACTGACACCGTCCCCATAAGTGAAGCAAAAAGTTTCGTTACCGAGATATTCCCTTACTCGCTTTAGTCGTCCGCCAGTCATTGTCGAGGCACCAGTGTCTACTAGCGTAACTTTCCAAGGTTCAGCCTTACCAGTATGAACATTCATCTGATTAAACCGCATGTCAAAGGTAACATCGGACATGTGTAAAAAGTAATTGTTGAAGTACTCCTTAATGACATAACCTTTGTAACCACAGCAAATGATAAATTCATCAATACCATGAGCAGAGTAGATTTTCATGATGTGCCACAAAATAGGCTTACCACCTACCTCCACCATCGGCTTGGGCCGAATGGAAGTTTCCTCACTCAGACGGGTACCAAGACCTCCAGCTAGAAGCACTGCTTTCATGCGATTACCTCGTGGCTTACAAATGGGTTGATTTTGTTGGCAACTACTACTCTGAATCTTTGTATACAGATTAGTTCTACCTTGGTTGGTTGAAAAATTACCATTACTTTACAGACTCTTTAAATTTATGGTTATTTACCCCTTGGAGATAGAGAGCAACTCAGTGACAAAAGAGCAGTTCAACCATATGAATGCTCTTGAGGTATGTACAGAAACTTGGCAAGTTTCTTAAAAGAAAGATCTTGCCCAATTGGTTCGAGTCGCTCTCAATTACTCAGCACAGGGTTTTATCCATTGCCCAGATCAATCAATCAGTGCTACTAAAACCAATCCGTACTAAATCCTAAGGGATTTAGCAAGGATGCAGAAAAATTATTCTTCGAGACGATTCTAACCACTGATACAAAGCTGTGGCAAGTCCAGCTTCACTCAGTAACCAGTTCTGTCACTACTCATTTTCTAGTGTTTTCTGTTTGCTGTTGAACCCAAACACTCTCTCGAATACAACCACCATGGTTTTTAGGATGAGCTGAAGATCATAGAGTAAGCCCCAGTGTTGCTGGTACTCTAAATCGAGTTTAATAATGTCTTGAAAATCTTGAATTTGCAATCGCTCCTCAACCACCTTCCACTCACCAGTCATCCCTGGTTTGACATTTAAACGCCGCCACTCCGCTACCTCATAGTTGGTAACCTCATCTGGTGTTGGGGGTCTAGTTCCCACCAAACTCATTTCACCTTTAAGTACATTCCAAAATTGAGGCAACTCATCCAAACCAGTTTTCCGCAAGAAGTGGCCCACCCGCGTGATTCTGGGGTCATCTTCAGGAGTGAGTACTGTTTCCTTGTCTAAATTATTGCTAGAGCCTTCTAGTTCTTGATTATTCACACTCATCGTGCGGAATTTCCACATCCGAAACTCCCGTCCGATCCAACCACAACGGGTTGGAGTAAACAAGACCGGACCATTGTCGTCGAGTTTAATCGCAATGGCAATGGGAATATATAAAATAGCAGTAATGAACAAACCGACAATAGCTCCCAGAATGTCTATAAATCGCTTCCCCCAAGAGCGTACAGAAGGGTGAGTATCTGGCAGCTGTTCTTCTACATCAGAGTTTGTCGGTTGGAGGGGTGAATTAATTTCAAAAACTTTGTCTAGTCCAGTTAATTCCAATACTGCCATCACCGGAGTAGTCACACCATTGAGATACAGCTTAACTCCTTTTGCCTGAGCCTGTTTGTGATTAACAACTAATGCGCCAATACCACTGCTGTCCATAAAGTTGGTCTGACTGAAGTCGAAAACGATTTCTTCAAGCTCAGGTGTGCCTTGCAAAATCACCTGACATGTTTCCTTAAAAGCTACAGCTTCAACAACAGTGAGACGTTCAGGTATTGGAACTATAGCAGTCTTTCCTTGATGATTTACTAGAGAATCTTCCTGAGAAGTTGGTTTTGGTATGAACGGCTCAAATAAAACGTTAAATGGTTCTATATAACTATTAAATTTTTGCTTGATAACTAACCCAAAGAAAGCTAAGTCTTTAAAGTATCTTTTCCATAACCTTTGGGGGTCACATGCCAATCTATATAGCCATTCAAGTCCTAGATCACTTAACCATTTTGGACATCGAGAAACTTGGTTTGCTTCAAAATCAATGGTTGCCCCTATAGCTAGGAAAATTTTGACATGGGTAAACTTATCTTTATATTTACAGATAAATTTTTCTTGCTTGGGTGCTCCAACTCCTACTGCTAGTACTGTAGCTCCTGAATTATTTACTATATCAATTATTTTGGCACATTCTTCTTCACTTTTTTCAAAACCAAAAGATGGAGAATGTGCACCGATGACAATCTCTCTACCAACCTTTTCATTAATATTTTCTTTTGCCTTATCTGCTACTCCTTCAGCAGCACCTAAAAGGAAAATTTTAACATCTTCATTTTTTTTGTGATGCTCATAAAAAGCAGGAAAAAAATCAGAACCAGCAATTCTTTGTTTAATTGGTGATTTTAATAAAAACTTGGCAATATAGAAAATAATTTGGCTGTCACATACTTTGTAGTCAGCCTGATCATAAATTTTAATAAAATCTCTATCCTTTTGTAAGGTTATTAAATGATCTACATTAGGGGTAAAAACAATACCCTGAGTTAATTGTTCCAATAACTCACTTTGAAAAAAATTATCAATATATAAATTGAGTATTTTAATTTTATCCATATGGTTCTTCTTTTTTTCCTCGGGAGAGAATACTTTGTGACCTAAAACCATAGTACTTGACTCTAGAATTTGTAGATAAATTGAAAGGAGCGGGAATTTTGTTATCTTCCTAATGATAGATATTTATATTCAATCTAAACGATTAGCAAGCTGTTGTGCCTCTAAGAAAGAATTTCGCTCACCATAAGCCAAAAGGCAAAAAGCAATTGAATATTTATAGTTATTACTATATTATGGAATTTCAATGCGCATTAGCTTAATACCTTTTTCTATAGATCTTGGCTATATCCGGATATTTGCTAGTCAATTGGGTAAGCTAGGCATACTAGTACAATAAGGCAGGAGGCAGTACAATAAGGCAGGAGGCAGGAGGGTAGAAAGCTTACTGTACAAGCTTTTTAACCTTTTTTAACTAGTCAGTTATTTCCGCCATGCTGCATTAGAGTCGTTTTAACAGGAAGGATATTCCCAAAAATGCCTGCGGGAACTTTGTTTGTTCACGAACTGAAGTCCGTCATTGCCAGCCAACAGGTAGGAGCAAACTCTTGGTCAAAGCTCACCATTTACTGTGTCTTCAGAATTTTACACAGAGAAATGATTCTTCTTAAGTTTATGCTTCAACTATCATAGAATTTTATTTTAGGGTCGTTAGAGCACCTGCAACCGGAGATTGTCTAAAATCTGTGATAATTGTGAGTAGAAGGCTAACACGTTATGGTGTCTGCTCTATTCACACAATAATTTCAGTATAGACGTAACAGGCTGATTTTATGAAAATTTGGTCAAATCGATGACACGTAAAAGAATAACATGCCAGAATCATTATATTAGCCCATTAACTTTCAGATTAGCACTACACCTTAGTAGTCAGTTTCTTGGAAATCGTTTTGTGAGGTAGCTCCTATATGAATTAGGCTTGTCATTTTACTTCTTCTGCACCATTCCCAACCAATGTTAAGGATTACTAGTTGCTAACCAGTCTACCAGGTATATTTCATCAAGACCAAAATCAACTGTCTAGCATCTTGAATACTGAGCGTTATTTTCGACTCCCAGGTTTTTATGACTCAGCCCACTTCAGAAACAGATTTTCAGATTATACAAGCAAAAGGTACTGCTGTTGTCCAGCTACCACCTCGTCTCATTGTCTTGCAAGCTGTGGCTTTTAAACAAACTTTTCAACAGCTTCTGCAAGACACTAGTGTACCGGAAAAAATTATTTTCGATTTCAGCCAAACCACTTTTATCGATAGTAGTGGTGTAGGTGCTCTAGTGAGTAATCTCAAACATGCCCGCCAAGAAGGGATTCCTCTATTACTTAGGGGGGTAACTCCCCCAGTAAAAGCTGTATTGTCTTTGACGGGGCTCGACCAAGTTTTGACCTTTGAGCCAGTTAAAGACGCTACAACTACTACCAAAGTTTCAGAAACTTTGTTACCAGCGACTCACCCTTCGGTGCAATCACCAATCAAGCGATGGCTCGATATTCTGGGAGCCATCGTTGGTTTGGTGCTTACTGGTATTGCCTTTATACCTATTGTTATTGCAATTAAACTCGACAGTCCAGGTCCAATTTTCTTTAGTCAAACCCGTTTGGGTTGGATGGGAAAACCTTTTAAGATTTGGAAATTCCGCTCGATGTGTGTAGATGCTGAAGCCCTCAAAGATACCATCGATAATCAAGCTGATGGTAAGGTCTTCAAGAATGAAAACGACCCAAGAATTACCAAAGTAGGTAGCTTTTTGCGCAAAACTAGTCTAGACGAGTTGCCTCAGTTTTGGAATGTCCTAAAAGGAGAAATGAGCCTGGTGGGCACCAGACCACCGACTCCAAATGAAGTGGACATTTATGAAGTACCAGAGTGGCAGCGTTTAGATGTCAAACCGGGAATGACAGGTGAATGGCAGGTGAATGGACGTTCAAGTATTCGGGAATTTGAAGACATTATCAAGTTGGATTTGCGCTATCAGCAAAACTGGAGTTTGCTCCATGACTTGAAGCTCATCCTCAAAACTATTTTGGTTGTCTTTAATAAAAAGAGTGGTGCTGTTTAAGTAATTTTTAGCTTGTTTGGCAATTCATCCCACGCTTGAAAGGCGTGGGATTGTAGTAGCTGTTGCGATAATAAAGGCTGTTTAACAATTCTTTACATTATTAGAACTGACCAGTGCGTGGAGGCTAGGATAAAGGATTAAACCCCACTCGGCTCTGACTAGAATCAGTGGTGAAGTTGATCAATTTACCCAGTTTTTTGAGGGAAACAGCCATGACGACAACTACAAGTAGAAACTCCCAGCGAAAGCTAGGAGGCTTGTATGTCCAGACTGAGGAGCAACGGCTAGTTTTCCCTCTAAAACATACTGAAGTTCAGGCAAAAATTGCCGGTAATATGTCGCAAGTAGAGGTGAGGCAGACTTTTGACAATCCCTTTGCGCAACCTTTAGAGGCAATCTATGTCTTCCCCTTGCCGGATGAAGCAGCAGTAGATGAGATGGAAATTAGATTAGGCGATCGCCTAATCAAGGGTAATATCAAAAAACGAGAAGAAGCCCAAAAAATTTATGAACAGGCTCGTCATGAAGGGCGCACAGTTGGATTATTAGAGCAAGAGCGAGACAATATTTTTACCCAGTCCCTAGCTAATATCAAACCAGGAGAAGCAATTGAAGTTTCCATTCGCTATACAGACAGCCTCAAATTTGAGAATGGGAACTACGAATTTGTTTTCCCTATGGTGGTTGGTCCTCGTTTTATTCCCGGCACACCAATTGCTCAAACTGCGGATACTGACAGAGTTCCTGATGCTTCCCGGCTTATGCCCCCAATAATTCCCCCTGAAACTCGTTCAGGACATGATATTGGGATAACAGTTGAGATTGAAGCGGGTTTACCAGTTTCTTATGTGGATTCTCCTTCTCACAAATTCAGAGTAGAACATGATGGTCAGATTGTACGGGTGAAATTGATTGGGACAGACACCATCCCAAATAAAGACCTGATTCTACGCTATAGAGTGGGGAGGAATCAGACTCAAGCAACTGTTTTAACCCAGGCAGATCACAGAGGTGGTCACTTTGCTATTTATCTGATTCCCGCCTTAGAATATTCCCCTGCGGCAATTGTACCCAAAGATGTTGTCTTTCTTGTGGATACCTCTGGTTCCCAACAAGGTGACCCTTTGCGAAAATCTCAGGAATTGATGCGGCGGTTTATCCAAGGGTTAAATCCTAAGGACACATTTACTATCATTGACTTTGCCGATACTACCAGCCAGCTATCTGCCAAACCTCTCAAGAATACGCCGAAAAACTGTACAGAGGCAATTAACTATATTAATCAGTTGCAAGCAAATGGTTGCACCTACTTACGTCGGGGTATTCAAGCGGTGCTGAATTTTCCTGCTGCTGAAGAAGGGCGACTGCGGAGCATTGTGCTACTAACGGATGGCTACGTTGGCAATGAAAATGAAGTATTAGTTCAGGTACAACAACAGCTCAAACCAGGAAATCGCCTCTATAGCTTTGGCATTGGCAGTTCCCCCAACCGTTTTTTACTCAATCGCCTTGCTGAGATTGGACGAGGAACAGCTCAAATTGTGCGTCAGGATGAACCGACGGAGGAAGTGGCAGAAAAGTTTTTCCGCCAAATCAATAACCCCGTATTGACGAATATCCAAGTAGAGGCACAATTAAGTATGCCTTTACAGGAAGGTACAGATATTAAGACAGTAGGAAGTAGTCCTGAGGTAGTGATTTATCCCTCAGCTCCCCCTGACTTATTTACCCAGCAGCCGCTAGTCTTGTTTGGGCGAATTTCTCCTTTGCCTCTGCTCCCAGAAACACAAAATTACCCAAATTATTCTGTGCGCCTTACAGGTACGGTGGCAGGTGGCAAGCTTTATGAGCAAAAATTTAACCTCAAGTTTGAGGAAGCAGGCAATCCTGCTATTGCCCAGCTATGGGGCAGAGCCAGGATTAAAGACTTGATGCAGGCAATGTTTGGTGTTGAAACTAAGTCAGGGGTAGATAGGGTTACACAAACAGCTTTGAACTATCAGCTTTTGTCAGCTTACACAGCTTTCGTTGCTGTCAGTAATCAGATTAGGGTTAGTGCCATCCCCCAGCGGCGAAAAGGAACATAATTTAGCGGAATCCATTTCAGTGGAGACAGTACAGGAGGAAGATAGCCTACAACTTCCTTCTAATGTTAGCTACATTTCCATGCAAGTACCGGTAGAGATGCCAGAAGGTATCAGCCGTCAAGGTATTTTCGGTTCAGCTACTTATCCAGCTCAATTCCCCACCATCCGTTCTAAGCTACGCAGTAGCACTGCACGTTCGCAAAACGATTCAGCCTCATCCCGAAAACGATTAGAAGACTATTCAATTCTCACTCCAATGGTAGTAGGAGGGGAGACTTTAGCTCTACCTAGTACTAGCACCTGTGGATTATTAAGTCGCTTGTTTGGTAATAAAACAAAACCTCAGATTCAGTCTGAAATAAAAGCTAGCAAACGTGGGGTGCAAGTTATTAATGCTATAGGATTGGATGAAACAGCTATTACTGCCCTTAAACAACATCTGCAACAGCTACACCTAAGTTTGCTCTCCAAGTTCAATGGCCAAAATTGTCTTCGAGTTTCGAGTACGTAATTGTCGCGTGGGAAGAGTTGTACTAGACGACAAAGCCTCAACTTTACAGGAAACAGCAGTGATTGATTTAATAAAGCGATCGCTTTCTAGCTGGCGAGTACCTCAATCTGTTCCCAGCACAGTGCGTTTAACTTTGCGCATTTGTGCATGATAACTCTCAATTCAAACCCCCGTAAGCTAAAATCTGCTCCACAAATTTCTGAAATCCACCACAGGTTTGGGGATGTAGTCATCCGCACCGCTCGTTTTCAAAAGCTTTTCACGATCTGTTGTTTCAGCTGTAACTAGAATAACGGGTAAGTGAGCAGTTCGAGAGTTCGCTTTGAGCATTTGGGTGATCTTGATACCATCTACTGGCTTACCTTGGTAATAACTGTTGCTCAAAGAAACATCCATCAGGATAATATCGGCTTCCCCGACTGCGTAATTTCCATCACCTCTGACAAATCTTCACTATGCTTAACAACTAAACCAGCCATTTTTGTCAAAATCTTCTGAAAAACAAGCAAGTTGATGGGATTATCTTCTACTATTAGGACTTTTTTCATAAGAAATAGCCTGATATATAAATCGATTACTTAGGTATTTCCAGTATTACAATTGAAGATAAGTTTCGCGTTTAGGTTGTGTTTGAGTAATGTTTGGGTTGTGTGAGTTAGCAACATAATTTTACAAATTGTAATATTAAGTTTACTACGGACGGAGCCGAAAGCCCTGTCTATGCAAGAGCGGCGAGTGTCAATTGAATCCCAATAATTG
>CBDCVG010000076.1:0-22891 GCA_965222765.1 Caldora sp.
CATTAATAATGGATAAATTGTGGGCATATAGACTAGATAAAGCTAAAAAGATATCTTGTTGTTTCACGTAGGTTGGGTGGAGGTGAAATGATGTTAGGGATTTACCACTTGTGGTGCAAGGTTTTTGAAGCAAAAGATGCAACAACCAAGGACTGAGTTGGACCAAAAAAGACCTTAAATTTTTCTCTGGTATGGCTTCCACATCCATTCAGCAAGCCCTAATTCAACGCGGTAGACTCGGTGTTGGGTTGCGCTTTTGGTTTTGTTCCCAAGATGATGGGTTCAATCCTCACAACGCTTCACCCAACCTACCACGAGAGCGATCGCACTGGGCGTATGCAATCATTCGTGTCAACTTAAGCTCAAATGCTTGTATTTGATGAGGTTTTTCCCTCACCCCCAGCCCCTCTCCCTTGTATGGGAGAGGGGCTGGGGGTGAGGGAGAGAATCTTACCCCTTGCCAGTCAGGGTTTTCACCTTAAGTTGACACCAATGGTATGCAATACGCCCCTACGTGTAACCTAAATTAAGGCTGTAGGTTGGGTGTAGCGTTGTTGCCCCTTTTACCAAAATCTCATGGGAACTACCAAAAGCGAAACCCAACGCCGATTCTTTGCTAGGTTGGCTGTAGGTGAAGTGGTGCTTTGCGTCTTGCTCGCTGGGGGTCAAACGCGAGCACCAGTGCGCTCGCACTACAAGAGAAAGCAAGCATACTAGGGATAAGTAAGAACTTGAGTTTAGACTATGACAAAATAACTCAGTCTTCCTTTAAGGCTGAGTTCTGAGTAAATTAATGCAACATGCGGTTTAATTCTTCTTGGTTTTGGCTTTTTTGTTGGCGGTTTTTCCTTTTTTGACCACGGGATAACGAGTACGTTTGTTTCTTTTTTTCCCTTTTAACCATCCAGTCGATTTTCCACGGGGTTTGGGAACTTGTGCGGGAGTTCCAATCTCAACTAAAAGCCCTAACATTGATTGTGCAACTCTTCCAGGCGTTAGATTTTTTTGAGATTTTTGCCAGGGAAGATGGTGTTCTTGTACTATATCTTTAGCCAACCATAGCTGCCAAGTCATCAATGGCATTAAATTGCTCCATCTTTCACATTGATGTGGAGTACTTAAAGCTGGCAATGTCCAATGTAATCTTTGTTTAATCAATCGATACCAATGGTCAACGGCAAAGCGCCTCAAATATTTTGACCATATCTTTTCTATTGATGGCATTTTTTTGCCAATAAAGATTAACCATAAAGGTTTTTGTAATGAACCTTTTTTGTTGGAGTCAATGCGCTCAACTAAAATCAGGTTCATACTTATAGATGGAGAGTTACGAAAGTGTAGTTGTGACCATTGTCGCAGTTTTATTTCTCCTAATTTTGGGTCTTGTACCTTAACCGTTTGACAAGCTGACCACCAAGTTGATTGCTCGTTCAGCTTAAATTTAGCTCCATGTTTTCTTGGTCTCCCCCGACCACTATATTCTCCAGGCTCTCCCCATAAGCAGCAATTTGAGCGAACTCTGATTAGGCAATCTGCTTCAATATCTACCGTTTGATTTATCCAAGAAGCATTACCATATTCGCTGTCTAATAAGGCGAGAACTGGTCTATTTAAACTTTTTGTTACTTGCCTTAACTGCCAAGCCGCTTTACCAATAGGTGCTTCAAAACTGGTTATTCTTTCATGTCTTAACGGCAGTGCCCAACTACCTTTTTCTTCTGGTATCCAAGCTATCGTACTATAACCTTGTCCTATAGTCACTTTTCCCGAAGCTGATGCTTGATGATGATAGCCACGATCTTTGAGAGTCGGAGACTGCGGTCTTGGACTAGAAGTATGATCTATTGCTACTGTAATATATTCCGCTTCATCGCCAGGTATTTGTTCAAGATATAGCTCCATTAATTTGTTGGGATTTGGGCGACAATCCTGGAGACATTCATAAACTGAAGACCATTGGCGTCTAAACAAAGGAGAAAGAGAGAAATCTGCCAAGGAATGGGCATTTCTTGTTGTTAAAATTGCATCCAATAAGTCAAAAGTGGCATCCTTGGCAAATCCTAGACAATTGTAAGCATTTATTCTGAATTTTTGGAGTTGACTTATGCTACTATTCATCTGAGGGAGTTACTTAAATTTTGTGATTTTTGAAATTTTCTCCCTTTTTACTATTCTGTTTTTATTAATATTTGTAACGGATAAGACTCTGAGCATCCTGATTCACTCCAGCCTACCACTGGGAAAGATTGGGCGGCGCAGCGGTTCCCAGTGGCGATAGCGTCGAATGCAGGATTAGCGATCTCACGCACTCTTGGAACACCATCGTTAGATTGATTGATTTTTTATCTTACGGACTGTCAGACTTTGGAGTTTCGCACCAGGAACTAGTCTAAACTCCAGTAAGAACTTGTTCCGGAGAATCTAATATGCCACTCTCTTCTCGTGATTGTAAAATTAAGTTCCAAAAATGATAAGCATCCTGATGCTCTCCTGCTCCTGCAAATATATTTGACAAAGAATCTAAGGGAGAGCCTAGAATTTTTTTAATTTTACTACCGAGATAGATATCTTTGTGTCCAAGAATAGTTTCATCACCTAAAATTCTGGTCGAGTGAATTGCTACAACTTGTCTGGCATCACTCTTTTCAACCCGATCTGGTAAATTAGGCAATAGACCAAGCAAACGCGCAAAAGAATTAAGGCTATCTTGTTAGAAAGCTGGTCCTGCAGGATCAAGAGCAATAATTCTTCCAAGTTTTATACCTGGTGGATAGTAGTCTTTTATTGCTTGTCCAGTAAAACCTGCTGATTGAGCACCTAGACTGTGACCAATAATAGTTGTGTGTTCTGGATTGATATTGTTTTCAAACATGATTCTTGCTACTGTATCACCAATATCAACAGTTGTTTTGGCTGATGTGCCATATCCCCAAGGATTAGGTATTTTATTTCCTAAACTAGTGTATATGGAAATACCCAAGAGGTCAGAAAAGTTGTATTCCTCTTCCTCAGCTCCCCCAGCTCCCCAACCTTTTTTTCGTTCACCTACTTAGCTTACCCAGGTAGACAGGGGTGGAACCTGCAATAACTCTTTACTCAGACTATCGTGAATCCGACCATTAGTAGCTAGAAGCCGACCAGAACTTACAATTAAAGGACTCTGATCATAAGCAGTTACTTTACCTCCAGCTTCTTCTACCAGTAATACCCCAGCAGTAATATCCCAGGGAGAAAGTCCCCTTTCCCAATAGCCATCTAGTCTTCCACAAGCAACATCACACAAATCTAAGGAAGCAGAACCAGCACGGCGGACTCCTTGTGTCAAGTGAGTCAAGTAACAAAATTCCGCATAGTTGTTATCAGAAGTCTCTCGTCTATCGTAAGCAAAACCAGTAACCAATAGGCTTTTACCCAATTCAGAAGTTGAAGAAACGTGGATGGGACGGCGATTGCAGGTTGCTCCTAAACCCTTAGCAGCACGAAACAACTCATCGCGGAAGGGATTATAAACTGCTCCCACCTGAGGTATCCCGTCGATTAATAATCCGATGGAGACAGCAGCAATAGGATACTGATGGGCATAATTAGTAGTGCCATCTAAAGGATCAATTGCCCAGAGGTACTCACTCTCCTTATTTCCCTGCTCCCCAGATTCTTCAGCCAAGATACCATGGTCAGGAACATGACGCTCCAGCACCTTGAGGATTGCCACTTCAGCTTCTTTATCAGCAGCAGTAACCAAATCTCCAGGGCGTCCTTTTTCTTCAATTTCTTCCAACTTACCCCAGTAGGTCTGTAGGATAACACCAGCAGCCATAGCAGCTTCGGTGGCAATATCTAGGAAAATTTGCAGCTGTTGAGGAGTATGTTGTTTCATCAATACTTATCAATGGATAATGGATAATTGATAATGGATAATTGATAATTAATCAATAGGGGTTTTTACGAAATTCCTTCGGCGTCACGCGCATCGGTTTCTCTGGGTTCCAAATACCATATCCCATGATTCTGGCGTATTCCTGAGCGTAAGCAAACTCAGTATTATACTTATTATTAGGCGATCGCGGTACAGCCAGCACATGACCTTCTTCAATCAGTCGTTGATTGAGCAATACGCCATCATGCCAAACATAAGCTAACCAGCGACCAAAATTGTCTTTTTTTTGTACATCCGGTTCTAGTAAAACTGGTTGTAGGATAAGTTGTTGACCATTCAACTCACCAATCATTTCCTCAAGGCTTTGCTTAGCTGCTGCTCCCCAAGGTTCCTGCCTTAAATCTGGTGCATCAATACCAATTAACCGTACTCGTTCAATCAATGGTGGTAGCTTAGTTGTATCCAAAATTTCTAGAGTTTGTCCGCTAACTACCCGCTGCACTCTAAGGGTAATTCCTTCAGGTTCAGTATCAGATTGGCAACCCACCAACAATAAGAGACAGCAGCAGAGTAGACAACATCGCCAGATTAATTTTCGGAGCTGGGGGAGAACAGGGAGTAATTTATACTTACTTAACACCTTAGTAAATACCATTTTTTGACGCTCATCCATCCATATTGCGTAGCAATTGGATGGAGATTCCTGTTTTATCGACTCTTGGCTAGATAGCAGCATGTTCATGCAGCCACCCCCGCGCTTACCGTCTCCACAGGCTTTTTCTTGAACGGTGCGCCCCACCGCCCTTTTTCTTGATTACCATCGCACTGGCAATATCTCTCGGCATCGATACTATCCGAGCTTGCTTGAGAGCAAAACCCTCAGGATAAGGACGAGACTGACGTATGGTTATCCTGCCGATACTGGGCAGATTCACCCACCCTTCACCCAACGGATTCTTGCTCAGTTGAGGGAACAAGAATGACCGCATCTGTCCCGGCTTCTTGAACCGAGGGAAACCAAGCCCACGCTCTTTTGTGTCTTTGAACGCTTTCTCTAGTGTCTTCAATACCTGCTGAAGCGCCTGGGCATTTACAGACTTGAGTTGGGGGTTTGTCTTCTTCGCCTGTGTCAGCGCTTTACACTGATGAGCGAAGTTTGGATAGGGGCTATCTGCCGCCATGATGTACTCACCGCGCAAAGAACAGGCGTTGACAAGACACTTCCTCGAAGCAATCGAGTCCTTGCGTTCTCTGAGCGCATAGTTCCAAACCTTTCGACAGATATTGAGGCTGTTCTCTATCACCTCGACCTGCTGCAAGGTTGGCTTCAGTTTGTACTCATAGGTCAGTGTTAGCATGGCTCTAGTTTAGCGAAAGTCCTTCATACTGCATCATCTCCTGTGGAGGTGCTCCAATTTCAGTATTTAAGCAGTACATCCAGCAGCAGGCCGAGATTGACTGATTGCTCCCTATCGGTCGCGCTTCACTTCACCACCAACCATAGCTGAAAGCTTGGTTGGAGCACTGCGAAGAATCTTGGTAGATACAAGGGGCGGGTTTAGGGATAATCTAGGATTTTACAGCAGCCAAAATGAAGAATGAAGTATTGAAATAGCCTCAATCCTCATCCAATGGCAAGCCGAACCTAACCTTACCCTTACCAAAATAACGACCAAACTGAAGTTCATAGACTTCATCCTCATCCTGTGTCTCCACCTCCAAATCTGAGCGAGGATAACCGACACATAACAGAGCATAGCCTCGTTCGCGCAATTTGGGCGAAAGACCCATAGCTTCTGGTTGGTAGATTTCACCAGCAAGCACACGCACTGCACAAGTAGTGCAAGCACCATTGCGGCAAGAAAAAGGGAGATTGACCCCTTGATTCTCCACTGTTTGCAGGATATAGCGGTCAGCTGGTACTTTTAAGGTATGCTTAGCACCAGTTTGGCGATCGTGAATTTGAATGTTGTATGATTGTGTCATTCCTTCAGTGTATAATTTGAAGCTGGGACAAATAAATTGTTTCCAGCACAAAAATCACAATTTGTAACTCACCTGGAGAGGTGGCCGAGTGGTTGAAGGCGCAGCACTGGAAATGCTGTTTAGGGGTAACTTTAACGAGGGTTCGAATCCCTCCCTCTCCGTTCACTAGCTTCAAAATAAAGTGATTTCCTCCGAAAGAATTTACCTATCGTAGGGTGTGTTAGCGCAGCGTAACGCACCATGTCCTGGGTACAATCATTTTCAAAAATCGCCTAAGTTTTCATCATTGAGGTACAAGAGGTAAAAATACCTCTTCAATGTTGGATACCTCCAGGAAGTAGCTTGTTTGATAGTCTTGAAGAAGTTCGTATTAACTTTTTACAAGGAGAGCACGACTTGAGAAATCAGAATGTACCAAACTTTACATCAGTTATTGGAGGAATCTTAACAGCATTAGTTATTCTCCTAAGCTTTAGTTGCTTTGTTGTGATTAACCCTGGCCAAGCGGGAGTCCTGAGTATTTTGGGTAAAGCTAGAGATGGAGCTTTACTAGAAGGCCTCCACTTCAAACCCCCATTAGTCTCAACAGTGGACATATATGATGTGACTGTGCAAAAATTTGAAGTCCCAGCCCAAAGTTCCACCAAGGATCTCCAGGATCTATCCGCTAGCTTCGCTATTAACTTCCGCCTTGATCCCACTGAGGTAGTTGAAATCAGAAGGACACAAGGAACTCTACAGAATATTGTCTCAAAAATTGTTGCTCCCCAGACTCAGGAATCCTTCAAGATTGCGGCGGCAAAAAGAACAGTGGAAGAAGCGATTACCAAAAGGACTGAACTGAAGCAAGACTTTGATGATGCTTTGAATACACGGTTAGAAAAATATGGGATCATCGTGCTGGATACCAGTGTAGTTGACCTCGCTTTTTCTACAGAGTTCTCTAAGGCAGTTGAGGAGAAACAAATCGCTGAGCAACGTGCCCAAAGGGCTGTCTATATAGCCCAAGAAGCTGAGCAAGAAGCTCAAGCAGACGTTAATCGTGCCAAAGGTAAAGCCGAAGCTCAAAGACTCTTAGCTGAAACTCTCAAAGCTCAAGGGGGTGAACTAGTACTCCAAAAAGAAGCAATTCAAGCTTGGAGAGAAGGTGGTGCCCAAATGCCCAAAGTCTTAGTTATGGGTGGTGACTCCAACAACAGTGCGCCATTCCTCTTCAATGTCAGTGATTTTGATAACTAATCTCAGTAGATCACAAACTTACTAAATCATGAGGACTTAAGGTTAAAGGAGCCTATAGAACCTTTAACCTTTAACCTTTTCCCCATTGATTAAGTTAGCTAGTGGCAGGAGGTAAGATTTTGCAAGATTCATTGCCTGAGCCTGAGTTTTTCCATGCTCTCGGTTCAGAGCAGGAATTAGACAGTACAGTTTTAAGCTTTGCAGAAATTCAGGCAGAGCTTAACTACAAGTATGCACAAGACGCACTGCGAGACTTAGTTAATAATTTTGACTTGACGCCCCAAGAGCAAGCAGGTTTAGAGTCAGAAATTGAAGGCTTAACTCACTTGCTCGACAAGTTAGAACATACCTGTGTGCAGATTGCTGTTTTTGGTATGGTGGGACGAGGGAAGTCTTCTGTACTCAATGCCTTATTAGGACAGCCCGTATTTGAAACTGGACCACTGCATGGAGTTACACGCAAGTTTGAACAAGCTCATTGGCAGTTGAGCAGTGAAACAGTAGGGGACACTGACCAAGATATCTTACGACTTGCCCTACCCAGTATTGGTAACTCCCAGATTCAACTAATTGATACTCCTGGTATTGACGAAATCGATGGAGAAACTCAGGAAGTGATCGCGCTGACAGTAGCCAAACAGTCAGATTTGTTGCTGTTTGTCATTGCTGGTGATATGACCAAGGTAGAGTATGAAGCCCTATCTCAGCTGCGAGAGAGTGGCAAACCAATGTTACTGGTATTCAATAAGATTGACCAGTATCCTCAAGCAGACCGCAGGGCAATTTATTGTAAAATTCGGGATGAGCGAGTCAAGCAGCTACTTTCTCCAGCAGAAATTGTCATGGTTGCTGCTTCACCGTTAGTAGCTAAGGCGGTGCGCCGGGTTGATGGCACAATGGGAGTCAAGCGGTGTGCTGGAAAACCCCAAATCGAAGATTTGAAACTCAAAATTCTAGAGATTCTGCACCGGGATGGTAAATCTATAGTTGCTCTCAATACAATGCTTTATGCCGACAATGTTAATGAGCAGTTGGTAAGCCGGAAAATGAGCATTCGAGAAGAGAGCGCCAATCAGATTATCTGGAGAGCAGTGATGACTAAGGCCTTTGCGATCGCTCTTAATCCAGTTACTGTTGTTGATATCCTCACTGCTACTGTCATCGATGTGGTGATGATTCTCAGTTTATCAAAGCTTTATGGTATTCCCATGACTCAAGCAGGAGCCGTGGGATTACTGCAAAAAATCGCCATCAGTATGGGAGGTATCAGCGCGAGTGAACTCCTGGCAACTCTGGGACTTAGTTCCCTCAAAGGTTTGTTAGGTCTCTCAGCACCAGCTACAGGGGGGGTTTCCTTAGCTCCTTATCTTTCAGTTGCAATTACTCAAGCAGGAGTTGCTGGTGTCTCCTCCTATGGTATTGGACAAGTTACCAAAACTTATTTAGTTAATGGAGCATCTTGGGGACCTGACGGACCTAAAGCAGTTGTCAGTCGCATTCTCTCTTCCCTCGATGAAACCTCAATTCTCAATCGGATTAAAGGAGAGTTAGGAGCAAAGCTAGGTACTAAAACTGATTGAGTCATAATATTGGTTTAACTTTTTCTTCACACGACCCCACCTCGTTGTCCACAAATCCAATAAAATTTCTCTAGCTCTAGAATTATATCAAGTTCGGTAGAATACTTACACTTCGGTGGCAATAAGGCAGAACCCACCCCTAACCCCTCCCAGGAGGGGAACCGGAGGCAGGAAGCAGGAGGGAAGAAAGAAGGTTGCAAGGTAGAAGGGAATTATAACTGTTTATGCGAACTTGATATAATTCTTCAGCTTTTTTTGCTGTTAGTAGAGGTTTTCCTCGTCTTTTTCGCTGCTGTCTTCTTGGTCGTAGTGGATTTACTAGACCTACTAGTAGATTTTTTAGTAGATGACTTAGCTGCCAAAAGTTCTAGTGCCATTTCTAGAGTTACGTCTTCCAAAGATTTACCTTCTGGGAGGGAAGCATTAGTTTTCTTGTGGTTTACGTAAGGTCCATAGGGACCATCGTAAATATTTATGGGCTCATTATCCTTTGGATGATTGCCCAATTCCTTTAAAGCTGTTTTGGTTTTACTCCGATTCCCCCCTCGTGATTTCTTCGGTTGAGCTAACAGTTCTAATGCACGTTCTAAGCCAATTGTCAATATATCATCACCAGCTTTGAGAGAACGGTAGTCTTTCCCATTCTTACCCTGATCGTGAACTACATAAGGACCAAAGCGCCCTAACCCTGCCTTAATTTTGCAGCTAGTTGTGGGGTGCTCACCCAACAAACGCGGCAGGGACAGTAATCCCACTGCCATCTCCAAGGTGACATCTTCCTTATTGACCCCCTTCGGTAAAGACGCCCGTTTGGGTTTCTTATTTTCCTCCGTTACTTCCCCTAGCTGGACATAAGGTCCATAACTGCCTATTAGTAGAAAAATCGGTTCACCAGTCTCTGGGTGGAGTCCCAGCTTCTCTGGTCCTTCCGTTTTTTGCTTGAGCAGCACTTCAACCTGCTCTGGATCTAGATCAGCTGGAGTAAGGTCTTTGGGAATCGAAGCTGTCAATGGACCTTGACCATTCTCTACTTCAATATAGGGACCAAATTTACCGATGCGGACTTTAGCTTCTAGATCTTCGAGTTCAACGGTACGGGCAACATTGGGGTCAATCTCAGTCTCCCTAACTTTGACTTGGTTTTCTAGACCTTTTTCTCCTTTATAAAATTGCTGTAGATACGGGAGCCATTCTGCTTCACCAGTAGAAATTTCATCCAGGGTTCGCTCCATTTTGGCAGTAAAACCAGTGTCTACCAAGTCGGGAAAATGCTTTTCGAGGAGACTAGTAACTGCAAAGGCAGTGAAGGTGGGGATCAAGGCGTTTTTAGTCATCTGAGCATAGCCTCGATCGCTGATTGTACCAATAATGCTGGCGTAGGTACTAGGACGCCCGATACCCTCTTGTTCCAGGGTTTTGACCAGAGATGCTTCAGTATAACGAGCTGGGGGTTGGGTTTCGTGCCCAACGGCTTCTAGTTCCTTACAATCGGGATGATCTCCCACTTTTAGGGGAGGCAGAATCACTTCTTGGTTTTCAAGGGCAGCATCGGGGTCATCAGAGCCTTCCACATAAGCTCGGAGAAAGCCGGGGAAATCAATGCGCTTACCCGTTGAGCGAAATCCTGCATCCTCTACTTGTAGCTGCACCGTGATTTGGGTAATCTGGGCGTTTGCCATTTGGCAGGCAACGGTGCGTTTCCAAATCAAGTCGTAGAGAGCCAGTTCTTTGCCACCTAAGCCAGTTTCTTTCGGTGTGCGAAAGGTTTTCCCTGCTGGGCGAATTGCTTCGTGAGCTTCTTGAGCCCCCTTGCTTTTCGTGGTGTATTGACGGGGTTTGGGAGAGAGGTACTTTTTACCGTACTTTTGCTCAACACAGCTACGTGCCGCCGCGATCGCTTGTTCCGACAAATGCACCGAATCTGTCCGCATATAGGTAATATAACCCTGTTCATAGAGATTTTGAGCTATCCGCATTGCCTCACGGGCAGACAAGCGTAGTTTTCGGTTTGCTTCTTGTTGTAGGGTTGAAGTGGTAAAGGGTGGAGCTGGTTTACGAGTGACTGGTTTCTCTTCTAAATCAGTCACTGTCCAGGTTTTATCTGTCAGACGTTCTTGAAGTTCTCGAGCTTCGGCTTCATTAAGTAACTTCACCTTCCGCCCTTCAACAATTTGACCTGTATTGGGGTCAAAATCGCTGCCAGTAGCAATTTTAGTACCTGCGAGGGTAAACAACCGTGACTCAAAAGGAGCTTTCTCTTTCTCAAGAGTTGCTTTCAAATCCCAATAACTCCCTTGGCGGAAAGCTCGACGTTGACGCTCTTTCTTCACTAACAAGCGCACAGCAACAGATTGCACCCGCCCAGCAGATAAACCCCAGGCGATTTTTTTCCAGAGCAGAGGAGAAAGGGTATAACCCACAAGCCTATCTAAAATTCGCCTTGTCTCTTGAGCATGTACCAACCGCTCGTCAGTATTACGGCAATTTTTCAATGCCTCACGAATAGCTTCTTGGGTGATTTCATGAAATACCATCCGCTTAGTGGGAACTTTTGGCTTCAGCAGTTGCTGTAAATGCCAACTAATGCTTTCTCCTTCCCTATCCTCATCTGTGGCAAGAACTAGCTCATCAGCTCCCTTGAGAGCCTCTTTTAACTCATTTACTACTTTCTTTTTGGTCTTGGGAACAACGTACAAAGGTTCAAATTTAGCATCCACATTTACCCCCAACTGCGCCCATTTTTCACCTTTGACCGCTTCGGGAATTTCTTCTGCAGAAGAGGGAAGATCACGCACATGACCCATAGATGCCTCGACACGGTAGCCAGAGGGCAGATAGTTACGAATGGTACGTGCTTTGGTTGGGGATTCAACAATGACGAGGGTTGTCATAGGGGTTTACTCAAATATCAGCGGCGCTGAATAGTCTAACTTAGATATTTTTTACAAAATGTAAAGAAAAATCGGCAGTATGAAGTTGTTGTAATGTAGCCTGACAGGCTTCCCCAATAGTAAACTCTTAAACACTTAAATGACATCTTTGAGTATCACACAAGAGATTTGAGAGAGTTTTCACCATCTGGAGAATCGGTAATCTAGAGGTACAACTGCGAACTAAGCCTGTCTAAGATTAAGACACACTGAAGAAATTCAAGCTAGTGAAATTCAACTAAACAGAGCTAAGAATCTCTCTTGGGTATATTGACGTATAACACAAACTTTGAATTTCTTCACAAACAACAAACAACAAATAACAAATTATGGCTGATGTAATTGATTACAAGATTTATGGAGAATCCCTGCAACTGGTAGAGATTGAGCTTGATCCTGGAGAAGGAGTACGAGCAGAAGTAGGTACTATGACTTATATGGAACAGGGTATCGCCATGCAAACCAATACTGGCGGTGGCTTATTCGCAGGTTTCAAACGGATGTTGACTGGAGACGGTTTCTTCATTACCACCTTTTTGAATAATGGACGTGGTAAGTCCCGCGTGGGTTTTGCTGCTCCTTATCCTGGTGAGGTGATACCTTTAGACTTGGCTGAATTTGGTGGTGAGTTTTTATGCCAGAAGGATTCTTTCATTTGCGCTGCCAAAGGTATCGAAATTGATATCGCCTTCACCAAACGTCTGGGAGCTGGTTTCTTCGGTGGTGAGGGTTTTATCCTACAAAGGTTAAAAGGAGATGGATTGGCTTTCGTGCACGCTGGGGGAACCATTATTGAAAAAAATCTCGCACCAGGAGAAGAGTTACGGGTGGATACTGGCTGTTTGGTGGCTTTTGCTCCATCTATAGACTACAACATTCAGTTTATTGGTGGGTTCAAGAATGCTTTATTTGGTGGTGAAGGGTTGTTTTTGGCAAAGATGACTGGACCAGGTAAATTATATTTGCAAAGTCTACCTTTCTCACGATTAGCTGAGCGCATAACTTCGACTATTTCGATACCATCACCAATTATTGATAACTGAGTTGAGCTATTTTTTAATAGGATGAATCATTATTTTGCTACAGTTGCCCGTGGTTTGGAAGCGATTGCCACCCAAGAATTGGAAGGCTTGGGAGCTCAGTCAGTTCATCCTGACTTTACTGGGGTGCATTT
This sequence comes from Caldora sp., assembly GCA_965222765.1. Lineage (GTDB taxonomy): Bacteria > Cyanobacteriota > Cyanobacteriia > Cyanobacteriales > Coleofasciculaceae > Caldora. The sequence continues at coordinate 12,787 of CBDCVG010000076.1, forward strand.
TGTTGGTGATTATTCTTTGATGTACCGAGTTAATCTCTGGGCAAGAACTATTTTTCGGGTGCTGGTAACTGTGGCTGAGTTCCCCTGTCGAGATGCCAAGGGGCTTTACGAAGAGGTGCAAAATATTCGGTGGGAACATTACCTACAGCCCAATCAGACCCTAGCTGTTAGGGCTACAGGGGGCAATCGCCAACTCAACCATACTCATTTTAGTGCTCTACAAGTCAAAAATGCGATCGTAGATCAACAGCGCCACCAATTTGGTGAGCGCTCTAGCATTGATACAAAAAATCCTGATTTGCTGCTCAATGCCCACATCCATCAAAAAAGCTGTATTTTAAGTCTCGATAGTTCCGGTACCAGTCTTCATCGACGGGGATATCGTCCAGCAATGGGACTTGCTCCCCTTAAAGAAACTCTAGCAGCAGCTCTGTTAGAAATGGTTGATTGGCAACCAACTATGCCGTTTTTTGATCCTTTGTGTGGTTCTGGAACCTTACCCCTAGAAGCCAGTTTAAAAGCCTTAAATATTGCTCCAGGATTGTTTCGCAAAGGTTTTGGCTTTGAGCGCTGGCTAGATTTTGATGCTAAGTGCTGGGAGCAGTTGCTCAAAGAAGCGAAAAACAGCCAAATAGCTGAACTCCAAGCACCGATTCTGGGAAGCGATCGCAACTCTGATATCCTCCAACAAGCTCGCATTAATGCAGAAAAATGTGGTGTTGGTGAGCAGGTAAACTTTTTCCAAACTGAACTATCTCAGGTGGAAGCACCAACAGATACTGGCATTATTATTTGCAATCCCCCCTATGGAGAACGAGTGGGAAATGCGAACAAACTGGGAGATTTCTATAAACTGCTCGGTGATGTCTTCAAGCAACGGTTTAAAGGATGGACTGCTTTTGTTTTATGTGGGAATAAGGAATTGGCAAAGCAAATAGGACTAAAAGCCTCTCGCCGCATTCCAGTTTATAACGGCTCAATCCCTTGTACATTACTCAAATATGAGCTGTATTAACTAGGGCTTGCTGAATAAGTCGTAACTTTCGGGTTTGAATAGGTGGTAGGTGGTAGGTGGCAGGTGGTAGGTGAGGTTGGAGGTATGAAAATCAGAAACACTACCTCCGCTCCTACCTTGGAGCCCTCTTTCCTCCTACCTCCTTCCTCGCCTCCTGCCTCCTGCCTCCTGCCTCCTGCCTTTTTTCTCGATAGTAACAAGATTCATTGTAAACAATCTCTCAGCGTCTTAATCAAAGCTGCATTTTGTTCTGAAGTGCCAATAGTAATGCGTAACTTATCCTCCAGTCGTGGCTGCTTGAAATATCTGACTAATATTCCCCGTTGCTTTAGCATTTCATAGAGAAATTCCGCACTGTCAGAAGTAAATTTTTCTGCTAAAATTTTCGATAAACCTACTAACAGGAAATTAGATTGGGAAGGGTAGAGCTTAAAACCCAATTCTTCGAGTTCAATAGCTACTTTAACTCGAGAATCCTTAATCTTTTGTGCGTTAGTATTTTTGTGGTCTTGATCTGCCATTGCAGCTGCTCCTACAGCAATTGCGATCGCATCAATGTTGTAGCTATCTTTGACTTTAATTAATCCTGCCAATAGTGCTGGGTTAGCAATACCAAAGCCTAACCTTAATCCTGCTAAGGAGTAACCTTTAGATAAGGTTCTCAAAATAATGACATTGTCGTGATTCTTGATTAATTCTAGGGCATTTTCTTCAGCAAAATCGGTATATGCCTCATCAATCACTAGTACACCAGATAATCCTGTTGCCAGCTTCTCCAGCAATTCTACTGGCACAACTGTTCCTGATGGACTATTAGGAGAAGCGATAAAGGTGACTGCTCCTTGAGCGGCAATTAACTCTTCAACTGGTAAAGTATAATCCTCTTGGTAAGGGACTTCCAAAATGTCGGCATCTTGTATCTGTGCCAAAGTACGATACAGGACATACGTCGGCATCGGATAAACTACTCCTCGCCCTGGTTCGGTACAAGCGCGGATAATCATAGTTAAAAGATCATCGCTACCATTGCCTACCAAAATCCAGTCGGCAGGCACTCCTAAAACTTGACTGGCTGCTTGACGGAAAGCACCAGCCATCGGATCTGGATAGCGGCGTAACAGCTCTCCCTCTAGTTCCTGTAATACCTGTAACGCCTGAGGTGAAGGAGGATAAGGATTCTCGTTAGTATTCAACTTAATTACCTTGGCATCTGGTGGTGGTTGCTCACCAGGCACATAACCAGCCAAAGCATCAATATTGGGGCGAAAGTAAGTCATGATTGGCAGAATTAACAAGTATCGTCAATGTGATTATCCCAAAGAAGTCGCGCTGCGCGGAATTAAGCATTAAGAATTAAGAATATAAGAAAGCCAACTTGTCCAAGCATAAGCGGAAAAATCCATCGCAGAGGTTCATATTTGTTGTTTTCTACTTGTTCTCCCATAACAGGCTTGATTGCCTCAATTTTAGCCTCAAGACGTTGAATATCTTCTCTAATATTCAAAATGTCAGTTTTCAGTTCTTCTCTAACTTCACGAAGTTCATTTTTAAAATCTTGTCTGACAGCATATAATTCTTGGCTGACCTCAGAAATATCATCTTTTGTGGCAATAAGTTCTAATTTTGTGTCAAGAAGTTCCAAATCAATATGACTGAGACCCTTCAATAATATCCTTGGTCTAGATTTCTTCAAGCTCCGCTTCGTTGAGCGTTGGAATAAACTCATAAGTATCAACAATCCCACTAACACCTAACACCTAACACCTAATACCTAACAAACTTGACACTCGTTCTTTTATTTCATCGCGGATGCGGCGGAAGGTTTCAATCGGTTGTCCATCAGGATCATCTAATTGCCAATCTTCAAATACTTCTTGCAATAACCATTCCTTCGGTAAACTTACACCACAACCACACAAAGAAATTACAGCATGATAATCAGAGGCTTGAAAGTTACTAATGGGTTTGGAAGTTTGATTGCTGATATCGATACCGATTTCTGACATTACCTCAATAGCAGTAGGATGAACCCGGGAAGCTTCTATGCCAGCACTTGTAATCTCAAATTTCCCGGCTCCTAGCTTTCTAGCAAAGCCTTCTGCCATTTGAGAGCGACAAGAGTTTTTCTTGCAAGCAAACATTATTTTTGTCATTGGTCATTGGTCATTGGTTATTTGTTATTATATTGGTTAAATTAAATAAACAAGATAGATTTTAGTTTCCTATTGCCTTTTACCTTAATATATTTCCGGCACAAAATTCTGTAGTGACATGGGAGGACGGATATAATCCATTGCTTGTTGTCGTGGTGGCAATTCGATCGGTTTGGGAGTCAAATCTTCATAAGTAACGATACTTAGGAGATGGTTAATACAGTTGAGGCGAGCCAATTTTTTGTTGTCTGCTTTCACCACATACCAAGGAGATTCTGTGGTATCTGTAGCATTAAACATATCATCTTTTGCCTTGGAATACTCTACCCAGCGGGCGCGAGATTCTAGATCCATAGGGCTGAGTTTCCAGCGTTTTGTGGGATCTTCAATGCGCGCTTGGAACCGGCGTTCTTGTTCTTCGTCACTGACAGAAAACCAATATTTAATCAGGATAATACCGGAGCGTTGGAGCAGACATTCAAAATCTGGACATGAGCGTAAAAACTCTACATACTCTTCGTGGCTACAAAAACCCATGACTCGTTCAACACCAGCTCGGTTGTACCAACTTCGGTCAAATAACACCATCTCACCTGCTGCTGGTAAATGGGCAACGTAGCGTTGAAAATACCATTGAGTTTTTTCTTTCTCTGTTGGTGTGCCTAGAGCTGCAACTCTACATACACGAGGATTCAAGCTTTCTGTAATGCGCTTAATTGCCCCACCTTTACCCGCAGCATCACGTCCTTCAAAGATGACAACTACTTTGAGTCCCTTGTGCTTAATCCATTCTTGTAATTTGACTAACTCAACCTGTAAACGGCGCAGTTCTCGCTCATAGACTTTTTTCTTAATGTCCTTTGGTGCAGTGCCATTGTTATCTGATAAGTGGGTTGTGATAGCTAGGTATTTAAACGGCTTGTCAAGTAAGTAACTTTTTGTTTTTTCAACCTTGTTGTTATGTATCTTTTTTTTCTTCTTTTTGTCTTTTTTGCTCATTACTTCAAAACCCGAATCAATCTACTTATTCAGCAAGCACTAGGTAGGTTGGGTGAAGCGATAGCGCAACCCAACGCTCCTCGTACATTGTGTTGGGTTTCACTTCGTTCCACCCAACCTACATTTTTAGGTGTGTCACGGCAGTAGTGGCAATTTACTGCTAAATGCCACCAACTATGAATCTCATCAGGTTTGTGAGTTAACTGGAGATGTTTCCTCATTCACCTGCTTTACAGGAGTTTCTGAAAGGAGTTGGGGTTTTTTGCCATTGGCTACTTCTTTGAAGTAAATATGGTGTGCGGGGGTAGCAGCCACTTTGATACCTTCTTGATCAAATCTTTCTTTAATCATGCAGAGAACTTCTTGCTGGGTATTCCAATATTCCTCTGTTTTCGTCCATCCCTCAACCTCAATATTAATGTAGTATTCTTCAAATCCCCAGACGAAGGTTGAGGGAGCTGGCTCCTCAAAAACACCAGGGTGCGATTTCATCGTTTCTACTAGTAATTGCCGCACTTGAGCCAAGTCTTCATCAAAACCAATCCGGAACTGTATACCTAACTCCCGTCTTTCTGTAGTAGTAAAGTTTTCAATGATGTCACCCCAAACCATACCGTTGGGAAGAGTATATATCTGACTATCGAAACCTTTAATTGTTGTACTAGCTAGGGTGATCGAATCCACCACTCCCCAAAGTCCAGCGATTTTAACTTCATCACCGACATCAAAGGGTTTGTAGAACATGAGCGTCAAACCACTAGCAAAGTGACTTAGGTTACTTTGCAGTGCGAACGCTAGCACGAAACTAGCACCACCAACTAGAGCTATGATGGGACCTAAGCTGACTTCTAATGCTGTTAGAGCCAGCATAACACCAACCACAACTCCTCCCCGTTTGATGAGCATAACGACAAATTGACGAAATGTTCCGGAGAAATTCCCGAATCGCATAAGCACTTGGTTGAAGAGTATACCCACGATTTGAGAGACAATAATCGAAACGGCGACAATCCCTGAAAAGGTACCGATATTAACTGCCCAACGCAAACCCCCTTCTTCAGATTTCACCCAACTAATGAGACGTACTCCTAAACCTTCGGTATCTGTTACGTCAAAGTTAATACCGCTAACAGCTTCAATGTATTGGCGGTAGATATCAACGTTGCCACCTTTGCCCTCTAGTTCATCCAGAATGACTTTAAAGCGATCAATGATTGCTGTTTGCTGGGATTGGAGTTCGGTAACTGTTGCTACTAGCTGGTTTTTTAATTCCGATTCTGCTTCAGCACTCTTTTCCAACTCTTTTGCCGCTTCCTCAAGCTGCTCTTGTTTTTCTTCCAGGTTATCTTCGATGTCAACGACATCAGGAGAACCAGCAACTTTCTCTTCCCTATCGGCTTGAATTTCAGTTTCTTCTAGAAGAGCTGCGGCTTCATCGATAGTCTCAGAAGATTGCTCTGTCGGCTCCTCTTCAGTTGGCTCTACTCCATCAATAGCTTCCCGTACCTTTTTGAGTTCTGCTTGAGCTTTTTCGATCTGTTGTTCAGCTTGCTCAAATTCTGGTGAGTCAGGTTCAGCCTCAGTTTTAGCTTCTTGTGCTTCTTCAAAAGCTGCGATCGCTTCTTCTAGTTGATCGATTTTTTCTGTTGCCCTCTCGTACTCGGCAGAACCAGGATCTATCTCCTCTCGTTCTTTTTCAGCTTTGTCAAGGGTTTCCTTTGCCGCATCTAATTCACCCGTTTCCTTCGCTTTTTCCAAAGCATCCTGTAGCGCCTTATCCTTTTTGAGCTCCTCTTGAGCAGCGGCTGCTTCCTCAATAGCTTTTTGAGCTTTTTTGAGTTCTTCTTTGGCTTCCTCTACCTTTTTCGTAACTTCTTCATACTCTGGTGTGCCGGGAGTAGCTGTGGTTTGTGCCTCTTCTGCCTCTTCGAGAGCTTTCTTAGCTTTGTTTAACTCATTAGCTGCTTCTTCTTGTCGGTCGATAGATACATTCTCACGCTTGACAGCAATTTCAGCCTCGCTGATTTCCTGAGCCTTGGCTTCAAGTATCAGCATCCAGGCAGCCGCCTCATTTTGCAGCTTTTCAAGGGTGAGGGGCTTTACTAGCAGTTCCAACTCATCAACGGGAATATCAGGATTTTCCGTAGTTGTTGCAGCACTGGGATCTCCTGTTGGTAGCTCAATCTCTTGTACCTCTTCAATTGCCGCTTCTTCAACTTCAACTTCAGCCTCCTGCGATCGCGCAGGAAACCATCCTACAGTTAAAGCACCGACTATACCAACGGTAAGAACAATAGCACGAATTCTATAGCGAAACATAGGTTTTCTTCCTTTTTGCATCCTCAACATAGAACTGTTTTTAGTTTAATTTTTAACTAGTAGAGCGTACCACCTGACTTAACTTACTTGCTAATATTGTTTCTGCTGCGATCGCTTGGTTAATCCGTGTTGCCATTCTAGCGAGTTCTTGACGAGTCCATTCATAACGTGGAACTGGCATCTTGCCAGTAGCTCTGAAGAAACAAGGCAGGAGGCAGGCGGCAGGAGGCAGGAGGCGAGGGAGGAGGTAGGAGGAAAGAGGGCCCCAAGGTAGGAACGGAGGTAGTGTTTCTTCCATTCGTCGCGGGTGGCAATCGCCGCCAGTGGGGTTGCTCTTAAGAAACACTCGGCTAGAAGGATGGAATCTTTATTTAGGGCTTCTTGCAAAAGCTTGGAAACTATACCAGACAAAACTTTCAAACATTTTATAGCACTACTCATTTTGGTTAGAACATTTAGGAAACTCACCACAGAGGCACAGAGGAACACAGAGAAAAAATATCGTCCTAATGTATGTGCGTACCGCTATACACCTTGCACCTCAAGTGGAAAATCCCTAACACCTACCACCTACCACCTATCACCTAACACCTATTCAAACCCGAAAGTTACGACTTGTTCTCCCAAGCCCTATTTATATGCAAGTCCCTAAAGCCAATTGCCAACTAAAATAAAAGGAGCCCAGTAATAGGGGTGTTGGTACTTTTGTTGCTTGAGCAGGGATAACTGCGCTTGACGGAGTGCTTCGGCTCGGTTGCCATTACCTTGACCGAGATTGCGGTAAAATTCAACCATGGTTTTGGCTGTTGATTGGTCATCGACAGTCCATAAGGTAGCTACAGTACTGCGAGCACCAGAACGCACGGCTAACCCTGCTAATCCTAAGGCAGCTCGTTTGTCTCCAGAGGCAGTTTGGCAAGCACTCAGCACCAACAGTTCAATCGGTTCAGCACCGGTTTCTTCTCTGCTTTTGAGTAATTGGGATAAGGTATTAACATTGAGGCGTTCATCCCAGGTTAGGAGAAAGGTTTCTTCTGGTTTAGAACTAAATTGTCCATGGGTAGCGAGGTGAACAATGGGAACAGAAAGGGATTGAATTTGGTTTTCTAGGTTGGTACGGGTAAACTCGGCATTTAGAAGGACTTCTGAGGGAATATTATTACTAATCTGTTTGACTTCCTCCGCTACAGCAGGTAAAGCAGAAAAACCTGAACGGGATTCCGTTAAGCCTCCTGTGAGAGATTCAAGTTGCAGTTGTTGGAGCGATCGCGGTTCTAATAACTGTAAACTGGGAGTTAAGGCGATACTATAGTTTTCAATCAGATATTGTTCGCCATCGTGGAGTGCACTCATAGGTACATTGCGAAACACTCCATCTAAGACAAACACTAAGGTTTTGATACCACCTTCAGTTAACTGCTTGTGGGTAGGTCGAATTAGCCAGTCATAAACTTTTTGAGAGAGCTTGAGACGCTGTCGGTTAGATATGGCAAGGTTCATCGACTCTCGTAGACGGCTGATGGTTTCTTCTACTTCTGCTTCGGGCAAATTGATACTGTACTGGCTGAGGGGTTGTCCTGGTAGTGAAATAATTACTGCTAAACGGTCTGGCAGAATAATAGGATAGATAACAGCAGCAGTGCGATCGCCTTTTTCAATTACAGTATCAATTTGCTCAGCTTTGGCATCTAAGCAAGGAGTACGGAAGAAGTTCTCTAGTTCGGCTAATTGTAGGGATTCAATAACTTTACGTGCTCGTTTAAGGTTGTTGTTTGTTGTTTGTTGTTTGTTGTTGGTTGTTTGTCCTTTGTTGTTTGGGAATTGTCTCCGCATCTCCCCATCTCCCCATCTCCCCATCTCCCTCAGCTCCCCATCTCCGCGTCTTGTCGTCTCCTCATATTCCTGTAATAAGAGACTGACGAGGTTACGGTAGATTGGTTCGATTTTCTCTTGGAAGGAAAAGCGAACTTCAGGGTTCATGGCAACTAGATCGCTGCGGAGAGATTGTAAGATATTAAAGGCTTCTTGATTAGCTGCGATCGCATTTTCAATCTCTCCTTTGTTGGTTAGCACTCGTGCTAGTTGCCATTCCCACTGATAGGCAAGATCACCAGCATTGATACTTTGTGTCAGTACCAAGGCTTGTTCAGTTAACTTTTGTGCTTCTGACCATTGCTCGGTTTGTTCGTATAATTTTCCTAAGTTGCCCAAAGCTAAAGATTCTGCTCTTTGGTCTTTTAAGGTTTTTGCCTGTTGAACAGTTTGTGCTAATAGTTGGGCAATGGTGTTGGTTGTTGGTTGTTGGTTATTGGTTGTTGGTTGCTTGTTAATAGATGACAACTCGATTAAACTTGCAGCAAAGTTAACTTGAGCATAGATGGCGTCTCGGCTAATCGGTAAGTTAGTGAAGTTTGCTTGAATGGCAGGGATTAGTGCTTGAGCCAGTTGGTAAATTCTTCTAGATGAATCAGCAGCTTGAGGTGATTGAGTTGTGCTTCTACTTGGTTTAGGGGACTAAGTTGCAGTTTCAGTTGCTTGTTGATAATACTGCAAAGCTGCTTGCGGTTTCTCCCAAGCCTCGTGCTGTATTGCCTAGGCTAAAAAGGGTGGTACTAATGTCTCGTTTAGAGTTGAGCTGTTGGGCAACTGCTAAACTTTCTTCTAAGACTTGCTGAGATTGTTGCAGATCACCGATAGTTTGCCAAACAAGTCCTAGACTGTGCCAACCTGTCGCTTTTACCAGGGAATCTGGTTGGGTTTTGAGTTGTTGTTGTACCTGTTCTAAAGTTTTTTGAGCTCGCTGGAACATACCCAAGCTTTGGAAGGCTTGTGCCTGATTGATTTGACTCCCTAAGACTCCCATATCATCACTAGCTTGAGCATAAGTTATTTGGGCCTCTTGCCAAGTTTTGAGTGCTCTTTGAGTTTTTCCTGTTGCTAGTTGAAGGCTACCTTGAGTATTTAAGGCTTGGGCGAGGATACCGAGATTAGGTTTAGTTTGGAGTAAGTTGAGACTTTGATTAATTGCTGCTTGGGCCTGTTCCCATTGTCCCAAATCCTGATAGGCTAAACAAAGATAGTTTAAACTGAGGGCTTGGTTAGTGTGATCCCCTGCTTTTTCGTAAGCTTGTGCCGCTTGTTTCCATGCGATCGCAGCTTCGGTAAAACGTCCGGCTTCATAGTTAGTCTTGCCTTGAATTAGTAGATTTGATGCCTCAGTTGATGGTAGATTTTGGCTGCTTTCCTTAACTCTCTCGTTTATCTGGGAACCATTGGAAATTGAGGTAAAAGTAAACTGTTGTGCCGCAACGGGAACAACCTGGGTTGTTACTAAGAATGATAGTAAGACCAATCCCAGAAAAAATAGACATTTATTATAGACTTTTACCAACCATTTCATAACTAGTATCCTACTGTCGTGTCTTAAAGCTTCCAGATGGGGAGACAATTATCAATTATCAATTATCAATTATCAATTTTTAATACAAGAAGATGCAGAAACCCAACCACTGGGCAACTCTCCTGTAAAAGGTTCAGCCGTCAGAATCACGGTACCATCCTCATCCACAATCCAACCTTGAGCTTCTACAAATTGTTGTTGGTGTTGAGTTATGGATTG
>CBDCVG010000077.1:0-121298 GCA_965222765.1 Caldora sp.
AAATTGGCAATGTAACCAACTTCGGTCCAGATACACTGGACTTGGTAGACACGGAAATCGCTACTTTGCAAGATGGTTTTGCTAGTATCACCATTGGTCGTGCTGATAGCACTGGCACTGTTACTATCAACAATGGGGCTACTTTCAATGACTCTGTAAATATTGCTGGGGGTTCAACTTTAGTTGGCCCAGAACAAAACACCACCTACGAACTGACAGGTCCTAACGAAGGTAATCTAAATAGTATTTTCCCCGATCAATTAACCTTCAACAATATTGAGAACTTAATTGGCGGCAGTTTAGATGACAACTTCATTTTTGGTGATGGTGTTGACTTCAATGGCAGCATTAATGACAACGGAGGCACTGACAGGTTTGACTTCTCTGCCTACACCACTCCCCTGGAGGTGGATCTCAATACCCTAGGAGGATTAGGCATTGAACAAATTATCGGCACAACTGCTGCTGAGAGTACTTTAATTGGAGCCAATTCTGCCAATAATTGGGAGATTACAGGCATCAACGCAGGCATACTCAATGACACTGTCAACTTTAGTAATTTTGAGAATATTAGGGGTGGTTTTTCAACAGACACCTTCACTCTCAATGGTGGCAGTGTGACTAGTATTGACGGCGGTGTCGGTACAAACAGCCTAATTGGTGATAACACTCTCAACAACTGGAATATTACTGATTCTGATGCTGGCAATGTCAATGGTACTAATAGCTTTACTGGGATTCAAAACCTTACTGGTGGCAGTTTAGATGACAACTTCTTGTTTGATAATGGTATTAGCTTCAATGGCAGCATTAATGATAACGGAGGCACTGACAGTTTTAATTTCTCTGCCTACATCATTCCCCTGGAGGTGGATCTCAATACCCTAGGAGGATTAGGCATTGAACAAATTATCGGCACAACTGCTGCTGAGAGTACTTTAATTGGAGCCAATTCTGCCAATAATTGGGAGATTACAGGCATCAACGCAGGCATACTCAATGACACTGTCAACTTTAGTAATTTTGAGAATATTAGGGGTGGTTTTTCAACAGACACCTTCACTCTCAATGGTGGCAGTGTGACTAGTATTGACGGCGGTGTCGGTACAAACAGCCTAATTGGTGATAACACTCTTAACACCTGGAATATTACTGATTCTGATGCTGGCAATGTCAATGGTACTAATAGCTTTAGTAGGATTCAAAACCTCACCGGTGGCAGTTTAGATGACAACTTCTTGTTTGATAATGGTATTAGCTTCAATGGCAGCATTAATGATAACGGAGGCACTGACAGTTTTAACTTCTCTGCCTACACCACTCCCCTTCAGGTGAGTCTCAATACCCTCAGAGGAGTAGATATTGAACAAATTATCGGCACCACTGCAGCTGAGAGTACCTTAATCGGAGACAATATTGACAATACTTGGGAGGTTACCGATGTCAACGAAGGCATACTCAATGGCACTCTCAACTTCACCGATTTCGAGAATCTCATAGGCGTTGCCTCAGAAGACACTTTCATTCTCAATGGTGGCACTGTTAACTAATATCAATGGTGGTGGGGGTATAAACACCGTAATTGGTGATGATACCCTCAACACCTGGAATTTTAGAGGCACTAATACTGGCACCATCAATGGCAATAACTTTACTCGGGTTCAAATCCTCATAGGTGGAAGTTTAGATGACACCTTTGTTTTTGCTGATGGTTTTACTTTCGATGGCACTATCAGTGACACTGGAGGTATCGACACTTTTGATTACTCCGCCTACACCACTCCCCTGGAGGTGGATCTCAATACCCTGGGAGCAGTAGGCATTGAACAAATTATCGGCACCACTGCTGCTGATAGTACTTTAATTGGAGCTAATATTCCCAATATTTGGGAAGTTACTGATTTTAACGCAGGTATAATCAATGGCACTCTCAACTTCAGCGATTTCAACACCCTGAGGGGTGGTACTTCAACAGACACTTTCATCCTTGATGGTGGCACTGTTAGGGATATCAATGGTGGTGGGGGTAGCAACACCATTGTTGGGGAAAATACTCTCAATACCTGGAACCTTACTGGTTTGAATAGTGGTAATGTCAACGCTGCTAATAACTTTACTCAGATTCAAAACCTCACCGGTGGAACTTTAGACGACAGCTTCCTCTTTGGTGATGGTGTTAGCTTCAATGGCAGCATTAGTGATAACGGAGGCACTGACAATTTTAATTACTCTGCCTACACCACTCCCCTGGAGGTGGATCTCAATACCCTGGGAGCAGTAGGCATTGAACAAATTATCGGCACAACCGCTGCTGATAGTACTTTAATTGGAGCCAATATTCCCAATACTTGGGAGATTACCAACCTCAACGCAGGCATGATCAATGGCACTCTCAACTTCACCGCTTTCAACACCCTGAGGGGTGGTACTTCAACCGACACTTTCATCCTTGATGGTGGCAGTGTTACTAATATCAATGGTGGTGGAGGTAGAAATACCTTAATTGGTGAAAATACGATTAATACCTGGAGTCTTACTGGCTCTAATACTGGCAATGTCAACGGCACTAATAACTTTACTCAGATTCAAAACCTCACCGGTGGAACTTTAGATGACAGCTTCATTGTTGGTGATGGAGTTAACTTCAATGGCAGCATCAGAGACAACGGAGGCATCGACAATATAAATTTCTCTGCCTACACTACCCCCCTAAGTGTCAATCTCAATACCCTCGGAGCAGTAGGCATTGAACAAATTATCGGCACCACTGCTGCTGAGAGTACCTTAATTGGAGCCAATACTGCCAATAATTGGGAGATTACCAACCTTAATGAAGGCATACTTAATGACACTCTCAACTTCATTGATTTCGACAGCCTCAGAGGTGGTAATTTAGAAGATATCTTCACTCTCAATGGTGGTAGTGTTACTAATATTAATGGTGGTAGAGGTAGCAATACTCTAATTGGTGAAGATACTCTCAACACTTGGAGTCTTACCGGTCCTGATACTGGCAACCTCAACAATACTAATAACTTTACTCAGGTTCAAAACTTCACAGGTGGCAACTTAGACGATACCTTCCTCTTTGGTGATGGTGCTAGTATCAGCGGTAATCTCAACGGTGGGTTGGGTAATCTTATCCTCAGAGGAGATAAAATTGACTTTGCTGGCAATGTCTCTGGTACGGGTAATTTAACAATTGAGCCTTTAGAACTAACACAATCAATCCAAATTGGTGGCGCTAATAATGACGATATTAGCATTCTGGATTTAACATCAGATGAACTAAGTTTGTTGCAAGATGGCTTTAACAGTATTACTATCGGACATACTGAAGGAAGTGGGGCAATTACCTTAGCTGATGATACTACCTTTAATGACCCCATTACTTTGCGATCGCCTTTTGGTACAGGCTCCATCGATACCACAGGTTTTACCCTTACTGCTCCAGGTATTACCCTTACTGCTGCTGACAACATCACTACTGGTGTTCTCAACTTACCTCTTACTGACAATTTGGGAGTTAATAATGCCCTAATAATTAATACTCCTGGCACTGTTAATCTAGAAGAAACTATTACCACTAATGGAGCTGACTTTTTTATCGGTAATCTAATAGCTTCTGGTCAAATTAATCTTCAAGATTCTGTCTTTACTTCAGGTGGAGATATCAACTTCAATAGTGTTGGAACAATTGCCTTTTTAGATAACTTAACTACCACGGATGATACTATTGACCCCGATATAACAACAATTGACCTCGATATAACAACAATTGACCCTGATATAACAACAATTGACCCCGATATAACAACAATTGACCTCGATATAACAACAATTGACCTCGATATAACAACCACCAACGCCAGTAATATTACTTTAGATTCTAGTAATAGTAATGGTGATGGGGGTGATATCACTTTAAACAGCCAAACTGCAGCAGTTACTATCGGTAACCTCAACTCATCAGGGGCTTTCAATGGTGGAAATATTAATATTTTTGCCAATACCCAGATTAGTACCTTTCAAATCAACTCTAGTGGAGCTTTTGGAGTGGGTGGCAATGTTAACCTCTCTCCATCAGGGGAGAGTCAAGTGAGTTGGATTAATGCCGAGGGAGGAACTATAGGCGGTACAGTGGACATTACTACTACCAGCTTTTTCCAAGCCACCGACACCTTCACAGCGACCAATGGTGTAGAAGCTAGCATTTCTACAGTCGGGGGTAATAGTGGTGGTAATATTACGATTCGGCATGGAGGAAATGGAGAAGTTGCTTTTGATATCGGTGCAAGTAACAACAACAGCACAGTAGGAACGATCACCAGCGGTAATTTTACCATTAGCCCCACCGAATCATTTCTTTTCACTCACCAAGAAGGCAACATTGAAATTATTAGTGTTGATCCACCCCCGATCATTAATCCTAGTGATAGTTCTGTTGACCAATCCTCGATCAATCCTGTTGATTTAAGTGAAGCTTCAGAAGAGGCAAACACTCCCATAGATGTAGATGTAAGAGAACTTCCCTCACTGGAAATTGACACAGCAGTAGAAGAATTAGAAGAAACAATCAACGATTCTTTTGAGGATCATTTTGGTCTTAGTGATACTCCCACCTTTAACTTACAACAAGCTCAAGCTACCCTCGATCAAGTTGAAGAATCGACTGGTGTTAAACCAGCTCTGATTTATGCCTTCTTTGTCCCTTCAACTATTGTTTCTTCAAACACAGTTGAAAATGGAGGATCCCAACAATTGACACCGGAGTTAGATCGAGCCAATGACGAGTTGGAACTGGTACTAGTCACATCTGAGGGTAAACCCATTCGGCGACGTGTAGGCAAAACCCGTCAGGAAGTCCTCCAAGTAGCACAAGAGTTTCGGCTCAATGTTACCGATGTGACAAACTCCCTTGGCTATCTGGCTCCATCACAGCAACTTTATAAGTGGTTGGTTGCTCCTCTACAAGCGGACTTACAAGCACAACGAATTCAGAATCTAGTGTTCATTCTAGACCAAGGTTTGCGATCGCTACCCATTGCTGCTCTCCATGATGGTACTGGCTTTATCATTGAAGAATACAGTGTTGGTTTGATGCCCAGCCTCAGCCTCACTGATACTAGGGCTGTTAATATCAAAAATGTTGAAGTACTGGCTATGGGAGCAGATCATTTCCCTGATCGCCATCCTTTACCCGCAGTACCAGTGGAGTTAGACGCCATTGCTGGTGCTTTATGGCCCGGCAAATCCTTCCTCAATCAAGAGTTTACCCGTGATCATCTCAAGCAAATTCGCTCGAATAAGCCCTTTGGCATTATCCATTTAGCTACCCACAGTGACTTTTTACCAGGTAAGCCAGGAAAGTCCTATATCCAATTATGGGACACCAAGCTAGGACTAGATTCCCTCAGGGAGTTAGGTTGGAGTAACCCCGCAGTAGAGTTAGTCGTATTAAGTGCCTGTCGCACAGCCTTGGGAGATGGGGAAGCGGAGTTAGGGTTTGCTGGATTAGCGGTACTAGCAGGAGCCAAGTCAGCTCTAGCGAGTCTTTGGTATGTCAGCGATGCAGGAACATTGGGACTAATGACGAGTTTTTACGAACAGTTACACACAGCACCAATCAAAACCCAGGCATTGAGACATGCGCAGTTGGCAATGATCAACAAAGAGATACGCATGGAGAGGAGTAAGTTGGTGAGTAGTAGTGGTAGTTGGTCTTTACCCAGTCAGTTGAAGAATGTAGATGATTTACAACTAAGCCATCCCTTTTTCTGGAGTGCTTTCACAATAATTGGCAATCCCTGGTAATTGGGAAAGGATTGTTACACCATAGGGGAAAGCAAAAGGCTTAAAGGGCAAGGAATGAGAATCCTGAGGCGATGGCATTCATGTTTCTCAATATGAATTTTGAGCCAAAATAGATAATATTATCTCTCATTAGTGTACTGTGAATAGAGCTTGATATTTGTCAAACTCTTACTAATGACAAATAACAAATGACAAATGACAAGTTAAATGCCTTACATTCAAGTTCGGGGTGTTGACCATTACTACAAATGGATTAAAAACCCAACGCCAGATAACAATAAACCAGTCATCGTCTTTATCCACGGTTGGGGTGGTTCGGCTCGCTATTGGGAAACTACGGCTAATGCCCTCTCCGATTCATTTGATTGCTTACTCTATGATTTGCGGGGTTTTGGTCGCTCCAAGTTACCCCAACAACCCCTAGAATTATCCTATGAAATGGAAGAATATGCTGAAGATTTGGCAGGGTTGTTAGATGCCCTAGGGCTTAGTCGTATCTATCTCAATGCCCACTCCTTGGGTGCGTCAGCCGCTTGCATGTTTGTGAATCGTTATCCAGAGCGAGTCGAACGGGCGCTTTTTACTTGCAGCGGTATTTTTGAATACGAAGAGAAATCTTTTGCCGCATTCCATAAATTTGGTAGCTATGTGGTTAAATTCCGTCCCCGGTGGTTCCTTCGCGTTCCTCTGGCTAGTACAATGTTCATGCAAAGATTTTTGCACCGTCCCTTACCTAGAGCGATCAGTCGGGCTTTCCTAGAAGATTACCTGCTAGCGGATGAAACAGCAGCTTTGGGTACAATGCTAACGGCAGTTAGTAAGTATGCAGCGGAGGTTATGCCCCAAGAGTTTGCCAAATTAGCTGTGCCGACATTATTAATTTCTGGTGAATATGACAAGATTATCCCTCCAGCTCTAGGTCGTAATGCAGCAAGGCTCAATGAACAAGTTGAATATATTGAGATTGCTAATACGGCTCACTTCCCGATGTTGGAGCAACCAAAGCTTTACCTAGAACAAATACGGAAGTTTTTAGCTTGTCCAGCAATTCATCCTACATCCTATCCTTAGGGGGGAGATTATAAGCAAAAATCGAGCTTAGAACCTATCGGTTTCCGGTCGTGGACCAACTGTACCTGGTTCCTTGAGGAACAAGTTATCAGCAGCTTCATTTTGATAGATGCATTCGATATCAGGGTTACTATCGAGATCCCCAGTGAAGCCAAAAGTATTCAGTCGGTTTTTACACTCCCGCACCTGACTCGAAGTTACCACTTTCTTCTGTTCCAGAACTGCCCAGTTATTCCGGCGCAAGACACACCCCGGTCTCATACTAGGCTGGGTAACATAGACATTAAAGGGATTGAGGGTTACAAAGACACGCACATCGGAAACCATAGCACTAGCTCCGTACTGAACACAAAGCTCAGCATTAGGGGCACTACGATCAATGGCTTCACGAGATACTACATTTTCTGGGTTGACACTTACACCAGAGCTAAAAGCAATACCAACTCCAATTCCCAGAATAAAAATTCCTGCCCAAATTGCTATGTTTGTGTAATTCAAGGAAGAAGAGCTGGGAGTTGAGGAAAAAGGTTGAGAAGCTGGAGCCTTTGTTTTATAAGATCTGGATTTACGTTTCATCGTTGCTTTGTCAACTTTGCTGAATATTGGCTAGTAGTAGTTGTAACTACCCTCCTTTTCCCAGTATGCATTTAAAAAGGCGTTTCTACCGCCAGGAATAATGGCACTACCCAATTTAACACCAACTAATCACTCTCAAATGCTTGTGCGGCGTCACTCTGATCCACCAAAGATCTGGGTTAAGGTTATTGTCGGTTCTGTTTTGTTTCATGTATTTGTCTTTGCCATACTGCGGCTATTGCTAATAGGGCGTATTCAGGGTTTGCAATCTAGTAATGATGCTACTTCTACCACTCTTGTTCCCATAGATTTCATTGTCCTAGCTCCAGAAGAAACTTTAATAGCTCAAGCAACTCAAACCGCAGCACCTGCGGGGAAAGGACAACCTAAGCAACAGCCATCATCATCATCATCGCCAACACCGTCACCATCATCATCATCATCGCCAACATCATCGCCAACACCGTCACCAACTACACCACCAACCACACCACCAACCACATCGCCAACATCATCGCCAACACCGTCACCAACTACACCACCAACCACACCACCAACCACATCGCCAACATCATCACCAACATCATCACCAACACCGTCACCAACCACATCGCCAACACCGTCACCAACATCATCACCAACATCATCGCCATCACCATCACCAACATCATCGCCATCACCATCACCAACACCATCAACAACACCATCAACAACACCGTCAACAACACCATCAACAACACCATCAACAACACCATCAACAACACCGTCAACAACACCGTCAACTACGCCATCGCCATCACCAACATCATCACCATCAACTACGCCACCGCTAGAAGGTGGATTTCAAATCACTACAGGTGAACTCAGAGTTGCTGCTGATGGTGGGGAGATCAGACTTAATCCTGATGATCCAAGAGACAGGAAAGCAAAGCCAAAGCAGAGTAATAAAGAGTTCTTCTCTATTAATGATTTGGCAGAGCTAAATATTAATTTGAATCAGGTTTTCGAGTTGGAAGTATTGTTTTGGATTAATAAAAAAGGGGAACCGGAATTTCCACTTCAAGTTCAAGTCAAGCAGGGAAATATTAGCGAAGATAAAGCGAAGGAACTAACATGGAAAATTATCCAGAGCTGGAGGTTTGAACCAACTTACAAGGAAGACATAGCTGTTCCATGGACATACAAGCTCACACTCACTGTTAATCCGCAAGGAAATTAGTTCTTTTAGCGATCGCATCTCAACTCCATCACCAATCATCACCAACCCGCATTCCCTACCCTGAAGCGTCACACTTTACCCTTCTAGGCAATAATAACCATTAGCCATTAACAATTAACAATTAACAATTAGCAATTAACCATTAACCATTAACCATTAACCATTAACAATTAACCATTAACCATTAACAATTAACAATTAACCATTAACCATTAACCATTAACCATTTATTCAGAGTTAGACTTTACTCAAAATTGATGAGTGCAACTGCTCTACTAAATCGTGGAGTCTATCAGTATTGAGGCGATAACTTAGAGGATTAGCAATCAACCGTGCTGTAGTGTCAAATAAGATATCAATCTCAACTAAACCATTTTCCTTTAAAGTACGACCAGTGGAAACTAAATCCACAATTGCTTCAGACATCCCCGTAATAGGACCAAGTTCGACAGAACCGTAAAGTGGAATAATTTCTACAGGCAAATCCAACTTATTGAAGTATTCGCGGGCGCAGTGAACAAACTTAGATGCTACCCTGCCGTGAGGGGGAAGATCTAAAGAACTCCGGTAAGGACTAGAAGCCTTGACTGCTAATGACATTCTACATCCGCCAAACTGTAAGTCAGCTAAATGAGCAACTTTTGAATTTTTCTCCCGCAGCACATCATAACCAACAATCCCCAACTGAGCTTGACCGTATTCAACGTAAACTGGTACATCATGGGTTCGTACTAACAATGCTTTAGCTGTACCAGTGGTGTCTTCAATCTCTAGTTGGCGGTTAGCTGAGTCCAAAAAGGCACTAAAGTCTAAACCAACTGCTTGCAGCAGGCGAATACTATCTTTAAGAAGTGCGCCTTTTGGTAATGCGATCGTAATCATAAGTTTGGGAATTTAGAATTTAGAATTTAGAATTTAGAATTCAGAATTAGGAACAGTTATATCCTACATGGTAGAGACGCGCCATGGCGCTTCTCTGAGGGGGTTTTCACTGTTTTCTCCAAATGAGGCTGGTTAACCCGGATGAAAACAAGTTTCATCGCTGAATTCAGTAAAGTTATCTACAATTACCTTAGGACTGACGGATAGGGAGATAAAGGACTATGCCAGTTGTGACAGCTGAGTATAAAATCACTTGGGAGAAACTACCTGATGATTTTCCCTTACCTGATGATCCTGTGGACAATATTGCTCAGCCTTTATTAGCCCTAACACTATATGAGAGTTTAGAACAAGCAGGGCGCTTGCGAGAAGATATGTTAGTTGCCACTAACTATGGTGTCTGTGCCACCATGGATGGCAAAATGGTCGTCAAAGCGCCTGATTGGATGTACGTGCCTCGGATTTCTGTTACCCAAAAGGAAGTTAATCGCAGTTATACCCCACGCCTACAAGGGGAGATTCCCGCTATAGTCATGGAGTTTCTCTCAGAAACTGAAGGGAGCGAATATTCGATTAAACCCACCTATCCTCCTGGGAAATGGTTTTTTTATGAACAGGTGTTGCAAGTGCCGCAATACGCCATTTTTGAGCCAGAGCAAGGAATGCTAGAAGTGTATCAGCTCAACTCCAATGGACGTTACAATCTGCAACAACCAAATCAGAGGAATCATTATTGGATGGAGAGTTTAGGCTTATTTCTGGGTGTATGGGAAGGAAGCAAGACTAATCGAACAGGTTATTGGTTACGGTGGTGGGATGAAAATGGGGAAATTTTGCCTTGGGGAATTGAGTTAGTAGAGCAAGAAAGGCTGCAAGCTGAGCAGGAAAAGCAGCGTGCTGAGCAGGAAAAGCAGCGTGCTGAGCAGGAAAGGCTGCAAGCTGAGCAGGAAAGAAAGCGTGCTGAAACATTGATAGCACAATTACGAGCTGCGGGAATTGAGCCGGAGGTAGATATAACCTGAGTTCGATGAACTAAATTAGCTTTCGCTTTTTTGCCTCCCTGCACAAAGCCATACGCATGTTAGTTACTTTGTCATCAAGGCTATCAATGCCCAGTTTAACTTTTAAGTTACTCACATGGCTCTGTACTGCCCTGAGAGTTAATTTAATTTCCTTTGCAATGCTTTTGTCTTTCAGGCATTCTTTGCATAGAAGTCTTAGTACCTCTATCTCTCTCTCCGTTAACGGTATTTCTCTAAGCAACTGTTTAGGAGCATACATTCCTTCCTGTAGGGCACATTTAGCACCTTCAATAAAAGCATTTCTGCTTTGCATTTTGTCAACAACAGCAAATCCACCTCTATGATTTTTAATCTCCCGCGCCAGTCTCGTTATATATAGGGGATCATTCGAGTAAACTACAATATTCAGAGTTTGATACTGTTCAAATATCTTTGTCAGCAGGTTTAATCCTGGTTCAGCTGACTTCTCGCCGCTAATTTTGCCAAATTGAAGATCAACAACTATTAACTCCGGTATCTCGAGCTTGAGCCGTTCCAGTGCCTGTTCTGGTGTCTCGGCAATAATGCAGTGAGCAGATGATTCTAACTCCCGTAGAAAATGACAGTTATTTTCGGCTGTTTCTGGATGGTCTTCAACGACTAGAAATAGAGAAGGCTTAGAATTCATAGTCAGTAATTTCTAAATTTTAGGTGATATTTTTCCTGTACGAGTCAGGAATCACTAATTATCGCTAATTTTTTTGATATTCCAGAGTAGTTTGATAAGCATTCTGCCATTAGGTAAAGTTACTCTTTCCCAGAAACCATCAGGAAGGTCTGCTGCGATTGTTTCAATTGTTTTAGTGCCATTGCCACAGCTAGGCTGATAGCTAGAATCCTGATCTAATACTCCATCATTCTCAATGATGAGAGTACATTGATTCTCTTGCTGGAATAAGCTGACCTCAACCTCAGTTGCACTGCCTTTGGGGGGTTGGGCATGGTATATGATATTAGCGATCGCTTCGCGGAAGAAGCGGAAAATATCCTCACGGGCGCAAATCCAAGCACTGTCTAACTTAGGTTCTTGAAGAGGTTTAATGTGATCAATTACAGGTAGTCTTAACTTACCAGAATCCCTCAGTTGTTTGATGTGCATTCGCATTCCCTCATGCAAGCCTGCTCGTAGCTCTGGCGTGATTTTTAGCTTATCTGCTAGAGAGCGAAGATCATTGAGCTGGTGACGAATGCCCTTACCGACAGCTTCTAGTTTGGGCAAAATCTTGTGCCACATTGGATCATTATCTAGTGCGGGATACTTCTGTAAAAGTATTTCAATACAATCCATTGCATTTCTCAATTCTCCAAGCTCCCGCTGATGAATATCGGTAGCGGTTCGGTGAACTAATTTTCGAGTTTGATCGAGAATAGCCTCTTGTTCTGAAAATTTCAGCCGTTTAATTTCATCTTGTTGACGCTTGAGGAGTAAACAAACTGCTACAGACCCCGCTGTCATTGTCCAGGTTAGTAACGGTTGGGTAATCGGCAAAACCCATCTACTCAAAAGACAGACAAAGAATAATCCACTGTATCCCCCTACAATTGCCAAACTAAGCAGAATCCACCAAGGGTTGTACCACGAATAGAGCTTAGTTATGGGAGAAGCAATTAGCAAGCTGATTAAGACTCCCCCTGAGACGACGATACCTACCTCAAAAAAAGGGTGTACAACTCGATAGAATTTGTCTGTCATTAGGCTAGCCAGCAGATTAGCTTGTCTTTCCACCTCTGGCATTCTGCCCCAAGGGCTATCCCTGAAGAAAGAATTAGGCTCTTCCTTGTCTGTAAAGCCAATCAAAATGATTTTATTTTCTAATCCTTCCAGTTCCTGCATGTTGAATTGGCAGGTATTATCTGATGGGAGAGAGCAAATCGATTCAATAGAGATGCTCTCAAATGTTGTACCAGTCACGCCCCAAAAGTTAGTCCAAACTATCTGAGATGGTAGTTCCCATTGCTCTTGTCGCCGCTTTAAATGTTTCTCTAGCGCTAGAACAACAGAGGATTTAAATTCTGTCAATTCTTGGTCATCTTCTCGTAAAAACTTTCCAGAAAGATTAGCAATATCAGGGTTGACATCAAAGTTAGTTGAATTATTGTATTCAAAAAAACCATGCACTTCTTGCGGAGAAAATTCTGGTTCTAATTCTTGATCTTGAAAAGGCAGAAACTCGTTATAAATTGGCAATTCAGGGTTTTCTTTGTTAGCAAATTGCTTAACAGGAGCAGCTAAAACAATTTTTTTCGCTAAATTGCGATCAATTCTTTTTGGCTCTTTAGCATTTTCTTGGTCGATAGATGATTCCGCTAATTCCCAGTTGTTGGGAAAATGTAGGATAACAACAGAAGCCTTGCCTATGTTAATCAAACCATCGAACAAATCTAGATATAAATCAGGTTGTATTATTTCAATTTCTTTCGCTTTCCTTTTCCTTTCGATGGTGACTAAAATGATGTCCCTTGGCACATCAGTAGGGCTTAGCTTCTTCATTAAGCTATTTTGAATCTCAAGCTCTAGTCTTTCTGTTAAGGGAATTGCTAGAGAAAGGAAATAGTATAAGAGGCTCCAAAAGATACCTAAACAACCTGCTAAAAACTGCCAGTTTCTAAGAAATACCATCTTCTTTACTAACAGAGTAAATGCATCCAAATAATAAGGGAGAATAGTCTAAACCTTCATCAGGATCTGCGACGGAGAAAATACTCAACAATTCGATTGGGTCTGTTTTGATAGAGGATTACTTCCAACTCTCTATTAGACCTCATCTCAAACTGCCAAGTTTCGTTGCCTAGTTTTACAGAACCATTTAAGCGACGATTTAGACGATTTGACGGTATTATTTTGCCTCGAGAAGGGCCAGAACGAAATTCAATCGAGTTGTCTTGATGTTCTTCCAACTCTAAACTGACCGAGCCACCTTGACCAGAGCCTCTGACGATTCGCCCTCTTCCTGACCAAATAGTGGCGATCGCAGGCAAGCTCGATATAAGTAGCATTAAAGTTGTCGTACTGACAATAGCTGTTCGTTGCCATAAGGAAATCATATTTTGTTTTTCCCTCTCTGAGTGAGCTTGCTGCACTTAGTCTAAGCATTTTTAGAATAGTTGCCTCCATTACCATTTTACCTTTTTGTGCCCCATTTCTGTTCAACAATTAAACAGGGTCACGATATTTTAGCGACAAGAAACCTCAGATTTATTACGTAAAAGCGCAAACTTAACTGTGCCAACTAGCAATTAGCTCTGCGGTTATACCCATGTTTGCCAGGAAGGTATTGACGATAGCCTATGAGGGTCTTTTAAAGATTGATTACTTTCAGGAGAAAAGAGCAATGAGATCTCGTACCAGAAACACCAAAAACAACTGGAGAGCAAATATTGCACTTAGCGCTACTGTTCTAGCCGCAATTGCAGCAACACTTGCAGCAGTTATTGGTCGAGGAGGAATACCTGAACTATTTAGTAAGAGCGGTTCTGCTCTTGCACAGCAAACTGTCAGTGGCGATGGAAATATTCTAATTGATGGAGACCAGAACGAAGCAAATATTGACCATACAGAGAGCGAAACGAATAATGAGAACCCAGTAACTTTCAAGAACGACGGAGACACAACCAATAACACGAGCTGCCAAGGTGAGCAAACTAGCTGTAGCAGTGGAAATACATTTTTCCACTTTAAGGATATACCCAAGATGAAGCAATAATTAGTTGGAGAGTATCGCTCCATCAAGAGGTTGGAGTGATACTTAACAACAATGCTCAATTTGTTGATGACTGAGAATTTTTGACAATCCCAAAGTGTAGCCTAGTCAAACCCAGCTTTAGTAAGCTTTATCAGATATTAGCCATGAAATCAATAGTACATTCAGCACTTTGTTTATCTAGCGTAATCTTTATCAATACCTATCCCTTAGTTGCTTATGCACAGCAAACAATTGCTGGAAACTGCAATATTCAAATTCAAGGTAACCGAAGTTATGGAAACATTACTTGTATAGCTAGTGCGGGATTTCCTGCTCCAAAACCAAGACCATCTCCTGGTTCGGTTATCTTTGAAGCTCAAGTCAATAATTTGCAACGTGGTAGCAAGACTTTTAGCTTATGGTTAAGAAACCATAGTTCAGATAAAATAATCGAAGTATCGACAAGATCTATAGCAATTTCTGATAATTTAGGAAATAGTTATCAACTTGATAGATGGGCAAATTTTGGCTTAGATCTTAGGAAAAAGATTCCACCTAAAGGTGCAATAAGAATTGACTATGTGTTAGAGTCTCCGATTAATAGCAATGCCAATTCAGTCAGCTTTATTTTAGATTCTCTCACAGCTAAACAGATAGGCGATCCACTGTCATTTAATTTCTTCTCAGCTTACTGGTCAGTACGTTTCCGTTAACCGATAACTGGGAGTGACTGGCTATCGGCCATAACAAAAGAATGGTAATGGTTTTAGCTCGGGCGATCGCACCCTCATACTAATACTGCTCAGTTAAGCCCTAATCTCTCTCCTTCAGCTCCCTCAGCTCTCTCTGCTTTTTAATCGATAATTTCTTCTTAACTGAGCAGTATTGGCATTTGCCCAATCGAGCATTTCATAGAACAGCTATAGCGTTTTTAAATGAGACATAAGAAAATTTATACTTTTCAATATTAAGTAATTTGAATAACTTAAAATCAACTATTTGATTTGTTTTCTCTATATAGAATTATTATATTAAACAATATAATAACTTCAATTGATTTCAGTATTTTTATTATTGTCATGATCTAAAAAATGTTTTTTAGCTTAGTTAAATACCCTTAATTCTCTTTATATAATACTTGCAATCCTTATATTACCATTATTTTGTACGCTATGTTCACATCCCATTCAGAAATGCTATTTAAAAAAATAGTTATATCATGGGTTATAGAGTTGAAAGCAAAACAATTTAAATGGGTCTTAGCTGATGTACAAAGGATTATTGCTCAACCGCATCACTAATCGCATTCGGCACTCTTTGGAATTGCAGGAGATCTTGTCGGCAACAGTCTCAGAAATGCGATCGTTTCTGGATACAGATCGAGTCAAGATTTATCGCTTTGAGCCGGATGGTTCAGGGCAAGTGATCGCTGAATCGATCGCTCAGAATCGTCTCCCCTCTTTGTTAGGCTTACACTTTCCCGCTGATGATATTCCTCCTGCAGCTCGGGAGATGTTTATCAAAGCTCGTCAGCGAAGCATTGTCGATGTTCCAGAGCAGAGAATTACTCTTGCTCGTCTGGAATCTCCCAGGACTACTGGAGATCTGAAAGTTGAGGAAGTACAGGAACAGACTATCGAAGATATTCTCCAGCGTCCTGTAGATCCTTGCCATATAGAGTACCTAACCAACATGGGAGTGCAATCTTCCCTAGTCATTCCGATTCTGGCACATCACAACCTTTGGGGTTTGCTGGTTTCCCATCATGCCCTACCTAAAGTTTTCTATCAAGAGCAACTAGAGTTGGTGCAGATGATAGCAGACCATGTGTCCATTGCGATCTCCCAGTCTCATCTATTATCCCAAGCTCGCGAGAAAGCACGTAGAGAAGAGCTGATTAATCACATTTCTACCTTGATTCACTCCCCCCTCGCCATTGAGGAAATTTTGCAAACCGTTTTAGAAGATGTTGTTAAATTGCTTAAGGGCTCTGGAGGTAGACTCTATCTAACTTCTACAGACGGCATGTCAGAGGTGGAAATCTACACTTATGGTATACAGCCTAAATTATCTGACAATGCTAGCCAACCTCTACTGGAGGATTATCCAGCTTGGCAGCAACTAATGAAGTGTGATTACCTTTATTCCCAGTTGCTAGATATTACCGATGAAGACTCGGAAAACAATAAGGATGTTACTGATGAGTTTGTCGAGGTACAAGGTTTTCCAGTTCCCAAGCCTCAAGCTATCACTAACATCTACCAAGAAACAAAGCTTGTAGAGGTGACTCATCTATTTGACTCCACCCCCATCCGTAGCTTGTTAGCCATGCCTCTACAATACGGTAGTCAGTTTCTTGGTTATCTAAGCATTTTCCGAGACGAGATTGACACAGATATTGCTTGGGCAGGGAAATATGATCCCGATGAGCGGCAGCAAAGGGTTCGGGAATCCTTTGATGCTTGGCGGGAGTTAAAATTAGCTCAAGCTCAGGAGTGGACAGCTGAAGAAATTGAAATAGTTCGCTCTCTCTCGATTCACCTCACTATGGCAGTGATGCAGCATCGACTTTACCGTTACGAACAACAGCAGCGCCACCTAGTGGAGATGCGGAACACTGAACTTAAGATTGCCCGCACGATTGCTGAAGAAGCTAACCGTATAAAATCAGAGTTTCTCTCATCTACTAGCCATGAATTACGTACACCTCTTGCCTCTACCCTAAATTATCTGAGACTGCTCAAAGAAGAATTCTACGACGATGATGAAGAGCTCAAAGAATATATTCATATTGCCTATGAGTCTACCAACGGTCTAGTGGAGATCATTAACGATATTCTGGACATTACCAAAATTGAAGCGGGTCGTATGACTATCGACCCAGAGTACCTTAATTTACCATCTCTCTTGCGAGAGCAGAGCGACTTATTTAGAGCCGAAAGTCGTCGCCAGAATATTCCCCTAATCATCGATTGTGAAGTTGAGGGAGTTTATGCAGACAAGTTAAAGCTCAAACAAGTTCTGACTAATCTCATCGGCAATGCCTTTAAATTTAGCAACGAAGGTGAGATACGTCTTCGGGTAGTTCCCGATAAAAACCCGAATATGGCCAAAATAACAGTTACTGATACAGGGATTGGTATTGATCTAGCTCAACAAAATAAATTGTTTGAACCTTTTGTGCAGGCAGATGGCTCCATTAAGCGACGCTATGGAGGAACTGGTCTTGGTTTGACTATTTGTAAGCGACTGGTGGAACTGATGGATGGTGAAATTTGGTTTGAGAGTCCTGATGTGGGAACGGGCACTACAGTTGCTTTCACTCTACCTCATGTTAAAAAAGCAGGGGAGTAGTGGACCGACACAGCTAAAAAGGTAGGTTGGGTGGAACGAAGTGAAACCCAACGGAATATGCTCCGATGTTGGGTTGCGCTACCGCTCCACCCAACCTACTTATTCGACTATTTTAGCTGTGTCGCGCCAGTAGCAGCATTTTTTAGTTAACTTGCCTTCGATAGCGAGGACGTGCTGGCGTTCCCCAGCAAACCCACTGAGCTGGAATATTACTTAAAACACTGCTGCGTGCGCCAATTACTGAATTCGCTCCGATTTGCACACCGGGAGCCACAAAACAATCTATTGTTACCCACACTCCATTGCCAATAGTAATCGGAGCAGTAATCAGACGGAAAGCTTGGTCTTGGATATCATGGTTACCAGTGCAGAGATAGCATTTTTGAGAAATGACGCAATGACTACCAATCTGAATCTGATCTAGGCTATAAAATACCACATCATCCCCAATCCAACTGTAATCACCAATTTTTACTTTCCAGGGATAGGTAAAACGGCTAGTAGGTCTGATTACTACCCCTTTGCCAACCTTTGCTCCAAATAACCGCAACAGTGAGCAACGGAAGCCATTAAAGGGATGGGGACTTAAAGGAAAAGCGATCGCTTGTACAAACCACCAGAGAAAAACTAACCAACTAGGACGTCCCCTGTCATACCAAGATTGGTCATACTTACGCAAATCCACTAGAGGTTCGGCATCTAAAACTGGTAGTTCAGCTGAGTCTATTGTATTGCTAAGTACATCCTGCTTTTGGGGTAATTTAGTTCTTTGAGCGATAGTAGAGTCTTTGGTGCAATTAGGTT
This sequence comes from Caldora sp., assembly GCA_965222765.1. Taxonomy (GTDB): domain Bacteria; phylum Cyanobacteriota; class Cyanobacteriia; order Cyanobacteriales; family Coleofasciculaceae; genus Caldora. Next base: position 18,465 of record CBDCVG010000077.1, read on the forward strand.
TACCGTTGTAAGGTAAAGCCGCTTGTTTACTCATTTTTCTATGAAGATAACTCAGTCAAAATTTCTGGTATTTGCTCGTGGTAATGTTGATATCTACAACCTGATCAAATTTTAGATATTTTTAATTTTACTAACTGTTCATGGTAATACCCTTTTTTTCGTAGTTTTCAATTGAAACAGGTATTAATCCCTCGATTTTAGGGAATAGGTTAAGAAAATCAAATGTAACTCAGCTAAAGGAAAATTGCCATATTTTGTGTGATTACCTTAGTTATCAATCTACCGTAATAGTTCATGTCTGATCATTTCTAGAACAGGTATCTAGCCTGTCTGTGGATACAAGGCAGTTAACTTATCCCCCGGAAGACAGCACGGAGGATGCAAGTTGTTAGTTGTTGGTTGTTTGTACAAAAAACTTTCTAACAACTAACTTGCCAACCAAGCGGCAGGCGGCTATTTTTTTTAAATCTCCTCACAAAAAAATAATTTTCTCTCGTTTTTTTTAATACTTAGGTTGGTGTTACTGATTGACTAACTTTAACATTTAATTTACCATCAAATTTGCGCAATTCATAGAGTTTGACTCCAATTTGATACTCATATTGACTAAGTAAACAGGCATAAACGTATCCCGCTCTTCCATCTAAAAATCCCAGCCTTATTATATAAAACAAGATAAAACGCAAGGTTGGCTTAAAAGGTAACCAGACCCAAACTTTTTTGAGAAAACGCTTACGTTGCACTGCGTCTCCAAAAAGATTTGCGCCAATTGTACCGGAGTCATCTGTACCAGTGAGCATATTTAAATATACCCTAGCTTCCCAGTTAGAGTAACGATTATGCCGTTCTAGCCAGTGGTAGATATCCCTAAAGTCCCTGTGCTCCATATCGTTGTTCAGATAGCCAACAGAACCTTGTAGGATTACGTGTTCGTGGACTTCATTATCACCAGTGTTAGGAATTTCTTCTGTGCTTAGATTTTCGTAACGACCTTTTGTATGTTTAAATAAACGTAGATTCCAGTCAGGATATTTACCACCATGACGAATCCACTGATCTAAAAAATAAACTCTACGGTTGAGATAATAACCATTATAGTCGGGATTTTGGATAGCCAGAGCAATTTCATCCCACAGTTGAGGAGTAATCCGCTCATCGCAATCAACAATTAATACCCATTGATGACTAAACTTCAGGTTTTCTAAACTCCAGTTTTTCTTTTTAGGCCAGTAACCATTGAAGTGGAATTGTACTACCTTGGCACCGAAATTTTCACAAATTTCAACCGAGCGATCGCTACTTTGGGAATCGACGACAAACACCTCATCAGCTCTGCTCAGACTCTCTAGACAAGCTGGTAGATTCGATTGTTCATTTTTGGCAGGAATCAGAACTGAAACGGGAATTTTGGATTCTTGAGATGACATATTTTGGTGGCTGTACCGTAGTTAATTACAAATTTAACAATTATTTATTAATAGCTCAAAATTTTAACAGCCCTTTAATTGCTGCACTCAAATAACCAATCTGACCGTAAGCATACACCAGATTATCGAAGCGTAAAGCAGGGTTGCGGATATTTTTCAAGGACTTGTAACAACCACGTCCCATTCTTTCGCTTCCCCGTAACAGCTGAGCATAACCAGCACGAAGCCCAAGTTGTTCTCGGTAACACTCACTAATACCTTGCCACCAAGCTCGATTGAAAAACCAGCTTCTTTCAAGGCGTTCTGGTGCAACATTATGAGCTACTAGAGCATCAGGTAAATAGGCAACCTGCCACCCTTGATTAAGAGCTAGTTCAGTCATGTGCAACTCTTCATTAGATAAGAGATTTTTGCCGACACGCCCCAAATGGACATCAAATCCCCCTACTTGCTCTAAAAAAGTGCGTCGGATTGAGTAATTCAAGCCTCGTGGAGTTAAAGCTGGATTGGTAATATAAACAACTTGATCACCCAAGTCAAAAGCTCCCAAATGTCCTGCCAATTCTGACGACAACCAATGAGGATGTGTGCTGCCCTCCGGCCACAACAAAGTAACTTTACCACCAGCGATCGCCAATTGCTCGTTGCTTTGATAAGCTTGGTAAATTGTCCTGAGCCAGTGAGGTTGTGCTACAGCGTCATCATCCAGATAAGCAAGAATCGCTGCACTAGCTTTTTTGGCTCCGGTATTACGAGCAACAGATAAGCCAAGGACTGGTTCATACACATAATTAAGTCGTGGATTGGAAACTCTTTGTTCAACGAGCTCGCGAGTGCGATCGCTCGAAGCATTATCTACTATAATCACTTCATAGTCAGCAACATCCTGCTCAAGCAAACTATCAATCGCAGCACCTAAATACTGCTCGCGATTGTGGGTACAGATAATAGCAGAAATTTGAGGTTCTGACATAGCAAAGAGGCTTTAATAAAGGTAGTTTGCTGGATTTATTGTTATTCATACTCTTATTAACGTTCTAACCTGCCTACCTTCTAATCTGCCAACTTCCCTGCCTCTAGTTTCTCCTCAATCATCAGTCTTGACTCAAATGAGAATGCATCACTACTAGGGTTTCAGACAACTGGCTGAGGCGAGTTTCCAGCTCTTGCTTACGATTGAGTAACTGCCGCAGCTTTTGATAACGAGCGATCGCTACACTAACACTGGGAACTTGGTCTGATGGACAGTTGCGGGACCAAGACTGACCATCTGAATCTAAACCACAGAGGCGATAACCAGTACGGGGAGATTCGTAGCTTACTTGATCATCTGTTGAATTAATGCCTTCTTTAATATAATCCATCAACCGGTCATCTTGAGCTAGCCTTACTACTTCCTGAGCTTTTTGGGATTCCCGCAGATGTGACTCTAGCCAACCATCCACAATCGGTCCATCTATGTAAATGTCTTGAATTTGTTTGAGGACTTTTTTGAGTTCCTTCTGCCAACCAGCCACAATTTCTTCAATTTCTTTGAGCAAATTCATTGCCAAAGCAGGATTGGTACTGTGGCGATGGTTGCTGAAGCTGGAAGGTTTGATTTTGGGCAGCGTTGGTGTTTTACTTTGGTGCTGGTTGGCAGGGAAAGGCTTTACTGCCATTGAAAAGGAAGGGCTAGTATCTTGATGATCATTAGATTGTCTTGGAGATGAATCAGTTGCCTGGGAATGGGCTAACTGTTCTAGTGTTGTCTCAATCCTGTGTAGTTCTGGTTTCATCTAAAAACTCAGCGAACGTGGAAATTCAGATGCTTGGGTTCTGACAATGATTTTAGCTTTATTTACTTCTACAGTAATTGACATCCTCCCTCCGCTAACCTCTAACGAGGTATAGCGGGGGATTCCCAAGAGTTCTTGGTTCGCAGTTCATCGAGCCGACTTAGAACCAGAGCGTCTCCGTTCTTGAGCCAGAGGTCAGTTTCTCCCTGCGCTTTCGAGCTTTTGGCTCCGGATTCTGTATGCCCTACAGTACCGTTTAAATATTCAGCTAATAACAATAATCCTTTTTTCAAGATGTTTTTGGCTGCGTTATGGTCCCGGTCTAATACCGTTTTACAACTACTGCATTTATGTGTTCTGCTGCTAAGTGTTTTCTTCACCTTCGCCTTACAACATGAGCAATCAACAGTTGTATTGTGAGGCGCTACAGCAATAACTATCACACCATACACTTTGGCAAAGTATTGAAGCCATTTGGTGAATCGATACCAAGATGCATCGCTGATGGATTTAGCTAGCTGGTGATTTTTTACCATGTTTTGTATCTTCAAGTCCTCGTAGACAATTAAATCTTTCGACTTAACTAGCGCCAAAGCATCTTTACGAGCTTTGTCTTCACGCTGTCTACTTACCTTCAGATGTTGCTTCGCTAAAGCCTTGCGTGCCTTGTGGTATCTGTTAGACTGTTTCTTCTTTTCAACATGTTTCTGGGAAACCCGACGTTGAAGCATCTTTAATCTTCGTTCGGATTTCCTCAAATATCGAGGGTTGTCAACAGTATTTCCATCGGAATCGGTATAGAACTCTTTTAGTCCTAAATCAATTCCCGTCATTTTCCCTTGAAATTCATGCTCCTCTCGTCTATCCCAATCCACTAAGAACTGAGCATAGTAGCCGTCAGCACGTCTTATGACTCGAACTCTTCGGATTTGTTTTTCCCTGGTCCAAACTAAATCCCTAGAACTCCACAAATCCATCATTCCGACTTGAAAACCATCAGTGAAAGTTATAGTCCTTCTCTCAGCAGACAATTTCCAGCCTGAATTTTTGTACTCGACGGAACGACTGAATTGTTTGTAGCGAGGATAGCCTTTTTTACCGGGTTTTCCTAATCTACAGTTTTCATAAAAACGCTGAATGGCAGACCATGCCCTATCAGCGTGAGCCTGCCTTGCTTGGGAGTTAAGTTTTTTCGCCCAAGGGGCAAGTTTGTCCTTAGCTAGTAGGGCGCAAAGCTTTTGGAGGTCGTTACGAGTGACCCGTCTGTTATCTTCCCAATAGCGCAAACAGGTGTTGCGGATGAACTGCCCTGTTCGGATTGCTTCATCCAACTTGCTGTACTGAACTTTGGTTCCTTTGAGCTTGGCTTCAATTACTAGCATGAGACCAAGCATAACATATTTTACCGACTGCGAATACAGGTAGAATTATTTGGATTCGCTGGCGCTCAATTGTTAGCTGGTCGGCATTCATCTCACCGCTAAACCATTGGCGGTACTCGGCTACGCCTCGATCAATCCGCCTCGGTTATAGCGGGAGCCTTCTGCCGACATTAAGGTAATCCTCCACATAAGTTATGACCGCAGATACAGTTTTTCTCAAAAAGGATAGTTAAGCTCAATTTGTTATGATTCCATAAAAATCACTGGATTTGATGACCAAACATACGACAAAATCTCCCAATCAAGTAATCCTGGTAACTGGGCCATCTCGTTCTGGCAAAAGCGAGTGGGCAGAAATCTTGGCGATGCAGACTGGCAAATTAGTTACTTATATCGCCACAGCGCAAGTTGACAAAAATGACACAGAGTGGTTATCTCGGATTGAGAAACATCAGCAGCGACGTCCAAGCTCTTGGAATACATTATTAGTACCAGTGGATTTGGCAGCAACGATTCGAGGATATTCTGAGAGTAATTGCTGCCTGCTAGTAGATTCTCTAGGTACCTGGGTAGCAAATCTCCTTGAACAAGAGGACGAAATTTGGGAGAAAACTTTACAAGAATTTTTGGATAGTCTGGGACAGACAACAGCTAGTGTAGTTTTTGTAGCAGAGGAAGTAGGTTGGGGTGTTATTCCAGCTTATCCCATAGGAAGATTATTTCGCGATCGCTTAGGCACATTAGTACGCCACCTCGGTATGATTGCGAACCCAGTATATTTAGTCACCGGTGGTCATATTCTCAACCTTAGTGCTCTGGGAGAACCTTTGCCAATTGCTAATCCCTCAAGTAAGGCAATTAGCCATTAGCCATTAGCCATTAACAATTAGCAATTAGCAATTAACAATTAGTAAGGAAAATCCTCAGCAGCAATACAAGTCTCGAGTGCTTCGGTAGAAGAAAAGTCAATCTCCCTACTCAAGCCGATGACGCACTCGGAAAAGCGAAGGGGTAAAAGGCTGCGACGACAGCGATCGAAAGCTAAAAGTACCTCTGGGTTTGAAGTATGCCGATTAATATCAACCACACAACTTGCCAGTTCTAGAGGACGTCGTACTCTTTGGCAGCCATATAGAGCATCATCGGCAATGATCGGCGTCTGAGCATTAATTTTGAGGACGCACAAAGACAAATCCTCTGGATAAAGTGCCTCTGCACAAACAGCTGCAGCTCGGTTACGAGAGATATTAGCCCTCAGTAGTTCAGCAGCGCAGGTTTTAAATTCATTCGAGCTTGCGGTGGCAGGAGCAGGAGGAATTGCCATAGTTAGTATGCCAGCGATCGCCAACTGAGAGGCACATAATCGGAACAAGGGTGAGAGGATAGATTGTTTACAATCACGACTGCCTTCAAAACTACTTTGCTTGCCCATAATGCTTCTACAGTGAACAGGTTATTAGTTATGCTACTCGGTTAGGGGTTATCACCGGAAGCGACGGAGAAACCTACTTCTTTCCTAGATAACTTAATGCAAAAAGTGACGAATACCGGTTAACACCATTACTAAACCCAGTTCATTAGCAGCTTGTATCGAATCTTTATCCCGTAGACTACCACCAGGTTGTACAACTGCCTCAATCCCTGCTGCTGCTGCTGTGCGCACGGAGTCATCAAAGGGGAAAAAACCATCACTGGCAAGCACACCACCCTTGGCTTGCTCCCCTGCTTGTTCTAGAGCAATTTTAACTGCACCAACACGATTCATTTGACCAGCACCAATACCCAAGGTAGTGCGATCGCGGGTTACTACAATGGCATTAGATTTGACATGTTTGGCAGCTTTCCAAGCAAATAGAAGTTCTGCTAATTGCTCAGGGGTTGGTTGCTTTTCTGTCACTACCTGCCAATTATCCGGTGAGTCTACAGACTCGTCAGCTGCTTGTACTAGAAATCCTCCAGCAATCACCTTTACTGTTTGTTTTGGTCCACTATGTAAGTCAGGTAGCAGCAGTACTCGTAACTTAGACTTGGTACTGAGAATTTCCAAGGCATCAGCAGCACATCCAGGTGCTACCACACATTCTAAAAAGGTTTTAGTTAAGGCTTGAGCTGTAGCAGTATCAATGTCTTGGTTCAAGGCAACTATCCCACCGAAGGCAGAAATGGAGTCTGCCTCGAATGCCTTCTCATAGGCTTGAGCAAGGGTACTTCCCATGGCAATGCCACAGGAATTAGTATGTTTGATAATCACCGCTGTTGGAGCATCGGGAAATTCAGCAATAATACGCCGTGCTGCCTCTAAATCCACTAAGTTGTTGTAACTTAGTTCTTTGCCTTGGAGTTGGGTAGCTGCTGCCCAACCAACGGAGACTGTTCCGGTTTGATACCAAGAAGCTGGCTGATGGGGATTCTCTCCGTAGCGTAAGGGTTGTATCTGTTGTCCAGACAGGACAAACTGTTGGGGTAGCATGCCTCCTTTTGGGGAAGAGCCAGAAGTAGTTGCCGCTTGCTGTGCTAGGTAGGAAGCGATCGCTTGGTCATATACAGCAGTGTGGGAAAATGCTTCAATGGCACAGGTTTGACGAAACTCTATAGATGGCTTGTCTTCTTGCTGACGCAACTCTTCTAGGTAGCAATCATATTGACTGGGTTTGCATAATACTGTCAGATGAGCATAATTCTTGGCTGCGGCTGTCAGCATAGTCGGACCACCAATATCAATATTTTCGATCGCCTCAGCTAACTTTACTCCTGGTCGAGCAATAGTTTGTTCAAAGGGGTAAAGATTCACTACCACCAAATCAATGGGACGCAAGTTATGCCTCTCCATATCTGCCATATCCTGTGGTAAGTCTCTACGTGCCATAATACCACCATGAATCAGGGGATGCAGGGTTTTGACTCTACCTCCTAAAATCTCCGGAAAGCCAGTATAATCTGACACTTTTGTTACCGGTAATCCTGCTGCTTGCAGCGCTGCAGCCGTTCCGCCGCTGCTAATTAAATCGAACTCAAATTCTTCAACTAGCTGACGGGCAAAGTCAATTAGTCCTGTCTTATCAGATACACTCAGCAGCGCCAGATTTCTCATGAATTAGCTGTCTTATTTGCTCACAACTTTTTTAAGATCAAGGCTGATGGGCGAGCTTACTGTCATGTAAAGCAGCACATCGCCTAGGTTAGTTATTTTAACGTTGCTACCAATTCCGACAACTGTCAAATCTCTTTACTCCTGACTCCTGACTCCTGACTCCTGCCTCCTGCTTAACAATACATGAATGCTCAGTTGCCCAAAAAATGATATGCTCTCAATTTGACCATAGTCATGACTAGGGACATGATGAAAACTGTTTCCAAAAGTAAACTCAAAACCAAATTACTGGAGTTCTTGCGGTTTGTAGAATCAGAAGGGGAAGAACTTATCGTCACAGATCGGGGCAAGCCAGTTGTGAAAATCTCTAAATATAGTGATGCTCCGTCAACAGAAGAGTTATTTGCTCCGATGCGCGGTAAAGTAAAGTATTTGGAAGATTTAACCACCCCCACTACACAAGAATGGGGCGAACTGTGAAAATTATCCTTGATACTTGTGCTTTAATTTGGTGGAGTTTAGATCCAGATAGGCTTTCTCAACCGGCGAAAGATTTTGTGTAATCAAATGGAAAAAGAAAAAAATGGTCTGGTTCCATCTATTGCTATCTGGGAAATTGCGATTAAAATCAAAAATAAAAAACTAGATTTGGGTATTGATATTAATCAGTATGTTGGAGCTGTTAAAAAGTCCGATGTTGTCACTATTGTGCCTATTAATGAAGATTTATGGTTAGAAAGTGTGAAACTAGAATGGGCACATCGAGATCCAGCTGATCGAATTGTTGTCGCATTAGCTAGTATTAATCAAGCTTCAATCATCACAGCAGATAAAGAAATCAGGGATTTTTACTCAAAAGTGATTTGGTAGGCTGTCTTCCGGCGGATGAGTTAAAGGAGGAGCTGTCATGGAAGCCAGGGCAAACTTAGCAGCAATGAGAGGTATAGGATGAAGGCGATCGTGCAAACAAAATACGGTTCGCCGGAGATCTTGAAGCTAGAAGAAATCGAGACACCCATTCCGCAAGATCATGAGGTGTTGGTGCGGGTTCACGCTGCTTCCGTCAATGCAGGAGATTGGCATCTGATGCGCGGTAGCCCCTTCCTCATCCGCTTGATGTTTGGCGGGATCCTCAAGCCCAAAATCAAAACCCTCGGTGTGGATATGGCAGGGCGGGTGGCAGCCGTTGGTAAAGCGGTGACGCAGTTTCAACCCGGCGATGAGGTCTTTGGGGATCTGTCCGAGTGTGGGTTTGGCGCATTTGCTGAGTACGTGTGTACACCGGAAACGGCGCTGTTGCCTAAGCCCGCCAACCTAACATTTGAGGAAGCTGCCGCTGTTCCCACATCGGCGGTTGCGGCTCTGCAAGCGCTGCGGGATTGTGGACAGATTCGCTCAGGGCAAAAGGTGTTGATTAATGGTGCGTCCGGTGGGGTTGGGTCTTTTGCGGTGCAGATATCCAAGACCTATGGAGCTGAGGTGACAGCGGTGTGTCAGACAGGAAAGGTGGAGATGGTGCGATCGCTCAATCCAGACCAGATTATTGATTACACTCAACAAGCGATCACCCAAATTGGACAGCAGTACGATAACCTTTCCAGTAAGAAGGTTAATGTATTTATCTTAAAGTGGATAGGTCATCACAGCTATTCCTAGCGAATATCGGATAATTGAGGGAGAAATCAACCCTCTGCGCTGTTTGACTTTACCCCTGGTGATGATGATGCTTAACTTAGCTGGTTATCAAGAAACTCTCCCTATCTATGCTGGAACCCGTACCCTCGTCTATCGGGCTATCCAAACCACCACTGAGAAGTCTGTCATCATCAAAGTCCTCCAGAATCCTCACCCCAACTTCAATGAATTAGTCCGCTTCCGCAATCAATACATCATCACCCATAATTTGGAACATCCTACCATTGTTGAACCCCTCACTCTAGAACGTTACAGTAATGGCTATGCTTTGGTGATGCCGGATGAAGGAGCCCTTTCCCTACTGGAATATTGGCAAGAGTCTAGTGATAATCTGAGTCAATTCCTCCGCATTGCCCTTCAACTAGCTTCTGCTCTCCATTATCTGGGTCAAAACCGTATCATCCACAAAGATATCAAACCATCCAATATCCTCATTCACCCGGAAACCCACAAAATTCAGCTTATTGACTTTAGTATCTCCAGTTTACTGCCCAAAGAACAGCAACAACTGGTCAACCCCAATGTTCTCGAAGGAACCCTTGCTTACATCTCTCCAGAGCAAACCGGGCGCATGAACCGAGGAATAGACTATCGCACGGACTTCTACTCTTTGGGTGTCACCCTCTACGAACTACTCACGGGAGTCCTGCCATTTCAGAGCAATGACCCGGTGGAATTACTGCATTGCCACATTGCTAAAGAGCCCTTAGCACCCCATGAACTCCTGGATACTCAAGGTAACCCCTATCCAGAAGCCATCTCACAGATTATTCTCAAATTGATGGCTAAAAATGCCGAGGAGCGCTACCAGAGTGCCTTGGGTTTGAAGCATGATTTAGAACAATGCTTACAACAGTGGGAAGCCACAGGAGAAATCGTACCATTTGCTCTTGGGGAGCGAGATATTTGCGATCGCTTCCTCATCCCTGAAAAACTCTACGGAAGGGAAGATGAAGTTGCCCAATTATTAGAAGCCTTTGAGCGAGTAGCAGCCGGAAATAGTGAAATGATGCTAGTTGCGGGATTCAGCGGTATTGGCAAAACTGCTGTCGTGAAAGAAACTCACAAACCCATTGTGCGACAGAGGGGATATTTCATTAAAGGCAAATTTGACCAATTCAATCGCAATGTTCCTTTTTCCGCTTTTGTACAGGCATTTCGCGATTTGATGGGGCAATTACTCTGTGAAAGCAACACTCAACTACAACAGTGGAAAGAGAAAATCCTCTCGGCTTTGGGAGACAATGCACAAGTTATTATCGAAGTCATTCCCGAACTCGAAAGTATTATTGGCAAACAACCTCCTGTTCCTGAGCTTTCTGGGAGTGCAGCACAAAATCGCTTCAATTTGCTCTTGGGAAAATTCGTTCGAGTCTTCACAACAAAAGACCATCCTCTCGTCCTATTTCTTGATGACTTACAGTGGACAGATTCGGCATCTTTGAACTTGCTCCAATTGATTATAGGAGAAACTGAAGGAGGCTACTTATTAGTGTTGGGAGCCTACCGAGACAACGAAGTATATCCTGCTCATCCTCTGATGTTAGCATTGGATGAAATTGCCAAAAATGAAGCAATCGTCAATACAATAACTTTAGCACCTTTGAGTCAATCGGGATTAAACAATCTGATTGCCGATACCCTTAGTTGTACTCTTGAATTGGCAGTTCCTCTAACGGAATTGGTATATCAAAACACTAAAGGTAACCCATTTTTTGCAACTCAATTTCTCAAAGCCCTCTATGAAGGAGAATGGATTAGTTTTAACTGGGAGTTAGGATATTGGCAATGCGATCTTGTTTCAGTACGACAACTGGCATTAACAGATGATGTGGTGGAGTTTATGGCAACTCAGTTGCAGAAGTTGCCTGTTCCAACTCAAGAAGTCTTGAAATTAGCCGCTTGTATTGGCAATCAATTCGATTTGGCAACTTTAGCCATTGCTTCAGATGCCTCGGAAACGGAGACAGCAACGGGTTTGTGGAAAGCATTGCAAGAAGGTTTAGTATTGCCCACCAATGATATTTATAAGTTCTATCAATCTGTAGAAAACACCGAAGCAGTAGCAAGCTTTGAGAATCAATCACCACATTATAAGTTTTTACATGACCGAGTTCAACAAGCTTCTTATTCGCTAATTCCAGAAAAGCAAAAACAGAAAACTCATTTAACCATAGGTAGATTACTGCTAGAAAATACATCAGAAGGAGACTTAGAAGAAAAACTGTTTGATATTGTCAATCACCTGAATATAGGAAAGAGATTAATTGTCAAGCTCGAAGAGAAAAAACAACTATGTGAACTGAATTTACAAGCAGGGGGTAAAGCCAAAAATGCAACTGCTTACGGAGCATCTATCGAGTATTTATTGTTGGGAATAGAGTTATTAGCTGAAAATAGCTGGGAGCATCAGTACGAACTAACCTTAGCATTGTACGAGTCTGCCACAGAGTCTGCTTATCTCAATGGTGACTTCCAAAAAATGGAGCAGCTTGCCGATATTGGCTTGAAAAAGTCGCAAAATCTACTCGATGCAGTAAAAATTTATGACGTCAAAATCCAGGCATTACAAGCTCAAACTCGTTTTCAGGAATCTATTGATACGGCAATGATTATTCTCGAAAAGCTAGGTATCCGTTCATTTCCTGAAGAGCCTGATGCTTCTGATATGGAGCTGTGGTTGGATGAGATGAAAACTAACTTAGGAGAGCGTCATCCCACTAGTTTAGTCGATCTACCTGCGATGAGAGAGCCCCATGCCCTTGCAGCAATGGACATTCTGATTAGCGTGACTACTTCTGCTTATAAATATCAGCCAATGTTGATGGTGCTAATTACCATTGAAGAAGTAAATTTATCGCTTAAATATGGAAACTCACCGGTATCTGCTTATGCCTATGGTACTCAAGGTCTAGTATTATGTGATACCTGTAATGATATCGAAGTTGGCTATCAATTCGGCGAACTGGCATTCCAATTATTACCACAGAGTAATATAGTTGGTTTTGTTCGCACTATTTATGTTGTTAATGCTATGGTGAAACACCATAAAGAGCCTCTCATAAATACCCTCAAAGGACTTAAAGAAGCTTATTCAGTTGGCATAGAAAATGGAGAGATTGAATTTGCAGGCTATGCTATTTCATTTTATTCATTCTATAGCTATCTATCTGGGAAAGAATTATCGGAGCTAGCAATAGAAATGTCTGCCCATAGCAATGCTTTAGAACGCATCAACCAGACGATTGCTAAAAACTGGATTGATATCTATCGTCAGGTCATCGATAATTTGTTGGGACGCTCTGAAAATACTTATTGTCTTATTGGCGAAGCTTATAATGAAGAAAAAATGATCCCCGTTCACCAACAAGCTAATGACCTAACAACTCTAGCTTATTTTTATATTCCTCGAGCACAGCTTTGCTATTTATTTCAAGACTATAATCAAGCATCTCAAATTCTGGAAAATGCAGAAAAATGCTTAGGAGGAGCTGCCGGAACACCATTAGTTAACCTCTTTTACTTTTACCAATCTCTGGTGATGCTAGTTGAGATAGCTTCACAGCTAAAAACTGAGTGCCAAGATCTACTGGAAAAAATTACAGCCAATCAGCAAATATTGAATAATGCTGCAATTTATGCTCCGGCAAATTACTTACACAAATGGCATTTGGTAGAAGCAGAAAAACATCGGGCGTTGGGTGAGCAAATGGCAGCAATGGAGCTCTATGACAAAGCGATCGCTGGAGCCAAAGAAAACCAATACATCCAAGAAGAAGCCCTAGCCAACGAACTAGCCGCCAAATTCTATCTTGACTGGGGCAAGGAGAAAATTGCAAGCATTTATCTGCAAGAAGCCTACTATTGCTATGCTCGTTGGGGAGCGAAAGCCAAGACAGAGCAACTCGAAGAAAAATATCCCCAACTTCTCTCCTCTATTGTGCAACAGCAAGAGGTAGAATTTAGTCATATAAAAAGTCTAGATAGCCTTACACAAAAACTGACTACTTCCCAGCAAAAAACAACCACAAGTACTAGCAGTACTATTTCTGAATTAATCGATTTTACCTCTATTTTTCAAGCTGCCCAAACTCTTTCTAGCACCATTGAACTGGAGCAGCTACTAGACGATATTGTAAGGATAGTTCTCACTAATGCTGGTGCACAAAAGGCAGTATTACTCATTCCCCAAGCCGATCAATGGCAACTGCTATCAGTAGCACAACTGTCTGAGGATGGTACTGTTGAGACTAGTAGACGATCGCAACTGCCAACGGCAGAAAGCTCTGTTCCTATTCGCGTCATTCAATATGTCAAAAATACCCAAGAAACTGTACTAATCGACGAAGGTAAAACTGAGATTTCTGGTATTATCGAAGGCTATTTACTCACATATCAACCGGCAAGTGTACTGTGTCTACCACTGCTTAACCAAGGGCAATTAGTTGCCATTGTCTACCTGGAACATCCAACAACTAAAGGGGTGTTTACGGCTAATCGCCTAACCATTATTCAATTCTTGTGTGCCCAAGCAGCGGTTTCTCTGCAAAATGCCCAACTATATCACCAAGCTCAACAGACACAACTGCAACTGATTCAAAGTGAAAAGATGTCAGCCTTGGGAAACTTAGTAGCAGGGGTTGCTCATGAAATTAATAACCCAACTGGCTTTTTGCAGGGCAATATTCAACCTGCCCAAGATTATGTGCAAGACTTACTCGGCTTAATTGAACTGTTACTGGCGAAATGTCCCAGTAATGATCCACAAATTACAGAGGAAATAGAAGAGATTGACCTAGAATTTATTCGTGCAGATTTACCAAAATTGCTAGATTCGATGAATCTAGGGGTTGAGCGGATTCGCAATATTAGTAATAGCCTGCGTACCTTTTCACGGCAGGAGCAAGTTCATAAAAATTTATTCAATATTCAAGAAGGGATTGATAGCACTTTAATCATCCTCAACCATCGTATGAAAGCTAATAACCAGCGCCCTAAAATTGAAGTAGTTAAAGACTATCAAGAAATTCCAGAAGTACAATGCTTTCCTAGCCAACTGAATCAGGTGTTTATGAACATCCTAGCTAATGCCATTGATACCTTTGATGAGTCAAAGCCAGGTAAAACCTATGGCGAGATTGAGGCAAATCCGAATATCATTACCATTCACACCTCAGCTATTGCCAAGAATCAGATACAAATCAAAATTCAAGATAATGGTTGTGGGATGAGTCGAGAAACTCAACAACGTATTTTTGATCAAGGGTTCACAACGAAAGAAGTAGGTAAAGGAACAGGCTTAGGAATGGCGATCGCATATCAAATTATTACAGAGAAACACGATGGCACAATTACCTGTGATTCCACAATCGGACAAGGCACAATCTTCACGATTGTACTGCCTATCTCAGGATAGGACTTATACTTCCTCTTGATTTAAGCCTTCTTTGAGTCAACATCAAACAATTGATTGAAGATATCTTCTTGAAGTGGATAAGTCATCACAGCTATTCCTACCGAATATCGGATAATTGAGGGATAAATCAACTGTCTGCGCTATTTGACTTTACTCCTGGTGATGACGATGCTCAACTTAGCTGGTTATCAAGAAAAAAACCAAATCTATTCCGGAACCCGTACCCTAGTATATCGAGCTATCAGAGACACTGATCAGCAATCTGTCATCATTAAAATCCTGCGCAATCCTCATCCCAACTTCCATGAGTTAGTCTGCTTCCGCAACCAATACATTATCACCCGTAATCTGGAACATCCTGCCATTGTTCAACCTCTCTCCCTAGAACGTTACGTTAACGGCTATGCTTTGGTGATGCCGGATGAAGGAGCCCTTTCCCTACTGGAATATTGGCAAGAGTCCAATGG
The DNA here is from genome assembly GCA_965222765.1 of Caldora sp. Classification (GTDB taxonomy): domain Bacteria; phylum Cyanobacteriota; class Cyanobacteriia; order Cyanobacteriales; family Coleofasciculaceae; genus Caldora. Next base: position 33,721 of record CBDCVG010000077.1, read on the forward strand.
TGATTTAAGTGAATTCCTTACCATTGCCCTTCAACTAGCTCAAGCTCTGCATTATCTAGGTCAACAGCGCATCATCCATAAAGATATCAAACCATCCAACATTCTCATTCACCCGGAAACCAGGCAAATCCAGCTCATTGACTTTAGCATCTCCAGTTTACTGCCCAAAGAACAGCAACAACTGGTCAATCCTAATGTTTTAGAAGGAACCCTAGCCTATATCTCCCCAGAGCAAACTGGGCGCATGAACCGGGGAATAGACTATCGCACAGATTTTTACTCCTTGGGTGTCACCCTCTACGAACTACTAACGGGAGTCCTACCATTCCAGAACAATAACCCGGTGGAGTTACTGCATTGCCATATTGCTAAAGAGCCCTTAGCACCAGATGAACTGCTAGATAATCAGGGCAATCCCTATCCAGAAGCAATCTCAGACATTATTCTCAAGTTAATGGCAAAGAATGCCGAGGAGCGGTATCAAAGTGCCTTGGGTTTACAGCATGATTTAGAGCAATGTTTACAACAGTGGGAAGCCACAGGAGAAATTAGCTTATTTGATCTTGGAGAGCGAGATATTTGCGATCGCTTCCTCATCCCCGAAAAACTCTACGGAAGGGCAACAGAAGTAGCACAGTTATTAGAAGCCTTTGAGCAAGTAGCAACTGGAAATAGCGAAATGATGCTAGTAGCAGGATTCTCCGGTATTGGCAAAACTGCTGTAGTCAATGAAGTCCACAAACCCATTGTCGAAAAGCGGGGATATTTCATTAAAGGCAAATTTGACCAATTCAATCGCAACATTCCCTTTTCTGCCTTTGTGCAAGCCTTCCGCGATTTAATGGGGCAGCTCCTGAGTGAATCGGATGCAGACTTAGCTAAGTCGAAAGCCAAAATTCTTAATGCTTTGGGTGACAATGCCCAAGTCATCATCGATGTAGTTCCTGAACTCGAAAGGATTATTGGGAAACAATCCCCTGCTCCGGAACTCTCTGGCTCTGCTGCCCAAAATCGCTTTAACTTGCTCTTTCAAAAGTTCATTGCCGTCTTCACGATAAAAGAACATCCCCTAGTGATATTTTTGGATGATTTGCAGTGGGCAGATTCAGCATCACTCAACCTGATGAAGGTTTTGATAAGTGATAGCGATAGAGGTTATTTATTATTGCTAGGAGCTTATCGAGATAACGAAGTATTTCCTGCCCATCCTTTAATACTAAGCTTAGCTGAACTGGAGAAAGAGCAAGCTGCTCTTTCCACAATTACCTTGCAACCATTGGTCTTTGCTGATATTAATCAATTGGTTGCTGAAACCCTCATTTGTAGTAAGCAACTGGCTAAAGCACTGACAGACTTGGTGTATCAAAAAACCCAAGGTAACCCATTTTTTACCACTCAATTCTTGCAAGGGTTACATAAAGATCAGCTAATTACTTTTAATCTAGAGGGCTATTGGGAATGCGACTTGGTACAAGTACATGATGCAGCTCTGACTGATGATGTAGTCCAGTTTATGGCAGGGCGCTTGCATAAGTTACCCGAACAAACCCAAGAGGTTTTAAAGTTAGCTGCTTGTATCGGCAACCAATTTGATTTAGTTACTTTAGCCCTGGTTAATGAACAGTCTCAGGAACACATTGCAGTAGCTCTGTGGCGAGCTTTACAAGAAGGATTAATTTTACCGCTCAGTGAAACCTATAAGTTTTTCCAGGGGAACAATGAGAATACACAAGAATCATTATCAGATATTTGGGTAAGCTACAAGTTTCTCCATGATAGAGTTCAGCAAGCTGCCTACTCTTTAATTCCTGAAAACCGAAAAACTGCCACTCACTTGAGCATTGGGCAACTGCTCTTAGCAAAGATTCCGACAAATCAACAACAAGAGAAGATTTTTGCGATTGTCAACCAGCTCAATTTGGGAATAAAGCAAATTGACGCTCCCCTACAAAAGCTAAAACTCGCACAGTTGAACTTAAGGGCAGGGCGCAAAGCGAAAGCAGCTGTTGCTTATAGTGCTGCCTTGGAGTATTTCCAAACTGGGATTGAGTTGCTTCGTTATGATTGTTGGCAAGATGAGTCGGTTCTAACTTTAGAACTCTACAATGCTGGAGCAGAAGCTGCTTATCTCAACAGCAATTATTCTCTAATGGAGCAATGGATCAACGAGATATTTAGTTACGTTCCCAACCTATTAGCTCGAATTCCTGCCTATGAAGTTAAAATTCAAGCTGAGATTGCCCAAAACCATCTTCAAGATGCTATTAAAACTGGACTCCAAGTACTTGAACGTCTGGGTATACAACTACCCCTAACTCCCAGTTCCGATGATATCCAGCAAAGATTTGCCGCTACCGCTGCTCAAATGGAGGGGAGATCCCCAAAAGATTTAATCACTCTTGTAGAAATGACTGCTCCTGAAAAGCTTGCAGCCCTCAAAATGTTGGCAGGCATTTGGGGGCCAGCATTCGCCGTTACGCCGCCGTTAATGCCACTCATTGTGTTGGAAATGGTCAATCTTTCCCTTGAATACGGCAACGCACCCATTTCTGCCTTTGCTTACGTTCTGTACGGTGTTTTACTCTGCGGTGGAGAAAATTTTCAAGGAGGATATGAATTTGGCAAGCTCTCCTTACAACTCTTAACTCGCTTTAACACGCAAGCATTCAAAGCGAAAATCCTCTTCTTGATCGGAACTCATATTACTATTTGGCACGAATCCGTGCAGGCTGCTCTGCCCACCTTGCAGGAAGCCTACCAAGCAGGATTAGAAACAGGAGATCTCGAATTTGCTGCTCTGTCTGCCGCCATCTATTCTTACTACTCTTATCTTTCTGGAAAATACTTATCAGACGTTAAACAAAACTTTGTTGCTTATACCCAAGCTATTGCTACTCTCAAGCAAACATACTATTTGAACTTTTTGTACATCTGGCATCAAGCTGTCACCAACTTATTGCAGGGAGCAGAAAATGATCAGTATTTAGTGGGCAAAATTTGCAATAGTGAAAAATTGCTTGTGCAATGCGAACAAAACAATGTCACCACGCCAATGGCGTATATCTATATTAATCGCCTCATGCTCAACTATCTCTTTGAGGATTATGCTAAAGCTGTAGAAAATTCCCCCTTAGCCGATGAGTATGCCCAAATGGTTCCAGCAACTTTGTTGATCCCCATTGCCAACTTTTACGGTTCTTTATCCAAGTTAGCCTTTTGCTCCCAAGTTTCAGAATCGGAGCGAACATCTTGGCTTGATGCAGTCCGCAAAAATCAGTGCAAAATGCAGGAATGGAGCAACTGTGCGCCAACAAATTATTGGCATAAGTATTATTTGGTAGAAGCAGAACAGCATCGGGTTTTAGGGCAAAAATTAGAAGCAATGGAAATGTATGATCGCGCCATTACCAGAGCAAAAGAAAATGAATATCTTCAAGAAGAAGCCCTCGCCAACGAACTCGCCGCAAAATTCTACCTTGACTGGGGTAACGAGAAAATAGCAACCACTTATCTGCAAGAAGCCTACTATTGCTATGCTCGTTGGGGGGCTAAAGCAAAAACTGACCAACTCGAAGAAAAATATCCCCAGCTTCTCTCTTCTATTCTGCAACAGCAGCGGGTTGAATTTAGTCCTCTCAACAGTCTAGATAGCCTTACCCAAAAACTGACTGCTTCCAGGCAAAAAACAAGCAAAAATAGTAGTAGTACTATTTCTGAATTACTCGATTTTACCTCTATTTTTAAAGCTGCCCAAACCCTTTCTAGTCGCATTGAACTGGAGCAGCTACTAGAGGACATTGTATATATAGTTCTCACCAATGCCGGGGCACAAAAGGCAGTTTTACTCATTCCTCAAGCTGAGGAATGGCAACTAGAGGCGATGGCACAAATATCAGAGGATGGTATTGTTGAAAGCAGTAAGCGATCGCAATCTTTAACAGCAGAAAGCTCAGTTCCTATTCGCGTGATTCAATATGTCAAAAATACCCGAGAATCTGTACTCATCGACGAAGGGAAAACCGAGATTTCTGGTATTATCGAAGGCTATTTACTCGAATATAAACCGGCAAGTATACTGTGTCTGCCACTGCTCAACCAAGGGCAATTAGTTGCTATTGTCTACCTGGAACATCCAACAACCAAAGGGGTGTTTACTCCTGAGCGCCTCACCATTATTCAATTTCTGTGTGCCCAGGCAGCTGTTTCTCTGCAAAATGCCCAACTCTATCACCAAGCTCAACAAGCCATCAAAGATTTACAACGGGCACAAATGCAATTAGCTCACAGTGAAAAAATGACCAATGCCCCAATATTCAAGTGGTTAAAGACTATCAAAATAGGGTGAGCGAAAAAAAGCGTGGGAGGAGATGAGCTAAGTTAGCGGCTAAAATAAGCTAACTTAGTTCTAGCACTCGACATTACCTGTTCAAAGTGTTCTGTTATACCAAAAATTTAAAGTAGCGTCATACTTAAACGAAAAAAAGAATCTGGGATGAAGTTTTTGAATTGTTATGTATGTCAGGACTATTAATTTTTGGTATTATGCTGTGAGCATTTCTGGTCGGGAATTGGGGTTAGCTCGCTCAAAATGTAAAAGCATAAGCTGTTCGGGACGCAAACCCAGAGATTCATAAGTACGTCCTTGCTGATCACTAAACTCGACTTCAAAAGCCGCACCATCAGCCAAAATTTCGACGACAGTTCCTACTTGACCCCGCCAGAGATTTTCTTCGGGAAGGTCAACTGTTAATGCCACTACATCGAGGAGTTTAATGTTATTGGTTTTCATCTTCAAATAAGAGGATAGCAACTAGTTAATCTGGGAATTTGAGAATCAACCTCGATAATCCAACCAGTACGAATAAGGGTACTTTTATTTTGCCATTTCAATGTAAAATCAAGTGTATAACGTTGACCAAAAGTGTCACATCACCCTAACTTAGCTTGCTCAGTTTTCACAACTGCCAGTAAAATTTCCCGTAACTCAGAGGCGTTCTCTGCCGTCATGCCCAACAAAGAGCGAAAAAGTCTTGCTTTATGTTTGCCAGTACTATGTTCTAAATTGAGACAATAATCCCGCAGTTTGCGAAGATCGACAACGGCATTTTTAGCATTGGGTATCAACACGAGGGAATTAGATTCTACGATGTAGACATAGTACAGCGATATGAAAAGGAGAGTTTGTGAGCGATCGCAAACAGTTCGACAACTCTTACTGACAGAGGATGTCGTGGAGTTTATGGCGGGAAGCTACAACCTTTACCAAATGTGGATCAAAGCTTGATATTCAAGGATTTTGGAGTGCTTGTCAAAAAACAGTCATCGACGTAGCCCAAAAGGGATTCTAGACTAAGCATGGAAGTATATATAGTTGAAAGCCTATTCCCTACTTTCAAGTCAGGAGGGAAGAAAGCTTTTGTAGTAAGCTTTTTTACCTTTTTTAAGTGGCGGGTTATTTTCGCCGCGCTGCGCTAGAGCTTTTCAACTATATTTGTTTGATTCGTGCTGATTCTAAATTCACATTGCAGATCACGATGCTCAACTTAGCTGGTTATCAAGAAAAAAACCCAATCTATACTGGAAAACGTATCCTGGTATATCGAGCCATCAGAGACACTGATGAGCAATCTGTCATCATCAAAGTCCTGCGCAATCCTCATCCCAACTTCAATGATTTAGTCCGGTTCCGTAACCAATACATTATCACCCGTAATCTGGAACATCCTACTATTGTTCAACCTCTCTCCCTGGAGCGTTACAGTAACGGCTATGCTTTGGTGATGCCGGATGAAGGAGCCCTTTCCCTACTGGAATATGGGCAAAACTCCGGTGGTGAGCTAAGTGAATTCCTCAGCATTGCCCTTCAACTAGCTCAAGCTCTGCATTATCTGAGTCAACAACGTATCATCCACAAAGACATCAAACCATCCAACATCCTCATTCATCCGGAAACCAGGCAAATCCAGCTCATTGACTTCAGCATCTCCAGTTTACTCCCCAAAGAACAACAACAACTGCTCAATCCTAATGTTTTAGAAGGAACCCTTGCCTACATCTCCCCAGAGCAAACTGGGCGCATGAATCGGGGAATAGACTATCGCACGGATTTTTACTCCCTGGGTATCACCCTCTACGAACTACTAACGGGAGTCCTGCCATTTAAAGGCAATGACCCGGTGGAGTTACTGCATTGCCATATTGCAAAAAAACCCTTAGCACCCCATGAGCTGCTGGATACTCAAGGTAACCCCTATCCAGAAGCCATCTCACAGATTATTCTCAAGTTGATGGCTAAAAATGCCGAGGAGCGCTACCAAAGTGCCTTGGGTTTGCAGCATGATTTAGAGCAATGCTTACAACAGTGGGAAGCCACAGGAGAAATTACTGCATTTGAACTTGGAGAGCGGGATATTTGCGATCGCTTCCTCATCCCCGAAAAACTCTATGGAAGGGAAACAGAAGTAGCACAGTTATTAGATGCCTTTGAGCGCATAGCGGCGGGTGAAACAGAAATGATGCTGGTAGCAGGATTCTCCGGTATTGGCAAAACGGCTGTAGTCAACGAAGTTCACAAACCGATTGTAGAAAAACGAGGCTACTTTATCAAAGGGAAATTTGACCAGTTTAATCGCAACATTCCCTTCAGTGCTTTTGTGCAAGCCTTCCGGGATTTAATGGGGCAATTACTCTCAGAAAGCGACGTTCAATTGCAACAGTGGAAGTCCAAAATTCTGAACGTGATGGGGGACAATGGGCAAGTCATCATTGAAGTCATTCCCGAACTCGAAGGGATTGTTGGTAAACAGCCTCCTGCTCCTGAACTCTCTGGGAGTGCAGCACAGAATCGTTTTAATTTACTCTTTAGCAAATTTATTCAAGTTTTTACAACTAAAAACCATCCCCTCGTTGTATTCCTCGACGACTTGCAATGGGCAGATTCTGCTTCGTTGAACCTGTTCAAATTACTTATGGAAGAAACAGAAACAGGCTACTTATTAGTGTTGGGAGCTTATCGAGACAACGAAGTATATCCTGCTCATCCTTTGATGTTGACCTTTGATGAAATTTCTAAGAATGAGGCAATTGTCAATACAATTACCTTAGAAGCTTTAAGCCAATCCGCATTAAACCATCTCATTGCCGATACCCTCAGTTGCTCCCTCGAAATTGCCCTTCCGTTAACAGAGTTAGTCTATCAAAAGACCAAGGGAAACCCATTTTTTGCTACCCAGTTTCTCAAAGGATTGCATGAAGACAAATGGATTAGCTTTAACTCAGAGTTGGGATATTGGCAGTGCGATCTGGTACCAGTTCGACAACTCGCACTGACAGAGGATGTGGTGGAGTTTATGGCGACTCAGTTACAAAAGTTGCCGACTCAGACTCAGGAAGTGTTGAAGTTAGCGGCTTGTATTGGCAATCAGTTTGATCTGAAAACCTTAGCCATTGTATGGGAATGTTCTGAGACAGAAACTGCAACAGCATTGTGGAAAGCTTTGCAAGAAGGATTTATGTTACCCACCAATGAAGTCTATAAGTTCTATCAATCCGAGGAAAATTCAGAAGGCTTATCCAATTTGAAAGAGGGATCGCCTAATTATAAATTCTTGCACGATCGCGTTCAACAAGCCGCTTATTCTCTAATTCCCGAAGAACAAAAACAAACAACCCATTACCATATCGGGCAACTGCTACTTCAACAGATTCCTCTAGAAGAGCGAGAAGAACGTATTTTTGAGCTAGTCGGTCAATTAAATTATGGAACGGATTTGATTACTGATCGCAAACAACGAGAAGAATTAGCTCTACTCAATCTCATTGCCAGTCGTAAAGCCAGAGCTGCTACTGCTTATCAAGCAGCTCAAGACTATGTCAAAATCGGACTCTGTTTGCTCGAAGAAAATCCTTGGAAATCTCAATACAAAATGAGTTTAGATTTCTATAATTTGGCAGCAGAATTAGCTTCTTTATGCGGGAACTTTACAGCAATGGAACGCTTTATTGAAACCGTCATCGATTGTGCCAATTCTTTAATAGAGCAGGCGACGGTTTATCGAATTAAAATCCAAGCATATGTAGCCCAGAATAAACTCATTGAAGCTATTAGTATCGCTCAACAATTTTTGCAACAGATGGGAGTAAAATTTCCCGAATCTCCCACCCAGGAAGATACTCAAAATGCAATTATCGAGATCGAAGAATTGATTGGCGATCGCGAAATTGAAGACTTGGTTAAATTACCGATAATGACGGAGTGCGAACAAATCGTTATTGTCGAGATTGCAGTTAGCATCATGCCAGTAACGGATATTGCAGCTCCTCTATTATTTCCCTTAGTCGTTGCGTTATCAGTTAAATTATGTTTGCAATTTGGCAATACCCCCGATGCAAGTTTTGGCTATGTTTGTTATGGGATCGTTCTCAGTCGCTTGCAAGAGATAGAAAAAGGGGTAAAATTCGGTAATTTAGCACTCCAAGTTGTTTCTATACTAGAGGCGAAAACTTTTAAGGCACAAGTGTTATTTGTAGTTGCACTTTATCTATTACATCGCCAATCTCTGCTCAAGGAAATGCTGCCTCTGATGCAAGAGGCATACGCAACGGCTCTAGAAGTTGGTAAATTAGAATTTGTTGGTTATACAGCTCAAGGATTTTCTCTCTATTCCTTTTTGAGCGGTCAAACTTTAGAAGATTTAGAGCCAAAAGTTCGTGCTTATTGTCATTCGTTGGTGCAATTTAATCAATTAACTCCAGCCAATTGGTGTCGAATCTATTGGCAATCTATCTTAAATTTACTAGAAAATCCAGAATCCCCCACGATGTTATCTGGGGAAGCTTTCCAAGAGCAGGAGTTAATTCCATCTCTAAAAGCTGCGAATGATTTGTGGGCATTATATTTTTTCTGCCTCCACAAATTAATGCTATCTTATTGGTTTGGGGAAGTAGAATTAGCTCGACATCATGCTTTAGAAGGCAAAAAATATTTAGCAGCAACACCAGGACTAGCCAGCGAACCCGCATTTTATTTTTATGATTCCTTGAGTCTTTTAGCTACTTTAAGCTTATCCTCACAGGAGACATCCGAGCTACTTCAACAGGTGAAACAAAACCAAACAGAATTACAACAGAAGTGGGCCAACCATGCTCCGATGAATCATCAACATAAAGTTGATTTAGTAGAAGCAGAAAAATGTCGAATATTAGGACAAAACTTAGAAGCAATAGAATTGTATGATCGTGCTATAGCGGGAGCTAAAGAAAACGAATATATCCAAGAAGAAGCATTAGCTAACGAACTAGCTGCCAAATTCTATCTAGATTGGGGCAAAAAAACTATTGCCGAGGCCTATATGCAAAAATCTTATTACTGCTATGCTCGTTGGGGAGCTAAGGCAAAAACTGACCAACTCGAAGAAAAATATCCCCAACTTCTCTCCTCTATTGTGCAACAGCAAGAGGTGAGATTTAGTCCCATAAAAAGTCTAGATAGCCTTACTCAAAAACTGACTACTTCCCAGCAAAAAACAACTACCAGTACTAGCAGTACTATTTCTGAATTAATCGATTTTACCTCTATTTTTAAAGCTGCCCAAACCCTTTCTAGCACCATTGAACTGGAGCAGCTACTAGACGATATTGTAAGGATTGTTCTCACTAATGCTGGTGCACAAAAGGCAGTATTACTCATTCCTCAAGTCGAGCAATGGCAACTGCTATCAGTAGCACAACTGTCAGAGGATGGTACTGTTGAGACTAGTAGACGATCGCAACTTCCAACTGCAGAAAGCTCTGTTCCTATGCGCGTGATTCAATATGTCAAAAATACCCAAGATACTGTACTAATCGACGAAGGTAAAACTGAGATTTCTGGTATTATCGAAGGCTATTTACTCACATATCAACCGGCAAGTGTAATGTGTCTGCCACTGCTCAACCAAGGGCAATTAGTTGCCATTGTCTATCTGGAACATCCAACAACTAAAGGAGTGTTTACGGCTAATCGTCTAACCATTATTCAATTCTTGTGTGCCCAAGCAGCGGTTTCCCTGCAAAATGCCCAACTCTATCACCAATCTCAGCAAGCTTTAGAGGAGTTAAAACAAGCACAACTGCAATTAATTCAAAGTGAAAAGATGTCAGCCTTGGGAAACTTAGTGGCAGGGGTTGCTCATGAAATTAATAACCCAACTGGCTTTTTGCAGGGCAATATTCAACCTGCTCAAGATTATGTGCAAGACTTACTCGGCTTAATTGAGCTGCTACTGGCTAAATGTCCCAGTAATGAGCCACAAATTACAGAGGAAATAGAAGAGATTGACCTAGAATTTATTCGTGCAGATTTACCAAAATTGCTAGATTCGATGAATCTAGGGGTTGAGCGGATTCGCAATATTAGTAATAGCCTGCGTACCTTTTCACGCCAGGAGCAAGACCAAAAAGTGAGCTTCAATATCCATCAAGGGCTTGATAGCACTTTAGTCATCCTCAACCATCGCCTTAAAGCCAATAATAAACGCCCCAAAATTAAAGTGCTTAAAGACTATCAAAAAATCCCAGAAGTACAATGCTTTCCTAGCCAACTGAATCAGGTGTTTATGAACATCCTGGCTAATGCCATTGATACTTTTGATGAGGCAAATCAAGGTAAAACCTATGGTGAAATTAAGGCGAAACCGAATAGTATTACTATTCACACTGGTATGCTCAATGATAATCAGGTACAAATTCAGATTCAAGACAATGGTTGTGGCATCAAGCCGGAAATCAAAACCCGAATTTTCGAGCAAGGATTTACGACTAAAGAAGTAGGTAAGGGAACAGGCTTAGGAATGGCGATCGCATATCAAATTATTACAGAGAAACACAGTGGCACAATTACCTGTGATTCGACAATCGGACAAGGTACAACCTTCACCATCGTGCTCCCTTGCTCCCCAAGAATTGATGATTAATCAATCGACGCACTAGAAATATATCGCGATAATTGAGGGATAGATCAATTGTCTGCGCTATTTGACTTTACCCCTGGTGATGACAATGCTCAACTTAGCTGGTTATCAAGAAACTCTCCCTATTTATTCCGGAACCCGTACCCTCGTCTATCGAGCTATCAGAGCTACTGATGAGCAATCTGTCATCATCAAAATCCTGCGCAATCCTCACCCCAACTTCCATGAGTTAATCCGCTTTCGCAACCAATACATTATCACCCGTAATCTGGAACATCCTACTATTGTTCAACCTCTCTCCCTGGAGCGTTACAGTAACGGCTATGCTTTGGTAATGTTGGATGAAGGAGCCCTTTCCCTGCTGGAATATTGGCAAGAGTCCAGTAGTAATCTAGGTGAATTCCTCACCATTGCCCTTCAACTGGCTCAAGCTCTGCATTATCTGGGTCAACAGCGCATCATCCACAAAGATATCAAACCATCCAACATCCTCATTCATCCGGAAACCAGGCAAATCCAGCTCATTGACTTTAGTATCTCCAGTTTACTACCCAAAGAACAGCAACAACTGCTCAACCCCAATGTTCTGGAAGGAACCCTAGCCTACATCTCTCCAGAGCAAACTGGGCGTATGAACCGGGGAATAGACTATCGCACGGATTTTTACTCCCTGGGTATCACTCTCTACGAACTGCTCACAGGAATCGTGCCATTTCAAAGTAATGACCCGGTAGAGTTACTGCATTGCCATATTGCTAAAGAACCTTTAGCACCAAATGAACTGCTAGATACTCAGGGCAATCCCTATCCAGAAGCCATCTCACAAATTATTCTCAAGTTGATGGCAAAGAATGCCGAGGAGCGGTATCAGAGTGCCTTAGGTTTGCAGCATGATTTAGAACAATGTTGGCAACAGTGGGAAACTATAGGGGAAATTACCCCATTTGAGCTTGGGGAACGGGATATTTGCGATCGCTTTCTCATCCCTGAAAAACTCTACGGAAGGGAAGATGAAGTCGCCCAATTATTAGCAGCCTTTGACCGAGTGGCAGCAGGAAACAGCGAAATGATGCTGGTAGCAGGATTCTCCGGTATTGGCAAAACCGCTGTAGTCAATGAAGTCCACAAACCCATTGTCGAAAAGCAGGGATATTTCATTAAAGGCAAATTTGACCAATTCAACCGCAATGTTCCCTTTTCTGCTTTTGTGCAAGCCTTTCGTAGTTTGATGGGGCAATTACTGGGAGAATCCGATGCTGGTTTAGCCAACTGGAAAACCAAAATCCTGAGGGTACTAGGAGAAAGTGGACAAGTCATCATCAATGTAATCCCTGAGTTGGAACACATAATTGGCCGCCAACCTGCTGTTCCTGAACTATCTGGTAGTGAAGCACAAAACCGCTTTAATTTGCTCTTTAGCAAATTTGTGGGTGTTTTCACTACCAAAGAACACCCCTTAGTTATCTTTTTGGATGACTTGCAGTGGGCTGACTCGGCATCGCTGAATCTTCTGAAGTTATTGATAGGAGAGTCAGAATCGGGCTATTTGTTGGTACTGGGAGCTTATCGGGATAACGAGGTGTTTCCAGCACATCCGTTGATACTGACGCTAGATGCAATTATCCAAAATAAGTCAATTGTCAACACCATCACCTTAGCTCCTTTGAGTCAAGTGGGATTAAATTATCTCATTGCTGATACTCTCAATTGCTCCTTGGAATTGGCAATCCCCTTAACGGAATTGGTAGATCAAAAAACTCAAGGAAATCCCTTCTTTGCAACCCAATTCCTTAAAGGATTGTACAAGGATGGAGAAATTAATTTTGATCTGAATGGTGGGTATTGGCAATGCGATATCGCACGAGTAAGACAGTTAGCTCTCACTGATAATGTAGTGGAGTTTATGGTAACTAGATTGCATAAGTTACCTCAAGAAACTCAAGAGCTATTGAAGTTAGCATCGTGTATTGGCAATATTTTTAACTTATCAACCTTAGCTATTGTTAGTGAGCAATCCCAGGAGGAAGTAGCCGGAGCATTGTGGTTGGGTTTACAAGAAGGATTAATCTTGCCACTCAGCGAAACATATAAATTTTTCCAAAGGAGTGAAAGTCATGAACAAGATTCATTTCTGGATATCTCTGTGAGCTATAAGTTTCTACATGATCGCGTTCAACAAGCTTCATATTCTCTAATTCCAGAAACTCAAAAACAGAAAACACATTTAACTATTGGTCGCTCACTTTTAGAAAATACACCAGAAGTAGCTCTCGAAGCAAAAGTTTTTGATATTGTCAATCACCTCAATATGGCGAGGAGTTTAATTGTCAACGTCGAAGAGAAAAAACAGCTATGCAAACTAAATTTACAAGCAGGAGGTAAAGCCAAAAAATCCATCGCTTATGCAGCATCTCTCGAGTATTTATTGTTAGGTATAGAGTTATTAGAGGCAAATAGTTGGGAGTATCAGTACGAACTAACCTTAGCATTGTACCAATCGGCAACGGAGTCTGCCTATCTCAATGGTGACTTTCCAAAGATGGAGCAGCTTGCCGATGTTGCCTTAAAACAATCTCGAACCTTACTCGACACGATAATCATTGATGAGGTCAAAATTCAGGCACTACAAGCTCAAGTACTCTTTCGAGAAGCTATCGATTCAGCAATGATTATTCTAGAAAAGTTGGGGATGCGTCAGTTTCCTCAAGAACCAAATGCTTCTCATATAGAGCTTTGGTTAGAAGAGGTTCGGAACAACTTGGGAGAGCGTCATCCGACTGACTTGATTGACCTACCTGTGATGAGTGATCCTAGTATTTGTGCAGCAATGCGGATTCTTGCCAGTATCAGCGGTGCTTCCTACATTGCTAATCCCATGCTGTTTATATTAATTGTTTTTGAAAAAGTAAATTTATCTATTAAATACGGCAACTCACCTTTCTCTGATTCTTCTTATGCTGGAATGGGTTTAGTTTTATGTGGTATCTGTGATGATATCGAATTAGGCTATCAATTTGGCAAACTTGCAACTCAACTAGCACTAAAGAGTAATACAGCTTATTCTGGACGAGCTATAAAAATTACTAATGCCCAAGTCAAACATCACAAAGAGCATCTGAGGAATACCCTTGAAGGTTTAAAAACAGCCTATTCAATGGGTCTGGAAATTGGAGATTTTGAATATGTAGGCTATGCTGCCCTCTATTACTCTTTCCATTGTTATCTAAGTGGAAAAGAATTGTCAGAACTCAAAAAAGAACTATCTACCTATAGTTATGCTGTAGAACGCTTTAGGCAGGAAGCTTCTAAAAACTATATTGACATCTATCGTCAAGCGATAGATAACTTATTAGACTTATCTCCAAATCCCGTCCTGCTTGTAGGTAAAGCTTATAACGAAGCAAAGATACTGCCTGTTCACCAGCAAGCTAACGATTTGACAGCGTTATATTATGTGAACTTTAATCGAGGAGTGCTTTGCTATCTATTGGAAGATTATGAGCAAGCATCTCAAAGTTTCGATGACGCACAAAAATATGTCAAGGGAGTCCTTGGAACATGCTTGGTTCCTCTATTGTACTTCTACCAGTCTTTGGTGATACTTGCTAAGATTGCTTCCCAACCAAAAGCTGAGCATCAAAATATGCTCGAACAAATTACGGCGAATCAAATCAAATTGAAAAAATGCGCGAGTTATGCGCCAGCTAACTATTTCCACAAATGGAATCTTGTTGAGGCAGAAAAAAATCGTATTCTTAATCAAAAGTTAGACGCTATAGAATATTATGATAGCGCCATAGTTGGAGCGCGAAACAACGGTTTTATCCAAGAAGAAGCTCTAGCCAGCGAACTTGCTGCTAAATTCTACCTTGACTGGGGCAAGGAGAAAATTGCAAGCACTTATCTGCAAGAAGCTTATTATTGCTATGCTCGTTGGGGAGCTAAAGCAAAAACTGACCAACTTGAGGAAAAATATCCTCAACTTCTCGCTTCCATTCTGCAAAAACAGCCGCTTCAATTTAATCCTTTCGATAGTCTCAATCGCCTTACCGAAACACTGACTGTTTCAAGAAAAAAAACAACTACAAGTAGTAGTAGTACAATTTCTGAAGCCTTTGATTTTGCCTCTATTTTGCAAGCAGCTCAAACCCTTTCTAGTACCATTGAACTAGAGCAATTACTAGATGATATTGTACAGATCGTCATGATCAATGCTGGAGCACAAAAGGCAGTATTACTAATTCCCCAAGCTGAAGAATGGCAACTAGAGGCGATGGCACAACTGACAGAGGATGGTATTGTTGAAAGCAATAAGCGATCGCAACTCCTAACTGCAGAAATCTCTGTTCCTATTCGCGTCATTCAATACGTCAAACATACCCGAGAACCTGTAATGATTGACGAAGGCAAAACAGAGATTTCTGGTATTATCGAAGGCTATTTACTCGAATATCAACCCCAAAGTGTATTGTGTGTGCCGCTGCTTAACCAAGGGCAATTAGTTGCCATTCTCTACCTGGAACATCCAACAACCAAAGCAATTTTTACACCTAATCGTCTAACCGTTATTCAATTCCTGTGTGCCCAAGCAGCGGTCTCCCTGCAAAATGCCCAACTCTATCACCAATCCCAACAAGCTTTACAGGAGTTAAAACAAGCACAAATGCAATTAGTTGAAAGTGAAAAGATGTCAGCATCGGGAAACTTAGTTGCAGGGATTGCTCATGAAATTAATCAACCAACTAGCTTTTTGCAAGGCAATATTCAACCTGCCCAAGAATATGTGCAAGACTTACTGGGTTTAATTGAACTATATCAGAAAAAAATGCCAAATTCAGATGCAGAAATAAAAGCAAAAATTGAGGAGATTGACCTGGGATTTATCCGTAAAAATTCACCCAAATTGCTTAGTTAAATGCATCTATAAGTCCAGCGAATTAATAATCTCAGCCATAATTTGTGTACCTTTGTGCCACGAATGAGAAAAAAATACTATAAATCGATGCGGTAGATAGTTTTGATAGGCATAATCGAGAAATAAACTGTCTGTGCTGTTTGACCTAATTCCTAGTAATGACGATGCTCAACTTAGTTGGTTATCAAGAAAAAAACCAAATCTATACCGGCAACCGTACCCTGGTATATCGAGCCATCAGAGCTACTGATGAGCAATCTGTCATCATCAAAATCCTGCGGAATCCTCATCCCAACTTCCATGATTTAGTCCGGTTCCGCAACCAATACATTATCACCCGTAATCTGGAACATCCTAGTATTGTTCAACCTCTCTCCCTGGAGCGTTATAGTAACGGCTATGCTTTGGTGATGCCGGATGAAGGAGCCCTTTCCCTACTGCAATATTGGCAAAACTCCGGTGGTGATTTAAGTAAATTCCTCACTATCGCCCTTCAACTAGCTCAAGCTCTGCATTATCTGGGTCAACAACGTATCATCCACAAAGACATCAAACCAGCTAATATCTTGATGTGCCCCGAAACTCACCAAGTCAAGCTCATTGACTTCAGCATTTCCAGTTTACTACCCAAAGAACAGCAACAACTGCTCAACCCCAATGTTCTGGAAGGAACCCTAGCCTACATCTCCCCAGAGCAAACCGGGCGCATGAACCGGGGAATAGACTATCGTACGGATTTCTACTCCTTAGGTATCACCCTCTACGAAATGCTCACAGGAATCGTGCCATTTCAAAGTAATGACCCGGTGGAGTTACTGCATTGCCATATTGCTAAAGAACCCTTAGCACCAAATGAACTGCTAGATACTCAGGGCAATCCCTATCCAGAAGCCATCTCACAAATTATTCTCAAGTTGATGGCAAAGAATGCTGAAGAGCGGTATCAAAGTGCCTTGGGTTTGCAGCATGATTTAGAGCAATGCTTACAACAGTGGGAAGCCACAGGAGAAATTAGCCCATTTGAGCTTGGGGAGAGGGATATTTGCGATCGCTTCATTATCCCCGAAAAACTCTATGGAAGGGAGACAGAAGTACAAACTCTGCTGGATACCTTTGAGCGAGTGGCTCAGTGGTAATAGCAGAAATGATGCTAGTTGCAGGTTTCTCTGGAATCGGGAAAACCGCTGTTGTCAATGAAGTTCATAAACCCATTGTTAAGCAACGGGGTTATTTCATCAAAGGCAAATTTGACCAATTCAACCGCAACATTCCCTTCTCGGCGTTTGTGCAAGCCTTCCGCGATTTAATGGGGCAGCTCCTGAGTGAGTCGGATGAGGAATTAGCGAATTGGAAAGCTAAGATTATCGAGGCAGTCGGTAGCAATGGTCAGGTGCTCATTGCGGTCATTCCAGAGCTAGAGCACTTGATTGGCGCACAGCCGGAAGTACCAGAATTATCAGGAAGTGCAGCACAAAATCGGTTTAATTTGCTATTTCAGAAGTTCATTGCGGTTTTCACCACACCCGAGCATCCTTTAGTGATGTTTCTTGATGACTTGCAATGGGCAGATTTAGCCTCGCTCAATCTCATGAAGGTTTTGATGAGTGAAAGTGAGCGCGGATATCTCCTTTTGCTCGGAGCCTATCGAGATAACGAGGTTTTTCCAGCACATCCGCTGATGTTGACGTTGGGTGAGTTGACGAAGCAGTGCAATCCCGCGTCGGCGAAAGACGGGGAAGGCGCACCAAGGGAGCATAAAGCCGCAATTTCGACCCTTACCCTAGCGCCGTTGCCCATTGGACAGATTAATCGGTTAGTAGCGGAAACCTTGAGCTGTACACCTGAGCTAGCTCAACCATTGACAGAGCTGGTTTATCAAAAAACGAAAGGGAATCCGTTTTTCACAACGCAATTCTTGAAAGGACTCTATGAAGATGCGTTAATTATCTTTAATGCGGATTTGGGCTATTGGGAATGCAATCTGGTGCAGGTTCGGGATGCAGCCCTTACGGATGATGTGGTGGAGTTCATGGCCGGGCGGTTGATGAAATTGCCCCAAGCGGCTCAGGATGTTTTGAAATTGGCAGCTTGCATCGGTAACCAATTTGATTTGGATACCTTGGCGATTGTTTGCGAATCATCTGCCGAGACAGTTGCAGCAAATGTGTGGGGAGCGTTGCGGGAAGGGTTGATTCTGCCCATTACTGAGGCCTATAAGTTTTTTCAGGCGGGCGATCGCGATGAGCAATATTCAGATGATATTTTAGTGAGTTATCGTTTTTTGCATGATCGCGTACAACAAGCCGCTTATACCCTCATTCCAGAAGACCAAAAGCCCTTAACTCACTTTAACATTGGTCAACTCTTACTCAAGAAAACATCAAGTTCACAGATAGAAGAGAAAATATTTGGGATTGTTGGTCATCTCAATATTGGGTTAGAACTGATGACCCAAAGAGCTCAGCGAGATGAGCTAGCTCACTTAAATCTAATTGCTGGCAAAAAAGCCAAAATCTGTACAGCTTATACAGCAGCTTTCGAGTACTTAAACCAAGGACTGGAAATGCTTGCTGAGGACTCTTGGCAAACCGAGTATCAACTGACACTAAACTTATATTTAGAAATAACAGAAGTTAGTTATCTCAAGGGAGATTTTGAATTGATGGAACAGTTTGTAAATACTGTTCTAGACTGTGCTTCTAGTCTGTTAGATAAAATTCCCATCTATGAAACTGAACTTCAAGCCTACGCAGTAAAAAACGAATTTATTGAGGGCATCCAAGCTGGCTTGGCCTGCTTAAAATTGCTGGGAGTCGATTTCCCCGACGATCCAAACCCTGAAGAAATTAGTAATTGGTTGGGCAGAACTAAAAAAGCTCTTTCTGCTTTTTCTCCAGAAGAAATCCTTAGTTTTTCGGAAATGAGCGATCCGACGATACTATCTGTGATGCGGATTCTCTCGCGCATGATTCCTGTGAGTTTTTTCGGTCGTCCGAATTTGTTGCCTCTGATTTCTTGTCAGGGAATTTTACTATCCCTAGAATACGGGAACACAGCCGGCACCCCGGTTGCTTATGTCAATTATGCTTTAGTTTTATGTAGCCCCGGTATGGATAGTTTTGTCGATGGATATAAATACGGGCGAATTGGCACAAAATTAACGGAACAGCAAGATGATAAAGTATCTTGTATTCTCGCCATCAATAACTTCTATAGTTTTGTCTCTTTTTGGAGAGAACATATCCGGAATAGTCTTCCGCCTTTAATGGATGTCTATCAAATTGGTTTGGAAGTTGGTGAATTAGAGTTTTCTATGTATGCTTTGACAAATAGAATACGAATTTTGTTGGGAGTTGGGCGAGAACTCCCAGAAATCAGGTCAGAATTTGAAAGTACCGTAGAATTTGCTCGCTCGATTAAATGTGAAGTAGCTGCAAAGTATGCGAGTTGTCAGCTACAAGCACTCCTGAATTTAATCAATTTAGGCAACGAACCTTGGTCTTTAAAAGGAGATGTTTATGATGAAGATGTAGCAGTTGCAGCTTTTCACGAAAATCATAACCTTTTAGGCTTGTCTATTCACTATTTTACTAAAATTCATCTAAATTACTTGTTTGGGCGCATTCCTGAAGCAATTAACGCGACGCAAGAAGGTGAGAAATACATAGATTCTATTGCTGGTTTTCCTATCTTGTCAGAGTTTGCATTATTTACCAGCCTGACTCATTTAGCGGCAGGGGAAGTAACAACGAGTAATCAACACAAGAAGCATTTTGATACTGCTAAATTCTGGAGCGAGCGCCTCAATATGTGGGCAGATAATGCTCCCATGAACTATCAGCATAAGGCAGATCTAGTGGAGGCGGAAAGGCAGCGAATTCTTGGCAATCAATTGACAGCAATCGAGTTATACGATCGCGCCATTGCTGGAGCTCAAGAAAACCAATACATCCAAGAAGAAGCCCTAGCCAACGAACTAGCCGCCAAATTCTATCTTGACTGGGGCAAGGAGAAAATTGCAAGCACTTATCTGCAAGAAGCTTATTATTGCTATGCTCGTTGGGGAGCTAAAGCAAAAACTGACCAACTCGAAGAAAAATATCCCCAACTTCTCTCCTCTATTCTACAACAGCAGCGGGTTGAATTTAGTCCTCTCAAAAGTCTAGACAGCCTTACCCAAAAACTGACTGCTTCCAGACAAAAAATAAGCAAAAATAGTAGTAGTACTATTTCTGAGTTACTCGATTTTACCTCTATTTTGCAAGCAGCTCAAACTCTTTCTAGCACGATTGAACTGGAGCAGCTACTAGAGGACATTGTAAGGATAGTTCTCACCAATGCCGGAGCACAAAAGGCAGTATTACTCATTCCCCAAGCTGAAGAATGGCAATTGCGGGCGATGGCACAACTGACAGAGGATGGTATTGTTGAAAGCAATAAGCGATCGCAACTCCTAACTGCAGAAAGCTCTGTTCCTATTCGCGTCATTCAATACGTCAAACATACCCGAGAGCCTGTACTCATCGACGAAGGCAAAACTGAGATTTCTGGTATTATCGAAGGCTATTTACTCGAATATCAACCTCAAAGCGTACTGTGTGTACCACTGCTTAACCAAGGGCAATTAGTTGCCATTATGTACCTGGAACATCCAACAACCAAAGCAATTTTTACACCTAATCGTCTCACAATTATTCAATTCCTCTGTGCGCAGGCAGCGGTTTCTCTGCAAAATGCCCAACTCTATAGCCAAGTCCAACAAGCTCTAAAAGATTTACAAGAAGCACAAAAGATGAGAGCTTATTGACAGCCTTATTGACACGACACAGCAATCTGAATAGCTTAAGGCAATCGCAAACAACAAATGACAAACAACCAACAACAATTCATTGCGATCGCTTGACTTCCTTTACAGCTGCATCAGCATTTACCAATCCGCTACCGAAGAAATACTTCTGAGCTGAAACTGAACTGGGTAGCTCCTCCTTTAGGGACTTGTAGAGCTTAATCTCTTCCTCATCGATAGTTAGTCCTTCATAAGTGGCTGTTTTTTGCAGAATGGCAATTAGCTGCTCCCGGCTGAGGCGGCGTTCCGAATCCTCTCCTTTCATCAAGGCAATTGTTCCTGCTACCGCAGGAGAAGCGAAGGAAGTTCCTTGAACCCAGCGATATTTGCCTTGGATGTCTAGGTTAGGCCCCCAACCCTGTGGTTCCTCAATCCCTTGCCAGAACTCAGGTAACCAAGTACCGTTGGTGGTAAGGACTCCCCCAACTAATCTAGGAGAAGAAGTGTCTCCTCCCGGAGCTACTACTGTCAGTCCTTGTCCGAAGGGATGATCTAAACCATAGTTACTGTAAGGAGCACGGTTACCTGTGAGGTTAGTTGCACCAACTGCAACTACACCAGGGACAGATGCAGGAAACTTTACGACATCAACATCGCTGTTGCCAGCGGAGACAACTATTACTAATTTGGGGTCAGCTGTTAATACCGTATCAATTTCGCGGGCGATGTCCTCAACCGGCAAATTCCAACCAATACTAATATTGACTACATCTGCTTTCCGACTGGCTGCATAACCAATCCCCTCAATAATATGGATTGGTTTAACGCCAACGCCAATAGTTGAGACACGGATCGGTAAAATCTGGGCAGATGGTGCTACCCCAACTACCCCTAACTTTCCTTGAGGACGTGCAGCTATTACTCCCGCCACCTGAGTACCGTGAAACTCACGAGCTACCTGCCTATTTCTCAGGATGTAGCGGACATCTTTAGCAACCTCTGTAGCTGAGTAATCAGGATACTTGAGGCTGACTTGCTCAAAAGTTTCTGGGTACTTCTGGTGCAACTCTTCATCTGAGAGGAGAAAGGCATCTCGGAATTTACCACCGAGGATTTGTAACTCTTCTTGAGAAATACCAGTATCCCCATCTTCTTCAACAAAATCCCAACCGCTAACTTCACCCGGTAATTTATCAGGAACGTTACCTACTTTATAGATATTTGCGGCTAAATCTGGGTGCGTTGTTTCAAGAAAACTGTCGATTACTGCTACAAGTACACCACGACCTTGGTTACTGTTATTCCAGGCTTCTGTAACTTGAATATCTGTTCGAGGTTTGGTTATTTTCTGGGTTTGTACAACATCATCTTTAAAACATTGTTGCAAATAATCCATTAAAGATCCTGCATCCTCTGGGCGCTGATTGAGACAAATAGTTAAAGGAGCGCTATCAATATGCCATTGCAGGGGTAAGAAGTTGTTTTGCAGATTCTTTATTTCAGTTTTTAGTAGGCTAGTTAGGGGATTATTTAAGGTTTTGCTAGTTTGAGGAGGAGTTGAAATGGTTGTTCTGCTAGCATTTTCTAATCGGTTTTGCTGAGGGAGGGATTGAATAAAGTTAGGGGTCGCAGATTGTACTTGAGCTACACTATTGAGCTGATTGGCGACAGTAAGAACCGCAGTTCCCGAATTCCTTTGGGCACGTACTAAGTAGCGATTTTGGGTAAAGCGTACTGGTCGAATGATCTCTAAGTTATGCTCAACCAGAATGGCTTGCCTCTCCTTTTCTGATATTCCTGGCTCAAAGCTGATAATAATCTCGTTAGGCAGAACAATTACTTCCTCTTGTTGGGATGCTGAGGATGTGCGAGAACGAGACAGCACAGGTAGAGTTGTCTCTACATAATTTTTCTGTTTGATTTGTCGTTCAACATCTAAGGAAGCACTACGACTTCCAGAAAGAAAATTGACTAAGGCATAGTTTTCTCCTAGAGGAGAAACTTCCACTTTAAGAGCTGAAGTTGAGTTAAGGCTACGAGCACTACCACCACCTGCTTGTAAATCTTGCTGTAGTTGTAAATATGCTGGTTGAGGGGATGAAATGCCTCGCGCACTACTTCTCGGAGCTTCTTTAAAAGCAACTGCGATCGCATCTGTACGTTGAGTTAAGGGAATTTTTTTATCAAAGAAGGTATAATAAAGTTCAGCAGCTTCTGTAGTTTGAGCGCTGATGGTTTTTGGTAGTAGTAAGGAAGAAATACTACCTATTCCTAACAGATAGCTGGTGAAGAGGATTTTAGCAAATAGGCGAGGAGCGTACCATTTTGGCAAATTTGTAGTGCGAGCATCTTGCTCGCTTTCGGTAATTCCAGGGAGCAGGATGCTCCCACTACTATCGTTTGTGCAACTTTGGGATGCTTCCAATAGGCGTTTGTTCATTTTATAGTTTGTTATTAGTTACTGTTGATACATTTACTCTGTCTAGCCGCACTCCCGATGAGAGTTCCATCCGGTAGATTAGCCACTAGCTCCACATTTCCTTCTGCATTAACTATCCAGCCTGTTGCTTCCACTATTTGAGCGGGAGGATTCGATAACACAGGTGGAAAAGATGGTAGAGAAACTTGCTGAGGCGGTTCCTCTTCTGCTGAAAAATCTTGTAAATCTACCCACACAGTTTGAGCTCGGATAGGTGCTGTTGGATCTTCTGGTAAGCCACCGCTTCCGGTAATAGTAAAAGAGTTATCCTCAGTAGCAGTACAGCTCGCAATCACTTGTTCATTAAGAGCAATCACATCTTCTGGCAATTCTACTAATCCTGAACTAGGGTCTACTTCAGGATTGGTGATGCTCACAGTGCCGGAAACTCCAAATTGTGAACTGGCGGTAATAGCACTGTCGGGAGAAACGAAAACGCTTTTGGCAATAATGTTAATGTTGCCTCCTACACCTTGGAAAGCATTAGCGTTAATCTGGCTCCCTTCTAGCACAGCTAAGATGTTACTGTTGATCTTAATATTGCCACCGTTGCCACTGCCACCTGCTTGGGCCGTAATTTGACTGTTATGGCGCAGTTGCAAAGAATCACGGACTTGTAGAGTCATGTTACCCCCTTCTCCAGATGCAGTAGAGGCAGTAATGCGTCCCTGGGTGTCTAGCAAAATCTCTCCCGCAGCTACCCTCAAGTCTCCCCCATCACCAAACCCCTGATTATCTACCCCCACTTGACCATGATTCGACACCACCAACCTTGGTGTTTGAATTGTCAAAGTTCCCGGAGCACCTGAAGGAATAGGAGGTAGTCCCGTAAGACGTTGAATGGGAAGATTGGCTTGTGCGTCTGAACTTAGGTTACTCTTAAGTCGTCCTCCTGGCACCACGCCGCTAACTTCGATAGATTCAGAGGCATTGACGGTTAAACTACCCCCTTCACCACTGGCAAGGGTACTCGCCACCACTCGCCCTCCATCCCTAACAAGCAATCTGGCGGTATCAAGAGATAAATTACCACCTTCTCCAGAACCCCGTGTTGCTGCTGATAAAATACTCCTAGTGGGAGTAGGGGCAGAGCTGACACGATTAAATCCGATGACTTCCACCGAATCTGTAGCCTTCACAACCACATTGCCTCCAGCTCCTGTGCCAATAGTTCCAGTATTCAGAGCTCCTCCATCCAGGATACTTAAACTGGCAGTCGATAGGGTAATATCTCCCCCATCTCCCGAACCGAATGCGTTAGCAGTAATTGCGCTTAAAGCCAGATTGCGAAGGGGAGAAGCACCGATGAGTTGCACTGAGTCAGGGACTTCCACTGTGATGTTACCCCCATTGCCCTCACTAAATGAAACCGAATAGATTCTTGAGCCACCCATCAATCTCAATGAGGGAGTGAAAACAGCAAGTTTACCGCTATTTCCCGCTGCTACCGTTTGAGTCCTCAAACCACTGGAAATGCCATTGGAGTCGGTGCCATTGATTGCTATAGACTCTGAGGCTTGGATAGTAATCTATCCCCCTGGTAAAGCCCCTCGAGTTTCAATGAAGGCAAGGGAACCATCAGCTATAGTGATGCGCCCTCCCACTAGTTGGATACCACTGCCTCCGTTTCCACTGGTATCCAGCAAGGCTGCGGAAGAGAGTTGGATATCTCCGTAATCTAACATTTGTGGGTAGTCCAAAGTCCAGCCGTTTGCCGTAGGAGTAAGTGTTACTTGCCCTCGAATTACACTGCCAAGCTGTAAGCGTCCGCTGTCTGCCGTTAAGAGTCCACCATCTAGGGTAACATTTCCCCCAACTAATGCCAGAGTCTGACCCGGTTTAACTTGGAGTCCTCTTTCATCACTACTCCGTTGCAGAGGTGATGAAACCGGGTCACGTTGAGAAGTTAGACGGTGTCCCATGCCTTCCACTCGAATCTCTCCCGGATTGGAACCATATTGCAATCCAATAGGAATATTGACAGTTAGCAAGGGAGGTGGATTTGGTTCAGTAGCACTGAAGAGGCTCCCATCTTCAAACAGCAGGCTCTCAGCAGTACTGGCAAAAAAAGATCCCTCAATATCCAGTTGAGCATTAGTACCAAAGACAACACCGCTAGGATTAATCAGAAATAAATTCGTTGCCCCGTTGGTACGAATAGTACCGTCGATGTTGGAAATTTGTCCTCCGGTAACACGGGTGATGATATTGCTAAGGTCTGTGGCGTTATTAAAATGGGCTGTTTGCTCAGTGAGTAGGTTAAACTGCTCGAAACTATGGAACAGATGATTTCCTACCGTAGTACCGTCTGTAATCGTTTGAACTGTACCCGAAGTATTGACTGCCGAAGGAGTCGGTAAGGTGTTATCGGGGACAATTTGGGCAGAAGCTGCTTCAGATAAGGAAAAAATCAGCAGTATAGCTGTCACAGAAGCATAAACTTCAAGGGCTTCTATTACTTTTTCCATGGATTCGACCTCAACTGATCCCAGGCAATTTTCTAATCACCACAATAGCCTTAGATGACATCTAACTTGGGAGAGGTTTTTGTCTAATCCAATAATCATAATACTTACGCACTCAAGTGTCATGCTGAGGTAATAGTGAAGCCTCTGGGCTGTCTGGAGATCCTTTATTATCTTTTCTTTCCAACTGGTTGTCTGGAGTCGCTGAGAAGTCTATACTTACCGAATAGGGAGGTAGGAGAGTATATCACCATACCGTAAAGACTGCTTTATGGTTAAGGAATTTGTGTCCAGCGAAACTATTGCTGCGATCGCAACAGCAGTTGTTCCTCAACAAGGAAGCGTTGGTATTGTGCGGCTTTCGGGTTCAGAGGCACTGGCGATTGCTCGTACCTTATTCCAAGCACCAGGACATCAAGTTTGGGAAAGTCACCGGATTCTCTACGGCTATGTGCGTCATCCTCAAACCCAACACCTGGTAGATGAAGCACTACTGCTAATTATGCAAGCTCCCCGCTCCTATACTCGTGAAGATATAGTAGAGTTCCATTGCCACGGCGGCATTATACCAGTCCAGCAGGTGTTGCAGTTGTGCTTAGAACAGGGAGCAAGGTTGGCTCAGCCAGGAGAATTTACCCTGCGGGCATTTTTGAATGGACGGTTGGATTTAACTCAGGCAGAAAGTATTGCTGAATTGGTTGGCTCCCGCTCCCCTGCTGCCGCTCAAGCTGCTCTTGCTGGTTTGCAAGGTAAACTTGCTGCACCCATCCACCAACTGCGAGCCACTTGTTTGGATATTTTAGCTGAAATTGAAGCCAGGATTGATTTTGAGGAAGATTTACCCCCTTTGGATGAAGGGGAGATAGTAGCCCAAATTGAACAGGTAATGGCTCAAGTTACCAGTATCCTGGCAACAGCAGACCGGGGTCAACTACTGCGTACAGGCTTAAAAGTAGCCATAGTCGGGCGTCCTAATGTGGGTAAATCTAGTTTACTCAATGCCTGGAGTCAGAGCGATCGCGCGATCGTTACAGAGCTTCCTGGTACTACCCGCGATGTGGTGGAATCTCAGTTAGTAGTTGGCGGCATACCAGTACAAGTACTGGATACTGCTGGAATCAGGGAAACTGCTGATAAAGTAGAGAAGATGGGAGTAGAGCGATCGCGTAGTACTGCTCAAACTGCTGATTTAGTTTTACTAGTGATTGAAGCTATAACTGGCTGGACAGCCGCCGAGCAGGAAATTTACGAGCAGGTGAAACATCGCCCTCTGATTCTGGTGATTAACAAAACTGACCTCACCCCAGCAGATGCTGTCTCCTTTCCTGATACGATTAACCAAATAGTTCCTACTGCTGCTGCTCAAAACCAAGGTATTAATGACCTGGAAAAAGCGATCCTAAAAGCGGTACATACTGATAATCTTCAAGCTGCTGACTTGGAGCTAGCGATTAACCAACGGCAAGCAGCGGCCTTAACTAAAGCCAAAATTTCTCTGGAGCAAGTGCAACAGACAATTAGTCAACAGTTACCCCTCGATTTCTGGACAATTGACTTGCGAGGGGCAATTCAAGCTCTAGGAGAAATCACTGGGGAGGAAGTCACTGAATCGATACTTGATCGCATTTTTAGTCGCTTCTGTATTGGTAAATAACTAGGGCTTGCTGAATAAGTCGTAATTTTCGGGTTGCCATAGGTGTTAGGTGTTAGGCAATGGTGACAAGTTAAAAGGTGGTGCATTTTGTCAACTCCCAGATATGGTGTTTGGGGCTAAAAAAACCCTATATATGGAATTGGACTTTGGACAAAAAAATCTATATTCTTCATTCTCCATTCTCCATTCTCCATTCCCTTGACAACGACATTTTTACCTTAACTTGTCACCAATGGGTGTTAGGTGGTAGATCAACCGCCTACTGTACTACTGACTAAAGCCTCTTGTCCTAAGTATCCCCAGATATCTACTACAGGTTTTCCTTTAGTATCCAGGTGACGATAGTTACTGTGAGGCACACAGAGGATCAACAAATCACTTTTAGCCACTACCGTTTCTAGGGGGATTAAATTGGGATCTGTAGTAACGTGGGGGTCGGTAGTATGAACCTCTTTGGCACGGAACTCTAAAATCTTCTTAAGCTTGTAACTTAAAGAGGAGCGGACATCATCACTGTTGGCTTTAAATGCCATACCTAATAATCCGACAGTCAGTCTTTCTAGGCGGTATTTCTTAGCAATTTCATCAACCAAGTACATTACTAAACCTTCATTGACAAGCATTGCTGCATGACCTAGGCTGAACTGGTTGTCAGAGAAGGCAGCTAACTGCATCGTATCTTTGAATAAACAAGGCCCTGCTGCTAAACCAGGCATGGGAATATCCCTTGCTCGTGGATAATTCTGCTTCATGCCTCGTAAAACTCGATGGTAGTCTACCCCAGCGGAGTTCATAATCATATAAAACTGATTAGCTACAGCAAATTGGATATAGCGGTAGGCATTGTTGAGCAGTTTGGCAAACTCTGCTTCCATTGGGGAGAGATGGACAACTTCAGAGGTAATTAAGCTAAACAGCTCTCCCGCCTCTCGCTCTGCTTCCGGGGTAGTGCCACTCACAATCTGTGGCAATTTCTGGGACTCTTCAATCGCATGTCCTTGCACAACTCGCTCTGGACAAAAGGCAATTTTGATATGCTTACCATTAGAACTTAGGTACTTATCTAACCATTCGGTGGTACCAGGATAAACAGTAGAGCGTAAAATCAGTAGTTGACCACAGGATAAATAGGGTAATAACTCTTCCATACAGTCCTTAATCAGTTTCAGTACTGGATTAAGGAATTCATCAACTGGTGTGCCAATGGTAATAATTGTGGTGGCAGCCTTAGCTACATCAGCAGGATTAGAAGACAAATATAAGAGTTCTTTTTCTAAGGCTTGCTTGAGCAATGGTTCTGCACCATGCTCCATAAAAGGAACAATACCTTGTTTAATAGTCTCTAAAGTATGTTCGTTAATATCGTAAATAAGTACCCGCAACCCTTTACTGGCGAAGACTAAAGCCAGGGGTAAACCCACATGGCCTGCACCACCTACAATACAGATATCTGCTTGGGTATTACTGGAAACATCTGTCATCCTTTCACTCCTCTCATCAGCACCAACACCGCTTCTGGTTTGAAATATGGTAGCTGAAATAGAGCATTGTTGGTGAAAATTATCGAACAATGCCTTGTGGAACAGGCTTCTAGTGTAGCGCGGTGAAAATAACACACCAGGAGAGAGAGCGATAGAATCCTTACTCTATAAGCATTCTTAATTCTTAATTCTTAATTCTTAATTCCGCGCAGCGTACTAGCCTGTTTCAATCTCTCCACTGGCAAGATACCAGTGCCACAAAGGGAATTTCCATGTTGTTATCTCTTGAATTGAGGTTACAACAATCCTCGATAACGAATAAAGACTAAAATAGCTGCCCACGAACCCAACGCAACCTTAACCGCAACCAGAATGTTAAGGAGGGGAATCCAGCCGCCGCTGATTAGTGTATCTAACTCACCGTGGGGTAACTCTATACCTAACAGGCTTAGAACCGCCAGCACAATAAAAATCAGAACCGAGACTTTCTCCCAGGTTGCTGCCTGCCAGCGCTGATAGATCATCTGCATCCATTTGGATGATGAGGTAATGGCAACCAAACCAATCGCCGTTCCACCGGCTACGCCAGCGGCAAAACCACCCCCTGGACTTAAGTGTCCGCGAATTGCCAGTTCGATACTGACTAAGGCAGCAATCATAGCTCCCAATCGCGCTAGAATCACTGAAGGGTGATCTGTAAATTGGTAGATAGTGCAGGATGGTTTTTCATTAGCTAGTAGAAACCGTACTCCCATAATTGCGATCGTGAAAACTACAACCTCGAAGATTGTGTCGTAGAGTCGATTCCTGAAAATGATACCGGAAACGGCATTAGGTACTCCGCTATCTCGCACAACTGATTCAACGATCGCAAGATCAGTGGAGTCGATCGCTAAATTAGGAAAGACGAGCATTTTAATGTACAGTGCTATTCCTACTGCAATGTAGATCCACTTCACGGCTGATTCTCCATTAGGTTGGGTATCGAGTGATTGACCTCAGGCTGGCTGAGAGTCTCGGAATTGAGATAGGTTAGGCTTGCCAAGGTTGACGGCAGTTCTGATTGAATGATCTCGTAAAGTCTTGGAATGCGGGTCTGGATATGGTACAGTGGGCCGTCATCCATGGAGGGTGATGGGAGCGATTCCCAAGCAATCCACTGCTCGGATAAGGTGGTATGAATTTCTTTCGCCGTCAAGGCACTTTGTAAAGCTTGAGGATTGGTATAACTTATTTGTTCTAGACGCAGATGATATTTGCTCAACGTTTTTCTTAAAGCCGAGAGCAATTCCTCTGAAGGGTGATTAGGTTCTGGCGGGGTGAGGGAAATTTCGGTTGTAATTTCCATTCTCCGCGTCTCCGTGTCTTCGTGTGTCCGCGTCTTCTTACTCGTTTCCCCAACATTTTTTTCGCTCACCCATTCTGACGGTTCTGCATTCAACTCACTTTCAAGTACACCAACGCGCATGGTTAGGGAGGAGCGTACTGCCACTGCGTAGAGGGTAATGGACAGCATGGTTCCCACCAAGGCTTCAGTCAAGCCTACATCCGCTGCCCCAAAGAGAGCATAGACTAGGGCTGCAACGGCTCCGAAAATACCGCGAATTACTAAAGCATGATAAGGATTGACTTGCAAAACTACCATGCAGGCAGTTAAGGGCAACAAAGCAGTAATCGCTACGACATATAAATCCTCAGTCATCATCACCTCCGCTGGTGGAACAGTATGCCAATACATAGCCCAAAACCGTATTCCAGATTGCCAGAGAGAGCAGCGCCAGAATCAGCAGTGGCCATTCTCGGGGGATTTTTAGGAGTAACCCGACAATAATGCTCATCGAACCCAAAGTATCGGCAACTGAAAGACTATGTAATTTGAATAAGATCGAGCGATGACCAATTAGGGGAAAAGTTCCCCAAAACCAAAAGACAATTCCTACCGCAATACAGGTGTAACTAACAGCATTGATCATAATTCATTCACCCTTCTAAGAATATGAGCTAGCAGCATTAATGAGGCATTACCAACACTCAAGATTAGTACCCCAACTACCCCAATCATCCAGTCATCACGCAAGACAGATACAACCAGAATCATGATCGATGTTTTGGTGGCAATACTGGCAAAAGCCAACATCTTTTGCCAAATATTTTCATCCTGCCAAGCTTCATAGATAGGGATGAGCAGCGCTAGAATCATGGCAATGAGTATCCAATTCATCTCTTTTTCCTCCGTCGTACTCGATGAACTTCATACCAGCCATCTTCGTGATATTTCAAAACAATAGTTTTTGGGGTAAAAGTAATCAGAAAAATATCTAGAAAGATCAGTCCAGGTGTGCGCTGTGGTTTGACCCTTTCCATCGCAATATCTTCGCGAGTGTGGGGACGAAACATGATCTCAAAAGCTTCAAAGTAGGCTTGGGGAATGGCTATAATAATTTCCCCTATTACCCGCAGCCAATCTTTCAAAACAGTAGGTGCTGTGTAGCCTCGCGGTAATAGCAGGGCAACACAAACGCCGATAATGATATTAGGCAAACTCACATCGGCAGTCAGCAAAAACCAAATCGCCAATCTTAGTATTAAGTCTAGATATCCAATCATACGAATACCATCCAAAACAGCAGCGTTAACATCAAACTCATCACCCCAATAAGATGGTCGAATTGCTCAATCACACGGGGCAGTTTGACGGTGACTCGCTGAAAAATCACAAAATAGGCAAGCCAACCGATACCAATAGTTACTAAAGGTTTGACAATATTGGAGATTGTATAAGCATCGTAATAGACACAATTAGCAATAACTAATCCGCTGAGTAAGATAGTCATTGCTGCCCAGAAACCTGACTTAGCATTCCCTTCACCTCCACGGGGCAGAAAAATAAATTTAGCGAAGGAGATGGCGGTTCCTAGAGCTGCAATGTTCATGCCAATCACTTGCCAAGGAACGAGGTTTTTCATCGTCAACACCTTGGCTCCAAAACCAGACAATAGGGGAAAACCGGAGATGGAGAAGCTAGCAATAGCCAGAGCAATCCAAATGGAAGTTGGAATCGGCTGCTGTTTTAGCTCTTTGAGATTGCGGCTGGGTAAGTTACCTGCAATAAGAAACAAAGCTGATTTGACTAAACCGTGGGTTAATGCATAAAAACCTCCCACTTCCGGTGCTGCGAGAACAAAGCCTAACTGGGAAACAGTATGAAAAGCCAGCATACGCTTAGTGTCTTTTTCAAAGACGGCATAGCCAACACCTAAAAGTGCTGTTCCCACACCGAAGGCTCGGACAATGGGATCAATTTCCTGTACTATTAGGGCACAACGCAGCAGGGGAAAAACACCAGTTTTGACTACAACTCCCGACAGCAAAGCCGACACTGGTGTCTCTGATTCGGAGTGAGTCAAGGGTAACCACAAGCCGGAGACAAAGATACCTCCCTTAGTCAAAAGTCCCAGAAAAATGAGGGCAATTGCTTCAGTTGGAGCATCCCGCAATCCGTCAAAGGCAAAGGAATGGCTTGCCTGATAAACCAGTACCGCACCCATCAGGTAAAACAGCATGGCTGTATTACTGACAAAAAGATAGCGTAAGCCAACCCAAATTGAGCGATCCGTGCGGGGATAGGCAATCAAGAGAAACGCAGCAATACTGATCACCTCTAAGGCAACATAGACACTGATAAAATCTGCACAGATGAATACAGAATTGACACTGCCGTGCAAAATGATCGTCTGGGTATAAAAAAAAGCTGTTTTATCGCTGCGCCAACAGTAGAGAATAACTGCCGCTGTCACTAGGGCATTAGTGAGGATGAAGTAGCCACTTAAGGGATCTACAACTAACGTGACGCCAAAATTATCCAATAACTGTAAGGTGAGAGGAGACGAGTTGAGTACTCGCTCTAACCCATAGCCAAAGGAAACCAATGCTACACCCAGTGCGAGATAGCGATCGAGCTTGGGGATGAGATAAATACTAAACCCCACAAACAACGGCAGGGCAATCCAGGCAATTGTTATTGTACTCATGGCGTGTTGTTCTTCTCAATCTCGTGGGTTTCCAGGGTTGGATTATCCCGTGATAGCTTCATCACTCCCACCAGCATTAAGGCCTGGATTGAAAAGCCAATTACGATCGCTGTTAAGATAACTGCCTGGGGAACCGGATCTGCGTAAGCAATTGGTTCAGTACCTGAAGCAATGGGAGTAAAGGGGCCCTCTCGCGCTGCAATCAAAACGTAATAACCAATCACCCCAGTACTCATCACATCCATCGAGATGATCTTCATCATCAGGTTCTTTTTCAGAATGATGGCGAAAAATCCACATAATATAGTTGCAAATACAAAGGCTTCTAACATGGGGATTACCTGGTGGGTAAGGTTTAGAATGTGACGCTACGATAGCGGGATGATGAATATGTTCGGGGAGTGACGAATTAATATCATAGATTTTAGTCTATGAATAAAGAGTTATCCATCTACTAAAATCTAACCATAAAATACTTTGAGTGTGACCACCATCGCCGCGATCATTTTTGATGGAGAGGAAAAGGAAAACTTATGGTTACCGACAAAAGTGACTGTGGTTGAGGAAAATTGCACTTTCATAGGACTTATGCACCCTAACGGAATTATGTCATCCTGAGCGATAGCGAAGGATCTCCCAGACGGCCGGTGATGCTTCACTATCACCTCAGCATGACAGTTGATTGTGTAAGTCCTAGAGGTAATGGAGGCAATTTGGTATCAAAATCCCCCATCCTCCACTGCTCCTAAATAACACCTTCTCTTAAAGATTCCGAATACCACTAATCAAACCGCGACAAACACCAGTAAGAAAATCTAGATCCAGCGTTTCTATCGAATCAGTTGCTTGATGATAATGAGGATTTCGCATAAATGATGTATCTGTAACCATCATTGCTCGATAACCTCTGTCCCAAAAAGGAGCATGATCACTCAGTCGTGTCTGAGGAACAATTAGACCTTTTTGTCCTGCTGGTAACCACTCACAGGGTGTTCCCTCTTTACGGATGCTACGACTGAGATGAATCAAATCAGGGATAGTAGATAAATTCCCAATTAAACCAATAAAATCACCCCGATTTGGGTAGAAATATTCTAGCTTCGCTGGGTAGCGTTGGGAACCGGGAGTTGGAGCACAGTAACCCAGCATTTCTAGAGAAAGCATCAAGCGTAGAGGTTGCCCTTGTTGCTTTAATTGCTCAGCATATTGCTCACTACCCAATAGACCATATTCTTCCATATCAAAGGCAACTAATCGGACTGGATATCTTGGCGGCTGAACGACAAATTCCCTCGCTAACTCCAATAGAACTGCTACACCAGTAGCATTGTCATCGGCTCCTGGAGTTCCAGGCACAGCGTCATAGTGAGCACCAATTAAAATTGGGGGAGATTTTCCTTTATCCCAACTACCTATTTTCTGTTGGCTGCTTTCTTGAGTGACGGGAAGGTTGAGAATTAAATTCTTATGAGTTTTGCCCTGCACCTGAAATTCATGGGTTTCTACTGTACCCCACTGTTCCAACTGTTGGCGAATATATTGCTGTATAAAGAAATGTCCAGCACTGTTGAGATAGGGGTCGCGATCGCGTACTATCTGAGTAAGATGCCTGTATAGATTTTCTTTCAAGTCCAAAGTTTAGTTCTCCAAGCTTAGGAATAGTGGAATGAACTTTGTTACAGTAAATTTCATCTAAGTGGGGTAGACAAGGACAGGCAAGATGCCTATCCCACAAGAGGAAAGATTATTGATATCGGTACTTCATTACCTGCAATCTGCTGTATCACTTGTCACTCTTGAAAAAATTCCCCTTTAGCAATCAGTACTACTTTACCCCCTACCGATACGTCTATCATGTCCTGATTTTGCTGGGCTCTAAGCAATAATAATGAAGGTCTATCAATCTCATACCCTTGCTCAACACGGATATCCACAGCCTTGTCTCCAAAGTAAGAATATTCTACTAGATACCCCGCCAAACAGCCATTAGCACTACCAGTCGCTGGGTCTTCTGGAATACCCAGATACTCAGCAAATACCCGGGCACTGAGGTCATTTTCTGGGGCATAGGTTTCTGGGCAAAATACTAAGAGTGCTTTGGCTTCAGTCTTATCTATTAATTCAAAATATTTATCTTTGTTAAGATTAATACGCTTAAGAGCTTCCTGATTAGTTAAAGGAACAATAATGAAGGGAGTGCCTGTAGAAACTTCTTGAATAGGAAAGCGAGAATCAATTTCGTATAAATCTAGATTTAATACTGCCGCCAAGGAAGCACTATCAAACTTTTGATGAAAAGTCGGTGAATTTTGACGCATCCACAGAACTTCTCCAGTATCCTTACTTTTGTGCCAAGTTACGGGAATTTGTCCAACTGGTAAATTCAGTTTAATTGTTTCAACTGAATTTTTAATAATTTCTTTTTGAATAACGTAAGCAGTGCCCAAGGTAGGATGACCAGCAAAAGGCAATTCTTTTTTAGGCGTAAAAATGCGGACATTATAACCACCTGTTTGTGGTTGTTTTGACGTAATAAATGTAGTTTCAGAATAATTAATTTCTTTTGCGATTTGTTGCATCTGCTCTGCAGAAAGTTTCATTACCTGTCCATTGACGCTTTCTGTTTCGCCATTTATGAAAACAGCGAGCTGATTGCCGGTATATCTCTCAACAGCAAAAACATCAACAATGTAAAAAATCAGTTTTTCCATACTTATCTTCCCTGGGAATATCTTCAGCAAAAGCCCCAGAGAAATAATATTGTATCCCTTTTTTTTGTTGCCAAGGACAAGCAAATCAAGGGCAAGTTCCTCTGGAATTATTATGAGGGATCATTCTGAAGGTTGATCTATTGATCCCGAATTTTTGTATACTATCTTACAGCTTTACCTGCCATAGTGCATTTACATACTTCACAACTTCACTGCATCATGCCATTTTCTGGACTTGTTTGGTTAACCTCCTGGATCAGCTGTTTACTGGCTTCCAGTGAAACTCTATTAAAAGTACCTGATTACCTAGTTAGTAATTTCCCTGAAAGTGTTTTATCCGTTGCCAGCACCCCGCTGGAAAGACCAACTACTAACGCTTTTTCGACCCAGCTTTACCCAAAAGTTGGGTTTTCTAATATTTCCATTGCTAGTGTCTCTAGCCTACCGTTTGAGGTAGCTACAGGCAGTTTCCTTCAATCTCCGCATTTCCAAGCAACTGCTGGTTCTTCTGGACACGTTGCTAATGTAGCAAGCAACGTAACAAACCAGGTAAGCGAAAAGGTTCTACAGAATAGATTCTGCCTTCCTGAATCTCAAAAAGAAACGAAGCCAACTGTAGATTCTCTGATACTTGCCACAGAAACATCTCCATCTGCTGCACGGATAGAAGCAAAATCTACCCCTGATGATTCCAAGACAAAGCTCTCTGAGCAGATTTTGCAGGTGATGCAGAATTTATTCTCTTGGCGTAAACGAGTTGAACCCGTTACAGAGGGTTTGAGCAATTCAGTG
This sequence comes from Caldora sp., assembly GCA_965222765.1. Classification (GTDB taxonomy): domain Bacteria; phylum Cyanobacteriota; class Cyanobacteriia; order Cyanobacteriales; family Coleofasciculaceae; genus Caldora. Next base: position 69,984 of record CBDCVG010000077.1, read on the forward strand.
GCGGTTATCAGTACTCATTCTCCAAAACGAGTTAACGAAAAACAACAAGGGACAGCGTGTTAAGCGAGGCTTTTGGAGATACTCCCAAGTACTAACTGGTGAAGCTGTTGCTGTTAATACTTCTGAAGAGCCGGAGCAGTTTTATGTCCAACTGAAGGGAAACCCAATTGTGCAATTTCCCAAGCGACAACAAGCTGAACTGCTTGCCCAAAATCTGAAGCAATTCTTTTCTGAGATATCTGAGTCAGATTTTAACCCCTCCACCGTTGAGCCAGTCTTAGTAGATGGTATGCCAGTGGTAAAAGGAGATGATCGCATAATGTTTAAGGTGGACGATATCGTACCAAAGGATTTAGAGCACAATCAAGAACTACTTGCCATTGAATGGGCTAACAATCTTCGTACAGTTTTCGGGCAAGAGCCTTTAAAGTTGGTAGAAGCCCAAAAGCGAATGTACAACTTGGTAGAAACCTCCAATAAAGTCCAAGGTGTAACTTCTTGGTACGGAGGCTATTTTCATGGGCGAACCACTGCTAATGGAGAACAGTATAATCAACACGCCTTTACTGCTGCCCATCCTTCCTTGCCCTTTGATACCTATTTGAAGGTAAAAAACGGGAAAAATGGTGATTCTGTAATTGTGCGAATTAATGATCGAGGTCCCTATATACCCGGTAGAAACCTAGATTTATCTTTGGGAGCAGCTCGTTGCATTAATAGCGAAGAAATAGGGATAGTACCTTTTGATGCAGTGATCTTGGTCAATGACTCTAAGTAAACTACTATCAAGTCTTCCACTAGTCTTGATTGATATATGTCTAACTTAGAAGACGAAGCTATTTACAAGTTTCACATTCAGGATTTAATTTTTGGGATTCAAATCCTCTGTGTGGCTTTTGGTGCACTAGTTCTAGTCCCCATTATTGTCGGGTTAGATCCCAATGTTGCTCTTTTTACATCAGGGGTAGGAACATTGATTTTCCAGATAATTACAGGGGGAAAAGTCCCGGTGTTTCTGGCATCATCATTTGCTTTTCTCGCACCAATGAGTTTGGGAATCAGTAAATATGGTTTGGCCCAAACCTTATCTGGGCTTCTCGCTACAGGCATTGTTTATTTAATTTTGAGTCTGTTGATTTTCTGGGGAGGTGCAAAAATTATCCACCGCATTCTGCCTCCCTGTGTTACATCTCCAGTCATTATGGTAATTGGTTTAGCCCTAGCACCCACAGCAGTCAAAATGGCCTCGGAAGCAGGGGATAACTATTCTGCGGCTATGGCCATCGCTGTATCCTGTACATCATTAATCACAACTATTGTGATCCTTGTATTTGCTAAGGGCATGTTTCGGTTACTACCAATTTTAGGGGGATTGATTGCCGGTTATCTCATCGCTTTATCACTGGGAATGGTGGATTTTTTACCGCTTACCAAGGCAGCCTGGTTTTCTATTCCCGCATTTGTCACACCCAAATTTCATCTTCCTGCAATATTATTTATGTTACCGGTGGCGATTGCTCCAACAATTGAACATATTGGGGATATTTTGGCAATTAAGTCTGTCACCAATCAAGACTATCTGAGAGAGCCTGGGTTACATCGAACATTATTAGGGGATGGCATAGCTACCTCTTTCGCAGCATTATTAGGAGGTCCCCCCAATACGACCTATTCTGAAGTAACTGGAGCTGTAGCAATTACGGGCATTAAAAATGCTGGCATTATGACCTGGGCTGCAATTTCCGCGATTGTCCTTTCGTTTTCCGGGAAACTGGGTGCTTTATTAAAAACTATACCAGCTCCTGTTATGGGAGGTATTCTCGTAATTTTATTTGGCACCATTGTTGTGGTGGGGATACAAGGCTTGATTAACCAGGGTGAAAACCTAATCCAACCCCGCAATCTGGTAATTGTTTCGGTAATCTTAGTTTTTGGAGTGGGGGGAATGAGTTTTCAAGCAGGAGAGTTTGCTATTGAGGGGATTGGTTTATGTAGTATCGTCGGGATCTGCTTAAATCTACTTCTACCCACTCGAGTTTAGATGAGGGCGTATTTTAACTATCGAGAAACACTCCAAGGCGAGTGAGGGTCTAGGGTATCAATTGTGGAACTGGCATCTTGCCAGTTACAAGACACTAGAATTATTTCTCCGATTCAATTGGGGGCGCGAAGCTCTCCTCAGGAGCTCTCTAGAGTTTGCGTAAACAGCGGATTGCTTCTAGCAACCCTTTGGCTTTGTTAAGAGTTTCTTCGTATTCGGTTTCTGGATCAGAATCAGCAACCAAACCAGCGCCAGCTTGCACCGACACCGTATACTTACCAGACTCACTCGAACGAACAACCATAGTGCGAATTGTGATCGCACTATTGAGCTGACCCTCAAAGTCGTAGTAGCCATAGACTCCAGAGTAAGGACCTCGACGCTCTGGTTCCAGTTCGTGAATAATTTCCATTGCCCGAATCTTGGGGGCTCCACTAACCGTACCAGCCGGGAAGCAAGCTTTAAGTAAATCCCATGCAGTTTTATTAGAGTCAAGTTCGCCAACCACATTGCTGACAATATGCATAACGTGGGAGTAGCGCTCAATCACCATTAGTTGATCTACTCTTACCGTACCACTCTGGCAGACACGACCTAAATCATTGCGACCAAGGTCTACTAGCATGACATGTTCAGCAACTTCTTTTGGATCATCAAGTAATTCCTTTGCCAAAGCGTCATCATCTTGCAGGGTCTGACCTCGACGGCGAGTCCCGGCAATTGGTCGTAAAGTTGCCTGAAGTCCTCCATCCGGCAATGCTGTTGCCTTAACCATTACTTCTGGACTAGAACCAATGATTTGCCAATCACCAAAGTTGAAATACGCCATGTAAGGAGAGGGATTAATCAGGCGCAGGGAGCGATAAAGAGCAAAGGGTTCACCCCTGTATTCTGTCGAGAGACGCTGAGACAGAACAACCTGAAAAATATCTCCTGCTTTAATATAATCTTTTGCTATTTGGACATTAGTGCAAAATTGGGAGGCTTGTGTATTGCTTGTATAAGACAAATGCTTAATAGCACTATCTGGAGGTGTCCATTGTAATACCGTGTTTTGCGCTGACAAGGATAACTGAAGTTTGTTGACCAATATCTGCACGCGATCGCAAGCTTGTTGATACGCTTTTCGTAAATCAACCTCATCATCCCGTAAATCAGCATAAGCGATCGCCCAAATTTTGCGCTTCACCTGATCGAAAATAATCAGGTTGTCTACCTGCATCCACAATCCATCAGGTAAATCTTTTTCAGTTGCTGGGTAAACCGGCACACGGGGTTCTATCCAGCGAATCAGTTCATAACCCCAGAAACCAAACAAACCGCCAATTGTTGGTGGCAGTTGGGGTAACTTCACTGGTTGGTATAGTTTCAGGCAATTAGCTAAGATCTCGAAAGGGTCACCTTCAAACACTGTGACCGAGCCATCTCGATATCTCTGAGTCGTGTAGTTACCCTTAGTTTCCAACACCCATAGAGGAGCACAGCCTAATAAACTGTAACGTCCCAGATTCTCTCCTGCTTCTACCGATTCCAACAAGAAGCTGTAAGGTTGACCAGCACAAACTTTATACCAAGCAGACACCGGTGTTTCTAAGTCAGCTACCAACTCTTGGTAAACTGGCACAAAATTACCCTGTTGAGACAGGGTTAAAAACTCAGAGAAATCCGGGAAAATCATGATTTTTTCTGGATAATTGTTAGCAATCAGTAATCAGCAGTATATTAACTACTGACCACTGACTACTGAACACTGACCACACCCTAGACTTCGTAAGGTGCTTTCCCACTGAATTTCAGGGTAGATGGTTGTGGATTGTCGCCAATCTTACGGTCTACTTTGCCTGCAAATTCACGTCCTTCGTTGACTTTCTCTGGGAAGACTCCATCTGCTGGATGCAGATACTGGGTTTCACCGCTAGGAAAAATCCGGTAAATCTTGTAGTCTTCGATCCTGGGCTTAAAGGTACGCAGTTGAGTTCCCAAGGCAAGACACTGCTCTTTACGAGCTAAATAGAGCAAGTTTTCACCTGCATTCATTGTGGCAGCGCCACCAGTAGGCATCTCAAATACTTGCTGTTTGGTGCTAGTCCAGGTAATTGCGTATTTCTCTTCTACTTCAGCCTTGGTCAGCAATCCACCAGTACTCCCACCAAAGATGGGAGGTTGACCAGTAAGAGTTTCTTCTGCCATAGTGTTCTCTCTCAAAATTTAGGGCATTTAGGGAATGCTATCACTGAGGTCATACAACTCCAGCTACTCTGTCAAGAACTGTAACAGTTGGTCATTGGTTATTAGTCATTGGTCATTAGTCATTAGTACAAAGGATCTAAAATACCAAGACTTACATTATGTGGGACGATTTCACTTTTTACCTTTGACCTTTGAATGCTTCTTGTCCCTAGCAACCATTTTACCTTTTGCTGTTGAGGGTTTTGATTCTGGAAGTGGTTTGATAATCGGTACTGTGAAGTGAAACTGAGAGCCTTGGTCTTTACCTGCTGAATCTGCCCAAATTTTGCCACCCCAGCCCTTGACAATCAGGCGACAAATTGCTAGTCCTAAACCAGTACCGCCAGTAGTTCGTCGCAGAGCACCTTCTTCCTGGTAAAATCGCTCAAAGATATCATTGAGGCGGTTGGGTTCAATACCCCGACCAGTGTCTGAGATGATGACTTCTAACATGGAATCATCTTTTCTTTTAACCTTAATACTTATTTGTCCTTGAGGGCTGGTAAATTTGCAAGCATTGTCCAGAAGTTTTGCTAGGGCTTCTACCAACCATTCACCATCAGCTTGGACTAGAGGAATGTTATCTGGCACTTTAGTAGTAATTTGCGGTCGCTCGTCCTCAGACCTATGAGCGCGGATATTACTCATAGCGAGGTAGATGCATTCTTCTATAGAGAGGGGTTCTAGATTCCATTCCACGCGACCGCTTTCTAAACGGGACAGAGTAAGGAAGTCTTGAACCAATTTACGCATCCTTTCGGAATCAGCGAGAGCCGTATCAAGCATCACCTGGCGTAACTCTGGAGACATATCAGGTTCAGTTGCCATACTTTCCAAACAAACCTGAATGGTGGATAGGGGAGTCCGTAGTTCGTGACCGGTGATTGCTACTAAGTTGCTACGAGTACGCTCAAGGGCTGCTAACTGTTGGTTGAGCTCTTCTAGGTTAGCGTAGGCTTCAGCTTGAATCAGAGCAACGCCAACTTGAGTCGCGATCGCTTTGATCATTGTTAGCTCATCTTTTTCCCATTGATAAGGTTTTGAGCCACAATGGTGCAAATCTAACATTCCTAATAACTGTTCCTGGTAAATTACTGGTACTTTCAGCCAAGAACGAATCGAAAATTGTTGCACCAAATTCTTTAAAGTTGCCGATGGTGAGTTAACTTTTATGTCTACCCCTTGTGGACTCCCTCGGGAACTGGTCAAGAAACCGCGTTTCTTTTGGGGAAAGGCTGATATTTCGTTGTCATCTTTAGGAGAAACCGGTTTGGAGAGAATACTTGATGGGCTTTCTAGCAGCACATCGTCAGAATTACCATTTGCTAATTCCTCTGTAGGGTTAATGCGAGGGTCTTTTTGAGTATCTTCGACATAAATTGGTTCTAGACGTTCTACAACCTCTTGAAACAAACAATTATCTTGTAATGGCCAAGTTTGTCCTAGGGTGGGGACAAGAGACTTTTCTCCTTTATCCCTCTTCCTTAAAAACTCATGGGTGATGGTAGTAGTCGCATCTGTTGCCTTACAGCGGTAAATTACACATCTACAAGCTCCAATAGCTTGCCCCAATTCTTGCACAGCAATTTGCAGAATTTCCTCAGGGTTGAGCGATCGCCGAATGGCATCAGTAATCGAGTTGATTAAGCGCTCTTTCTGTTCCTGAGCAGAGAGCGAACGATAAGCTTTGAGTAATTTGTACTGACCTGCCTGTAAGTAAGTCGCCAAACGCTGAACAAAGGCGTCAGAGTTGGCAGAATTTTGATTTAATCCAGCGCTAACTGCTGATGAATCCCTTAAATAGTGAGTTTTTGCTTCTGCAATCTTAATAGCTAACTCCGGTCGATAAATCTCAATGCGATTCAGAAGTAGCTCAGCAGCTTGATTGCTGACGTTGCGGTCAAAAGTCCAAATACCTTCAAAGCGGCGGGAGGAATCAATTTCCTGATCGATGAGTTCTTGTACACCTGTAGATTTTTCCCTGGAAACTAAGCAGTTAGAATAATTTTGCCCAATTACGATTAAATGCCATTCTTTGCTAAGAGCATCTGCTGATTCAAATGCTACAGTTTCGTAATACTCTGAGCTATTCTTGAATTCAGCTTCTGGTGTTGCTAGTACATAAACCTGAGACGTCCGTTCGGCAATGCGTCGATATCTGTTTGCTTCAGTGCGATAGAAGTGCTCTCTTTGGAAGCTCGCAATTACCAATGGCTGATCTGAGCCTGCCAAAATCTGATCTTCCATTGCATGGGAGAGAGCAGTCAAAGAAGCCTTAAAATACACTTGTTGCCGGAGTTGGGGCATAGCTTGCAGCAAATCTGCCAGCACAGAAGTCGTGATGCTCATTAATAAGTTTTGTTAGCCTGATCCAAACTTTATGGACTTTGCAGGACACCGATTGTCTGGGTGACCATGTTTTCCATAATGACAGACTTGCCTCACTGTCAATAGCATTACAGCTAAATTAGTGCAACGGTAAGACAGGCTTAATACTTGTTAACTATCTAGCGCTTGCTATATGAGTCAGCAAACCCTACGTAGGGTTTGCTGTATAAGTGTGGAAGCTATGCTATACAGGGCTTTCAATCATATGGCAAGCCAAACAAGTCCAAGGAAATTGCATCGATGGGCTCAATTTCACAGGCACCGACTTGGGAAATTTCCTAACACCTAACACCTCCAACCTCACCTACCACCTACCACCTACCACCTAACACCTATTCAAACCCGAAAGTTACGACTTATTCAGCAAACCCTAGGTAGTCTACATTACAAGTCTGAACAGTTTGCTATCAAGCCAAGAAAAAAGGGAAGAGAACTAAGTTCTCTTCCCCTTTTGCGATTTTGGTTGTTGACTTTTTGGTCTTTTTTGAGCTTCTTACGCAACATCTGAGTTTGCTTTTTCAGCTGTCGACGTCGAGCAGAACCACCTTTACCTTTATCGTTTCTTCCCTGACGGCGGGGAGATTCCCACCGCTTGAGTCGTTGTGTCATGAGTGTTGCCTCTCAATTACAGTGGGCGGAGAGAGACTCGAACTCTCATGACCAATGGCCGCCACATTTTGAGTGTGGTGCGTCTACCAATTCCGCCATCCGCCCTTGGGGGCAACCTCATTATTATAACCGATTTGCGGTTGCTCTAACAAGGACTGATAATTTTGGGAGCTAGCCCAACGATCGATTTCCCGTGCTCTTAGCACTGGTACTGGATGAGAAAGTTGAGTAGTTTGGGCTTGTTTGAGTATTTGACCTAGTTCAGTATTACTAGCGATGTCATAAGCTCTAGCTTGAGCGATAAAGGCGTCTAAGTTTAGTTGCGGGGCCAGAGTTGGGGAACCACCGGCCAGTTTCATGAGCACCGACATTACCACCCTAGGGTTTTGAGTTGCCAACAGAGCAGCGCGATCGCAAGAAAATTCGGCGCACCGCAACCACTCTAGCATCTGTTCCCGTACAGTTTGAGCAATTATCGTTCCCCAGTTAGGAATTAAACCAGTGGCTAAAACCAGGATATTGATGGGAGTCAGGTAAACTCCATGTTCACATTTGAGGTGTCCCAGTTCATGAGCGATAACTGCTTGAATCTCCTCTGGTGTCAGCATCTCAATTAGGGAAGTGTGCAACACAAGGAAAGGTTGTTTCCCTCGCATCGCAAAGGTATAAGCATTGGGATATGGATGCTGCTGCACATACAGCTGGGGTGGATCCAAGTCCAGAATTGTACAAGCCTCTAACAGTAGCTGATGCAGGTGAGGCAGTTGATTTTCTCCCACCAAGACACTGGCAGCGATATTGTTTAGATAAAAAAACTGTTCCGCTATAGGTCCTAGGAGATTGCGTATGATCAAATCTAACCCTGGCATCTGTTTGAGGGCATTGGTTGATTCTAAATCTAGGGAATGACGAAAATGGTCTGCCTTGAGACCAACTAGCGGTGTTTTTTTCATTGGTTATTAGTTATTTGTCATTTGTCTATTCTTTACTTCAAGATAACCAGCTTTTGATGCGATTTAAACTTCCCCAGTCTGGTTTTCTATTTAATCCGTCTTCAATACTTTCAAACAATTCTGGTCGGATTTCTGGATTCATAGTTATTAGCTGTTTAACCACATCAATGTGCTTACGAACACCGGTTTGTCCAATTTCCAACATCGCAATTGCCAGATTAATCCTAGCTTGAGGGGAATTTTGATCTAATTTGACGCCTTTGAGAGCAAGTTTGTAGGCTTTTTCAGGTTTGTCGTCAAGTAAGTACAGCCATGCTAGACAACTCCAACCAGTGGAAAATTTCGGAGCGCGATCGCATAATTCTTTGAAGACGGGAATTAAGGTTTCTGGACCTTCACCTGCTTTATAGCGTTCCAGGCTGGCATCAAAAAGAACATTAACAGACTCAGTCATAAATTAGGAAAGGGAGAGAGATAGATAGAAAGAGGGGGAGACCATTCACCGCCTCTTCTTCAGTTACAACTGTAAGGGATTATGAAGCTCAGACGCCGAAGGACTTGCCACAACCGCAGCTTTGAGCTGCATTGGGGTTAGTGAATTGGAAACCACCTCCAATCATGGCATTGCTGTAATCGAGGACTAAACCGTAGAGATAAAGCATACTTTTGGGATCGCAGACGATTTTGAAACCGTCATAATCAAAGACTTCATCTTTGTCTCCAACATTACTAGAGTCTTCAAAATCCATCATGTAAGACATTCCAGAACATCCTCCTTGACGGACACCAACCCTTAAGTAGAGTTCTTTGCCTTGGCTCTCCCGTAATGCCAACAAATGCTCTAGAGCTGCTGGTGTCAATTGGATACCTTTCTTTTGGGGCACAGTTGCTTGTGTCATTATCGCTTTGGGACTCCTAAATTGCTCTGGTGTATAGACGAGTTTTAGTTAGTATGTGAGTTCACAGTTTTAAGTTTATCGAGACTGACTGCTTAGAGTGAACCCACTAGACAATCTTCCTATTTCTAATATTAGCGATTCCCTTGGTCTTAAGAGTGCTACCACGATCCACTATGATGTTGATCTATGTCTAAGTTGCAAAGTAACAACTTAATTTAAATAGAAGAACCGCTGGGAAATTATTGAGGTTTAATAGGAGTATCCCCTCTGTTACCGGTTTCAGTTCCCCCTTCCGTTTCCACTAAACTTAGCTATTCTATGTCTGCTTTGAATCCCACTACTCGTCGTCGGCTCAAAAGATTACAACAGATGCCCAATGTGTGGGAAGGTGATCGCCGTCCAGTGTTAGCTCTCTCGGATCGGGCAAATTCAGATACTGAGGATAGCAGCGAATGCATTCTTTGGGTAGATGGCTCAGAAGGAGTAGTCCGAGCCATGGATATGGTATCGGCAGAAATGGGACCAGAAGCAATTGTTCGCACCTTGCTACGGGCAATGGAGCATCCTCATAGTCCAGCACGACCAGCACGACCATCCAAGATTGTAGTTCGAGACCGGGAAATTCAGTTCTTTTTACGAGGTGTTCTTCAGGATTTAGATATTACGGTTGAGTACGTCCCGGATTTACCCTTGATTGATGAATTGTTTCGAGGATTTGAGGAAGTGGCTCTCAACCGGCAGCCTAAACTCCCCCCCAAATATGCCAGCCTTCTACACGAAAAAGCTTATGCTCTTTGGCATGATGCACCTTGGGAGTTGTTAGCTGATCACAATATTCTCTCCATTGAACTAAATAAGTGGGATGTTGGCACCCTATATGCTTCTGTGATGGGTATGCTGGGTATGGAGTATGGAGTTCTGTTATATCGCTCTTTGGATTCCCTGAAACGCTTCCGGGCATCAGTTTTGGCAGAAGAGTCCTTGGAAGAGATGGAACAAGCATTTTTAGGGCAGGATTGCTTGTTTATTACCTTCGGGCGAACTGATAATGATTTGGAAGCACTTACAGAGGACGATGACATTGATTTAGCTGATTTGCCAATTTCAGAGATTATTCCTGGCTTTGGGGTAGTGCATCCTTTTGAAGGAATGCGCTCATTTTTGTATGAAGAAGAAGCGATCGCAATTTACTTCGCCTTAGAAGCCATTCATCAGTTTTTCCAAGCTTCATACCAAAAGTTGGATCAAGACTCCTTCCCAGCAATTAGTAAGCGCTACCGCATTTCGTTACCTTTGGAAACAGACTCGAAATCAACGGTTGCAGTGAAAGTTGCCACTATGCCTGAGTTGGCAAATCAGTTGTGGGATATGGCTGAGATATTTGACGAGGAGGACGAATTTGAAGAAGAGACAATGACGGTACCCCTAAGGGATGATTTGGTGCCGAAAGATGCCTTCCTTAGTCTAGGAATGATGCCTTGGGATAGCTTGGAAAGGTTGCGCTCTGATGTAGCTTGCTATCAGTCTAAAAATATCAAGACTGCAGGGGAAGGAATGCCTGTGATTTTGATTCAAACTACCCGTCCCAAAGCCAAAGTATTGATTGAACAGCTCCAATCTGCTGGGGGTCTCAAAGGAATTTGCTTTAATCCAGGGGAGGATCCCTTTGAAGGTGAAAGCTATGATTTAGGTATTCTTCAGACTGAAAATAGTAACATGTATCTGTTTGGAGAGTTCCCGGAAGCAGATCCTACCCATATAGCTGCTCGCAAGAAGTGGGATCAGCGGTGTAAAAAAATTAAGGGATATTGCGGTTTAATCATTGCTATGGGTTTAACTGGAGCATCTCGCGGTAATCCCAAACCTCGGGACATGATGGCCTTATTTGAAGCGCGAGCTCTTTCCTCAAAGGAATTGGGATTGGGGATGCTTCAGCTCATGCCTCAGTTTGAATTTGAGTAGGGCATTTTTACTTTAGGCATTGAGAAGAAATAAGTTGAACAGTCCGCCTTTTATAATGCCTCTAAATTAGGGGTTTAGGGAAAAAAGTGTAAAATTTATCTTGCATATTCTACCAGCGTATGATCTTCGCCATCGAGTTCTTCGTTGATGATTTGCGATATCACATTCCAGTCACCCTTGGCAAGGCCAGCACCGATCTTGGGATAACCGATTCGTTTTCCAGTGAATTGTGATTTTACTGTAACCATAACCGAGCGAATAGCCTTGTAGTCTACAAGCACGCCCGAACCACGCCAATGAAATTGAGTGTAGGCGTTGACGATTGTAATTTCGTCGCCATCTCGTTCGACGGTTACGAATGAGATTGTGCCCATTTTGTTTTTGTCACCTTTGCTTGTTTTACAATCCGCCTCATACGCTTCAGGAAAGATCGCTTTGATTGCCTTTGCGATTCCGGCACCCATTGCACATTGGCAATTGCAGCCATGAATAATGACATCAAATGTGCCATTGAGAGCAAGTTGCAGTAGATCTCCGTAAACAGTCTTCATCGGATGTGCCATTGACTCAAATATATGAGCCGTCGTACTGAAAAAAGCTATCTGTATTATATTAAGGAGTCTCACAACGAGAGCTAAACTCCAAAACTGAAGTAGAATCAGCAATTGAAGAAGCGATCGCTTTCCTACTTCCTCATTTAAGAGATGAAGGTCATGAGTTTAATCATCCCCGATGAGTTTCTACAAACAGCACGTATTTCAGAAGCCGATCTCAAGCTAGAAATTGCCATTGTGCTATTTCAGCAAGAGAAAATTACCTTAGGGACAGCCAGTCAGTTTGCTGAAATGAACCAATTAGAGTTTCAGCGAATTTTAGGTCACCGTCAAATTCCAATTCATTATGGCGTTGAGGAATTTCGACAAGACTTAAGAACTTTGGAGGCAAACAACTGGCGATGATTGTTGTAAGTAATACTTCGCCTATCTTTTATCTTTCCACCATTGGACAGCTTGATTTACTCCGTAGACTTTACAATGAAATCTTGATTCCTACGGCTGTTTTTAATGAAATTACAAATGTAGGCAATACAGATGCTAGCGCTACAATTGTACCGACATTAAGTTGGATTCAGACTCAATTTGCAACTGACCGAACGTTAGTGAATAGATTAAGAGACGAACTCGATCCTGGTGAAGCTGAGGTCATTATAGCCTTTGTACAGAGGAATAGAGGGTGTCTGGTAGTAGATCCGAGGCAAATAATACCTGTGTTCCCCTCATACTTGGGTTCTGCACAGGTGTTGCCTAAAGCTCAAGTAGGAGGTTAATAGCCATGTCTATGATTGTCCATCCGAAATGGAACTATACTAAAATTCTTCCCTCTTACATTAACCAATTGCAGAGCAATTGCTGGCATCACCAAATCATTGGTTATGAACGAACGAACATTCCCAAAAAACTCTACACGGCGTCAGTTCTTGCAGGTAGCGACCTCCACTACCCTTAGCGGTATAATCCTTTCTGGGTGTGGTTGGACATTGGCTAATGAGCGACCAGCAGCTAGTGTTCAAGGAGCTTCAGATCTTTTATACATCTATACTTGGGCTGGTTATACGGATCAGGATTTGCTAGAGCGCTTTACCCAAGAAACGGGTATCAAAGCTATAGCGGATGTCTTTGATTCCAACGAAGGAATGCTGGCTCGACTCCAGGCAGGGGGAGGTGGTGCTTACAGCATCATCTATCCGTCTGACTATATGGTGGAGAAAATGGTAAATTTAGAGTTGTTAAGGGAACTTGACTTCTCACGTATTACTGGTTTTGAACGGATATTTCCTAGATTCCTCAATCTCGAATATGACCCAAGAAACTTGCACAGTGTCCCAGTGAGCTGGGGAACAACTGGCTTGATTTACAACAAAAAGAAATTACCAGTGCCTCCACAGGATTGGAACTATCTTTGGGAGCATCAACAGGAATTATCTAAACGGATGACATTGCTCAATGATGTTCGGGAAGTCATGGGAGCAACATTGAGAATGCTGGGGTACTCCTATAACTCAACCAATCCCCAGGAGATTCAACAGGCTTATGCAAAACTAATGGAGTTAAAACCAAGCCTTGCTTCATTTGCTTCCGATGCTTGGCGATCGCAAATTTTGACGGGAGATTTATTAATCGCCATGTGTTATTCTGCTGATGCCAATGAAGTAATGCAAGAAAATCCAGACTTGGAGTATATACTACCTCGAAGTGGTTCTTCTCTATGGATGGATACTCTAGCAATTCCTAAAACTGCTCCCAATCTGGAAGGAGCTTATGCTTGGATTAATTTTATGCTACAGCCAGATATTGCCGCTGAAATTTGTCAGCGCTTGAGCTTTGCAACACCCAACCAAGAAGCATTCAATAATTTACCCCTCACAATCCGAGACAATCAAAGCTTGTTTCCACCAAATCCAGCCATCAGCCACTGTGAAAGTATTGCCACTGTTGAGGAAGTTAGCGAAGTTTATGACCGCTACTGGACTAAACTAACAAGCAGCTAGTACCGCTGCGCGGAATTAAGAATTAAGAATTAAGAATTAAGAATTAAGAATACTGATTCCCCAATTACCAAAACTGTTCGTGTTTAATAAAATCATCCCTCCCTCTTCCAACAATTCCACTACAGCTGATGGTACTGACGAAGCACCAATCCTGAGCGAGCGGAAACGTTCACAGTGGCAGTGGTTAGAACCATTAATATTGCTTGGTCCAGCTGGGATTTGGTTAGTTTTATTATTGGTACTGCCAACACTAGTCATTTTTGAGCTGAGTTTAGTACCCAACATCCGACCTGGGGATGTGGTGAATCCTTCTGGTCTTGACAACTATTTTCGGGTATTTAATGACGCAGTTAACCTTAAAGTAATGGGGCGATCGCTTTTTTTCGCCGGTGGTAGCACGCTAATCTGCCTGTTGGTGGGATTTCCTGTGGCTTATTGGATTGCGCAAATGGTACCAAAGGCATGGCGAAATTTACTACTATTGGGGTTTATCCTGCCTCTGTGGACTTCCTCCTTACTACGTTCCTATGCTTGGATTACGATTTTACGCCCGACTGGTGTCCTTAATTCATTCTTGACATTTTTCGGTTTACCTGGATTAGAATTGCTCAACCGTAGTCCTGCGGTATTAATTGGCATGGCTTACAGTTTCTTGCCTTATATGGTTTTGGTTCTCTATGCTTCCTTAGAAAAGTTAGACAAACGTTTGTTGGAGGCTTCTGCTGATTTAGGAGCAAATCCTTTTCAAACTTTCTGGAAAGTGACAGTACCCCAATCTATGCCAGGAATTGCCGCTGGTTCTTTGTTAGTATTCATCAGTGGTTTAGGAGATTTCGTTAATCCAGAATTGCTGGGAGGAGCCTCAAGTATGACTGCAGCAAGGTTGATTTATAACCAATTTTTGGGGGCTACTCAGAATTGGGGCTTTGGCTCGGCTTTGAGTATGGTATTAATTACTGCAGTAAGTTTAGCGATCGCACTTTGGATCAAGTACGGTGATACCTCTGTTGAACCTTAGATTTGTGAGTAAATGTAAGTTCCACTTTTGATGGAGTTTGATCAGTTTTGGCAGAAGTAAACCTAACTGCCAATGATAACGATATCTGCATGGAACTGAGGCATTGACAAAACTATTAAAATGTGTATTTGTCAATAAATCTGCGATCGCTTAACACCTAACAATAACCGTTCTACTGTCCTAAGATTACCGGATTTTCAACTGCATTTCGGTACTCTTCAACTTCGTCAGTGTAGCCGATTGGCAAAACGCACTCCACATTTTCATGAGGTCGAGGAATAATTACCCAACTTTCTAAAGTTGCTCCGAAAGTCTTTCCTACTGCATCAATCCCCGCATCCATTGCAGCTTTAACCTCAGAAACATCTCCCCTAATATTCACGGTAAAGCGAGCACTACCGACTCGGATATAGCCGACTAACGTCACCCTGCCAGCTTTGACCATCGCATCTGCAGCTGCTAGCACACCAGGAAAGCCTTTTGTTTCTATTGATCCAACCGCCTGTAGTGCCATGAAAATCTCCTGAATTTATTGAAATATTTTGATCTCAACAACTTATTGTACGAATATTCGCTACTTCTTTGGAGGGAAAAGCGTAATATTTTTAATTTTCTAGCTTCTATAGTTCGTCAGAGGTGATTACTGGTCAATACGCAAAGAACAATAAACACACAATAATGAAGCCTAGCCTACCATCCAACGGACAACAGACACATAATAATAAAGCTAAAGTGATTTAAATCTGGATATTGTAGTGAAAATCTTACCTCGAACTTCTCTGGGGACATTAGGCTTAGTTATTGGAGGCTTGCTAGCCTTGATGGGTTTTATTGCCTATGCCACTGAACAAGCCACCTTAAATCTAGTAGGATTCTTCTATGGAATTCCCCTTTTACTAGGAGGCCTTGCTCTTAAAGCTTCGGAGTTAAAACCCATAAACTTCAGCGAGCCAACGACTTCTGCCGTACTGCAACTGCGACAGAGCCAAGCAACTCCCACTCAAAACCAAATCCGCGAAGACGTGATGCGGTATCGTTATGGTCAACAAGCCCATCTTGATGAATCCCTTGAGCGCCTGGGACTATCGCCTACAGATGAGGAAAGACCTTTATTGCAAGGTTTACGAGAAACTGAAGTGGATGGAGCCTATACTCTGGTGCTGGAATTTGCATCACCTCTAATAGATTTGGAGACTTGGCAACAAAAGCGGGAAAAGATTGAGAAATTTTTTGGCCCTGGTATCCGAGTAGATTTGACGCAACCTGAGGAGGATCAGATTGATATGGCAATGATTGCAGCGCCCCAAGAGACGCCTAAAAATTGATGATGCTGTGGGCGAATCACCTTAAAGAAGCGTACAAGCGTGAGGAGATAGGGAGATGGGGAAATAGGGGAAACACTTGCTAGCAAAGTATTTTATTGGGGTGAGGGGTTTGACCCTCCAGTTAATTGACCCACAGTATCATTGATTCCTGGAATTTAGACGAGGAAATCATCCTACTTGGTACGTTCAGAAGCCCGACTTTTTGAAAAAGTCGGGCTTCTTGCAGTATGCCACTGATAGTAAAAATTTGGTATCTGTAGAAAAACTTTTTTTGAGAATTAAATCAACAGACTTAATATTAAATAACATATAGTTGATACTCATACATTTAATGCTCAATACCATGCCTGAATACAATACTAAGCAACAAATATTTTGCCTGTCATGGATGGCTCAGTGTCTATGTATGTCAACGAATATTAGCAGCCAATCAGAGCTACAAAAACTTGCAACAGAAAGACTTAAAACTATTCTATCAGATCCAGAGATACAGCAATTAATTGGAGAATGGGAGGTTGTTTGGGGTCCAGTTGTTTATCAGTATGATGGCGAAATAATAGACTCAAAAGTTGCTGATAGTGTCATGTACATGGCCAAATATCAAGATAGTGGTGAATCTGATTCCTACGTCATTGCTATTGCCGGGACAAATCCTAAATCATGGTATGGCATGATAGTACAGGATTTGTGGGTCAATCAAACCAAGCTCTGGAATAAAGGTAAACCATGGGAGGCTGATTTTGGAGACCAAACATCAGGGATACAAGTCTCTGCAGGCATTAGCAGAGGACTTCAAATTCTCTGGGAAATGCAATCTCAGGAGAAATTAATAATAGATTACCTCAAGCAACTGACAAGCAGTACTACCAAGCCAATTGTAGTTACCATCTGTGGTCACAGTCTAGGAGGTACACTCTCACCTTCCTTTGCCTTATCATTGACTGATCAGCGATCAGAATGGGATGCTCAAAGTAATACTACTTTATCGGTCTTACCATCAGCAGGATTTAGTCCTGGTAATGCAGAATTTGCCGAGTATTATCAAGAACAACTTTGTCAGGTAACTGATCGCATCTGGAATGAGCTTGATTGTGTGCCTCATTTGTACCCACAAGATATGCTCGAACAAATCCCAACCTTGTACGAACCACATATTCAACCTAATTCATTAATTAACCGTCTTGTCAATTTTTTGGAATTTTTGAGTAAGGGTGGAAATTATCAGCAGCTCTGCTCGCAGAAATCTGGTTTTAATGTTGGGTATAATGAGGCTATCGACAATCGTTTAGAAGATTTGGTTATTAGTGAATTATCGATATTAGTAGCGAAGTTGATACTTCGCCATCTAGGATATGAAGCTCCACCCCAATGGCTAATCAATAAATTAGCTAAAACCATAGCACCACTAATAGAGAGGTTTATGGCAAATAACCAAACAGACCAAACCCAATCTGATGACAAAATTAACGAGGCTGAGATCGAACAATATGTAGAAAAGATAATTGCTGAGGTGCAAACAGACAAATCGGAATTAGACCGTAACAAGTCGAAAATAAGTCTCATTCAACTTCTTTTGAACTTGCCGACTTTTCTCAGGTATCTAGTGCAGGGAGCTTTCCAGCACCTAGCTCCTTACATTGAATATTTGCAAGTTTCTGATTTCTGGGCAATGTTCAAGGAAAAATTAGAAATAAATCCCTTTGGACCTTTGGCAAATCCCAGATAAAATTTGCAGTCCTTCTAACGCTAATTACTCAAAAAAGCTCTCCCACACCTTTTTTCACCGAAAGCGGCGGGAAGCTCATTCCTTCTAGGGATGGGAGGGATAGCCGCCCGCCGCTTGGTTGTTTGTTATTTGTTATTTGTTTTTCTTGACAAACAACTAACAACCAACAACAAATAACGTGAAATCCCACGTACTTTAGTCGTGGGATGAGCTTAACAAAAAAACGCCACAAGCCTTCTCAGCCGAAGTTACAATCCTTTATCCTCGAACCTATACTCACTCCCTGTGGTTTATTGGATGGAGGAGACGATATACTAGACCCTACATCTTTAGATATAGATCTAACGGATGATATCAGTAATGGGAATCTTGAAGTCCTGACTGCTCTAACAGATATTCTCCCTGACGAAATCGAACCTATAGACTTCATTGATAACCTGGATTTGTCTGCCACTTTTGAATCAGGCTACTTTACCGTAGGAGAAACGGGAGAAGTTGGTATTGATTTTCTCTTTGATGGTGGTGGTTATCAAGGAGAGTTGGCGATCTTCAGTTTAGAGGGCATGGAGGCATTTGAGCCCGGTTCTGAAGAGTTTATCCAAGAAGCTGCTAGCCGTGCTTTGAGTGATTCTGAGTTAGGGCATATTGTGATTTCAGATCAAGATGAAGGAGCAAGGTTTAGTGGTGATTTAGGAGAGAGGGATCGCAATTCTGGAGAGTACTTGGGGGTGAAAACCTTTCAGATGAACTCAGGCGATCGCTTTGGTTTTATGCTGGTTCCTAAGGGTAGCGTAGAGGATGTTTGGGACAATCCTAATGTGGGAGGTGCTAAGCGTCCTTTGTTCTCAATGGCAACAGCTAACCCGGATGATGCTTTCCATGTGGGACAAATTGCTGATGTTACCGGGGATGGCAGTACTTTTGTCATGGAGGACTTGCGGGTTGATGGCAAGTCAGATGGGGATTACAATGATTTGGTTTTCCAGGTTCGCGGTGCTACTGGGAATGCTGCTCTTATAGATAGCATGATTGACCCTGATTTAGATTGGCGTGATACTGAACTAGGACAAGAAATTCTTGAGTTTGCCATTCCAGAACCAATTGTTGAGGATTTTGACTTCCCAGAAGAAAATCAGCCTTTGATCGGTGTTATCGACACAGGTTTTAATAGTGCTAATCCTGATCTAGACTACGAAAATATTACCCTAGGGCGCGATCGCATCGATGGGGATGATAATCCTTTGGTAGAAACAGGAGAAGTTGATAGTATTCAGGTTCCCAGCACTATTGACGCCACAGAAAATAAGGATAATCCTTCACCAGAAATAGCAGCGGGTGATAGTGCTCAGGTTACCAGCACTACTGATGCCACAGAAAATGAGGATAATCCTTCACCAAGAATAGCAGCAGGTGACGAACATGGTACTCATGTTCTCGGTGTTATCGGCGCAATCGAAGATAACGATATTGGCATTCAGGGAATTAACGATAAAGCACCGCTTTGGGTAGGAAGAGCAGTAGGCTCTGGAGAATGGGCCGAATCTCTGGTTGAATTTGCTGATGCTTATTATGATTCAGAACAACCCAACGCTATTCTTAACCTCAGCTTTGACTTAACCCAAGTTAATCCTGATGGCACTACCACTACTCGTTATGAGTTTACCCCAGAAGAACGTTCAGCGATCGAATACGCTCGTCAGAAAAATATTCTTCTAGTGGTTTCAGCCGGTAACGATGGTGATGTGATGTCCGCTTTGGGTCAAGCATCTCAGGAATTTGATAACATCATTACCGTTGGGGCAGCAGATGGCCTAGAACGAGCAGACTATTCCAGCTACGGTTACGGCTTAGATATTCTTGCGCCCGGAGGTACAGCAGAATATCCAGTTGTCTCTACTGTGGGTGAAGATATCGGTACGATGACTGGCACTTCAGTTGCTACCGCCAAGGTTACTGGTGCTGCATCGCAAGTTTGGGCTGCTAACCCTCAGTTAGATTATCGCCAAGTGATCGAAATCCTCAAGTCTACAGCAAAAGATTTAAACACACCAGGTTGGGATCCAGAAACTGGAGCCGGTTTAGTCGATTTAGCAGCAGCGGTAGCTTTAGCGAGGGAAACGGAAGCTGAAAATTACCTGAATCCGGCAACAGTTATTCCTGAAACCTGGAGCGGCGAAGGTAAGGTAACGCCCACAGAAAGGGCTGCTAGCTATCCAATTGTCAGTGAAAGTTTTAATGGTTGGGTAGGACCAGACATTGGTGTTAATGTTCGTTATAGTCCACAATTCAGTGATAGGAGTCCTCAAAGTGAGCCTCATGGTAAAACTCTCTACTTTGATGCTTGGACTTATGGAGAACAAGGACAGGATTACTGGACTGGCGATAGTGATGCTCTTTGGTATCGATTAGCAAGTACCGATCGCTGGGTACCTAGCGTATATATTTATGGTTATCCTAATAGCAGACCACCTTTACTACCGCCTAGTCAACCAACACCAAAACCTACTCCTAAAGTACCTATTAATTCTGGTTCTCCCAATTACCGAGATTATAGTGTCAATCCTTTCGCTTACGAATGGCAAGGACAGTGTACTTGGTACACTTACGGTAGGATGCTAGAGACAGGTTTACTGCCTAACGGCACTAAACAGAATAATTGGTTTCTTGGTCATGCTGCTAAATGGGAAGGAGATGCTCGTCGAGCTGGTTTACCTGTTACTAACACACCAACCCCAGGAGCACGAGGTATGGTGGTTTGGCCTCCTGGGGTTGGAGGTTCACACTGGCAATATGGTCACGTTGCTTTCTTAGAAGAAGTTTACCCCGATGGGCGCATTCGCATCTCCGAATCGAACTGGGTTGGTGATCGTATTATTGGTGAGCGCACTTTAACTCCTGCACAATACAACGGTGTACGCTTTGTTCGCTTAGAAAATGCCACGACAAATCCTCAGTTTCCGTCAGCACCTGCACAGCCAGGTAAAGAAAGGCAGTATATTGTCCGTTCTGGAGATACTTTAAGTGCCATTGCCTTGCGTGAATTGGGGGATGCTAATCGTTGGCGGGAGATTCGCAAGAGTCGTGGTGGTGCAACCTTTACTGAAGCAGAAGCACTTCAATTGCAAGTAGGTCAATCGGTTTATTTACCAGTAATTTATAACACAGGGACTGGTCAACCAGCTCAACCTCAAATTATAACGCCGGAGAATAAGATTTATTGGGAAGAATTCAGTGGCACTGTTGGGCCAAAAAGTGGCGTTAATCTACGCAATAGTCCTCGCTTCAATGATCGCAGTTCTCGCAACGAACCCTACAATAAGCGTTTGTACTTCGATGCTTGGACTAATGGTGAAACTGGTACTGATTTATGGTTAGGAACACCAGATTCTCGTTGGTTCAGAGTGAAAGGGACTAATTATTGGGTTCCTAGTGCTTATATTTATGGTAATCCTGTTGGTGGGAATACTAAACCACCAGCTAATCCTAATCCTAATCCTGGTGATAATAACGGCTCTGGCAGCACACCCAAGGATGATATTTTCATCCAAGTAATAAAACGTGATGATCGGAAGGAAGATTATAACAAAAAAGCAAATGAGGGATATAATACTTGGAAAGCAAATCTTTTAGATCATTCGACAAAACTGACATTAGGTGGCCTAAAAAATAGTTGGTATGCAATAGGTTGGGATAATGCAAGCAGAACTATTAGAGCATTACTTGAATAATACGGTAGAGACGAAAAAAATAAATTTAGAAGAAGCCGAAAAGGAAAGTTCTCATATCGAACATGCCTTAATGGAAGGATACAAGACCATTGAGGACACGGCAAGAAAAGCAGTAAATCAAGGTTATGAAAAAGGAAGTATTGTCATAGGTATTAAAGGATACCAAGCACCTAGAGGAACGAATTGGGGATACGCATTAGGTCATTTTGATCTTGCTCATGTTGCAACCTTTGAATTATCTCCAAACAGTGGACTGATTTCAATTAGTGTAGATTCTCACTTGCAAGATACTTACGATTTTGATCCAGATGATGATATAGGTGGAGTGAGTCCCTATAGATTGCATAAGACTGGACTTGCTCGTAATTTTGTAGTTTATGGAGAGTTAAATAAAGACTATACAATTCTGGCGAGTTCGATATCTCTTATTCCATAAATCTTATCAAGTGCGATCGCCTGTTTAAATTTGGTATCACAAGTTTTCTAAATCAGCCAGATCTTGCAGTCTCCCTGATGCCTTTTTGTTGATTTTGAGATTTTCTAAATCAATAAAATCAACATTTATCTCGTCAATTTTTACCTGGATTTTGGATTGATAACAGATATTAAAATTGACACCATCAGGAGTTGTTACCAAATCAATCCGATTGGGTGGGTAGCCAAGCTGAATCACTTGATCAGGGGCAAGAAAATCTTCTTGGGTTAGCCCAACGGCTCCAAAACCAAATTCTGTGAGAGCATCCATTAGTCGTTTGGCGTTATTCGGTTCCATTTCTACCCAAATATCTAAATCTTTGGTGTAGCGTGGATGTCCATGTAAGGCGACGGCGTACCCACCAATTACCAAGTAGCGAACCTTATGCTCGTTTAACAATTGTATAAACTCTTTGAAATCCTGGTTCAGCATGGTACTTCCATTGATGAAATTCGCGACGAATGGTTTCTAAAGCAGCAAGCCGCACAGCATAGGGTTGACTACGCCAATAAGTTAGGTCTGAATTTGAAGATCTTAAGTTAGTTTTAGTGACAACGATTGAATGTTTTTCAAACATATATTCTCAAGCTTCTATTTTCAATTACGAGCAAGCTTGCTGGTGCAAGCAGATCAGTTGGTGCTGGTGCCGTGGGCAATCGCTCCATCAACAACCCCAGCTGTTGCTCTTGGGATAACCATTTGGCTAAGTCTACACTACGTCAAAGTCAGGTTTGAGGTTTCTGGTGGGGTTGATGGCGGCTCGTTCTTGGTTGAAAGCAGCCATTAGAGAAGCGATCGCATTGGTATCTTCTAGGGTAGCAAGGCGATGGGTATAAGACATAATTGAAACCAGCTTTAGCTAAAATATCAGTAGTAAAATAAGTACAACAGACCATTTTATTATCCTTAGAACCTCTCACAGAATTTGAAATCTCGTAATTTCAAGGGTAATCAATGTCCAGAAAAAAACGCTATCTTAATCAAGACCGATATATTAACTTACTCACCGACTTCGGATTCAAACGGTTGTTTGGTACTGAACCGAACAAGGAACTCTTGATCGATTTTTTGAATGTGATGTTGCCTCCCCAACATACAGTGCAAGATGTGAGCTACAGAAATAATGAAAATCTGGGCAATACTCCCCTAGACCACAAAGCAATCTTTGACATTTATTGTGAAAGCAAAACCGGAGAAAAGTTTATCGTTGAGCTTCAAAAGGCTAAGCAAAACTACTTTAAAGATCGGAGCATTTATTATGCTACTTTTCCCATTCAAGAACAGGCATTGAAAGGGGAATGGGATTATAAATTGTCCTCTGTATATACGATTGGCATCTTGGATTTTATTTTTGATGACCATAAAGATGATGACACCCTGTTGCATACAGTGGAACTAAAAAATCAAAAATGTGAGGTGTTCTATGATAAATTGAAGTTTATCTATGTGGAACTACCGAAGTTTACCAAAACTGTTGAGGAGTTAGAAAGTCATACCAAAAATCAAAACTAGTGTCACACTTAGACTAAAAAAAGTCCTTCAAACGGGATTTTGGAATCTTTATGTAAGTCAGGACTTTAAATTTTTGGTATCATTTTGAGAAGTGGCTGTTTTTATTGAGGCATTTATCGGAGTTAGAAGCACCACCAGAAGCTTTACAAGAGGTAGTGTTTGAGCGGTTATTTGAAATATCAGAAATCGCCAACTTTTCGGCCGTTGAGCAAGAGGCTTATGAAAATAGCTTGAAATACTACAGAGATTTACAGAATGTGGTGGCAACCTCAAGAGAGGAGGGTATCGAGGAAGGGATAGCAAAGGGAATCGAAAAAGGTCGCCTTGAAGGTATCCAAGAAGGTCGCCTTGAAGGTATCCAAGAAAATACAATAGCGATCGCACGTTCTTGTATACAACAAGGTCTAGATATAGAGACGATTATGGTTATCACCCAACTGTCTAGGGAAGATATCGAAGCTTTATAAATGGGATGCTCCCGACAATTTTCTATCATCTCCTTACATTATAAAGGGAGTTTATTCGTTAGTACTAATCGCGAATAAACTCCCTTACCGAAAGCGGCGGGAAGACCATTCCTTTAGGGATGGGAGGGATAGCCGTCCGCCGGTTGGTTGTTTGTTTTTTGTTTTTTGTACAAACAACCAACAACTAACAACAAATAACACGAAATCCCCCGTGCTGTCTTCCGGGGGATGAGTTAAAGATTTCTTCAGCTCAAATCTCTCAACAGTATACAAGTACCATTTTCGATTACTGAATCGGTGTTCTAACCAAAGTTTGCCAAGCTTTCCATTACAACCTTTGTTATTTGGTGCGTCATCGGCAAGCTATCTACCACCATGCCAGTACACAAAAGCATCATGTAGAGGATGGAGTACTTGAACAAAGAACGGGCAAGTTTATTATCAGTTGGATTCTGCAACAGTAGCCACGCTTTCTTGAGAAACAAGCTTCCTAAAAGTAGAGCAATCACCCCATAAACTACACCAGATGCTCCTAAGGGATAAACCAGGAGCAGGGACATCGGTACTACTAACAGGGTGTAATACCAAATCTGACGAGTAGTTGACTCTTCACCAGCCACAACCGGTAGCATCGGTATACCGACTTGGGCATAGTCATCTTTAATCATCAAGGCTAGAGCCCAGAAATGGGGAGGCGTCCACAGAAAGATAATTGTAAATAACAACCAAGGAGTCCAACTCAAGTCACCGGTAACAGCTGCCCAGCCTACTAAGGGAGGAATTGAGCCAGCCGCACCACCAATGACGATATTCTGGGCGGTATGGCGCTTAAGTAAATGGGTGTAGATACCCATATAGAAGACAAGACCTGAAATTGCCAACAGCGCACTCAATAGGTTGGCGAATACAGCTAATAGGGTGAAAGAAAGAGCCGCTAGCGCGATCGCAAATATCATAGCATCACGGGGCTGCACCTTACCCGAAGGGATAGGGCGATTCCTCGTGCGCAACATGTCGTAGTCGATATCACGATCATAAATGCAGTTGAGAGTTTGGGCAGCAGCTGCAGCCAGAGTACCACCGACAAGGGTTACTAGCAGCAGTAAGGGGTCTACCTGTCCCATTGGATGCAATCCACATCGCTGCTGCTGTAGTAATCAGCAGTAAGGGAATAATCCGAGGCTTCGTTAGCTGATAGTAGCTTTGAATAACTTGCAAGAAGTTTTCATGCTGACGGGATACACTTGTCCCAATCATTAATTCACCTATTCCTTTTTTGAAACAATTTTTACTTAAGCTCATCCCGTCAAAGGGAATGAGTTAACTAGTAGTGCTACCGGGAATTTACGAATTCAAAACAGGCTACACCACTGTACCTAAAAGTTTTTAACTCGCAGAAGTATCTACATTAGAAATCTTGAGTTTACTAGCCATAGCTCGATCCCGTAATGCCACAACTGTGAATGCTACCAATGAGCCTAGTAAAGCTGCTCCCACCACTTGATGAGCAACAGTTAAGGGCTCGACTTGTAACTTTAACTTTAAGGTGGCAATACCCAAGAGTATTTGTAAAATCACTAATTCCCCAGCCAAATTAGCTAACTGGCGTAACATAGGATGTAATGCTGGACTTCGCCAGGCGATAAACACAACCGTTAGGGTTGCCAAAGTTGCCGGCACAACACCAACAATATGGCTATTCATGACAGTACAAAGTTGAGAGCCCCCAAAACATTGATGTAATGCCCACCGGGAGGCAACTAATCCACCCAAAAGGCTTTGTAAATAAACCAGAATTACCGCAGTTAAACTTATCCAGGGCAATTTTCCAACAGTGCCTGTGCCTTTATAGGGCGTCAGTGCTATGCCAATTACTATCAAGGTAATGAAAAATAACAGTGCTGTTCCCAGGTGAGCGGTAACAATATCAAACCTGAGCAGTTCCGTTACCGTCAATCCCCCCAAAACACCTTGGAATATAACTAAACCAAGGGCAAAGGTGGAAACCCAGGGTAGCCAGTTCGACAAAGAACGTCGATGCCACCAAGATAAAGCACATAGGAAGATTGTACTCAAACCAACCAACGATGCATCCAAGCGGTGAAACCACTCCAGGAAGACTTGGAGGTTCATTTGCTGAGTAGGTACTAACTGACCGTAGCACAAGGGCCAATCGGGGCAAGCAAGTCCTGCATTCATCACCCGCGTAGCACTACCTACTGCCATCAGTAGTAGAGTAGCGATCGCAATTTTCCACACTAAGCGACGGATAAGTTCTTGCGGTTCTGATGTTTCTTTTTTCGATGTAACAAAATTACGATTGCGAAAGGTTAGAGAATCCGCTAGGTTCTGGAGGACTGATTCAGCCATAGCAGCAACTGCCAATCAACATTAACTAAAATTTGAGTACCGGCTCATTCTCTTGTTAAGTGCATTACCACTCTTTAAGAGAACCGACCCTCCCTAACCACTTTAACCACACTTTTCCGACATCACGATAGTTTTAGATATTTTTCAGATTGTTATCATTGCTGTTGTGTTTGAGTAAAATTTAATATTTTCCTTAAGTAAAATTTATATTGTGAATATTTATTGACATTTCTCAGAAATTAATATTGAGTTTTGTACAAAAAACTAACAGATGGTAGGGGCTAATGACCATTCGCCCCCACAGCCTTTTTGTCCCGCTTTAAGTGGATAGCCCTTGGTCTAACTACTTAGGCAATCCTGTCAGGCAATCCTGAAAAAAATTAGAAAAATCTACTTTAACCTCCCACTTAACCCTTGACCTGCTTTACCTTGGTAAAGGGTAAGCAGAACTAAATCTGAATAAGTACGAAATAGAGCATCCTCCATTAGAGGCATGGTATCGGCTTAAGTGGAGTTTCCTTACCCTTAACAACCTAACCTTTAATTTGCTCTTAGCAGTCTTTCACTTTAAGCCTATGAACATTCCAAGCCAAATTACAACTCTTATCATTGGCGTTGCCGTGACTTTGATCAGCCTCTGGTATGGTCAGAACCATGGGCTATTGCCAGTAGCAGCTTCTGAGGAAGCGGGACAGGTAGATGGTCTGTTCAACACGATGATGACCATTGCTACAGGTCTATTTATCCTCATTCAAGGAGCCCTCATCTATTCCCTGATCAAGTTTCGTAGACGCAAAAATGACCAAACAGATGGTCCATCGATTCATGGCAATGTTCCTCTGGAGATTGTCTGGACAGCGATTCCTGCTGTGATCGTCATGATACTATCTCTCTACAGTTTTGAAGTCTATAACGCTATGGGAGGGTTAGATCCCATGGCTTCCCATGATCATCATGGTTCACAGCTTGCTCACAATCAGAAAATGTCAACTGATGGGCAAGATGTGGATAAAAGTTTAATTGCCTTTGATCCCTCTCAAGGAGAAGTCGCTCTTGGTCTTGGTGCTTCTCCAGAAACAGAAGGTCAAGAAGCCCCGCTGACAGTAAATGTAATGGGTTTACAATATGCCTGGATTTTCACCTACCCTCAAACTGGTATCGTATCTGGCGAATTGCATATCCCAGTAGACGAAGAAGTACAGCTAAATATCACAGCTACAGATGTGTTACATGCCTTCTGGTTACCAGAGTTTAGGATTAAGCAAGATGCCATCCCTGGTAGGGAGTCCCAGCTGCGGTTTACACCAACTCTAGTAGGTGATTACCCGGTCATTTGTGCCGAACTCTGCGGCTCCTATCACGGCTCAATGGTTACTAGACTCTACGTCCAAACCCCGGAAGATTATCAGACATGGGTTCAAGAGCAGCAAATTGCTAGTGGAGACAACCTAGAAGAAACAGTTGCCGTAAATCCTGCTGAGATGCCAGACAGTGAGTTTTTAGCTCCCTATGCTCAAGAGATGGGAATTGACTCACAAACCCTCAAACATCTGGATGCTTCCCATGATCATGCTGCTCACCAAGTAACAGTTAGTCAATGAGCTGTTAAGTGCTGAGGCAGATCTTCTTCTCTTAACTTTGTGTTCTTAGTGCCTTCGTGGTTCATTCAATCACTATTCCTCTTACCTTCAAAACATTTGCCTTTCAAAGTTTCTTATGACTACACAAGCAGAACAACAAGAATCTGCCCAAAATACAGTTCACGTTGTTGAACCACAGCAACGACGTTGGCAAGATTACTTTACTTTCAACACAGATCATAAAGTGATTGGGATTCAATACCTAGTCACATCGTTTTTGTTCAGTTTTGTGGGTGGAGCCTTAGCCGCAACCATGCGAACCGAGTTGGCAACACCACTTCCTGATCTTGTGAGTCCCGAAATTTACAACAAATTGATGACCATGCACGGGACAATCATGATCTTCTTGTGGATTGTCCCAGCTGGTGCCGCCTTTGCTAACTACCTGATCCCCTTGATGATAGGAGCTGAGGATATGGCATTTCCCAAGCTCAATGCCGTTGCCTTTTGGATGTTGCCTCCTGGCGGTTTGTTGTTATTAAGTAGCTTTTTTGTTGGCGCACCTGAAGCGGGTTGGACATCCTACCCTCCCTTGAGCTTAGTTAGCTCTCAAGCGGGGGAAGCAATTTGGATTATGAGCCTTCTGCTAATTGGGACATCTTCAATTTTGGGGGCAATTAATTTTCTGATTACCATGCTGAAGATGCGGGTTCCCAGCATGACGATTCATCAGATGCCTCTATTTTGCTGGTCGATGCTTGCTACTTCTGCACTGATCCTACTTTCTACTCCAGTCCTAGCATCCGCTCTGATTCTTCTGGCTTTTGACTTAATTGCTGGAACCAATTTCTTCAACCCAGTGGGAGGTGGAGACCCGATCATCTACCAGCATATGTTCTGGTTTTATTCCCACCCAGCAGTTTATATCATGGTTCTCCCTTTCTTTGGGGTGATTTCGGAAGTGCTGCCAGTACATGCCCGTAAGCCGATTTTTGGTTACCGAGCGATCGCTTACTCTAGTATGGCAATTAGTTTCTTAGGTTTGATCGTCTGGGCTCACCACATGTTTACTAGTGGTACTCCTGGCTGGTTACGAATGTTCTTCATGGCAGCAACTATGCTCATTGCTGTGCCTACAGGAATTAAGATTTTTGGCTGGTGTGCAACCATTTGGGGTGGCAAAATCAGCTTTAATAGTTCCATGCTTTTTGGCATAGGCTTTATCTCCGCTTTTTTAATCGGGGGACTCAGCGGTGTTATGTTGGCTGCAGTTCCTTTTGATATTCACGTCCACGACACCTATTTTGTCGTTGCTCATATGCACTATGTGCTCTTCGGTGGCTCCGTATTAGGTCTGTATGCGGGATTCTACCACTGGTTCCCGAAGATGACTGGGCGAATGGTTAACGAAACTTTGGGACGGATTCACTTCTTCATGACCTTTATTGGTCTAAACTTGACTTTCTTACCAATGCACGAGTTGGGTTTATTGGGTATGAATCGCCGGGTAGCAATGTATGACCCTCGATTTCAAACAATAAATATCCTCTGTACTGTGGGTTCTTATCTGCTAGCCGCTGCCAGTTTACCCTTTATCATCAATGTTCTCTGGAGCTTGCAGCGTGGACCTCAAGCTGGTCGTAATCCCTGGAAAGCTTTAACTTTAGAGTGGCAGACAACTTCTCCTCCAGCAATTGAAAACTTTGAGGAAGAGCCGATTTTATGGGCAGAACCTTATGACTACGGTATAGATATGCACAGTGCTGACAGAGAACAACAGGTTGAAGAGTTACTAGCGGAAGTTAAGGCAGATGCTGGGTAATTAGAGGGAGTAGGTAGACAAGAGAAACAAGGAGGAATTGAATATACCAATTCCCCATTCCCTATTCCCCATTCCCAAACAACTAACAACCAACAACCAACAACAAAAAGAATTTATGCAAAGTTCAGCTATAGACGAGGCGAAAATTGCCCTTAACTATCATCACCAGTCTGAGGCAGCAGAAGCTCACCACGGACATCCGGATTTGCGGATGTTGGGAGTAGTGGTATTTCTGATAGCCGATAGTATGACCTTTCTTGGTCTGTTTGTTGCATTTTTGATTTACAATCTCACTATACCAGCCTTCCCTCCAGAAGGAATTGAGTTAGAGTTATTGTTACCGGGAATCAACACTATTATTCTAGTTTCCAGTAGTTTCGTCATGCACAAAGGTCAGAGTGCCCTCAAAAAGAATGATGTCTCTGGTTTGCGGCTCTGGTTTGGTATCACAGCATTGATGGGTGCGATGTTCTTGGGGGGACAGCTTTACGAGTACAGCCATACAGGATTTGGTCTGACCGAAAATTTATTTGCTAGTTGCTTCTATGTCTTGACTGGCTTCCATGGTCTTCATGTTAGCTGCGGACTCGGGTTAATCTTGTTTGTGTTGGCGCGATCGCTAAAACCGGATCATTACTCCAAAGAATCACACTTTGGGGTAGAAGCAGCAGAGCTTTACTGGCACTTTGTCGATGTTGTCTGGATTATCTTGTTTATCTTAGTGTATTTGTTCCCCTTTGTTTGAGCTGATTTTTTTCATAAGACTAGGACTTATCTCAAATCCCGGTTAGCCACTCCCATTTTGATCAAATTGCAAAAACAGGCTCTGAGACTCACCATGGCGCGTCTCTACTGTTTCAGTAAGAAGCCCCCTATTGGGGGTTTTTTATTATGGTTGTTTAGAGTAGTTTCGGTTCAACACGAACAACTGTCTTCCCTGACTAAGTCAGTTCCAACTATACTGGAAACCTACCTATAGTTACTATTTTGGTACTGTCTCCATAGTCCTAGGGTAGGCACTGTGCATTAAAGCTATATTAAGCTTTTTAAATTCACGCTTAGCAGTATCTACTAGAAATTTAAAAGCTTTGTGAAGAATGATGCAAAAATTGAGTTTGGCAAGTGCCTTAGCTGATTGAAGAAAAACAACTAAGTTTTGATTTAATTCTTAATTTATTTTAATACATTCAAAAATGATTAATACAATTAAGGGGAGAATTTTAATTGTTGATGACAATATAGACGCTCTTAGACTTTTATCTAATCTCCTAAATCAGCGAGGATATAAAGTTAGGAAAGCCATCAATGGTAAGATAGCATTGATGGGAGTCAATGCTGAAGCTCCAGACCTCATTTTGCTAGATGTTATGATGCCAGTGATGAATGGGTATGAGGTTTGTAAACAACTGAAAAGTACTCCTAAAACTGCATCAATTCCAGTTATTTTTTTGACAGCCTTAGATGATTCATTAGATAAAATAAAAGGTTTTGAAGCTGGTGGAGCAGACTACATTACTAAACCATTTCAAGTTGAAGAAGTTTTAGTCCGAATTGAACATCAACTCAAAATAATTCAGTTGCAAAAGCAGTTGGAGTTGCAATATGCACAACTACAACAAAGTGAAAAGCGTTTACTGACTATTATTGAGTCGATGTCTGATGGTCTAATAATTATAGACAAGGAAGATAAGGTACGTTTTGTTAATCCTGCTGCTCAAGCTTGGTGGAATCAACCTCTAAATGAATTACTAGATAAACCCTTAAATTTGCCCATTAATGTTGGCGAAACTAAAGAAATTGAATTCAGACAACCTTCAGGCAATATGCTAGTCGCAGAAGTGCAGACTGAACCAATTATCTGGGACAATGAATCTGCTTATTTAGTTTCTCTCAGAGATATTACAGAACGGAAACAAAAAGAAGCAGCAGAAGCTGCCAACCGTGCTAAAACTGCCTTTCTTGCTTCCATGAATCACGAACTGCGTACTCCCCTCAATGCTATTCTTGGCTTTACCCAAATATTACAGCGGGATTCTTCCCTTACTCCTCAACAGCAGAAGTATCTCAGCACAATTCGCACTAGTGGCAATCACCTACTGACCTTAATTAACGATATTTTAGACCTCTCCAAAATCGAAGTTGGGAAAATGGAACTTTACC
The DNA here is from genome assembly GCA_965222765.1 of Caldora sp. Taxonomy (GTDB): domain Bacteria; phylum Cyanobacteriota; class Cyanobacteriia; order Cyanobacteriales; family Coleofasciculaceae; genus Caldora. Next base: position 101,796 of record CBDCVG010000077.1, read on the forward strand.
CTCATGACCTTCATTTCCTTAATTTTTTATTAGGAGTTACCGAAATTTGTAGAATTCGTGCTGCAAAACAAGGCATTACATTTATTTACCAACCTAGTACTGAACTTCCAGCTACTATTCATACTGATGAAAAACGATTGCGGCAAGTTTTGATTAATTTGCTCAGTAATGCTATTAAATTTACTGATACTGGTAGTGTTATTTTTCAAGTAAGTGTTATAAATCAGGAGCAACAGACAAATGATAGAAGGCAAATAGCCAAAAGCAAAATTCGTTTCCAAATCGAAGATACTGGCGTTGGTATCGCAGCAGAGGAACTAGACAAAATCTTTGAACCTTTTGAACAAGTGGGAGAAAGAAATCGCAAGGCAGAAGGTACTGGACTGGGATTAACTATTACTAAAAAAATTATTTCTCTGATGGGAAGCAAACTTCGAGTTGAGAGTACATTGGGAGTTGGTAGCACTTTTTGGTTTGATTTAGAATTGTCGCAAATCTCAGAATCGATAGAATTAGTTACTGTTACTTATTCTAAGGAAATTATTGGCTACCAAGGAGATAGAAAGAAAATTCTTGTGGTAGATAACCGTTTGGAAAATCGTTCAGCTCTAGTTAACTTGCTTGAACCTATCGGTTTTGAAGTTCAGGAAGCATCTAATGGAGAAGAAGGTTTAGAACAAGCCCTTAACTTTCAACCAGATTTGATGATCATTGATTTAGCGATGCCAGTCATGGATGGTTTTGAGTTGACACGCCGCTTGTGCGAGTTACCAGAGTTACAACCAATAATTTTGATTGCCTCTTGTGCTAGTTCATCTGACTTTTGTCAACAAGAAAGTCAAGAATTAGGTTGCAATGATTTTCTAACCAAGCCGATTAATGCCAAAGATGTACTAGAAAAAATTCGGAATGCCCTCGGATTATCGTGGGTATATGAAAATGCACCGGAATTATCTAGTAAAATCCCGGAAGGTGAAACTGATTTTTCTAATGATATTCAGTTAAAAGCAATTATACCTCCCTTAGCAGAGGAACTAAACGTTTTGTATGACTTGGCAAGAAAAGGATTGATTGATAGCTTGAGTGAGCAAGCAGAGAAATTGAAAGAAACGGATGATAGATATCTGCCTTTTGCTCAAGAACTTCAAAATTTATCTCAAGGATTTAAGATTAAAAAAATTCGAGAATTTATTAAGCAATATATGGAGAACTAGAGGATGTTGTAGAGATCAAGTTCTACATGACTCCTACTCACTCAACCCCTTGAGAAATAAATTTCTCGCCTCAAACACATCCGACATCTGAACACATCGCTCCAACAACGCCAAATCCAATTGCGGCAACACCTCACTTTTCGCCACTGGCTCATATCGAATTTGTTTTGGCTCCTCAAAATCTCGCAGCACATGAACCGAAATTCGGTTTTCTTTCCAAAACCAAACCTCACGACCTTAAATCGTTTATACTTCTGTAGCTTCTGAATTCCACCACTAGTTAAAACAACTTCCTCTAAAACTGATACGATCATTGATTAGATTCCCCCTAACCATATGGCAAGACGATGGATGAAGTTTAGCTCAAGTCCATTTTAGACTCAAGTTCTCCGTGCAGATTTGACATCCTGCCTCCGCTAACCTCTAACGAGGTATAGCGGGGGATTCCCAAGAGTTCTTGGTTCGCAGTTCATCGAGCCGACTTAGAACCAGAGCGTCTCCGTTCTTGAGCCAGAGGTCAGTTTCTCCCTGCGCTTTCGAGCTTTTGGCTCCGGATTCTGTATGCCCTACAGTACCGTTTAAATATTCAGCTAATAACAATAATCCTTTTTTCAAGATGTTTTTGGCTGCGTTATGGTCCCCGGTCTAATACCGTTTTACAACTACTGCATTTATGTGTTCTGCTGCTAAGTGTTTTCTTCACCTTCGCCTTACAACATGAGCAATCAACAGTTGTATTGTGAGGCGCTACAGCAATAACTATCACACCATACACTTTGGCAAAGTATTGAAGCCATTTGGTGAATCGATACCAAGATGCATCGCTGATGGATTTAGCTAGCTGGTGATTTTTTACCATGTTTTGTATCTTCAAGTCCTCGTAGACAATTAAATCTTTCGACTTAACTAGCGCCAAAGCATCTTTACGAGCTTTGTCTTCACGCTGTCTACTTACCTTCAGATGTTGCTTCGCTAAAGCCTTGCGTGCCTTGTGGTATCTGTTAGACTGTTTCTTCTTTTCAACATGTTTCTGGGAAACCCGACGTTGAAGCATCTTTAATCTTCGTTCGGATTTCCTCAAATATCGAGGGTTGTCAACAGTATTTCCATCGGAATCGGTATAGAACTCTTTTAGTCCTAAATCAATTCCCGTCATTTTCCCTTGAAATTCATGCTTCTCTCGTCTATCCCAATCCACTAAGAACTGAGCATAGTAGCCGTCAGCACGTCTTATGACTCGAACTCTTCGGATTTGTTTTTCCCTGGTCCAAACTAAATCCCTAGAACTCCACAAATCCATCATTCCGACTTGAAAACCATCAGTGAAAGTTATAGTCCTTCTCTCAGCAGACAATTTCCACCCTGAATTTTTGTACTCGACGGAACGACTGAATTGTTTGTAGCGAGGATAGCCTTTTTTACAGGGTTTTCCTAATCTACAGTTTTCATAAAAACGCTGAATGGCAGACCATGCCCTATCAGCGTGAGCCTGCCTTGCTTGGGAGTTGAGTTTTTTCGCCCAAGGGGCAAGTTTGTCCTTAGCTAGTAACGCGCAAAGCTTTTGGAGGTCGTTACGAGTGACCCGTCTGTTACAGCAGATTGCAGGTATATGAGGTACAGTAAAACTCTTATGAGGTAAGCATATTGTCCTACATGAGTGTACCTCACCAAGATGAAATGTGCTGTATCTTCCCAATAGCGCAAACAGCTGTTGCGGATGAACTGCCCTGTTCGGATTGCTTCATCCAACTTGCTGTACTGAACTTTGGTTCCTTTGAGCTTGGCTTCAATGACTAGCATGAGACCAAGCATAACATCTGTTACCCACTGCGAATACAGGTATAATTAGGGCTTGCTGCAAAAGTGTGTAAACTATACCATACTTTGCTTTCAATCATTTTATGCCTAGCAGGCGTGCAAGGAAATTGTATCTTTTGGCTCAATTTCCTTGCACCGTAAGTCAAAAATCCCTAACACCTACCACCTCTTTCCCTTACCTACCACCTGCCACCTACCACCTACCACCTATTCAAACCCGAAAGTTACGACTTATTCAGCAAGCCCTAATTATTTGGATTCCCTGCCGCTCAATTGTTAGCTGGTCGGCATTCATCTCACCGCTAAACCATTGGCGGTACTCGGCTACGCCTCGATCAATCCGCCTCGGTTATAGCGGGAGCCTTCTGCCGACATTAAGGTAAAAAAGGTCTATAGTACTACCTCAATGAAAAATTAACCACCGTTGTTTGTTACCTCTTCTTGAGTAGGACGACTAATAGAAAAGGAGATTGAGCGAGTGGGTTGAACTACTCGGTTTGATGTTGACTCATGGAGTTGCCCCAAGTTAGGTGAATTACTAAAACTATCTATAGTTTGTTTTGATAGGTTATTGTTCACACCAGAGGCATCTGGTTGTTCCTCAAAAGACCAGCCAGCATATTTACTATAATTAGAAGCGATCGCTAACAAGGCTCCACCTACAATAAATACTGGCAGGGGTATACTAAAGTCTTTCATCCATTGATATAGCTCTACCATCCCCAATAGAACCAAAAAGCTAAATATCCAAACTCTCATAAATTTATCTGATTTCATCCCAAGACATTTATTATTTTGCCAAAATTAAGCGCGAGAGCCAATATTAGCCTCTCGCGCTCCATAGCTCATTTGATTAAGTTTTAACTACCAAATAGCTAAACTGTGGCAGCAACCCTAGATTCAGTAGAAGTCAAGCGTTCATAAGTAGAACGCATTTTCAGACCAACTAGAACCTGAAAAAGTCCAGAGCCATTATTAGAGCCAGGATAATCGGGGTGCTTGAGCATTAGCTCCGTCATTTCACCGTAGAATTTGGTGGAGGTATTGCTCAGATGACTCTCGATGTAGATCATCTCCTCAAGATTGTCAAATTGACCATCCACTTCTAGGATAGACACCTCGTTACCAAAGTAGTTGTCTGGTCCATAATACATTTTTAAACCAGGGTAGGCGCAGGTAAGTTTGCGACCACAGGGTCTCCAGTCAATTGTTGAACCTTCATCAAATAGATAGACTGGCTCAAAGCTTTCCACACCTTCCTTCTGAACCAGACGTACTCGCAGAAGCTTACTTTCCTTATCGTCCTTAATCAGCTGTGTAGGCAAAATCTGGATAACGACATCGGCGTGTTCCTTCTGCGGCTCAATATAGGCCTCAAAGTCTGGGCGTCTGGCATTGATAGAAGCTAGGATATCTTCATAGCGATGACCTCGCTCTGCCATATCCCGCTGGATTTTCCAATTAATCTTAACTTCATCGCTGATATCGAGGTAAACACTGAAATCAATCAGCGCTCGCACCCGCTCATCATACATCGGGTGCAGTCCCTCAATTACCACAACCTTGTTCGGCTCAATCCTTTCTGGTGGGTCAAGTTCACCAGTCTCATGATTATATATAGGTTTGTCAATTGCCTGACCATTCTTGAGCGCTTTAATTTGCTCAGCCATCAGGTCAAAGTTATTTGCCTTGGGGTTGAGTGCAGTAACTTTTTGTTCTTTACGCTGTTTTCGATCCAAACTGTGATAGTCATCCAGGCAGATGACTGTCATGAACTCTTCGCCAAACAGATCTATCAAGCGGCGCAAAAACGTTGACTTCCCGCATCCAGAGTCTCCGGCAACACCAATTAATACCACGCGATCCAGCTGAGTGGTCATATATTCCCTCTAACTCAAAACATATTCTAAAAAGAGTTTTCAGCAAGCCAAATCTCAAGCCCAGGATAAGCCTGTTTGTTCATCTAGCTGCTTAACAACACATTACAAAGGCATGAATTTGCCTAAGTACTTGCCCTCAGGTAAGACTCAAGTCCAAAACAGCATAAGTATTTAGTACTAGCTGCTGAGAGTGAATCTTACCAAAATCAGATTACCCCTACAAGGTTTTCTGTATGTAACACGATCTCACTCAGTACTTATGCTAAGGTAGCTTGGGAATTTTTGCTAAAGAAAATCTGAAATTGAATCGAGATTAACAGTTTTTGAGGAGCTAGCTGGTTAAGTTGAGAAGGCAGTATTTGCCGCTGTTTTTCCCTAAACAACCGTAAAACTGGGCTGGGCATAGCTTCACAATGATACGCTAATAATTACTTATTTCGCTCTAGGCAAGCTGATCCAGAATCCAACCATGGACTCTGGCAAGGGTAGCAAGAGCAAGTTTTAGCGAAAAATTTTCAGTTTGGTTTGGAGATCTTGAAGCCATGTACAGTCCTAGCGCAGCTGCTAATTCTGCAATCAACACGGAGTTCGGTAGTCGCACTTTTGTGTATGAAGTTGTTGGTCTACATCAAAATGCTGTAACTGACCAGATGAACTACCCGATTCGTCAAAGTGGCAGTGTGTTCATCACAGTGCCTTTCAATCGGATGAATCAAGAAATGCAGCGGATTACTCGCATGGGTGGTCAAATTGTCAAGATTCACCCTTTAAATGGCACGAAGATCAAAGCCACATCAGCAGCTCCAGCACAGAAAACAACCTCAGTCAAAACAAGCAAACCTATGGCTCAAGCGAAAGCAAAAGTTAATATTCCGGTTAATACATACCGACCCAAAAACCCCTTCATTGGGAAGTGCGTGGAGAATTACGAGCTAGTTGGTGAAGGAGGTATTGGTACTTGCCGTCACCTCACATTTGACCTCTCTGGCGGAGATTTGCGGTACTTGGAAGGTCAGAGTATTGGTATTATCCCTCCAGGAGAGGATAAAAATGGTAAGCCACATAAGCTGAGACTCTACTCTATTGCCTCGACTCGCCACGGCGACAAATTGGATGACAAAACTGTATCACTCTGTGTCCGGAAATTAGAGTACAATCACCCAGAAACTGGTGAAAAGGTCTTGGGAGTATGTTCTAGCTACTTGTGTGACATGGAAGTAGGGTCAGATGTGGCAATCACTGGACCAGTGGGTAAGGAGATGCTATTACCGAGTGATGAAGATGCCAACATCATTATGATGGCAACTGGTACTGGGATCGCACCATTCCGAGCCTATTTATGGCGCATGTTCAAAGAACAGCACGAAGACTACAAATTCAAAGGTTTGGCTTGGCTAATCTTCGGTATTGCAACAACTCCCAACATTTTGTATAAGGAACAGCTCGAAGAGTTACAGCAGAACTACCCCGATAACTTCCGTCTCACCAATGCCATCAGCCGAGAACAGAAGAACTCTGAAGGAGGCAAGATGTATATCCAGCACCGAGTAGCTGAACATGCCGAAGAACTCTGGAGCTTGATGCAAAAACCCAATACCCATACTTATATTTGTGGTCTTAAGGGTATGGAAGACGGCATTGATGCGGCCTTAACTGCTGAAGCTGGAAAGCAAGGTATCAACTGGTCAGATTACCAGAAACAAATGAAGAAGGAGCATCGCTGGCACGTTGAAACCTACTAGATTAGGTGGTAGGTCTTAGGTTGTAGGTGGTAGGTCTGAAAGAGCAGCGAAGTATTAACTCATCCCTCTTTTCTCTCTCCTCCCCCTCTTCCCACATTCCCCCCTCTCTCCACACCCCTATCGGCGCGTCTGCGTCTTTTGGCTTAAAGCCGAAAGAGCAGACGCGCTAGTCATTAGGGATAGTGGGTTGATTAGATCATGAGAATTAAGTTAAATTTAGTTAAGATTACATTACAAGTAATTTTCTTTGCCTTTACAAGGAACAACATTTGCGGTAATCACCCAACCAACAATTGATAGATAAGAGCTTTTAGCTATCAGCTTCCGCTGATGCCAGCAGATACGACTAACAATATATAGAGGCTAATAACAAATGAAACTTTCCTGGAGAGTTATATTACTTTGGACATTGCCTGTCCTAGTCATTGGTTTTTTCCTGTGGCAGGGAACATTTGCGAATGCTACTGGTGAATTTGGTAAAAACACAGCTAGTACTCGTATGACCTATGGTCGCTTTTTAGAATACCTAGATGCCGATAGAGTAACTAGTGTTGACCTTTATGATGGCGGCCAGACAGCAATAGTTGAAGCTACTGACTCCCAACTAGATGACCGTATACAAAGGCTGCGAGTAGATTTACCAGCAGTTGCCCCAGAACTGATTGCCAAACTTCGGGAAGAGAATATACCACTAGCTTCCCATCCAGCCAATAATGATGGAGCAATTTGGGGACTACTGGGAAATTTAATTTTTCCCATTTTATTAATTGGCGGTCTATTTTTCCTCTTCCGTCGTTCTAGCAATGTACCAGGTGGTCCTGGACAAGCCATGAACTTCGGCAAGTCTCGTGCTCGGTTCCAAATGGAGGCGAAAACTGGGGTAATGTTCGATGACGTTGCTGGAGTTGAAGAGGCTAAAGAAGAACTCAAAGAAGTAGTTACCTTCCTGAAGCAACCCGAACGCTTCACTGCTGTAGGAGCGCGTATCCCTAAAGGAGTACTTTTAGTAGGACCTCCTGGTACAGGAAAAACCCTCTTAGCTAAAGCGATCGCAGGGGAAGCAGGAGTTCCTTTCTTTAGTATCTCAGGTTCAGAATTTGTGGAAATGTTCGTCGGTGTTGGTGCTTCCCGGGTTCGTGACTTGTTCAAAAAAGCTAAAGAAAATGCCCCTTGTTTAATCTTCATTGATGAGATTGATGCCGTTGGTCGTCAGCGGGGTGCCGGTATCGGTGGTGGTAATGATGAGCGGGAGCAAACCCTTAACCAGCTACTTACAGAAATGGATGGCTTTGAGGGTAACACTGGTATTATCATCATTGCTGCCACTAACCGACCAGATGTCCTTGACTCAGCATTGTTGCGTCCTGGACGTTTTGACCGACAAGTGACTGTTGATGCTCCAGACCTTAAGGGTCGTATTGGTATCTTAGATGTTCATGCCCGCAACAAAAAACTTGCTCCGGAAATCTCGATAGAAATGATCGCGCGGCGTACTCCTGGATTTACAGGTGCTGATTTAGCCAACCTGCTCAACGAAGCAGCGATTCTCACCGCTCGTCGTCGCAAGGAAGCAATCACCATGCTGGAAATTAACGATGCTGTTGACCGGGTAGTGGCTGGGATGGAAGGAACTCCATTAGTGGATAGCAAGAGTAAGCGGTTAATTGCCTACCATGAAGTTGGACATGCGATCGTCGGGACTCTGATTAAAGCCCATGATGCCGTGCAAAAAGTAACCCTGATTCCTCGGGGACAAGCCCAGGGATTAACCTGGTTTACTCCTAGTGAGGAACAAGGTTTAATTACCAGAGGTCAACTCAAAGCTCGGATTACTGGAGCATTGGGTGGTAGAGCTGCAGAAGAAGAAATTTTTGGTCACTCTGAAGTAACCACTGGTGCTGGTGGCGATTTACAACAAGTGACTTCTATGGCACGGCAGATGGTAACTCGCTTTGGTATGAGTGATTTGGGACCATTATCCTTAGAAAGTCAGGAAGGCGAGGTCTTTCTTGGTGCAGGTTTGATGTCTCGATCTGAGTACTCCGAAGAAATTGCTTCCCGTATTGATGAACAAGTGCGCGTGATTGTCGAGCGTTGTCATGATGAGGCGCTGCGGCTGATTCGAGAAAATCGCATGGTGATTGATCGTTTAGTGGATTTGTTGATTGAGAAGGAAACAATTGACGGGGAAGAGTTCCGTCAGATTGTGGCTGAGTACACCGATGTGCCGGAGAAGGAGCAGTACGTGCCAGTACTCTAATCAAGGGAGAAAAACACACCGAATGATGATAACGGGCGTAGTTAACCTGGATTTGGTATCAGGTCCACAAATTTGGTAATTTATTTTCTCATAAGTCCTAATCCCAACTTCATTAATATGTTTCCGCCTAGAAACCTCATCCACCAAGGATGGGGTTTTTATATGGTAAGAAGTCCAGATATTGCAAGTGGATTTCTATGAACCATGAACAAGAATCCCCACGCCTTTAGGCTGGAGAGTATGTCAACAATTGGTTAGATTATCGGAGGTAGAAATAACCTGAAGCATTCATGATAACGCCACATTAGCAGTGAATTTTAATCGTAATAATCTCTGTTCTGTCTCTGCATGCTCCTTCTCACTCATGAGTTTAAAACCATAGCTATCATAAAACTTACGACCAATAGAATTGGCTTGAAATACCTCAACTTCTAAATCACCATGAATTTCTTGAGCTTTGTTCATCAAGGCTTTTCCCACTCCAGCACCTTGGAACTTCGGCTCGACAAAGATTGCTCCAACCTCGTTGCCAAGCAAAGCAATGAAACCTACAACAGTCCCATTTATCTCAGCTACCCATGTGTCAGCATTAGGTAAATATACATTGGGGATATTGTAGCGTTCTTTGTCCAGAAACTCTTTAGTCAAAAATGGATGAGCTATCTTTGATGCATTTTCCCAAGAAGAGAGAATATCATCCAAGTCAGTCTCTATGTATTGTCTAATAGTATGTAACATCTTATCAACACTGTTCCACCCTGCAACCAGAAGGTTGTCTATTAAGAAAAAATTTTATGCTGCTTTATGGAAGAAAACCATTTGATACAACTTCTGCTTCGAGATATCTAGAATTGAGATAAGTTCATTGGGATTATTTGTTGGCTATAACCAACTTTGAGCAGTTTCAAACTCTCTATTTGAGCGAGCTTTGAGCAAAGCGTTGAATCCTTCAAACAAACGGCGGGGGCTATCCTTGCCCCCTTTCCACTGTTGCCCGTTGACTTGCTAAAACACATTTTAAACGAGTTTTAGCTTACGTTTATGCTTGGGTTCTATCGGGCAAGATCCAGCAAAGCATCGGGCACAAGAGCACACTGGCAATCGAAAAAGTTAGCAAAATCCAAAGAATATCTAGCATATTAGTAGTCATGGTGTTTACCTCATTGCTTTCAATACTACTTTGCCCCTGATGAGAATATCCTTGTATCTACATAATCTAATAATATTTTGCTACCTCTCAACCACAATAGTATTTAGTAATGATGAAAATACTATTAAGGGTTTGATAAATTTTTTAAGTAAGCGCATTTTGCAAGCTTTATTTGTTGTTGATTGTTTGTAAAGAAATACAAACAAAAAACAACAAACAACCAATAACAAATAACAAATTAATACTTTTTTGAATTTTTGTAAATAAAATCTGTATTTTTTGCCACAGCATGTATATTGATCAAATTTTAGGATCTTTAAAGCTTTTGCATAAATTATTAACAGTAGGATTTACAATTAGGGACATAATATTTATCTGGATCCCGACCGATTTTCCGGGAATGGTTTCGCATAATTCAGACTTTTAGATTCTATGGTTACATCTCCGACTTCCCCAGTACGCAAACTTTCTAAATTAGAAGGCATTAAAGAACGTAGCAATTTCTTGCGTGAGCCAATGGCGAGTGAGCTCGAGCAAAATACTACTCACTTTACAGAAGATGCTATTCAAATTCTGAAGTTTCATGGATCTTATCAACAAGATAACCGCGACAATCGGGTGAAGGGGCAAGAGAAGGACTACCAGTTAATGCTGCGTACCCGAAATCCAGGTGGGTTTATTCCCCCAGAACTTTATCTGACGTTGGATCACCTTTCTGAGGAGTATGGTAACCATACACTACGAGTTACTACTCGTCAGGGCTTTCAGATTCATGGCATTCTCAAGAAGAATTTGAAGGCAACGATCGGATCCATTATCCGTAGTATGGGTTCAACTTTGGGAGCTTGTGGTGATCTTAACCGCAATGTTATGGCTCCCCCAGCACCTTACAAAAATCGACCAGAATATCAGTATGCCTGGGAATATGCGGTTAAAGTTGCGGATTTACTAACACCACAGACAGGTGCTTACTACGAGATTTGGCTAGATGGGGAAAAGGCAATCAGTGCTGAAGAAGCTCCCGAAGTCAAAGCAGCACGGCAACGTAATGGTAACGGTACTATCTTCTCTGACAAAGAAGAACCAATCTACGGGACAAATTATATGCCCCGGAAGTTTAAGTGCTCTGTTACAGTACCGGGAGATAACTCCATTGACCTCTACACTCAAGATGTAACCTTGGTAGTAATTACCAATAACCAGGGAGAATTGGCAGGTTTTAATGTCCTAGTGGGTGGTGGTATGGGACGTACCCATAATAAGGAAGAAACTTTTGCCCGGTTAGCTGATGCTCTTGGCTATGTCGAGAAAGATGATGTCTACGACTTGCTCAAAGCAATTGTAGCGACACAGCGAGATTATGGCGATCGCGTAACTCGCCGTCATGCCAGAATGAAGTATCTACTTCATGATTGGGGCGTTGATAAGTTCCGGGCAACTGTTGAAGGTTATTTTGGTAAAAAAATTGCTCCTTACAAGCCTCTAGCATCCTTCAAGTACAAAGACTACCTGGGATGGAACGAACAAGGAGACGGCAAGCTGTTTCTGGGGATTTCCGTTGAGAATGGTCGAGTTAAAGATGAAGGTAGCTTCCAGCTTAAAACAGCTCTGCGGGAAATTACCAACCAATTTACTCTACCGATGCGGTTGACTGCTAACCATAACATCATTCTCTACGAAATTGAACCTTCCCAAAAACAAAAGATTGAGCAGATTCTTGAGCAGCGCGGTATCCAAATTACACCAGAAGGCATTGAACCTTTGGTACGCTATTCAATGGCTTGTCCAGCGTTACCAACTTGTGGGTTAGCGATTACGGAATCGGAACGGGCGCTCCCTGGAATGGTGGAGCGGATTCGGGTGTTGCTGGATAAATTGGGTTTAGAGCAAGAGCATTTTGTCATCCGGATGACTGGATGTCCCAATGGCTGTGCTCGACCTTATATGGCAGAATTAGGGTTTGTTGGTAGCGTGCCAGGGAAATATCAAGTTTGGCTAGGAGGTTCACCGGATCAGACGCGGTTAGCACAGCCTTATGTAGAACGCATGCCAGCTGAAGAATTGGAAGCTTTTCTCGAACCAATCTTGGTTTACTTTAAACAAGAGCGTCAAACTAAGGAAAGTTTTGGAGATTTTTGCGATCGCGTCGGTTTTGATGCCATTCGCAAATATACTGTTACCTATCAGTCTGGCGCTAGTTTAGGGAATGAGGAAGAAAGTGCCAAACCAGCGAAGAAAAAGGATGTCGGCAAAAATCGGCGTCATCGGGTAAGATTGCGGGATGACTTACACGCTCGCCTCAAAGCAGCAGCCGATAAGCAAGGCAAAACGATGACAGAAATAGCATCAGAAGCCTTAGAAGCCTATTTGGCAAAACTTTCCTAACTTTTACTGAGCCAAATTAGTATTACGATAAGCCAACTCCAGCAAACAGCTGAGTTGGCTTTAATCTTTTTCTTTTTCTAAACCCTTCCCCTTTTTCCCTTAACTGACAAATATTGGATTTGATATTACATTATGAACCTAAAATTCCGTAGTGTGATACTTGAGGTTACGGAATGTGAGCTACAGATAAATTGGTCAAATTTTGGTAATTATTATCCTAGATTTCCTTATCTCCCAACTACCCTGATTGGAAAACTAAATTGTGCATTTATACCAGCGACGCGATCAAACCGAGACATTAAGGCGATTAAGTAATCCCATCTCTATCTTTGCTTACCAAGAAAAAATATCTGGAGAAAAGCACAAGCAAAAAATTTCCCGTTTATTACTTATATGTGTATTTTTACTCTTGCCTTATTTGAATGGATGTGAATTGTTGTCTCAAAACGGAGCTGGAGCGCAACCTAAAACTTCTGGCTCAATCCAAAAGGAAACCAGCATAAATGTAAATGTGGCGATCGCAAAAACAGGAACGATTAAAGAAACTTTAAAAGAAAATGGCACTACCAAACCAGTTAGGGAAGTCTCTCTCCGTTCCCAAATTGAAGGACGACTACTGAAGCTCAATGTCGATGTAGGTGACACAGTAAGGCAGGGACAAATTTTAGCTCAAATTGACGATACTCTGTTGCTGACGGCAGTAAATGAAGCTCAAGCAGAACTAGCAGCACTAGAATCGGAAGTAGCACAAGCACAAAATCGGGTAAGTAATGCTAAAGCCAGAGCTAAACAAGCACAGTTAGAGCTTGAGCAAGCACAAATAGACGCAGCTAGGTTCAAAAGTCTCCAAGAAGCTGGAGCTATTTCCCGGCAACAGGCAGAATTAGCTCAAACAGCAGCAGCTACTGCTCAGCAAAATCTACTAGCTGCCAATGAACAAATTAGCACAGAAGAAAAGGCTGTTACTGCGGCTCAAGGTAGGGTTAATGCTCAACAAGCAGTAGTAGCTCAAAACCAGGAGCGTCAATCCTACGCCTTACTAGCTGCTCCGATGAACGGTGTTGTATTAGATAAGATAACAGAACCAGGCAATCTAGTAACCGCTGGTAGTGAGATTCTCAACTTGGGAGACTTAAGCCGCATTAAGGTAGATGTTTCGGTTTCTGACTTGGAACTAGCAAATATTGAGGTAGGACAATCAGTCTCAGTGCGCTTAGACGCCTTTGCTGATAAATCTTTTTCTGGGAAAGTTACTCGCATTTCCCCAGCAGGAGATCTAGCAAGACTTAGAATACCAGTGGAAGTCACAATACCCAACAGCAACGGTAGGATTGTTAGCGGACTCTTAGCACAGGTTAGCTTTGCCTCAACTACTCCGTTACCAATAGTCATACCAGAAACAGCACTGCAAGGGGGAGACGAGAAGATAGGGAGACGGGAAGATGAGGAATTGAGGAAACAAGGGAGAAATTCTCAATCTAGTGAGGCGAAAGTATTTGTAGTTATTAGTGAAGCCAACAAGACACAAGTTAAGGCTCGTTCAGTGAAGGTAGGTAGTCGTGCTAATGGTCAAGTAGAAATTATCTCAGGTTTGCAGGTAGGATAACGGTTTGTTATCCCTAGTGGTAAACCCTTAAAAGATGGGGATACCGTAGGCGTGAGTATTAATTCAGAATGACAAAGTGCTACAGCAAACCCTACTTAACTTCGCTTAGCTTTCTAACTCTTGTCCAACAAACATCCCAGACTCTGTGCAGTATTTGATCGTGTATACGGATTCCAAGTGGACAATTCTTGACTAGGGCGACTGCATAAATAAGCGCGCTCCCAATCACTCAATCCTTGAACGTTGCTAAAATCTGCACCCTCCAGATTCTGTATCTGTTCCAAGGAGGCTCCTGTCAAGTCAGCCCCCCGCAGATCAGCAAACTCTAATTCTACATTTATCAGTCGGGCATTGCGTAAATAAGCCCCAGTGAGTAAAGCTCTTTTTAAGTTAGCCCCACTTAAAGCGGCTCCTTCTAAATTTGCCCCTGTAAAATCAGTACCACTCAAGTAAGCTCCCCGCAGGTTAGCACCTTGCAAATCCACACCCCTCAGATTAGCTGTATTGAGATAAACGCCAGCCAAATTTGCTTTTGGGCCAACTGCGCCAGAATTTCGATAATCATAGCCTTGTGGCCAAACGGTTTGGGAATCATATAATGCTAGTTGCAGTTTAGCTCCATCAAGTTGTGCTTCGCTTAAATCGCACCCATATAAAACAGCCCGATATAAATAACTATCCCGTAAGTTTGCCCCTTTCAGATTACCTGAGCAGAGGTTTGCCCTTCGCAAGTCAGCTCCTTGGAGATTTGCACCACTGAGATTAGTTTGGCTTAAATTTGCTCCAATTAAGATAGCAGCACTGAGATCTGCACGCTCCAAATCTTTATTGCTCAGATTTATTCCCTCCAAATCGGTATTCTTCAGACTTTTGCCTTCGAGGAGGGCTTTTTGAATGTCATCGGGAGAAAAAGAAGCAAAACTAAGGCGAGTAACTAGGGAATTCATGCCAAGAATAAATTGTGAAAAGACTAACCGGATTGATAGTAAAATTTAATGAGTATTAATTTGATTTTTAATGCTTCTTCATCAATTTTGTCAACTTTAATTAATTTAGCAATTAACTCAGCAACCGAGGTGAAAAGATCTATGCTCCTGACGATGCCCATGACAATGATGGATTTCTTTAAAAAAAGTGAGGGAGTCTGGTTTTCTCAACGCACAGTCCATCGTTTTGACTCAGCTGGTGATGAATCTGGGGAATCAAATTTAATTATTAAGGTTTTGGACTCAGATGACCACAGAGTGATTCAAATCTGTCAAGAACAAGGAGTAAATCCAACTTTAGCTAGTAGCGGGGCCAGTTTCCAGTGGCAGGGAAATTTAAGTGAAAAAGAACCAGATCCTAACTATGAAGCAATTTTAGTGGACATTCCCCATCCTCAGAATCCTCACACTGGTAAATTTTTGCGGAACAAAGGTTATGTAGAGGGAATTCCTGTCATCGGTGCTTACCACTTTGCAGATGATGGAGTGTTGACAATTGAGACAGAATATGAACGCAATCAAGGACAAGAAAGATCTTGGTTTGTGACAGATGATTTTCGCGTGCGGGTCAGTACAGTTAAGATAGTTAATGGGGTGAACTTAATGACCTACTGTTCCGAGCGCCGTTGCGTTTCTCCCTCTTTTTTAGAAGAATTAATTGAAAAAAATCGCTTGAGAACTTCGGCTATTTGAAGGTGTTTGCCTTCGCTTTGTTTTTTGTTGGCTCGCCCTATTTTACTAAGATTGCTCCCGCCATTCATACCATCTCCATACTCATAGAATTGGAGATGGGATAAATAGCGGTTTAGCTAAAAACTACTTTCAACCAAGGGCTTTAACAGCAGTAACACTCAGTTCTGCTGCTTAATTTACTGGTTCAATATTTAAGCTACCTCAGTAACACTGAGAATCTTCCCACCAGCCTGATGAATTTTTTGCACAAATGGCGTCATTTGCTCATAGCTGATCACCTGTTCTTGTTTACTCAGCCGGTTCAGTCTAGCTAATGCTTGAGAGCTAGAATAAGCAATGGAATAACGCTTGCCAGTATTGTCGTAGTTAGCTCCATTTCCTACAGCCAGTGGCTTAATGGCAGTTGGCAAGTTAGCAGCGAGGGAGGAAATTAACCGAGGACGACTATCGCTGTCATTGGTGGCAGAGCCCCGCAACAAGGAAAACATTCGGTTGAAGGATTCATTCTTAAGCCCAACTTGAGAGCGAATGCTACGAGGGTAAGGAACAATCGACTCACCAAAATTTTCGCTATATTCCCTGCTATCAATGTAGGAATCGATTTCAGCTTCGTATCCTTGTTCGCTGTAGATTTGAACATGCTCAGAGATTTCTGCTTGATCTTGAGGAGCACGACCTAGTAGGTGCTTGCAGTTTAACTCAATAAAACGATATTGGTAGGCACCATTAAAAAAGAGAGCTTGATACAAGCTTGATTGAGCTACCTTCCTGACAAATCCCCGAACGGTAATCTCCCCATTACGCAGTTGGGATTCAGCACTGAAGAGGCGCTCGCTTTCCATGACGTACTGATTACCTAATACCTGCTTGTAAACAGCCCTAATTACTATCTGTAGATCTTCTTCAGAGGTATTGGGGCGGAGTTCTAAGGGGTCAACTTCAAAGGCATCCAAACCCAGAGTTGCTGATGTGGTTAGTTTTCCCATTGGTTTCTTTTTTATTTGAACAAAAATTTCAAAGCTAAACTTGCCGTCAATTAGTGAATGTTGTTGGCGAATCGGTTGAGTTGGTTGACTCCTGCTCTATAAAGCTGCTGTGTATACATAAGTCCGCATACTTAAGTCTGCTAGCTTTTTACCCCCTCTAACTCCCCCTTAATTAGAGCAGGAGGACTAGAGTTTTCCTCCTAAGTAAGGGCATAGACCTATAGTCTCGCCCCTTAGTAAGGGGAGATTCAGGACGGTTAAAGCAAGATCTTTACCTACTTCCCCAACAGTATCCTTGTAATTGACGCTACAGAAATTAAGCAACAAACTAGAACTTCAGTCTTGTTTTGTCGATTTCTATCATCAGAGGCTTCGCTCCCTTTTGTTGCCAAATATTTACAAATCTTTATTTTGTAAATATTTGTTACTTTGTTTCTCAGAAAAAATGGCAAAGAGATTTTCTTTGTTTTAGGGTCTCGCTTGTCAGTCAAAAGTTCAGGGTACACTCCATTGTCCTTAATGCCTGTCATCTATCCAAAACATCCAAAAAGTTAAGGAGATACAGACATGCTTGATAGAATCACTTCTCACAGAGGATTATTCAGATCTTTCATCTTGTTTGTAAGGGATCTATCGACAACTATTTAAAGAAAACTGAGATTTGGATTTTTTCATAATTCCACATTACATTCATTACCTTGTCAGAAAAGTCGGTGGGTTGTAACTGTTGCTGGTACAATTTAAATGATACGGATATTGTTAATGATCGTTATTTCTGCTTTCAATACAGGTTCATTGTGATGTTTTATCGCTAAATAACAGCAGAATACTTTCAGTATTTCCAGTTTTTCCGTTTTCAATCACCTTTTAAATATCAGGAGACACTAACATGATTCATTTAATGACCCTTGCTGCTGCTGTTCCCCAGACTGTTGCTTGGAGTCCCAAAGTAGGAATAGTCATGATTATTTGTAATATATTGGCGATCGCTTTGGGTAAGTTGACGATGGCTCAACCAAGTGTACAGCCTGAATTACCCATGCCAGAAATGTTTGGAGGAATGGGACTCCCTGCTCTATTAGCAACGACCAGTTTAGGTCATGTTATCGGATTTGGAGCCATTTTGGGTTTGGCTAATATGGGCATTCTCTAATCATTAGCTTGTCAGCTTTCAGTCAGTCAATAAGTGAAGTGCTGACGGCTGATGGCTGAAAGCTGATATAAGCCTCATGAGAACATCCTATTGAGTGTAAAGAGATGTAGGTTGAGTGGAGTGCTAGCGGAACCCAACGAATCTTGAGTTTGGCTTCTCCTAAGGTGAACTTGGAATTTTCTTGCCTTTGGTTCAGAGAATGTCAATACATCCAGCTATCAGGATCATTCAACCAGGGACTAGCTAACTACAGTTCAACGGCGTTGATGATGGCGCAACAGTATAATTATTCTTATATCAAAGAATTATTAAAAATTTAACTAAGGGAACTTCCAAAAAGAAGTTATTCATTTTTTTTTATTTGGTAGTGCCTAAATAAAAAAAATGAATAAACATAAAACTAATTAACTCGTTACTCTTTTTTTTAGATAATAGACATCTTCAAAAAATCAAAAGTATATCAGTGAGTGATTGATTTTCAGCTTCCTAATGCTCTTTATAGCTAGCCCTAGACTAATTAGACATCTCCAATAATTATGTATGCGATAGCAATCCTAAATAGGGAGCCTGTTTCAGAAATTGCCACGACCTAGATATGATTGTTAGAGCACTCTTTTGTTACTCTGGGAAAAGTAAAATCATAGGCAAATCCTCAAACTCAGTCAGAACATGATATTTAGCGATTGCAAACTGATAGAAACTAAAAAATCATGGGATTTTCGGAAACCCTTGCAAAAATGCTGCTTTCAGAATTTACTTTGACGAGAGTGACAAAAGAGCGTATAACCTCCATACTACCGTGACCAAATCGGTTTTTCTGGAGAGATGTATTGGTTTTCTCTTGAATATCTCCCTCTAGGACATAGAGTTTATCAAATAGTCCAGATAAGTATTGTATTCAACTAAAGCTTGAGCAGACATATCACGATCAGCACAACCCCGATTGCGCAGGAAGCTCAGTCCAGCAACGTAACTACCAGTATCAATGCCAAGAGCTCGATATACTTCCCGTGCACCAGCAATTCCCCACTCATCAATTGGTCCAGTTCCTCCAACGATGAGAGAGTAGTTGATCAAGCGCAAGTAGTGAACGATATCCCGCTTGCATTTATCTTTCTGAGTGTTGCTATCCAGATCCCGACCAATGCCATTGGGAAATTTCTTATAAATGGCATCAACAGCTTCTTGGGCTACAGCATCGTAATTACTTGCTAACTTCTCTGCTGCTTCTAGACGGGCAGCAGATCGCTTTAAGCTACCTTGTACGGATTCTAAATCGGAGGTACTGGGAAAACGCTCGGCTAAATCAGCTGTAGCAACAGCTGTGGTTAAAACTGATTTCATGATTGAGTTCTTCTCCTATTCTCAACACTAATTGGATAAAAATGTTATTTGTTTGGTTTAGACAGCTCCAAACCAAGCTCATGTTAGCTGATAGCAGCAACAACTTTATCAAAGTAGCCAGCGCACTCCTCAGTTAAACCAGCGCAATCACCTTTAGTTGCATCTGTCTTGCGGTATTTACTCCCCGCCCGACCTTCGGTATTTGTGGCATTGATGTGAGCAACAGCACAAGCTTTCATGATATTAACAGCGCGGGCTGTATTCCCAGTGGGAACTCCTAGGGCTG
>CBDCVG010000078.1:0-157224 GCA_965222765.1 Caldora sp.
CGAATCTCGGTGCTGCGAGAGCCAATCCTTTCCACTGTACCCACCAAGTCTCCGACATTGACAAAATCCCCCACACGAATCGGTCTCTCTAGCAAAATTACTAAACCGCTAACAAAGTTGTTGGCGAGATTTTGTAAACCAAAGCCAATCCCTACTCCCAGAACACTAGCAAAAATAGCTAAGGAACTGACGTCTAAACCACGGATTTGTAGGATGATAATTAAACCAAGACCAGTCAGGATATACTGAACTAAAATAGCAACTGTTTCCTGTACACCCCTGTCTGCGCCTTGTAAAAGAGGAGATTTTTTGAGTAACTGAGTTAGCCATCGGACTACTAGCCACAAAGTGATGATTGCTAGCAAAATTACCAATAAGTCCCAAATGGAATAACTATTCTCATTCTGGGTAAAAATCGGAACGCGAAAATTACTAATTAATAAGTAGCGCCAGTGCCGGAACCAAGGAAAGAGTCCGGTAAGATAAAAAATGACTCCGACCCATAGTCCTAGTTGCAAACAAACTAGTACTAGACTTACTATTTTCCCAGGATCGTGGGAAGTGGAGGCACGTCCCAACCATCTCACCCACTGGGAAGGCAAATGGCGACAGAGCCACCACAACCCAAAGTGAGTTGCGATCGCTAAAGCAAAAACCCCTAAACTAGTGATTAGAGCTTGGCTTTGGTAGGCGGGGGTACGTTCGTATTTCGCTTGCTCGATACCACTCTCAATTTTTTGCTGCCAGTCTTTTGACAATTCGGCTGGCTCTACCCCTGAAATTACGTCTCCTTCTGTAACCGTTAGGAGATGGTGATCATTAATGCGGATAGTAGGCAGTTTATCCTTAATCTGGATTTGGGTTTGGATCGGCTTACCAGACTCAATTTCCTCATTTAAGACAGTGTTAGCTTGTTCTGCTCGCTCCTTAGCAGAGAAATCTTCCAATTCACTGACTTCCAATAAAACCTTACCATCGATGACTACAGGAGCTTTTGTTGTACCTACAGTTGAGTGAGCTTGAGTAGGAGTTGCACTCAGTACCAGCAACAGGGCAATTATAGCTGTTAAAACAATTAACACTCCCTTTCGTTGAACACGGGAACGCCAAGTAAGCATTTATGGGAGACCTAAGTAAGTTAGATTATCAACATAACAGGAACGGTTTGAAATTAATCTGACAATCCTAGTGCAGTGCGGCGGAAATAAGCCACCAGTTTGAGCTCGATAGAATCGTTACTTTATAAGCATTCTTAATTCTTAATTCCGCGCAGCGGTACGGTGTTCTTTAAACAGAACATTCGGTATGATAATTAAGCAAGACAAAATCTCAAGAGGGTTGAGAAAAACATGGCACTCGATAAGAGTGAAATTGTGTGTAAGTTAGTTCCAGTGTTTCGCGCCTTTGGCTACGAAGGGGCAACTCTGTCTCGCATCTCAAAAGCCACGGGATTGGGTAGAGCCAGTCTCTATCACCATTTCCCTAATGGTAAACAAGAAATGGCACAGGCTGTACTCAATTATGTCAACGAATGGTTTGATGCTACCGTTTTAGAGCCTTTGCGAAGTTCCGAGCAACCAGTTAAACGCCTCATGGCAATGAGTAAAAGTCTCAATCAGTTTTACAATTGCGGTCAAGATACTTGTCTTCTGTCTCTATTTACCCTTGGTGAATGCCATGATTTGTTTCAGGCTCAGGTAAAACAAGGGTTAAATACTTGGATCGATCATTTAACTCCCGTTCTAATAGAAGCTGGCTTGAGTATCGAACAGGCGCATCAACGGGCAGAGGATGCGGTAATCCAAATTCAAGGGGCATTGGTGTTAACACGAGGTCTAAGTTCTACAGAACCATTTGAACGAATTCTACAGCAACTTCCGGATCAACTTTTGAACCCAGCTTTACTTTCTTGACAATGGATAATTACCTCTAGCAATTATCAATTATCAATTACCAATTATCAATTATCAATTATCAATTACCAATTATCAATTATCAATAAAATTGAGAAACCTATTTGCCCAAGCGGCGCTAACCCAAATTCCCAAAATCCTCACCCTGCTAGATCGTAATTGCCACAGTCCTACTTATGGCTGCTTCGATCGCAATTTTTGGCATTACAAAATTATTGATTTTCCCAGTGGTATGGCGCAAGAGTTTGTCTTACCCCTTGCCTTAGCATACGATACGGATGTTCCCGAAAATCCCTTCTATCGTCAGCTAGTTATTCGTTCATGGGTAGAAGCAGGAATCCTTTATGCTGCTAAAAGTGCCCATGCTGATAGCTCTTGTGATGATTATTTTCCCTTTGAAAAGGCTAGTGGTGCAGCAGCTTTCTCCCTGTTAGCTTGTCTTGACAGTTATCAGCTACTAAGCATCAACAATAACGATGCTTTGCAATTCTTTGCCCAGCGAGCAGATTGGTTGGCATCTCATGACGAAAGTGGACGCCTTACCAATCACCAAGCTTTGATTGTTCTGTCTCTGGAGATTCTAGGCAAGTTGCTAAATACTTCCCAGTGGGATATTGCCAAGGCACAGCGCTTAGAACGCATTTTAGACTGGCAAAGTTCTGAAGGCTGGTTCCCAGAATATGAAGGATGTGACCCAGGATATCATAGCCTTACGATTTCTTGTTTAGCACGAATTTACCAACTCAAGCAAGACGTGAGGCTTAAAGAAGCCCTGATCAAAGCAGTAGAATTAGCCTCCCACTTCATGCATCCCGATGGTTCCTATGGTGGAGAATACAGCAGCCGTAACACCTACAACTTCTTTCCCCACGGTTTTGAACTAGTTGGTCACTGGCTACCAGAGGCATTGGAAATTAGCGATCGCTTTTTAGTCGGACTCTCCCATGGTCTAGCTCCTTGCTATGCTGACGACCATATCATCGGTCACCATACCTGGAATTACCTCCTAGCATGGCGGGATTTTGTACCTAACCGCCCTCAATTATCTCCCCGTCCCACCGGTCGTATTTGGCTCAAGGAAGCTCAAATTTTGATTGACAGGCGTCAGGATGTAGAACTTTATTTAGCACTCAATAAAGGCGGAGTTTTCAAACTCTTTCGCCAGGAAAAACTCGTGGCTTCTGATACTCAGTTTTCCCTTACTGTACAAACAGGAGGCAAAATCAAAAATGCTGTTGGTCATCTAGTTGACGATTATGTTATTGAAGTAGGAGATGATCAAGTTATTATTGAAGGTCAGTTAGGTTGGGCCAAACAAAAACAGATGACACCAACAAATTTAATTATTTTGCGGGTGATCATGCTCACTGTTGGGCGTTTTTTCCCTAATTTAATCCGCAAGTTACTGCAAAAAATCTTAATTACAGGTAAAAGCAAAGCTCCCTTCTATTTCCAGCGTCGGTTGTGCTGGGAAAAGAACCAATGGGTAGTTAGAGATAAACTTAATTCACAATTTTGGCAAAATGTCAATAATGCTGGAATTGGCTGCGACCAAACCTCAATTTATGTAGTAATGAGTCGTACCTTCCAGATAGGTCAATTACAACCCTGGCTTGATCTGACTGAACAAGTAAAACAACTTGCTCCAGGAGAATCACTACCATTAGAGCGTTATCTTTAGTCTCAATGAAAAAATTTCACTACCATGGATGAACATTCATTACCCAAGATAATCATTTTAGATACCACTATGCGCGATGGAGAACTGACGCCTGGGGTAAAAATGACTTTGCAAGATAAACTCAAGCTCGCAAAGCATCTTGAAGCTATAAAAGTTGATGTCATTGAAGTTGGTTATCCAGGAATGTTTCCCAAAGACTTTGATGAAATTATCGCTATTTCTGGGATAGTTAGAGAGTCTATAATCTGTGGACTAGCAGGCTCCAAGACGGATGAAATTTCCTGTCTTGCTCAAGCTCTTAAACCTGCTGCTAGATCCAGAATCCACCTCTACACTCCTGTAAATTACCAACATCAGTCGGAGATGGATGAGCAAGAATTATTAGAAGTCATAGGCGATAGTGTCAGTCTAGCAAGGAACTACTGTGCTGATATTGAATGGTCAGCTTTTGATGCTCCCAGAAGTAAACCAGATTTTCTGTGTAAAGCGGTTGAAGTTGCCATCAAAAGTGGTGTAACCACTATCAGTATTCCGGATACTTTTGGTTCGTTAGTACCTCAACAATTTTCCGAGTTAATTGAGATGGTATCAAATCGAGTACCCAATATTGAACAAGCAACGATTTCAGTCCATTGCCATAATGACTTAGGTTTAGCAGTAGATAATTCTCTTGCTGCTTTAGCTTATGGTGCAAGGCAAATTGAGTGTTCGATTAATGGGTTAGGAGCTAGAAAAGGAAATGCTGATTTAGCTGAAGTTGTGACAGCAATTGCCAATCATCAAGATTATCGAGTTGATGTTGAACCTACTTTGTTACCTCAAGCCTCAGAATTAGTTGCTGAAATTACGACTGCATAGACACAAATTGCTGCTGATGGTGTAAACTGACAATTTTTTCAGTTACTTGGGCGATACTTAAACCATCTGTGTCAATTTCAATAGCATCTGTTGCTTTTCGTAGGGGAGCAAAAGTGCGGGTGCTATCTCTGAGGTCACGCTGTTGAATGTCCCGCTCCAATTCTGCTAAACTCACATTTTGAAATCCTTGTTGTTCCAGATCTTGCTGGCGTCGCCTTGCTCTTTCCTCGACAGAGGCAGTTAAGAAGATTTTAAGTTCAGCATCAGGAAAGACGTGAGTACCAATATCACGCCCCTCGGCAACCATACCTCCCTGACTCCCCCAAGACTGCTGCTGTTTAACTAATTCACGGCGAACTGCCGGTTGAGCCGCGATCGCAGATACATTAGCAGTGACTTCAGGGGAGCGAATCACTTGGGTGACTTCCTCTTCATCGAGCCAAACGCGAACTGCAGCACCATTGGTATCATCAGTGGTTAAAGAAATTTTAGACTGACTGACTAGCTCAGCGATCGCAGGTTGATCTTCTAGCTCAATTCCCGCTTGCATCACCCGCCAGGTTACAGCTCGGTACATAGCACCAGTATCTAAATACATCAGTCCTAGTGCCTTTGCTATTAGGCGAGTCACCGTAGATTTACCAGCACCCGCTGGTCCATCAATTGCTACAATTGGCTTACGGTGTCGCAGTAGTAGATTGTCAATTAAACGAGTAGAACCCAAACGTGCTGCGATCGCTAATAGTCCCACGTTATCCACTTGAGCTAAAGGTATCATTGTTGTGGGATCTACTAGTTCCACATATTCCACCTGGATATCCTTAGCTAGGGCTAATTCTGAATTGACTACTTCAATCAGATTAGCAGAATTGCGATCGCCAGCTTGGAAGATCTTTTGGGCTTGTTGCAATGCTCTATATATTAGTGGAGCCTGGGATTTTTGTGACTCGGTTAGATACTGATTGCGAGAACTCAGAGCAAGTCCTGACTCTTCCCGCACAATGGGACAAGCTACAATTGCTACACCACAATCTAAGTCTGTCACTAGACGTTGGATAATTGCCACTTGTTGAGCATCTTTCTGACCGAAATAAGCTCGTTGTGGCTTTACTAAGTTCAGCAGTTTCGTGACAATAGTGGCGACTCCTTGAAAGTGAGTGGTGCGGGAGCGAGCACACAACCCAGATATCATCTTTGTTGGTGGGATAACTTGAGTATTGTCGTTTGACTGGGAAGGAGGAAGCATTTCCTCGGTAGAGGGAGCAAAAATCACATCCACTCCCGCTTGTTCACACAGTTGTCGATCTTTGTCCAATTTACGGGGGTATTGCTGAAAATCTTCTGTTGGTCCAAACTGTAGCGGGTTGACAAAAATGCTGACAATGACAATAGCATTTTCTTGTCTTGCTCTCTCAATTAAACTTAAGTGACCAACATGCAACGAACCCATCGTTGGAACAAGAGCAACTTCCCGATTTTGCCGGTGACGCTCCAAGTAACAGAGCAATCCAGCCTTGGTTGTAAATAGGCGCATGAGATTTAAGATTTTTCGATTTTAGATAGAGTTGATTGCAACTTCAGTACTGAAATTTATTCTTCTCACTATATTAAGGCTGTAGGTTGAGTGAAGAGTTGTCACTCCCTTTAACCAAAATCTCCAGGGAACTACCAAAAGTGAAACCCAACAGTAGAGAATTAGTGTTGGGTTTCGCGAAAGCTTCACCCAACCTACAAGAGAAAGCGATCGCACTATTGAGTCATGATTTCTGGTAAATTTGGCAGGTACATGATTCGATGCCTGATGTGGATAGAATTCCAGACGAAGCGACTGCGTATCCTCTTGAGATAATTGGCGTATTCCTCTACACTCAAAGAACTCTGCATTTGTTGGTGTTCCTGCCAATAGGCTTGACGCGCTGCCCAAGAAAGCGATCGCCTTAGATGATTTCCTCAGCTGCGATACTATTAAATGTAGCAATAGTAAGAAAAAATAGCTGTACAGTTTATGATACGTTGTGAAATTATTGAGCGGATTGTCAATCATCTGCATAGGTTAGATGATGTAGCTCTGCAAGATTTGCTTGCTGAATTGGAAGGTGACATTACTGATAAAACTCTTGACATCATTACCTATGGAGCAGATGATACAGAGCATTTACTAAGTAGTCCAAGTAATGCTGAAGATTTGAATCATGCGATCGAAGAACTTATGGATCAAGACCTGTTAGTACCTGAACCGAAACATGCTGCTTAGTTTTCGTAAACGAGCTTGGCAAGATTATCTTTACTGGTTCACTACAGATCGCAAAATCTGTAAGCGAATCCATGATCTTATCCAAGATACACAGCGTCAACCTTTTGAAGGTAAGGGTAAGCCTGAAGCACTTAAGGACAACCTTCAAGGATTTTGGTCTCGTCGAATTAATCAAGAACACCGTATGGTTTATGCGGTTACGAAAGACGCACTTATTATTATACAATTACGCTACCATTATTAAATTTTCCAGCTTATCCCTCTACTCTCAAAGTTTAGCTGTAGGTTGGGTTAAGCATTGCCAAACTTTTGACGAAAATCTCAAGGAAACTACCAAAAGCGCAACCCAACGCCAATTCTCTAATGTTGGGTTTCGCGAAAGCTTTATGCAACTTTAGTTGGCTTAACACCTCAACAAATCAGCAATCTTTTAAACCCGACATTCGCAAATCCAGCACGAAAGCAATAACCATTCCTTATGAAAACACTTAAAGTCTTTGCAGATTTCCACAACGCAGATGCTCAGAGTCGGTTGCGTCTGAATTGTATCGGCACAGTTGAGGATTTAGCGCGCCAAGGCATTTAACTACAGGATGGGCAATTGCTGACATTCTATAGTGAAGAGCTTGAGGTAGAAGGCATCGTACAATATTCCTCTGAGGAAAATGTTTGGGTTGGTGTAATTGATTGGAATGCTCTCAGGGAGTCTGAAGTTATGGAGCAAGATTTGTTAGTATCTGAACCATTACATGTTGGTGTTGAAAGGTGATTTGGCAATGGATTATCACAACATTATCACTATTGAGCCTGGAAAATGCAGCGGTAAACCTTGTATTCGAGGTATGCGAATTACCGTTTCTGATATCTTAGAGTATCTAGCAGGTGGTATGACAGAAGAAGAAATTTTGGCAGATTTTTCTGAACTGACTTCTGAAGATATTAGAGCCTGTCTTGCCTTTGCTGCTGAGCGAGAAAAGAAATTATTTGTTGCATCCTTGTGAAACTGCTTCTAGATGAGAATCTTTGCCTATCCTTAAATTAAGGCTGTAGGTTGGGTTAAGCGTTGCCAAACTTTTGACGAAAATCTCAAGGGAACTACCAAAAGCGAAACCCAACGCCAATTCTCAGTATAAATACGGATAACAGGATACGGATAAGTTACATAATAGTACGGAAGAAAAAATTAGCTTTTTATTCTACACTAACAAAAAAACATGCATTTGCTTGGGTTTTCAATTCAAATCTTCCACTCAATAATAAATTCTTAAATCACAAGGAGATACAAGATGGCAGTACCTGCGAGTCAAAATGAACTCAAATTTATTAATATACAATATGCTGAAGGTCGGCTCGGTAACTGGGGTGCTTACAAGGAGAAAGTAAAGTGGAAGTTAAATAGCAAAGCAAGCAAGAAAGGCTTTGTACTTCAGGTAGTCACATTTAAATGGGATATCAAATGGGTAAGTAATAATCAACCCTTGACTCAGAGTGAGATAGATGATGCCATGGGGCGTGATATGGGTGTATGGAATGAGTACAGTGAGCTTTGGCTCATATCTGCGAGTAAACAGGAACCAGCAGGAACATTGAATCAAGATCATTTTACTTTTGGTGGAATTCCTCAGACGTATGGTTCTATGACTGAAACAGGAAAAGCTTATTTTTTTGAATCTGATCAAACTCCAGATACTCTAGGTTTTTCCAAAAATCCAGATTGTCCTGCGGGTGCATACATGCCCTCTAAGCAAGGTGTGTTTATCCCAAGTGAACCCATTGTTAGAACACCTAATACTCTTGATCATAAAGTGGCAGTAACTTGGAATAATTCAGGAAGCACAACATTAGTAGAGGAAATCCCAAAAAAACCATGACATTCATTCATTATGTGATCGCACTTACCAATTCCCAATTTTCAATACTTCATCCTTTGAGCCAGCTCTTCAAAATACTCCACCCGCTCCTCTTCTGAAAGATTACGTATCCTCTTGAGATAATTGGCGTATTCCTCTACACTCAAAGTATTCTGCATTTGCTCGTGTTCTTGCCAATAAGCTTGACGTGCTCCCCAAGAAAGCGATCGCGTTAAACTATATTCCTCTTCTCCTATCATTTGGGCATATACTTGCTCTTGGGAATTGTTACTCTGAATCTCCTCTACTATCTGAATTGCTTCAGATTGCTCTTCCTCGTATAACCAACGCTTACATTCATGCCAGCGATGATTCAAATCTGGCTCGATAGTATCTTCTTCCTCTAGTCTCTGAAGTTTTAGGGTATTGCAGGTAGGATAACTAAGGGCAATGCCTTGCTCAACTTCTGGAGAAATTTCCCCCGAGGGAACAGGATTAATAGGATTAACTCGATTAACTGGATTAATAGGATCTATAGGGGCAATAGGATCCATAGGAGCAACTGGAGTAGTGGGATCTACAGGGTCAATAGGATCCATAGGATCTACTGGAGTAGTAGGATCTATTGGAGTAGTAGGATCTACTGAAGTAGTAGGAGGAGTAATTACACCATTGCTTAAGTTAGGACGAGTGGTAAAATTTGCAACTGGTCCTAGTTCAGCAGTCAGGGAGTTAGTTGGGGTGAAAGGAGCGGGAGTTTTATCAAAGCGCTGGGTGTAGATACCATTACCATCCCCATCTTGATTAAAGCTCTCCCAAGCAACAATGAAACCGCTGTTGGCTAGAGATGCGATCGCAGGATTGTCTTGATCGCCGATAATAAAAGTATTCACCATAAACTCGTTGCCTTGGGCATTGCCGGTGGGGGGAGCATTGTTATTGGCTACGGGATTTCCCTGGCTATCGAAGCGTTGAGCATAGACGCTATTGAGAGTGCTGCCGTCTTGTCGCCAACTCTCCCAGGTAACGATAAAACCACCATCGGCTAAACCAGTAACAGCACTAGTGTCTTGAGGTTCATTGGTGTAGGTGTTGACTTGGAATTCATCTGTAATAGCATTGCCATTGATATCGAAGCGTCTACCAATAACCGCATTACGACTACCATCTTGTTCATCACTATCCCAAGTGACAACAAAACTACCATCAGTTAAAGCTGCGATCGCAGGAGCTTCTTGTTCCTCGTTAATGGTAGTATTAATCGGTAACTCGTCGGTTTGAGCAACTCCGTTAGTATCAAAAATCCTACCGTAGATGCCTTCTTGATTGCCATCTTGAGCAAAACTTTGCCAAGCTACGACGAAGTTACCGTTGGGTAAAGCAGCAATTGTTGGTACATCTTGACGCCTGTCTGTAGTGGTATTTATGGGAAACTCCCCTGTCTGAGCTACACCATCAGCAGCGAAAATTCGACCAAAAACTCCTTTATTGTTACCGTCTTGTCCCTGACTACCCCAAGTTACGACAAAGTTACCATTAGCTAGAGCTGTAATTGCTGAATTTTCTTGTCGATCGTTAGTAGTAATATTAATCAGGAATTCGTTGGTTTGGGCATTACCGTTGGCATCAAAAATCCTACCATAGACTCCGTTGCGGTTCCCATCTTGCCCTTCACTTTCCCATGTCACGACGAAGTTACCATTAGGCAAAGCTGCTATTGCTGAAGTATCTTGATCATTGGCGGTAGTGGTATTAATCGGAAACTCGTCACTCCACCTATCAGTATCAGGATTGTAAATGCGAGCATACACGCCATGAGCATCCCCATCCTGTTCGTCACTCTCCCAAGTTACTACTAACTTACCATCAGCTAAAGTTGCGATCGCAGGCACTGTTTGACCATCTGTGGTAAATTCATTAACTTGGAATTCACCATCGGCGGGATTGTAGCTGTGAATGCCAGTCTCGTTAAGTATTACAGTACCGTTAACTCCATCGGCATGACGAGCATTGGCATGTAGATTTTGCATCCCATTCGCTACTTGTGACACCCTCAGATCATGAGCAGTTAGGGTAATCCTACCCCCATCACCGCCACTAATGCCACCGTCTGCTGATACTTCTGCTAAACGCTCAACTTCTAACTTGTTGCCAGCGGTGAGGTTGATGATACCGCCATCGCTGTTATCTGTACTCTCAACATTTATAACCCCGTTATCTTCAATGGTGAGATTATTCGTAGCGTTGAGTACCACCAATCCGGGAATATCATTAGTACTCTGAGCATTGATGCTACCACTGTGGGTAATATTATCCGCAAATAAGCCAGCTGCACCTTTTTGAGATGCGATCGCACCTAGGGTTTGTAGGTTATTAGTACCATCTGTCGTGACATTAAAAACCATATTACCCAATGCTGATTCTACCACCTGCACTTGGGTTCCTGCTGCTAAAACCGTTTGTCCTGTAGGGGTGGTAATATTACTACCAGCTTGTTGTTCTATACTCTGAGCCATCAGCCAAATTTGACCACCATCAGTTGTAGTTAGCTGAGCACCAGTTTGTACAGTAACAGGTGCACCTGTACCTATTTGGGAGAAGAGGTAGTTACCATTAAGGAAATCTTGATCAGAAAGATTCAGGGTGGATGCGATTAAACCTTGGACATTGATAACTGCACCAGTACCAAAGAGAATACCATTGGGATTAATCAGAAACACTCGCCCATTAGATTGTAGTGTACCCAGAATTTGAGAAGGGTCTGAGCCAATCACCCGGTTGAGGATAGCACTTTCGGGGGACTGTTGTAGGAAGCGGGTAAGTTCACCGGGATTGATGGAAAATCCTTGCCAGTTAATGATGCTTCCTGGGGTATTGGTAATTTCTAGGGTAGTAGGGTTGGGATTAGAGATGGTTACCGTACCATTAACTATGGTAGGGTTAGTCGGATTAGCCGTTGTAGGGAGGCTTGTACTAACTAGGGTTAAGGGAAGTAGACTTAGTAGAAGCTTAAATTGTCGCATTATAGACCCTGATATAGAGTTGTTTGGCTCTTTAACCAAATTAACCAATTATCAATTATCAATTATCCATTGATAATACTAGCTGAATATGTTTGTAGTTTCATATACAAATATCCGCTACTTTATTTATGTAAATTATTCGTAATGATAACGACAAGTGAGAAAATCAATTTGAGTATTTCTTACTCGATAGACAAGCCGATGTTCTAAATCAATTCTTCGTGACCAAATACCTGCATCCATATACTTTAATGGTTCTGGTTTTCCTATACCATTAAAGGGATCTTGCATCACAGCACTCACTAAATCCAAGATTTTCGATGCTTTCTTAAAATCCTGCTTGAACCACCAAGCTAAATCTTCTTTAAACCTAGAACTAAAACCGGGAATGCAATTAACTACAGCTGGTTTAACTTCATCAGTCTGAGCTTTCTTTTTCTTCTTCTTGCTCAATTCCTAACTCCTGTTTTAGTTCTTCAATCGATTGAGGTTGAATTTTTCCCGTTTTTGATTCTTCTATTGCATCATATAACCGGCGTACATTCGCAGGCGAGCGCAAAAGATACACTGTTTCAACCAAACTGACTAAATCTGACTCAGCAATCAAGGCAACATTTTCTCCATCACTACGGTTGATGATATACACCTGATTATTTTCTACTACCAGATCTAATAACTCAAAAAAGTCATTTCTTGCATTGTTTGGGGATGTGATTTTGTAAGAAAACATTAGTTTATTTACATACTTGTGTACATTGATTATAGCGTTTCTCATCTTTGTGATGGTCTTTCGTTCTTGGTTTTAGGGAATCGGGAATTGGGAATTGGCTTTAAGCTCATCCAATGACTTGCATTACGTGGGATGCAAGCGTCATTAGTCATTGATCAAAGTGTACAAAGGACAAAAGACTAATGACTAATGACTAATTAACCTTCTCATTCTCACTTTTAGCACCCCATTTTTTGAGGCGCAGGCTAACCCAGATCATTTGTTTGAGAGGTTCAGGAACTTCTGGGTGTAGTCCCTCTGATATTTCTTCAAAGGTTTTGATGGAGCCAGGATAAATAAACATTAGCCATCCTTGATTGACAAGGTTGGCGATTAAAGCTGACTCTTCTAACAGGTATGTTATCCCTAGATGATGTTTAAGATCATATACTTGCTCTGCTTCTAACTCTTCGCTGCGGTTGAGATATTTTTGCGCAAAGGCATTTACCAGGCTTTGAAAGGGTTCATTGTTTTTATAAAGACTCTGAAGCTCCTGATAATATCTATCAAAGTCCGATTGCTTGGCGATTTCTGAAGTTTTCTCAAACTTAAAGTTACAGCTTTGGGAGTATTGCTCGAATAGGCTATAGTTTTTCTTGATAAAGTCTTCTCCAGTGCCAATTGCTTCCAACCAAGCTTCATCCTCTTTTATGTCTTGTCTAATTTCAATTGTTAACCGATAGATACTATCACAAACGAGAATGAGGCAGGTATCAAAGTTTTGGCTAATCCATTTAATGCACGCTTCAAGCCGTTCATGAGAGCCAAAATTTTTGCTGCCTAGGCTGATGCCAAAAACACACTTTTGATACTCAGACAGTGAGCTACGTAAACGAGTGGGAAATACTTTGGATAAACTTGCTTTGTAACCATACATGAGGGTATTATTGGTAGTTGAGTTGGCTAAATATAAATCTTTTCTTTTTAGAGTAATTGCTTGGTTAATTCTAGACCTAATCAATTTCAATTGTTCTAGTGAAAGCTGATTCCAGTCAAAGTTTTCCAACATTGTTTCTTCGCCAGTGGGATTATTCATAGTGTTAAATGTTCTTGGAGCTATCAGTAAAAAAGGATTTTGATAAGCTTAGCAATAAAACAAAACTATCAAAATCCTTGATAAAAATAAAAAAAATATAGCCTTTCTCATTTAGACGAGGTACAAAGAGCCTGGTTTTTGGGAATAGGGAATAGGATCTGTACCTCACGGATGCGAGAACTGCTATATTAAACAGAATCAAACTTCCGTTTCAAATAAAGCAAGACGCAGTTGCTCAGTTGCTGCTTCCAATTCTGCAACAGATTCCAAACTCACCACAACACTGCGTTCTATGCCTAAAATCTCTGCTGCTTTGGCTACAGCAGCTTTTTCTTTATCATGGTAATTACCATCAGCTCGGCTCATCTTGATTGCTTGGTACAACATGGAGCGTTTAAAGTTTAGAGGGAAACTATAGCTAATACCCTTTAATAGATCCTCAAGCTTGGCACTTTTCCAATCAGATTTCCGTAGAGTTTCGATATACTCTTGAGAGTCTACTGTCAACAGTTCTTGTTCATCAACATACCATTGGAATTCAGCTTCTACTAGCTCACCATCTGCTCCTGCGATCGCCATTAATGCAACACCGTAATTCACCGCCACATCAAAATCAATGGGTTGAGTAAGATTATACCTGTGTTTAGCATACTGGGTTGGTTGCAGTGTTTTGCCACTACTCATATTTGGCTCCTTTGGTTGAAATATCCTCAAGTATCATATTGTTCCTAAGTCACTTGAGCAATCTTTTTTGTGTTGTTGTTTGTCATTTGTCATTTGTTGTTTGTTATTTGGGAATCAGAAATTGGTAAATTCACATAAACTAAGACGCATTTAAACTACTTAGTCCCAATCTCTGCATTCCCCAGTTAATAAGTCTCTGCGTCAGTAATAATTGATAATTTAAATGCACAACAGCTTATCTCCCTAGCTCTGAAGCTCCCTGCTCCTCAGCTTGTCTCAACTGGGATTTGATGATTACTGAATTGACGCTCTACGGACAATAGGTAAAATCAGTGCCATATTATAGATCTAAAGATCTTCCTTGAGGAATGGCAGGATGGTGGAACCTTGGACAACTTTGGGAGTTTCTCTCTTAAAGGATTTGGTGTTTAAGGAAGTGCTGCTGAAATTAGGCAAGGGAGCCTTGGAAGATTATGTTAAAGACTTCTTCAAGGATTGTATTAAAGGAGGTGTTGAGTCAGCTAAAGCCGGTGTACTAAAAAAAGCCCTGGGTGAAGCTCTACAACAGTTTTTGAAGATTGTAGAGGATGAACTAGAATTTAGCTGCAATCTTTCTGGTGCTGAGATTAGAGATGGTTACGAAATCTCCATAGAGAAGTTTATCCGTCATCAGGAAGTTAAGCCACTCTTAGGTAAAGCTTTTGCTAAAGATTGTCGTGCTCTAGATAGCAAGCAGTTAGGGAGAATTTGGCGAGAGCATTATCCGATAGCAATGCCGACTGAATTTGACTGGCATGGGGTAGCTAAGGAATATGTTAAAGAAGTCAAGCGCATTATTAAGCAATCACCGGAATTGAGGGAAATTCTGGAGTTAGAGATTCAGGAGTCGATTGAGGAAAATACTAGGGAGATTGCTGGCATTAGTCCCGATTTTAACCTCAAGGTTTATCAAGAAGGACTACAAGAGCGCTATGCTAATCTGAATTTAGATAGTTTGGATACCAGCGTTTACGACTATCGGGAAAAACTAAAAGTTTGGCAAGTATTTGTACCACAACATGTGCGAGAATGCCAGGAATTTTTACCGCAGGTTTACGAGATTCCCAAAGAACATCAAAGGCGACTACTGGAGAGTAACGAACTCGAAGCAGAAGTTGAGCTAGAAGCGTGGGAACGATACAAACAAGATTACTACAAAAAACCAGTACGCCCAATTTTAGATGTTGTTAATGAAAGCAGGGAAGATGACTTCTATCGGTATTTGGTAATTCTAGGAGATCCAGGTTCAGGTAAGTCCATTTTCTTACAATATCTGGCATTAAATTGGGCGAGGAGTCCTCTGGATAATGTGATTGAATTACCAATTCCCTTACTAATTGAACTGCGGACTTATAATCGCGATCGCAATTCTGGAGAGTGCCAGGATTTGCTAGAATTC
The DNA here is from genome assembly GCA_965222765.1 of Caldora sp. GTDB lineage: Bacteria > Cyanobacteriota > Cyanobacteriia > Cyanobacteriales > Coleofasciculaceae > Caldora. The sequence goes on from CBDCVG010000078.1 coordinate 15,507, forward strand.
TTCCACCAGGGTAACGTTATCTGTCACCTCAATCAGCATCAACTCCAGGAAAGGTTGAAAGCTGGCAAAGTTTTGGTGATGTTTGATGGTTTGGATGAGGTATTCGAGCCGACGCAACGGGAAAAGGTAGTTACTGATATCCATCGCTTCACTAATGAGTATCCCAAGGTACGGGTAATTGTCACCTCTCGCATTATTGGCTACAAACCCCAACGATTGCGAGATGCTGAGTTTCGCCACTTCCTACTGCAAGATTTGGAGTCAGAGCAAATTCAAGATTTTATCTACCGCTGGCATGAGTTAACGTTTACGGATGAAGCAGATAAGCTGAGAAAGCGGGAGCGCTTGCAACAAGCGATTGATACTTCCAAAGCGATTAGGGAGTTAGCAGGAAATCCTCTGCTGCTGACAATGATGGCGATACTTAATCGTAATCAAGAATTACCCAGAGATCGACCAGAACTTTATAACCAAACGTCAAGAGTTTTGCTGCATCAATGGGATGTAGAGCGGAAATTGTTAGCAGATCCCAGAGTAGATGCAGTCACGATCGATTATAAGGATAAGCAAGCGATACTGCGTCAGATTGCCTATCATATGCAAGCGGCTGATAAGGGTTTGGCTGGTAATCTGATTCGGGGAGATGATTTAGAGAAGATTCTCATTGACTACTTGAAAAGTATAGAAGTCAGTAATACTAGAACCGTTGCTCGGTTACTCATTGAACAACTGCGGAGTCGCAACTTTATCTTATGCTTCCTGGGTGGGGATTCCTATGGGTTTGTCCATCGGACATTTTTAGAATACTTCTGTGCTTGGGAATATGTCTGGCAGTTTAAAGAGACGCAAACACTTGCCATTGAACAACTAAAGACGGAGGTGTTTGGTAAGCACTGGCAGGATGAATCTTGGCATGAAGTGTTGCGGTTGATAGCAGGGATGATTGAGGGGAAGTTTGTTGGAGAGATTATTGATTATTTAAGTGAGCAAAAGGGGGAATCAGAAAAATTTCTGAATATTTTTCTAGCAGCTGAGTGTCTCGGTGAGGTGAGGAATCGCCGTGAGATTAACAAGAGTGCTCAACAGCTCTTGAATCATCTGAAAAAGTTACTCAAGTATGGTGATTACGAGTATGCTCTTGTCACTGAAAATTATCAAGAGTACGACTTAATTTTCAAAATTCAGGCTCAAGCGGTAGCTTCAGTCGCAACAACTTGGAAAGATGACCCAAGTACCTTACCATGGCTCAAGCAATGCGCTCAATATGATACTTATTGGGCTGTGCGACAAGCTGCCGTGAGAGAAATAGCTCGTGGCTGGAAGAATGAACCGGATACCTTACCCTGGCTCCAACAACATGCTCAATATGATAATGATCGAGCTGTGCGACGAACAATAGTGGAAGAATTAGCTCGTGGCTGGAAAGATGACCCTGATACCTTACCTATTCTCAAGCAACGGGCGCAAACTGATGAAGATGGGGTTGTGCGACAAGCTGCAGTGCAAGAAATAGCTCGTGGTTGGAAAGATGAACCGGATACCTTACCCTTGCTTAAACACAAAGCAAAATCTGATGAATATTGGGCTGTGCAACGTGCAGCAATAGAAGAAATAGCTCATGGCTGGAAAGATGAACCGAATACCTTACCCTTGCTCCAAAAATTGGCAAAATCTGATGAGGATGAAATTGTGCGACGTACAGCGGTACAAGAAATAGCTCGTGGCTGGAAAGATGAACCGAATACCTTACCCCTACTCCAACAATTGTTGCAATCTGATGAGGATGAAATTGTGCGACGTACAGCAGTAGAAGAAATAGCTCGTGGTTGGAAAGATGAACCGGATACTTTACCCCTACTCCAACAATTGTTGCAATCTGATGAACATTGGGCTGTGCGACGTACAGCAGTAGAAGAAATAACCCGTGGCTGGAAAGATGAACCGGATATCTTAACCCTGCTTCAACAACTGGCAAAATCTGATGAACATTGGGATGTGCGACGTGCAGCAGTAGAAGAAATAGCCCGTAGTTGGAAGGATGAGCCAGATACCTTACCCCTACTCCAACAATTGTTGCAATCTGATGAACATTGGGCCGTGCGACGTACAGCAGTAGAAGAAATAGCCCGTAGTTGGAAAGAGGAATCTTGGATGTTAGAATTTTTATGCGATCGCATCCTCAATGATCCTTTTGAACGCCAGGAACCCTGGGAAGGTAACCCTCGACTGGTAGCACTTGAAATTATCATCAAGCAATATCCGGACAATCCCCAAACTCTACCCCTATTACGCGACAGAGCCGAAAATGATTCAGATGAGCAACTTCGGGAGTTTGCTACGCAGAAATTAGCAGAATTAGAGGAGTAATCAAGATCCCCGACTTCTTTATTGAATCCGTGATTAACTCGACAAACCCGAAAAAGAAGTCGGGGATCTGCCGGTAAATTTTGTAGGGGGGGGGTATAGCTGACAAGGGTAGGTTTTTTACAGAAGATGCTAGTGGAAGTCAGACAAGGAGGACAAGGAGGGAAAGTAGACAAGGAAGAAAGAAGGAATTGTATATTAGGAAGTATTCACCACAAAAGATGATTGGGGAAATAATCCATTTAAGGAAATACCTTTGCCGCAAAGTAAATCGGCAATAATATTAATTAATCCTTGTAAAAAACAAGATATAGTTCTATTTTTTGGCTTCAATTGAAATTGCTGATTTTCAGAATTTTCGATAATTACTTGGTCTTTGAACTTTTCTGATAAATGTCGCTGTTCATCACTACCAACTGTTACAGTCCAGAGAGTAGCTACTGCCATAGCTAACCAGATTCTTTCAGCTCTAGCAGGTTCTCTTAATCTGGTTTTATGCCACTGCCAACCATCACTTTTAACATCTCGATAACTCGATTCAATCCAAGACCGAAAACCGTACCATTGAGCATTTCCTTGTTCTGGTTCTAAGTCAGTAATAATTAACCAAGGAGTTTTGTAACCTTCCTCCCAACAGGCTAATAAAGTACAATCAAGAGGGTTGGTTTTAAAACAAGTAACTTTACCTGACCAATTCATTCCTGTCTGAGGCACCACTGTCTCTAAAGATTGCCATTCATCTTCCCCTCTTACTCGATATGTTCGATGATAATTGATTCTTAAAAAAGGATGCCAATTTAAAGCACAAATTTCAGCAAATAACCAATCCGCATACAATCCTCTATCTGCCGAGACAATGACTTGCCAATCATCAGGTATTGCATTTGATAAAGATTGAAACAGATTTTGCCAATGAGGCTTCCAAGAGCCTTTTTCTGTACCTTTAACAATTTTCCAGGCTACGGGAATACCACAACCTTGATAAAGAACATGAAGAGATAGAACCGTAAAATTTGACCCAATATTAGTTGCATCTATTGCCAGTGGCAGCCATTTTTCTTCACTATTCCATAAGCTTATAATCCATTTCAATAAAGGTACAAAGCATTTACTGATATCTAATTCTTTCCTTTTTTTACCCTTCTTTGCCTTACTCTCTTGATACCATTCTTTGAGTCTTTTTCGTACTGTATTAGTTTTTTCTCCATTTATTTTAGCAATCAATTCAGAAACTCTCGTCAGACTACTTGAACCAGTTATAACCATGCCAAAACTCCAACTAGCCAAGCCTGCTACTTCCGGTAATGACAGATGAGGAAAGTGATAAGATACAATTCTTGACCAGTCTTTGAGATACTTATTCTGTAACATCGCTTAACCGATTAACCAACTCTCTGGACTATTCATTATTTTGACTAATCCGCTTAAAACTTGATTATATGTACTAAATAGTTCCCTACCTTTTTCGGGAGATATATAATTACATTTGACAGCAAAATTTAGCCAAACTTGAGTTTCTGCTGCCTCTGCTTCACAATCGTTTAACTTGGCTACAAATGAGGCTTTATATCTTCTTTTTCGCCATGCTTCTGCCAAATTGGCGCACACTGAACGAGAAGAACGGCGAATTTGGTCTGTTAAAGAATATCTCTCTTCGACGGGAAACCGTTTTGATAAGTCAAAAATTGTCATTGCTGCGTTAAATGCTTTTTGATAGATAATTAAATCTTCATGAGTTTTAATACTTCTTTTTTCTTCTTCTCCCTTGTCCACTTTCCCCCCTTGTCTACCTTGTCTCACCCCATTATACGATTAATGTAAAAAACCTACCCTTGTCAGGGGGGGTATAGCCTGACAAGGGTAGGTTTTTTACTTTCGGGTTGGGACAAGACAAGGTGGACAAGGTAGACAAGGTGACAAGGGAGTAAAACCGTACAAAATGCTGTTCGGTTGTCAAAAATCCAAGACGCTGAAAAGCCCAGTTTTTCGTGAAAAATCTTCCTTGTCTACTTGTCTACTTTCCTCCCTTGTCTCATCTTCAGCGAAATATTAAAAACCTACCCTTGTGAGGGGGGTATAGCGCTACGCACACACATTAGGACGATATTTTTCTCCGTGTTCCTCTGTGCCTCTGTGGTGAACTTCCTAAATGTCCTAACCAAAATGCGTAGTGCTATAAGTGGGATAATTTGGGAAAATGCAAGATAACCTTAGTATAAAACCTACCCTGCCACTAACTTTAAGAACGGGCATATCAAAATTAGAACAGTGGGAAGTGAGGAGTCTGCAAGTAATCTAGCTTATGCCAAAGAAAATCAGGGAGTTGAAGAGTTTACTCTTGAAAGCGGGATTTATCCATAAACCAGCAAAAGGCAGCCACAGTAAATGGATTCATCCCAAGTTACCTCAAGCAATTATCATCGCTGGCAAAGACGGGAGTGATGCAAAGCTTTATTTAGAAAAGCAAATCAATGAAGCACTTGAAGAACTAAAGAACATAGAAGAAGAGGATACAGAAGAATGAAGTACACAATCGTTATTCAGTGGTCAGAAGAAGACCAATGTTATATTGTATTACTTCCTGAATTTGAAGATGTAATGCAGCCCTGCACTCACGGAGATACTTACGAAGAAGCGCTCAAGAATGCTCAAGAGGTTCTGGAACTTTTGATTGAAACAAGCCTTGAAGAAGGAGAGTCTCTGCCAGAGCCTAAGATTTTTAAGCAATCATTTCAAATTGCATAGTGGCATAGTTAGGGCTTGCTGAATAAGGGTTTCAGTCCACTTGAGTGGACTTGAGCTATTAGCCTGGAGTTTAAACTTCAGGTGAGTTTTGGACTTAATTGAGCAACATCGAGACAAAAGCAATACCTACCGTACAAACCCTGAGGATGAAGCCAAAAGCCAAAATTAAACGCCCTTCACCACTAAACTGGCATACCCTGTGGGGGTTTGCATTCCTAGTCTCCCTCTTCTGGTCGTTGCAGGTAGCGGGGGTATTTGAGCAAGATTTAGTTAACCTTGGTGGGATTACCCTCGTCTGGCAGTTTCTCAAAGCTGCTCTCTCACCCAACCTCAGTACCGAATTTCTCCAACTAACTGTAGCAGCAACTCTGAAAACCCTTGCCTTTGCTGTATGTGGTACTTCCTTGAGTGTGCTGATTGGGATAGTAGGGGGTTTGCTCTCCTCTCAAGTGTGGTGGTGTGCCGTTGCTCCCAACAATTACAGGATACCTTGGTTAATTATTCGAGCAGGTTTAGCAATTCCTCGCTCAATTCATGAAGTGATTTGGGGACTGTTCTTAGTTAATATTTTTGGACTAGATCCATTAGTAGCAATTTTAGCGATCGCAATTCCTTTTGGGACAATTACGGCTAAAGTATTTTCGGAAATTTTAGATGAAACTCCTCGCCAACCTTTACTAGCACTCCTTAATAGTGGTGTCTCTCCCCTGAAGGCTTTTCTCTACACTCTGATCCCCCAAGCCTTTCTCAATCTCCTCTCTTATACTTTCTATCGCTTTGAATGTTCTATTCGTTCAGCAGCAGTATTGGGAATTATCGGTGCAGGTGGATTAGGATATCAAATTCTCCTTAGTCTGCAAGCTCTACGTTACCAAGAAATGTGGACATTGCTCATTGCCTTAGTGGTGTTAACCGGTACTACTGATTTGTGGAGTTCAATATTGCGCCGCCGTCTAGGTGCACCTTCTCGCTTAGATTTGCATGTTTTAGAAATAAGGCAACAGGCAACAGGCAATAGGCAACAGGGAAGAAAATTTAACTTATTTCTGGCATCAGTTTTAGTAAAGTTTTCGGCTATAGGTGCTATTGTCTTAGTCGTTTTCTCCTTTTGGTATATCCAAGCAGATTTTTCCCAACTTTTGTCATCCCAAAGTGCAAATCGTTTAGTATCTGTGTGGCAAGAATCGTTTCCTCCTGATATTAGCCAGCTTACTCGACTGTTTACCCTGTCACAGCAAACCTTAGCAATGTCGATTTTGGCAATAACATTGGCGGGTTGGGGAGGAATTTTGCTTTCGTTTCCTGCAGCGAATAATTTCCTAGTGCAAGAAGGCAGGAGGCAGGAGGCAGGAGGCAGGAGGCAGGAGGCAGGAGGCAGGAGGCAGGAGGCAGGAGGCAGGAGGCAGGAGGCAGGAGGCAGGAGGAAAATTTCAACCAAAAATTTCCTCACCCCCTGGTGGGGAATGATACTGTTGGTATTTAGCCGACTAGTGCTGCTGTTTACCCGTGCAGTTCCCGAACCAATTTGGGCATTAATCTTTCTGTTTGTCTTATTTCCTGGAATTTTACCAGGTGCGATCGCTCTTGGTTTACATAACCTGGGTATTTTGGGAAGATTAATGGCAGAGGTAACAGAAAATCTGGATCAACGTCCATTGCGATCGCTTACTGCTTTGGGAGCTACTAGTACTCAAGTCTTCCTCTACGGCGTTCTACCGCGAACTCTACCTCGCTTTCTCGCTTACCTCCTCTACCGTTGGGAAGTCTGCATCCGCTCTACTGTTATTGTTGGCTTGGTAGGAGCGGGGGGATTAGGTAGGCTACTAACAGAACAACTAACTAGCTTTGATTATCAGGGAGTGGTTACTACTTTAATTGTATTCATTAGCCTTACCTTTCTAGTAGACCTGATTAGTGCCTTTGTGCGACGAACTTTGATAATTGATAATTGATAATTGATAATTGATAATTGATAATTGATAATTGATAATTGATAATTGATAATTGATAATTGATAATTGATCAATCTAGTTTAATGAATCAATAAAGCTTATCTTAATCTGCTAATTGCTCAAACAAAAGCAACACTCAACCTAGATTTACTGCATCACTTCCTCTTTTGAACAATTAAGTACAGAGTTGACTTAAACTAATAGTTTAAGGTACATGGCTCCCAATTTACTATTTGAGGAAATATCAGCTTGATTAGTTGAGTGTTGCTAATGTTTTGGAAATGAAAGTTAATTTTCTCTGACAAGACAGATATTGAATTAAACAGGTGTTTTGTACCTCCCTAATGCTAAACTGCACTTGACCGTAATATCTGTCCAAGAAGCTTGATTAGCTTCTAATTAATAATTTAGCACTCTCTCTTCTGAGCACAAGCAAATGACAAGCTATTTTACTGTTGTTATAAAAGTATAAATAAACTAAACTAAACTTTACTTCTAGCTGGATTACTGCTCTTGATTATGTAAAGAAAAGTTAGGAATTATAGAACAATAGACGTACGCTGGACGCGGAGAAAAGTTTGAGATCGATAGAATCCTTACTCTATAAGGATTATTAATTCTTAATTCTCAATTCTTAATTCCGCACAGCGGTACTAGATGCATCACCAGTCCTAAAGGTGATAGCTTAAGTAAGTAGCAGACAACAACAAAAAATATTCTTCTGTGACAGTTAGAGTCCGTATTGCCCCTAGTCCAACGGGAAACTTACACATTGGTACCGCTAGAACAGCCGTATTTAACTGGCTGTTTGCCCGTCACCACGGCGGTCAATTTATTATACGCATCGAAGACACAGATGAGGCGCGATCGCGTCCCGAATATACCCAAAACATCCTTGATGGTCTTAGCTGGTTGGGATTAACTTGGGATGAAGGACCAATTTTCCAATCAAAACGCCTGGAACTCTACCGACAAGCAATTCAAAAGCTGTTGGATCAAGGGCTAGCTTATTATTGCTATACCAGTGCAGAAGAACTACAGGAAATGCGGGAGGCTCAGAAAGCTAGAAAAGAAGCACCCCGCTATGACAACCGCCATCGCCATCTGACATCGGAACAAAAGGCAGCCTTTGAAGCAGAGGGGCGCAAGCCGGTAATTCGCTTTATGATTGATGATGACCGGGAGGTTGTCTGGAAGGATTTGGTAAGGGGTAAACTCACCTGGAGAGCCAGTGACTTAGGGGGTGATATGGTAATTGCCAGAGCCTCAGAGGAAAATGAGATCGGTCAACCCCTTTACAATTTGGCGGTGGTAGTGGATGACATTGACATGCAGATTAGTCATGTTATTCGAGGAGAAGACCACATTGCCAATACAGCTAAACAGATTTTGCTCTACGAAGCACTAGCAGCAACTGTCCCAGAATTCTCCCATACCCCCTTAATCCTCAATACACAAGGACAAAAACTCTCGAAGCGGGATGGGGTAACTTCAATCTCTGAGTTTCAGGACATGGGCTTTATTGCCCCAGCGATGGGCAATTATATGGCATTGTTGGGTTGGTCTCCTCCTGATGCAACCCAGGAAATCTTTACCCTGGAAGCAGCAGCTCAACAGTTTAGCTTTGAGCGAGTGAATAAAGCTGGGGCAAAATTTGACTGGGCGAAGCTGGATTGGCTTAATAGTCAATATCTCCACCAGATGGATGTACCCCAGTTACTAGAGCTCCTAATTCCCTACTGGCAAGCAGCTGGTTTAGAATTTGATCCAATAAGCGATCGCTCTTGGTTAGAACAGTTAGCAGCTTTGATTGGAGCTAGCTTGACTCGCTTACCAGAGGCAGTAGATATGAGTAGGATGTTCTTTACTGAATCAGTTGAATTTAGTGAAGAAGCAGCTCAAAGGCTAAAAGCTGAAGGTGCTTCACAGGTACTGCAAGGGATTCTTGATGCTATTGCTGATGTTTCACAGCTGAGTGCAGATGAAGCTGGGCAGATTATTAAAAAGGTAACTAAAGAGCAGAAAGTGAAAAAAGGATTAATAATGCGATCGCTCCGTGCAGCACTTACTGGCGATGTTCACGGTCCTGATTTGATTGAATCTTGGGTAATTCTCCATCATCAGGGTAGAGACAAAATCCGTCTACAGCAAGCATTGATTCTTACTTCCACTACTTAGGGCTTGCTGAATAAGTCGTAATTTTCGGGTTTGAATAGGTGGTAGGTGGTAGGTGGCAGGTGGTAGGTAAGGTATTAGGTGTTAGGTGTTAGGGAATTTTCTACGAAAGTGCAAGGTTTTTGATCTCAAAGATACAATTTCCTTGCACTTGTTGGGGAAAAATCATAGTTTCTGACTTCTTTTCGGCGATTACATCAATGAATTCTTAATTCTTAATTCTTAATTCTTAATTCTTAATTCGCCGTTAGGCGCTCATTACTTGCCTGTTTTAGACATAAACTCAGCAAGCTTCAACTGATTAATCTGATACCACTGAGAAATTTCTTCCCGGAATTTTTGCCATTGCTGATAAACCTCTTTAAAGCTGGCATCGTTGCCAGCATTTTCTTCAAACAGTTCAACCGTTGCTTTTTGAGCCGCTGTCATAATCTCCTGGCTGTAAGTAGCTAGCTGCGTTCCGCTGTCTACCAGCTCCTTGAGGGCTTTGCCATTCAAAGCATCGTACTTAGCCAACATATTGATATTAGCTTCAAAAGCTGCCGTCTTAAAGATTTCCTGATATGCTTTCGGTAGCTTATCCCAAGCTTGTTGATTCACCAAAGCATCCAAAGTCGGTCCAGGCTCCCACCAACCAGGATTGTAGTAGAACTTTGCTGCTTTATTTAAACCCAGCTTTTGATCATCATAAGGACCAACCCACTCGGCAGCATCAATGGCACCTCGTTCTAAAGCCAAAAAGATTTCGTTCCCCGGTAATACCTGCACATTCACACCGAGACTATCCATCACCTTACCACCCAATCCAGGAATCCGCATCTTTAGTCCTTTGAGATCCGCAAGTGATTTAATTTCCCGTTTGAACCATCCCCCCATTTGTGTTCCTGTATTACCAGCAGGGAAGTTAATGATGCCGAAGTCTGAGTAAATTTTCTGTATCGCCTCTAAGCCACCGCCATGATACAGCCAAGCATTCTGCTGCTGAGCACTGAGTCCAAAGGGTACACTGGTAGCAAAAGCTAAAGCAGGATTCTTGCCAATGTAATAATAGCTAGCAGTATGACCGCATTCTACTGTTCCTGCTTGAACAGCATCTAGAACTTGAGTTCCTGGTACAATTTCACCAGCAGCAAAAGGCTTGATGGTAAAACGTCCATCCGTCATGTCACTAACCCGTTGGCAAATAGTTTGTGCTCCCCCAAAAATGGTATCTAGAGATTGAGGCCAACTAGTAGCCATTTTCCATCTCAAAGTTGGCAAATCACCCGTTGAAGTAGTTTGAGTGTTCGTGCCTCCACTACACCCAACTAAAGCAGCTGTAGTTGTTGCGCCAAGAGCGGTATTTTCAAGAAACTTACGACGTTTCATAGTTATTAATTAAATTTCAATACTGATTTAGCGTTCCGTGGGACTACTTAGGGAAGCAGGAGTATCCGGATTAGACGGTTGTCGCCAAAGAAGGAAAGGAATACTCAGAAGTCCCAGAATGATAACAATTCCCGCTGTCAACCAGACCATCAGGGGATTAGGATGATAGTTAGCCTCCTCAATCTGCCGGAGAACTTGGTTGTAACGCCAGAGGGCAAGGACAATTACCAGAATGCCCACTACTACCAAAGTAAGACCAAGGCTTTGGGAGTTAACCCAAGACTCAAGAGGCAAATTGCCATTAGTAATTCTAATTTCTAGATGATTGAGAAATAGACCAAAACGGGATAGAGCAAAACCAAATCCAATCAGAGCAATAGCGGTACGCAACCAAGCGAGAAAAGTGCGTTCGTTGGCTTGGTGTTCTCGCTGGCGGTCAATTTTTGACATGGGAGCCTATCTGAGTTGAACTCAGGGCAGTTTTCAGGTTAACGATAGTTAGTAAACTGGAGAGCAACAGGAAAATCTTCTTCTTTCAGACGTTGAATAATTTGTTGTAGGTCATCTTTAGATTTGCTGGAAACTCTGACTGCATCCCCTTGTATTGAGGCTTGCACCTTCTTAAATTCATCTCGAATTAGCTTGGTGATTTTTTTGCCTAGTTCCTGACTAATGCCTTTTTTGAGCTTAATTTCCTGGCGAACACGATTACCACTAGCCGACTCTACTTTGCCGTAGTCAAAGATTTTTTGGGAAAGTTGGCGCTTAGCAGCCTTGGTGCGGAGGATTGTATGGACAGAGTCTAAGGTAAATTCACTATCAGTATTCACTGTAATGACTTGTTCCCCCAACTCCACCGTAGTTTTAGTATCTTTGAGGTCATAACGGCTTTTGATTTCGCGAGTAGTTTGGTCTACGGTGTTAACCATCTCTTGCTGATCAAAGTCACTGACAATATCAAATGAAGAAGTAGAAGCCATATATTAAACAATTTATAGGTCAGTTTTTACTTTTAGCACAACTAACCGTCTCAAACTCCATCAAGCAAAAATTTAGATTAATTAACTGAACTACTTACGGTGAGTAGGCTGAGGAAGAAGAGAGTAAAGCTAGAAATAGAGCCAATGCCAAACATTAGGGAACGGGCTAAGGGAATGTTGAAAATGTAGAATAGGGAGTAAAATGCCCGGGCAACAACAAAAGCGATCGCAGCTCCTATGGCAACAGAAGAGCTTTGACCAGTTACATAGGCCATTAAGGCTGCTGCTGAGAAAATGATAAACGTTTCAAAGGAGTTTTGGTGCGCCCAGGTAGCTCGCTGAGCATAGAGGGGCAACTTATCAAACATGGCACGAGGAGCACTATTGTCATTGCCCACTTGCACACGAGCATAGCCTACCACCAGAAAAGGTAGGTAAACCAAAATAGCTGCTGCTACAACAGCGTAAAGAAGAATTGCTGAACCTGTAGGATTCATGACTTAATCAAAGTAGAACATAGTAACTAGCTTACGTTGGTCTTCCGCCTCTTCACAGGTTTTTAGTAAAGTGCGGCTGTCGTGAAAGGCAAAGCAAATTAGTTGCTGACACCGAGAAACAATTTCGGCATTACACAAGGAGCTAGCTTCGCTCAAAGACAGGTTATTGCTTTCGGGATTTTCCACCAAATGCATCACCTGTTCGAGCTGCTTGCGGGATTCTCGTGGCTGGCGGTCTAGACTTTGGGGCAAAATCACAGTCAGGAGGCTAGGATCTGCACGCATAGCACCGCGAATTGCTGCTGAGTTAGTGCCAGTGGCACCAGAGGTCACGATACGATTACCCTCTAGAACCAAAGCATAAGTCATAATCTCGATTAGCTTTTGATGAGTAATCGGGACATGACGCGATCCCAGAATGGCAATCCGCTTAGAACCAGTTTGCTGAATTGTCGCTAGTTCTTGCGCTAAGGTATCTACACCAGAAATTTCTACTGATTGGCTCAAAGATGTAGGTTTCGGCTGGACAACCAGGTTATTTTAGCAGAAGCAGTTGCTTTTAGACTGCCTGAGGGATATTTTAGTTGCAAATTTACTACTAAAATCTTCCTTGAGGACTAAAATTTGCAGCTTTATTGAATTTTGTGTTATAATCACAAATTGTGCGGACGCATAGCTCAGTTGGTTAGAGCACTACGTTGACATCGTAGGGGTCACTGGTTCGAGTCCAGTTGTGTCCATTTTTTTCAAAATACTGACTCACTAAAGCAGGGTTTTTAATTTTGGTGTCTTGGTTGCGATCGCAATCATTATGACAGGCAAGATGCCTGTTCCACATAAGAATGAAAAAAAAGCATCAAATTATGGTATTGTTTTCGATAATGGGGTAGATGTGCGCCTGTAGAGTCAGGTGAGATACAAAATGCGATCGCATCTACCCGGATAGAAAATAAAGAAGTAAAGAAGTTCTTATCCATCACACATTGCTTCCACCTTGAATACTCCCAGCCACGCGATTATTAACCTTGCCCTAATTAGCAGCCAACAGCCTGATCCTCAATATGCGTTAGCTATTGCGGTTGGTGCGGTATTACCAGATGCTCCCATCTTTGTTCTCTACTTCTGGGCAAAATTTGTACGTCGCCAAACACAGCACCAGATTTGGTCACAAACTTACGAACTACCTTTTTGGCAAAACCTCGTCGCTACTTTCCATTCTATTCCCCTGGCGCTGATAGTTGTCCTCATTACTCATTACTGGGGATGGCAATCGGGAGAACTCCTTAGTCTGAGCATGGTGTTTCATTCCCTACTAGACTTCCCTGTTCATCATAATGATGCCCACAGGCATTTTTTCCCCTTCAGTAATTACCGCTTCATTAGTCCTTTGTCCTACTGGAACCCGAAGCACCACGGTAATACTGTTTCTTTGATAGATAAACTCATGGTCTTGGGAGCAAGCTTTTATGTCTTCCCTTACCTTAATTCTTGGATAGGTCAAGGATTAATAATTGCTGTTAACTTGTTTTATCTAACCACTTTGATCTACTTTCGGATTATTGGACCTAAATTAATACCACTTAGTTAATCATAATTGAGATGCCAACACTTGTTATTAAAGGCAAGCACCTTGCTTATCAGGAATATGGAGAAGGTTTTCCGCTCCTCTTTGGCAGTAGTTATCTTTGGGATGCTTCTATGTGGGCTCCTCAAATTGAGGCTTTCTCAACGAAATACCGTTGCATTATTCCAGAATTGTGGGGTCATGGGCAATCCGATAGCATCCCTGCCATCCCTTATTCCATTGAGGCTCTAGCGGAAGATCACTATCAGTTACTCGAAGCTTTGAATATTGATCATTGTGTTGTGGTGGGCTTATCCGTCGGAGGTATGTGGGGAGCCCAACTGGCTCTTAACCATTCAGATAGGGTGAGTGCCCTGGTTCTCATGGATACATCGGTTGCTCCGGAACCCTCAGAAACCCAGCAGCGCTATTTGGGTATGGCAGCGATGGTTGAACAGATAGGGAAACTGCCAGTGCCCCTGGTAGAGCAGATTCTTCCCCTCTTCTTTGCACCAGATACCCTGCGGAGTCAACCGGGTATTGTGGAAGACTTTAAGCAGCGGTTGCTCAACTGGCCTGCTGAAAACATCACTAGCCTGGTAGCATTAAATCGGGCTATTTTTTCGAGAACGTCGCTGCTAGAACGTCTCGGTGAACTATCAATGCCAACATTGGTTATGGTGGGAGAAGAAGATAATCCCCGGCCACCCCACGAATCACAAGCTATGGCAGATGCTATTCCAGGGGCTGAGTATGTCGTCATTCCGAATGCTGGGCATGTGGCAAATCTAGAGCAACCTCAAATGGTTAATGAGGTACTCCATGACTTTTTCTTAAGAAACACTCCAAAGGAAGTGAGGGAGTAGGAAGCAGGGAAGATGTACCTCATAACTCCTAGATTTACTATGGAAAGCAAGAGGGAAGAAAGCTAGTCAATTGTCCTTGATCTCAGTAGAATATCGAAGGATACAAAAAAAGGAGAGGTGGCAGAGCGGTTGAATGCGGCAGACTCGAAATCTGTTATGGTGTCACAGCCATCGGGGGTTCGAATCCCCCCCTCTCCGTTCTGGAACAGGAACTTCCAGCTTAGGTAAGGGAGTACCGGAAGTATAGGCAGACAAGAAGACGCGAGACACCCAGACAGAGTGATGGGGAGATGGGGAAGAAAAGGGAGATAATGTAGCTATATCTTAATTACCAATTCTCAATTCTTAATTCTCAAACACATTACTGTCCATGCTTAACGAAAGTGAATACATTAGGAAAGCAGAAGCTACCCGGGTGCGGGTGCTGAGTGAAGCACTACCCTACATCCAACAGTTTGCTGGTCGGACTGTTGTGGTTAAATATGGTGGTGCTGCGATGAAAGACAGTAACCTTAAAGATAAAGTAATCCGTGATGTAGTCTTCTTAGCTTGCGTAGGGGTTAGACCAGTAATTGTCCACGGTGGTGGACCAGAAATCAACAGCTGGCTAGAGAAGCTGGATATTGAACCTCAATTTAAAAATGGTCTACGAGTAACTGATGCCCCCACAATGGATGTGGTAGAGATGGTATTAGTTGGTAGAGTGAACAAAGAACTGGTTGCTCTGCTCAACCGTGCTGGTGCTAAAGCAGTAGGACTTTGTGGTAAAGATGGAGACTTAATCAAAGCACGTCCCCAAGGTCAAGAGGGTATTGGCTTTGTTGGAGAAGTGAGCAATGTAGATGTAAAATTGATTGAAACTTTGGTCAATAGTGGCTACATTCCAGTAGTGTCTAGTGTTGCTGCCGATGAAACAGGGCAAGCATATAACATCAACGCTGACACAGTTGCTGGTGAAATTGCTGCTGCCTTGGAAGCAGAAAAATTGATTTTGCTGACCGATACAGCAGGGATATTGCAAGATTACAAAGACCCATCTAGCCTAATTACTAAGTTGAATATTCAACGATCAAGGCAGTTGATTGAAGATGGTGTGGTTGCTGGAGGTATGATTCCTAAGGTTAGTTGTTGTGTGCGATCGCTTGCTCAAGGTGTTAAAGCAGCCCATATTATTGATGGTCGCATTCCCCACGCCCTACTACTAGAGATCTTTACAGATGAAGGTATCGGCTCCATGATTTTGGCATCAGAATACACCTATTAAGTAGGGCCTGTTGAATAACTGGAGTGTAGTGCCGTGACACACCTAAAATAGTCGAATAAGTAGGTTGGGTGGAGCGGTAGCGTAACCCAACACCGGCGTATATTCTGTTGGGTTTCACTTCGTTACACCCAACCTACCTTTTTAGCTGTGTCGCGCCACTAGTCTAGACTCCAGTACAGTTATTATGGCTTTTATTTTCGCAGGATCACACAGATCTCAGACAAATTTGATCGCTTATCGCCCTACACCGACGTGCGCCCTCAACTAATCCTCCGCTTTGACATACTCCCCAGCCTAAAGGCGTGGGGATTTTGGTAACCAATGCTGAGTAATTCCTACTGCCGTACCATTAATCAATAACAACAATACCAACAGCACTAAAGCCGAAGCATAAGCATTAGCATTACCTCCTGCCACATTCATCGACAAATCGAAAATATGAATAGAAAGCGATCGCCCAGAGTCTAGCAAAGATTCTGGCATCCGATCTACATAGCCACTAGTAAAGATTAGTGCTGCTGTCTCCGCAATGGCTCTTCCAATACCTAATACTAATCCCACCACTAGTCCCGGTGCTGCTGCTGGCAAGAGCAACTGCCACAGGGTGGTAGTGCGGGAGTAACCAAGAGCCGCAGCTCCTAAGCGATAATCAGCAGGAACAGTGCGGAATCCTTCCTCTGCCGAACGAATGAGGATTGGTAGTACCATACAAGCTAAGGTTAAACCGCCGGACAAAATGGAAAAGCCTAGTCCCAAGGTTTTAGAGAAAAAGGCATTCCCAAACAATCCAAAGACAATTGATGGTACTCCCGCTAGTACATCTAAGCTACGACGTACTAAACGCCCGAAAGTACTCTCAATGTCAGTGAATTCAGCTAGTAAGATAGCAGTACCCACTCCCAGGGGCAGAGAAACTGCCATACACACCCCTAAAATAAGGAGAGTGGAAACGAGAATTGAACCAATACCCCCCTCCCTTCCAGCATTTCTCGGCTCACTGGTGAGAAACTCCCAGTTAATTTGTCCTGCACCGTGCCAGACGATATCACTTAAAATCCAGAGGAAGATGGCGGTGATAGAAATTGCGATCGCCCAGATGAGAATAGTTGGGAATGAAGAATGAAGAATGAAGAATGAAGAATGAAGAATTGTTGTTTGTCCTTTGTCCTTTGTCCTTTGTTGTTTGTTGTTTGGGAATGGGGAATAGGGAATCATACCCTTTGTTTTCCTTGTCTCCCCAGTTCCCCCAGCTCCCCCAGCTCTCTTCTCTCCACGTCTCCGTGTCTCCGCATCTCCGCGTCTCCTTTCCCTCCTACTCATAAACCCGCCCCTCACTAATTACTTCAGCGGCGGCTACTAGTAAGACAATTATTGCCATTAGTAATAAGCCACTAACAAATAGTGCTGAGCGATGATTACCTGTGGCGTAAGCCATTTCTAGGGCTATATTGGCAGTAAGTGTTCGCATTGGCTCAAATAGGCTTTTCGGTGTCTGCACCACATTACCGCAAACCATGAGAACTGCCATCGTTTCACCAATGGCTCTTCCTGTTCCCAAAATCAAGCCAGTAAATAATCCAGACTTAGCAGCAGGGAAAACGACACCCCTTACTGTTCCCCAGCGGGAAAGTCCTAATGCGGCTGCACCTTGGAGGTATTCGGAGGGGACTTTGGCAAAGCTGGCATCTGCTGTAAGGGCGATGGTTGGCAAAATCATGAGGGCCAGGATAGCGATACCTGCAAGTAAACTAGTTCCTGGTGGCTGAAGGCTACCAATCAGGGGTACTAGCACCACCAAACCCCAAAATCCATAGACAACCGAAGGAATACCTGCCAGCAATTCAATTAGCCGTCGGTAAAGTCCAGCAATTGGTTGAGGAGCATAATATTGACAAAAGACGGCAGAGAGAATTCCCAGAGGTGCAGCTACCAATACAGCACCAGCTGTTGCGAATAGAGTCCCCCAAAGCATGGGGATGAAGTTGTAAAGCTCTTCCACTGGATGCCAGGAAGCATCCTGAAAGAAACGCAGTAATCCCACTTGCCTCAGTACTGGCAGTGCTTCTTTAATCAGGAAAGCAGTAATCAGAACTACAATAATACCCGCTATTGCAGCAAAGCCTCGTAGAGTCCAAATGAGAATCTTGTCATTCCGAGAGTGGGACAAAGTTTTGCTCTTGAACAATGTCTTGTACCTCTGGCGATCGCGCAAATTCGATAAACTGTTGATCTAGTCCTTCTGGCTGGTTCTTGGTGACTAAAGTTAGGGAACGAGAGAGGGGAAATGTACCATTTTGCACATTCTCTGTCGTTGCTGCTATGCCACCGACTGGAAGTAACTTAATGGGAACTCCTTCGTTAGTGCTATATTCTGCTGTACCAATTGAGACATAACCAATAGCATTAGGGTTACCTGCCACTGTTTTAATTCCCTGCTCATTGTCTCCAATTACTACCGCTGCCTGAATCTCACTATTTTTGAGTTGGAAGTACTTGACAAATAACTCTAAGGTAGAACGTCCTTCGGCTTTGTTGACTACAGTAATAGGTGCATCCTTACCTCCCACTTCGTGCCAGTTGTCAATCTTGCCTTGGTAAATATCGACTATTTGTTCATCCTTGAGGGACTTTACAGGATTGTCTTGATGAATAACAATGCCAATGCCATCACGAGCGATCGCAAAACCTTGAAGATCCTTTTCTTCTTCCTTCAAATCGCGAGAAATCATTCCAATATCAGCCACTTCTTGGCGAGCATCAGCAATACCGCGTGAGGAACCACCGGTTTGCACATCCACCCGCACCTCAGAATGTCCCGATTCAAAACGCTTACCAATTTCCGAAGCTAAAGGTGCCACTGTACTGGAGCCAGTTAACACTAACTTACCCTGTAAAGTATCTGTTGATCTTGTTGCTGCTTTCGGAGGCTTACTACAGGATTGTAGCCAAAAGCAAGCGGCTAAACCTAGAGAAATAGTTGCTATAGTTCGTTTGTTGTTTGTCATTTGTCATTTGTTGTTTGTTGTTTGTCATTGGGAATTGGGAATTGGGAATTGGGAATTAGGAATATTTCCCTTGTCTCCCTTGTCTCCCTTGTCTCCCTTGTCTCCCTTGTCTTCCCCATCTCCCCAGCTCCCTAATCAAAACAGAGGAGGCAACAGCCCAAATCAATTGCTCTACTACCGTTCCTCTGCTGAATATTAGGAGCACAACAATAAAGCACTGCCTTACCATCTCGCGTCGCTTTGACAAAACCCTCTTGCCGTAGAACCTTGAGATGATGGGAGAGCAAACTTTGCTCTATACCTAAAACTGCATTCAGTTCCCCAACATGTTTAGGTCCTTCCATGAGGATTTCTAGGACACTTAGACGAGTAGTATCTGCCAAGACTTTCAACTTACGGGACACAGAGAGTTTGAGAGAAAGTACTGTTCGAGTTCATAGTTCACAGTTGGCATGGATTGAATTGCCATTGATATGAACTTGAATTCATATCTTCATGACAAAAAAAACTTTGATACTCTCAAATCAAAGCACCACCACAACTCGAACCACAACCCGCTGTGCAGCCGTAGCAATAGGCAGCTGTACGAATCTCGTCAATGACATCCAAACTTCCTGCTTCTAAGAGCTTACTGACAGTTAAAGTTTCTCCAATACGAGACTTAGCTGCCACATTTTCCATCTGGTTAAAGTCACAATCGTAGACATTACCCAGGTAGTCAATTGAAAGCTCATTCCTGCACATTAAATGCTCCACCGTACTAGTATTGAAGTTATGCTCCAAAAATTCTACATAGGGAGCGTACAGCTTAGTACGTTGCAAATAAAACTTGGTGCGTCCAACAGGTAGATTGGTAATCGTAAATAGCTGGTTGAAGTGGATATCAAAATGTTCTTTTAAGAACACTTTGTAATCCTGCTCTAACTTAACTTGATTGGGAGCCAAAGAAAAAATTTTCACTCAGCGGTAGTGGGGGATTGTAGACTAAATCAAGGATTAACTTGGGGTCTTGAGCATAACCCAAGCGATTGAGCCATTGAATCGCTCGAATTGAGCTATCATATACTCCATTGCCCCGCATTTTATCCACATTGTCTTCCAAATAGCAAGGTAAAGATGCAACTACCCGTATTTGATGCTGGGCAAAATATTCTGGTAAATCTTCAAACCCCGGCTCAAAATAAATCGTCAAATTTGAGCGGACAATTACCTCCTTATTGGTTTTCCTCGCTGCCTCTACCAAAGGCTTAAAACCATAGTTTCATCTCCGGAGCGCCACCGGTTAGATCAATTATTTTAATTTGAGGAAAACCGATAAATTAGTTCAATCAGCTGGTTGCAAATTTCTGGGGTAAGTTCTTCAGTGCGTTTCGGACCAGCTTCCACATGGCAGTGCCTACAAGCCAGATTACAACGCTTCCCCAAATTAACTTGTAAAACTGTGATGGGGTTTTTAGTTAAAGGAGCTTGCAGTTTCTGACGAAAAGGTGTGACTGGTGAGGACTAGTGTCTGAATCATTTGATTACCTCTGTCCAGTTAGTTGTGAGTAATTGACAATTAACAATTAACAATTAACCATTGACAATTAACAACAACCACCACCTGTGTAGTACCAAGTAGAATCGGTAATTAAAATTTCTCCTGGTTTAGAGATTGCCAACTTAGCTGCAGTTTTATCACATACTGCTGCTGGTATACCACGCTGTAGAATATGACCAGCATTGTCATCAAAGTACTCTTTGGCCCCAATATAAATACCCGTCTTGCCAGTAAAAATGCAGGGACCATCGTCCGCAATTGGTACTTTGAAGGAAACAGAATCCAAACTTTCTAACAACAGCGACTCATCTAAATTGTAATTATGGCAATCAAGCAGTCGGTAAGGACGCCGTGCTCGAATTTCTATTTGACCAAAACCAACATCTACTAAATGTTGGGTATACTCTTCATAGGTCAGAGCACCAGAAAGGCACATTGCTCTTAGCCGTTCATCTTCCCGCAGATGGTTAGGAATCGGACAAGTTGCAATGGGATCACTCATCAACAGCCTGCCTCCGAACTTTAACACCCGGTAAGCTTCTTGGAGAGCTTTATGTAAATCAGCCGGTTCAAAGATATTAAAGAGGCAATTCTGCGCCACTACATCCACAGAAGCATCCGGCATCGGTAGATTAAAAGCATCCCCTTCCCGAATTTCTACAAAACTGGGGTCAAACCAAGGATTGTCTTGAGCGGCAATTTCCAGGTTACGAGCAGCAGCTTCCCGCATTTCCTTAACCGGATCCACAGCAATGACGCCGCCGGGATGCCGAGAAAAATAGGCAAATTGCAAAGCTTCTAAGCCGCCACCAACACCTACATACAAGACTGTTGGCTGCTTGCTGAGTTCCTCTGGATGCACAGTAGTGCCGCAACCGTAGTTCATTTCTTGCATCTGGATAGGAATCTTTAATTCTGGCAGCTGTAAGGGACTGCTTTGAACACAACACAAACCAACTTCCGGTGTTTGGGCTACTTCAGCATAAAATTCGGCTGTCGTTTCAAGATAGGTCATCTGAAATCCTGTACTTAGTAAGGGTGTGAACGTTAATGAGACTATAAGGGAAATACTGACAACTTGAATCAGTAAATTCTACTGTCCAGTGTTGATACAAAAGAAGAGAATATCTGGTGCTGAATCGGATTGTACGTTTTTCATTGGTCATTTGTCATTGGTTATTGGTTATTGGTAACGGTTTGACAAATGTTGAAATTTCCTGACATATTTTGGTTTATTTGTGGTCTACTTACCTAGTTGCTCACTGAGTAAGCTAAACCAACTGCATTACCTTAGGACTTACGCACCGTCAGGGAATTATTTCATCCAACAGCGGTAGCGAAGGATCTTCAGACGGCTCAGATGCTTCACTATTGTTCAGCATGACAGTTGAGTGCGTAAGTTCTAGAGTTATTAAAGTGTTGCTCAATGAGTTTTCCCTGAGAATAGGCTTTGTCTGTACTGAAAGTTTCAGGACTTGCCCAGCTACACTACATATAGAGTCAAAGGTGCGTTAAGCTACACTAACACACGCTACAAAATTACCTTGTTATAGGCAACTCGTGCGGCGCGATGTTCGCCTAACTCCTCCAACATTCTTTCAAATTCATCCAGTTTCTAGAGATAGCGATCGCAGATCAACAGGAAAGCAATTAACTTGTCACCAATGCCTACACCCCACACCCTGTCTATTGGATTTAGCAGTAAGAATTACTTCTCCATTAGAACCATACAGCCATCCTTGAGCTTCTACTAATACTGAATCTTCAGAGTAAGCAGTAGCCTCAAGAACCAGATTGACAGAATTAGGCTGATTGCTGCTATTCTCCACTTCTTCCCCCATGGTTACCCATTCAGTAACCACAGCATCAGCAGCTAAAGTATTGTTCGGATTAGCAGGTAAACCCCCAGTTCCAGTAATCGTAAACTCGTTTTTTTCCTCCTCCGAGCTGCTACGGGCAGCACAACCACTAAAAATTAGCTCTTCTGGTTCTACATCATCAGGGAAAATGAATGACAAATTAAGATTTTGACTTAGATCTACTTCCACTGTTCTTAAATTTTCTAACCCTGTTTGAGTAGTAGTTGTCGGTAAGCTTACATCGTCTAATGGTACAGAACCACCTATTATTCTAAAAAGTTGACTAGGAGCAAATTGTTGATTAGTCCTGATCAATAATTTGCCTCAGGTCTTGATTAGGCAGAATTACTGGAAATAGGGAAGGATTAACTGTTAATAGTGGTAAAGGCTCATTAGTTGGAGTTGTAGTGAAAATTCCTTGACCGGGAAACTCGATCCCACTAGCTGTAGTTGCCAGAACTAATGAACCTCCGCCATCGAGTCGGGCATTTGGACCAAAGATAATACCATTAGAATTAAGCAAGAAAAAATTAGCTGTACCGTTGGTTTGAATTAGTCCATCAATATTAGATACAGACATACCTGTAACACGGCTAATAATGTTTTGAATTGCTACAGCATTATTAAATTGAGCTACACCTCCAGTTGGTAAAGAAAATTGTTCAAAGCTGTGAAACAAATTAGTACCACGAGTTGCTCCACCGTCAATTTGCTGAATCAGTCCTGGGGTAACTACAGAACTTTCAGCACCTAAGCTGGTATCAGGAAGCACTTGAGCTAAGGTACTATGTTTTACCTGTAGCAATGATCATTATGCTACCGATTACTAATGAAATTTTTCTTTTCAAAATAGCCGCATCCATAGCATTTTTAAATAAAATATGAATATTTTACCTCTGAGCTTCTTGTTATTAGCTAGTTGCCTAACCATGCAGCCAACTCAAGCTCGTACTACTGAAAGTGTAATCGGTAATAATCAAAAAAGTCTTAATTCCCCATTCCTGATTACCCAAATTCCTTCCCATCAAGACAATCAAAATCTCCCTCCCTTACAACCCGAAGTACCACTAATAAAGCCTGACGGAATTCAGCCCGAACCACCAACACCTATTCCCTTACCTCCTCCAGAAGAATTACTCCGCTTCCGACAGCAAACTCCCCCAACTCCTGAACCAATTCCAGGAAAAGTACCAAAAACTATTACTGTTAACAGGTTTGTGTTTGCAGGAAATACAGTAATCACTGATGAAGAACTAGCAGCAGTTACTCAACCTTTTACCAACCAACCTATCTTCTTTTCCCAACTATTTGATGCCCGTGCTGCGGTTACCGAACTTTACAGAGCACGGGGATATGTAACTTCTGGTGCTATCTTACCACCCCAGACCTTGTCAGGAGATGTAGCAGACCTGGTCATAATTCGCATAATAGAAGGTGGACTAGAAGCAATCAATGTTACTGGTACTCACCGGCTTAATCCTGAGTATATCCGCAGTCGCATTGCCCTTGCTGCTGGCAAGCCTGTAAATCAAAAGAATCTGTTGCAGGTTTTGCAACTACTGCAACTCAATCCTTTAATTGATAGTTTGTCTGCGGAACTAACAGCAGGGAAGAAAACCTGGTGAAATTGTGCTAGAAGTCCGGGTAAGGGAGGCAGATACCTTTAAAATGGAACTCTTCGTGGAAAATAACCGCCCTCCCAGTATCGGTACGCTCCAAAGAGGTTTGCGTTTTACAGAAAATAACTTATTGGGACAGGGAGATGGTGTACTTTTAGGCTGGAGCAATACTGAAGGCAGCAATACTATCGATTTTAGCTACACTTACCCCCTCAACCCCCACAATGGTACTGTCGGCTTCAGCTATAAGAAACATTTCTAGTAGTGTAGTCGAATCTCCCTTCGACCAACTCGACCTGGAGGCTAATGCTCGCTCCTACGAAGTCAGTTTCCGTCAGCCACTCCAACAAACCCCTAACGAACAATTTGCCTTGGGTTTGAGAGCGACACGGCAAGAAACTAATACCACCATTTCCGAAATACCTGTCAAACTATCTCCAGGAATAGAGGATGATGGAAGGCTTCGCATTAATACCTTGCGATTTTTTCAGGAATGGATTCAGCGGAGCAGTACGGAAGTTTTCACTGCTTACTCCGAATTTAGTATCGGCATTGATGCATTTGGTGCTACCAATAACAAGGATGAACCTGACAGTACTTTTCTATCATGGCGAGGACAAGCCCAGTGGCTGCACTTGTTAGCAGAAGATACCCCTTTGCTACTCAGTACTAATATACAGCTAGCAACCGAACCTCTAGTAAGTTTAGAGCAGTTTGCTCTTGGAGGACCTGATTCCATCAGAGGTTATCGCCAATATCTCTTCCTCACAGATAATGGCAATAGTAGCTTCAGCAGAAGCACGTTGGCCACTGCTGCGTTTGAAGCAAAAGGATAGTCTGCTGCAGCTAGCAACCTTTGTCGATTTCGGCACTGGCTGGAATAATGGTGGTAGTTCTGATCTAGATCCAGACTCAGATTTTCTGGCATCAGTGGGACTGGGTTTACGATTACAACTAAGCGATCGCTTAACTGCGCGTTTAGATTGGGGAATTCCCTTAGTGTCTGTGGATACTAGAGCCAGAGAAAGTTCATTACAGGAAGATGGTATCTTTTTCTCGGTTTTGTTTACTGCTTTTTAATTCCCCTGCGATAGATTGAGGAATGTAGAAAATATCAGGAGAAGTGCGATCGCACTTCTCGTAGGTTGGGTGAAGCCGTTCACGTATTGTCTTGAGTAGGAGAAGCGGAACCCAACTGATTGTGTGACTAACCCTTTGTTAGCTTTCAGCAAGCACTTCATTGATCAATACGCTCAAGTTCTTCACGAACAACTTTGCGTAAAATTTTCTTCTAGAGGCTTATCGCTTTCTCGAATATGCTGGCGCAAGGCTTCATTGATCAAAGTTTGGTAGTTTCCTCCACCTGCAAGATGAAACTTGCTCACGAAACCACGCTAAAACCTCATCATCTAGGCGAATTGTAATGCGAGTTTTGCCTGATGGTATCGGGTGAATTGCCCCTTGCTTTCCTTGACTAAAGTCATATTCTGTTTCCATGACTATCTCTCTTCAAACTGCTGCCGTTCCTGCCGAGTTGCTTTACGGGCAGAAATGAGCCGAATCTCATCTCCCCGCAGTGTATAGACAACTACCAAAACTCTACCAAGCGCATCAAGACCAATTGTGACAAACCTTTCCTCGTCAAACCGCTCGTCGGAAATGGTAATTGCCAGATCATCTGAAAAAACAGATACTGCATCGGCAAAATCAATACCATGTTTGCGAAGATTCGTCGCTGCCTTGTCTCGATTCTATTGGTAAGTCATCTTAATTATAGTATGTACATCTGTACATATTACCAAGGGGTTTCTTCAGAGCCGCCCCACGGGCGGCACGCCGCCCGCTACGAATGAAAGAAACAATGAATTGGTTGGAATGCAGGTACATTTATAAGTGTCCTGACAGTTAAAACCGAAGGTTCAATAGTGCGATTGCCTGTTTCAGAGCATGGTTCTGGGGCTTTATGACTACGACATTGGTGAAGGAATAAAAGGATTCCAGTATTTCAAATACTAGAAGCAAGAGGTTTTGAGGTCAAATTGGTGAATGCTCACCATGTCAAAACTGTTCCGGGACGTAAAACAGATGTTAACGATTGCCAGTGGTTGCAGCAGCTACACACTTACGGGTTATTATCTGGCTCATTCCGCCCGGAAGACCAAATTTGCGTACTACGTAGTTATATTCGTCAAAGAGATAGCTTAATCAAGAGCGCGACTACTCATGTACAGCGAATGCCAAAAGCACTCATCCAGATGAACCTTCAATTACACAAGGTGATTAGCGATATTACTGGTCTCACAGGCATGAAGATCATCAAAGCAATTTTGTCTGAAGTCGGACTTGATCCAGAACGCTTCCCTACGGTTAAACACTTTACATCATGGTTGGGTTTGTGTCCTGGTCAAAAAATTACTGGTGGTAAAGTCAAAAGTTCTCAAACTCGTCAAGTGGTCAATCGAGCCGCCAATGCTTTTCGCATAGCTGCATTTTCTCTGACTCGAAGCCGTTCTGCTCTGGGCGCTTTTTACCGTCGCTTACGCTCTCGTTTGGGAGCACCCAAAGCGATCACTGCTACTGCCCACAAATTGGCACGTATATTCTACCGTATGTGGACAACTCCTGGCCAATATTCTGACCCTGGTATGGACTACTATGAACAAAAATACCAGGAACTAATGCTGAAAAACCTCCAGAACAAAGCAGATGCTCTTGGTCTTCAACTTGTCCCCAAATCAGAAGAGCACTCAGACCATTCATATTCTCCAAACCTTGCTACATAACCCTTCTAGCCTAGTGTTTCTTGAAAGCCACTGGCAAGATGCCAGTTCCACAATTTCCCCATCTCCCCAACCTTTTTTTCGCTCACCCACTGTTGGGGGTGCAGAATATCGGGTAAAAATGTTATCTGTAGTCAATTGCATCTTATTCTTTCCCATGACGATTGAAGTTGACTACCGTTTTCCACTGGGTGTTGATGGTGAACAGCAAGCCAAAATTATTGCTATAGGACAAACTGTTGGTACTTGGGATGCTCGTTTTGCCCATCGTGAAGAGGTTTTGCGATCGCATCTTGGTAAAGTTGTTCAAGGTCTGGTTGAAACAGATGGTTCGAGTACTGTTACTATCAGTTTTCCCGAAGCCAATGTGGAGAATGATATCTCTAGCCTGCTAACCATGATTTTTGGTAAATACTCTATGGCAGGAGCCGCTAAGGTAATAGCGGTGCGTCTCCCAGAAGATTACGGTAGGCGTCCTCAATTTGGGATTACGGGTATTCGGGAAAAATTGGGAATATTCGATCGCCCTTTAATTATGGCAATTTTTAAGCCAGCTTTGGGACTCTCGGCAGAGGATCATGCAGCAATTTTACGAGAGGTGGCTAGTGCTGGACTAGATATCATTAAAGATGATGAGATTTTAGGAGACTTGGAAGTAGCACCTACCCTGAAACGTCTAGAAGCTTGCCGCCAAGTCCTGGATGAAGTGAAGCAACAAACAGGTCGTACTGTTCTCTATGCAGTTAATCTTACAGGAGCAGCGGATCAACTAATTGAAAAAGCTCGTCTGTTGGTAAAGGAGGGAGCTAATGCTCTACTACTCAATGTCCTTACCTACGGCTTCTCAGTACTAGATGCTCTAGCAACGAACCCAGAGATTAATGTACCGATTTTTGCTCATCCTGCCTTTGCCGGTGCTCTCTGTGCTGCTCCTAACCACGGTATGGCTTATTCAGTAGTGTTGGGTACGCTGATGGCTCATGGCGGAGCAGATGCCGTACTTTATCCCGCCCATTATGGTAGTCTACCTTTTGAAGCAGCAGAAGAAGCCAAGATTAGAGATAATTTGCGATCGCGTAATGTTTTGCCTGTTCCCTCTGCTGGTATTCATCCCGGTATCGTACCCCAAGCTCTAGCAGATTACGGACATGATGTGATTCTCAATGCTGGTACTGGTATTATGGATCATCCCGATGGTCCAGCAGCAGGGGTTAAAGCTTTTTTTGAAGCCTTAGAAAGACTCAACCAAGGTAAGTCTTTGGCATTGGAAACTGTGCCAGATGGTTTCCTGCGTCGTGCTTTGGAGAAATGGGGAAAAGTTTAGTGTTGGTTATTGGTCATTTGTTGTTGGTCATTTGTCAAGCGATCGCACTTCAAAAATTGAACTATCGTATTATAGTGGAGCATCTGGGTCGTCCGAGAGATCCTTCGCTATCGCTCAGGATGACATAATTCCGTGACTGTACGTAAGTCCCAAGAATGACAAATTTGGTGTGTTCAATAAAGAAATTAACTGAAACCTTAATACAGAAAAAATGGTAGAGAAAGCAACCTCTCTCTACCGTTAAACTCAATCAATTGTTGATAATAACTGGCTAATTACTCAACCCCTTGAGGCAATAGCTCTCGTTTCTCACCAGGAAGCACCTTAACTTTGCCTTCTTCATCAACATCCACAACAGCGGTGTCTCCATCTTTGATGCTACCGCCGAGGATTTCCTCCGCCAGAACATCCTCCAACAACCGCATAATTGCCCGACGTAGAGGACGCGCACCATAGCTGGGGTTATAACCCTCTTCTACTAAGCGCTCCTTGAATCGGTCTGTAACTTCCAAAGTGATACCCTGCTCAGTTAAGCGACTAAAGACTTCCTTGAGCAAAATGTCAGCGATTTCCTTAATCTCATCTTTCTGCAATTGACGGAAGACAATAATTTCATCTAAGCGGTTGAGAAACTCTGGGCGGAAGTACTGCTTGAGTTCTTCGTTAACTAAGGAACGGATGCGATTGTACTGGGACTCAGCTTGATTATCACTAAACTCAAAGCCGAGACTACCGCCACCTTTCTCAATTACCTTAGAACCGATATTGGAAGTCATGATCAGTAGTGTATTTTTGAAATCCACTGTCCGACCTTTGGCATCCGTGAGACGCCCATCTTCCAAAATTTGCAGTAGCATATTGAAGACATCAGGGTGAGCCTTCTCAATTTCGTCCCATAAAACCACTGTATAAGGACGCCGCCGCACTGCTTCTGTCAGCTGTCCTCCTTCGTTGTAGCCGACATATCCTGGAGGAGAACCAATCAGCTTACTGACGGTATGACGCTCCATATATTCCGACATATCCAGGCGAATCATTGCTTCTTCTGAACCGAAGAAGTAAGCTGCTAAAGATTTTGCTAGTTCTGTTTTACCAACCCCTGTAGGACCAGAGAAGATAAAGCTAGCAATGGGACGATTAGGACTCTTTAAGCCTACCCTTGCTCGACGAATAGCACGAGAGACTGCTTTAACTGCATCTTCTTGGCCAATCAGGCGCTGATGCAGTGTATCTTCCATGTGCAGCAGCTTCTCAGATTCCGATTCGGTGAGCTTCTGTACTGGTACACCAGTCCAGGAAGCAACAATATGGGCAATGTCCTCTTCATCCACTTGGGGGGAGGCATCCTCGCTCCCAGCTTCAGTCTTTTTATTCTGAGCGATCGAGCGAATTTCAGCCTTGATTTCCATCTCGCGATCGCGCAATTCTCCAGCTTTATCAAAGTCCTGGGAACGAACTGCATCATCTTTATCTTTGAGCACTTGACGCAGTTCCTTATCCAACTCCTTAGCTGCTGGTGGCAACTGGGAGTTAATTAGGCGCACGCGGCTTCCTGCTTCATCGATCAAGTCAATAGCCTTGTCTGGCAGGTAGCGGTCTGAAATATAACGATCTGAAAGCTTAGCTGCTGCATCTAGAGCCTCATCCAAGATTTTCAACTTGTGATGTTGTTCGTAGCGCTCCCGCAAACCGTATAGAATCTCTATAGTTTCCTCAACGGAGGGTTCACCCACCATTACTGGTTGGAAGCGACGCTCTAGAGCGGCATCTCGTTCTATATGCTTACGGTACTCATCTAAGGTAGTAGCACCAATACATTGCAATTCTCCTCTAGCCAAGGCTGGTTTGAGGATGTTAGCTGCATCGATCGCCCCTTCTGCTGCACCAGCACCAATCAAAGTGTGGACTTCATCAATCACCAGGATGACATTCCCAGCTTGACGAATCTCATCCATGATTTTTTTTAGGCGCTCTTCAAACTCACCCCGGTACTTAGTACCAGCTACGAGTAAACCAATATCTAAGG
Organism: Caldora sp.; assembly: GCA_965222765.1. Classification (GTDB taxonomy): domain Bacteria; phylum Cyanobacteriota; class Cyanobacteriia; order Cyanobacteriales; family Coleofasciculaceae; genus Caldora. The sequence continues at coordinate 45,435 of CBDCVG010000078.1, forward strand.
TAACGACGCGCTTTTCCTCTAGGATGTCGGGGATATCATTATTAGCAATTCGTTGGGCTAGACCTTCTGCGATCGCTGTTTTCCCTACCCCAGGTTCCCCGATTAACACTGGGTTATTCTTGGTTCGGCGTCCTAAGATCTGAATTACCCGTTCTATTTCCTTAATTCTGCCGACTACTGGATCTAACTTGCCCTCTCCTGCCATAATGGTTAGGTTTGAGCCAAATTCATCCAATGTCGGAGTCTTTGTCCGACCCTGAGATGCTCCCGCTGAGACTTCTGCCGTCTCCCCAAGCATCCTAATTACTTGCGTCCTGACTTTGGATAGGTCTACTCCTAGGTTTTCCAAAACTCTAGCAGCGACTCCTTCTCCTTCCCGGATTAAACCAAGAAGCAAATGTTCTGTGCCAATGTAATTATGTCCCAGCTGACGTGCTTCTTCGAGAGATAGCTCCAGAACCCGTTTTGCCCTAGGGGTAAACGGAATTTCTACAGCAACAAACCCCGAGCCCCTGCCAATAATTTTTTCGACTTCAATCCGGGCATCTTTGAGATTGACACCCATCGATTTGAGGACTTTGGCGGCGACGCCAGTTCCTTCTCCAATCAAACCCAGGAGGATCTGCTCGGTGCCAACAAAGTTGTGCCCCAGGCGACGTGCCTCTTCCTGGGCCAGCATAATTACCTTAATGGCCTTTTCTGTAAAGCGTTCAAACATGGCGTATTCCCATCACCTGTTGCGTGCCCGTGTAAGCTGATTCTAGCACAGGTAACTTTTCCGGCTGTCTTTCCTGAAAACAACCGATGGGAATGGTGAATTTAGAATTTAGAATTTAGAATTTAGAATTTAGAATTGGAATGACTCCTACGGCATCAGCATCCCCTGAAAACTGATAGCTAAAAGCTCAGCTGTAAGTTCCAGTGGGCGAGGCGAGGTTGTAGTTGTTGGTAAAAGTCAGTAAGGATTGCTGTAAATTCGGGAGTCTGTAGACCACTACGCCATAAAATTAGGGCATCTTCACCTGTATCTCGGTAATAGTTTCGGCGTCGTCCAGCTTCAATAAAGCCAAACTTTTGATAGATAGATAGAGCTGCTTGATTAGATGGCTTCACCTCCAGGGTTGCCCTCTCCAACTTACATTTTGTGGCATTCCTTAATAAAGCATACAGTAGTAGTTGACCTAATCCCTGACGCCTCCAATCGGGATGTATAGCAAGAATTGTGATGTGAGCCTCCTCCAAAATTGACCAAAAACAACCTAATCCTAAAAGGAGAGGGGACACGGGGAAACTCGTTATAGATGAGGTCAAATCTTCTTCCCTTCTGCCTCCTGTTCCCCTCCTTGGAGGGGTTAGGGGTGGGTTCTGCCTCCTGCCTTCTAAAATCAGCAATTGGCTGTTAGGGCTATTTAACTCTCTTTCATAACCTGACTTAGTCCAAAGTCCACCAAAACAAAGGTGGTCTAGTTCCACTGCTGCTGTTAGCTGCTCTGCCGTTAGCGGTTTAAGTTCTAAAAAATTCACTACTGTAATCTAATTGTACACTAATTAACGAGAAGTAAATTCTGCCTAAGCAGGTAAGTGGGAACTGGGGACTGGGTACTCGGTACAATTTAGCTTGCCATCAGCAGTAAATTTATCAGAGTTGACTTCTTCCTTTTTTTTCTTACTAATTCCCCTAGTCAAGCCAACCAAGGAAAATAATTACTTATGCTATCGACTCACCCAGCTGAGCTGCAAAATTCTGGACATCAGTATCTACCCTCACTCGAGAATTCCGTGGTGAATCCCTCACCTAATCAGCAACTGCTACCATTGACAGCCAAAGTCAACAGCAGCGATTGCTTGGAAATTGGTGGCTGTGATGTAACTAAACTAGTGGAGCAATTTGGCTCACCCTTATACATCTTAGATGAGGAAACCGTAAGAACAGCTTGCCGTCAGTACCGAGAGGCTTTAACTCGTTATTATCCAGGAGAGTCTCTGGTACTCTACGCTTCTAAAGCTTGGAGTTGTCTGGCAGTTTGTGCGATCGCAGCTAGTGAAGGTTTGGGAATTGATGTTGTATCTGGTGGAGAACTCTACACAGCCCTCAACAGTGGAGTAGATGCTGAGAAAATCTATTTTCACGGTAATAACAAATCCACTGCTGAGCTTGAGCAAGGGATTGAAAGTGGTTGTACCATTGTCGTGGATAACCTGCTGGAATTACACACTCTAGCAGAGCTAGCTAAGGCTACTCAACCAACTCGGATCGTAATTCGGCTGACTCCAGGTATTGAGTGCCATACTCATGAATACATTCGTACTGGTCACCTGGATAGTAAGTTTGGCTTTGATCCCAACGCTTTAGACGAAGTTTTTGCCTTTGTCAGCCAACACCCAAATTTGAACTGCATTGGTTTACATGCTCATATTGGTTCCCAGATTTTTGAGAGTCAGCCTCACAAAGATCTCGCTGGGGTTCTAGTTGATTGTTTGACTCAAGCTTCCCGTTACAATTTGTCAATTACTGAGCTTAATGTTGGGGGTGGCTTGGGTATTCGTTATACAGAATCCGATGATCCCCCCAGTATTGATAGCTGGGTTCAGGGAGTCTGTGAGGCCATGGTAAAAGCCTGTGAACAGCAACAACTGCCCTTACCAAGATTACTATGCGAACCAGGGCGATCGCTAATTGGCTCAGCTTGTGTTACAGCTTATACCTTAGGTAGTCGTAAGGTTATCCCCGAAATCCGGACTTACGTGGCAGTTGATGGCGGCATGTCAGATAATCCTCGTCCTATTACTTATCAATCCCTGTATCGAGTTGTAGTCGCCAATCGGATATCAGCACCCCTAACGGAAACTCTCACGATTGCGGGGAAACACTGTGAGTCAGGAGACGTCTTAATTAAAGAAGCGACCTTGCCTAAAACTGAACCAGGAGATATCTTCGTTATTATGAGTACTGGTGCGTACAATTACAGCATGGCTTCTAATTACAATCGGTTACCCCGACCAGCAGCTGTATTAGTAAAGGCAGGAGAAGCTCACTTGATTTTAGAACGGGAAACCTATCAAGATGTTGTGCGCCAGGATCGTCTACCTAAATTTCTTGCTCCTTAAAGGTATAGCCAGTAACAATTAATAGCTTTCTCCCGCTAAGATCAAGCCAGAGTCAAGCATCACAATAGCTAATCTTTATTGAAGTTCAATGCCTCAGTCGTCGGGTTCTGCTCCTGGTTATGGCTGGGCTGGGCCTTTGTTGCTTCACGGCATCGATGTTGGATTGGTTCTGGCCCTTACTTATCTTGTTCTCCTAATTATTGGCGAGCGCCGAACCTTGTGGATGGTTAGGGGGTTAATTTTCTTAATGCTAGCAGCAGCCATAAGTGAGCAACTCCAGCTAAAGCTGTTACATTTTGTGCTGGAAAAGTTAGTGGTTGGTTCGGCTGTGGCGATGGCGGTGATTTTCCAGTCGGATTTCCGCCGGTTTCTCGAACAGGTGGGGCGGGGTGAAATTATTGAGTTGTTTCAGGCTAAGCGACGTCCGATTCCCAAATCAGACAGTGTTATTGATGACATTGTGGATGCTGTCAAAGAATTATCCCAAAATCGAACTGGGGCTCTGATAATTATGGAAACTAGTGGTCCGATTGATGAACGGGATGTCTCTGTACCAGGTGTTCAAATCAATGCAGAAATTTCTAAAGAGCTCTTACAAACTATTTTTCAGACAACAACGTTATTGCATGATGGTGCAGTGCTGATTCGCGGTTCCCGGGTTGCTGCTGCTGGTGTGATTTTGCCTCTTTCTGAGCGTAAAGCCTCACGGCAGCTCGGTACACGCCATCGGGCAGCAATGGGAATTACCGAGCGTGTTGAAAATTGCCTATGTATTGTTGTATCTGAAGAGACAGGCTCAATTTCTCTGGCAGAAAAAGGAGGACTTAACCGTCCGTTAACTAGCTCTAAATTGAAAGAATTGTTAGAATCTCGGTTTTCGACTGTTGTTGAGCGTGAGGCAGTAGCTCCAAGTCTACGTAGTTTAGGTCGTCAAATAAGATCTCAGTTAAGAATGCTGATTTCGAGCTTACTTCATCTTCCCTCATCTACTTCTCAAAAGAAGAAATGACTAGTTTAAGAAGGCAGAAGGCAGGTGGCAGAAGGCAGGTGGCAGAAGGCAGAAGGAAAGAAAGCTTGTACAAAAAGCTTTTTAACCCTTTTTCACGCTTTGGGTTATTTCCACCGCGCTGTACTAGTATTGGTGAGTCCCTTATTAGTTCTTTTAAGAACAATTAACTACTTGTTGGGAAGGAGTTAGGTGAAATATCAATAATTATGTGTTTAAGTATATCCCTTCCAAAACTCAGGATTCATCCGTAAATATACATGAAAATGTTACTACAACCCAGATATTCTAAAGTTTTTCACTTGGTTGCCTTCAGTTATTGCGTAGACTCTCTTTAGCTTTTGTGCCAGCATGGTGCAGAGTAGCAAACTATGGTCAAAGAGTAACGCCGCTTTGCTATTACGTATCTACTTCTTTCCTACTTAAATGATATGCAAACTATCTCTAAAGAACTACCAAAAGATCTAGATCAGAAGCGTCTACCTAGGCATGTAGCGGTGATTATGGATGGAAATGGTCGTTGGGCTAAACGCCGAGGGCTACCAAGGATTATTGGTCACCGGCAGGGAGTGGATGCTCTGAAAAAATTGCTGCGCTGTTGCGATGATTGGGGAATTGAAGCGCTCACTGCTTATGCATTTTCCACTGAAAATTGGGGGCGTCCCCATGAGGAAGTGGATTTTTTAATGGCTTTATTTGAGCGGGTATTGATGCGCGAACTCCAGGAAATGATGGAGGAAAATGTACGGATTCAGTTTGTCGGGAATTTAGCTGTTTTGCCTCCCTCGCTCCAAACCCAAATTGATCGTTCTATGAATCTCACTAAGGAGAATACAGGTATCCAGTTTACTGTTGCCACTAACTATGGGGGACGCCAGGAAATTTTACAAGCCACTCGTGAGATCGCGACTCAGGTACAACAAGGTCATATTAAACCAGAGGAGATTGATGAGGCATTGTTTTCACGATACCTTTATACCGCCAATGTTTGTGACCCAGATTTGCTGATTCGTAGCAGTGGTGAGATGCGCTTGAGCAATTTCCTACTTTGGCAAATGGCTTATGCGGAAATCTATATTACAGATGTTCTTTGGCCTGATTTTGGTCGAGAGCAGTTTCATCAAGCTTTGTCTGACTATCAGCAACGCAATCGCCGGTTTGGCAAAATTTAACATTAATACTGAGACTTTAAATTTTAGATTTTAGATTTTAGATTTGCTCTGTGCCTTCTAAAATTCTCAATATATGTTGCTCTACTTTTAGGGACCAGAGAAAACGGCAGCTTCTATATCTTCCCTGCTAAGGGAATATTTGAAAGAGCGTTTAATCTCCTGTTGATTATCTCCTTCACCTATATAAAGTACAGTTAATTCTTCATTCTCCAGCCACAGTTGTGCTCGCCAATTTGATTGCTCGAGACGCCAGCTGTGGGGGACTGTGGGGTCTTGTTCACAGCCTTGAGACCTCAGCCACTGCTCTATTTCATGAAGGGGATGGTTATACAAAGGAGTGTCAGCTGATGGAAGAGTCATGAGAATTTAGAATTTAGAATTTAGAATTGGAAATTGGCTGTTCTGTTGTTGGTGTACTGTAGTTAGTAGTGGTAGAGAATTGGAAAGCAGATTCTCCTCGTGTCAAACCAATTGCGATCGCTAGCACTAAACAACCGAGAAAGGTTAAACCCAGAATAAACAGTACAAATAGTTCACCCGCAGAGAGGGGACGATCATTGGGATCTAGGTAAGCAGAGTCAGAGTAACTATTTTTCCGTTGGTTTCCCGGACGATTGAGATTTGAGGGAGCCTGAATCACATTGAAGCGTGAATAGCCAATTTTCTTGTCATACAGTATACGCCGCTGTGGATTACTTAGGGTGGCGTAGGCTTCATTAAGCTCTTGGAATTTGCTCGTTGCTGTTTGGTTCGGTAATTCTGTGGTATCTGGATGATAGCGCTTGCTTAGCTGTCGATAGGCGCGTCGGATTTCTAAGGGTGTGGCACTAGGATGCAATCCCAATAACACGTAATAATTGCTGGGATTTGCGATGACGCCGTTTTTGATTGTTTGTCTTACTCGCTCTTGAGTCACTGTAGTTTGACCCTCTCTCGCTACAAAGGGTTTGGGACTATTTTAAGCGAATATGCTAGGAGTACGCTGCAATGCTGCTCGGTATCTTACCATCTTGAGTAACTGGCAAGATGCCAGTTCCACAATTGATACCCTACACCCTACACCCCACACCCTACACCCTCACTCCGAAGGAGTGTTTCTTAAGAGCCCCCCAACTGGCGGCACACCACCCCCTACAAATGAAAGAAACACTACCTCCGTTACAAATGAAAGAAACACTACCTCCGTTCCTACCTTGGGGCCCTCTTTCCTCCTACCTCCTCCCTCGCCTCCTGCCTCCTGCCTCCTGCCTTTTTTCTCGAGAGTAATCAGCAAATCAATTCCCATTTTGATATTATTTTTGCCCTTGTTCTAGTTCCTCAAGCTGCTTTTCTCTTTCCTCATAGCGATTTTTGGGCTTCCTGGTTGGGAATAAATCAATCAAAAATTGATTAATACTAGCGCGACTGTTCCTGCTGACATCGCTTAGGGGTTGGGGTAAAATGCGATCGCCAATTCCAATAAACAGCACTGCTATAACAATTAAGCTAATTAAAATATTCTTGAAACCCATAGCTGTTGCCTCCAAATAAATGAAGAGGTCTTAGACCAAATTAACCAATTATCAATTATCAATTATCAATTATCAATTCAAGATCTGCGATCGCACTTCGCATCTTGCCTGTCATAAGATTTTGAGATCGTAAGGATGCGATCGCTCAACATGTTTGTGGTATTATTAATCATAATGGGATAGTTGCGCGCCTGTAGGGTATGGGTAGATATGATAGGCGATCGCATAACTAAAGAGTCAAGAACTCTACTTGCACAGCATCTGGCTGTCCAAAGCACTGCGGATTTTGTGCATAAGTTGGAAATTGCTCTCAAGGAAGCCAGAGAAACCCGATATTGGTTACGTTTATTAATCGCGGTAGGGGTAAGCGAAATTAGGGAAGGCATTTCTAGCGAAGTATCCTTTCAAATCATTAGTTCTCCTTTGTTTCCTCATTTCCCCATCTCCCCATCTCCCCATCTCCCCACCCTTTTTTTCGCTCACCCGCCCCTACAATATGTACCAATATTTCGCCACTCGCGTAGCGTAACGCACCTTTAGCGCTATATCTGGTGTAGCTGCGTAAGTTCTGAACTGTTATGCTGAGGTCATAGTGAAGCATCTGAGCCGTCTGGAGATCCTTCGCTATCGCTCAGGATGACAACATTCCGTGACGGTGCGTAAGTCCTAGAATAGACTGGTTTTGGGAATTAAGAATTAAGAATTAAGAATTAAGAATTAAGAATTAAGAATTAAGAATTAAGAATTGTCCCTGTATCTCCGCGTCTCCGCGTTCCCTATTTCCCCTCTCTCTATGACTAATCAGCCAATCTATATCTCTCGTCAACCGGCAGAAAACTTACTCACTGAATTCGCGAGAGCTCTGCACCAACCAGAGTTGCAGCCACTGTTGTTTCAGGTTTGGGGTATGGGAGGGGTTGGTAAATCTACTCTGCTGAAGAAATTGCAAGATATCCATCAGCACCAAGCTGATATTGCTGAGGTTTCTTTTGGCTACACGACGGATATCGAGACGCCGATTAAGTTGATGGCAACTCTGTATGAGCAGTTACCTAAACCTGATATTCCTCCTTTGTTAGGGCGGAATGTGAGGGAGTTGATGCCACCAGCAGATCCGTTTACCTCTATTTATGAGCAATATCAGCAGACAATAGGAGCACTACAAACTCAACCAGTGGCGGGGAAATCGGTGCAGCCGGAGCAACAAAGTGCACTCAAGGATTTGCTGGAATTGGGAACACTTACTGCTTTGTCTACTGTAGGTTCTCCGGATATGGCACTGGGAGCTTTTGGGAAGGCGGTAGGAATGTTGAAAGATGCTCCCCAAGCGATCGCTTCTGGCAAGGAACGGGTAGAATCTCTATTACAACAGCATCCAGCTACTAAGGGGAAAAAAGATCTTCAGTCACTAGTGCGGGAACCGTTACCGAGGTTAACCGAGGCATTTGTTCAAGGATTAATCCAGAAAGCTCAACAGCGCCCGGTGGTACTACTGCTGGATACTTATGAAAAAGCACCTTCCCAGCTGGATTTGTGGTTGTGTAAATATCTACTGGGGAATAGCCAGTTACGATCGTACCCGATTCGTATAGTCGTAGCAGGGCGACAGTCTTTGCTCAAAACTGAATATTGGCGGAAATTGCAACAAGACCGGGATTTAGTTTACCAGCAACCGTTGGAAAGATTTGATTACCAGCAGACGGCTGAGTATCTCCGGGGGATAGGTATAACGGAATCGGAGCAGGTGGAAGATATCTATCAAGCCACCAAAGGCTTACCTTATTATCTCAACTGGATAGGGCGGGAAAAAGCTGCGGGGCGAGAGATTGACTTTTCTCAGGGTAACCAAGAAATTGTTAAACTGCTGCTGCAAGGGTTGAATTCTACGCAAAAACAGGTGTTGCAACTGGCGGCTTGCTGTCGCTGGTTTGATAAAGCCTTGATTCGGCAGTTGCTCAATTCTCAAAATTTAGACTTTAACTCCGCTGCTGATGAGAAGGATAACTGTTTTGACTGGTTAACCAAGCGAGATTTTGTGGAATTCGCACAACACCGCTATCGCTTAGATGATGTGGCGCGGGATGTGTTTCGGCTGTCTCTGTGGCAAGAAGACAAAGAGCTGTTTTATCAAATTCATGGATTGCTGGCTGACTACTTTGAAGAGTTAGCTAATCGGGAAGTACCCTCCGATAGTTCTCCTCCAGGAAAATACAACCATCCCGACTGGCGCAGCAACATCGCAGAATTCCTCTATCATGCCCTCTTTACTCGCCGCAGCAACACTCAGCTTCAGTTCATCTCCCATTTGTTTGCTTCTCGTTATTTAAAGCAAGATGAGGTGGTAACCATTCCTTTTCAAGCGATTACCGCTGAGGCAGACTTAACAGATTACTGTCTGTTGAACTATACAATACGGCAGTTTCTCACAACTATTCAACCTGCTGTCGAATCAGGTTGGGAGGTATTGGAGCAAGAGCCAATTAACTGGGAGTTGCTGGCAAACTCTGGTTTTTCTCAGTCTCAGATTAAGGCAGCATTACACAAGTGCTTTAGTTATACTGCCTCCTTGGATGGACTGGCAAAATTTGCCGCACTTTTGTATCAATCCAAACGCTCTCCCGAACCTCAGCGCCTAGATTGGTTACAACAAGCTAAGCTACAAGCCGAACAAATTGCTACTCCCACTGAACCGGAATTTAGTAGTGAGCTGTTTTTTTATGTGGGCTATTGGTTCTTGGAGCTAGGAAAATTAGAAGAAGCGATCGCTAGTTATGATAAAGCTCTTGAATTTAAACCTGACAATGAAGCAGCCTGGTACAACAAAGCTTGCTGCTATGCCTTGCAAAACAATTGTGACCTAGCGATCGAGAATCTGCAACAAGTCATCCAACTCAATCCCGACAAATACCGAGAGATGGCAAAAACCGACTCAGATTTTGACAACCTTTGCTCAGATCCTCGGTTTCAGGCATTGATTCAAAAGAATTTAGAATTTAGAATTTAGAATGAGTAATGTAAGACCTAACCTTTGTGTCCTTTGTGTCTTTGTGGTTGCTTACTATGGCGGGCTTCAAAGTTCAATGCTGTCTCGATAAAAAAGATACCAACAATCATCCCCACGCACTACATTGTCGGTACAATCATTTTTACGTATTTTATTCCCAATTCTTCATTCTTCATTCCCCAAGTCGGATAGGTGGGCAAAAATGGATAATTTGTCAGTCGAATTGTTCAGGATATTGATTTTGCCCACCCTACGAGAGAAAGCGATCGCATCCTCAGCTAAAATCTTGAGAAGTAATAAAACGCGATCGCTTGATAAAATAAGCTAAGTCCATACCCTATAGTAAATAAATTCCTGTGGGTAATATTGGATTAGGGCAAGAAAAAAATCAACACCTGAGTTCATGTCTACCTATAATGAAGTACTAACTCAAGTTCAAAGCCTTTCCTCTGATGAGCAACTACAGCTGTTGGCAGAATTGGCGGCATTGGTTCGTCAGAAGGTAACATCTGAACATCAAGATCGCCTACAGGAAATGCCAGTGATAAGTAAAGATAAATGGCGGGGATTTTTGCCTAAGCGGGTGGATGCTCTAGAGTTTCAGAAGTCACTCAGACAGGAATGGGGTGAGTAATAATTATCTATTAGATACAAATATCCTGATTTATTACTTCAATGACGATCCAGCGGTGCAATCTATCTTTGAGGAAATTCTAGCTGGTGATCTGGTAGGATACTACTGCCCAATTAGTTGGGTAGAGTTGCTATGCTACCCTGAGCTGACTGAGGCTGAGGCAAGTTTAATGCGAGAGTTTTTGAGGACACTTAGCTGTGTATCTTTAACGGAAGTAGTTTTAGACTGCGCTGCCGAAATCCGGGGTAATTATCGTGTTAGGCTAGCAGATGCTTTAATTGCAGCTTGTGCTTTGACCGAGAGTTATACGTTAGTTACTCGCAATTTGAAAGATTTTAGGCGCATTGATGGGTTGAGTGTATTTAACCCATTTGATAGTTAGCGCTCGCACTTTCAGCTCGTAGGGTGGGCAAGGGAAAACTGTTCCCATAGATTGATCATTACAGGCTCCTCTGGTGTATCTTGGCAAATCCGTACAGTTAAGGCGGAAATTGGTGGTGATTTTGTTCGAGCTAACCAAGATGAACCATCTGCTTTTATGGAAACCCTTGGTGTAGAAACAATTTATCCCCATCAGTTGCAGTTACTTAAATCTGCTCGTGAAGCGATGGGAGTTCGAGAACATTTAACAGCAGTTTTAGATAGTTTATCCGATGAGTTAGTTGCTGAAGTTCGCGATTTTGCCGAATTTTTACTCCGATTTAGACAACCTTCGCTCAGATGCTCGGTTTCAGAAATTGATTCAAAAGAATTTAGAATTTAGAATTTAGAATTTAGAATGAGTAATGTAAGACCTAAACTTTGTGTCCTTTGTGTCTTTGTGGTTGCTTACTACGCCATACTTCTTATTAAGAGTCGGATAGGTGGGTAAAAATGGGTAATTTGTCAGTCTAATTGTTCAGGATATTGATTTTGCCCACCCTACGAGAGAAAGCGATCGCATCCTCTGCTAAAATCGTAATAAAATGCGATCGCTTGATAAAATAAGCTAAGTCCATACCCTATAGTAAATAAATTCCTGTTATAGAATCAAGCTTAGATAAATTTGCATAAAATCATCAGTATGCCCATATTAGATGTGACCGTTGAGCAAGTAATCGCCTTAGTACAACAATTACCCTTAGAGGGCAAGAAAGCTGTATTTGAGGTACTCCAGAAAGAATTACTGGAGCAAGAAAATCCTTGGCTAAAACTAGCTGGTAAATACCAAGACGATCCACAATTTGATGAAATGTTAGCTTATATTGAATCTGAGCGACAAGAAATCTATCCTCAAGAGGAAGCCAAATGAGTTTATGGATTCTCGATACCGATCATTTGTCGCTTTTACAGCGAGGACATCTGACTATCCGCCAACGTATTACTAGAATAAACCCACAGGAAATAGCTATTACTATTATTTCTGCTGAAGAACAAATTAGAGGAAGACTAGGTATTAATGGTAAAAGCAACCATAGCTGCGTTATCTTAAATCCAACATACCTAGCTCTACTCCTATGGCAGTTCGTAAAGACACAATCTGGGATCGTTTCTTATCCCCAATTATCCGCAGCTTTATTGATGAAGAAGAATTGCGGCAGTTTCATGACAGCATTAACTGGGAAGCTGAAAGCGATCGCATCAGCAATCCTCAGTTAAATTATCCTCACTACTATGCTAGTCAGAACTTCCACGGTATTGAAGGCGGCTATCTAAATACTAATGCTGCAACTACCTATGATCCCATCACACAATACGTATTACCCCCTAACGAAACCTGGGTGCGCCAAGGTTTAATTGATTCCATCAAGGGAACACCACGACGCATCCTCGACTTAGGCTGTGGCACGGGTTCCACTACCCTAATGTTAAAGCAAGCTTTTCCTCAAGCTGAAGTAATTGGTACTGATTTGTCCCCTTACATGCTATTCATGGGAGACTACAAAGCCAAAAAAGCTGGTGTAGATATCCAATGGCTTCATGGTAAGGCAGAAGAGACGGGTTTCCCGGATGCTTCTTTTGACTTGGTTACAGCGTCATTATTATTTCACGAAACACCGCCCAAGGTAGCTCAATTAATCTTGCATGAATGCTTCCGGCTGCTGATGCCGGGAGGAGAAGTTCTCATTTTGGATGGTAATCAAAAAACCCTGCGCCAAGTAGATTGGTTAACTGAGATATTTGAAGAACCTTACATCAAGGATTTTGCTGCCGGTAGTGTGGATGCTTGGATGGGAACCGCAGGCTTTGAAGCCGTGCAAAGTGAGGAGTTATGGTGGGTGCATCAGGTAACAAGGGGAATGAAACCTCTGCCAGCAGATGAACCAACAACTTCTACAGAGCAAGTTTCCGCAAGTAGTATAATTGAAGGTTTAGGTTCAGAGGGCATTCCTGCTCCAGCTTTTTAGCACACCGGCATGAGTTTAAAGGCAGTTATCTTCGATTTCAATGGCGTCATTATTAATGATGAGGCCATTCACCAGCAGCTAACTGAGGAAATTATTATTGGAGAAAATCTGCGCCCTGCTGCTGATGATTTTCGGGAGGTATGTCTCGGTAGAAGCGATCGCGCCTGTCTACAGGAGATACTTAAACGTAGGGGTAGAATAGTCACCCAAGAGTACTTGAATCAGTTAATCACCAGTAAAGCTGAAGCTTACCAACGCCAGTTAGAGGCGATGGAAAAGTTACCGATTTACCCAGGTTTGGAGGATTTGATTTTCAAAATTCGCGTTGCTCAGTTACCCATGGGTGTGGTGAGTGGAGCACTCCGTTGTGAGGTAGAACTGGTAATCAATCGTGCCAATCTAGCACAATACTTTTGTGTGATTGTTGCTGGTGATGACATTAAAGTAAGTAAACCGGAACCCGACGGCTATCTTTTGGCAGTGGACAAGATTAATCAAAAATATCCTACCCTCAACCTTCACAGCCATGAATGTCTGGCAATAGAAGATACTCCAGCTGGGATTGAAGCAGCAAAACGAGCAGGAATGCAGGTAGTAGGTGTAGCAAATACCTATCCATTTCATATGCTCCAACGTCAAACCAACTGGACTGTGGATTATCTTAATGATTTGGAACTAGAACGGGTACAGCAGTCCTATTCCCAAGCATCACAATAAGTAGGGTTAGGTTTTAGGTTTTAGGTTTTAGGTTTTAGGTTTTGGTGGTTTGCTCAAAACGGGGGTTGCTCTCCCCAGATTTGGTATAGCGCTACGCACTACATTAGGACGATATTTTTTCTCTGTGTTCCTCTGTGCCTCTGTGGTGAGTTTCCTAAATGTCCTAACCAAAATGCGTAGTGCTATATCAGCTGAAAGCTGAGTGCTGATAGCTACAATTAACTTGTGGAAAAGTCTTAACTGTCACAAAAAGAGATAGCCATGTCCCGGATTAAACGTCGTCATTTCTTACAATTTGCTGGATCTGCCTTAGCTAGCATTGGTTTGAGTCAACTGGATTTGATGCGTCAGGGCGATCGCTATGCTACAGTTCTAGCTCAAAGTACCTCTCGTAAACTAGCCCTTCTCGTAGGTATCAATCGATATCAATCTCCCATCCCTTCCTTACGAGGGTGTCTCACTGACGTTGACTTACAGCGGGAACTGCTAGTTAACCGCTTTGGCTTTAATCCTCAGGATATTCTCCTTGTCACTGATGAAGCTGAGATTAAGCCTAGCCGCCAGAATATTCTAGATGCTTTTGAGAACCATTTAATCAAACAAGCTAAACCAGGAGATGTAGTAGTATTTCATTTTTCTGGGCATGGTTCTAGAGTAATTGACCCTAACCCCCTACCAGGGTCTAATGGACTCAATGGTACGATGGTACCTCCTGACCGCACTTCAGAAGATGGTAGTGGCAAAGTGCGGGATATTATGGGTAAGAGCTTATTTCTCCTCATGTACGCTCTGAAAACAGAAAATGTCACTGTGGTTTTGGATAGTTGCCACTCTGGTGGTGGTACGCGAGACAAGGAGGAGGTCATGTTCCGTGCTTTGTCACGTCAAGGTGGTGGCAATGATGAAGCGACTCAAGAAGAATTTGACTACCAGGAGCAGTGGCTCTCACGGTTGAATCTTACCCCCACTAAGTTTCATGAGTTGCGGGAGCAGGGTATTGCTAAAGGAGTTGCTCTCGGTTCTGCTAAACAGGATCAATTGGCAACAGATGCACCCTTTGAAGGTTTTCATGCAGGAGCTTTTACCTATTTATTAACTCGCTATCTCTGGCAACAGCCGGTGAGTCAACCTCTAAAAAGTGTTTTTGTCAATCTTGCTCGTAGTACTAAAGATGTAGCCAATTCTTCTGGTATCCTGCAAGAACCGATACATGAGGTTCAGCCGGGAAGTAACTATGATCAGCAACCAGTCTATTTTATTGATCCACCTACCCCATCAGCAGAGGCTGTAGTGCAAAAAGCTGGTAGCCAAGTTGAGTTTTGGCTGGGAGGAGTCGCTTCCCAAACCTTAGAATCTTTTCAGGAAGGAGCGCTGTTCAATTTAATTGATAATCAGGGAAATGTACTCGGAGAAGTGGTGCAAACCTCCCGTGATGGTTTGAAAGGGTATGGCAAAATTAGAGGGAATCCCTCCGGAGCAATTCAGTCGGGAACTTTCATGCGGGAGCAGGTGCGAGGTGTTCCCTCTAACTTGAAACTGCGGCTGGGGCTAGCTCAATCTTTGGGTAATGAGGTAAATTCAGCAAGATCGGTACTCCAATCGATTCAGCGAGTGGAAGCAAAATCGGTTAACCAAGGGGGAGTAGTCGATTACTTACTAGGTAAGATGAACCCAGCCTACTCACAGCAAGCGCGAAGCTATGGGATAACCAATCCGCCGCCAGTGGGGAGTGTGGGTTTATTCACTGCTGGATTGAAACCGATTCCAGATTCCTTTGATAAAGCGGGAGAGTCAGTGGCAGCGGCTATAATGCGTCTAAGACCCCGCTTAAAGCAATTACTAGCAGGGCGGCTATTACAACAAATAGTCAATGGTGATTCTTCCAACTTGAAGGTAAAAAATGCCATCAAGCCTGTAGGTGGCAGGGGAGTTGCCATTAGCAGTGGTAGTCGAGGGGCTCAAGAAGCCACCCGTAACTCCCGGACAACATCAGCAACAGTTCAGCAACTGAAACCAGGAACGGAAGTAAAGGTTGAGGTAACCAATCAAGAAAATCGCAATATCTATATGAGTGTACTGGTAATTGGTAGCAATGGGGACTTAGTAGTTCTCTACCCAGTTAACTGGGGTGCTCCTGAGGATGCAACCCTTATCGCACCCGGACAAACGGTGGCAGTACCACGAGATGGGGATACCAAATTCACAGTACAAGGTCCCTCTGGCTTTCTAGAACTGATGATTTTAGCCAGTACCAAACCACTGCGAGATGCCTTGAAAGGATTACAAACCATTGCTAGAAGTAGAGGTTTGTCCTCAACCTCCCGCTCACCCATAGCACTAGGAGAAAATGAGGATGAAACGGTGGAAGTTATAGGGGCATTATTGGGAGACTTGGATCGAATAACTCAGGAAACGCGAGGCACAATTGTCTCTACCTCTAGTAGAACGACGACGTCACGAACACGAGGGGTTGATACAACTCAGCTAGCGGTAATGTCTAATGTAATTGAAGTGGTTGATTGACATTTATTGTTTGTTGTTTGTTGTTTGTTTAAGGAGAAGAAAACCTAACACCTAACACCTAACACCTAACACCTAATACTTGAGTCTCATTCGCAACATTTCACTACAAGTAACTCACTATGGCTAGACATAGGTACAAGACCTCTCAGGGTAAGTTTGGTAAGATTTTCAAGAAATGTCAGTTCTGTATATTATCCCTGGTTACTTTGCTGTTGATCTTGGGAGATAAAGCAGTAGCACAGGGTTCCAGTCAAGGAAATTTTAATGAAGTTGGTACCCTCTGGCTCCTAATTGCCGCATCTCTAGTATTTTTCATGAATGCTGGTTTTGCCATGCTGGAAACTGGGTTTTGCAGAACCAGGAATGCTGTCAATGTACTAGCCAAAAATTTAATTGTTTTTTGTATTGCCACGATCGCATTTTGGCTGTTTGGCTTTAGATTCATGTTTGGGGATAGCGACAGTGGGGTTATTGGACAAATTGGACTATTGCTCAATCTGCCATTTCCTTCTGAAGTCTCTCTTAATCCTTTTCCTAAAGATTTTGCAGCTTTGAGCAGTAGTTGGGAAGGTAGATCATTTGCATCGCTGTTTTTCTTTCAACTGGTTTTTGCCGGCACAGCTGCAACCATTGTCTCTGGTGCGGTAGCAGAGCGAATTAAATTTTGGGCATTTATCTTATTTAGCTTTGTTCTGGTGGGGTTTATCTATCCACTAACAGGTTACTGGGTTTGGGGAGGAGGCTGGTTATCTTCTGTTCCCATCCAGTTCCGAGATTTTGCTGGCTCAACCGTTGTTCACTCAGTAGGTGGCATGGCAGCTTTAATAGGAGCCTGGTTGTTAAAGCCAAGGCGGGATAGATTTGGCTATGATCCAGTAGATGACAGTTTTTCTGGGCAAGAAGATTCAGAAAGATTCGAGCCGTACAATCTGAGCTTAGCAACTCTCGGTTGTCTGATTCTTTGGCTTGGTTGGTTTGGCTTTAATGGCGGTTCTGCAAAAAATTTGGAATATGTTCCCCATATCATTGCCACAACACTCTTTGCCGCTGCAGCAGGTGGTTTTGGGACTGTACTTTTCAGCCCATTCGTAATAGCTCAGAAGATTAGTCTATCTTCTATTATCAATGGAATTCTAGGCGGCTTAGTGGGTATCACTGCATCTTCAGCTTATGTGGATATTGTAAGTGCAGGGATAATTGGAGCATTAAGTGGACTGCTAGTTCTGATGGGAAAAAGTCTTCTAACGTTTCTCAAGATTGATGATCCAGTGGGAGCTGTTCCTGTTCATCTCATTTGCGGTTTTTGGGGCACTGTCGCCGTCGGTTTTTTCGCAAGTCCTAGCTCCAGTGAATATCAGCTTGAGAATTACAACCGCGCAACGCAAGTATTTTATCAGTTTTTAGGTTGGACTAGTGTTGTTGTTGTTGTGGGAATCCTCAGCTTCATTGCTTGGGTATTAATAGGGATATTCTTATATTACTCGGAGCAAAGTTCACAAAAAAATAGCACTCAAAGAATGAAAGGAATAGGGCGCAGTTATGCTCAGGACTATGGATTGTTTGGTTCTATCATTGACTTATTCCAAATTGGTAGACAAGGAATAAGAGTATCTGTAGGAATGGAAGAACAAGGTGGTGATCCAACAGTTATTCCTTAATTTCGGGAAGACTCCAAAATATCTTCTGGTATCGAAATATGTTCTGCTATTGGACATGGGCGATTTTCCTCATTCTGAAAGGTATTCAAAGCGATGTAGATATTGTTTGGTCGATCCGATTGAATAATCCATTCATCTAACGTGCTTTTCGCATCGTCAAAGTATAGAGAATCTTCTGAAATCTGACAAAAATTATTAAGCATAAGTGACCATCTTGCATTCTTTGCGTCTTCCATTCCTTGGTCTAATAGCTTTGCCTCTAAAGAGCTTCTCTTAGTACCTGATGATGATGATTTTACCTCAAGAGATGATGTGGTTTCGAGGTTATTTTTAGAATTATCTTGATCTTCAGATTTTAGTAAAAATGGATAAGCAAAAGCAGCTACCAGAAGAGCGAGAAGTGCTATTCCTGACCATAATCTAGTGGAGGATGTAGTTTGATTTTCTTCTATAGGAGGGGCAGTAGTCGAAGTCGGTTGAGGAATATCTGGTAATTGCTGTTCAACCCATTCGGAGTTGAAAATGCTTGCATAAATAGCATTATTAACTTTTAATTTACCATTTTCTTTTTTAACTAAGCCAGACTGTATTAGCTTTTCCTGTTCCTGACTACTGTTTACTGGTATCTTACCTCTGTGTAGTATTTGCAAATATAAATTTAGAATTGCATCTTTTTTTTCATCATCTAATATGGTTTGAATAACTCCCTTAAGGTCTGCAGAGACAGTACTATTTTCCCAATCCTTGATTATGTTTGCTTGGACAATCTGTTCTACTAGAGCCTCTTCCTGTCCATCAGGGAAAGAGGCTGGATACCCAAGAATAAGCTGACAAAGGAGTTCCGAGAGGAAAGGTTGATCCCCTGTCCATCGTAGAACCTCCTGCACAATGCGAAAAGGATAATCAGCTTTTGAGCCGATTTGATGTACGAAGTCTGTAAAAAGGTTAGAGAGCCCTCCTGTATTGTGTTCTGCACTCATAGTTAGCGCTCCTTAGGTATTCTCTAACATACTATCAACTATAAATCGGCTTTCTCTTTGGTCTAGTTTTTTACCCACCAAGAACTTTTGGGCAGTTTGAAGTTCCCTGTCAGTCAGGAGTTGGGACTTGTCTTGTCTATCAGAATCTATCCAGGCAACCAGCTTTTTGGCATATGGGCGCATCTTTCCTAGATTTTGATTTGTCCAGAAAATATCAAATACAGTTTCATAAAGAAGACTAGCAATACTCAAATTACCATTCTTTTCAATGATGATCCCTATCTTTTTCAGTTCCTCTTTTTCTTTTTCACTAGACAATTCTAATTCTTCTAATAAAAGAATTTTTCTGTAATCTATAAGCAACCAGAAAGGATCACATTTTTTACTTTCAAGTAGGTGGCGATAAATTTCTCTTAATGGTTCTGCTTCCGGCTCAATTTTCCATTTATCAATCATTCGAGAGCCAACTACCTTATCAACCCATTTTTCTACAGATCTTTTGTAAAGTCTTCTCTCTTTGTAAAGGAGTGAAAAAATACGATCATTAAGTTTTTTTTGACCACCTGTCCACAAAAAAACTTTTTTAATGGCAGTCTCTATGACCGACGTTTTTGCAAGAAAGATAACTTTTTTTTCAAGTTCCTCACTGGCAAGTAAGAAACTTTTATCCTCTTTTTGAAGAAATATACCTTCTGACCTTTTTTTCGCTTTTCTCAAAGCTTCTCCATATAAAAGATGAGATTCATCTTGATAATGAGAATTGCTCCAAGCTTGTATTTGATCAACGAATGGTCTGGCAATTGAATTTCTCGCACTTCTTCTTAACCAGTCAAGATCGAAAATTTCTTTGTAAATAGGGTTACAAATTTTCAACTTATTGTCTCTCTTAACTACTAAACCAGACAAACGTAGCTCTATTTGCTCCAAACTATCATTAGCTTCTATAGATCCAGATTCTAGTATATTTTTATACAAAGACAATAACTTTTTAACTCTAAAGTTAAGGAGAATCCGATCACTAATACTTTTTAAATGAACAGCTATATCTTGTCCTGAGTCATTTTGAGAAGAGTCAAGTTTACTAAGAATATGCTCCCTGACTAAATTTTCAAGCCATTTCTTCTCATTTCCATCCGGAATAACCTCTTCTGATGTCCGAACGAGACTACATAGTTTTTGAGTTAAGAGTGGTTGTCCATCTGTCCAATACAGAATTTCCCTCAATAGTACATGAGGATTGCTCGAATTCTCTTGTAATCCATGAACAAGAGGCTGAGCTTCATCGAATGTAAACCCTGTAAGATTAATGGCACGACCAATGTTGAAAGCTGTACTATAGGCATTTTGTATAAGATCTGAAGGAGTAGCTACTCCAATTAAGGCAAATGTCAGTTTATTATAGATTTCCAATTCAGCTCTTTTGCTATAAAATTCACGAATAGAGGCAAAAAAGCTATCCAAATTAAAATTTAGGCTCAGAATTCGATCTACTTCATCAATAAATATGACTATATGTTGTTGTATCTTCCTTAGAAGAATTTCTTGAATGAATTTGCTGAAACGGTGTACAGCGGATAGCCCTTCCTGACTCTTCCACCATTCAACATCATCAAAGTTGTTGTAGAGTCCCAAATCCATCACAATGCTGTTAATAACTCCTCTATACCAAAGTGCTTCTGTCATTTCTTCGGAAGTGCTAATGATCAATGATGTTAAGATAGTGACACAAACAATTCCTTCTTCTTTTAATTTAGCAATTGTTCGTACCCTTAAGCTCGACTTTCCTGTTTGTCTTGAATTGAAGACATAACAAAATTCACCCGTTTTCAGGTTTTCCAATAAATCTGTATCAGCTTGTCTTTGTACATATGTAGGATTGTCGGGAGTTAAAGGGCCACCGACACGATACTCATAAGATAAATCTTGCGTTACAGAGTTGGAAGGAGAAATATATTGTGTTAGTTCTTGCTGGGATTGAAGTTGTGCTTGCTGTTGGTGGGATTGGAGTTGCTTATCAACGCTTTCAATCTCTGTTGCGAGATCATCCATTTCCTGACTTAGTTCTCTGCATCGGATTTCTTCTTCCTGAATATCTTGATCTAATTGAAATTTTTCTGATGTTCCAGCTTTGCTGGCAGCAGCAAGACGAAAATTCAAGCATTTATGCTTACGCCTTTTCCACTCTTCATCAAGATTGTTATATGCTTCTTTGAGTCTTGCTCGTTTCCTACATAAAATTTCGTCATTCATAGCGCCTTGGCTTTAGTATCTAACAGTTCTGGAGGAACCGGAGATTTGACAAATACAGTACTAGAATCCTTAGTAATTCCCCCTGCATGACAGCAGTCTAGTAGAACAATTAACTTCTGTGCCTTGATTGCTTCAATCTTTTGGGTAAACTCTAACCCAGAAATAGCAGTTTCTTTTCTATGCTTTGAGTTGTAACCATAAGGTACTAAGAAATACTCTTTCGTTCCTTTAATATATCCTCCGTGACCAGAATAATAAACGATCGCTGTTGCTCCTGGATTCTGGTTAGAGCGCTTAATTAATTCGTCAAATCCTGCAAGAATTCCCTGGCGAGTTGCAGAAGTTTCTGTCAGGAGGTTCACTTGCTTCAGTGGATAGGCAGCACGATGAGGATTAATCAGCACATCCCGCAAAGCTGTCGCATCTTTGACTGTGACAGGTAAATCAGCTCCCACACCAATGAGTAAGGCGTAACCATTCGCAAACAGTTGGTTAGTCATGCTCAAGCCTGTAAAGAGTTGCTAAGTATTTCTCTGGTATCAATAGCTAATTTAGCCTTGAACTCTGATTTTGTGCCATTCTCAATTTTGAATTTTGAATTTTGAATTTTGAATTTAGAGCGATCGCAATTGAAAGACGATACTAACATTCCGTACCTTAGTTACTACAGTCGGTATTTGCGTAATTTTCCGTAGTTAAACAGTAATTTTTGATACACACAAGTATTGAGGCAATTCTTTAAGCTCAAATACTTGCTATATCGGCTATTTCATGCGCTCAAAACTTACCCTAACCAGACAAAAGCGATCGCAAAAATCTATAATTTGAGTAGGTTAGTCACAAATTAAGGCTTATGGTTCCAGTAGACTTAGAAGAAATTGAGCGTGCTGTTAGTCAGCTTTCTAATGATGAGCTGGCTAAATTTCGGACTTGGTTTGCAGAATTTGATGCAGCAGATTGGGATCAACAATTTGAGGCTGATGTTGCTGCTGGCAGACTCGATGCACTAGCACAAAAGGCACTAAAACACTTGCGACAAGGAAATTGTACTGATTTGTGAAGCATAGAGCTACGCCAGATTTTTGGTATTGTTATCGACAGCTGCCATCCGAAATACAAGAACTTGCAGATAGATGTTTCGAGTTGGTTTACACTACAGAGCAGTTGCTGTAGAGGAGGGTAATGATATAGCTTGGTTTTGGATAGGAACACACGCTGAATATAACAAAATATTAATAGCAAAGTAGTTTGATATAGATTATTACTGTATTTCCCAATGATATTAGACGTTACCTATGAATCTATATCAAGCCAATCCACTGGTAATGAGTTATGAAGCTTGAAGGTAGGGCAAATAGTTTATATGCGCACACCTTTACCATTATTATTAATAATAGCAAAAAATAGTTGTGATCGCAACTAATAAGGGAACAACTACACTCTTCTAGATGCCGATTCTACAGGGGATGCTGTACTGGCAAGATGCCAGTTCCACTAAAATAAAATAAGAAAGTAATACCATACTATGAACATACCACCCCTTCTCCTTGGTGCCGCTTTACTATTTTGGGGTTGGCAAACGGGATTATGGATTATTGCTGTCCCGACTGCTATTTTACTGGAAGTGACCCGCTTTTTGGATTGGCAGTGGGAATTGACTACAGAGGATTTCCAAAAGATTGCCAATTTATGCCTGAGTCTGTTGGTAATTTTAATAATTTACCTACTAGTCTCCTCTCGCTCACTTTATTTTATTTATGCCTTATTTCAATGGCTACCAGTGATTTTTATGCCTTTGGTTACAGCCCAAGTATATTCCACAAGCGATCGCATTGATTTATCGGCTCTATTTTTATTACTCAAGCAGGAAAGTAATCCTGAAAAAATTAGTATCGATTTTCGCTATCTTTATTTGGCACTATGTATTTTGGCAGCGAGTGCGGCAAATACGGGGCATATTGGTTTTTACCTTGGAATGTCAGTACTTGTAGCTGTAACTTTATGGTTTAGGCGCTCCCAAAGATTTTCACCAATTATCTGGTTATGTTTAATGGTGCTGGTTGCTAGTTTAGGTTTTGTTACTCAGATGGGTTTACATCAACTCCATCTCCGCTTAGAACAGGCAACGATTGCATGGTTGAGTGGCTTTTTTACCCGTGATGCTGATCCTAACCAAAAAAGTACAGCAATTGGTGATCTTGGTCGTCTCAAATTATCGAATGGCATTGTCTTTCGAGTTGCACCGGATGACCAGGGTAATGTACCACAGTTACTGAGAGAATCTACTTATAATAAATATCAGGGAGGGATTTGGGTTGCTACTAATTCAGAGTTCAATCGTTTGGAACCTGTTGATAATGAAACCACTTGGTTGTTGGCAGAATCAGTAAATCCCAGCTCAGAAATTACCATATCAGCTAAGTTAGCCCAAGGTCAAGGTTTACTCAAACTACCGGATGGTTCCTTTCAAGTTGAACAATTACCTATCCTGGAACTAGAACAAAATCAATATGGCACTGTTAAGGTTGCTGGAGAGACTAATTTTATCTCCTATGAAATTCAGTTCAACCCTAATCTAGAAAATGATAGTCCACCGACAGAAGATGATTTACAAGTACCATTAGCAGAACAGGCAGCTATACAACAGGTACTCAAAGAACTAGATGTTGCTGGCAAATCTTCTCAAGAGCTCATGCAACAGATTCAGGTCTTTTTTCAATCAGAATTTAACTACTCATTAGATTTAGCTGGTAAAAGTGGCAACTTCACACCTTTATCAACTTTCTTACTACAAAATCGTTCTGGTCATTGCGAGTACTTTGCCGCAGCAACTACATTATTATTACGCTCTTTAGGTATCCCTGCCCGTTATGCTATTGGCTATTCTGTGCACGAGTTTAGTTCTTTAGAAAACCAGTATCTTGTACGAGCTCGTCATGGTCATGCTTGGACTTTAGTTTATCTTGATGGTAGGTGGCAAGAATTTGATACTACTCCAGCTTCCTGGATGCCTCTGGAAGATGCTAATGCTCCTAAGTGGGGATTTATCGGTGATTGGTTTTCCTGGTTAGGTTTCCAGCTAACTATCTGGATTGGTAAGTTAAGGCAGTCCCAGATATTGAAGTATTGGTGGTGGTTAGTGATTCCTGCCGTTATCTTCGCTGGACGACAGTTTAATCCCAAAAGGCGGGTTAAACGTTTAAGCAGTCAAGAACCAATTAATGCGATCGCAACTATTGAAGATAATGGTGTCGATTCTGAATTTTATACCATAGAACAGATCCTACAGCAGATGGGTTTTGCCCGTAATCCCTCAGAGTCTCTCAAAAGTTGGTTAAACCGACTGCAAGCAGATTTAACATTATCTCCTTACTTGAGTAATCTGCAAAAAATTGTTGAGCTGCATTATCGTTATCGTTTTGATCCTCAAGGGATTACCACAGATGAGCGAGCTCAGCTAAAGCAGCAAACTCAGGCTTGGATTGAGGAATATCGTCTTAAGAATTAAGAATTAAGAATTAAGAATTAAGAATGCTTATCTGGAAATGATACTCTGAATGGGGGCTCTAGTGTTGACAACAATGGGATATGTTTTTCACGGAATCACTGAAAAAATCATCCCTTCACGAGCGATGAAGGCTCCTTCAAAGGTATCTTTCACCTCTACTGCCATCTCATCAAGAAAATCATCACTGTGATTCGGTTCGTGGTGAAAGATTGCCAACCGCTTGGTTCCAGCTGCCTTTGCTACTTTTACTCCTTCTTCCCAGGTTGAATGTCCCCAACCTACTTTGGGAGACTTCGGGTTATGGTATTCCTTATCCGTATACATGGCATCGTAAATGAGCACCTCCGCATCACGAGCCAGATGCACCACATTTTCATCGAGGCGATCGGGAAAATGTTCTGTATCCGTACAGTAGAAAACAGAATGACCTTGCCAGGTTACCCGATAACCCATGGCACCATTAGGATGGTTAAGAGGACCAGTTTCAATAGTTATATCATCCAGAGTAATGATATTTTTACCAAACTTTAAGTCATCAAAGGTCAAATTTGCCTTGATTTTGTGAGCTGGTACAGGAGAATTCAGGTGCAGAACATGCTCGCTAAAATGTTGCTCCATTAATAGTCCTCCCGGTGCTGCTCCATGAATATGGAAGGTATTGCCAGGAATAAAGGCTGGAGCAAAAAATGGCACACCTTGAATATGATCCCAGTGATAGTGAGTAAAAAACCAATCAGCTTCAATTGGTAGCTCAGACTTTAAGCTTTTACCCAGCATCCGCAAACCGGTACCGCCATCAAAAATCAGGCGTCTACCACCTACTCGCATCTCTATACAGGAGGTATTACCGCCATAACGAACTGTATCTTTTCCGGGAGCAGGAACGCTGCCTCGAACCCCCCAAAATTGAACAACAAACTCAGAGGAAGGACTGGTTTCCATTGGCAATTTAAGGTTTTACAGTACAGCACTGACCCTGATGACGCAGCAGGTGGTCACATAAAACTAAGGCGACCATTGCTTCTACCATAGGCACAGCTCTAGGTAAAACGCAAGGATCGTGACGTCCTTTGGCAGCTAGCATTGTTTCTTCACCAGTGCTAGTCACCGTGCGCTGCTGTTTTCTTATGGTAGCAGTGGGTTTAAATGCTACCCGCAAAATAATATTTTCACCGTTAGCAATGCCGCCCTGAATCCCCCCAGAACGATTGGTTACCGTGCGTATCGCACCAGTCTCGTCAGTGTAAAATTCATCATTATGTTCGCTGCCGGTTAGCATTGTCCCAGCAAAACCCGAACCAATTTCAAAACCTTTACTTGCGGGTAGGGACATAACACCCTTTGCTAGATCTGCCTCTAGTTTATCAAATACTGGCTCTCCTAAACCTTTGGGGATTTTCCTCGCAACGCATTCCACAACACCGCCTAGGGAATCACCACTACGTCCGATCTGCTCAATCCGTTCGATCATCCGTTGTGCACATTCAGCGTCAGGGCAGCGGACGATATTGCTTTCTACCTGTTCGAGGGTAACAGAGTTAGGCTCAACAATAGCTTCTAGGTTTTGAATACGCTTGACATAGCCCACAATTTCCACACCAACAGCTTGAGAAAGAATTTTTTTAGCGATCGCTCCAGCAGCAACTCTGCCAATGGTCTCACGAGCGGAGGATCGGCCGCCACCTTGCCAGTTACGGATACCATATTTAGCATCATAGGTTGCATCTGCATGGGAAGGACGATAGGTCTGAGCCATCTCGTTATAATCTTGGGGACGAGTATCCTTATTACGCACCATAATCATGATGGGCGTTCCCAGGGTTTTGCCCTTAAACATCCCTGAAACAATTTCGCAAGTATCAGTTTCCTTACGAGGTGTTGTTATTTTACTTTGACCAGGACGTCTGCGGTCTAGTTCCACCTGAATTTCTTCAGCGGAAATTTCTAGTTGTGGTGGACAGCCATCAATCACCACTCCGACGCCACCGCCATGGGATTCACCAAAGGTTGTAATCCGAAATAAATGTCCAAAGGTATTGCCCATAATATTGGAGGAGGAAACATACCGAAACTAGATTCTAACAAGCAATATTGATCATTACCTCAGATTGGTCGTCTAGAAATAGCTGAATCAATCAGTTATTATGATCAAGTCTTCAAAAGGGAGAACACTTTGTCTCACACTATTGTTACTGAAACCTGTGAAGGCGTTGCTGATTGTGTTGAAGCCTGTCCAGTTGCTTGTATTCATCCAGGTCCGGGTAAAAATGTCAAAGGTACAGACTGGTACTGGATTGACTTTTCAACCTGTATTGATTGTGGCATCTGTTTCCAGGTTTGCCCAGTAAAAGGAGCAATTGTGCAGGAAGAACGACCAGATTTACAAAAAACTCCTTAAGTGCTCGAAGCTTTAGAGTATCAGATCATTACGTGTAAGAACCTTCTCCCCTCTACCCTCTACCCTCTGCCTCCTGCCCTCTGCCTTCTCTTAAGAGCGTATGTCTCATCGCCCAATTTACCTCGACTGCCATGCCACTACCCCTATGGATGAGCGGGTACTAGAGGCAATGCTCCCCTACTTCACCGAATATTTCGGCAACCCCTCAAGCATCGGCCATGTTTACGGATGGCAAGCAGAAGCAGCAGTAAAACAGGCGCGGCAAATCCTAGCAGATGCTATCCATGCCACCCCAGAAGAAATTGTTTTTACCAGTGGTGCGACAGAAGCTAACAACTTAGCGATTAAAGGCGTTGCCGAAGCCTATTTCAACAAAGGACGGCATCTGATTACTGTCCAAACAGAACATCGAGCAGTACTAGATCCCTATCGCTACTTGGAAACTCTGGGATTTGAAGTCACCTTCCTACCAGTGCAGCCGGATGGACTCATCGATTTAACCCAACTAGAAAAAGCCATCCGTCCCGAAACGATTTTGGTATCGGTAATGGTAGCAAATAACGAAATTGGAGTATTGCAGCCCGTAGCAGAAATTGGAGAGATTTGCCACCGGCAACAAGTACTCTTCCACACTGATGCAGCCCAAGCTATAGGGAAAATTCCTCTAAATGTCCAGGCAATGAACATCGATCTGATGTCCTTAACTGCCCATAAAGTATATGGTCCTAAAGGTATTGGTGCCCTCTATGTTCGCCGCCGCAATCCTAGAGTAAGGTTAGCTTCCCAAATACAGGGAGGTGGACAGGAAAGGGGACTACGTTCTGGTACTCTCTATACCCCCCAGATTGTCGGCTTTGCCAAGGCAGTAGCTCTCGGTTTAGAGGCACAAGAATCTGAGTCTCAACAGTTACTACAGCTGCGGGAACGTCTCTGGAGTGCCCTAAGTCAGCTACCCAATATCCATCTCAATGGTCATCCTACACAAAGATTATCAGGAAACCTGAATATCAGTGTGGAAAATGTTGATAGCTCAGCACTGCTGCTAGGATTGCAGCCAATAGTAGCTGTTTCTTCGGGTTCAGCCTGCTCCTCGACTAATGTCGCACCCTCTCATGTTCTTCTGGCATTGGGACACTCAGAATCCCTAGCATATGCTTCTATCCGATTTGGGATTGGGCGCTTTAACACTGCTACAGAAATTGATCAGGTAGCCCAACAAGCGATCGCGACGATTGAGTCTCTCCGACAATCTCAAACTGTAGGAAGTTAAAAGGCATTGTTGTCAAAGAGACCAATAACCAATGACCAATGACCAATAACTTACCTAAATTAAGTAACATCTCACTAAGAGCACGGTATAATAAATTAATGATAGGGGCAGTTATGGCTAGAAGCTTGTTTGGGTTCAGACTGTGTAACCCAGCAATAGGTGCTAAACGCCACTAATTTGCTCTTCGGAACTTTCTACTCATGCTTTTCTAAATCCAATGTTTATCTTTGGCGAAAAGTCAAAGCATTGGCTCCCAATTGCAGGGAGAAAGGATTAATCGAGGGGATTTTTAGCTACCTTAATTCACTCCGAGGTAACTACGTCAGTTCTCTAGTTTTGAGGTTAAGTTAGAGTTTTTGCTTACAAGCGTGATATTGGGTAGCTTTCATCGAGAGAAATAGCCTCAGTACCCAATTACACTAACAGTTTTTGAGGAAATTGAATGCCAAAGCAAATTATTATTGCAGAGCAACATCGGCTTGCCGCCGTCTTTTGGGAAGATCAAATTCAAGAACTGGTGGTTGCTACCGGCAACCATCAGGTTAGTGATATTTATCTCGGAATTGTAGAAAATGTCTTACCTGGGATAGATGCGGCTTTTGTTAATATTGGAGATCCAGAACGTAATGGTTTTATTCATGTCACCGATCTCGGTCCCTTGCGTCTGAAACGTCGCTCCGGTACTATTACTGAACTGCTGACTCCCCAGCAGAAAGTCTTGGTGCAAGTGATGAAAGAGCCAACGGGTAATAAAGGTCCTCGGCTCACCGGGAACATCAGTTTACCCGGTCGTTATCTAGTAATGATGCCTTACGGGAGGGGCGTTAACTTATCCCGACGGATTAAGAACGAAAACGAGCGCAATCGCCTCCGAGCTCTAGCCATACTAATCAAACCTTCTGGCATGGGATTACTAGTACGCACGGAAGCAGAAGATAAAGCTGAAGAAGCAATCATTGAAGATTTGGAAGCTCTGCAAAGACAGTGGGAAGAGATTCAAGAGGAAGCTAATTCTGCCAGGCCACCAGCCTTACTGAACCGAGATAATGATTTTATTCAGCGTGTTCTCCGGGATATGTACACCTCCGATGTCAATCGGATTGTAGTAGATTCCAATGCCGGATTGAAGCGAGTTAAACTACACTTATTGAATTGGAGTGGAGGTCGTTCGCCAGAGGGGGTCTTAATTGATCATCATCGCGATCGCATGTCGATTCTTGAATACTTCAGAGTCAATGCTGCAATTCGAGAAGCCCTCAAGCCGAGAGTAGATCTACCTTCTGGTGGCTATATCATCATCGAACCAACAGAAGCTCTCACTGTAATTGATGTTAACTCCGGCTCCTTTACCCGCTCTGCAACAGCACGAGAGACAGTACTTTGGACTAACTGCGAAGCCGCTACCGAAATTGCCCGCCAGCTGCGTCTGCGTAACATTGCTGGTGTGATTATCATTGACTTTATTGACATGGACTCGCGGCGAGATCAGTTACAGGTGCTAGAACATTTCAACAAAGCCTTGAGAGCAGACAAAGCTAGACCCCAGATTGCTCAACTCTCAGAACTTGGCTTAGTCGAACTAACCCGCAAGCGCCAAGGTCAAAATATCTACGAATTGTTTGGTGAAACCTGTCCCACCTGTAGTGGTTTAGGACATGTAGTGCGCCTCCCAGGTGAGACACATCAAGCTGCAACTAGTGAAGTATTAGAATCCCCTGTTCGCTTGGAGTTGAGGGAATCTCGGATGCCAGATGTCCCTGAACCATTTGATGTTCCTTCACTCAAAGACTCCGAGGAAATTGAACTCTTACACCATCCCAGCTATCAGGAGCAAGGACTAACCAATAATATTCGCCGCCGTCGCCGTCGTATTGATGAAACTTTGACAAAAGAGGAAGGGGTTAGTAGGGTACCTTCTCTCCCAATTCCTGTCTCCCAAAGGTTTTCGGAGTCAGGGGAAGCTGATACCCCTCGCTTTGGTAGAAGATCTTCCAAAGACCTATCGTTTTCTCCTAGTACTGGTGAAGTGGGCAGAAGTTCAGTATCAGAGGAAGGAGAATCACCACCAAAACCCCAGCTTATCAAGTCTTCTAAAGAAATTAAACCTCCAGAAATAATTTCCGTTGAAATGACTCCAGAGGAACAAAATGTTTATGCTTTGATGGGAATTTCTCCACTGGTAAAGTTAGATCGAGATCTCAAAGATATGAGGTCTGTAATTCTCTCTGTGGTGCTTCCAGGGGAAGCAGATAAAACAGAAAGCTTAAATCCAGTACCAGTAGAATCTTCAACGGAAGCAAAGACTATTTCTCTAGTATCAAAAGAAGAAAAGACTCCAGAAAAGGTACTAGTAACTGCTTCTGTCTCAGCAGTTGAGATTGAAACACCCACAGAAACACCCACAGAAACACCCACTGAAAAACCCACAGAAACACCCACAGAAACACCCACAGAAACACCCACAAAAACACCCACAGAAACACCTACTGATTCTGTACCTAATACTGAATCAGCAACCAGTCCTCCTTTAATCCGCCGCCGTCGTCGCCGTTCTTCAGCAAATAGTGAAGACAATGATGAAGTTTGAAGTTTGAAAAAAATTGATCAGTTAGGAATTTTACCAAAAGGAGGAAAGATCAAATCTAACAAAGCTCAATCATCTCAACTGGAGCAAGAAACAAATTCAGATTTCCCAATTCAGTTTTCATTCCTGAGCTGTGAGCTACCAACCTTGTCTGATAAAAAAAAATTGGTTGCTGGTGTGGATGAAGTCGGACGAGGTGCTCTTTTTGGTCCAGTAGTTGCGGCAGCAGTAATTTTACCCCCATCTGCCCTGCCGCAACTTGCCCTTGCAGGCGTCAAAGACTCTAAGCAATTATCTGCTTCCCAACGCCTCAAGCTTGCTGAAGAAATTAAAAGCACAGCACTCGATTGGAGAATTGGCTATGCTACTAGAAACGAAATTGACCAGATCAATATCTTGCAAGCATCGCTATTAGCCATGAAGCGGGCAGTACTGAAGCTGCAAGTACAGCCAGATCTTTGCCTAGTTGATGGGAGACAATCTCTCAAGGATTTATCTGTACCCCAGCGAACTATGGTTAAAGGAGATCAGCGATCGCTAGAAATTGCTGCTGCTAGTGTGGTTGCTAAAGTATGGCGTGATGATTTGGTGATGCGTTTGGCTAGAAGTTATCCAAACTATGATTTGGCAGCAAATAAGGGTTATGGAACTCAGCGACATCGATTAGGGCTACAGCAATACGGAGCTTCACCTCAGCATCGCCTCTCCTTTCGTCCTTGCCGGGTGGAAACCATACAAAATCAGGGTTAGTCACCTTCGTTTTGAGAAGGCTGGGGAGAAGATAACGGGGTAGAATAAGCAGATTTGCTATCACTTGTAGCATTTGCAACTTTGAGAAGCTGAGTTAAAGATTGAAAATTGAGCTTGTTAAAAATAAGACTCACGGGGTGACAAGCAAGCTGAAGTGTTGAGCCATATTGCTTTTAGCCCATTGATTCTCGCACAAGATGAAGGTTTTTTCTGGGGGACCAGCCCCCCAGACCCCCCGATGGGGGACGGAGCGCCTCCCCCATACCCCCTACGCAACGCTTCGCTTAGGTTTTATCTAATCAGATTGCCGGGTCGTGTCAATAAGACTTGATCGTCTCAGATGTTAATGTGGTTCAAAGCTTTATTCTCAAGGGTTTCGGAGAGTTTGTTACCCCTTCAGAAGAGAAACTTAAAAGCCGCCCGACGGGCGGCGTACCACCCGTTATGAGAGAAAGAAACAAGCCAAATCCTCTTCCCTCGTGCCCCCTGCCTCGTGCCCCCTGCCTCGGAGCCTTGTTTCTTCAGAGAACCATGCAGCAAGCCCTAATTAAATATTTTTTAATACTATGAAACGCATCATTTCTCTGGTTGTCAGCTTGCTTATTCTAGCAGTAATCTACTCGAAAATAGACACTCAGGGATTAATCACAATATTGGCAAACTGTAACCTGTGGTGGATGGGAATTAGTTTAGGTATGGTGATACCCCTAACCATGTTTACTGCTTGGCGACTGCAACAGTTGATGCCTAATTCCACTTTGGCTTTTGGAGAAGCAAATCGCCTAATTCTGGCAGCAAGTGTTCTCAACATGGTGTTACCTTCCAAAATGGGAGATATTGCCAAAGCTTATTTTTTGAAGCAGCGGGGTCATTTAGATGGTTCTTTGTCACTATCCCTAGTGGTATTTGAGAAAACCTGCGATTTACTCTCCCTACTGCTCTGGTGCGTATTTGGTTTGCTCTTTTACACAAAAAAAAAATTGGTTGTTTGGGCTAATGAGTATGATAGTAGCAGCTGGTTTACTCAGCGGTATATTGTTACTGTCTTCCCGTAAAGTTGCCAAAATATTTTTTATTATAAGCAGAAGAATTGCTCCTAAAAAACTACGTACTAAGCTAGAAAAATTGCAGATGTCTTGGGGAGAAATGCATGACTACTTTTGGCGAGATAAAAGACAGTTGTTGAAAATTAGTACTACCTCTATCTTTATCTGGTTTCTGCATCTACTGCAAATCTGGTTATTTATCCTTGCTCTTAAAGCTTGGACACCTTTTATCGCTAATTTAGCTCTTTCTCCACTGGCAATTTTAGCTGGTTTGTTACCCTTGACTTTTGCTGGTGTCGGTACTCGTGATGCCGCTTTGATTGTTTTCTACCAGCCTTATTTCGCTGCTCCTACTGCTGCTGCTTTAGGACTACTTTGTACCTCACGCTACTTATTGCCTGCAATTGGGGGTTTGCCTTTTCTGGGGGAATATCTGGTAACTGTTCGCGATCGCAAGCATTAATAATTGATAATTGATAATTGATAATTGATAATTGATAATTGATAATTGATAATTGATAATTGATAATTGATAATTGATAATTGATAATTGATAATTGATAATTGATAATTGATAATTGATAGATTCACCGAAAGCGGCGGGAAGCCCATTTTTTTTAGGGATGGGAGGGATAGCCGCCCGCCGCTTAGTTGGCAAGTTATTTGTTAGAAAGTTTTTTGTACAAACAACCAACAACTAACAACAAATAACACGAAATCCCCCGTGCTTTAGCCGGGGGATGAGTTAATGCTTAAACAGCTTGGGGTTGAACTTGTGGCTGGAACTGGAACAGGGAGTAAACAACATTACGACGGATATCAATCATCATCTCCAAAAACATCTCATATCCTTCCTGCTTGTATTCAATCAATGGGTCTTTTTGCCCATAGCCTCGTAAGCCTACGGACTCCCGCAAAGCATCCATCGACTGTAAATGTTCCCGCCAGAGGGTATCAATTTGCTGCAAAATGAAAAATCGCTCTGCTTGGCGCATCAATCCCCCTTGGATTTGATCCACTTGTGCTTCCTTGATGTCGTAGGCTTTGCGGACTTCTTCATGCAAGAAAGTTTTGATTTCTCCGACTGTCATGTCCTCAAGATGCTCTGGCTCTAAATCTTGGAGTAAGTAGATGAATTCTTTCACCTTTGACACCAAGTTATCCAATTTCCATTCTTCTGGAGGTAATTCTGGATTGACGTAGGCTTCAACAATGTCATCCATCGTCTTTTCCCCATACTGAATCACTTGCTCTTTGAGATCCAGGCCTTCCAATACCCGCCGTCTTTCAGCGTAAATTGCCTTTCTTTGGTTGTTCATCACCTCGTCGTACTCAAACACCTGTTTACGGGTGTCGTAGTAGAAGGTTTCCACTTTTTTCTGGGCTCCTTCCAGAGAGCGGGTGAGCATTTTCGATTCGATGGGCATGTCTTCTTCGACTTTAAACATCTCCATCATGCCAGCCACGCGATCGCCCCCAAAAATCCGTAACAAATTGTCTCCCAGACTCAGGAAAAACTTAGTAGAACCAGGGTCTCCTTGCCGTCCCGCTCGTCCCCGTAACTGGTTATCGATACGGCGGGATTCGTGGCGTTCTGTGCCGATAACATGCAATCCCCCTAGATCTATCACTTCTTGATGTTCCTGCTCGGTGCACTCTTCATACTCAGAGCGAATTGCTTGATAAACCTCCCGCAGCTTTTGAATCACGGGGTCATCAGTAGGCGCATTTTCTGAAGCAACTGCTATCTTGTCTTCTGCTTCTAGTTCTGGCAGACTCTGTTCCCCATACCGCTGCACCGCAGAAGCCACAGCAGCTTTGAGCTTTTCTTCTGTAGAGTCTGATAGTTCGGTAGGGTAAATTTCGGGACTGGCTCGCCAGGTTTTCACCTTTTTACCAGGAGCAAAACCTTGAGCCGCTGGTCGCTTACTAGCCCCTGGCCCCCCTACAGGTGATAAAATATCTTCCTCTTCTGGCTTGACAATTTTGGGCATAAAGTACTCCCGTAGCTTCAGCCGTGCCATGTAGTCAGCATTACCGCCCAAAATAATATCTGTTCCCCGTCCTGCCATATTGGTGGCGATGGTTAGAGCCCCTTTCCTGCCTGCCTGAGCTACAATCTCTGACTCCCGTTCTACATTCTCTGGTCGGGCATTAAGTAAATTATGGGGCACCTCTCGCTCTGCCAACAAGCCTGCTAAAAGTTCTGATTTTTCGACACTTGTTGTACCTACTAGCACCGGGCGTCCTTTTTCATGCATCTCGGCACATTCCTCAGCAACTGACGTCCACTTGCCTGCTTCTGTCTTATAGACCACATCTGCTAAATCGCGGCGTCCAGGAGGCATATTGGTGGGAATTATCGTCACTTGCAGGTTGTAGATTTTCTCAAATTCTGCTTCTTCTGTTTTGGCAGTACCAGTCATTCCCGCCAGTTTAGGATAAAGTAAGAAGAAATTTTGATAGGTAATAGTTGCCAAGGTTTGAGTTTCATTCTGAATATCGACCCTCTCCTTGGCTTCAATGGCTTGGTGCAAACCATCACTCCAGCGGCGTCCAGCCAACACCCTTCCAGTAAACTCGTCTACAATTACAACTTCCCCATTGCGGACGATGTAGTTTACATCTGCAGTAAATAATTCTTTAGCCTTAATGGCATTAAAGATGTAATGAGCCCAAGGGTCTTTCGGGTCAAACAAATCATTAACCCCCAACAGTTCCTCAGCTTTGGCAAAGCCTTCATCAGTCATGAGGACGTTGCGAGCTTTTTCATCAACTTCGTAGTCACCGTCTTCAGCTTCTGACTCTCCTCGAACAAGGGCTCTAGCAATTTCTGCTGCTTTCAGGTATTTTTCTGTTGGTCGTTCTACTTGCCCAGAAATAATTAGAGGTGTTCTTGCCTCATCAATCAGTACTGAGTCTACTTCGTCAATGACGCAGTAATTGAACGTTCTTTGTACGACATCTGGCATGGCTGTTGCCATATTATCCCGCAAGTAGTCGAAACCCAACTCACTGTTAGTACCATAGGTGATGTCACAAGCGTAGTTACGCTGGCGCTCTGCTGGCGCCATTCCCGATTGAATTAATCCCACACTCAATCCTAGGAAGCGATGTACCTGTCCCATCCACTCGGCATCTCGACGAGCTAGGTAGTCGTTGACGGTAACAATGTGAACACCTCTACCATCGAGAGCATTCAGATAAGCCGGTAGGGTGGAAACAAGGGTTTTTCCTTCACCGGTTTTCATCTCAGCGATTTGTCCTTTGTGCAGAACAATTCCCCCCAAAAGTTGGACATCAAAGTGGCGCATTCCCAGCACTCGACGCCCTGCTTCCCGCACGACAGCAAAGGCTTCAGGCAACAACTCATCTAAGATATCTTCTCGTGTTTGCTCTGTAGTTGCTTTCTCCAACTGCTGCTTAAATTCTGTCGTTTTCCTCCTTAGTTCCTCTTCTGAGAGCTTTTGAACTTCTTCTTCTAGGAGGTTAATTTCGGCAACGTAAGGCTGGTATCTTTTCAGCTTGCGTGCGTTGGGGTCGCCAAGTAAGTTTTTAAGCATAACAAGAGAGGGAAACTTCTATTGGTTAAGGTCTAAGGGTAGAGGTGAGCACTTCAAAGCTGGAGGGTAGGAGCAAAGACTCAAAATCAGAATTTTGAAGATTTTGGATTTCTAAGTGCCTACCGCACAGAAGCCATCGCTTCAGGTAGGTATTTTCATTTATACACTTATCCTATCACTATCGCTCCAGACTAAGGCTGTACGGGGATTTCGACCACAGTTTAGTATGTTATTTAATGTATGGCTTGCTTTATATGATAGATAATCTTCTCTTCGAGCCTCAATTAAAACGGCAAATCATAATCATCAATCAAACTATATTGGGCATAGTTTGGGTCATCTTTCCAACGTCTGGGATTGGTGTCGATATAGTGGCGAATGTTGTCTAAATGTTCTGTATCACGGACAACGGATTCGTAATAATTTCGTTGCCATAAGGGAATGCCTCTGGATTTGTCGGTGTTGATTAATGCGTTTGGTAGTGGCAGATTTGAAGCCAGCAATTATTGATGGTAGGGATTTGCTGTAACGGCGAAATGCGGGGGATGAGGTATCGGTATTGGGTGAAGTTTGAGATGAGGATGTATGTTGGGATGAGGATGTACGTCGGAATGAGGGCGTATGTTGGGATGAGGGCGCACGTCGGTCATTGGTGTCAACTTAAGCTCAAATGCTCATATTTGAGGAGGTTTTCCCCTCACCCCCAACCCCTCTCCCCTTTGTGGGAGAGGGGAGCCAGAGCTTCTTGTTCCCCTTCTCCCAAGTAGGGAGAAGGGGTTAGGGGATGAGGGAGAGAATCTTACCCCTTGCCAGTCAGGGTTGTCACTTTAAGTTGACACCAATGCACGTCGGTGCGCCCCTACAGGGTGGTTGTTGGTGATAATGATGATGCCGTGGAGATGGTTGGGCATGATTACCCATTCGTCTAAGGTTGTTTCAGGTCGTATTTGGGGGGTTCTTAACCATTCTTTTGCAACGATTTTTCCGAGTTGGTTTAAATGCATTTTTGAATCGATAATTTCTCCAAACCAATACTCTTTGTTGTGGGTGCAAAGGGTAACAAAATAAGCACCCGATTGTCGATAATCAAAACCGGGCAGACGAATAGAACGACGATGATGGATGTGGCGATTATATTCCATGTCAATCCATAATAAACCGTCCATAATAAACGTGGTTGGAAAATGTGCCCAAGAATCCGGATAACTACAAATTGTATCTGTATGTAATATAGAAATATCCTTGCCTTAGTAAAGTCCTATCCGTGGTAAAGCAAGCACAGAGGGAAGTGTGGTAAAGCAAGCACAGAGGGAAGTGCGCCAGAAGTATCCCCATCCTTACTATTGGGCAGCTTTTTCTCTCACAGGAGATGTGATTTAACTCAGAGCCTGCACTGTACACGGAAATAATTAACGGAGAATCCTCTTACCTTGGAAATAGGGTAATCTGTACAAACGACCTTAAAGCTTTGTCATTAGTCATTGGTCCTTTGTACTAATGACTAATGACACTTGACAAAGGACGCTCACCTTAAGTCTATTTGAGAGATTATAGTCAACAACGATCAATGATCTATTTCTTATACATACTTCCAGAACCCCAATGGCAGCAAGATAGGGAAAATTCATGAGTAACCCTAAGCAGCAATTTTCATCGAATCGAGAACCAGAAGACAAAAACCTCGAGCAAGCCAGCGTTGAAGAGGTGGTGGAAGAACGGGTTAGTCAAGCAAAGACACAAGCTCGGAAAGAAGAGGTTCTCGAAATTTATGAAGACTTACTCAAAACAATTTGGGATCGCATCTTACCCACCCTAGGCAGGGTAACAGTTATGGCGATTATGGAACGAGCTTTGGTACTCACTAAAGAGCAGTATCCTCTAATCGGTCACCTTGATGCCACTCCAGAAGGCGTTTCTTTTGAAGTATTGCGCCAGCGGTTAGGAGAAGAGGAACGGCTTTTGCTGCGAGAGGCTCTCAAGGAATTAATCGCTAACTTGATTGACATCCTGGCAATGTTAACAGGTGACATTTTAGTGCGACAACTGCTGAAAGAAATTGAAGGAAGAAAGTTATTATGACCCTTTCCCAACCGGTGCGGTTTGGTAAATTGCCGACGAATATTCCTGGTTTTGACACGATTTTGTCAGGAGGAATTCCTGAGATGTCCACTAATATTATTACTGGGCCTCCCGGTGCTGGTAAGACAATTTTTACTCAGCAGATTATCTATACCAACGCTAGTCCGGAGCGGAAAGCACTTTATTTAATTACCCTTTCTGAGCCTTCGGTGAAAATGCTGCATTACTTGCAGAAATTTGACTTCTTTGAGCCAGAAAAAGTAGGTAAAGAGGTTATTTATTTAGATATTGGGGAAGTAATTCGTGATCAAGGCTTAGAAGATGCGATCGCGGTTATTGTTAAACATGTCCAAGAACACAAGCCTGCTATTGTTGGGATTGACAGCTTCAAAGCGATCCACGACTTGGCGCGAGATCCAGTAGAAGTCAGGAAATTTGGCTATGATTTGAGTGTACGCCTAACTACCTGGGCAGTTACCGCACTGCTAATTGGTGAATATACTCAAGAAGAAGTAGAAAAAGAACCAATATTTGCGATCGCAGATGGGATTATTCGCCTTCACAACCATCCCCTAGGTTTACACTACCAACGTTATTTAGATGTCCTTAAACTCAGAGGAGAAAAATATTTTACTGGTTTGCATCCCTTTACCATTGGCAATGATGGCTTGACTGTTTATCCTCGCATCAAAATGCCGAGCGTTGTTTCTCCTCCCGAATCCTTCGGTGAACGGGTAACAACGGGAATTGAAGGGTTAGACCAAATGATAGATCAAGGACTGCCCCGTGGAACTGCCACAATGGTAGCAGGAGGCGCAGGTACGGGTAAAACTCTCTTAGGGCTACATTTCATCACTAGCGGTGCACAGCAAGGAGAGCCGGGAGTAATTGTCACTTTCCAAGAAAATTATCAACAACTACAAGATATTGCTCTCTCCTTTGGCTGGGATTTACAAGCCTTAGAAGAACAAGGAAAATTAATTCACCTCTACAGTTCGCCAGTAGAAGTTCAACCTGATATTCATGCAGCTCATGTTAAAGCTGCTGTAGAGAAAGTCAAAGCCAAGCGAGTATTATTAGATTCTCTGAAAGATATTGAAATTGCTACGCCAGATAAAGTCCGCTATAAAGACTATATTTATTCTCTAGTTAATGATTTAAAATTACGGGGTATTACCAGTATCTTAACTAATGAAATCCCAGAATTGTTTGGTCCATTTCAACTGAGTGAATATGGGGTTTCCTTTATTGCCGATAATGTGATTTTGCTCCGTTATGTAGAGCTTTCTGGCAAGATGGGAAGGGCCATTAACATTATGAAGGTACGGGGTTCTCAACACAGCAAAGAAATCCGGAGCTTTGAAATTACCGATGCAGGCATCCAAATTGGACAACCAATTCAGGCTCAGACAGGAGTTTTAACAGGAATGCCAATTGTGAGTAACAGTCGCTCAGATTTACATTATTTACCTATCCGGGCACGTTATGTTGTAGAAGCTTTAAAACAGGCAGGAATTGTGAGTAAAGCACAATTATCTCAAGCAACTGGATTGTCAGAACAAGATTTAAGCAAGGAACTAAAAGATTTACAACAACAGGGTTTGGTACTGTTAGTGCGTTCAAAAGAAGGAAGTCGTTATAAGGTAACTATTTAAGGGCTTGCCTCATCAAGTCTATCTAGATTCTGCCCTTTGAAAGACCCTATGTTTGCTACTTCGGAGAAAAACCCTCATTTAAACTAGACTCAATTCTATAGAAGGTTAATGCAGTATTACCATAGACTTTCTGGCGACAAATTTCGAGAGTGGGACAGGGGGGAGATGTCCACTTATTAGGGTTGTGCTCTACGCCTAATTCACCCATTTTGTCAAGTAGCTGATAATGAGCGATCGCTTCTAGCACTGGTTGGTACAATTTACTAGCATAGGGTGGATCAAAGTAAATGCGGTCAAACTGTTGACCAGCCAGAAATTTTAACTGGCTAACAACATTGCCACGCATCACCCGAAACTCTTGTTGAGGTTGGCTAACCTGTTCCCAGTTTTGTTGAATCACGGTGCAGGCTTTAACCCATTTTTCAATTCCTACTACCAAAGATGCTCCTCGACACAAGGCTTCAGCTCCCATTGAACCGTTACCAGCACATAAATCCAGCCACCGGCAATTAGTTATGCTACCTTGCCAAATGTTAAATACTGCCTCCCGCACTAGGGACGATGTTGGGCGAATTGTTTGTCCTGGTAAAGTCTTCAGTTGTCGATTGCCGTAAATTTTCACAAATTATTTTTTGGTTGTTATCAAGGGGAAAGGGGGGTATTGTCCAAGAACCAAATGCCCTCGGCTCTAGCAACTTCTTGACCTGAACTGCGAACGGAAGCTATCCACCGACCCTTTTCTTCTTTCCAAGTCTTATCCAACAACTTTAATGTACCCTGTAATGATTCGGACTTCTTCCCCTCGGCATACTTGAGATTAAACTCAATTACTATCTCCCCAGCATCACCCCACCAAAAAACTCCCGATTGTGAGGTAACAGAATCTAAACCAAAGATTTTTAAAGAAAAATTCGAGTAAGTTTTGGTGGGGTAATTCAAAATCACTCCACCTTTAATCAGACGCTCTTTGTCGCACAGAGTATATTTAATTTGTTTTGCATGAACTAAAGTTTTCCCACCTCCCTCGGTTTTCAACTTAGCTCTATCCTTTTTTTCTGGAACCTTAGGTAGTTTTTCTGGGAGTTCAAGTAGTTGATGTTCTTGAACCCTAGGTAGTGGATTAGGGCGTAAACGTAAGCGTACCCGCGCTAGCAGTTCTTTGAAGTTAAACGGTTTAGTAACGTAGTCATCTGCTCCACGCTCTAATCCAGCCACCTTGGCATTCACATCATCACGGGCTGTGAGGATAATGATTGGTAGTTGTGATCCCTGACTCCGCAACTCCTTCAATACAGTCCAACCATCTTTGACAGGAAGACCCAAGTCAAGTAAAAGAAGATCAAAATTATTACTCGTAGCCATTAGTACAACTTCATCACCATCAGTGGCAACCACCGTCGTGAATCCACTTGAGCGCAAACCTTTCTCCAGAAAGGCGGCAATACGTGGTTCATCCTCGGCAATGAGAATGCGGCTCATGAGACTAACTTTGCTGAAAGGGTTAGAGTTTTTTTGTTTACTCTTGACATTTTCTGCCCCAGTATCACTAGCCCAAAAATGAGTAATGCATAAATTAGGTGCTCTCAGGGCATTTATTTCATCTTTGATTTTATGCTGTTGCACTCACTTGTCTTCAAAATCGAAGGTAATATTTTACCTTCATTCAACGTTCTCAATGATCTGATGCTTGTATGATGTGATACTTGTAATACTTACTCTAACCTAAGTGTCAAAGGGTTTACTCACTTTTTTGTAAAGAAATATGTATGCGTTTGAGCAAATTGTTAAAGCGGAAAGGCTTTTTTAAATAGTCATTTACCCCTTGCTTTTTCTCAATCTCTGCTCGAGCACTGACAATAATCACAGGTATCTGTTCTCCCTGACTTCGCAGTTCCTCCAACACGGACCAACCGTCTTTCTCAGGAAGGCCTAAATCAAGGAGTAGGAGGTCAAAGTCACCGCTTAGTGCCATTTGTAGAGCTTGCTCACCATCTGGAGCGATCGCGGTGCAAAACCCATTTTTTCGGAGTCCTTTTTCTATAAAACAAGCAAGGCGATATTCATCTTCAGCAATAAGTATACGGTTCATGATCTAGGGCATCTTGGGAATAGGTGCGCGAAGTGATTAGGGTGAAAGCTGACCCAACCTTCTATCAGGCCAAGCCCTTTTTGGCAATGTGGATAGGCGAAGGTTTCTCCCTCAAAATATTAAGTATTATCTCTCTGGGTGAATCTTGTATGAGATACTAATGAAAAAATTCTCATGATTTCGTAATATTTGGTGTTATTCTTACCGCACAGCAGCTTAACAATTTCTCATACCAAATCCGGGTTAATTACCCCCGTTATGTTAGGGATAAGGCAGAAGGGAAAGAAGGTTTCAGCGAAACCGGGGGTAGAATAGGCGGATGTGGTATTAACCCGGATTCAGTATCAGATTCGTAGTCGATAGCCTATACCCCTGACAGTCTCAATTAAGTCACTACCTAGCTTTTTCCGTAGGTAACCCACGTAAACATCAACGATATTAGAACCAGGATCATAGTCATAACCCCAAACATGATCCAGTATTTGTTCACGACTCAGCACTTGTCCTTTATGGCGCAAAAAGGTTTCTAAGAGGCTGAACTCTCGTGTTGGTAACTCCACATCTCTGTCCTTCACCTGTACTCTACGGGTACGCAAGTCAAGGACAAGATCACCAGCCTTGAGTTCTGTTTCCTCTTGGGTGCTAGATTTTTGACGGGAGCGCAAGCGCAAGCGCACCCGTGCTAGCAGTTCTTCAAAACGAAAGGGCTTGGTAACATAATCATCTGCACCACCTTCTAGTCCAGCCACCTTGTCAGTCAAATCATCACGAGCTGAGAGGATAATAATGGGTAGTTGTGCTCCTTGCCCTCGCAACTCTTCCAAAACAGTCAAACCATCTTTGATAGGAAGCCCCAAGTCCAGTAGCAGCAGGTCAAAACTTTCGCTCAGAGCCAAGCAAATTACTTCATCAGCATCTTTGGCAATCTCACTAGTAAAGCCATTGGCACGCAAACCTTTTTCTAGGAAGGCAGCAATGCGAGGTTCATCCTCAGCGATTAGTATACGACTCATGAGACGAAATTTCCTGAAGTGGTTCTAACGGCAAAACAATCGTGAAGGTTGATCCAGTACCTAGTTGACTAACTAGTTCAACATAACCACCGTGAGCATGAACAATTGCTCGTACGATGGCAAGTCCCAAACCAGCACCTTCAGAGCGTCTACGGCTCTGAGCAGCCCTAGCAAAACGCTCGAAAATGTGCTCTAAATCTTTAGGAGCAATTCCTTCTCCAGTATCGCGTACCCAAAAGCGCACGCTGTTTTGATCCATAGCAGAACCTAAAACAATCATATCAGTTTCAATTGTATGCTGGGCAGCATTCTGAGCCAGATTCATTATTGCTTGAGTAATTCGTTGGTGGTCAACAACAATAGAACCTTCTCCCTGAGACTCTAATTCCCAGTTGCGATTTGCTAAGGCTTCGGCTTCCTCAAAGAGCTCTTTAGTCAAGGTACTAACTTCTAGAGTTTCTGGTTGCAGAAAATCCGGTTGCTCGATCTTTGCTAAGAGAATCAGATCTTCAACAAAGCGGTTCATGCGCTGGATCTCATCGATAACTAATTCAATAGTTTCATGTTGTTCTTGAGGATCATTTCCCAACACTTCTAGGTGACCCTGAATAATTGTCAGTGGTGTACGCAGTTCATGACTGGCGTCATTAATAAAATTTCTTTGAATACTCAAAACTTCTTCAAGACGGTCCATTATCTTGTTGAAGGTTGTGGCTAGCTCAGCCAATTCAGCAA
Source organism: Caldora sp. (assembly GCA_965222765.1). Taxonomy (GTDB): domain Bacteria; phylum Cyanobacteriota; class Cyanobacteriia; order Cyanobacteriales; family Coleofasciculaceae; genus Caldora. The sequence goes on from CBDCVG010000078.1 coordinate 89,075, forward strand.
CTCCTTGTACTGAAATCCGTTGTTTTAGATCCCCCTGTGTGATCATAGAACGGGCAGTTTGTGAGAGCGAGCGCAACGGAACTAGTATCTGTTCAGAAATTATCCATGCTAGAACCACACTCAGGACAAAGATACCTAGTAGCACTCTAACAACAATGGTTAATGTTTCTACTGCTTCCTGGCGTTTCTCTGCGGTGGCATGGGCAGCCACAAATACACCTCGTACCTCTCCGTCAATCGTCAATGGTTCAGCCAAATAAATAATACTACCGATATCCCTATCAGTAGTTTCCTTTTGACCCTCTAGTGGTTGAGTCACTTGTGCCCAGCGATTGAGTAGGTTGAGATCTTGTTGTAGTAACTGAGGTAGTGCTCTAGGGCTAGATTGGTAGAATTTACCATTGAAGAAGGTAATGAAATAAATTTGGTCTTTAGGTACTTCCCTCCGTAGAAAGTCATGGAAAAGATTATCGAGCTTCTTCGGTGTTAACTCTTGTCCAATAGATATTTTTTGATCGAAAAAGTCCTGAAATGCTTCTAGCTCTTCAGCTAAATCTTCTCTAACTTGTTGGTCTATCTTGTAAAAAACAATCTTATAGAAGAGGGGAATGGATAATCCTACAAAAAAGATGATCAGTGCCAGATAACAGGCAAATATACGAGTACGAGCTTCTCCCAAAAAGCCATGTTGTTTAGAGCCTGTTTTTTCCTTTACTACGTCACTCTTTTGACTGCTTCGTGCAGTAGAGATTTTTGTCTGCTCAGTCATGAATTTTGACATCCTCCCCGACCTGCTTAACCTGAGATCGGGAAATCCAAAAAGTACTTTTGGGATTTCCTTGTTGCTGGAGGACACATTAACTTAGTCTTGATAGTGAAATTTTGCCTGAGTACTAATTTTACTCTCTAGTTCAGTTGATAGCAATCTTGGCGAGCTGACAATTATATGACTTTTCAGGGTATTCGTTCAAGTTTTGTAACTCATATTTCTCAAGATAGATAATCTTTCCGTGCGCCAATGGTTGAGTGCTCCTTGCAATCTGGAGGGCAACCAGCTGTCGTACTGGGAATAAACTGGTAAACGTGGCACTAACTGCCATCCAGCTGGCTCAAGAATTTCTCTAAGTCTCTGGAGATGGGGATGGGGATAATCGGGATTTACTTCATCTTTTGGCCCAATGCCTCCCAAATCTCTAGCACCAGCTTCTACACAGGCAAGTAACCACTCAGGTTCTGGGACTAAGTTGGGGGGAATTTGCAATGTAATCTCTTTTGGGAGAATTTTACGGGCTTGGGCAATGACTTTTGGTAGCTGCTCAGGAATAAAAGCAGGAGCAGGCCAATTTTGTTGACTCCCAGGACTATAGGGTTGCAAGATCACTTCTTGGATATGACCATAGCAAGAATGGAGCTGAGCAATTGCCTCTAGGGTTTCCCACCAATTTTCCTCTGTCTCCCCAATTCCTAACAGTAAACCAGTAGTAAAAGGAATGCCCAACCTTCCTGCCCATTCCAACTGTTGCAGTCGCAGTTGTGGCATTTTACTGGGAGCCTGTCGATGAACTGTTTTGAGTAATTGGGGCGTTAACTGCTCTAGCATTAACCCCATTGATACATTTACTTGCTTCAAGGCTTTCATTTCAGGAAAACTCAATGGTCCTACATTGGTATGAGGCAGAAATCCCCAGCCAAGAGCTAATTCACAAAGCTCATAAATCTTCTGAAACCAGGATTCTCGTCGTGATGAATTAGGATGTACCTCACCACTGAGGATGAGAATCTCACAGACGTTTTGAGACTGAAGCTCTCTGAGTTTGTTTTCTGCTTCTGCTAGGGTTAACCAAGGGCTTTTCCCTGGATCAGTACGAAAGTTACAGTAGGTACAGCGATTAAAGCACTCGTAGGTCGGAACCATAGTGTAAGCAGGACTGTAACTAACTTTACAACAATCAGAAATTGGCATAGTATTGCGAGTCTATAAGATTGAAATCTTAATTAATAGTATTTTGGGGACAAAAACTCAACTTTAGTTCTTGTTTCTACATCTAAAACCTAAAACCTAAATTTTGAGATCAATAACTGTCAATATCTTGGATGTGGTCTATTGGACAAATCCTTATCAAACCTTTATTGACCCTTTACACAGGTTAGGACAGCTAACCTGCTCATTCACCTATAATTCAATGAGGGGCTATTGTTTCCATTTCTTGCTCCCTTGGGTCATACTAGAGTGGAGCTTTGACTTAAGTGGCACTACCTGAGTTTGATCGACCCATATATCGGTCGATCAATGAGCCGATATATGGGTGCAAAAGTGAAGATAAACCTTGAATTTGACCCTGTGCGTTTCCATGATTTTGAACAATCGCTATCAAGTAGTTCGAGTTTTGGGTAGTGGTAGCTTTGGCAGAACTTTTCTGGTTGAAGATACTCACATGCCTTCAAAACGCCTGTGTGTTCTCAAGCAACTTAAACCGATTGAGGATAATCCTGAATATTATCAATCTGTTCAAGAGCGGTTCAAGCGAGAAGCAGCTGTCTTGGAAACGCTAGGCAATGGTCATGACCAAATTCCCAGTTTATACGCCTACTTTGAACAAGCGGGACAGTTTTTCTTAGTGCAGGAATGGATTGAAGGTCAAACACTCACCCAAAAATTGCAAGCAGAAATCATACTAAAGGAAGATGCAGTTAAAGAAATATTGATTAGTGTTTTGTCTGTTTTAGATTATGTCCATGATAAACAGATTATTCATCGAGATATCAAGCCCGAAAATATAATGCTGCGACAACAGGATGGTAAACCTGTTTTAATTGATTTCGGAGCTGTTAAAGAAGCAATGGGTAAGGCAATGAATGATTTAGAGGCCTCCGCTTCTATTGCCATTGGTACACTAGGTTATATGTCCTCAGAGCAGGTAGCAGGCAGACCCGTCTACTCCAGTGATCTCTACAGTCTGGGGATGACTGCAATTCGTCTATTAATTGGAAAATCATTTAAAGATATAGAGACAGACCCTAATACAGGTCAGCTACTTTGGCGCTCTCATGCCTTGAATGTTAGTGATCAATTAGCAGCAATTTTAGATAAAGCAATTCAGTCTCATCAACGCGATCGCTACATTAGTGCTCAACAGATGCTCTTAAGTATACAAGAGATACAGAAGCCGATTTGTGTTAGTGAGCCTACTGTTATTCAGCTGAATGGTAATTTGTCAAGGGGCTTTCCCTCTGTCAAGAGTATTCCCCTGAGTGAGGCACTCCTAACTATTAATTCTAGGAACGACACCAAACTGCAACTATCCCTAGAGGCTATAGCACCTGAGTTGGGTTCAACCATGAAGGGATTTCTCTCAAGAAGCTATAAGTCAGCTGAATCTTCAATTCAATCTTTTTTTGGCGGCCGATCTTCAACTCAGGTTCAAGCTAGTTTATCCAACTCCCAACACAAATTATTACTCGGTGGTGCAATTGTGATCCTTGCATTTGGGGGATTAATGGGAATGGGAGGTTTTGGATCCGCTTCTAGAGAGGAACTTACTTCCTCTACTAAAAGTACTTTATCTGAAACCAGTGGAGAGTTAATAACTGGTTTAACAGAAAACTTGACCTCAGAAGACGAAGTTACAGAGCTCTTGGAGCGGGGTGAAGAAAAGTATCAAAGAGAAGACTACACCGGAGCGATTGAGGATTTTAGTGAAGCTCTTTGGCTAGACCCTAAAAATGCTCAAGCTTACAACCACAGAGGTCTTGCTTACCTTAATCTAGAGGGTACACCAGAGGCAATAGAAGAAGATATTAATCAGATTCCTAGTGATACTCCTAAAGATTTTGCTTCTGAGAGTAACCAAGGAAATGCCTTCACTGATTTAGGTAATATACAAATTGCTATTGAGGATTTTAATCAATCACTGCGATTAGTTCCGAGTAATGCCCAAGTCTACAATAACAGAGGTCTTGCCTACCTGCGCTTAGGGAATATACCAGAGGCAATAGAGGATTTTAATCATGGGATTGAAATTGATCCTAGCTATGCTCCAACTTACAACAACCGAGGTCTTGCCCGCCTTGAATTAGATGATCCTGCTGCGATTGCAGATTTTAATGAGGCTCTGCGCCTCGACCCGGACTATGCCGAAGCTTATAATAGTCGAGGTCTTGTTTACTACAGTTTAAACGATACCAAAGCTGCGATCGCGGATTTTAATGAGGCTCTGCGCCTCGACCCGGACTATGCCCAAGCTTACAATAATCTAGGTCTGGCTCGCACTAAACTAAATGATCTCAAAGGAGCAATCTCAGATTTCGCTGAGGCACTGCGGTTGGAGCCTAAATATACTGAAGCCTACAATAATCGGGGTCTGGCTAAGACTAAACTTAGGGATACAAAAGGTGCACTTAAGGATTTCAATCAGGCTATTGAAGTCGAGCCTACTTCAGCTGTCTACAATAACCGAGGTTTGGCTAGAATTGAACTTGGGGATATAGAAGGTGCTCTCAAAGATTTTCATCAGGCTCTTGAGATTGATCCTAAATATGCCGAAGCTTTCAAAAATTTGGCTGATGTTCGTGCTAAACAAAGTAATATACATAGTGCGATCGCCGATTATCAAAAAGCCGCAGAACTTTATCTAGAACAAGGAGCAACAGCTCAATACCAAAAATCTCTAGATGAGATTAAAAAGCTTCAACAGTAGCTAGTACCGCTGCACGGAATTAAGAATTAAGAATGCTTATAGAGTAAGGATTCTATCGATTCTTAATTCTCAATTCTCAATTTACAAACCCATTTCCATAAAGGATGACTTGCTCCTTGTTGGCAAATCCGGCATACTTGTTGCTCTAGACGCTTCTGTTCAGTAGCAGGTATTCCCAGTAAAATATTGCGACTCTGCCAGACTAAAACAGCAGCAGTCATACCAATACAAATGCCTAGTCCTAGTGCAGGTAGACGATTGTAGGCGATACCATATCGTAGTGCTGCCCAGGTAAAATGCGATCGCAACAGGGAAATTTCATAACGCCAACCCCATAAACTCAAAGGTCCTAGAGTAATCCAGAGGATGCCAACTACTAACCATCGAGCATAGACAGTCAGCTCATGTAACCTTTGTACTTTCTCCTTGAAGGTGGGATCAAACTTGTCTGGTGGCAATTCTCAATTCTCAATTCTCAATTTTCAATTTTCAATTATGCTTCGTCGGAAAATTCAGCATCAATTACCGGTGTAGATGGAGTATCGGTTATTGATGGAGATTCAGTTTCTTCTACTACTGACTCCGGTTCAGGAGGTTGAGGTTGTGGGTTACGCTCTCTCCAAAAGGCTAGTAGGGTGCTAGCAATAAAAATACTCGAATAAGCTCCAGAGATGAAGCCAATGATTAGTGTCAGAGCGAAATACTTTAGGGTTTCTCCCCCAAACAAAAAGATTGCTAATAGAGGAAGTATGGTGGTTAAAGTAGTGTTGATTGACCTTGTAAGGGTTTGATTAACTGCCTCTTCTACTACTTGGTTAATTGGCTGCTTGGGATTGAATTTGATAACCTCCCGCACCCGGTCGTAAATCACCACTGTATCATTAACAGAAAACCCAATAATTGTCAATAGAGCAACAATAAATAGGGTATTCACTTCCAAACCCACCACCAAACCAAAGATGGAGAAAATCCCTACTGTAATCAATACATCGTGGAACAGAGCGACAAAAGCAAAGAAGGCATAATCAAACCGGAAACGGAAGGTGAGGTAGATGAGGATACCAACAAAGGCGAGGAGTAGGGCGAGTAAACCAGAAGCAAGAAGTTCTTTTCCTAGGGTTGGGCCAACGGTATCAATTTGGGTAGATTTGGGATCAAAAGCACCAATTTCCTGCTTGAGGGTGTTTTCCAGTTGACTGCGTTCTTCAACATCCAAGGTTTTTGAGCGAATACTCAGAATCGGTTGCTCTCCTAAACCTTTGACAATTTGGATACTGCTGTCACCTAAACCCTGTGCCGTCATAACTTCCCGAACCACTGCTGTCTCAATTGGTTCGTCGCAATTTCCTGGTTGAGTACAGTCTCTTTGTAATTGCAGCCTAGTACCACCAACAAAATCTAGACCTAAACGTAATGGAGCTCCAAGCTGTACCGTGGAAATTAGCATTGCTATAATACCAGCCAGGATAAAGGTAGCAGAGATACCCCACCAAAGCGATCGCTGTTTGATTAGATTGAGTTTCATATTGATTTGGTTATTGGTTATTGGTTATTGGTTGTTTGTTATTGGTTATTAGTTATTAAACAAACGACAAACAACAAACAACAAACAACAAAGTTTATTTCACTGATGCTGGCAGGTTAGGACAAAAAAGTTCTGGTTTTTGGCGAACTCCTGGGAATCCCAACACTGTTATCAGGGTAAAGGTGCGGCTACAGGTAAGAGCGGTAAACATACTTACAAGTACCCCAATTGCTAAAGTTACGGCAAAACCTCTTACCAAACCTGAACCCTGCCAACCTAATACTGCACAAGCAATTAAGGTTGTGACATTAGCGTCCAAAATGCTGGAAAATGCTCGGTAAAAGCCTGACTCAACTGAACGATACAAAGATTTACCCGCTCTTAATTCTTCTCGTGTCCGCTCAAAAATTAGTACATTGGCATCAACAGCCATACCAATGCTGAGAATAAAACCAGCAATTCCGGGTAGAGTCAAGGTAACACTTACTAGAGCAAAAACAGCAATAGTCAGTAGGGCGTAAATAATCAGAGAAACATCAGCAATTACTCCAGGAAGCCGGTAGTAAACTACCATGAATACCAGTACTAAAGTTAAACCTCCAATTGCTGCATAAACACTGCGTCGGATACTATCTTGTCCGAGAGTCGCACCGACAGTACGATTTTCGATAATTTCTACTGGCACTGGCAAAGCACCACCCCGCAGCTGCACGGCAAATTCGTTGGCAGATTCAAACCTATAGTTACCTGTAATTACAGCTGAACCTCCAGTAATACCAGCTTGAGCAAATTCTGGTCCTACTGTAGGAGCACTAATTAGAGCATCATCTAAGAAAATACCAATGCTACGCCCTGTTCCTGCCAAGTTTTTTGTCAACTCAGCAAACTCGTCTCCTCCTTTCGCATCAAAACGGATGGCAACTTCCCAGTTATCCCCATTTGGCAGGGGTTGGGGACGAGCATCTTTGAGGTTTTTACCAGTGAGCTTGGCGGGTTCAAATAAGTCAGAGATTGCCTCTTTACTAATTTGGATCTCTTCTTGATTTTTAGCGATCGCTTCTTCATCGCCATTTTCCCTGAGTTCTTCCTGCTGTTGCAGTTTTGCTGCTAGCAACTGTTGTTCAATCAGTACCTGGGATTCTGTGCCTGGTTTTTGCTCCCGGAAATCCAGTTCTGCTGTACCACCAAGTACCCTTTCTGCCTGTTGGGGATCATTAACACCGGGTAACTGTACTAAGATTTGTTCAGAGCCAACGGTTTGCACCACTGCTTCTGAAACCCCAAGTCCGTTAACCCGACGTTCTACTACAACTTTAAGATCCTCCAGTTGTTCTGGGGTAATTTGGGGAATCTCTTCTGTAGCCTTTGCCTGAATAGTTAGTTGTGCTCCTCCTTGTAAATCCAATCCCAAACGGATGGGAAATTTCAGCAGTATGCCGATTGCCGCAATCACAAGGACGGTAATTAAAGCTAATACAAAACGCTGTCTTTGCATAATTGTTATTGGTTATTAGTTATTGGTTATTGGTTATTAGTCATTAGTCATTAGTCATTAGGACAAATAACAAACGACAAACGACAAACAACAAATAACCAACAACCAGCTTAAATCCGAAGTGCAGTCATTTTCTTTACACCTTCAACAATCTGCTGTGGTTGCACAATTGTCAGGTTTTCTAAAGTACCGTTGTAAGGGGTAGGAATATCTTGAGAAGCTAAGCGTAGTACTGGGGCATCGAGCTCATCAAACAATTGGTCATTGATCGATGCCGTCAATTCTGCGCCAATACCACCAGTTTTCATACATTCTTCCACGATAATTACCCGGTGGGTTTTGCGCACTGAAGCACCGATAGTTTCAAAGTCTAGAGGTTTGAGGGAAATCAGGTCAATCACCTCTGGATCAAATCCCTCTTTTTCTAGCTGCTTCGCTGCTTGCAATGCATGGTGGCGCATCCGCGAGTAGGTGAGAATAGTTACATCTTTGCCAGTTCTTACTACTTCGGCTTTGTCTAGAGGTACTAGGTACTCTTCTTCTGGCAGGTTTTCTTTTAGGTTATAGAGCAGAACATGTTCAAAAAACAGAACCGGATTATCGTCACGGATAGCTGATTTGAGCAATCCCTTCGCATTGTAGGGAGTTGAGCAGGCAACTATTTTTAAACCAGGAACCGCTTGAAAGTAGGCTTCTAGTCTTTGGGAATGTTCTGCACCAAGCTGCCTTCCTACACCACCAGGACCTCTAATTACCAGGGGAATTTTGAAGTTACCGCCAGAAGTATAGCGTAGCATTCCAGCATTGTTGGCAATTTGGTTGAAGGCGAGGAGTAAAAAACCCATATTCATACCTTCGATAATCGGGCGCAAACCGGTAATTGCGGCACCAACTGCCATCCCAGTAAAAACTATTTTCCGCGATCGGGGTATCTAAAACCCGCAGATCGCCGTATTTTTTATATAAATCTTTGGTGACTTTGTAGGAACCACCATAGTGTCCCACATCTTCACCAATCACAAATACAGTCTCATCCCGTGCCATTTCTTCATCAGTGGCTGCACGAAGAGCATTGAATAAAAGTGTTTCTGCCATTAATAAGTCACCAGATGGGGCAAGTGTAATCGTAGCATTGCCCGAAACCCTATGGGGAATCAATGAATAATGAGCATTAGAAGGCAGGAGGCAGGGGGCAGGAGGCAGGAGGAACAAGAGTTTTTCTTGCCTAAAAAGAAGTCAGAAACTATTTATATCAAGGGATTTAGCTCTAAATATAGGATTTTAGTTTCTCGAGAGTAATGAGCGCCTAACGGCGAATTAAGAATTAAGAATTAAGAATTGATTGAATCGCCGAAAAAAAAGTTAGAAACTAATCATATCAAGGTTTTCGGATCTATTATCAGTATTTTTTAGTTTCTGAAGAGCAATCCCACTGGCGGCGATTGCCACCCGCGACGAATGAAAGAAACAAGCCAAATCCTCTTCCCTCCTGCCTCCTGCCCCTTGCCTCCTTCCTTGTTTCTTCAGAGTGAATTACCCCTCAAATTGATAATTAATAATTGTTTAATTTGGTTTAAAACCTCTTCGTTCACGAAGAAATAATTAAATAATTATTCCTTTTAATTTAAAGAGGGTATATCATCCTATACCGGAGCGAAAATGTGAATTAATAGAATAGGTATCATCCTCTCAATCCCTATTATATAGGAGACTACAATGGTACGGACCCCCACAAAACCTGAAACCGAAACCCTATTGCTTAATGTGCCAAAAACCATTGGGCTATATGTCACCCAAGAACAGTTTGCTGCTCTTGCTGCAGCGAACCGAGATTTGCAACTGGAAAGAACAGCACAAGGAGAGTTAATTGTGAATCCACCAACAGGTTGGCAAACAGGAAAACGCAATAGCAGTATTTCTGGAGAGTTGTATATATGGTGGCGAAATGCAGGTGAGCCTGGAGAGATTTTTGATTCCTCTACCGCATTTATTTTACCGAATGATGCGACTCGTGCCCCAGATGCGTCTTGGGTGAGTCAAGAACGTTGGGAGGCACTGACTGTAGAACAAAAAGGAACCTTTGCTAATATCTGCCCTGATTTTGTGGTGGAGTTGCGTTCTGCTTCAGATACTCTCAAGTCCCTGCAAGAGAAAATGAAGGAGTATCTGGATAATGGCGCGAAACTCGGTTGTTTAATCGATCCTAAAAATCGAAAAGTGGAAATTTATCGACTAGGGTTAGCAGTGGAAGTGTTGTCAAATCCTGCTGAGTTATCGGGTGAGGAAATATTACCAGGTTTTGTCTTGAATTTGCGTCGGGTGTGGGGTTAAAATCCAGGGATAATTAACTATAAACAAGTCAGGAGGTAGGAGGCAGAAAGCAGAAGGAAAAAAGAATGAAAGCTTGTTTTTTACTGAGGATATTGCACCAAGTCAAAATTCTGGGGTGAAATTGGTGAGTTTTTTGACATCGCCCGATCAATTATCTTGAAGTTGTTCAATTTTAGCGATAATGCGATCGCTTGTGCCTGGATGGAGGGATTTCAGATCTTTAATGGCACGAGGTTTAAATTGGACGACATATTCCATTTTTATAAATAAAACAAATTTGTCAGAATCATGGTGAAAGCAGAGATAATTAGGAGCGATCGCAAATTCTGTAACTCATAGAATAACAGAGTCGATCGCTCTTTCAAATTCACTAATTACTGCTTGGCTCATCATCCTTACTCTTGTCTAGAAGGCAGTAAATAGCAACTCCTCCGGCTATTATGCCTGCTGTAGGGAAAACCGCGAACAGCGAAATGACGGCGCAGCAAATTTGTAAAAATTCTAGGACAAAATCTGAGTCTAGTTCTTTCATCAAAATAGATGAGATAATTTGCCACAGTTTAAGCAAGAGTTTGGGGTTTGATTGTTTCATTGGAGGATTGTTTTCTATCTCTTCACTTCCATGAAACTGTAATGAGCGATGAGTTCAGCGCTGAGTAGCTCTGACTTGCCGCCGACTTACCGCCGATTTATGGTCGATTGGCACAGGTAAAAAGGAAAAAACGCTATGCTCTAAATAGACTTCCTATTTAATGAGCAATGTCCCGTTCAATCAGGGTTCGTCCAGATTTAATTAAACAAGTCAAATTATCCGTCAAACGTAATGGATTTTCCCGTCAAAGGGATTTAGCTGAGGAAGTAGGATTGGCTGATTCTACAGTAAGGAACTTCTTAAACGGCAAGCCTGTTGACCATGCGACTTTTAGAGAAATTTGTCAGAAATTGAATTTAGAGTGGCGATATTTCGCTGATTTAGGACAAGATGCAACACTACCTAATCAATCAAGGGAGGTGGTTGATGCATCACCTAAACAACTCAGGGATTTGCAAAAAAATAAAATACCGACTACACAATTAATTTCTCGAAGTAACAGGGAAATAACTGGTACATTATTAAGCCGCAAGTCCCTCAGCTCCGAGCAAGAATTACTCAATCAATCTCAACCCAGTCATTTTTTTCTCGATCAAAAAGAAAATACTTCAGATGTGTCTTCTCCAATTGGAGCCAATTCGTTTTTCGAGTATTTTTCTAGAACAATTGAACAAATGGGTAGTGAACATATCCATGTTCGTATAGGTGCAATTTCTCAGCTAGAAAGACTTGCTAAGTCCCAACCAGCAGAACACTGGGAAATTATGAAATATTTAGCTGCTTTTATTAGAACCAATGCTACTCGAAGGGAAGAAGAGGAAGGGGAGGAAAAACAAGCGCTAAAAATTGCTGAAGACATTCAAGCAACTCTTACTGTTATCGGAAGGCGTAACCCAGATTTAGACGAAGGGATTCTTGATTTAAGTAATACGGATATCCGAGGAGCAAACCTCATTGAAGCAAAATTGCCAAAGGTAAACCTGAGTAGAGCTAAACTGCAAGCAGCAGAACTTAATGGAGCCAATCTGCAAGCAGCAAACCTTTACATGACCAATCTAGGAGCAGCAAATCTCGAAGAAGCTCTCTTAGAAACAGCCAATCTTCAATATGCTAATCTGCAAGATGCAACACTTTGTTATGCACAGCTACAAAGAGCGAATCTCTTTTATACTAACCTAGCAAGAGCATACCTTGCTGGAGCAGATTTGGAATCAGCCAACCTTGAGAAAGCTAATTTAGACATTGCGTGTCTCGGTTTGACCAAATTGCATAAAGCTCAACTCCGAGGAGTGAAGAACCTCGAACAAGAACAAATTGAAAGGGCAGACGGAGATATCGAGACTGTTCTGCCGGACTATGTCAATAAACCTTCATTCTGGATGAGTGATTGGACTGACTCAAAAGATTTCTGATTGGGATCTGTACTTTGCTATCGCACTTATCCAAGCATTTCCTTTGTCACCCCCTGAGCAGTGGAAAAATGATCGTTACTTCTAGTCAAAAAAGCTATACTGATCTACTAATTCAGTATCAGCCTAAGCCAATTAAAACTATTGAAGAATATAACATAGCCTTGGCAATAATAGAGGGGATGATGTCTGGTGAGTTGACAGAGGCTGAAACGACACTTTTTGATTTATTGGTTGTTCTCATTGAGACTTACGAGGCTCAAAATTATCCGATAGGTGAGCCTACTGCTAGAGCTACTTTAGAGTCACTAATGCATGAGTTTGACATCAAGCCATCTACTTTAGCCGAGGTTCTCGGTTCTGTTGAGCAAGTCAAAGAGATAATTAATGGTCAAAGGGAAGTAACTAAAGCCCAAGCAGAGTCCCTAGCCCAATTTTTTAATCATTTAAGCCCTGAACTTTGCCTGACATCTAAACACTTTGGCAAGGGAACTGGGAAGCTAGATTCCGCACAAGCTTGACTTCGATATTTAATTCGCTCTATCTTAAACCTAGAATAGCTTCGATCTCAAATTTCAATTAATCCCGAAATTTGTCTTAGCAGTGCGATCGCAAATTTCTCAGATCGCAAACCATAAGTTGGATCTTGTTATTCTCGAATCTGTTTCTGGTCATTTTGGTGAGGGATTAGATGAATCAGTGTGCGTAGTGCATGATTTACAGCTTCCGCATCTGGAAAAAATCGTCGTACATCTGGATCGAGCATTATGGCACCTTCTTCCATCGTCAAGTGCTGTACTTCTGTTGTGCCATCTGCTTGATAAATTTTCACAGTATGTCCTTGCCGATATTCTTGGTAATGTTTTCCCCGGATACCAATCGTGAAATCATATTCGGGTAGCATATCCTCATCTATGGGATGATTATTGTTCATAGGTTCTCCGTTCTCTAGCCGTAGCTGAACGACAACTGATAATCCGAATTGTAGATTTTCGTTCTGTGTAAACTACTACTAAAATTTTACCTCTAGCTGATAATCCAATATCAATATATCTATCTTCGTCCAGGGAATGTTTAGGGTCAGCAATTGTGATTGAAAAGGGATCATTAAACACTGTCTTAGCTTCATCAAAACTAATTCCGTGCTTTTGATAGTTGGCTGTGGCTTTGTTTTCATCCCATTCAAACTGTAGTGCCACTTCTGCTCTCCGCAAGCTTTGGCTCTTCTATATCATAATCTAAAAATAATACCGATCTGCTTGCAGCAATAGGATAGCGCAACCCAAAACAGTGTACTCCGATGTTGGGTTTCACTTCGTTCTACCCAACCTACGATTTTAGTTATGTCACACTACTACAAGCTTAAAGGAAGTGCGATCGCTAATCTGCAGAGTTCTGACTTCTGGAATCAGTCGGAGCTAGTGGAGTAAAGAGGGAAAAATAATTTGCTCTCACTAATGATATTTTGTCAACAACTCTAGGTCGTATTTATAATAGAGAGCATCTTTACTTTTATTAAATTTTTTTTGAGAATAAAAAACTGACTGGGGTGCAGAATAGAAAACAAGTTTCTGCTGATTGCAGCTTTGCTCAAGAATCTTGATGTTTAAACCTCAGCTCTCTACCAGTCTACTGACAACCACCTTTGCCGTTGGACTATTATTGCTCACCCTTCCCCATCCATCAGCTCAAGGACAGTCAATCATTCCTGCTGCTGATGGTACTGGTACCCTTGTTACTCCCAATGGTAACCAGTTTCAAATTTATGGTGGTTCCCTCTCCGCTGATGGGATGAATCTCTTCCACTCTTTTGAGCAATTTGGACTTGAATCTGGACAAATTGCTAACTTTCTCTCCTCACCAGAAATTCAAAATATCTTAGGCAGAGTTGTTAGTGGTGATCCTTCCATCATTAATGGTTTGATTGAAGTAACTGGGGGTAACTCTAACTTATATTTGCTCAACCCAGCAGGGATTATTTTTGGTCAAGATGCTAGTTTAAATGTCCCGGCTGATTTTTTGGCTACCACAGCTACGGGTATTGGTTTTGGTGGAGATAGTTGGTTCAATGCTTTAGGCAATAATGATTATCAAAGTTTAATCGGTACTCCCAGTGAGTTTGCCTTCGACTTGTCCCAACCAGGAACTATTATCAATGCAGCTTCTTTAGCAGTACAACCAGGACAAAATCTCACCTTAGTTGGTGGCAATGTCATCAACACGGGAGAAATTACAGCTGCAGGAGGGAATATCTCGATTGCGGCGATACCAGGGGAGAATCTAGTCAGGATAACTCAAACTGGACATCTATTAAGTTTAGAGATTGAACCCCCAAGGGACAGTAGTGGACAGATCCTAGGAATTAACCCTGTGGAGTTACCAGCTTTACTCACAGGACCTTTACAGGGAGTAGAAACAGGGTTAAGTCTCACCCCATCAGGAGAAGTACAGCTAACTAATGCCGCGACAATTATTCCCCAAGATGCAGGTACAACGATAATTTCCGGCTCCTTAGATGTCTCCCATTCCCAATTCCCAATTCCCAATTCCCAATTCCCAATTCCCAATTCCCAATTCCCCAAGCAATTCAGGTAGTAGGAAATAAAGTTGCTTTAATTAATGCTCAAATTGATGCTTCTGGCACCAATGGTGGTGGTACGGTGTTGATTGGTGGAGATTATCAAGGTAATGGCACAATACCCAATGCAGAGATTACCTTCATTGATCCAGATTCGACAATTACAGCAGATGCCTTAACTGATGGTGATGGCGGTAATGTGATTGTTTGGTCAGATGAAACTACCCGAGTTTACGGTAATATTAGCGCCCGTGGTGGCATTAACTCCGGCAATGGTGGCTTCGTGGAAACCAGTGGAGTGGAAAACTTAGAGATTACCACTACTCCTGATGTCACAGCACCAGCCGGTTTGGGGGGAGAATGGCTAATTGATCCGAGCAACATTGAAATTGTGGGTGGTACAGGGAATGTGGATATCAATAACGCCAATCCCTTTGTCTCAACTAGTAATGATGCAGAACTTGGAGTTGAGTTAATCCAGGATGCTCTGACGGGTGGAGCCAGTGTGATTGTCAGGACAAGTACAGCGAACGATGCGAATAATGACCAACCAGGAGATATTACCCTAAGTACAGATTTGGATTTCAACGGTAAGGGTAATAATACATTAAGTCTAGAAGCAACGAACAGAATCGTCATCAACGGGCAGATCTTTGATAGTGATACGAGCAACTCACCAGATGACTCCCTCAATCTATTCTTAAATGCCAACATCGATCAAAACCTCTTCGGCAGAGTGGAAATCAATGAGCCGATATTCACTAGAGGTGGAAGTATTACTATCAACGGAGATAGCGATCGCTCTACTCAACCAGGTATTTTGGTTGGGAGCGAAATCAACTCCGGAGGTGGCAATATCTTCTTGAGGGGAACCAGTATCAGTACAGAGGGTATCGAAATCGCTGAACCAATTAATTCTGAAGGGGGAAATATTAGCTTAGTTGGCATCAGTGATAATGATCAGAGCATAACCCTCAGTGGGGAACTTAATGCTGGTATTGGTGAAATTAGCCTAACTGCTGAATCGATTACCTCGAATGGGGACGATATTACCTTCAACGGTTCTGTTCTCATTTATGGTGACATCACTATTGATTCAGCAGGGGGTAATATCACTTTTAATGGCACTGTGGATCAAGGAGTTAATTTTTATGAGTTGGTGTTTGAGGAAAATCGCCAACAACTCAGCTGGGATGATGCACGAGTGGCAGCGGAGAATCGGACTTTTCAGGATCAACCCGGTTATCTAGCAACAATTACTTCCGCAGCGGAGAATCAACGCATTGGTGAATTAGGTATTCCTGCTGGTAGGGGAGCCTGGATTGGAGCGAGTGATGCAGAGGTAGAAGGAACCTGGAAGTGGGTAACTGGCCCTGAAGCGGGAACCGTGTTTTGGCAGGATGGAAATCCTATAGGTTTTGCGAGTTGGGGCAGAGGTGAGCCTAACGGCGGTGAAGTTGAAAATTACGGTGAATTTGTGCAGCTAGACAATGCTTGGAATGATATAGCTAATGATAATCAAAATCCAGTAGCCTATATTGTTGAGTATACCAATGAAATAGCATTTTTGAGTTTGGAGGCAGGTAGTGGTGATATCCAATTCCAAGATGCTATCGGTAGTAACACCAGTCTTGATAGTCTAACAATTAACAGTGCTAATAACGTTAGTGCCGACTCAACCATTACTACAGCAAGCCTAACCCAGCTAGTTGGTACTGGTACTACGATCCTCCAAGAGGTTCAGACTACAGCAATAGAAGGGATAGACTTAACGACAACCAATATTGAGTTGTTAGGGGAAGTAAGTACCCATGGTGGCTCAGTAAATCTGACAGCCAGCAATGGGATTAACACCAGTAATATCACGACTGCCGGTGGGGAGCTTAACCTCAGTAGTGATGGTGCAATTAATACTACAGGCGGGAAATTAGACTCTAGTTCTGATGTTGGTGCTGGAGGGAATATTAACCTCACCAGCATCGATGGTGCTATTGATACAGGAGACATCAATAGCTCTGGAGCTAACAGTGGTGGTGAGCTGATAGTTAATGCTGGTACTACCATCACCACCGGTACGATTAATTCGAGCAGTAGTTTAGGGGATGGCGGCAAAGTCACCCTAGACTCAACAGATGACATTCAAGTTACCTCTATCAATGCTCAAGGTGGTAGCGATGGCATAGGTGGTGAAGTTAACATCACCACCAACCAATTTTTCCGAGCAATAGGCACTTTAGTAGATGACAGTAGTATTGCCACCGCTGGGAGTAATGGTGGTGGTTCAATCACTATTCAGCACGGCGGCAACGGAGATATCCCTTTTAATGTGGGAGATGCTACACTCAACGGCTCTGCTGGGAAGATAACCAGTGGTGACTTTACTATTTCTCCCAATCAATCTTTTCTCTTCACCCACACGGAAGGCAATATTAACATTATTAGTGTTGATCAACCTCCTGTCACAGTTGATCCACTTCCTGTCACAGTTGATCCACTTCCCGATACTGTGAACTCATCCCCTAACAATACTGATTCATCCTCCTTCAATCCACAAGATTTTCCCATCCCAGAAGAACCATCCCCAATAATAGAGGAAACAGAAACCCTCTTAAATGTTAGAGAACTTCCCCCTCTTCAAGTTGACCCAGCGGTGGAAGAATTAGAAGAAACAATCACCGATACTTTTGAAGAACATCTAGGTGTTAGCGATACTCCCCTAGTTACCCTCCAACAAGCTCAAGCCACCCTCAACCAAGTTGAAGAAGCTACCGGTATTAAACCGGCTCTAATTTATGCCTTCTTTGTTCCTTCTTCCCTTTCTCAACTAATTTCCCCTGAAAATGAGCTATCCTTACTCTCATCATCACAACCAACTTCAGCCAATGACGAGCTGGAACTAGTACTAGTTACCTCGGAGGGTAAACCCATTCGGCAACGTGTAGGCAAAACCCGCCAGCAAGTTATCCAAGTAGCACAAGAGTTCCGCCTGAATGTTACCAATGTTCACAGCTCCCTTGACTATCTGGCTCCAGCACAGCAGCTTTATGAGTGGTTGATTAGTCCTATAAGAGCCGACTTAGAAGCACAACAAATTCAGAATTTAGCGTTCATTTTAGACCAAGGATTGCGATCGCTACCTATTTCCGCACTCCATGATGGCACAAGCTTTATTATTGAAGAATACAGCGTTGGCTTAATGCCTAGCCTCAGCCTCACTGATACTCGGGCTGTTAATATTAAAAATGTCGAAGTCCTGGCTATGGGAGCCGACGAATTTCGCGATCGCAATCCTTTACCAGCAGTACCAGTAGAGTTAGACGCCATCGTTGGTGCTTTGTGGCCTGGTGAATCCTTCCTCAATCAAGAGTTTACCCGTGATAACCTCAAGCAAATTCGCTCGAATAAACCCTTTGGCATTATCCATTTAGCCACCCACAGTGACTTTTTACCAGGCAAGCCAAGTAACTCCTATATCCAGTTGTGGGATAGTAAACTGGGACTAGATTCCCTCAGGCAGTTAGGTTGGAGTAATCCAGCAGTAGAGTTAGTAGTATTAAGTGCCTGCCGCACAGCCTTAGGAGATGGAGAAGCGGAGTTAGGATTTGCCGGATTAGCAGTACTAGCAGGAGCCAAGTCAGCCTTAGCAAGTCTCTGGTATGTCAGCGATGCAGGAACATTGGGACTAATGACGAGTTTTTACGAGCAGTTGCACACAGCACCAATCAAAACCCAAGCTTTGAGGCAAGCACAGTTAGCAATGATTAACAAAGAGGTAAAAATGGAGGGGGGTGAGTTGGTGAGTAACAGTGGCAGTTGGACTCTACCACCTCGGTTGCAAGAGTTGGATGAATTACAACTGAGTCATCCTTTTTACTGGAGTGCATTCACAATGATTGGGAATCCTTGGTAATTAACGGTAACAAGTTAAGGTACAAATAGGGTTTGCTGAATAAGTCAAATGGGAGCATTTAAGGAAGTAAAAAGTAACGAGTAAGAAGTAACAAGTTTTGAGTTAATCTCAAGAAAGTTCAAGGTTTTTGAGTTGTTGTCAAGAGCCGTTTCTTAAAGATTGCGTAAAGATTAATAAAAGTAAGTTTATATACTCTTCATATAAAACTGTAACTTCTTCATCAAAAAATTATAAATATGACTTTGAAATAGCATTATTATTTTTCATGAACACGAAAAAGATTAACGTAACTAATTTTTTCTGTTCAGAAAAACTAATATAATTTCAGGGGTTCTTTAAATTAATGATTCGTGTTTACCCAAAGATTGCTTTCACTATCGGTCTGGCGACTCTAACCTTTGGAGCGATTAATATTTACACCACATCTTCGCAAGCTGCGACTCTTAGCAATGGCTCTTTAGAAGTAACAGTCCGACCAGATAATGGTGCAATAGACACTATTATCTTCGACAATACAAAATTCAGCAGCAGTGACTTTTTCAATCCAGGAGCCCCTGTTTCTGACTTCGGGTTTCAAAATGGAACTAACATATCTACTTTTGTCAGAAATACAACAACAGGATTCACGCAACAACCTGTAGACGTTGCTTCTACAGAAGAATCAGTAGTAGTGACAGGGACGTATACAGGAGGGGGAGCTAATGTAGATTTTACCCGAACTTATTCTCTTGTTGCTGGACTCAATGCTTTACTGATAGAAACTGATTTTGTTAACAACGGCTCAGATATCGCGCTTCGTTATTTTGATACTTTCGATCCCGATCAAGGAATTGACCAAGGAAACGGATTTGGAACCTTCAATGATATCTTGACTCTGGATACTCCTGCTGGAGAGGCAACAATTGGTCAAGCAACAGAATTGGATGGTCTAACAGTTATCTTCGGTTCCCTTGATACTAATGTGACAGTTGGTGCGGGTTTGGGCTTGAGTATAAATAATGGTTTTGAGTTGAATAATTTTTTTAGTAGTGCCTTCGATCCTAATGGCACTTTTGCAGATATTGGTACGCATATTGGTGCGATAGAATTCCTGCTGGGCAATGGAGAAGGGACATCTTTCCAATATTTGCATGGTTATGGACAATCAGTGGAAGCAGCTCAAGAAGAGTTTATTAATGCTGCTTCTGTTGATGTTCCTGAGCCATCTTCTTTTCTTGGTTTGTTAACTGTTGGTGTTTTGGCTACTAGCTCACTCATCAAGAGTCAAAAAAAGTTAAAATTGTAAATTGAGGTGTTTGTTAAGCCATCAGAGAATTACGTACTTCTCGAATTGTATGAGGCAAAACACCAACCAACAGTGCAAATGCTTCATCCGGTAGTTGGTTAATCGTGTCAGCCTTAAAATTAAAACCCTCAAACTGTTCAAGGATCTTTTGAGCACGTTGCAGAGGTGCTTGCCTACTAGTAATTTCTCTAATAAGTCTAATCCACTGCATACGAAGTGCATAAGCTCTCTGTCGCTCCTCTAGTGATTTAGGGGAAAGTAAGCAGAGATCCCCAACTGGTAGTACTTGTTGACAATCTAGATCTAATAATCCTCCTACGGCTGCTCCTGGTCCTACAAATTCAGCATGATAGGGTTTATACAGAATTAAGCCATTCCGACGCTGACTGACAATCAGTAGCTCTTGATCATGTAGTTGCGCAAGAATTTTCAATTTAAGGGTAGAAAAATCCACTAAATAATTTATTTAGGTAACTATTTCATTTTAAATAAAGTATGGAGGGGTTATCCAATAGGAAGATAGTATTTCTTTAATTAATCTCAAATCTCAAATCTCAAATCTCAAATTTTCTTGTAGTGGCGCGACACACCTAAAAATGTTAATAGTGCGAGCATCTTGCTCGTGATCGATTAGTCAAACGCGAGTAAGATGCTCGCACTACATTCTTCAATTCTAAATTCTAAATTCTAAATTCTAAATTCCCCAACCGGTTTCTAAGCCACCAAATTAGCTGTGTCGCGCCAGTAGAACCCTCTTAAGCTAATGTCCAACATCTTAAATGCCAGTCGTGTCCTTCTACCATCATAGCAGCCTGATAGCCCGGTGCTGGACTTAGAGGATATAAACACCAATGGGAAGCTAATTGCGTGTCTCCCTGAATACTAAGTAGTGCTGCCGGTTCTCCAGGAGTTAGGGATATTTCAACCTCTTCCAAACCAGCTAATCCATCACCAGTAGCTTTGAGATAGGCTTCTTTCGCAGTCCAACCCTTGAAAAATTCTTCTTGCTTCTGTTCAGGAGACACAGAACTAATTACAGCAGATTCCCTTGGAGAGAAGAAGCGTTTCGCTAGTTGCTCGACATCGGATATAGAACGAATGTATTCAAGATCGATGCCAATCTGCCGGTTACGAGTAACAGCATACAAAGCCAGTCCTCGAGAATGAGACAAGTTAAAATCTAGTGTTCCACCTGTACCTATGTTAGCAAGTGCGGGCTTGCCACGAGAGCTGTAAGAGAACTTTAATTGTCCTGGTTCCAAGTCTAAGTAACAACCCAGGATAGTTCGCAGGAATCCGCGACCAGCAATAAAATGCTTTGTATCTTTTTCAAAGTAAAATCTGTCGGCTCTCTGCTGCTCATCAGTAGAAAGAGTTTGTGCCAACTGCTGAATCTGCGCTGCTGGTAGATCAAGTTTTGCACGCCAGACATGGACATCATGCTCTGACAGCACCAAATTTTGGGGTGGAGCTTGCCACAAATCCTTAACTGTCTTCATCTGTGTTTGTGGTGGTTCTTATCCCATAAAAGATTTTATAAATCATTAGGCAATTATAGAACATCATTTAGTTTTACATAAGTACATACAGGCACAATTAAAATTATCAAACAATCAAAAAAAAATAATCTAGCCAGTTCAAACAATATAATTTATAATCAACGTGTAATTTTTACATCCAATCACCAGGAATAAAAAGTGAGTTGTAAAATATGGATACCAAAACAATTTTCAATATTAACATTGAAGCTTCACAAAATTTAATTAGCCCTAGCAAAATAAAAAAAGAATTACCTTTATCTGACTTGGCTGCAGAAACAGTTTTACAAGGACGCCAGGAAATAAAGAATATTCTTGACGGTAAAGATTCGAGAAAATTCCTTATAGTTGGTCCTTGTTCAATTCATGATCTTCAAGCAGCTGAAGAATATGCTCAAAAACTTAAAAAGTTGGCTGATCAAGTCAAGGATCGGCTACTGCTGGTGATGCGAGTTTACTTTGAAAAACCTAGAACTACCGTAGGTTGGAAGGGATTAATTAACGATCCGGACATGAATGATTCTTTTCAAATAGAGAAAGGTCTACTTACTGCCCGTCGTTTATTAATTAAAATTGCTGAAATGGGATTACCTACTGCTACAGAGGCTCTAGACCCTATCGCAATTGGCTATTTCTCTGAACTAATTTCCTGGTCTGCGATCGGAGCTCGTACTATTGAATCACAAACTCACAGAGAAATGGCTAGTGGATTGTCGATGCCTGTTGGGTTAAAGAATGGTACCGATGGCAACATTAAAGTAGCCTTAGATGCGATGCAGGCGTCCCGAACTAGTCACAATTTTCTAGGGATTAACGAAATGGGAGAGATTAGTATCTTCAAGACAAAAGGTAATTCCTATGGTCATGTTATTTTACGTGGTGGTAGTGGTCACACCAATTTTGAATCAGAAATCATCCAATCGGTAGAAGACAAACTCAAGTCGTTGAGTTTACCTCAAAGAATTGTTATTGACTGTAGCCATGGAAACTCTAGAAAAGACCATAAGTTGCAAGGTTCTGTCTTTGCCAATGTAGTGCAACAAATTATAGATGGTAATACATCAATAGTGGGCATGATGCTGGAATCCCACTTAAAAGAAGGTAATCAGAAAATTACCGATGATTTATCGCAGTTAAACTATGGTGTTTCTGTTACAGATAAGTGCATAGGGTGGGAGGAAACAGAAAATATTATTTTGCTTACCCATCAAAAACTCTTAGATTGTCAGCAGAATATGAATCAAGTACTTGTAGCTAGTTCATAAGTTAGATCAACACCATTACAATTAACGGAAGTATCCCAATGCAAGCAAAAGTAGTTTGAGCGAGTACTTGTACTTTACCAAGGGCAAGGGATAATTAGGGCTTGCTTTATGAGTGTGGAACCTATACCAGACTTGGATTTTAATCATGCAAGCAAGTCCTAATCAATTAGGGATGATTGCGTAACAATTATTTACTAAAAATAAATAGCTCTTGTGGTATAATTAATTATTTGTCCTACAAAAGTTCTTGACAGATAATAAATGTTCAATTAAGATCAAACAGAATTAACTTTCGTGTTTGTAAAATTAACCTTGCTGTTAGTTGCAATCAAATTAGTATAAGTGTGAGTGCATCCACTAATATCCTGCATTTATACTGAAGGATTCGTAATGCCAGTAAAGCAAGGTTGGGTGTCTTCGTCTCTCCTTTATCTGAAAGTCTTTGACTGACAATAGATATTTAATTAGAAGGGTGAACTAGTTAATTTACACTTTTGTGCAATAGCTCTTGCTCTTATTTGCAATCAAATTGGTATAAATGTGAATGCATCTACAGATATCCTGCATTTATACTAAGAATTAGTAGAGCAAATATACCAAAGTTAAATTATCTGTTAATTATAGCAACAAGAAATAATTGATAAAACTTAACTGTAGTTTTTTATCCAAATTAACTTTACAGTGAGATTAGTCGTAATACTAACTTTTGGCTCATTATTACCTTTGGCAAAATTAATTAAATCTTGTAAATGCATAGATTTAATCAGTTTTCAAAAGGGTACTATAAAAGAAAATTTGGAATAAATAAAACTCTATCTAACTTATTTATGTCTGTTAGAGAACAGGTTAAATAGTTGAATTAGAGAGCAATCTAGTTGTTTTTACAATCAAATATAGTTGTTGCTATAGTAATTCATCTACAAAATAAGGGTGTTACGACAAAAATCACATCAAAATCAGTGATGTTGCCTTGGAGATTTTATGGACTCATTAGCTTTAGAGACCAAAAGTATTAGGGCTGTATTTGGTCAAGAAAAAACAGCTTGTATTGCTACTCAAAATAGCATTGATTTGCATTTAAAAATACCTACTTTTGGTTCAAATAACACAGAAGAATTGATTTGTGAAGAACCTGGAAATATCTACCAAAAGCTAGGTTTCCATTTACTAGAAACAACAGATAAATTAGCAGGTGTTTTAGTTCACAAAGCAGATTTTCCTTTAGAAAAGGGCGCTTATGAAATTTATCTGAATTTTATCGAACTGACTAAGGACTGGAATTTACACCGTGTCTGGCATTATGTCCCCTACATTAATGAAGACACTGAAGATTTGGAAAACTACAGGTCTTTTTGCAAAGCCCGTTCCTTAGCATTTGAGTCCTTCTATGGTCAAGATTTTGAGGTAAAACTGCCTGCTGCCTCTGCAGTTGGCATTAATGACGATTACCTTGTCATGTATTTTATAGCGGGCAAAAAGGAAGGGACTCATATTGAAAACTATGAACAAGTTCCTGCCTTTAAGTATTCTAAAAAATATGGACCAAGGTCTCCTAGTTTTGCTCGAGGTACAGTAATTTCCCAGGAGGGGAAAAACATCGGTTATGTCTCCGGAACAGCCAGTATTAAAGGGGAGAAAACTGTCAGTCCTCCTATAGCTGAACAACTACATACCACGATGGACAATATCTGTATTGTCTGTGAACAGATGGGTTTGGCAGAGCGGGGTAGTTTTTACGGACCTATGCCCGATCCGGCAAAATACGACCGACACTTTAAGGTTTATATCCGGCATCCATCAGATGTAACCTATATCCAAGAAGAATTTCCCAAAATTATCGGCGCTACGGATACAGATCAGGTCATTTACTTGCGATCAGATATATGTCGTTCTGATTTAAATCTGGAAATTGAAGCAATCGTTGAAGAGCGAAAATCATCAATGTTGTCCTTAGAAAAAAATGACCAGACCGTAGAACAAATCTTCCTCAATACGGTCAAAGAGTATCCCAACAAACCAGCTATTGTCTATGGCGAATCTCGATTAACCTACCAAGAACTTTATAGCCAAATCCTCAGCTTAAGCAAAGGACTCAGTTTACTCGGTATCAAACGCTCTGACTGCGTGATGCTAGTTTTACCCAACTGTCCGGAGTTCGTTATCAGCTTCTACGCGATTTCTCATTTGCAAGCGATCGCTTTAGCTTTAAACCCCATGTTTAAAGCCAATGAACTTCAATACTACGCTGATGATAGTAATGCTTCCATCATTATTACCGACCAGGCACGAGCTGAAGTTTGTCGTCAAGCAATTGCTAAATTAAATCATAAGGTTGAGCTAGTCATCATTGATGCTGTAAGACCTGCAAGTTTCTACTTTTACCACCTCATGCAACCCGAAACAGATGAGAGTGAACAAACAGCATCCTTTGCCGGAGATATCCTCTATCAATACTCATCTGGTTCCACAGGACGACCAAAAAAATTAGCCAAAACTCAAAAGCAACTGTATCATCAGGCGACCAATAGTTTTGGAACTCTCAAGATAACTTCTGCTGATAGTATTTTAGCCTTGGTGCCCCTTTATCACTCCTATGGCTTAGGGGAATGTCTGTTGGCAACGATGTCTACAGGAGCAACCTTGGTAATTTTAGAGCCAGTTATTCAAGGTGGTAAAGCTGCTGAACTACCATTGCTATTCCGCAGGGAGAGAATTTTAGAGCTGATTGAACAGGAGAAAGTAACAGTTATACCAATTGTCCCTTACGTTGCCAGTATTTTGGCGTCCACTCCAGAAGAAATTCAAGCGGATTTATCTAGCTTAAGACTATGTTTATCTGCTGGTAATTTCTTATCCCAAGATATTTTTGAGCAATTTCGCCAAAGGTTTGGGGTTCCTCTCAGGCAGCTTTATGGTTGTACAGAGGTAGGTGCAGTTTGCGTCAACATGGAGGATGAGAGTGAACTGCAATATGATTCCATCGGGAGACCGATGAATAACGTAGAAATCACCATTCTCGACGATGAAGGGAATGATTGCGATAAGAGGGATGAATGCGATCTCGAATGTGTTGGGGAGATAGTCATCAAAACCCAAGGTATTACCAGTGGTTATATTAATAAGCCTGAACTGAATAAACAGGCATTTAGTGGAGGGTGTTTCTTCACAGGAGACTTGGGTAAAAAGGATGAAAAAGGCAGGGTTTACCTGACTGGCCGTAAGAAGATGCTAATTGACGTTGGTGGTGATAAGGTAGACCCCTTAGAGGTAGAAGATGTCCTAAACACTCATCGGAAAGTACAAGAAGCTGTTGTTGTCGGTACGAAAGGTTCTGATGGAGTAGAACTCACCAAGGCGGTGATTGTCCCGAATGGAGAATGTAGTGAGCAAGAAATTTTAGCTTACTGCAAAGAAAGGATTGCTGATTATAAAGTACCGAGGATGGTTGAATTCCGCCAAGAACTTCCCAAAGATCCCGTGTTTGGGAAAGTTCAGAGGAAAAAAGTTTAGGCAAAGATCTATGCCAGGGGATTGTAGATTGCAGATTTTAGATTTATGGCTTGTATTTATTCAATCTTCAATCTCCAATCTTCGATCAGGGTTAGCACACACACCCTAATTTGAACCGCAACACAAGGAGATATTGATTAATGGAATTCGGCATACAGTTTTTCCCCGACGTCGCACCTGAGCAGAAGTCTGGTAAACAGTATTTTGAAGAAGCATTACACCTGGTAAGTCTATGTGATGAATTAGGTTATAGCAGTGTTCGCATTGTTGAGCATTACTTTCACCCCTACGGCGGCTACAGTCCTAACCCCATCCTCTTTCTAACAGCTGCCTGCCAGCGCACCAAAATGGCGCGAATGATCACTGGTGCTGTGTTACCTGCTTTCAATAACCCACTGAAGCTAGCAGGAGAAATTGCCATGTTAGACGCTATTTCGGGTGGACGTCTCGATGTTGGTTTTGCTCGCGCTTTCCTACCCCATGAATTTGCCCGATTTGGCGTTAGCTTGAGTGAGAGTAAAGCAAGATTTGCTGAAGGTATAGAACAGGTACGCCGCCTGCTAGAAGAAGAAAACGTCACAATGGATGGGCAATTCCATAGTTTTAAAAATGTTACCTCTTTGCCTCGTCCCACCCAACAACCCCGTCCACCGTTTTGGATAGCAGCACTGGCAACTCCTAGTTCTTTTGTTAGTGCTGGTGAAAAAGGCTATGGAATTATGGCGATTCCCTTAGCTGGGGGCAAGATGGCAGAACTGATTGGGTTGTATCGTGAGGCGTGGAAGTCAGCTGGACATCCAGGTACAGGGCAAGTAATGTTGGCTTTTCATATGTTCTGTGCGCGGACTCAACAAGAAGCGATCGCTATTGCCCGCGATCCCCTCAATGACTACCTCAAATCTCTCGTTGATGCTGCCTCAGATTGGACTTCTGGCACCAGTTCGGCTGACTACCCGAACTACGACAAAATCATCGCTGGTTTGAAGAAGGAAACCTTTGAATCTCAGGTAGAAAAAGGTGCTGCCTGGGTTGGTACACCTAAGGAAGTACGGGAAGCAATCACTGATTACTACCACCAAATTGGCGGATTCGAGATTGCTTCAATGCAGATCAACTTCAATGTCCTACCAGTCGAAGCAGCAGAAGCTTCCATGCGCTTGTTTGCTAAGGAAGTCATGCCTGAGTTTGCCGAGTTTGGGCGTCGTGTCGCTTGAGTTAGATCCGATGAAGTTTTAGGTTTTAGGTTTTAGGGAAAGATGTTTCCAGTGCAACTTCACTCAAGTTGGAAGTCCCTAAGTCTACCTAACACCTAATACCTAACCTCTAATACCTTTTTTCACCCATTCACAAAGAAGTAATCACTATGGAAAGCATCGAAACCATAAAGCATAAAAGTCAGGAAATTGTTCTGGATATAATGCCGAATATTGACCAGAATCAGTTATTAGATGACACAGATATTTTTAGTTTAGGTCTAGATTCTTTAAATGCTATTCGACTGATTACCAACTTGCAATCTACCTTTAAGGTGCAGTTTGGTACCAGTGACATTAATTTTGATAATTTTCGGACAATAGCGAATATTGCCGAAATAATTTCTAAAAAGCAAGCCAAATAAATAGTTAATCAGGCTTTCGCTTCGTAAGACTCCGGGGCAGGAGACAGAAGGGAAAAGTCCTTAATCCTTATTCATCTCAACAGGTGAGACTTCTACCCTCTACCTTCTACCCTCTACCTTTTCTCAATAAATTAATAACCAGGGGTACAATGCAAAAATCAGCATCACCAAAACCATTAGAACACTACAGTAAAATTGACGCTCTTTCTGAGACACTCCCAAAAACTCAGAGCAATTCCGAAGCACCAGCACCAGATTTTTTTGAAGCCCTTGCGAAACTGATCCCCTCATACAATAAGGCTCCCTCATTGGAGCCAGTTTCACGAGAAGAAACCCTACCACTCTCTTTTGCTCAGGAAAGGCTCTGGTTACTACATCAGTTGTCACCAGAAAACCCCTGTTATCATCAACCCATCGCTTTTCATCACTGGGAACAGCAACTGAGTGGTGACATTTAAGAATGAGTAATTGATTCTGCATTCTTCATTGTTCATGCATTATTTTTGTTCCAGTTCTTATCAATCGATGGTTGTAGTTCTCATGGCTTACATTTTACTTAACTTAATCATAGGCTAGTTGATTACGCTATTTTCAACAAACCTTACTTTTTATTGTGAGTAATTTCAAGTAGATTTGGTATTAAATGAAACTCTTTATAACTTATTAATATCTGTGATAATATGACAGATATTAAAATTAGATTATAGAGTGATCTAATACTTCTAAATCGAACAGAATTGTTATAGTAAGAATCTACAGATTCCACTAATAATTAAGAGCTTTTAGCTATCAGCTTTCAACTTTGTTGCGGAAGTTGATGCTGTAGAAGTGAGCTAATAGCAACGCAACATAGTTTGGGTTCAGGTTGGGTAAAATCACCATCTTTAATGTTAATAACTTAAAAACCAGAAGTATCATGGGAAAATTAGAAACTAAAATCCCCAATGTCTCACTAAAAACATTGGAGGACGACAGCAAAGCTGAAGTTGTTTCTGAGCTGTCCCGACAAGCTCAGAGCAATTCAGATGCAGCTCCACTAGATCCTTTGGCAGCCATTGCGCGTCTCATCGCGTTACAAAATCAGGCTCCTCCCTTAGAAACAGTTTTACGAGACGGAGCTGTGCCAGTCTCTTTTGCTCAAGAAAGGTTCTGGATCCTCCACGAATTAGCACCAGATAATCCCTTTTATAACGAATCAGTAGCCTTTAGGATCTCAGGTAAACTGAACATTACTGCACTCGAACAAAGCTTCAACGAAATTTTCCGACGTCATGAAGCTTTACGGACTTCCTTTGTTATGCAGGATGAGGAACTAGTCCAAATTATTCCTTCGAGTTGGGATTTTAACTTGTCGATTGTTGATGCGACAGCTGTCCCCAATCCCGAATCGAAAATTCAAACCTTCATCACACAAGAAGTTAAGAGACCTTTTAACCTTAAGAAAGAGTTGCTTTTGCGACCAGCTTTGCTGAAGCTGGGTGAAGAGGATTGGGTATTAGTTGTAGCTGTCCACCATATTGTCTTTGACAAATGGTCTGAAAGTTTGTTGTTTAACGAATTGACAAGCCACTATCAAGCTTTCTCCACTGGCAAGCCTTCGACCTTGCCTGAGTTACCTATCCAGTATGCAGACTTTGCTCATTGGCAACTTCAGTGGTTCAAGAAAGAAGTCCTCGACGAACAACTGGACTACTGGCAACAGCAGTTAGGGGGTCGTCTCCCCAGACTCCAGTTGCCTACTGACTACCCCTATCCGTCGAAACAAGACTACCGGGGTGCAAAAAAACACCTGGTACTCTCCAAAAACCTCACCGAAGCTCTCAAAACCCTGAGTCGTCAGGAAGGTAAAGGTGCCAGCCTATTTATGACTCTGTTGGCAGCATTCAAAACCTTACTCTATCGCTATACAGGGGAAGAAGACATTATTGTTGGCACACCGGTTGCAGGACGTAACCAAATCAAGACCGAGAAACTGATGGGTTGCTTCCTCAATTCCCTGGCAATGCGTTCTGATATGTCCGGCAATCCCACTTTTGTACAGCTGCTTGATCGAGTCAAAGCAGTAGTTCAAAAAGCCTATGCTAACCAGGATATACCCTTCGAGAAGGTATTAGAAAAACTAGATGTAGACAGAAGCCCAAGCCACAGCCCAGTATTCGATGTCATGCTTAACTTGCTGAATACTCCGCAAAAGGCTTTGGAACTATCTGAGCTGAATCTTACTCCCTTAGAACTGCTCGAACCAGACTCACAATTCTCCATGACTCTCTATGTGGAGCATCATGGGAGTGAACTACACCTCATTCTACTTTACCAGCAGGCTTTGTTTACTTCTGAACGTATGGTTGGCCTCCTCAATCAATTCCAGCATCTGCTCGAACAGATTGTGGCTAACCCAGAAAAACCGATTAAGTCTTATTCCCTGGTAACGCCAGAATCGAGTTCCTTACTTCCAGATCAAAGTGCGGCTTTGCCTGAACCATACTACGAACCGGTAACCAAACTGTTTGCCTCTTGGGCTAAGTCTACACCAGAACATCCAGCCATCTGCCAAGGCGATCGCACTTGGAGCTACAGTGAATTGTCTGCAAGTGCTCAGGCTTTAGCACAGGTGCTACGGAGTAAAGGCATTGAGAAAGGAGAGCCAGTGGCAGTCTGCGGCTCCCGTAGTTTTGGGCTGATTGCCAGTATCATCGGCGTACTCCTGAATGGAAGTGTATTACTGACGATCGATCCCAACCTACCTCAACAACGTCAGCAGCTGATACTCACCGAAGCTAAAGCCAAGCACTTATTGTATGTTGGTAAGCAGCTCTCAGCAGATGAGTGGATGGGCGAGTCTGTGGAAATTATCAGCGTAACCGAAGATACAGGGCAAGCAGTCGATGTAGTAATAGCCAACCCTCAAGCCATAGAACTACCTGAAATAACTCCTGAAGATACCGCCTATATTTTCTTCACCTCTGGTACTACGGGAGTTCCCAAGGGAGTCTTAGGAGTTCACAAAGGAATAAGCCATTTCCTAGACTGGCAGCGGCAGACATTTGATGTCGGACAAAAAGACCGCATTGCTCAAATAACAGGTCTTTCTTTTGATGCGGTACTCAGGGATATTTTTCTACCTTTGACCAGTGGCTCAACCCTTTGTCTACTGGAAGCAACTGGTGATCTAAGTTCCTCCTACATTTTACCTTGGTTAGAACAAGAGCGAATTTCCTTACTGCACACTGTTCCGACTCTGGCACAATCCTGGTTAGTCGAGATACCTTCTGGGGTTTCTCTACGGACATTGCGACGGGTATTTTTTACGGGAGAACCTCTGACAGCTCAACTGATAACTCGATGGCGTGAGGCTTTTCCCGAGGCAGGTGAAATTATTAATTTCTATGGCCCGACGGAGACAACGATGGTGAAGTTCTACTACCGAGTACCAGGAGATAAACCTTTGCCAGGAGTACAGCCTATCGGCTACCCCCAACCCTCAACTCAAGGATTGATTTTAGGGGAGAACAACCAGTTATGTGGCATTGGTGAACCTGGTCAAATCGTGATCAGAACACCATTCCGAACCTTAGGCTACATCAACGCTCCTGAAGAAAATCACAAGCAGTTTGTGCAGAATCCCGACTGTGATGATCAAAAGGATTTACTCTACTACACAGGCGATCGCGGACGCTATCGTTTAGATGGCTCCATGGAAATTATGGGTCGCATCGATCATCAAGTCAAAATTCGTGGGATGCGGATTGAGCCAGGGGAAATTGAGACAGTGTTGAATCAACACCCTACTGTAGGGCAAACCTTAATTTTAGCCCATGAGATTAACCCTGGGGACAAACACCTTATAGCTTATGTTATCCCCAATCGAAAGGAAGTCTGCAAAAACGATGAATTGCGAGATTTTTTGAAGCCGAGGCTACCTAACTTCATGATCCCCTCTGCTTTTGTGATGCTGGATGCTTTTCCCCGAACTCCCAATGGCAAAATTGATCGCCGTGCTCTACCTGTTCAAGATTTAACTCCAGTAAAGCCAACCTCAGGAGACGATTCTGAGATTCCCCGAGATCAATTAGAACGGGAGCTAACTAAGATTTGGAAAAAAGTTCTGGGTATCCAATCCATCGGTGTGAAGGACGATTTCTTTGACCTAGGAGGAAACTCTCTACTAGCTGTCAGCCTCATCGGCAAAATACAGAAAACATTCGACAAAAATCTCTCTCTAGCTACCCTCTTCCAAGAATCGACGATTGAGCAACTGGCCAAGATTTTACGCCAGGAAGGATGGTCAGCCCCTAAGTCCTCCCTAGTACCAATTCAAACTGGTGGTTCTAAAGATCCTTTCTTCTTTATCAACTCAATCGGTTACACCAGAAAGTTTGCCCCTTATCTTGGTTCTGACCAACCCTGTTACGGTCTGAGCATTTTTCAGCTAAGGGACTTAGATGAACAAAAAATTGCCGACCTCACAATTGGAGATATTGCTGAGCAATTTATTAAAGATATGCGTGCTATCCAGCCTGAGGGACCTTATCTTTTGGGAGTATACTGTGGTGATTTCCGCATAGGAATTGAAGTAGCACAACAGCTCCATCAACAAGGACAGAAGGTAGGTCTGTTAGCTCTCATCGATGCGATTTGGGAACCCCGCGAGTTAGGACTTTATTTTTATTGGCACAACTTTCGCCAATTTGGATTTAGCTACCTCCTCTACAAAGTGAACCAGAGAATAGAGTTCATCAAAAGAAAACTTATTCTCTACAAAAACAGTATTAAGGGTAAGTTGTACTCGAAAACTGGCTCTACTGTACCGAAACATCTCCAAGATGTTAACTTGGTCAATAATTATTACCAATTTGGACGTGATTATGTACCGCAAGTTTATCCAGGTAAGCTCACCTTCTTAGCTTCTAGCGAGTGGCGGGTAAGAAACTCAGGCAAATTGGAAAGTTTAGCCGTTGGAGGAGTAGAGACCCATGAGATTCATGGATATCACCATAATCTATTTGAAGAACCTCAAATACTAGCTCTCGCTGAAAAATTGAAGGCTTGCTTAGATAAGGCTCAGGAGGATTAGTACTAACTCGAGCACAGCAACCCCCTTGTTGAGAGATTTGCTCTCTCAACAAGGGGATAAGTAGGGTTTGCTGAATAAGTCGATTGGGAAAGTGTTTTGAAGTAATGAGTGTTTCTTTTGAGCCACTCCCACGGCTAGAAGCGCCTGGGATTCAGGCATCAGACAGAGATTGCAACCTGAGGCTGTCTGACATCTCCTACGCCTAGGGTTGAACTCCCAACCCTTTTGATATTTATTGCTGCATTTTCATCTCGGTCGTTTAGCGAAGTGCAAGACGGACAACGCCAGCGCCTAATCGATAGATCCAGTTTGTTTAAAACATGACCACACTTAGAACAGGTCTTACTAGATGGATACCAAGGGTCAATATAAATAACTTGCTTTCCTTTTTTCTGAGCTACCCACTCTAGAATTTGGAGGAAGTCGCCTAAACCTAAGTCATTAACCTTGCGTCCCCATAAACGTTGCATTCCCTTCAGGTTTAGAGTCTCAAAGCATAACACATCAAACTGGTCAGTCAACTTGTGAGCAAGCTTCCAAAACCAGTCACGCCTACGATTGCTAATAGCCTCATGACAACGAACTAACTGCTTTCTCGCTTGTTCTCGGTTAGTTGACCCCTTCTGCTTTCTAGAATGCTGCTTAGACGCTTTCCGAAGAGTGTTAAGAGATGATTTTAGGAATAATGGCGATTCAATACTAAATCCTTCAGAGCAACTGAGGAATGTCTTCAAGCCAAAGTCAAATCCAGCTATTTTACCAGTCTCGAATGTGACTTCTGGTGTTGAATATCCATCAACAACGATGACCATGAACAGCTCACCTAACGCCGTGCGCTTGATGGTTAGCGTCTTGAGAGTTCCCTCTATCTCCCTAGAGTTCCAGTATTGATAAACCCGACTTCCTATTTTGACTCGATTCCCTCCTAAAAACTTGTATCCGGCTTGCTTGAGGGTGAATGATTTGTACTTTTTGACCTTCTTAAATCCCGGCGGTCTTACCCCCTTCTTGTGATGCTTAAAAAAAAGTTGATAGGCTTTATCGATTCGCTGGCAGATATTTTGAACAGCTTGAGAACCTACTAACTGCCAAAAGGAATTTCGTTTCCGTAACTTGGCTATATGTTTCTGAAGCTGGGCACAGTTTAAGTGTTTGCCCCAGCAACGATAGTACCGACGATGGAGAGCAATGCAATGGTTATATATCACCCCAGCAGCGTTGATGGTTTGCTTGAGATAACGATTGCGCTTGTGACTGTAGAGCTTAAACTTCAGAGTTTGCATAATGTTTATTGTACTAGGTCTATAAACATTATGCAATAGACAAAATGAAACAAGAGTATCGCCACAAGCACACATCAGTTTCATTAGTGAATTACCATTTTTGTTGGATAGTTCGCAGAAGGCGCAAGGTCTTAACTGGTAGCATTAAACAGCGATTAGATCTATTGATTCATGACGTAGTACGAGAACTAAATTGCGAAGTTCTCAGTCTTGCCATAGAACCTGAACATGTCCACCTGTTTATCAATAGTCCTCCTGACATAGCCCCATCCAAGTTAATGCACCGCATCAAGGGACGCACTGCCAGATTCCTGAGAAAAGAGTTTCCTGAATTAATGAAGCTTCCAAGTATGTGGACGAGAGCTTATTTTGTCTCAACAGCAGGCAATGTTACTAGTTCAACTATTCAGAAGTACATTGAGGCTCAAGGGAAAGACTGACGGCACTTAAAAGTGCATACGCTACATCCCACCCTTAAAAGAGGTGGGCTTTGCTTGTTGTTCTGTAACTGGCAAGATGCCAGTTCCACAATTGATACCCTATACCCTACACCCTCACTACGAAGGAGTGTTTCTCGAGAGCTCCCAAGGAGTGCTTCGCAGCCCCAATTGAATGGGAGAAACAATATCTCCTTCCTTCCTTCTACCTCCTCCCTCGCCTCCTGCCTCCTGCCTTTTTTCTCAAGAGTAATTACCCCAATTTAGGCATTAGATCCAGTTCCCATAAATTTGAGCCAGCGATAATTAGAAGCGATCGCTGCTCTTAGGGTTGGATAAACATGATACTTAACCCCAAACTCTTCACAAACTTCTGACAAAACTGGTGCTATATGAGGGTAATGGATATGACAGATATGGGGAAATAAATGATGAACTACTTGATAATTCAGCCCCCCAATATACCAGTTTAGTATTGGATTTTTAGGAGCAAAATCGGCTGTTGTTTTAATTTGAAAAATTGCCCATTCATCATTAATACTATTCGATTCTGGGTCTAATTCTGGAAACTCTGTAGCTTCTAGGACATGAGCCAACATAAATATTTCACAAACTACCAGTCCGTGAGTCATGAAAGTCAGACCTACTCCTATGATAGTTTGCCAAAGGGTATATCCAACTGCCAGAGGCATAAGTCCAAAAAAGCTAATGGTAAATAATTTCATTCCCCAGAAAATAATCAGTTCTGACATTTTAAGTTTAGGAACGCGGTGGTTACCATACCTTCCTTTATAGGTAACTAACTTGATGTCACCAATGAACCAATAGAACGGGATAAAGGGATAGATAAACCAAATAAATAAATGTTGGAATTGATGATGCCATTTATGCTCCATATTAGGAGACATCCTTACTACACCATCTCCATGAATTTCTACATCATGATCATCAATATTTGTATAGGTATGGTGAAGAACGTTATGGCGAAATCTCCACAAGTAACTTGATACCCCAATGAAGTCATGACCAAGACCAAATATCTTATTGATATGAGGGTTAGTAGAATAACTGCCATGGTTAGCATCATGAGCAATACTCATGCCGCAAGCACTGACTCCTAAGCCTAAAACAATACAACCTAAGGCTTTTAGCCACATGATTGCTGGTCCAAAAAGAATAAACGTCCAGGCCCCAATTATCCAAGTTAGAATTATTGCAGTTTTAACATACATAGCCTGGTTATTTTGAGGGTCTATGTCATTTTCTTGAAAATATTTTTTTACTCTTTCATTCAAGGTTTTCCTGAAATTATTGCCATTGGGAAAAGTTACTTTCGAGGAAGATTTCTCACGAAGCACAGATGAAGTCATTATTTTCTACTCAAGTCTTAAGGTGAAACTTGCCACTGCCTTATCAGTATTGACATGTGTAGCTACTTATGTCAATAGTATTTGATCTAGAACACAAGATATGCCCATCAATGGGATGCACTCAACCAAGAACCGACACATCCGTAGCTGTAGTCATAAGTAAAGACTATTACTGAGAACTCAACCGATTTATTTCCTGAATTTTAGTTACAAAATACACAATATTATAGTCCAATAATTGTGCCAGTTCCAATCCTTTTTGGAAAGCAACAATAGCTTGAGCATAGTTTCTCTGTTCTAGATAAATTTGACCCATTTGGTCGTAAGTATTCATCAAACCATAGTTATTGTAAGATTGCTGTTCAACTACAATAAGTTGCTGATAAAGTTGCAAAGCAATATCTGGTTGATTATTAGAACGATATAAAATCGCTAACTTATGCAAGGCATCACTAGCAAGGGAATACTCTTGTAAAGAAAATGCTAGGGTATAAGCTTGTTGATACTTTTCTTTAGCTCGATCTAGTTGGTTCAATGCTTCGTAGTCAGAAGCAATAGCAATCTGTAGTGCTGGTAAGGGAGCCAAGTTTTGTTGCTCGACGTAGCTTGCCTCCAATTGTTGCTTGGCTCTCAAGGCATTTTCCGGTTGTTGCGCTTCGTCGTAAACTGCAATTAACTCTTGCAGATAGGTTAGCTCCTTTAAAGGCTGGCTCTGTTCCCTAGCTAAAACCAGTAGTTGATTGTAAGTAGCAGCAGCTTGCGGATATTGATAAGATTGCCGATACTGTTGTGCGATCGCTTTGAGAGTTGCTTCTTGAGCTTCAATATCTCTCTGTTGGGGGTTCGTTAGTCCCTCAGAGTCTATTGGAGCAGGTGGTAAAAATTCACCAAAATCTTGTATTGCTAGTGGCTCAATCTCTTGTTGCGGCAATTCCGCAATTTGAGTGAGAAAATGACTTTCTTCATAGTTTATAGATTTTGCCAACTCCAGACCTTTTTCAAAGGCTCTCCTAGCTTGAGGATAATTTTTCTGCTCTAGGTAAATCTGACCTATTTGATCATAAGCATTCATCAATCCATAGTAATTATAATATTTTCCTTCTATAGTAACTAGTAGCTCATAAATTTCCAAAGAAATGTCTGGCTGGTCATTAGAGCTATACATTATTGCTAGTTTTTCAAGGGCATCACCAGCATAGGCAAACTGCTCTACAAAAAATGCACGAAAATAGGCTTCTTGGTACTTTTCACTAGCTTTTTCCAGTTGCTTGAGGGTGGCGTAATCAGAAGCAATGGCAATCTGTAAAGCTGGTAATGCTGTCAAGTTGTCTTGAGCCAGGTAAATTGCCTCTAAACGCTCCTTCATCTTCAGAGCCTTTTCAGTTTCCTTGTTCTGGCTATAGATGTAAGCTAGTTCTTGGATATAAGTAAGTTCCTGTTTGCTATCGCCTTTTAGTTCCGCTTTAGCTAACAATTCCTCGTAAACTAGAGCAGCTTTGGGGTAATCGAACCATGCCATATGCAGCTGTGCAATGGTTATGAGTGTCGCTTCTTCAGCTTCTGTATCACCTCTGCGGCGGTCATCAGCTAAAATTTCTTCATAAACTACTAAAGCTTGTCCCGGCGCTCGTATTTGTTCATAAGCCTTAGCCAAAGCCTTTAAGAGAGTTATATCCAGAGTGCTTGAAGTCTCTGCTTCCTGCTGAATAGTTTCCAAGCGCTTCCTAATCTGCGGTACAACTACACTGTTGTTATCACCCCAGGCAACTTCCCCAACTCTGCCTAAGGTTTGCACTTCTTCAAGGGGACTACCTAACTGTCGCCTTAGTCGGATTTCTCGATACCAGATTTCAAAAGCTTTTTCGGAATTCCCAGCATTGTACTCTGCTGCGGCTTGAGTGTTTAGTTTATCGACAAACTGCCGCAGTTGCTCTTGGTTTAGGGGACTTAACTCCTCGTTCTCTAAAGGTTGAGGCTGGAGTTCCTCAGGGTAAGGTTCTACTAATTCTAGGGGATTAATCAGTTCTTCTTCATCAGTTTCTGCCCATGCCAGGGAACTGAAACACACCAACAGCATTCCAGTCCACAATAATGTCCTTCCCCACTTCACAGGATTTAAAATCATCATAGTCATCTTGTTCATAGGCAAATTGACGCTCAAATTCCAGCCAGAGTTTCTACCTAATCAGGTGTTAGGTGCTAGGTTACCCAGAAGGAATACTGAAATTACCCTCCAATAATGCTCAATTTTCAATTCTCAATTTTCAATTCTCAATTCTCAATTTTCAATTAAATTATGACTCAACTGGTAAAACTTACCGTCTCAAAGTTACAAGCATCTGGCAAGTGGTTCTCCCTACTCTTGCTGGTAGTAGCAATATTCCTCGGTTGCCTTACCACTGCCTGTACTCCATCTCCAGCCAACTCCCAAGCCAGCATAGAACAGCGAACCTTTCTCAACCTTTCCCTCGATTTCTTAGGGGAGTATCAACTACCCAAAATGCAGTTTCAGGATACACAAGTTGGGGGATTGTCTGGGTTGACCTATGATCAGCAGCATGACGTATTCTATGCTATCTCCGATGACCGCTCTATTTGGGCTCCCGCCCGCTTTTATACCCTCAAGCTGAAGCTCAATCCTCAGGATACAGGTGAAATTGCCCTGCAAAAAGTAGAAGTAGCAGATGTTACCTTCCTCAGGGATGAGAACGGTGAAACTTATGCTCAAGGTACTATTGATCCTGAAGGTATTGCTCTTTCTGCTAAAGGAACTGTATATATTTCTAGTGAAGGGGTTACTCGTCAAGGAATTGCTCCTTTCATCAAGGAGTTTGATTTAAGCACCGGACAAGAGCAACAAAGCTTACGGATTCCTCAGAGGTATCTACCGAATGAGAGTAGCGATACTGAACAAGAGCCTCTACCTCGCGGCATTCAAAATAACTTAGGATTTGAATCTTTGACCCTTGAACCAATCAGCTTAGCTGCTGGTGGTGGTGACCCTTTTCGACTATTTACTGCCACCGAGTCGGCTCTTTTTCAAGACAGTCTACCAGATAAGTCCGAAAAATCAGCTCGGATTCGTTTGCTACATTATTTAGTTCAAGAGATTGCTCCTAATCTAGTAGTTAGCGAGCATCTTTATCCTCTCGAACCTGCTCCCCCTAGAACTATCAGCAATGGCTTGACGGATTTGGTAACTCTCGATGTGGGGGGGCACTTTCTCAGTTTAGAGCGCACCTATGGTAAGTTTGGTTTCATCGCCAAAATGTATCAGCTAGCTCTTGGTGGAGCAACTGATACTTCGACTATTGTCAGTCTCAATGGTGATATTTCTAGGATTACTCCAGTCAAGAAAAAGTTGCTGTTGGATTTGAGTACATTGGGTATTTACCTGGACAATTTGGAAGGCATCGCCCTTGGTCCTCGTTTACCTGATGGCACTCAGAGTTTACTATTAGTGAGCGACGATAATTTTCGTGAGCCTCAAGTGACTCAGTTTCTCTTGTTCCGTCTCAACGGGTTAAGCTGAAGGTCATACAGAAGTTTTGAGCTTCGGAGGCAGGAGGCAGTCCCGATGAAAAAATTTCACCACCAGTAGGGGCGAATGGCCATTCGCCCCTACTGGTTCGATTGTCTGGGGCGAAACCCCCAAATATAAATTTGTCTTAAAGATAATTTTTAGTATCAGTGAATTATGGTATCACTAAATAAATGAGAATAATTTTAAACAATTTCTTGGTTGTTTAAACGAGCTAGGAGTTGCTCATGGAGCAATGTATTCCCTTAGCAGCTACCCAAGTAGGCGATCGCGTTTGGGTTGTGGGCTTTAGGGGTAACGATGGTATCAACCGCTTACTCAGCCTGGGATTAATCCCAGGAATGGAGCTAAAAGTGGTTACTTGTAGTCCAGAAGGTTCGGTGCTAGTCACCGTTGGGGATAGTTGCTTCAGCTTGGGAGCGGGAATGGCTCAAAAAATCTTAGTAACAGCTAATCTTACATCAATCAAGAAAAAGGAACAACAAATGATAATTAATAGCAGTACCTACCTACGAGATATGCCAGTCGGGACTAAAGTTCGTCTGGTGGACTATGAAAAAGTCTATCGGGGCTATAAAGGGAGGCTGTTATCGATGGGATTAACACCCGGAACCGAATTTACAGTTATCAGACACACATCCCTCGAAAATTTGATAGAAATCGAGGTGCGAGGCTTCAAGCTCAGCCTGCGTAAACAAGAAGCTGATGCTCTTTGCGTTGAAGAGGTGGGTGATGATTAAGGAACCTCGATTCTAAATTCTAAATTCTAAATTCTAAATTCTAACTACCCAATGAGCCAACAAGGAGCGCTGTTCGACTCCCGCTTTGTACTAGCAACAATTGTAAGCTTCTTGCTGGTAGGAGTTGCAGCATGTCAGAAAAATGAGTCGCCATCGGCAAAGAATGATCTTGAACAATTATTAGAAACCAAGCAATGCCTCAAATGCGATTTAAGTGGAGCCCAGTTGAGTGGTGCAAATCTCCAGGGAGCTAAGTTGAATTATACAAATCTCAGTGGTGCAGAGCTCAGCAGTGCAAATCTCAGTGAAGCTTTGTTGGATAGCGTTGATTTCAGTGGTGCAAATCTCAGTAATGTTAACTTGAGTTCAGCTGCTTTAGCCAAAGCCAACCTCAGTGGCGCTAATCTCACAGAAGCAAACTTTTCTGGGGCATTCTTGAGAGCTGCTAATCTGCAAGATGCTCAGCTGAGTAATACCAAGTTTAATGATGCTGACTTGAATACCGCCAACCTTGATGGTATTGACATCAATAGTGCTGATTTCCAAGGGGCAATGATGCCCGATGGGACGATTAAAAAGTAGCGCAATGAATCAGCCTGAGAACAAAAATCTTAAGGAAACAGCAGCTAAAGAGAATTTGTACAGTCCAATTACAAAAAGAAACAATGTTATTGGACTATTTTTTGTTCTCTCTTCGATACTTCACGCTCTACTGCTGCTTATACCATTACCCCGCCAAGTAAATCCTGAGTTGGAACCAGAGCCAATTTCCAAAGAAGAAAACGTTCAAATTACCCAACTTCCACCTCCCCAACCATCCCCTTCACCTTCTCCCAAGCAATCTATTCAGTCACAATCGGCAATTATTGAACCTCAAACTACCAAGCCACCTCGAAAACTAGCAATCCAAAATGCTCTTCAACCATCTCCAAGACTGACTCCAGTAATTCCTCTAAAGCCAAAAATTCCTCAGCAGCAGCCAGAAAAGGTTGTGCAAGCCGAGCCTATAGTCTCACCACAGGAACCCAAACTACCAGAGGAGATAGAGAAACCAGAGCCTATCGTTTCACCCCAGGAACCTGAACCACCAAAGGAACCTGAGCCACCAGAAGAACCTGAACCACCAGAAGAACCTGAGCCACCAGAAGAACCTGAGCCACCAGAAGAACCTGAACCACCAGAAGAACCTGAAATACCTACTAGTCCCTTTGCCTCAGTTAACTTTCCTGTTTATCCAAACGCTCAATCCGGTTGTTTTGGCAGCGATACATGCAATAAAGTATCAGGAGTCTCAGGTTTTCGCAACTTAAGTCGCGATTTACAAAAATATTTAGAGGAGAATGGTTACACACTTCAATTGCAAGAGGATTTCGGAGAGACAGGGGTAGAAATATTTGAGGTATCTAAAGATGGTGAAAAACAGTATCTGAGTGTCTTAGATTCCGGGGAATTAGGTAAAGCAGTATATGTTCTATCTCCG
This sequence comes from Caldora sp., assembly GCA_965222765.1. Classification (GTDB taxonomy): domain Bacteria; phylum Cyanobacteriota; class Cyanobacteriia; order Cyanobacteriales; family Coleofasciculaceae; genus Caldora. Next base: position 130,753 of record CBDCVG010000078.1, read on the forward strand.
ACACCGATTACTAGCTTAGAAGAGCTCGAACAGGCAGAATAATCAGAGCTTGCTGAATAAATCGTAGTTATCAGTTGCCATAGGTGTAAAGTAGCAAAGTAGGTTGGGTGAAGCGAAGCGCAACCCAACGCCAACTCTCTGGTGTTGGGTTTCGCTTTTGGTTTCGTCCGAGAGATTTTTGTAAAAATGTTATCAACGCTTCACCCAACCTACAGCTTACTTTTCTCTGTTGCTTAGGGCGTAACGCTATAACACTTCTCTTATTCAATAAACCACTGACAATTTAGTCTGAAATTTTCATCCCGAACCCACTGACTCGCCAAATTACCTTTTTTATTTCCACTCCCTATCTCCCTATCTCCCTATCTCCCCACCCTTTTTTTCGCTCACCCTGTTAACTGAATGCCCCCTAAATCCCCCAAAATTGCTATCCATTAGGCAAAAGTAGCCGAAACAGTGATAGAGACGATGATTCAGTTAAGGATTGGGAAGGGAGTGGTGAGAGCCATTATTAGATTAACAGGGATCTCCCAAGAGTGCGATCAGCTACGCTGGTGCCGTAGGCAATCGCTAAATTCAGCTCAGAGCGATCGCCACTGGGAAGCGCTGCGCTAGATTGGGCGGGTTGAAGCACTCCCCAGCAAGAGTACTCTACAAGGTGGTGAGACACCGTAGGGGAGCGCTTCAACCTCCGCTGCGCCGCCCAATCTTTCCCAGTTGTAGTATCAACTTAACAAGAGCTCCCCTCAATCAACCGGAAAAATGGTGTTCGCACTTCGTGGACAGCTTGGCGTATGTTGTGAGAGTATCAGAAGAAAAAGTCAATCAGGGGATGAAGAAGAACAAATGAAAGATTGGATAAGCCAGGAAATAAACCCAAAATTTTTCAGGACATACGCCATGCCAAAAGATTGAGAAAGACACTGTTGCTCTTAAGCGAACATCCAGGAGAAACAGTACCGAAAGCAAGTGGTAATGCGAACAAAAGCCAAAGTATCTATAGATTTTGGTCAAATGAGAAAGTGAAAAAAACACAAATATTGGCTTCACACAGGGAAGGTGTAGTCAGGAGGTCTGTAGAAGCAGGAGTAGTACTGGCTATACAGGATACGACAGACTTGGAGTATACAACACATGAAGCAACCAAAGGTTTAGGATATATCAATCAGACTTCTCAACAAGCTTGGCAATGTGTGCAGTGGTATAGCTATCGATGGCTCATCGAACGTTTTCACTTTACCCTAAAAAGTGGCTGTGGTGTGGAAAAACTTCAACTTCAAACTCGAGAGCGTTTAGAAAGAGCACTGGCGACTTATAACATTGTTGCTTGGCGACTAATGTGGTTGACTTATCAAGCTCGACTGAATCCCGATGCTTCTTGCCAAGTGGTTTTCTCTCCGCAAGAATGGAAACTCTTACGACGTAAATTTCAACCCAAAAACCGCTCGAAAAAACCTCCTACTCTTCATCAAGCTTTGATTTGGATTGCACGCTTGGGTGGATTTTTGGCTCGTAGTGGAGATGGCGAACCTGGCTTGAAAACCCTCTGGCGAGGGCTTTCGACCTTCTACTATTTGTTTGAAGGTTCACAACTTGCTTCTACATCGTAGTCTCTATCACTGTTTCGACTACTTTTGCCTAATGGATAGCAGAATTGGGGGATTTAGGGGGCTTCCAGTCGCTTTACGACATTACGAAATATTTCGCCAGCAGCGTCCGCTACGCTAACACACCCTACAAATAGAGGCTTTGCGTAAGTCCTATTTTGGTGCGAAAATTGTATCAATCTAAGCTCATCAAGCTTTAAAGGATGGTAAAGCTCGTGCTGGTTACAGTATCAGCCTGGACATTCGTCAACGAAGCCAGGATTTCTCCAGTGTCGGCAAAGTTGATGAATGTGTCATTCTCTGATGAGCCACTGCCCTGGGTGATGGAGAGTTGGTCGAATGTCAGTCCGTTAGACAAACCGAAAACATCAACACCAACTTGGAAGTCGAAAATGAGATCCAGACCTTGGCTAAGTGCCATAACAAAGGTGTCTGCGCCTTGTCCTCCTTGGAGCGTGTCTTGACCTATTCCACCATTAATCAGGTCATCCCCCTTGCCTCCATTAAGGAAATCATTGCCAGACTGTCCTGTCAAGATATCGGCATCATTGCCACCTTGCAGGGAGTCGTTGCCAGAGCCGCCGTCGAGGCTGTCTCGTCCATCTCCTCCATAGAGGGAGTCATTGCCGTCCCCGCCCCAAAGTTGATCATGGCCCGCATCACCTTCTAGAAGATCTGCTCCAGATTGACCGAGTAGAATATCGGCATTACTTCCACCTTTGAGGAAGTCATCGCCAGAGCCGCCATCGAGAAGATCTTCTCCCCTTGCGCCGTACAACTCATCGTTACCGGCACCTCCTGTGAGGGAGTCATCACCGGAGCCACCATCGAGGAAGTCGTTACCCATGCCACCATCGAGGAAGTCATCATCTTGATGACCGTAGAGCGAGTCATTACCCATGCCACCGAGGAGGGTATCATCTTCGGAGCCACCTTCTAAAAGGTCATTTCCGGAGCCACCGTCAAGAAAGTCGTGACCAGATTTTCCTAGGAGAGTATCATTGCCAGAGCCACCATCAAGGATATCCTGACCAGAGCCACCATCTAGGACATCATCGGCAGCACCACCATCAAGGGCATCATCACCGCTATGACCTGTTAGTTGATCTCGACCAGCACCGCCATCTAAGGTGTCATCATTAGTACCTCCTTTCAGGATATCATTACCGGCTCCACCAATTAAGGTATCGCGACCATCATCACCTTCGATGTGGTCATTACCAGCACCGCCATCCAGGAAGTCATGACCATAGCTGCCATCTAGGGTATCATTGCCTGCTTGACCGTAGAGGATGTCATCACCGTCTTCACCTTTGAGGGAGTCATTGCCGAGTCCACCGTCTAGGGTGTCGTCTTCAGTACCACCATAAAGGGAATCGTGACCTGCTCCACCGAAGAGTAAATCCTCGTCTTCATTGCCTTCGAGACGGTCATTACCGTAGCCACCATAGAGAGTATCTGCTCCCTGATGACCATAGAGGCGATCCTCACCATCGTTACCTTCCAGGTAATCATCCCCTTCATGACCTCGTAGGGAGTCATCACCATCACCCCCTTGCAGGGTATCATGACCGGTTCCACCATGTAGGGAGTCATTACCCTCACCACCGCAGAGATGGTCATCTCCCTCATTTCCTGACAAGCGATCGCTTCCTTCTTGTCCCAGCAGGATATCATTACCTTCATTACCTTCTAGGGTATCGTTACCCTTGCCACCAGCAATGCGATCGCTTCCTGCTCCTCCTTGAATGTTATCATTGCCACCGACACCAATTAGAACATTATCCTGGTCGTCGCCCTTAATGCGGTCATGCTTCTCAGAACCAATGATATTCTCGATCTCAGTTAGGATATCACGATCGCCGTAGCCATCGGTGGCGCGATCGCGAGATAGGTCAACATTAACCCCACTTCGATCCCACTGATAGCTAGCGGTATCATTTCCTGCTCCCCCCTCTAAGGTATCATTCCCGGCGTGACCAGCAAGGAAATCATCATCATCTAGGGTACGAATCCAGTTATCCTTGGCATTCCCCATCACTACATCATTATGATTGGAGGCAATGAGGTTTTCGATATTATTGAGGGTATCGCTAGAACCTAAATCGTCGTAAACTTCCCCTGGATTAAGGGCAAATTTTGGTTCTGGATTGGTAATCTCAAGGGAGCAGTTATCTTCGCACTGTTCTTGGTCATGATGCTCGTAACTGTTATGGTTATCGAGATTGATATAAACTCCAACAGTTGAGCTTTCAAAGTTAACTTCGTCAACTCCCTCACCACCGTCAATTAAATCATTTCCATCTCCTCCATCAAGGAAATCATTGCCATCGCCGCCATAGAGTTCATCATCTCCTGCACCACCTTTGAGTGTGTCGTTGCCTTCGCCAGCATCGAGAATGTCGTCACCGTTGCCACCATCGAGGGAGTCATCACCAGAGCCACCAGAAAGTTCATCATTCCCATCATTGCCGGAGAGAGTATCATTGCCTGCGCCGCCAGTAAGAACATCATCTCCTGTGCCTGCTGCAATTTGGTCGTTACCTGCACCGCCATCTAGGTAGTCGCTGCCGTCGCCTCCCTCAATTTGGTCATTGCCATCTCCCCCTTCTGCAACATCATCTCCTTCTCCGGCATTGAGAATGTCATCACCGTTGCCGCCGTCTAGGTAGTCGTTGTTCTCACCACCGTTGAGGATATCAGCACCGTCTCCGCCGTTGAGGTTGTCATCACCTGCATCACCATTGAGGAGATCATTACCTTCTTCACCAAAAAGGTTATCTTGACCGCTGCCTCCACTTAAAGTATCGTTATCCAGGCGACCATAGAGTTGATCATCCCCTGCATCACCACTCATCTGGTCATCGCCTGCTCCACCGTCTAGATAATCGCTGTTATCACCCCCACTGAGGATATCAGCACCATCTCCACCAGAGAGAATGTCGTAACCAATGCCGCCTTCTAGAGTGTCATTTCCATCATTGCCATTGAGGATATCACTTCCCGCATTTCCCTCTAACAGGTCATTTCCTGCATCACCGGATAGCTCATCGTTACCTTCACCACCGGAAAGGTTATCTTCACCATCACCTCCGAATAGCTTGTCTGCTCCTGTATCGCCTGATAGGATATCATTGCCTGCATCACCATAAAGGGAATCAGCTCCATCACCACCACTTAGCGTATCTTTACCATCACCACCAAAGAGGTTGTCATCTCCAGAACGACCATACAGTTCATCAGTGCCTTCGTCGCCAAAAATTTCGTCGTTATCGATGCCACCATCTAGGAGATCATCACCTGTGCCACCGTGTATTTCATCATCACCCTCTTGACCTTGAAGGATGTCGTTTTCAGTGCCGCCATCTAGGAAATCATTCCCTGCATTTCCTTCGATGTTGTCTGCGCCAGATTCTCCGTAGAGAACATCGTTATCATCTTGACCAAAGATGGTGTCATTTTCAGTGCCGCCCCAAATAAAGTCGTTCCCAGCACCGCCTTCTAGTAAGTCATTGCCTCCATCGCCCCAGATGAGATCATTACCATAGCCGCTGTCACCCTTGACCCAATCATCACCACCACCAGCATGGATTTGATCATCCCCATCACCACCACGGATGATGTCTCGTGAGCCAACGTCTGGAAAACCAATTGTTCCAAGCCAACGAAGATCACCCCAAATTTCATCTGTGCCAGAGTTACCATAAATTTCATCTTCGCCTAGTCCGCCAACAATTGTGTCATTACCAGACTCACCGTATAGTTGATCGTTTCCTCCGTGACCAAAGATTTGATCATCACCATTACCAGCAGTGATGGTATTTTGGTCAGCATCTCCAGATAATGTATCGCTATGTTCTGAACCAACGATATTCTCAAAATTGATTAATGTGTCGCTTCCTCCATAGCCATCACTTGCACTACCTGGAAATGGAAAGACATTATCTAAGCTGACATTGACACCTCCAGGTGAGCGGCGATAGCTAATTGTGTCTATTCCATCACCACCGTCTAGAGTGTCATTTCCAAGAATGCCTAAAAGTAGGTCGTTACCGCCTAATGCCTTGATATCATTGTTTTGAGTGTTTCCAATTAGGATATCATTATGTTCAGAACCAATAATGCCTTGAATATTGTTTAAGGTATCTTGAGTTCCAAAACCATCCAAGGCTAATGCAGGTGAAATTCCAAAATCTCGCTCTAGATCTAGATAGTATTCTGCGGGATTTTCGGGACTTACTTCTTCAGCAAACCTGGCAGCAGAGTTATGACCGAAGCTATTGAGTGAATCAAGATTAACAATTACACCTGTTGGAGAGTTAAAGTAGCTAACGGTGTCAAAACCTTCGCCTCCTTCAATAGAATCATCACCCTGTTCTCCGATTAAAAGATCATTATCCGAACCTCCGTAAAGGGTGTCGTTATCCGAACCTCCGTAAAGTGTGTCCTCTCCAGAGTCTCCTTCTAGGAGGTCACGATCTCCTTCACCTCGGAGATCATCATCGCCACCCCAACCCCTTAGAGTATCGTTACCTCCTCCTCCATAAAGATAGTCTTTAGCATCATCTTCATTACCACCATCAAGTAAATCATCATCTCCTTCACCATAAAGGTGATCGGTGTCATGCTGACCATAAAGAGTATCATTGCCATCACCACCATAGAGAGTATCTACGCCAGTAAAACCCCAAAGTTTATCATGATCTCCTTCACCTCGGAGGTCATCATCGCCACCCCAACCTTTTAGAGTATCATTACCTGAGCCGCCATACAAACTATCATTACCTGTATGACCCCAAATAATGTCTCCTACATTTGTACCGTATAAAACTCGATTAAATTCGAGTAAATTGGCTATGCCGGGAAAATTTGCACTAAAAGAATTGTTTTCATTTAAACCATTGGGAAAATTATTGTAAATACTAAGCCCAACAGTATTTAAAACAGAAGCTATAGTTGAATTAGAATTTTGTCCTGGAAACTCGGAAAAAATATTTATGCCAGCATTGTAATCTAATCCAGCGTCACCAATACTTCGAGCCTGTTGCTGCATTATATTCCAGACAGCAGTAGGATCTCTTCCACCTAGATCAATCTGAGTTTGATAGCGATCTTCTGGTGTTTCATCTTCTCTATCTCTAGCGTCCTCTGAATAACGACTCCCATCAGGAGAATCGTCTTCATCCATATAAAATCCATCTTCTGTAATAATGTCTCCAAAGAACGGTCCAGTGTCACGTTGTGGTCCCCCACGAATAACATATTCTACGTTATTATTATCGCGAAAAACCAAGTATAAGTGCCTTTGTGGAAGGAACTCTGCTATAGCATCATTAGCTTCAATGAATATAGTTGGTTCCGTTTCTGATTTTTCCAATGCAACCAATTGTCCACCCAAACGCACAACAACTGAATCATCCTCAGCTTGCAACCGCTGAACCTGAGATGTACTCAAATCAACCCTTTGCACCACATTAGAAAAATATTCTCCTTCATCCCCTGGCGTATCCGTCTCATTCACTTGAGCATCAACATAATGCCCAAACTCTTCTAACAAGACACTATTAATAATGTCAATATTATCCGCAGACTGTTGTAAAAAATTTGCGGATAAATAAATTGTATTGTTTTCAATGGCATAAGCCGCATTTGCACTGCCAAGTTCTCCACCATTCAGAATTTCCAAGTGTGGGGAAGACTCAAAATCACCAGAAGTGAATTCTTCTTGTAATTGGCTGTAATCATTACCTTTGCCAAAAACAGATTCCATTTTGCTAACAAATTCAGTATCACTGGCAAAACTCTGAAGATTGGTTACAAACTTTTCAAGAATATCTTGCGCTGCTTGGGCACTGTCAAAGAAATCACTAAAAGATTGTAGCCAATCACTAAAAGACTCGTTATTCAGCCATTCTTCGAGCAAAGAAACTTGAGATTGGGTGTTGAGCATATCCATGATTAATTCTCCTGGCTAAAAACAAGAAAATGAACAAATTAAGCTGTGAAGTCCAAAGCTAATGATGCAATAGAGTAGTGCGAGCATCTTGCTCGCTTCTCACTTCCAACGAGCGAGATATTTTATTGAGATTGGACAAAAAATATCCTCGGCTTCTCAATGCCTACCCTAAAAACTTCACTGACTTTGTGAGACTCACACCCATCAAAAGTCAGGGTATTAAACTGATAAGTTCTTTAACTTTCTTACTCCCTCAGTCCTGCCAGTCCTCGCAACCGTGCATCATTAACTGAGGCAATCTTGCAAAATCATATCCTGTAATGACCGGCACACTCCTACTCTTTAGCAACTTTTATAGATTTGAGGTATTTTGAAAGAGCATCACCCAATTCTTCCTCCGGTTCTTTCTTTTTCTCCTTCTTCTGAGGGAACAAAATGCTTGTGAAGAAAAAGACGTAAATAGACAAAACCAGAAACTCTGGTACAACCATGACTTTTGAACTTCTCCTTTAGCAAATTGTGATCATATTCACTGTGATAACCACTTCCCAACCTCCTCATTACTAACTACATAACGGTAGTGAGTAGAACCTCGGATGATTACCTGAATTTTGTCTTGCCTGATGCGCTCACTATCAATCTCTAGGTGTCCAAAACCGGTTTCCTTCCAAGTTTGAAGCAGGATGTTCTCAAAGTGCTTGAAAAAAGCATCAATATTAGGAGAGTCGGATGGTAGTGACATGATTCCTCAACAGAAGTGCAATTTTTCTAGAGTTGATGTGAGAGCACGTTTGGCTCAAACACAATCTCACTTTGTATAAATTATATATACTTGATGTGAAAAGTATTTGTCAAGAAAAAAAAATAAAACTCTCCAGTATGGCTGAATAACCCATCCCTAGCTCATTACAGTAGGTGAAATCTAGTGTGAAGTCTGAGAGTGTGAAATCTGAAGTGTGAGAGTGTGAGAGTGTGAGAGTGTGAGATACAAAAAGTGCGATCGCGTGCTGTAGGGGCGCACCGACGTGCGCCCTGAAAACGTGTGCCCTGAAAACGTGTGCCCTGAAAACGTGTGCCCTGAAAACGTGCGCCCTGAAGACGTGTGCCCTGAATATTCCCTTTGCGATCGCATTTGCGTAGGGTTGCCATTATTAACGATCTCAAAAGTTTCGATATGATTGCTTGGCAAGCTACTACAAATTATTGAGGGCGCACGGTTGAGGGCGCATGGTTGAGGGCGCATGGTTGAGGGCGCACGTCGGTGCGCCCCTACGATTATTGTGGGGATCTTGGGGGGCGATCGCAAAACCTAACCTCATTCTGGACAGGACAGGCTGGAAGCCTATTCCACGTATGATGTGTATGATTATTTCTGTATTTAATGTATCAAAAATTACTCCATTAAAATTCAAAATCAAGCAAATACCGATCGTAACTGCTGGATTGTGTACAACTCACACTCTATAATTGAAAGTGTGTTCTAGGTGAGTTTGATTACCGTGAATCCTCCAATTACCAAAGCAGACTTGGAAGCATTGGCAACTAAGCGTGGTGTTTCTAAGGCAGAGCTAGAAGCTGTATCTTTGGCTCTAGATGGTCTATCGAGCAAAGAAATTTCTCAGAAGCTGGGTATTAGTGCGATCGCAGTACGCAAACGATTGGGTGAGGTTTATAATAAATTTGGGATTTCTGGTAGTGGTCCTGGAAAACTAGCTGAACTCAAACGGATTCTCACATCTGGGTATCTAACCACTAACTCAACTATTGCCTTAACTAGAGATTGGGGGGAAGCACCGGATGTGTCTGTTTTCTACGGACGCACGGAGGAACTTGCCACTCTAGAACAATGGCTTATTAAGGATAAGTGTCGCTTAGTGGCGCTATTGGGGATGCCAGGAATTGGTAAAACTACCCTTTCTGTAAAGCTGGCTAAACAAATCCAAGATCAGTTTGATTATCTCATTTGGCGATCGCTAAGATCTGCTCCATCCCTTCAAGATTTCTTAGCTGAGCTCATCCAATTCCTGTCTAACCAGCAAGCAGCTACTATACGGGAAGATGTTAATGAGGGAATCTCCCAGCTGCTGGGTTATCTAAGTCAACATCGCTGCCTGTTGATCCTAGATGATGTGGAGGCAATTCTGCGAGATAGCGATCGCTTCGGACGCTATCAGCAGGGATACGAGGGTTACGGTATACTGCTCAGACGGGTGGGAGAAGCAGAGCATCAAAGCTCCTTGTTACTCAATTCCCAAGAAAAACTTAGAGAAATTACCCTACTCGAAAGTCCCAAACAACCGATTCGTGCCTTGCCATTAGCAGGATTGAAGCCGGAAGATGCCCGGAAAATCTTGCAAGAGAGAGGTTTAACCGGGGAAAGACAGTGGCAAGATTTGATTGATTATTCACAAGGTAATCCCCTCGCCTTAAAGATCGTTGCTGCCAATATCAAAGATTTGTTTGATGGCAATGTTACGGAATTCGTCAAACACCAAACCTGGATTTTCGGTGACTTTAGCGAAATCCTCAATCAACCGTTTCAACGCTTGTCAGAGTTGGAGAAGCAAATTCTCTGCTGTTTGGTAAGTGAAGCGAATGTTGTTTCATTTGAAGATATCAAAAATAAGTTGCCTGAATCGTTACCGACTTCAGACATTATGGAAGCATTATTATCTCTGATCCATCGATACTGGATTGAACCAGCCAATAGTAAGGATAAGAATTCTGGTCAAACCCTTTATACCATTCAGCATCTCGTTAAGAAATATGTTGACAAGTATCAGTTAAAAGAAATAACAGGCAAGAGGTAACAGGCAATGTGATTTACTGTATTAACCCGGAATGTAAACATCACCAAAATCCTGAACAACGAGAAGATTGCCAACGCTGCGGTACTCTACTCCTGATTAACGGACGGTATCGGCTTATTAAACCACTGCGTGAATTAAGCCCATTTAACCATACAGATGTCTTTGAAGTGGATGATGGGGGAACTCGGAAAGTGATGAAAGTCTTGCAAGACAATAGTCCCCAATTAGTGGAGATGTTTGCACGAGAAGCTTTGACATTACAGGAGCTGCAACACCCGGGAATTCCTCAAGTCGATATTGATGGCTACTTTAGCTTTACCCCTAACCATAGTTCTCAAGAACTCCATTGCTTAGTGATGGAAAAAATTGAAGGCCAGAATTTAGAGCAGTGGATATCTAATCATGGTTCTATCTCTCAATCTCTTGCTCTAAAATGGCTGAGAGAATTAATAGAAATTTTAGCTATCTTGCATCAAAATCATTTTTTCCATCGAGATCTTAAACCAGCTAACATTATGCTCAAACCTGATGGGCAGCTAGTTTTGATTGATTTTGGCAGCGTTAGACAAATTTCCAACACTTACCTAGCGAAACTCAATTTAGGCAATCTCACGACTATTTTTTCTGGCGGTTACACGCCACAGGAACAACTCGATGGTAAAGCTAGTCCCCTATCTGATTACTTTGCTCTTGGGCGTACTTTCGTCTACTTATTAACTGCCAAACATCCTGTTGAGTTTCCCCTTGACTCGAAAACAGGTAAGTTGGTTTGGCGGGACAAGGCACCGCAAATTTCCCAACCTCTGGCAGATTTTATTGATGAGTTGATGGCTACCTTTCCAGGAGATAGACCTCAAAATACTCAGGTAATTTTGCGTTATTTAACAATCAAAGGTTTGTTCTTAAGAAGTGCCTTGCGCTTACTAGAGTCTCCTCAGTTTAAATTGATCGTAGCGGGATTGCTAATATTGGGAATTAGTGGTATTGGTATCTATTGGTGGTCACGACCATTGCGAGCTGCATATTACTCCAATCAAGGACGTGAAGCTCTTATGGATGGGGATTTTGATAGTGCCCAGAAAGAGTTAGAAACTGCAGTCAGACTCAATCCTAATGATCCAGTATATCGCAGTGATTTAGGATTAGTGTGCAAACAAAACCAAGAGTTTAAGTGCGCTATTGAGCAGTACCAGAAGGCACTAGAACTTAAGCCTGATGACGCGACTGCTGCAACTCTTCACTACAACCTGGGAGTTTTTTATGAAGACCAAGGAAAGTTTGATAAAGCTCTCAAAGAGTATCAAAGTGCTATGCATCATAATGGAGAAATTGGAGTAAACGCTACTAATAACTTTGCTCGTTTAAAAATTTGGCAGGAACTTAACTATCCCAAAGCAACTAACTTGATATTGAAAGTATTAAACCGAACTGAAAACCCCAGGCTACAATCAACTTTAAATAAAAACCTCGGCTGGGCAAGGCTAGAGCAAGCTCGCCTAGAGAAGCAAGGACAACGCTATCAGGAAGCAGAAAAGTATTTACAAGATGCAGAAAATTCTTTGCTAAAGGCAATTGATTTAGATAATACTAGAGCAGCACCTTACTGTCTGTTGGCACAAGTGCTAGAAGAACAAAAACAGCAAAGAAGTGTGTTGGAATCATATTGGAAAAATTGCCGCGACTCTGACTCTGAGAATTTACCAGAAGTGCAAGTGTGGCAAAGTAAGGCACACAAACGTGGAAGCCGGATAATATGCCCTTCCAGGGGACTTTGTTACAGTACTAAAAAAGACGATGAAACCTAAAAAGAAAATTTTCTCGTTTTTACCCTTGCCTCTCGCTTTTGTCAATTGGGTAAGTATCAATACTCCAGTTATTCACCTAACAGCGATATCTCGACTTTACACAGCTACTCCTACTCCTATTCTTGTTAAAGAAGCAAACTCTATCGAGGAGGAACTCTTAGTCTCAAAGATAATATGCCCCCCAGAAGGAGGTCCATGTTACGATAATGGTCGTAGTTCCGTTAGTGCCATTAGTATTATTAGTCCTTCCAGAGGGCTTCTATTGGCTAGCGATAACCAACCAATGCTATCTTGGACTGCTGTGTCTGGAGCGACGAGTTACAGCGTGCGTGTGGAATATTCAGGGAAAACGCTTTGGGATAAGATGCTAGAAAACCTTACTGAAATTCCCTATCCTGAAGACCAACTGCCTCTAGAGCCAGACAAATCTTATGAGCTAATTGTTGAAACAAATGTCGAAGATGAAAGAAAAATAGGGAGGCGAATATTTCGGTTGCTCAGTCAAGCAGAAACTCAGGATGTGCAAGCTGAGGCACAAGCTATCTCTAGCAACCCAGAGTTAACTGCTGAGGAGAAAACCCTAGAAAATCGCCAAACTTTACCAGGAAGCACAAGCTATTCACTGATGCGATCGCAACTCTTAAAAGTGCGCTCAAAAATCAAGGTGGCTCTATATCAGTTTACCAAATGCTCGGCGACCTCTATCGAGATGTAGAATTACCCTCTTTTGCAGAAACTCCTTACCAGCAAGCTCTCAATCTAGCAATAAACCGAGATGATATCAATGCCCAAGCAGAAGCACAAGTTGGATTAGCAAGAGTAAATGTGGCGAATCTGAATTGGGAGCAAGCGGTTAGTTGGTTGGAAGCAGCACGGGGGAGTTATGAAACCCTAAACAATCAAGAATTGGCTACTCAAGTTATGCAGTTCTTAGGGGAAGAGTACGACAAGAGTGGAAATCGGGAGCAAGCAATTTATTGGTATCAGCAGGCAAAAACCGGGTATGAGGCTCTGGGGGAGACAGAACGTTTGGAGTATGTAGAAAGACGATTAAGAAATTTACAACTATAGAGTCTCCTAAATCCCAATAATGATAATTATAACCAACCTGCACAAGAATATGTTTAATACTAGATCACGCATAATGTGAATTAGATGCCCAAAACAGACAATATCAATTGCGCTCTTGGCGTTCCACTGTTAATTGCTTTGTCGGTAGGGGCGGGTTCAACAACCAATTAGGGTTTGCTGAAAAAGTCGATTGATTCTGGTTTTGAAGTAATAAGTAATAAGTAATAAGTGAAGGGTCATGTTTTACTTGCTGCATAAGTCTTTGAGGTAATTTAATTCACATTAGACGTCAATTATCAATTATCAATTATCAATTATCAATTATCAATTATCAATTATCAATTCTATAACCATTTTCCTGATAAAATAAAGGCAGCCCAGTAATAGGGATGTTGATCATAACTGTCCTGCAAAAACTTGATTTGCACTTCTCGGAGAGCTTCAGCTTTAGTTATATTTTTTTTGTTTAATTCCTGGTAAAACTCCTTCATAAACCTGGCAGTAGAGCTATCACTAACTTTCCAAAGACTTGCTACTGTACTGCGTGCTCTGGCTCTTAAAGCAACTCCCGCAAGACCTAAAGTTGCTCGTTCATCTCCCTGAGCTGTTTCACAAGCACTGAGAACTAGTAACTCAATCGGTCCGCGTATTGTTTTTCCTCTACTTCGGAGGATATTATCTAGTTCTTTTACCCTAATTTTTTCCTGCCAAGGATAAATCAAGGTTTCCTTAGGGTTAGAACTAAACTGACCGTGAGTTGCTAAGTGAACGATAGGAAAAGGACTAGCATTAATTTGTTTTTTTAGTGCTTCTTTCGTAAACTCTTGATTGAGAAGTATTTGGTTAGGAACTAGAGCCTTAATATCATTCAATTCATCCTTGACATGAGATAAAGGAGGCAAATTGGAAGGAAAGCCTTCTTTTTCACTCACTCCTGCCAACAGAGCATTCCATTGTCGTGGTGGCAAAGATTCGAGCTCTTTCAGTTGCCAACCGAGGTTGAGTGCAATGCTATATTTCTGTACTAGATATTGTTCCCCATCATGGAGAACAGCCATCGGAATACTCTGTAAGGTACTATCCAAAACAAATACTAAAGTTCCGCTTGCTGGCAAGTCAGGTACAATAGGTTCAATTAGCCACTTGTAGAGCTTTTGGGCTGGAGGCAAAATATATTGAACATTCTTTTGCTTCTCTCGTAGCTCTCCCTTCAGCTCATAGAGAGCTTCTCTAAATTCTTCCTGAGAGATAGGAGGAGTGTAGCGATTGATTGTTCCTAACTCAGGTAGTTTAACAATAATTTCTATTCGGTCTTCTAAAAAAATGGGATAAATAATTGCTGCTGGTGGGTTCTTAACTTCATCAATAGGTTCTAAATCTGCCAAATCACATTGCAAAAAGGCTTCTAATTCGGCTAATTGGAGCAAAGTAGTAACTTCAGTGGCTCGTTCTAGATTATCAGGACTAGCTTCAGTCCTCAATAGGAGTTCGAGGAACTCTCGATAAAAAGGTTTAACATTGTTTTGGAAGGAAAACTGAACATCTGGATTAATCGAGAGTAAATCTTGACGAACTCTATCTAAGTCTTGTACTGCTGCATTATAAGCTGCGATCGCGTCTTCAATCTTGCCTTGGGCTTTGTAAATACGTCCTAACTGCCATTCCCACTGATAAGAAATATCCCAAGCTTCAATGGCTTGGGCTAGCCCTAAAGCTTCTTGGCTGAATTCTTGAGCTTCATCTAATCGTTGGAGATGTTCGTAGAAATAAGCTCGAGTGCCGATGGCATAGGACTCTGAGCGCTTATCTTTTAGAGTTTGTGCTTGTTGCAGGGCATCCCGGGTATATCGAATAGCTAAGTCATGCTTTTCGAGGCGGTTCAGACTCTGGGCAAAGTTGATTTTGGTATAAACTGTAGTTTGGCTAAAGGGCAAGTTAGCGATCGCTGACTGGTTTTGTAGTAAATCAGCAACCAATGATTCAATCTGAGGTTGCCAAGCCTCTGCCTCCGAATGCGGGTTTTCCTGCCGCAACCATGACTCAAATTCCAGCAATAAACTCAGTCGATTTAGTTTTGCCTGGATTTGGGTAATATTTGGGGTAGACAGATTGGTTGTCTGTTGTGCTGCCTCTAGATAGTAATCCAATGCTTGATTAGCTTGATATTTTGCTTTATCTCTGTCAATCGGTGAGTTGGTTCTCCGGTATAAATCTAGTTTTTGATTGAATAAGGCTTGTTCTGTGTTGGCTCGACTTAATAGAGCCATACTGATATCTGAAGGAGAATCGTAATGGCGGGCTATCTCCAAACTTTGCTCTAATGCTTCTCTAGACTGATCTAATTTGCCAATTCCCCGCAAGACATCACCAAAAGTCCGCAAGGCAATCGCACTAATTATCGAATCGGATTGTTGCGGAATAGTTTGATTTACCTCAGTTGAGGGCTCGCAAATTTGCTGGTTATTGTTGATGTTTAAGACTTTTACTAAAGTCTGACAAGCACGACGATAATTTCCTAAAGCTTGCCAAGCAAGGCTTTGATTAATTTGGCTACCCCTAACACCCTCATAATCCGGTATCTGAGCATAAAGTTCCATTGCTCTCTCCCAAGTCTGGAGAGCTTCCTGGGCTTTTCCTAGAGCCAATTGCTCATGCCCTTGGTTGGTTAAAGACTGAGCCGAGCTGCGCAACTGCTCTTGAGATACCTGAGCAATCGAGGTAGGAGTAGAAGCTAAAACAGAAGATACTCCCGCCATCTTGAAGTTGCCACCTCCCCAACTTATCGACAAAGCTATAGCTACTCCCAAAATCACATACTTTATCGGGGAGTTTAGCAACAAAGGTAGAAGCACAGGCTGTTTTCTTGCCATATTTCGATCCCAATCGCTTTTTTTGTGGGCAATTGTAAAGTATATTTCGGAGGACGGGCAAGATGCCCGTTCCACAAGAAACTGATAATTATAAGTTGATAAAATTGTGGCACTGGCAAGATGCCAGTGCATCATTACTCGCCAGTGCCTCATTACTCGCCACTATGGCTCGACTAATTGTAATTGGCATTGCTGGAAAACGTAATGAAGTGCCCCGAATAACTCTTCTAAATCGTAAATTCTGTAAGACTTAAGGTTTTTGGTAAAAAAATTATCCTTTAACTTAGCAAATTCCCACATCTTGCCATTGGAAACGATACCAAAAATGGTCTTCCCTTCGATTTGGTTAATTTTTTGACAGGCTACCATTTCTGCTCCACATTGCCCCCAACCGGCAGTAAAGTCATCTTTTTTGGCTTCCATCGCTGCCAAAAAAGGCTTATCAAAAACTATCTTACCTAAAGGAGACTTTTGAGCCAAAATGTAATCTGATACTCCTGATAAATCTTCATCATAAACCAAGGTTTGATGACTCCAAAGCAAAAAAATGTCTTTATATTCGTACCAAGTTTCAGTTAGAATTGGTGCAATTAAGTTTTCGCAAATAGCCGATTCTGAATTATCGACAACTCCTTCCCTGAGGAGAATTTGAAACTTTTGTTTGAAGTAATCATTGAGGGGCAACTGTGATTCAATAATAAAGTCATTTTCTTGATAAGTTAACTGAAATGCTTTTACCAGCATTTCCAAGTTTTTATAAGAAGTGAAAGCCATTTCTATATCTTGTCAGTCCGACTTTGAGTAAATCTTTTGTTGTGAGCTTCAGCTCATGGGAGTCTCCCATGTTCAATTTTACATTTTACTGCTCAGCATCATCGGCAACGTATATTTCAGAAGACGGGCAAGATGCCCGTTCCACAAGAAAATGATAATTGTAAGTTGATACAATTGTGGCACTGGCATCTTGCCAGTGCATCATTACTCATTATTCATTCCTTGATGACAGCTGACTGGTGTAGACCAAGAAGTGTAAGCTGTTAGAGTGGGCATCTGGGCTACAAGTTCTACGTGACCATCGGGATGAACTACCCACCCTTTGGCTTCCACAATCTGCTGGGAGTGAGGCAATTCCACTGTAGCAGAATCGGAGGGATGCTCAGTAGGGAGAGCGATCGCACGAGAGTCTACCCAACCTGTATTAGTATTAAGTGGATCACTAGGGCTGGAGGGTTTACCACCGCGTCCTGTGATGACAAATCTACTGTCTATCTCCTCTCCATCAGTCCCTTGACACTCTTGTTCGAGCGTAGCTGGTTTAAAATTATCTGGCAAGGTGACTAATTGTAGATTGGTCCCCGTGTCAATTTCCCTCGTGCCGTTTATTCCTAGCTGAGAAGCAACGCTAATGTCACTTTCTGGGGTTCTCACTAGACGCTCTGGGAGGCTAAAGCCAAAGACACCTTGGGCGGTGACAAAAATGTTGCCTCCTCGACCCTGAGTGGCGGTAGCAGCTACGTCGCTGTTTTCTGGCAGAATGGCAAGGACAAAGCCACCTGCGTTAATGGTGATATTACCTCCATTCCCAGTACCTAGAGCTTCAGTCAAAATGTTGCTGTTGTTACGTAGCCATACTGTATCGCCCACCTGTAAAGTAATATTACCGCCCTCACCGGATTCAGTTCTTGCTGTAAGGTTGCCTTGATTATTCATAAAGATGGAGCCTGCTTTTACCTCAAGGTTGCCAGTACTTCCTGATCCAGTATTGCTCACGCTAGCTTGGGCTCCTTCCTGAATCGTTAACTCATTGGTGGAAATCTTCAAGCTGCCTGCTGAACCATTTCCCGTCGCTGTCGCGAATAACCCTCCACCCCCGCTAAGGCTAACCGAATCTGAGGCGTTTACATCTATGGTTCCCCCTTGACCATCCACAGTTGAAGCGGATACCTCACTATTATTGCTTAAAGTTAATAAGCTTAAGCCTCGCAGATTAATATTTCCTCCAACGGCTGATACGGTTTCAGCTGAAAGCTTGGCTTGATTATCTAGTCCTACCGAAGTCGCTGTAATATCCAAGTTGCCAGCACTGCCTAACCCAGTACTACTGACGGTTGCCTGGGAATTATCCTCAATCCTTAACTCATTGGTAGTAATCTTTAAGTTGCCTGCCGAGCCATTTCCTGTCGCCCTCGCAAATAAACCTCCACCCCCGCTAAGGCTAACTGAATCTGAGGCGTTTACATCTATGGTTCCCCCTTGACCATTGCCAGTCGAAGCAGATACCTCACTGTTATTGCTTAAGGTTAATGAGTTTAAGTCTTGCAATCTAATATTGCCACCTGCACTTGAAAGGGTTTGTGCTGTGATTTTCCCTTGGTTATTCACCAAGACAGAGTCGGCTGTAACATCTATATCACCAGCTGCCCCTACACCACTACCACTAACTGTTACCTGTCCTCCATTTTGGACATCTAAGCGTCCAGTGTTAATGCTGATACCTCTGGCACCTCCAGCACCAGTAGAATTAAAATATAGACCGCTGGCAAATTGACCATTATTTGATGTGCCGTTCACTTCCACAGAATTACTGGCGTTAACTTCAATAATTCCTCCTCGACCTGTACTAGAGGTACTAGCTGATATTCGTCCTCCCTCCTCAATAAGCAACCGCTCACTGTCAACCCTTAATACTCCGGCATCTCCAGAACCACTGGTATCAAAATACAAACCACTAGGAAATTGACCCTCTCCAGAAGTACCAATTAATTGCTCTAGATATGTAGGAATCTTACCTTCTCCAGTGCCACTCACTTCTACAGAATCGGCATTTACCGTTAAGATCCCTGCTCCGCCTATCCCAGAAGCGGTAGCTGATACTTGTCCTCCAGCACTAACGCTCAACCGTCCAGTATCAATTCTCAACTCTCCCGCCTTGCCGGAAGCAGACGAATCAAAGAACAATCGACTGGGGTTTTTTTTGGTGGTCATCATCTGAAACACCAATCACTTGCACAGAGTCAGTAGCAGTCACATATAGATTACCAGCCCGACCTGTACTAGAGGTACTGGCTGATAGCAGTCCCCCATCCTCGACAACCAACGTCCCAGTAGTCATCGTCAAATTTCCACCATTCCCCGCACCAGTTGTGCGAGCGTTTATCCGGCTTGACTGACCATCAATTGGTGATGTACCTGAGATTTCTACTAACTCCGAGGCTTTGACTATCAAATTTCCCGCCTGACCTTCAGCAGTAGTAAGCGTTGATATTGCTGCCCCATCCCGGACGATCAATCGTCTGGTGTCAATGTTCAAGTCTCCAGCATTTTTATCATTGAGCGTGAAGGTAGCCAAAGCAGTCGGTTTCCCACTCGGCGGAACACCAATCAATTCAACAGAATCGGAGGCCACAATTGTGATATTCCCCGCTGACCCTCCGTTGTCCTTTATAAAACCATCAGCTGTGACTTGTCCCCCCTCTTGAAGAAGCAAGCGTCCCGTTTCAATCCTGATATTGCCAGCATCTCCAGCACCAACACTCGCTGCAAACAAGCCGCTTTCACGACCATTCTCTGGAGCGCCAACCAATTCCACTGAATCGGAGGCAATGACTGTGATATCTCCAGCTTGCCCCGCACCTAGAGTGCTAGCGTATATATACCCCCCATCCCGAGCAATCAATCGTTTCGTTTCAATCCTCAGGTTTCCAGCTTTTCCAGGACCGTTAGTGAAAGCAACTAGACGGCTATCGTCAGTCGGACTGTCGGGAGGGTTACCAACCAATTCTACAACCTCAGAGGCAATTACGGTCAGATTTCCTCCGTTACCCTCGCCCAAGGTAAGGGTTCCTATTTGCGCACTATTCGATAAGAATACTGATTCAGCGTTGATGTAGATGTCGCCACTTTTGCCAGAACCTTCAGTAAGACTGAAGATGAAGTTATCTTCACTGGTTAGGTTGAGGGAACCATTAGTAATCAGAGTGATATCACCACCAGTTCCCGCAGGTGAGTTAGCAGAGGAATCTATAAAACCAAAATTGGTAAATGCAATATCTCCGCCAGAGTCAATAACGACTGCACCGCTGTTACCCATTGTGCTAGTTGTAATAATTGCTCCAACTTGGATCATTCCACCTGGTAATAATGGATTGGGAGCATACTGATTCGTTAAAAATACTAATCCATTTTCCTCGTTTATATTGATGCTACCGATAGTAATATCTGCACTCGTTGGATTACCACCAATACCAGGAGGAGCAGGAATGAAGCCAGGGGGATTTATTGGTGTGAGTCCTGGAATACCAAAAGCAGTGGTTCCCGCCCTAATATCGAGAGTTGGTTCAACACTGCCGTCAATCGCAACTGTAGTTGTGCCATCTGAGAGGGTAACAAGTTCGTTAATAAAGTTCGCTGCATCAGCGCCTGTAATTGTTACATTTCCTACAATATTGACACTACCTCCTGCAAAAATATGCAAAGAAGCTCCTGCGTAACTGTCGAAGTTGACATCTCCACTGGCTCGAATAATAGGGTCATTTGGGCTAAAGAAATTCCCCAAACTGCCATCTAGCTTTTCAATCCGAAAATTGCCTCCTGTCCAGTAATAAGCATCACCTCCAACTGTGTTGGCTGAGCGTAACACCAAATCTCCATTGGCGTAGAAACCACTGTGAGGATTATTCAGAGCAAAGATATCTATCCCTTGATTCCCTTGCACCAATAATTGACCACCTGCTGAGGCAATGAACGGATTGGCTGCGCGATCGCGCACTTTTACTGTATCTTGTGCTTGCAGGGTTAAATTTCCCCCAGCTTGTAGCTGACCTTGCAAATGGAGATTGTCAGCTACCAGTGTCAAGTTTTGCCCCACAGTTAACGTCCCGGCATTAGCAATTGTTGCTTCTGGATAATTACTCCCATACTGCAAACCAAGGGGAACATTAATCGTTAACAAAGGTGGAGCTTCTGGTTGTGTCGCACTAAACTCCACACCATTGTCAAAAACCAGACTGTTTGCCGTAGTGGCAAAAAACGAACCTGCGATATCTAAACGGGCATTTTCTCCAAAGATAATGCCATTGGGGTTGAGCAAAAATAAATTTGCCCCACCATCAACACCCAACGTTCCCAGAATATTAGAAGGGTTCCCCCCAGTTACTCGTGTCAGAATATTGTCAATGCCAACAGGATTAGCAAAATAGACTCGCTGTCCGTTATCGATATTAAATTGGGAAAAACTGTGGAAAAGGTTAGTACCGCGAGTCGCTCCACCATTAACCAGGTTAGAGGGAAGTCCATTAATATTAACCTGAGGTGTAACAACAGAAGGCTCCGTCCCCAATGTCTTATCGGGGATAATCTCAGCTAAGGCATAGTTTTCCCCCCAAATAGTAGTAAAACATGCCGTTAAAGCGATCCTTAACACACTTCCCCACAATCGTGGAGAAATCTGCCTGCATTTGTTATTGTGGTTTAACTTCATTGAGCACCCTAGTACCGCTGTGCGGAATTCAAAACTCAAAATCTTTAATAATTTGACGAATTTCAGCTACTTCTACATCTTCCTGGTCAGACTTTGAGTAAATATCCAACAAAATAATCAACTCAGTAGATAAAATCCAGTAAATCAGACGATAGCCACCGCTTTTACCTCTTTGACTATCACTGTTCTTAATTCTTACCTTGATAACTGTGGAACCAATGCCAGGGATTTGATCACCTAGAAAAGATCCCATTTGCAACTGTTCGAGAATGGGCTGAAGATCGACTTTAATTTGGCGGTATTTTTTTGCGAGAGTTTTTAGTTTACGCTGAAACTCAGGAGTCAGTTTTACCTCAACTAAGGGAGTTTCACTCAAGGTCAATTCCCTCCCAAATTTGAGCAATGGGTAGGGTTTGTCCGGTTACAGCTTGCTGCCAAGATTTGCGAAAGCTGTCTGCTGAAAAGTCTGTATTATCATCTTCTAGACTAGCTTGAGTTTCTATAGCATGAGTCTTTTGAATAATTGTGGATAGTATTTTTAGGAGTTCAAGCTGCTCTGATAATGATAGTGATTGAGCAAGGTTTATCGCCTGGTGAAGTTGTGAAGTCATAGTAATATTTCCTCTGTTCAATTTTACATTTTAGTACTCAGCATCATCGGCAACGTATATTTCAGATGACGGGCAAGATGCCCGTTCCACAAGAACAAGATGCCCGTTCCACAAGAAAGTGATGATTATAAGTTGATACAATTGTGGCACTGGCATCTTGCCAGTGCATCATTACAAAAAGCGACGGGGAAGCCAACTCCTTCAAGGGGTTGGAGGAAATGTCGCCCCGCTGCTTTGTCATTAGTAAGCGTGTCATTGGTCATTAGTACAAAGGACAAATGACTAATGACTAATGACGCGAAATCCCACGTACTTTAGTCGTGGGATGAGCTTAATCATTATTCCTGTCTTGATTACAGCTAACTGGTGTAAACGAAGAAGTGTAAGCTGTTAGAGTAGGCATCTGGGCTACAAGTTCTATCTGACCATCGGATTAACTACCCACCCTTTTGCTTCCACCATCTGCTGGGAATTAGAGTGAGACGGTTGGCTAGCTGTAGCAGAATCGGAGGGATGCTCAGTAGGAAGAGCGATCGCACGAGAGTCTACCCAACCTGTATTAGTATTAAGTGGATCACTAGGGCTGGATGGTTTGCCACCGCGTCCAGTGCTCACAAATTGTACAGGAGCTTGACTGACACCAGGTTGACAGACTCGCGACACTTCTGGGGGAGCTATCTCGGTTGGCAAATTGGCTAACCCACGGGCTGGGTCGATATCAGGTCTGTTAATTTCTACAATACCATCGTCTCCAGACTCGGAACTAGCGGTGATGTCGCTTCTGAGAGTCAAGTTGGGACGGAACTTTAAGCCAAAGATGCCTTGGGTAAAGATTTGGACATTACCTCCATTACCCAGGAAGGCATTGGCAGTAATATCGCTATTTTCAATAGGAACAGTGACAATCAAAGGAGCGTTGATGATAATATTGCCACCATTTCCTCCCGCTTGCTCGGTGCCTGCAGTTGCCGATATTTGACTGTTATGGCGCATCAATAATAACTCTTGCACCTGTAGCGTGATGTTACCGCCCTCAGTTGAGTCAGTTTGAGCAATAATTTTTCCTTGGTTGTCCAGTAAGATAGAGCTAGCGTTGACTTCTATATCACCCGCAGTTCCTGTTGCATCAAGGTCAAATGCCAAAATAGTAGTACCAAGATCAAAGGACGGAGGATTAGGAACCCTGCTGTCTGCTGCTGTATCAGCTGCCACCGTTACTTTTGCCCCATCCCGAACAATCAAATCCTGTGTGTGAATCGTTAAGTTTCCCGCATCGCCATCGCTGAAAGCCTGAGCATACAAACCACTGGCAAATCCATTGCTACTAGTACCACGAAGTTCTACAGACTCCGAGGCATTGACTGTCAAATTCCCTCCCCTTCCTCCACCAAAGGTAGAAACTGATGCAGCGGCACCATTTTGAACAACAAAACGCCTGGTATTAATGGTGAGGTTGCCAGCATTTCCTTCCCCAGTGGTATCGGCGGATAAGCCACTAGGAAATCCGATAGCTGAAGTACCAATTAGCTCCACAGACTCCGAAGCATTCACTGTTAAATCGCCACCTTTACCTGCGCCAGCAGTGGAAACACCAATTCCTGCGCCATCTCGAAGAATCAACCGCCTACTGTGAATCGTCAAATTACCGGCTGGTTGATTCCCTCCATTGGCAGTAGATAGGAGTGAATGAACTTGACTATTAGCAGAGGTGCCAACCAACTCGACTACATCCGCCGTCACACTTAAATTTCCCCCCACACCATCACCAAGGGTGCCAGTCAACACTCGCGCACCATTGCTAAACAAAACTGATTGAGCTGTAATGTTAACGTCGCCTCCCCGACTCGAGCCAAAGGTATCACTGCGGATAATCTTGTTACCATCCATAAAGATTCCCCCATCGCTGTGGAGTGTAATGTTGCCTCCGGCTTCGTCACTAGAGGAGCGGATTTCTCCTGCTCTGATATCACCCTGTGCAATCAAACTAATTGCTCCACCATTATTGACAGAGAAAGAGTCCAGATTACCTGTTGTGGTATCTATAGTGCCACCACTTTTGAGACTAATATTCCCACCCCCTGAGGTAATCGAGCCATTGAGAGTGATATCATTGGTTGCTGATAAAATAACCCTTCCCCCTGGGGTAGAAAGGTTTCCTGCCGTGATGCTTCCTGGAGAAGTTACTGTGGAGGTAGTAAAGATTGGTTCATAAGAAAGATTCACATTATCTAATCCCCAGCTTTCATCATCAAGACCTTCTGTTAGTTGTGAAGAAAAGTTGAGTTGAAGGGAATTACCTGAATGGGGAAGGGCAAGACTTAACTGGTAAACAGAGTCTACTGGAGATCCCCCAAATTGATACCCAAGCGTATTATTCTCAACTATCCCTGTACGGGCAGGATGGTTATCACTACTATACGCATTATAAACATCAGGATATGCTTGCTTGAGGGGAGATTTAGGATCATCATTAAGGAAAGTTGTGTGTAGTAATCTTGGACTACCAGTAACGCTCACATCAAAAATGTCTGGTCCAAAATCACTTCTGTTACCATCCCAGGAACGAATGATAAATAGATCGAAGGATACCGTAGTTTCTGTGTGTAAAGGAAGGTTGTCAAGTGTTAGGCTCACGGTTTGATTATTGCCAAACTCTCCTAAAAACCTTCGGTTCCCCACAGGCGTTGTGCTGATTGAAGCATTTGACCATTCTTGACCCACTGCTCCTTCAAAATCGTTACTGTAAAAATTGTCACCATCAAAAAAGACTGGGATTGTTGGCGGATTTTTTAGCTCGGATACTCCTGCTCTAAGAATTAATGATGGTTCACTCTTCAAAATCTCAATATCTGGGTCTGAGTCTGAATCATGTATTAAGGTAGTATCGGGTCCAGTAATAGTGATATTCCCTGCCGTAATGCTCCCCATAGACTCAACTTTGAGGGAAACACCTGAATAATTCCCCAACGCAACATCCCCGACTGAGCTAATAATCGGATCGTAGATACTGACAAAATTACCAGGATTACCTAATAAATCCAGAATAGAAAAACTACCACCACTAGCAAAGTGAGCATCCCCAGAGATAATCCCATCACTAACCAAACTCAGATTGCCACCACTTTCTAAGGCATTCCCTGGATGATTTAGCGCTAAGATATCGATACCTCGATCGCCTCTTACATATAAATTGCCTCCAGCTTGGGCACTAAAACGATTCGCCACACTATCCCGCACCCGCACCGTATCATGCGCCAGCAGATTCAAGTTGCCTGTGGTCGCCAGCTGACTATCGATTAAGGTAAGATTATGGGCAGCGGCTAGGGTCGCCGTTCTAGCTAGTAGAGACGCAAAACCTTTCCCCCCAGCTATTACAATATTTCCAGCTGCTACAGGTAAACCAGACTCGGTCAATTCTACACTGCCGCTTCCCGTAACCCTCAGCCCTAAATTCTGCCCTCCACCAGCACTAAGCAACAATTGAGACAATGGGGAAGCTGAACCAATCGATGTCCCTATAGATGGTACAGTTGCGATCGCTATCTGACCTTCTGGTGCTGACAGTTGTCCGGTATTAACTACCGTACCAGCCACTAAGCCTAAATTTTGTCCCTGTCCTACCGACAACTTACCAGCATTAACAATAGCTGCTGGCTGAGATGTGCCATACTGTAAACCCAGAGGAACATTAATCGTTAGCAATGGTGGAGCTTCTGGTTTTGTGGCACTAAACTCCACACCATTGTCAAAAACCAGACTGTTTGCCGTACTGGCAAAAAACGAACCCGCGATATCTAAACGGGCATTTTCTCCAAAGATCATGCCATTGGGGTTAAGCAAAAATAAATTTGCCCCACCATCAACACCCAAAGTTCCCAGAATATTAGAAGGGTTCTCCCCTGTTACTCGTGTCAGAATATTCTCAATGCCAACAGGATTGGCAAAATAGACTCGTTGTCCGTTATCGATATTAAATTGGGAAAAACTGTGGAAAAGGTTAGTACCGCGAGTCGCTCCACCATTAACCAGGTTAGAGGGAAGTCCATTAATATTAACCTGAGGTGTAACAACAGAAGTTTCCGTCCCCAATGTCTTATCGGGGATAATCTCAGCTAAGGCATAGTTTTCCCCCAAAATAGTAGCAAAACATGCCGTTAAAGCGATCGCGCTCCGTATCTTTAACATACTTCCCCGGGATCCTGGAGAAATCCTTCTACCTTGGTTATTGTGGTTTAACTTCATCAAACACCCTGAGCGATCGCT
>CBDCVG010000079.1:0-20957 GCA_965222765.1 Caldora sp.
GCTTTCATCCCTGCTCTAAAGAGACAGGGTTTTCAGCTGCGTCAATAATAAAAGTAGTCATTATCAATGAATAGCTCCTTCCTTTCTCACCTCCACAGTCCTCAGCGCCCAGTTATTGTCTTCGATGGGGCAATGGGAACCTCCCTGCAAACCCAAAACCTCACCGCAGCCGATTTTGGTGGACCAGAATATGAGGGATGTAATGAATATCTGGTACATACTAAGCCAGAGGCAGTGGAGAAGGTGCATCGTGATTTCCTGGAAGTGGGAGCGGATGTCATTGAAACCGATACCTTTGGTAGTACTTCTCTTGTCCTAGCAGAATACAACTTAGCAGACCAAGCTTATTATCTAACAAAAAAGGCTGCCGAAATAGCTAAGGGGGTAGCAGCAGAATATTCTACCCCAGAGAAACCCCGCTTTGTTGCTGGTTCTATGGGACCAACTACTAAGTTACCAACCCTGGGACATATTGATTTTGACACGATGACAACAACCTTTGCCGAACAAGCAGAAGGTTTGTATGACGGCGGAGTTGATTTATTAATCGTAGAAACTTGCCAGGATGTGCTGCAAATTAAGGCTGCACTCAATGGTATTGAACAGGTATTCCAGCGGAAAGGGGAGCGTCTGCCGCTGATGGTTTCTATCACGATGGAAGTGATGGGTACGATGCTGGTGGGTTCTGAAATCAGCGCAGCGCTGACGATTTTGGAACGCTATCCGATTGATATCCTTGGTCTCAATTGTGCCACAGGACCAGACCGGATGCAGGAGCATATCAAGTATCTTTCGGAGTATTCGCCGTTTGTCACTTCTTGTATCCCTAATGCGGGGCTGCCAGAAAATATTGGTGGACATGCTCACTACAAGCTAACTCCCATGGAACTGCGCATGGCCCTGATGCATTTTATCGAAGATTTGGGTGTACAGGTGATTGGCGGTTGTTGTGGTACTCGCCCGGATCATATTGAACAATTAGCGGAAATTGCTAAAACCTTAAAACCGAAGGAGCGCAATCCTAAATACGAACCATCAGCTGCCTCCATTTATAGTTCCCAGCCCTACGAACAAGATAACTCTTTCCTCATTGTTGGGGAACGACTCAATGCTAGTGGTTCTAAAAAATGCCGCACTCTTCTGAATGAGGAAGATTGGGATGGCTTAGTTTCCTTGGCAAAGTCTCAAGTTAAGGAAGGAGCTCATGTTCTAGATGTGAATGTGGATTATGTGGGGCGTGATGGTGTCAAGGATATGCACGAGTTGGCGTCACGTTTGGTAACTAATGTGACATTACCCCTAATGCTGGACTCCACAGAATGGGAAAAGATGGAGGCTGGTTTAAAGGTGGCTGGGGGCAAGTGCCTGCTCAATTCCACTAACTATGAAGATGGGGAGCCTCGTTTTTTAAAGGTACTGGAGTTGGCGAAGAAGTACGGTGCTGGGGTAGTAATTGGTACCATTGATGAAGAAGGAATGGCAAGAACCGCAGATCAGAAATTTGCGATCGCTAAACGTGCCTACGATCAAGCAATAGAATATGGCATTCCCCCCCATGAGATCTTTTTTGATACCCTAGCTCTACCAATTTCTACAGGTATTGAAGAAGACAGGGCGAATGGTAAAGCAACCGTGGAATCAATTCGCCGCATTCGGGAAGAGTTACCAGGATGCCATATTATCCTAGGGGTTTCTAATATTTCCTTCGGACTCAACCCAGCAGCACGGATGGTTCTCAACTCTATGTTTCTCCACGAGGCGATGGAGGTAGGCATGGATTCAGCCATTGTTAGTGCTAGCAAGATCCTGCCTTTAGCTAAGATTGAACCAGAACATCAGGAACTCTGTCGCCAACTGATTTATGACCAGCGGCAGTTTGACGGAGAAGTCTGTACCTTTGATCCTCTAGCAGAGCTTACCACTTTATTTGCTGGCAAAACCACCAAACGCGATCGCACAGAAGATGAAAATCTGCCTGTAGAAGAACGCCTCAAACGCCATATTATTGATGGGGAACGTATCGGTTTGGAGGAGCAATTAGAGAAAGCTCTGCAAAATTATCCTCCGCTGGATATTATCAATGTCTTCCTCTTAGATGGCATGAAAGTCGTCGGAGAACTGTTTGGTTCGGGACAAATGCAGCTACCTTTTGTGTTGCAATCGGCTCAAACCATGAAAGCAGCAGTAGCTTATCTCGAACCATTCATGGAGAAAGATGGAGCTGGTAATAATGCCAAAGGAACGGTGGTTATTGCCACAGTGAAAGGAGATGTTCACGACATTGGTAAAAACTTGGTGGATATCATCCTTTCTAATAATGGCTACAAAGTCGTCAACTTGGGTATCAAACAACCAGTAGATAATATTATTGATGCTTATGAAGAACACCAGGCTGATTGCATTGCCATGAGTGGGTTACTAGTGAAGTCTACCGCCTTTATGAAAGATAATCTGGAGACTTTCAACCAACGCAATATAAGCGTACCAGTGATTTTAGGTGGTGCGGCACTAACACCAAAGTTTGTCCATGGGGATTGCCAGAATACTTACCATGGTCAGGTAATTTATGGCAAAGATGCTTTTTCTGACCTCCATTTTATGGATAAGTTGATGCCTGCTAAAGCTGCTAATGAGTGGGATGATTTGCAGGGATTTTTGCATGAAAACGGCAATGGCAGTAAATCAACCCAAAAGAAAAAGGGAGATGCGGCAGCTAGTGGTGAATTGAATCGGAAGGTGTCAAAGTCTGAGCAAGAAGCCACACCAAAGGTAGTAGATACTCGTCGTTCAGAAGCAGTAACTTTAGATCTGGAACGTCCAACACCACCATTCTGGGGAACAAAGATACTGCAAACAGAGGATATCCCCATCGAAGAGGTATTCTGGTATCTGGATTTACAAGCCACTATTGCTGGACAATGGCAGTTCCGCAAACCAAAGGAGCAATCACGGGAAGAGTACGATCAATTTTTAGCTGATACAGTTTACCCAATTCTGGAAGAATGGAAGCAGCGGATTGTTGAGGAGAACTTGTTGCAGCCTCAGGTAGTTTACGGCTATTTCCCCTGTCAGGCGGAAGGTAATTCCTTACATATTTATGATCCAGCGGCTTATCCTGAAGTCAAGCCTGCCAGTAGTTTCGAGTTTCCCCGGCAGAAATCTGGGCGTCGTCTGTGCATTGCCGATTTCTATGCCACCAAGGAATCGGGAATTATTGATGTCTTCCCAATGCAAGCAGTAACAGTAGGAGAGGTTGCTACAGAATACGCCAAGCAGCTATTTGATTCTGACCAATACACCAACTATCTTTACTATCATGGGTTAGCAGTGCAGATGGCAGAAGCCTTAGCAGAATGGACTCATGCCAGGATTCGTCGGGAGTTAGGTTTTGGAAGTGAGGAACCGGATAATATTCGGGATGTGCTGGCACAGCGGTATCCAGGTTCACGCTATAGCTTCGGTTATCCAGCATGTCCGAACATGCAAGACCAGTATAAACAGTTGGAGTTACTAGGATGCGATCGCATAAAACTCTACATGGATGAGAGTGAGCAACTCTATCCTGAACAGTCTACCACTGCGATCGTGACTTATCATCCAGTAGCTCGGTATTTCAGTGCTTAGTCTACAGATACTTCAGAACCCCTATTTTTTGAAGGATACCACTGGCGAATGGGGGGTGGCTTCCCGCCGCTTTCGGTGATAAAACTCTTGTGTAACAGGCATCTTGCCTGTCTTTGTATACATCATTCAGATAAAATGTGCTGCATAGTGGAGTACTTGGCAGCACTTCGGTGTCATAAGCTAAAGAGACAGAGTGTTCGGCTGTGTCAATAATAAAAAGCAGATTGATGCTGCCTGGGAGGAAAATTTAGATGTCACAAGAGCAACAACAGCCACCAGAATCGGCAGAGGCTCAGAACCAAATGCCGTTGGAAGCCGTAGCAGATGAGTCAGATGCAAAGAAAGATGTACATTCACTGGGTAAGCCAGAACAAGGATTTATCAGAACACAGACGATAAAATTACTGCTCGGCATAATTAAACTGTTAGAAGGAGTAGTGGCAAAACTGGAGGCACCACCAGTTAGTAAATCTACTCCCCTTGTGAAACCCTCTAGAACTACACCAAAACGAAATATTGCTGATACCAGGGAGCCAGGGTTTGTTGCTTCCACTTCTGATATCCCAGAAACAGCCGAAGAAGCTATCGAGGATTGGGTGCCCCAGCTACAGAAAACTAAACTAACCGATCGCCTACTTCCTAGTTTTAACTCTCTTCAGACTTTTTGGGATGGAGTTTTAGCGAAAGTCCGCTCTATCTTCCCAGCATCATGGAATGAAAAGCTATCGGATTGGGGATTGACTGGTGCGATCGCAACTATTACTGTTGTTCTTCTGTTGACAACGGTGGCATTACTACCACAAACTCCAGCACAGGAAGAAAACACTCCTCGTCCCACTATTGAAGCTCCCCCAGAATTGAAAGCACCAGAGCAACCACAATTAGTACCAGTAGAACCACCTCCCCCACCAGTACTAACCCCAGAGCAAAGCTTAATTTCAGCGATTCAAAATCAAGTGGCTGAGATTACTGAGGAATATGGAGAGGGACTAATTAAGGCAATCCAAGCTAATTTCCTAGAAAGTCGTCTTATTGTTAAAGTCAGCAATAGTTGGTACGAACTGGAAACTCAGCAGCAAGATAATTTAGCAGATCAAATTCTAGGTCAAGCTGTAGAGTTAGACTTTAGCAAACTGGAAATGAATGATCTAGAAGGTACTCTAGTTGCCCGTAATCCAGTTGTAGGGACACATATGGTGATTTTAAGGAGATAGAAAACCTTTTAGTGTGCAACTGTTCATGGCAAGATGGGAAAGGAAGTTTTTAGGGGCTGTGGATCAGCCTCAACCTACTGCTGCTAAGCCAAAGCGTGATATATTTATGCGATCTTTACAAATTTCTTTACTAGATTGGTGCAAACGTTTGGTTCAAACCAGCGTCTTAGCACTGCTCTTGGTGACTCTCTCACTGGGACTTAGTGGAGCTTGGTGGAACTTTGGTAACGATCAACCGGCTCGTGAGAGTCGATTACCGGGGGGTAATGCAATTACAGATGGCCATGCTTTGTTGCGCTATTCCCTACCAATAGATAACAAGGAAATCAGAGATATTCAAGCCAGTCTAGAAGATATCTCTACTCAACTACGAAGTAAGCGCTGGAGTGGAGTCAGCCGAGATGTGGCGCAAGCTTCTAGGCGATTGAGTGAGCCAGAGAAACTTCTTGCTGATATCCCAGAGGAGAAAAAACCTCAAGCACAGGCATTGATTTCTCTTATGAACGAGGATATTACTGCAATCCGAGCAGCGCTTGAGGCTAAGAATAAGGAAAAAATTTGGTATGAGCGACGCCACTTCCTGGAACAAGTTGGTGAACTAGAAAAGTTGATGGTAACCGAGTTTCCCTTTGAAGTACCATCGGAATACAGTAATTTACCTCAACTCAAGGGTCGTGCCACAGTAGAAATGACCACGAATAAAGGTAGCTTAACTCTAGTAGTTGATGGCTATAGTGCTCCAGTCACCGCAGGTAATTTTGTCGATCTGGTTCAACGGGGATTCTATGATGGTATCGAGTTCAACCGTGCTGAAGAATTTTATGTATTACAAGCAGGTGACCCACCAGGACCAGAAACCGGTTTTATTGA
Source organism: Caldora sp. (assembly GCA_965222765.1). Classification (GTDB taxonomy): domain Bacteria; phylum Cyanobacteriota; class Cyanobacteriia; order Cyanobacteriales; family Coleofasciculaceae; genus Caldora. Next base: position 5,709 of record CBDCVG010000079.1, read on the forward strand.
CCCAACTACTGACAAATATCGTGCAATTCCCTTAGAAATCTTACTGAAGGGTGATTCAGAGCCAATTTATGGCATTACTCTAGAAGAAGCTGGTCTTTACCGTGAAGAGACAGTACTTCCTTTCTCTGCCTACGGCACCTTGGCGATGGCTCGTCCGGAAAACGATGCCAATGGCGCCTCTTCCCAATTCTTCTTTTTCTTGTTTGAAGCAGAACTAACTCCAGCTGGAGTTAACCTCCTAGATGGGCGTTACACTGTCTTTGGTTATGTGGTAGAAAACAAAGAATTATTAAGGAAACTCAAAGTAGGCGATGTCATTGAATCGGCTAAGGTGATTGAAGGAGCCGAGAATTTGGTTGAGCCTTCAGTAGGGGAGGTTTCTTAAGAAATAAGGCAGGAGGCTCCGGGGCAGAAGGCAGGAGGATCAGAAGCTGGAAAAAACAGGATTTAACTAGTTTCTTTTTACCTAAAACCTAAAACCTAAAACCTAACACCTAACACCTTTATGCCGATCATCATTGACATACTACTGTTAATTACCTTGGCAGCCCTGGTAGGAGTACTACTGCGCCGGAGTATTGGGACTCCTCAACAGCGGCTAGAAGATGCCTTTAGTCGGCAGCAGTTGGAAGATGCCTTCTACCGCCTACTAGAAGAACAAGGCAGTTGTATTTCTCTGATTCAACTAACGGCAGCATCAAGGGTGGATGTGCAACAGGCGAAGCAGTATCTCCAGCAGCAGGTGGAACAGTTGGGAGCTGTTCCCGAAGTTGATGTTGATGGGGATACCTTTTATCGTTTCCCCAAACTGCGCAGACGCCCTTCTATCGATCAATCTGTATGATTATCGAGAAACACGCTCAAAGCTAATGGCTAATCTCTGAATAACACCGAGTCTCGGAGTCAGGGAACAGGGAGCGGTGATAAGATTGGACGGTTTCAGTACTAAAATTGAATGTGCTTCTTCAGAGCAACTGGCAAGATGCCAGTTCCACAATCGATATCCCACACCCTCACTCCGAAGGAGGGTTTATTTAGAGTATGAGCCCTGGAAACTCTTGCCTATTAGTACGAGATGTTGGGGAACAGGGACTTTTGGCACGATTGCAACCCTTTTGTCCACGAGATATTGTCGGGGATGATGCAGCAGTGATTCCTGCTCCAGAGCAGGATCAATCTCTGGTAGTGACAACAGATGTTTTGGTGGATGGAGTCCATTTTAGCGATCGCACTACCAGTCCTCAAGATGTCGGCTGGCGAGCTGCTGCTGCTAATTTGTCAGATTTAGCAGCAATGGGAGCATCTCCCCTAGGAATTACTGTAGGCTTGAGTGTCGGTGGTGATGTAGTAGTTAGCTGGGTTGAGGATCTCTATCAGGGTCTTAGCCACTGTTTACAACAGTACAATGTACCAATAGTAGGAGGTGATATCTGTCGTTCTCCGGTAGTTAGCATCTCGATTACTGCCCTTGGTCAAGTTTTCCCTCATCATACTATTCGTCGCTCAGTTGCCCAAGTGGGGGATGCAATTGTTGTAACTGGGGTACACGGGACTTCACGAGGGGGTTTGGAATTATTGCTCAACCCAGAATTCGGCTTACACCTCACTCAAGCTGAGCGCATGTCTTTGATTCTGGCTCACCAGCGTCCCCAGCCTCGGTTGGATATTTTACCCTTATTTAGGAATATCTTAGATTCTCAACCCTCCATTGCCCTAGCCGGGATGGATAGCAGCGATGGTTTAGCAGATGCAGTTGTACAAATATGCCGTGCTAGTGGGGTGGGTGCCGTAGTTGAAAGAACGAGAATTTCCCTGCCAGTTGTCTTGAGCAAGCTGGTGTCCCTGGAGCAAGTTTGGGACTGGGTATTGTATGGCGGTGAGGACTTTCAATTAGTGCTGTGCCTACCAGCTGAGTTCGCTGAGGTATTGGTGGAACAGTTGGGGGAAGAAGCAGCAGTTATCGGTAAGATTACAACTGGGAATGAGATTTGGTTAAAAGATAGCACTGGTAATTATCCTGATGAAGAGTTGTCTCTTAGTCGCGGATTTCAGCATTTCAGATGTACATAAGGCTTGCTGAATAAGTCGTAATTTTCGGGTTTGAATAGGTGGTAGGTGGTAGGTGGTAGGTGGCAGGTGGTAGGTAAGGTTTTAGGTATTAGGTGTTAGGGAATTTTCCACGAAAGTGCAAGGTTTTTGAACTAAAAGATACCATTTCCTTGCACTTGACAAGGTAAAAATATTATTTACTAGTCATTGTCCAAACACCATCCCAATCATCTGCTGGCGTATTTTTGAGGAAATGTTGGCAGCGCTCCATGTGTAAATCTGCTGCTTTGTTGCCTTGATCAATTGCCATAATTTGGGCAAACTTACCAATAGCCAAGGGAAACTCCCGGTTAAGGTAAAGTTCACGTCCCTCATGGTACAGATCAATCATTTGCTTTTTCTCATCTGAAATGGGTTCATCTTTAAATCCCACCAATTCATAGATTTTTACAGGTTCATTTTTACCTTTGACTCGAATACAGTCGAGTTCGCGCACTCGTATCTTCTCAGCACAGGGTGTATACGTATTTTCGCTAATGATGATATCTGTGCCGTATTGCTTACTAGCACCTTCTAAGCGAGAACCCAAGTTGACACCATCCCCAATCGCAGTAAACTCCATCCGCTTACTAGAACCAATATTACCGCTGATGACGCTGTCGGAGTGAATACCAATACCAATGCGAATTATCTCCTTATCTTCAGCCAGACGACGGTCATTAAATTCTACCAATCGTTGGCGCATCTCTAGAGCTGTTCTTACTGCTCTCCAAGCATGATCTTCTAGAGGCAAAGGTGAGCCGAACACCGCCATAATTGCATCACCGATGTATTTGTCAAGAGTACCTTTGTTCTTAAATACGGCATCGACCATCGACTCAAAATATTCATTGAGCATACTGACCACTTCTTCTGCCTTCAGTTTTTCAGTTAAAGTGGTGTAGCTGCGAATATCTGAGAATAAAACCGAAACCTCTTTGCGATCGCCTCCCATTTTGGCTTCACCAAGTTTCAGTAGCTCCTCAGCCACTTCTTGAGTCATGTAGCGATACATCGTACTCTTCAGTCGCTTCTCATCGCTGATATCTTCCATGACTACTAGAGCACCACGGACTTTGCCTTTATCACTAGCATCAGCCATGGTGTTAATGGACAAATTAACGCTACGTGGTTGAGCCGCTCCCTGGCAAGATAAATTTTGATCTGGATAGTATTGCTGATAGGCTTTGGGATCTTGCCCTGCTAAAGCTTCATTTAACCATTGGGCAAACCTGCCACTACTCTGTTTTTCTCTGTCTTCGATCCGGACAATCTCAGTAATCTTTTTACCTTCTATGGATGTTTTTTCATCTAAGCTCAGTAGCTCTTTGGCACTCTCATTCGCAGCAATAATCTTACCTTCTTTATCGGTAGAAATCACCCCATCGGAGAGACTTCGGAGGATATCACGCTGCATTTGTTCCTGTTGCTTGACAGTATCAAACAACTTAGCATTTTGCAGAGCAACACCAGCTTGAATATTAAACACCTTCATAAACTCTTGGTCAGTACGATTAAAACTCGCTTGCCAACATTCCGGTGCTCTAGGCCAATCTTCTGGGTCGTATTTAGGAAATTCTCCCTGTTTCTTTTTGTTGATTAATTGTGTAACACCAATCAACTCTTTATCAGAGTTAAATACTGGCATACACAACAAACTACAGGTACGATAACCCGACTTTTGATCTGTTTCTTTAGAAGTCTTAGAATCTGGGTGATTGTACAAGTCAAACCCAATATTGACTGTCTCCCCTGTACGAGCAACTTGAGCTGCAAAGGAATTTCCCTTCATTGGGATACGAAATTCTGTTAAATCACCGTTGATAGGAATTTTTGTCCACAAATCATCCCGATCCTGATCAATCAGCCACAGCGTACTGCGATCTGCATTCATCAGCTTTTTCGCTTCGTCCATCACCTTTTTAAGGGTGTCCTCTAAATCTAAGCTGGCTTGGCTTAGGGAGTTCACACTTTCCATTAGTGCTGAGGCTGCTTGTTGTCTTTGAGTTGCCTTTTTCAAAGACCTAGATGATTCTAAAATTAGGCGAATTGAAGGGGCAAATTCTTCAAAAACTTGCTCATCTGCCGTACTAAAGCCATCCAAGTCAATATTTTCTTCATAGGGAAGCTCCAGACGCTCTGGGAATTTTAATTTGTTAATCAGCTGGATGACAGCAACTAAATTCCCTTGCTCATTCAACAGTGGTAAAGCCAGCATCGTGTAGGTGCGGAATCCCGTTTTCTTGTATTGTTCCTTAGCTGAACCAGAGCGTGGATCGTCAAAAAAGTCGTAGGGAATATTAACGTAGTGCTTGCTTGTAGCTACTTCAGCCGCAATACTCTCTCCATCTGCGGGAATGCGAATTTCATGGGAGCCACCATCCTTCTTAGGCACCATCGCCCAAAGTTCATTTTTGTCTTCATCCAACAAAAAAATAGTGGTGGTATAAGCACCAAGGAGTTCCCCTGTCTTAGCCGTAATTGACCGTAGCATCTCATCCAGGATGGCATCAAACCCCTGACTTTCGAGCATACTGTCGAGCATCGACAGGGTTTGATTGACTACCCTGAACCTATCTTCTACCTCCTTGGCCACTTGTGTAAAAGTGTCCTTAGTCAGAGGAGCCAAATAGGCAGAAAAAGTACCTTCGGTTCTTGCTAAAGCAGATGATTGCTGTGGTTCTTGACTACTCTTGGGTTCAGGTTCTGGAGTAACATCAATAGTTTGGAAAGATGCGGCTGTCATATCTCTAAGTTGGGGGTCAGAAAACGTTTCTGGCACACTAATAATTTTATAAACTTAAGGCTGGGATTGACTGTGCCTGGTGAGCCAATTCTAGACTATTTTTATCATTGTGCAACATTTAACCTGTTAAAACCTGCTATTAACAAGTTCCAACCTGTATAGCATCACCAGTAACGGTAATGGCTGTTGCCTGCAAAGCTCGAATCATGATGTTCCGAGCGCCGTTCCAATCTCTGTGTGCGTTATAACCGCACTCAGGGCATTGGAATCTTTTGTTTCCACCAAGTTTTGCATGAATGCAACCGCATTCTGGACAAGTTTTGGAGGTATAAGACTCATTGCACAACACAACTAACACTCCTTCCCTTTGAGCCATTTGCATCAAGTGTTGCTTGAATTTAAAATGACTCCAGGTAAGCATATTCCTTGCAGTTTTCTTTGCTAGCTTCCGCTTTGATTTAACTACCATCTCAGAAGTATCAAAAGTCGGTAGAAATACTACTTTGTAGTTTCGGTGAAGTTCCTTACAAGGAAACACCCGTAACTTCCTGACACTGTTGGGTGTCAACTTGATCGTCTGGTTCCGAGACTTTTTCTTGAATTGCTTTCCTGGCTTGTTTTTCGTATTTAGAGAGTCCGTAAAGCCTTGCACTGAAACAGTGGAGGATGGACAGGATATCTTCAACAAGTTCCTCTTGTGGAGAGAGGTTACGCTGGTTGAGAACCAGGAGTTGGACTCCATGATGTTCGCACAGCCATTCAACCAGTGGGAAGCCGAATCTGACAAGTCTATCGGGATAAGCGACGACAAGTGCTGAGATAGCACCCTGGCATACTTGTTCCAATATTTTGATAAACTTTCGCCGTTTAAAATTGAGTCCGCTTCCAACTTCTGTGACCAGTTTGGAGTCTGGGTAGCGTTGGCATAAAAACTCAGCTTGTCTTTCAAGGTCATCTCGCTGTCCATGAGTAGAGACTCTTGCATAAGCGACAATGGGCTTATTGTGTAATTGTTCTGAGTTTTCGATACAGAAGCGTCTTTGGTTCCCTTCGGTACGAATGCTATCGAGTTTCCCGGCATTATCCCATTTTCTGAGTGTCTGGACTGAAACCCCAAAGTGTTCAGCAGCTTCTCTTGGGCTGACATACTTTTTCATCCTTCACCAAACCTTATAACATAACTTGATAATATTATATAAGGTAAAATAAGGTATGATAAGGTATTTAGTCAATAGTTACACCTCTAACAATTGTGTTAGGTGTTAGGTGGTCGGTGTTAGGTTTTTTGTCTTCCTTGTCTCCCTACACTTCCCGATCTCTCCTAGTTCTGGCGCCAGTCGGCTGCTTTGGTTAGGAGAGATTTGGCAAAAGTCATGGCTTCTTGAGCTGAGTGTCCACCAGCCAGCTGAGCAATTTCTTCCTGGCGATGGGAGTAATTTTCTAGAAGACTTACACGGACAACTGTGCGCAGCTCATTAAGTTCAGCATCGGAAAGTTGCTCGTTTAGTTCAGGCTTGCTTGAGTCTTTGCTTAAGCGGGATGAGGTTTTCTTTCTTTCTACGAGAGGTAGGTTCCTTGACTGTCTGGGGTATTGAACTTTGAGCAATCACTTGTTTATCAACTCGGAAGTGCCTGTCTGCCATGGCAGCAATTAAAGGTTGATGGGTGACACAGAGTACTTGATGTTTCTGAGAGAGTTGGTTAAGCTTTTGGGCGATCGCTTGCGCCACACGTCCGGATACTCCTGCATCAATTTCATCAAAAATCAGGGTTTTACCAACGTCATTAGTGTTAGAAAAACAAGCTTTAAGTGCTAGTAAAAAGCGGCTCATTTCCCCTCCAGAAGCTGTTTTAGATAAGGGTTGCAGTGCTTCCCCTGGATTAGGAGAAAAGTAAAAAGTAATTTGGTCTGCACCGTTAGCTGTAGGCACAATCGGATTGATGACTACCTGGAAGCGCACTTTTTCCATTGCTAGAGGTTTCAGTTCTGCCACTAACTGACTTTCGAGTTCTGCTGCAGCAGTTCGACGTAACTGGGTTAATTGAGTACATTCATCAGTCAAAACTTCTTGAGACTGGGAGTAAGTTGCTTCGAGTTCTTCTAAAGATTGACCTTCACCACTCAATTCTGCTAATTCTGAGAGAAGCTTCTCATAATGAGCGATCGCTTCTGCTAGGGTTGGTCCATATTTGCGGCAAATTTGCTTGAGGACAACAATGCGCTCTTCTACCTCTTGTAAACGCTCTGGATCCGTATCTAATCTTTCCCCATAAGCATTAATTTGATTAGCAGCTTCTACTATTTGAGCCAGTGCTCCACTTACTAAGTCTAATATTGGTTCTAACTGGGCATCATAATCTACCATCTCTTTGAGGGTTGTTTCTGCCTGACCTAATAAATCGGTACTAGCAGTCCCACCTTGGTCATTATGGTAGAGTGCCTGATAGACTTGGTAGCTCTTTTGTTGTAGCTCTACTACATGACTAAGACGTTGGCTCTCCATTTCTAGTTGTTCTAGTTCAGAGGCATTTGTGAGGTTAGCAGCTCCTAGTTCCTGAATTTGGTACTCCAGCCAATCCAGACGCTGCAACCGCTCTTGTTCAGACTGACGCCGCTTCTCTAGAGCTTTCGCTGCTTCTTGGGAGTCAAGGTAGGCGACTCCTACTCGATCCCGCTGCTCGGTGAGGGATAAACCGCCGTAAAGATCCAGTAGTCCCCGTTGGAGTTCTGGAAGCATCAGTTGGACAGTTTGCCCCTGAGCCGTAATTTCCACTAAGCGCTCCCGCAGCCCTTCCATGAGTTTACGATTAACTAAGACTCCATTCACCCTAGCCCGCGATCGCAAACTTCCTTGAGGTGTAGCAATCTCCCGACTACAGACTAAATCTGTCTCATCTAATAAGTCAATTTCCTGCTCACTCAACCAAGCAATTAACGCTGCATCTGCTCGGAAGGTTGCTTCCACTAGAGTTCGTTGCGTACCAGTACGAATTAGTCGATGACTGACTTTTCCCCCCAAAGCGATATCAATGGCATCCAAAATTATCGATTTACCAGCACCAGTTTCACCCGTCAATACGTTCAGACCAGGGTCAAATTCTAGCTCTAGTTTGTCTATTAAAGCAAAGTTTTGAATTCGCAGAGAAATTATCATGGCGAGATTGCAAATTTTTTAAAGAGGGGAAGCTGATCAGAACTATTCAAACTGATTAAACCCAACCTTAAATAATATATAGCGTTTCTCATACTTGTGAGGTACATTAGTTATTGGTTTTTGGGAATAGGGAATAGGGAATAGGGAATAGGCACTTTTGTCCTGTTTTTAGAAGATGCAATTTCAATGCTGCTAAGCTTACCAGATGTCTCAAGCAAGTCGTTGAGGTTGAGAAGAGGTTAGCATAGTCGGAAACTGAAGTGAGAAAACACAAAGGATGCAAGAAAAACAATTAGCTCAATTTTCTCTATCGGATGGAACTACATTTTTGGTGGAAGTCGAAGAACCAGAAAGCAGAGCTATTGAACGAGCCGCACTCCCATCGGGACAACAAGTACTTAAGGCACAGCAGACATTTGAAGAGGCTCTAGATAACATCAAACCCGTTGCTTCTGCGATTGTCACTAAATTGCGTAACCTCAACCAACCTGCCGATGAAGTGGAGGTAAAATTTGGTTTGAAATTGACAGCGGATGCTGGAGCCATCTTCGCGTCTGTTGGTGGTGAAGTGAGCTATGAGATTACCTTGAAATGGAAACAGAATTAGTCTAACTAATCTTATGGCGATAGATAATTACTTCCGGACTTTTAAGGCATCAATTGCCCGGATCTACCACACTAGCAGTGGTATGGTGGTTGGAGCAGGTTTCCTGATATCAGACTCTCATCTGCTCACCTGTGCCCATGTTGTTACGGAAGCGCTGAACATGGCACAGAATACACCAGAAATCCCTGCTGGTAACCTTGATTTGGACTTTCCCTTAATAGCACCAGGTCAAAAATTTCAAGCCAAAGTAGTATTCTGGAGACCTGTTCAACTAGAACCCTTGACATCCCCAGAACAGGGAGAAGATATTGCTGGATTGAAGCTAGATGGTAATTCTCCAGCAGGTAGTCATCCAGTGAGGTTGGTTAGTGCGACAGACACCTGGAAACATCCCTTTCGGATTTTTGGTTTCTCTAAGCAAAGAGAAATGGGAGTATGGGCTTCTGGAGTACTACGGGATAAATTAGCCAACGGCTGGGTACAAATGGAAGATATTAAAGTTCCTGGTTACTCAGTTGAACAAGGTTTCAGTGGAGCGCCTGTTTGGGATGAACAACTGGAAGGTGTTGTAGGAATTTCAGTAGCAGCAGAAAGAAAACGAGATGAAGCGAAGACTTCTTTTCTGATTCCTACTTCCATACTAAGTTCTTCTTGGTTGGAGTTAGGACAATGGATAGCTGAGCATCAGCGATCGCTTGCAAAGACTTTGGATACTTTACCATCTTTTCGTCAAGTTCAACTGAAAGCTAGAAAAGATTATTTTACAGTGTTATGCGCTAAGTATGAAGCAGTCTATAACCAACTCAGCTATACCTTAAATGAGGGTGATAAGGTGAGTCTTCGGCAAAATATTAAGGCGATTGAACAAGAAATAGAGCAGGTAGAACAAGAAATCCGTGCCCTAGTGTAAGAAGGCAGAAGGTTTTAAGGTTTATCTTGTATTAACTGTGGGTTAAGCTAAGATGCATCTGGTGACAGCACCTAATTCAATCATCAGTTATGAGTCGAACAGGCATCTTGCCTGTAATCTGTAATCTGAAACCTGCAAGGTGAATGGGTTTGAGCTTATTTCTACTGTGCTACACTAGCTAGTTGATGAGATTGGCGATATATGTTTCAAGACTTCATCCTTCAGCAAAAGGAGGAGTACCGACAACAATTGATGTCGAAATATTCGGCAGAGTATGCTCAGTTAAGCACCACCCTCAGTGAGGGAGATAAAATTACCATTAAACAAAAAATTAAAAAATTAGAAAATGAAATACAAGAGGTATCAAATGAAATTGATGAAATACGATTAAATCCTCAAAGAGGAATCAAATTAGCTATTAATGCTGAAGCAAAAGCACAAGTTGCTCTTCAATTTGAACAAGATAACCAAACTCCTAATGTTATACAATATAAGCAAGAGGTAGCTGAGAGAGCACAAGAGGAGAGCTTGGAGTTTAGTAGTGCTTTATACAGAGAATACGATCAGAAATGGGAAGATAATTTACATAAAATCAACTTCTTCCAGGCAAGTCAAATAATTCAAACTATTCTCAGTCAATGGAGAACTCAGTCAGGATATTCGCTCTTTCTCCTCAAAAAAAGTTCTTATATGGGTGGACAATGGTGTCTCGAAATCATAAAATCTTTTCTCAAAGAAATTGGAAGCTCACATCATTTCTGTAAATTTACATTTACACCTATTCAAATCCAAAACAATTTTGATTTTTTGAACTATTTAGCAAAAAAATTTGGTATCACGCCCAACCAATCCAAGAATAGCCAAGAATATACCAGTAATATTATTGAAGGAATATGTAACTCCCTATTTAGCGGCAATATTCTATTTATTAATGTTGAGATTTACTCACTAGATGTCGAAGATAGTTTTTTAGTCTGGTTTGTTGAGCAACTATGGAATCCATTAATTAGTAGATTAGAACAAGCGAACCAGCAACATAGTTTAATCCGAGTAGTAAGCGTTATCGCTGTCGATAGTGAAGTTACTGAAGATTGCTTACCGCCAAACTTATGCTGCGGATGCGGAATAGAAAATTTTGATAGTAAAAAGGTTTTGGAAATCCCTCTTGAGACTTGGACAGAGGAGGAAATTAGGAATTGGTTATTTAATTTTTCAGGCTTAACTGCCCCGAAAATTGGACTCTCAGCACCGGAAATTGAGGCAATGGCTAAATCGATTTTTGCCGCCAGTGGTGGTGTGCCAGGAATGGTCTATACTGCACTTAAAAAACAACTCAACCATGTACTTCAGTCTAAGTTTGAACAATATAGTGTTTCGCAAACGGTGTGAAAAGGACTTTCCGGATGAAGGTTTGATCAGGCATTGGGAAACGGAGATTCTTGCTTTCTCCAAAGGAATTCAACAAGCACTCAAAAGATTAGGGAAATAAACTATGCAGACTCAGCATCGCTCTCTTCCTGTGGTTAATCCCACTCTGAGTAAATTAGTTACCTTGCCTAAAAGCTTGAAACAACTTTAGCATAATGAATAAAACAACTCAGTATATATTTCAGGGTGACCCGAAATATCGACCCACAAATCCCCATCCTGACTCTCCCGAAAAACTGGAAATGTACATTGCTCAACCTGAGTTAATCCAGGCAGTAAATCTGGCAGTTTATCTGAAACGTCCCCTCTTACTAGAAGGAGAAGCTGGATGCGGCAAAACCCGGTTGGCTTATGCGGTTGCTTATGAACTGGGATTACCACTTTACCGTTGGGACATACGCTCTACTAGTAAAGTGATAGAAGGACTGTATACCTACGATGCCATTCTACGGCTGCATGATGTTCAGACTGTGAAGGTCGATACTAACCTCAACCGTAACCCTAGTGATGCTAGAAATTATCGCAAAATTGGGGCATTAGGCAAGGCTTTTCTGGTGCAAGACTGCCCTGCTGTGGTTTTAATTGATGAGATTGACAAAGCTGATATCGATTTTCCCAATGATTTGCTAGCGGTTTTAGATGAGCCTTGGCAATTTGAAATTCCTGAAACTGCTGAAGTAATTACGGCATCTTATCCACCAATTGTCATTATTACCAGTAACCGGGAAAAAGGAAATTTGCCTGCTCCATTTTTGAGGCGTTGTCTCTACTACTTTATCAATTTTCCCAATTCTGAGCAGCTGAAGGCTATTGCCAAGGCTCATTACCAGAGTCAAGCAGATGCTTCCTCCCCTGCAGAAGAACTAATCGATGCCGCTACCAATCAATTATTGGAGATTCGTGCAGCTGGGGAATTATTCAAAAATCCCGGCACTAGCGAATTTCTCGACTGGCTCAAGGTATTGCATGGCTTTGAGGCACAGCCGTATAACCCGGTAAAATTGAGTCAGGCAGACCCTATTCCTTATCGGGAGCTATTGTTTAAACTGAGGGGTGATTGGCAAAAATTTGCCCCTGTCTCATGAGTGAGTTCCTTCCAGAAGCAATTATCAATAGCCTGTTTAACCGCTTACGGAGAAACTTCAACATTGGTACGCGGGAATATTTGGCTGCATTAGATGCGGTTAAAGGGGGCTGGGGAAGTGATAATCTGGAAAACCTCAGACTAGTGTTACAGTTGCTGTGGTGTAATTCCCTAGCACAGCAGAGCCAATTTGCTGAAATTTGGGAGTCTGCGATCGCACAAATTACTCAAGATAGTCCTAAATTACCCCCCGAAAGACTCAAGACTGAACCCCCTGCCAAAACCTCAAACTTTAGCCAACCCTTAGAAACCACTCAGCAATCTGTACCCAAACTCGAACCGCTTCCTCTAAAGGCTCCCTTGACACCAGATGCTCCAGAAGATTTGTTTCCCGGAACTGCCTTTATACCTGCTGATACAGAAGATTTTCCAGAAGTCATCAACTATTGGCCCATCACCCGTCGTTCCCTGGCTTACAACTGGCGCTATCTGCAACGTCCCATAGCAGATGGTCCAGCAGATATACTAGATGTTCAAACGACAGTGCAACAATCAGCACAGCAGGGTTTTTTTCTGGCTCCTGTCTACCGTCGTCGAGAACTCAACCATGCCCAGGTGCTATTGTTGGTAGACCAGGAAGGCTCGATGACTCCATTACACCCCTTTACTAGGGATGTGGTGGATACAGCCCAGAATAGCTTCCTGGAGAAGGTGGCAGTTTACTACTTCCATAATGTGCCTGATAGTATTGTCTATCGGGATTCCCGCCTCACTACTCCTGTATCCTTAGAGCAAGTCCTAGCAGATTGTGATCTAGATACCAGTGTATTGATTTTTAGTGATGCAGGTGCAGCGCGGAACAGTCGCCGTATGGCAAGAATCGGAGCAACAACAGAGTTTTTGGTAAAGCTCAAGAGACGAACAAACCTGATTGCTTGGCTCAATCCGCTACCGGTGATGCGATGGGAAGGTACTTCTGCTGAGTTGATTGCCTATCTTGTGCCAACGGAGCAGATGGATGAGGATGGCTTTAGTAATGCCATTGATCTTGTGCGGGGTTTGTCAATATCTAATTACAAAGCGAGTCGTTCGAGAAAACCTCTGGGAAAAAGGCGAGGTATGCCAGCCAGAGAAGGGGATTTTTCCCTAGACAGAGAACTGAAGCAGGCTAAGCAGCGGGTAGATTGGTTTGTTCGTCGTTTTCACCCTTCCTATCGGTTACTGCTTTACTATGCTGCTCTACCTTTGATCTTAACTCCAGAACTACTGAACTACCTGCGGAATCAATTTTTGCTCTACCAGGTTCCTTGGGTAGCAGAAGTAGACATCTTACTCTCAGACTTGTGTAATCCAGTAGGGTATGAGCAGTATGAGATGGACAAATCAGTACGTAGTTACTTGTTGCAAGAGATGGAGCAAGAACTCGGTAATAAGCAGATACAAAAGATAGCTAGTCGTTTGATTAGTTACATCCGCCATCTTGCTCACACTAACCCTTACATTAGTCCTCAGGAACTTGAGGCACAACAATGGGCAGCAATGGTTTATTTAGATGAACATCGCACTCAAGCAGAAAAGGAGATTGCCACGGCTCTGCAAGCATTGGTTAACCGAGGCAAAAATGGAAAGGCAGAATTAGCCCGATTACAGCGTTTAATTAAAGAATTTAGACCTCAGTTGAGTCCATATGACCCATTAATTAAATTTGCTAAATCCCTCGGAATCTGGCTCAAAGGTCAAATTCCCCCTGATGCTAGTCAATCCTATACTGTTCATGGGGTCAAACTTCGCCTTCCGGAAATCTTCAATCAATCCACTCAGCTTGAAGGTTTCCCAGCCTTGCAAAACTTTGAGTGTGAGGTGGCAACCATTGCGCTTAAAGCAGGGGCAGAGATATCCCCAAAGATTGAGCTAGAACCTTTTGATTTTGAAGTGGCAACCATTGAGTTGAAACCAATGGGCAGGTTGAGAATAAAAAAAGAACTAATCGTCAAGCTCCGTCAGCAACAAGCTTATCGTTTTATCGAAGACTTAGGGAATGGAGTTGAGTTGGAGATGGTTGCCATTCCCAAAGGCAGCTTTCTCATGGGTTCTCCAAACAACGAACTTGAACGACGTAGTTCTGAATCTCCCCAACATAGGGTAATGGTTAAATCTTTTCTGATGGGTAAGTATCCAGTTACCCAAGCACAATGGCAAGCCCTAGCTGCTTTGCCACCAGTCAACACTGATAAACCCAACCCATCCAGATTCAAAGGGGCTTCCCGACCTGTAGAGCGAGTCTCCTGGTATGATGCCGTAGAATTCTGCGCTAGGCTCTCCCGGAAAACTGGACGGCAGTATCGGTTACCCAGTGAAGCCGAGTGGGAGTATGCTTGTCGAGCAGGTACAACTACTCCATTCCATTTTGGGGAGACAATTACAACCGATTTAGCTAACTATGACGGCGACTATACTTATGGCTCTGGTTCCAAAGGCAAATCTCCTGGGGAAACAACTCCAGTGGGTAGCTTTAAGGTAGCAAATGCTTTCGGACTCTACGATATGCATGGGAATGTCTGGGAGTGGTGTGCAGACCATTGGCATGGTAACTATGAAGGTGCGCCAACAGATGGTAGTGCGTGGGTGAATGAGAATGATAATCGTTCTCGGCTGTTGCGGGGCGGTTCTTGGGACGACATTCCTGTTTTCTGCCGTTCTGCGTATCGCGGCGACTATGATCCGGGCGGCTCCCTCATCGACTTTTTCGGTTTTCGTGTGTTGTGTGAGGCGGCGTGGACTCTGTAACCCTTTGCTCTTTTGCCCTCTTAGTAGACTGGCAGGATGCCAGTTCCACAGTTCCACACATCCTCAATTTCAGATTAAACTTAAGGCATGAACTATAGATAAATCTCACAAGAGCTACCTTGAATGGTGGAACGACTTGCAAGAATTACAGTTAATCCTAAGCAGTGTGGTGGTCGTCCTTGCATCCGAGGGATGAGAATCCGGGTATCAGATGTACTGGATCTATTTGCAGCAGGTCTAAGTGCAAGAGAAATTCTAGAGGAAATGCCTGATCTTGAAGCAGACGATCTCAAGGCATCTCTTTTATATGCCTCCCGGAAACTTAATCACCCAGTCCTAGTAGCATGACAATTGGGGTAGCTGCCAAAGCTCAGCAAGCCATTGTGATGACTAAAGACAGCAACTTTTAAGTCTGACTTTAGCAGAAGTGATACAGCAAATTAG
>CBDCVG010000080.1:0-158755 GCA_965222765.1 Caldora sp.
TGAGATGTATCTCAGCAACAACTGAAGATAGTAACCTAACGTTTGGCATGCACTGAGGTGTGCTTAGACAGTGTCCACTTGTAATGGCTTACAGAGGTAGGACAGATAGAAACTGAATTATCGAAGTAACTATGTGTTGTCCTGAAAGGACCAAGTAATAGCATACGGCTAAACTGGTACCTTTCCTGAATGGACCGCTTATTGACTAAAAGAACCAGCACTTGGTTTCTTTGAGCCTTTGGCAAGGAGCAGCCATCTGTCACTGCCCTCCAGAGGGGTAAGCCTTATGCCACAACTGGAGACAGCTAAGCCAGCTGGACCACGAAGCACAGTGCCCTGCTTTACTTGCTTGGGGTTTGCTTTTGTTATTTGACCTATATTTACTCACTCCTCCTTAAGGGACCGAGTTTTGGGGCATTTAGTCTGACCGGCTTTGAACTTGCCGCACTCTGTGCTTTTCCCGCCAAAGATCAACCAACACAATGAGCCAAGGTCAAGACTCTCTAAGAGCCACTGACACGATCTATATGTTCCCTTTTAATGAAACGATACAACCTGGGTGTAGTCCTTGTGTCACTTATGCCACCATCCCCTGCTGTACTTCTCGCTGATCTGCAATGGACCTCCTCCGATGAGCACACTTGTTCCCGCATGAAGACGACATCGCCGTATGGCTCTGCTGGGAGTCTGAGAGGGACCTGCCCCACCAGCGCTCAAACCAGCAATTGGCACAGTGAAACACAAATATCCTCCCTAGAACTTAGTCCGAGCTGCCACCATGTCGCGCGATAAAGACGAAAGGCATGGCATTTAGATACATGTGGGTTTATTCTAAAGAAGATACAATGGCACATACACGCAGGCCCGTGGTCACTAGTTAATTGCTGGCAGGAAGGCTCTTACGAGGCCTTATATAAGGTGCTCATGAATATTAATGAGAGCGGCTGTCGGCCTTATGGAATGTCCTCGGCCTTGATGGTAATCTGTGTATCCGCGTGATACCCCGACATGTCCTATGTTCCAAGTCCGGCTGGTTCCACTCACTAGTGTGTTTATAACCTGTACACAAAGTCTTGATAGCATGGCAACTGACCCACATGTAAGTAGTGGTGGGGCTCGAACCCATGCTACTGTGTGCGGCAGACAGGTGCTCTAACTGAATGAGCAATAGGGTATGTTTGAATTACTTGTGACGATTTACCAAAAACGTATGGTAGACGGTCTAATTAATTTTCATTAACTTTGCTAGTGGGTCTCTTTAAATCCTTGTCGTCAGCTGATTATCTAATATTACCAGTTGCCGACCTTCCTGATAAACTCTCTACTTATAGTTTATTACTGCCCGCAAATGAAGTTTGGGGCAAGGTAATGTTTTTACACCTGTCTGTCATTCTGTTCAGGGGGGGGTGTATTCCAGCATGCAATGGGGTGTGGGTGTGGCAGAATGGAATGCATGAATTCTTGCTTTTTACTTTTTACTCTCGGAAAAATGTTAAAGCTACACCAGATGCTCTGATTATTCAAATTGTTTTTAAAAGTTTAAAAGTTTTATTTTAATATCATTTAACATCGGTATCAGTGTCGTGTTTTCGGAATATAATCCTAGAGCTTAAATGGTGAATGGGATATTGTCACTTTGGTTGTCTCATAGCCAATCTTGGTGTCATGCATACAATTGAGAACACCTTGTAATGATTAATGGATGAGATGTTACAGTTTGAAAGAAGAGAGACATCGTAAATTTCCTTAACCATGGTTTAAGCCACATAATCACCATAAATCTGTCGGTACGTTACAGTAGGTATTAAATTTACCACATCATGAGGTAACGGGAAGTATTGAAGCGTGCCTTTTGTAAATTGCTAAGTTCCATGTATGGCACAGCTGGTACTCGAGTGGTTTTACTTACCGATTATCTTTCCACTTTCGCAAATTGGCTTTTGAAGAAATCCCAAGACGCTGGGAAAACTGCATGTTGTATCACGTTGATGCCATTGTACACACTGCTCATCAAGTGAGATCATCGTATGGTGTAGGTATCAACATGATATCACACGCAGTTTGACTCTTTCAGATGTTTCTTCAAAAGTAAGTACATCTATGCCATAGTGAAGGACAATCGGTCGTTCAGTAAAATCACTCAAATACTGGGTGTGTATGAGATGAAATAGAATGGAAAGGTGGAAAGTTTCTGGATGAGAAAACCACTCGAAGAATTTCCATCTTTCAATGCTTCACGTTTTCAAGAACAAGTGATCCTCTCCGATGATTTCAAGCTTCGAAAACGGCCTAGAAGTCCGTACTTTGAATGAAAGTTGTATTCTCTTTTTAAGTGTCAGTGTTTTGAAGTGAGGTGAACATTTAAGTCCCGCTTCACACAACAAGGTTATGAGGTTTGTGTTTAATGAGCCAAATGAAATTGCCTGCCCGAGATTAGTTCAGTAAGTCATATTTATTAGACGTGTGGGAACTGATACGATCAAAAAAGCTAGTTCCACAAACAATAACGCCGATTAATTTGGGTATGCACATAAAAACACTCTATCTTGGACTTTGCGCACAACTGGTGTTCATGAATTTTTGATCTCCAATGGATATGGTACTTCAACGGTCAAATTCCAACTTATTCACATGGTAGGAAAAAGTCTTTGAAGCATATTGTCATGTTTACCCTATTTCCACACAATTAAATTGTTTTAAACATGCTTGGTTTCTGTACCCGGAAAAAGTTTATGTCCAATGTTTTTACACTGTCGCAATTTTCACAAAGGCTCCGACCCTTCTCCTTGACATTCTCTTTTTGATCCCACTACAAACCCGAATCCAATTTCCCCACAGCTTTTGTTGCCTACAAAAGGCCTTCTCCACTTCAGCAAAATATTAGGTCATCACGCCTGACATTCCCATTTACTGCCCTTCTTATCATACATATTGGGTTCCATCATGGAAATCACTCTACTTCAAAAGGATAACAAAGTTGTTTTCCCATGAATCATTGAAATCGAGTATCCATTGTAACAAAACGTTATTGCATGAATATTTTATATTAAAGAAATATTAAAAATCAGTAGGAAAGTTGATCCACTCAAACAGTTGATCTCACTAGTGGTAACTAAATGTTCAAAATGGGTAACCAATGAAAGGCATTTCCTTTAAGAACAACTAAACTTTACATATTCAATAATATAAGTCTAAATTTTCACTTGATACATGTCATCAAATTTCCTTGAATTTTTGGAAACTGAATCGTTTTTTTCCCTGAGTAACGCTCCAAATAAGCTTGGCACTAAAATACAAAAAAAAAATTATGTTTCAATTATTCAACTGTTTTCTGTAAGACCTTTATGTTCTGTAGAAAATGCTAGAGCCCAAAACATCCACAAAATACACTTTCCTTTCTGGGGAAAAAGTTTTTTCTTTTGAGAAATTTTTGAGCATAAATTTTTTATACAAAGGAAAAAATGTACCAGAATAAGAGCAAACATCCTGCATGTGACTCAACAAAGCATCGCCTGAGGTGTCTTTTATTAGGCTCGTTATGAACAATCTGTGCTTCGTCTATGGTTTGGGTCACATTCGGTTAATTGGGATCGGGATTATCATCAGCAAGGCTAATTCTATTAAACTTGACAATTTTAGATGGAAAGATCAAAATGCATCTTTTATTAGCTCTTTAAAGTTTTCCAATGGTTAAACATTGTACACTGGAATAAATTGAAACAATTAGATAGGAACACTTGTGGAAACACGTTTCCATTGTTCAGCTCTGATAAGAATATTTACCCATGCCCCTGGTGGCTCACCAATCTTACACTTACTGTGAGAATTGTTCCAGAAACCACGAGATCCATACTAGAAGTCTTCACAGTTTCTAAACCATGATTATTTCCATAAAATGGGCCCCGAAGGCACCGTGTGTTTCTATGGCTACCAATTTGTATGGTAACTGATCAATTTGCTGCCTGCAGTTTTGGCTTATTGCGTATGGGTCAATGGCAAACGCAAGCTTGAGGTTTATTGCGATCTCAGAAAGGTACACTTACTCAGTATTAAAAACTGTTGTACCTTCTCTCAACCGAGATATCTTGACAATCAATTGGTCTTTGATTTTCAATATCGAGATCTTAACTGGAAAGATATTCATCTGAAACTCCTCGGCTCTCACCAAGTGAATAATGCTACAGTTGCCATTCTCCTAGCAGAACATTGGCTCAAACTTAAGCAACCTAATTTGAGTAGTTCTAAACTTGAGTCAATAGTCAGATGTGCTCTTGCCAAGGTTTCTGTTTCAGGAAGACTACAAAAGGTGTGGGAACAACCAGAGATTTATGTTGATGTAGGACATTCACCTGATGCGATGAAACAGCTGGTAGATTCGGTTCAACAATTATGGAAATCTGAGCCAGTGTTATTAGTAACTGGTGTTTCATACAACAAGGATATTCAAGGCATTTTGCAAGGATTAGCCTCAATCGCCAATCGTGCGATTTGTACCCGAGCTTGGCACAAAGGAAGTCAGGCTCATATAATTGCCAATTGCTTAGCAGATTTACGTCCAGAGCTGCCAATAGATATAGCAGACACTATAGAACAAGCAGTTATAATGGCGAAAGATCTTGCAATACGTCATCAGATGAAGGTGCTTGTTGCTGGAGGTTTGTTCTTGTCAGCTGAATTTATACAGGCTCTTCAGGGGGAAGATCCAAGGACAATTCAATTCTTGTAGAATTCTTAAGTGCTAGCCAGATACCTCTTGATTGACGATTCTAATCTTTGTGCTTTCCAATCCATGCTGGATACCACAATTCGTTGTGCCGATGGGCATCCCGAGCTGTCTGACTTTCAGGCTTAATGCACTGAGGATGATTCAACCTCTATACCAGCAATAGAAGTTTACTACTAACAATCTCTCAGACCTCGATACTCGTTGATGGCAAATTCTATCTGTAAAAACCAACGTTCTTTTGCAGTTGGCAGAGTACCTTTATGAAAACACAAAACATCCTCCACAAACCCAAAGCCTTCTGTTCCACAGATACTCATCACATTGTGCATACCATAATCATCAATCAGTTGTTGATCCTCAATATTGGCACAGCGTTCACCTAGAAATTGATGTAACAATTTCTTGTTTTTGTGAGTTCCTCGAATACAGGCATGAGGACCACTGGATAAATCGACATCAGTTAAGTAGAAGAAAAATTTAATGGCTCGATAGTCATCCAGATCACAGTGAAAAACTTGAGCAGATTTGAGCTGTTCAAACGAGGTTGCTAAAACGGGAAAACTCCACCTCAAGGAACTACCTACGCATTTAGGAGTAGCACCTAAATATTTGGCAGCAATTGCTAATAATACTGGATCAGTTTTAAGCTTTTCTAGAGGAGCACAAATTCCAGGATTATAAGGATTAGCAAAGCGAAATTTTTTAGCATTCTTATCTGAAATTTTCTTTAGCTCACTATACGAAAAGACTAAGTTTCTATCTTGGTTTACATGCCAATCTCTAGATTGATAAAATTGCCGAAATTCTTGAATTATATCCTGTGGTAAATGAAGACCCAAATAACAACCATCATTTTTGAGAGCCGAAACAGCTTTATCTACATCAATATCTTTAAAAATTGAGGTATTATCTAGACTAACTGCATAGGATTGAGACGGTGGTTTGGTTAAATTAACCATTAAATTGCGCACTAATTCAATACGAGCCATCTTGCGCATCAAAAACAATCTAGGATCTCGCTTCAAGCAATTAAAGTTTTTCTGAGAATATTCCGATAATTTCCGCCCAAAATTTTGTGATTTACTGATGAAAGCAACCATGACTTGGAATTCTCCTTACATTTTTGAGCATAATTTTTTACGTGGCAAAATGCTACATTCCTAAAGCAAACCCACGCAAATTTTTCCTAAAAATCTTGTCTTCGATTTTATCAATCGCTCTTGAGAAGAGGATTGATTGAAGTTAGGTTGTGAAAACTGATCTGCTAACTATTGGTATGACCATATATCTGAAAAATCTAGGAATCCTAAATTTTCAGTGAAGCGATAAAACAACAAAATCATTCAATAATTATCATCAAATTCTTGGATTAACTGAATTAAACTTAAATTGTTGGAGAGAAATTTGAGTATTCATTATCCTGAGAATTTGGTACTTTGATATGTCAAGCATAGCTATGTATGATGTCCCCGGTAAGATGTTTATTGTCGTTATTGATGTACACCCTAGCCATATAAATCTTTGAATTTGAGTACAACTTGCAACAGCTACTCAAGTAGAGCGCAAATTATTTTTGATTTGGACATTTGGATTAATCCCGAAAAAAGCTAAAGCCGACTTGCCTTAAAAGCTTAACACATAATATTGACAAAATGTCTAAATAATTCAAAAAAAGATTGATTGTGTAAAACCTTTTTTCTCTTGGCAGTGAAATGTCCAAAATCTCCTTAAATAAAAGCCCATAATAACCAACGACGCAGTTAGTATCTCTATAGTTCCCAACGTTAAAATTAAGGTGGAGCTGAGGCAGTTGAGAATTTAACGTTGTATCACAAATGACTATCTTAGCATTAACAATTGCGAAAATATTTGTAGTACCGCTTAGGATTTAAAAGGTTAGTCTGAAGAAACTACAAGCGTAAACATAGCCTTATCAATCAGGGAATATTGGATATCTTTTCCTTGAACTTTGAAGTAGACGATCATCGCTTGACCCTTATTTTGTGACTTTATTGAGACTAAGACAAGATTGGATCAGTTGATGTGACTTAAATCACGCTTTGATTAAGTAATAGTAACTAATCAATGTAATAATAGCAACCTAGATCCTGTAAGTCAAGTTGTAGTATGCAAAGTAGCACAACAACATAGGGTAACTTAATGATTTTTTTCAGTATAAATATTTAGTTTGTTTAGTTTTACTGTTGCATAAAATACGTAATACACGTAAGTATTATGTCTTACATGGTAAAGTACTGAATGTTATTACAAATGGGAGCGTGTCACCGAAAGGGGCGGGAAGCCCATTCCTTTATGGATGGGAGGGATAGCCGCCCGCCGCTTGGTTGTTAGTTGTTATTTGTTTTTTTTACAAACAACGAACAACTTGTTAACACTTGCATCCCCTGTACTGTCTTCCAAGGGATGAGTTAACGATGTGCCTGCGCTCTCCTTAGCGGAACTCCAAGAAATTCAAATATTCAGCTCAGAGGTATTTTCCTCAATCCCCTTAGCCTGTAACAAACCTTCTCGTCTCTTGCGAGCAATTTGTTGTAAGTCAATGGTTCGGTCAGTTTCATCGACAATCTCACCAGTTAACACTTCCAGTACATCTTCCAAGGTAACTACACCAGAAACCCCTCCGTATTCATCCAACACAACCATCAAATGTTCGCGGCGGGATTGAAAGACTTGAAGCAGTTTATCTGCCCTCATCATCTCCGGGACAAAGCGCACTGGACGAGTAAGGGTTGCAACTTGTTGGCTAGTTACACCTTCAATCATGGCGGTGAGCAACTTATCCTTGAGAACCACCCCCATCACTTGATCGAGAGAATCTTCAATGACAATGATCCGAGTATGTTGGGAGCTAATAATCTCTTGCTTCACCTCAGCTAGAGTAGAGTCACCCCGCAAATAAGTAATAATGACGCGGGGTGTCATGAGATCAGTAGCCGTCAAATCATTTAACTGAAAGACTCGCTGGATCATTTCCGCTTCATCATCTTCAATGACTCCTTCTTGGTAGCCGATACTTGCCAGGAACCGTATTTCTGCCTCATTAGTAGTTGGCATTTTTTTCCCTTTGGTAAAGGGAGTCGTTACTTTTTCCATCAACCACACCAACGGCGTAAACAGAAAAGTCAAGAACTTTAATGGTATGGCAACAGATAGAGCCAGACTTTCGGCATAACGTTCCCCCAGCGTTTTGGGAACGATTTCACTACAAACAATGATTAGGAAAGTCAGAATTGCCGAAAATAACCCTAACCAAGCATCTCCCAAGACCTTAGCTGCCATAGAACCAATAACAATACTGCCAACAATGTTGAAAATATTGTTGAGGATCACAACGGTAGCAATTGGTCGATTCATTTTTTGGCGAATTGCCAGCAGTGTCAAGGCAGTTGATTTTTTGGACTGTGCTAACTGCCTAGCTCTAACTAGAGGAACTGAAAATAAGGCGGTTTCCGTCGCTGAACAGATTGCTGAACCTGCCAGCATAATCAATACAACGATAACGAGCGCAAGCATGACATCTACCACCGTTGAAATCCTAGTTAATTCAAGTGTAGGATTAATTACCCATTAGAAACAGCTTCACTACCAAAACCTAAGTATCCCCGTGGTGTAATCATCCAATCTCCATAGATAGCAGTGCTTTGATTGCCAATGAGTACAGTAGTTAGCATATCGACCTGTATATCCAGCAATTTGTCAAGAGTAATCAGGGTAATTTGTTCGTCCTCTCGATAGGCAGAACGCACAATCGCGACAGGAGTTTGAGGATGACGGTATTTGAGAAAGATAGCTTGGGCGGAGGTAATTTGTTGAGTACGGCTGCGCGATCGCGGATTATATAAAGCAGTGACAAAATCAGCCATAGCAGCAGCTTCCAATCGCTTGGCAATCACTTCCCAAGGAGTCAACAGGTCACTTAAACTAATGGCGCAGAAGTCATGCATCAGTGGTGCGCCCACACAGGAAGCTGCTGCTTGTAAGGCAGTGATACCAGGAAACATTTGTACCCCTGGAGTCTTACCATCCCAACCACTAGCACGAAGTTGCTCTAGTACTAAACCCGCCATGCCATAAATACCGCAGTCTCCAGAAGAAATAACTGCTACCGTTAAACCCCATTTTGCCAGCTCAATTGCTCTTTGTGCCCGTTGCCGTTCCTGGGTAATTGGCAGTGCTTCAATAATTTGCCCTGGACGCCGCAAAGGGGCAATTAGGTCAATATAGAGAGAGTAACCAATCACAGCATCGGCTTGAGTCACAGCAGTTTTGGCTGCTAGAGTCATTTGATCAAGTTGTCCTGGTCCTGTACCTACAAGGAACAATTGTCCAGTACGTCCAGTGTATTCTTGTTCTGATTGAGCAATGGCCACTGTTACTGCCCCTGGTTGTTCTGGTGATTTGAAGATTTGTTTCGGTACGATGAGGGAATTAGGGATTTCCTCCCCATCAGCAAGAGGAGTTAAGGGAAAACTCCCACAAATAGCTGCAGCTTCAGCCACACTAGGAGTACCGACTTCCGCAGCAACGATTTTTGACGGAGTGGGTACATTAACAGAACTGAGAACCTCAGCTGGGAAAGTGCGTAAAGGAAAATTGCGCTGCTCACAAAGCTCCAGAATCCCTATTTCATCAGCTTTCAGATTAATAGTAGCAATTCCCGCGATCGCAGCTTCTGCTAAGTCATAATGTTGACAAGTTTGTTGAATCGCCTGTTCAATGAGTTGCCTTGATGTTCCTCGTTCACAACCAACTCCCACCCACAACACCCGTGGATGCCATTCTACCTCTGGGATGTGTGATGTTTTACTAATTGAGCGGGTATCATGTTGACCTGATTTTAGCTTCGGACTAATCCAAATTCTGGCTTTAGCTTCTGATGGGGTAAACGAAATTTGGCCTGGGATTTCAATTCTCCTCATCTCCCCATCTCCGCGTCTCCCCATCTCCGCGTCTCCCCATCTCCGCGTCTTCCCATCTCCGCGTCTCCCCATCTCCCCATCTCCCCCAAACTCAAAGGGATGGGTTTCGGGAAGCTGACTTTGCCACAAGGGAGAACCTGCTTCCTGAATTACTTGCACTGTTTCCCCACAGGCAACCGCTGCACTAACTTTTGTCCAATCTCCTGCACCCCGATACCAGCCAAAAGGAACACCCAAAACATCAATTCCCGGTAAATCTAAATCCGCCGCTGCTCCGGTTACAATTGGTGTTGCTCCTAGTTGGTGAGCAATTAATTGTGCCAATTGATCAGCACCACCTTGATGACCACTAGATAAACTAATCACAAAGCGACTTGCTTGATCTACCACGACTACCGCTGGATCAGAGGATTTATCCTTAAGTAGGGGAGCAATTAACCGTACCACCGCTCCCGTTGCCAGACAGAAAACAAAAGCGCGGTGATTGTGCCAGAGTGAGGCAATGTGGGTTTTGAGAGAACCTGTATAGACTTGGGTATTTTCCAGATTAGTTAGAGACTCTGGCAGCCAAAGGGTTGCACCAGCAGTTTGACACAGAGGTTGTAACCTTTTAGCACCAATGGGAGTAGTTGCGATCGCGGCTAATGGCTGAAAATCCTGAAATAATTGACTCATAATAGCTTTAGTTTGCCAGAGAAGCTTAGCAGTAGAAACCCATATTCCGGTTGCAAAATCATTAAAATAACATCAAATTACCGAAGCTCTTCTTCCAGTTCATTGAAGCGATTGGTAATTGTCTATCCTAGAAATAAGATCTTTCCCTCACTCAGTAGAGTAACCACAGATGGTACAATCTGAACCGCTTTTGCGTCTACCCAGTAGTGAAGAGCTACCCTGCAAGGAAATCTCAAGCACACTTTTTCCTCCTTAAAAGGAGAGGCTTTAAAACCGCTTGATTCATTATCAATTAAAATGTAAAGTGCTGCATTTGGCAGGGAAACTGGTACGATGGTTCAGCAACTTCAACCCACTGCTGTTGATTCCGATTGGCTCTATCCCGAAAGTGATGGGTTACCCTTGTCTGACAATACTGTTCAGTTTCGCCTAATTACCACCCTTCAGGGAGGCATCGATGCCCTGTTCGCCGATGACCCTAATGTTTTTGTAGCTGGAGATTTACTCTGGTATCCGGTAGAAGCTGTCGAAGGAGTATCAAAAAGTCAGGCACCCGATGTGATGGTGGTTTTTGGTCGTCCTAAAGGCGATAGGCGCTCCTACAAGCAATTCACAGAAGAAGACATAGCACCCCAAGTTGTCTTTGAAATCCTCTCCAAGAGCAACACCAAAGCAGAGATGGATACCAAATTTAACTTTTATGAGCGTTATGGTGTCGAGGAATATTATCTGTATGATCCAGCAACCAATGAACTCAAGGGGTGGTTACAACAGAATAAGGATTTGATTGCTATTGATAATATGGAAGGCTGGATCAGTCCTAGGCTGGTTTGCCGATTTGAGACAGCCAACGGCTCACTGGAACTGTATAAACCAGATGGCCAAAGGATGGAGACTTATGTGGAAACCTCAAAACGAGCTGAACAAGAGGCTCAACGTGCTGAGAGAGCCGAAAGAGCGCTTCAACAGCAACAGCAACAAACTGTAACTCGACTCTTCTCCTTGGGTTTAACCATAGAGCAAATTGCCACCGCTTGTAATCTTTCTCCCACTGAAGTCAAGGTTATTCTTGGTCAACTTTAACCCAACAGCCGTCAGCTATCAGCTGTCTCCTCTAGCTTTTCCCAACGAGTCTTCAATTATCAATTATCAATTATCAATTATCAATTATCAATTATCAATTAAAATGTAAAGTGCTGCATTTGGCAGGGAAACTGGTACGATGGTTCAGCAACTTCAACCCACTGCTGTTGATTCCGATTGGCTCTATCCCGAAAGTGATGGGTTACCCTTGTCTGACAATACTGTTCAGTTTCGCCTAATTACCACCCTTCAGGGAGGCATCGATGCCCTGTTCGCCGATGACCCTAATGTTTTTGTAGCTGGAGATTTACTCTGGTATCCGGTAGAAGCTGTCGAAGGAGTATCAAAAAGTCAGGCACCCGATGTGATGGTGGTTTTTGGTCGTCCTAAAGGCGATAGGCGCTCCTACAAGCAATTCACAGAAGAAGACATAGCACCCCAAGTTGTCTTTGAAATCCTCTCCAAGAGCAACACCAAAGCAGAGATGGATACCAAATTTAACTTTTATGAGCGTTATGGTGTCGAGGAATATTATCTGTATGATCCAGCAACCAATGAACTCAAGGGGTGGTTACAACAGAATAAGGATTTGATTGCTATTGATAATATGGAAGGCTGGATCAGTCCTAGGCTGGTTTGCCGATTTGAGACAGCCAACGGCTCACTGGAACTGTATAAACCAGATGGCCAAAGGATGGAGACTTATGTGGAAACCTCAAAACGAGCTGAACAAGAGGCTCAACGTGCTGAGAGAGCCGAAAGAGCGCTTCAACAGCAACAGCAACAAACTGTAACTCGACTCTTCTCCTTGGGTTTAACCATAGAGCAAATTGCCACCGCTTGTAATCTTTCTCCCACTGAAGTCAAGGTTATTCTTGGTCAACTTTAACCCAACAGCCGTCAGCTATCAGCTGTCTCCTCTAGCTTTTCCCAACGAGTCTTCAATTATCAATTATCAATTATCAATTATCAATTATCAATTATCAATTAAAATGTAAAGTGCTGCATTTGGCAGGGAAACTGGTACGATGGTTCAGCAACTTCAACCCACTGCTGTTGATTCCGATTGGCTCTATCCCGAAAGTGATGGGTTACCCTTGTCTGACAATACTGTTCAGTTTCGCCTAATTACCACCCTTCAGGGAGGCATCGATGCCCTGTTCGCCGATGACCCTAATGTTTTTGTAGCTGGAGATTTACTCTGGTATCCGGTAGAAGCTGTCGAAGGAGTATCAAAAAGTCAGGCACCCGATGTGATGGTGGTTTTTGGTCGTCCTAAAGGCGATAGGCGCTCCTACAAGCAATTCACAGAAGAAGACATAGCACCCCAAGTTGTCTTTGAAATCCTCTCCAAGAGCAACACCAAAGCAGAGATGGATACCAAATTTAACTTTTATGAGCGTTATGGTGTCGAGGAATATTATCTGTATGATCCAGCAACCAATGAACTCAAGGGGTGGTTACAACAGAATAAGCAGTTGATGGCTATTGGTAATATGGAAGGCTGGATTAGTCCTAGGCTCGGTTGCCGATTTGAGACAGCCAACGGCTCACTGGAACTGTATAAACCAGATGGCCAAAGGATGGAGACTTATGTGGAAACCTCAAAACGTGCTGAACAACAGCAGCAACGTGCTGAACAAGAGGCTCAACGTGCTGAGAGAGCCGAAAGAGCGCTTCAACAGCAACAGCAACAAACTGTAACTCGACTTTCCTCCTTGAGTTTAACCATAGAGCAAATTGCCACGGCTTGTAATCTTACCCCAGCTCAAGTCAGGGAGATTCTTGGGCAACTTTAATTCTATGCGATCGCAAATAAACTGTAGCTCACCTGGAACACTTATTATCAAGGGCTTTGGTTATTACGAAGATACTCTAACTCCTCTGGTGTAAAAGGATTTTCACTGTTCTTGAGAGATTCAACCCAACCCTGTCGTTGTGTTTTATTACTTTTCTTATGTGTCCATGCTATAAATGCCTCGAAATCTTTAATTGCGCCGTCAATATCACCTGTTAATGCTTTGGCTATACCTCGACTATCCAAAAAATTTTTGTTACCCGGTGCCAGCTGAACTGCTTTCTTGCAAGCAAATATCACCTTCTCTGCTTGCCTGTGTAAGCTGCTATACCAACAAAGTTTATTCCAAGAAGTGGCAGAAATTTCTAAATCAGAATCAAGTTCTTGAGCTTTTTTATAGTTAGTTAATGCCCCATTTATTTTTCCATCTTTTGCTAAGCTCTCCCCTTGCTTAACAAAAGCAATTCTTCTAGCTTTAGTCTGAGGAGCAAAATTTAAGCTTGGGTTAAAGTCCAATGCCCTTTGAAAAGCCAAAATTGCTTCATCAATTTGTTGTTGGGCTGCCAAGTACTCTCCTATCTGAAGTAGACTGGCTGCGGCTAAACTTAAACTGAAGTTAGAGTCAAGTTTGACTGCTTTTTGGAAAGCAGAAACCGCTTGATCAATATTGCCTTCTGCTGCCAATTGCTCGCCCTGCAAAAAGAAAGCCGTTGCTGAAGCTTCTATCCCACAGAGCTGACGCTCATCCTCACTAACCTTGGGGTTATTTTTTAGGTAGTCATTCACCCAACTGCAAGTATGTTTGAGGAGTTCATCTCGGTTAAAGTTCCATAGTTTTACAGTCTTGTCGCGACTTGTTGAAGCAATCAAATTTCCGTCAGAGCTGAAAGCGACACCGTAGACAACATCCTGATGCCCTTCTAAAATTCTCACCAAGGTACCATCAGGTTCCCACAGTTTCACCGTATCGTCACCACCGCCAGAAGCAATCAAATCTCCCTCAGGGTTGAAGGCTACACCATAAACAAAATGCTGATGTCCGTCTAAAATATTAATTTCTTTCTCTCCTTGCCAGTCAACGATTTGTCGTAGCAAGTTTGCCCCTTGTATCTGAACATCTGGTGTTACTGTCTTGGTTTGTAGCAAATTTCGCTCAAGTTTGATGACATCTGCTCGCATTGCTGCGACTAATACCGTTGACAAAGAGGATTGTTCGGCAAAAGACTGAAATGTATGTAAGAGAATATTAAGAAATTTACGGCGGATTTGCTCATCCTTACAAAGGGTGTAGAGTTCATCAAATTGATCGGCAATCAGTAAAATGCGATCGTTGGGATGCTGCTGTTGAATTGTTGCTAAAACATCGGATAATGGCAGTTTATCATCTTGAAAATATCCTGCTAACTTACGCGCTTGAGCTATGCAGTCAGTTTCATCCAGATTCTGTACGTAGAGTGGAACTATAGTTGTTCCAGTTAAGGATGAAACAGTAATGAAGTAAAATAAAAAAGGTATATTTTCAACGAGCTCCAACAATGCCGTACAATCTAGATATAAGAAAGAAAGTCATAGAATATATATAAAATGGTGGAAAGATTACCAAAGCAGCGAAAGTCTTTGGGATAGGAAGAACGACAATATATAGGTGGTTAGACCGTAAAGAACTAAAGGCAACTAAGGTAGAACTTCGTCAAAGAAAACTGGACTGGAAAGCATTAGAACAAGATGTCAAAGAAAATCCAGAGGCGAAATTATTAGACAGAGCCAAAAAATTTGGAGTGTCTAAGAGTGCCATATTTTCGGCGCTCAAAAAAATGAAAATAACTCGTAAAAAAAAAGAACTTCGTTATCGAGAAAGAAATAGAAAAGAAAGAATTAAGTATTTAAGAGCACTAAGAGAATTAATAAAAATATATGGAGTCAAAAGCCTGGTATTCATTGATGAGTCAGGGTTTGAAGAGACACAAACTTACATTTATGGCTGGTCAAAAAAAGGCAAAAAACTGTACGGGGAAAAAACAGGAAAACGAGGGAAAAGAGAAAATTTAGTAGCGGGAAGAAGAAAAAAAGACAAAGATCTAATTGCGCCGATGTTATTTAGAGGGAGTCTGAATGCAGAAATATTTGAAGGGTGGCTAACGAAATATTTATTACCGTCATTAGAAATACCTTCAGTAATAATTATGGATAATGCACCAATTCATAGAAAAAATGTAATTAGAGAATTAATGGAGTCAGGAGGGCATCAAGTATTATTTTTGCCGAAATACTCTCCTGATTTTAATGATATTGAGCATGATTTTAGTGCATTAAAGAGAGCCAGAATGTATGCGAATATAGACACTTCTCTGGATGAAATTATTCGCAACTATTGTACTGCTTAATGTTCCACTCTTATTTGAACTGACTATAAAGCTTGAGCAAGAGCATGGAAAGGGTCTTTCCCTGGACGAAAATGGGTAAATTGCCAATGTCCTTCCTCCTTTAATTTCGGTACTAATCCCGCTAGAATTACCGAGGATTTGCCACTACCTGAGGCACCCAGCACCGGGATAAAGTTCTTAGTCTGAGTTAATTGATAGAGTTCCTTAATAAAAATATCCCGCCCAAAGAAGTATTCTGCATCCTCTGGACCAAAGCTAAATAACCCACGATAGGGACAGGGTAAATCATCTGTCTCCTCAGTCGCTTCAACTATAACAGCCTTTGCTTCTTCTTGATAGTAGTAGTTATAGTAGTTATAAATAGCATGATGGGATTGGTCAATGGTAGCGTTTCCTTGTGCATTGATAACTGCAACAGTACTCCCCTTTTGAACCACTTCAATCAATGCTTGAATGGCTTCATCATTCCAAGTGTAGTAGTTGCGATCGCCAATCTGAATATCCTGTCCCTGTCCGACATTAACATTGTATTTACCCAGTTGTCTTGCTACCTGGCGATCGCCAGCCAGCAGGTGCTGATGCAAGATATTAATATCCTCATCGGTTTGCTGTTCATTTTCAATCCGATTGAGAATTTGCTCAAGCTCTTCGGAAAGTAACATTTTTATATTTCTATTGTACTAGATTGTGAGCGTAATCAAATAATATTTTTTTAATCAAAAGCATCCTTTAATAATCATCATCACCCATGCTCAAATTACTAGCTTGTCCAGCGTTTAAGTTGTCTTCTCCTACTTGCTTCACATTCTGGTTAAAATTTTGGCTATTTTGGTTATATTTTCCTTGCTGATTCACTTCCTGATACTGGTCTACAATCCGAATATTTTGAGCGTTGTTCTTATCAGCAAGTTGCCCGTTCAATTTTCCAGATTCAGCTTCGGTTTCTTGACGCTGGAACAGATAACCATCATTCACTCGCATAAAGATAACCGGAGTAGCAAAATCCCGCTTCTGATATTGCGTATTGAGAGCGATCGCACGCCGTCCATTTTGGGCAGCAATATCAACGGGATCATCCTGAGCTAACCGTTCGTAGAAGCGATAAGCAAAGCGACTTGCTGTAATGTTGGAAACCTCGTACTGCATCGCGACAACTACGGGAATATTCTGTTGTACAATCTTAGAGGCAACACCAACAAAAGCTTGGGAAGCTGATAGCATTCCCCCCTCACAGGCCTGCAACATCACAACACCAGGACGGTAGCGGTTAAGTAACCCACTGAAGAAATTCGCATCAACCCATAAAGCTTCATCAAATAGATCATCCACCAGAGCAATTTGCCCTACTTCTTCCCCAGTTTCATTCTTGAGGCAACCATGTCCAATAAAGTGAAAAATATGGGGTTGTTGCTCTAGCACTGCATCAATACAGCGCTTACCGCTGCAATGAGGTACACCTGAATAAGTTGTCAAGATTTGATAGATTTTTTCCTCGTAGATTTTACTGTACCTCGTAACAGCGCGAAGCGCTGTATGCTCGATAGTAAAGGCTACATATTGCCATTGTTCGGAAGCATGACAGTATTCGCAGAGAAAATTAGCCCGCTGACGAACTTGGTTTTGGATATCTTTAGGAATTGGGCGACGAGCAGGCATTGCTTATAAATCGGATTGATTCTGAGTTAAGTAAAGGTTACCGACAGTCCGATTGAGAAAACTGAGGTAGTCATCGATTTCTTCATATAAATCGAGTTCTTGTTCTTCTTCTGAATTGAGGAGGGAGCTTTGTTGTTTTTCTAATAGTGTTTCAATACGTTCTTGAACTGTGCTAGAGGCACGGAAGATGGGGACTCCTTCAATTAATTCAATGCGAACTGCTCCTTCAAGGGGAAAACTTTTTGGTAGGTTTTGCAGTTTGGGTAAAAGTAGCATTGTTTGTGAGTTTATTGAGTTTTAAGTTGAATTGTACTGATTAGGATAAGGAGTAATTGATCAGACTTAGTCTAGAAGATCCATTAATCTTACAGTTGCTCAATCTCTGTTCTCGTTAGTCCTGTTACTTCTGTAATGGTCTCAAGATCTATTCCTTTGTGTTTTAATGTTCTAGCCATGTTAATCTTTTCCTGCTGCTTGCCTTGCTCTATGCCTTCTTCTAAACCCTCCAATCTTCCTTCTGAGCGGGAACTTTCTATGATACTCACTTCATAGCGTCTATTCTCCATATATCTCAAGTAGTTTGCCCTTTCTTCTTCACTCAAGCTATCTACTAGTAAATTTGCCTTGGCTTCCGCTAAACCCTGGGCTGTAAATTCCTCTTTTATTTGGCTCCTTTTCAGAAAATATATCCATTCATCTAAGGTATTCTTCGCCACATCGTTAAAGTTGTTTACTTTAATCACATAATACTCGGGGAAAATCTCATAGACTTCTTCGATATTAAACAGCTTCTGCTGTTTGATTGATGGCTCTAAAGAGTCTTCTAAGTGAACTCCACGAAAATCTAACTTTCCTTGGTAGATATAATCATTCCCCTGTCCTAGAGAAAAGTAGACCACATTCACTGAATAGACTTTTTTTACTTTACCGTAAGATTCTCCCTTTTCCAGGAAGTCGGTGATTAATTTCGCTGTGCCGTAGAGCATCCGATGAAAATAATCTTGCTCTGTATTGTTTTGCACTTCAATGAGAATTAATTCACCTTGGTCATTTTCTGCCAGAATATCAACTCGATTGAGCTTATCATCCTCTGCTTGTTGATTGCTCTCACTTTCGAGTATCGATTGTATCTTGATTTGTTTGCCCAATAACTCACTGAGGAAACCTGCCAACACTACATGATTAGCTTTGTTTCTGAGTAATTTTTTAATCGCCCAATCAAATCTGATGTGTGTTTGGGGCATAACGGTATTGATGGGAATATCTACATCATAACCTATAACCAGCATAACGCAGACCTGCAACCTTTGGAGGAAAAGGAAAACACCCCATGAGAGCAAATTGACGATCGCAAAATTACTGGAGAGCTTGAAGCGGTTAAAGACAGCTCCACCCACGTTAGCATAACGCTACAGTTCCTCAATCTCTGTTCTCGTTAATCCTGTTACTTCTGTGATTGTCTCAAGATCTATTCCTTTTTGTATTAATGTTCTAGCCATGTTAATCTTTTCCTGCTGCTTGCCTTGCTCTATGCCTTCTTTGATACCTTGCTCTATGCCTTCTTTGATACCCTCTTCTAAACCCTCCAATCTTCCTTCTGAGCGGGAGCTTTCTATGATACTCACTTCATAGCGTCTATTCTCCATATATCTCAAGTAGTTTGCCCTTTCTTCTTCACTCAAGCTATCTACTAGTAAATTTGCCTTGGCTTCCGCTAAACCCTGGGCTGTAAATTCCTCTTTTATTTGGCTCCTTTTCAGAAAATATATCCATTCATCTAAGGTATCTTTCGCCACATCGTTAAAGTTGTTTACTTTAATCACATAATACTCGGGGAAAATCTCATATACTTCTTCGATATTAAACAGCTTCTGCTGTTTGATTGATGGCTCTAAAGAGTCTTCTAAGTGAACTCCACGAAAATCTAACTTTCCTTGGTAGATATAATCATTCCCCTGTCCCAGAGAAAAGTAGACCACATTCACTGAATAGACTTTTTTTACTTTACCGTAAGATTCTCCCTTTTCCAGGAAGTCGGTGATTAATTTCGCTGTGCCGTAGAGCATCCGATGAAAATAATCTTGCTCTGTATTATTTTGCACTTCAATGAGAATTAATTCACCTTGGTCATTTTCTGCCAGAATATCAACTCGATTGAGCTTATCATCCTCTGCTTGTTGATTGCTCTCACTTTCGAGTATCGATTGTATCTTGATTTGTTTGCCCAATAACTCACTGAGGAAACCTGCCAACACTACATGATTAGCTTTGTTTCTCAGTAATTTTTTAATCGCCCAATCAAATCTGATGTGTGTTTGGGGCATAACAGCATCGATGGGAATATCTACTTCATATATTTTAATATCATTCTAGTGCCGCTGCGCGGAATTAAGAATTAAGAATGGGGTGAGCAAAATTGGTAATACCAAATCCGCTTGGTAGATGACGTATTAAACTGGAGTTTTCAAAATTCCCAATTCTAAATTCTAAATTCTAAATTCTAAATTCTCTTCACAATCCATTGCCAATTAGAATAAAAGGTGCCCAATAATAAGGATGATTGAGACGATTCACTACTTCTGGCTTGAGCTCATCGCGAATTTGCACCGCAACAACTGAACCTCGTTGCTCTCCCACTGTAGTATAATCACCAGTAATCAAAGCAATTTGGGCTTGTCTTAGAGCTTCAGCTTTGGACATTTTGCTTTGCAATGCTCCGTAAAAGGCATTCATCAGTGCTTGAGTACCCCCATCATCCACACTCCATAAAGATGCGATCGCAGCTCTAGCTCCTGCCCTCTGCATCTGGTAACCTAAACCCAGAATCTCTGCTCCTGTACCCAAATTACCACCAAGTCCGGTTTGGCAGGCGGAAAGTACTACTAAATCAATATTATTGAGGTTCCAGTTGCGGACATCGGCAATGGTAACGGGAGTGCCATCGCCAAAGAGAATGAAGGA
The DNA here is from genome assembly GCA_965222765.1 of Caldora sp. Lineage (GTDB taxonomy): Bacteria > Cyanobacteriota > Cyanobacteriia > Cyanobacteriales > Coleofasciculaceae > Caldora. The sequence goes on from CBDCVG010000080.1 coordinate 20,224, forward strand.
TTCTTCTGGTGTTCCTACTACGATCGCTCCATGAGTGGCAAAATGTAAGATGGTATGGTCACCCATTTTTGGTTTCGTATCTTGGGGATTGAAGGCATTATTAATAAGTTGGGTGGTATCAGGAACTGTCTTAGCTAAGGTTTCCACTTCCACTCCCGCATAAGGCAAACCACCAAAGTTAAAACGTTTTTGAGAAACTGTGACGCTGTGGTTGCCTGAAGTAAAGGCTCCAGCCAAAATCTTGAGCTGGGATGGGGGTTGGCTGTCCAAGTCAGTCAAGGAAGCAGCGGTAATATTATTAATACGATAGCGTTGGACTAACCATTGTTGACCATCATATAAAGCTGCTAGGGGAATGTAGCGCAGTTGTCCATCCGGTGCGTAAATCAAGGTTTCAGCTTCTGCTGTTTTGAGGTCATTTTCTAGAGGCTTAATTAGCCAGTTGTAGAGTTGTTGTGCAGGTTCTTTGGCATCAGATGTAGGATTGCCTAAGGCTTCGCGAAAGGTGACAATTGCTTGATTGAGTTGCTTTTTGGTAACGGGAACAGTACGGCGAATTGGGGGAGAATCAGGGGTAGTGAGAACTAATTCAAGACGATCTTCTAAAATAAGAGGATAGAATAGGACGGCATTTTGTTGCAGATTTTTGAGGTTGTCTTGGATACTTAGTAAGTCTTCCAAGTCATCTACTAAATCTGGTTTACGGGTTTTGGGAGTGAGTTGGGTAATTAAGGTTTCTACTTCCTCACTTTCAATAAAGTTATTGAAATCTGCGATAATTTTTTCCTGAATATTTACTAGTTGGGTGAGACGCTGTTCCTCTTGAGGAGTGCGATTGCCTTTTTGTCGTAGTTGGTTGAGTTCTTTACCAATAGCGATCGCTTGCCCTAAAATCTCTTGTAAACCATCCTCAATCTGCTGTTCTGGTGGTAAATTGGGCACACCTTGGGCAGTTGTTTCATTACCTCGGACATTACGCAAATAATCTTCAAGTTCTTGGAGTTTGAGTAAATCGAGGACTTGTTGTGCTTCCAGGATGCGGTTTTGTTGTAGTAATAAGTCGGCTAGATAGCGATAATCCTCAGCAATGGTTTCAGTATAGGATTGCTGTTGTTCTGGGGGGAGTTCCTTGATACTTTCCCGAATCCCTTCTCTGACGTTAACCGAACGTTTGAAGAAAACAATAGCTAACTCTGGTTGGCTCTGTTTTTCTAGCAAATAACCAATATTACTCAGATTTTCTCCTTCTGTGGCTCTATCTCCGACTTCTTGGCTGATAACTAAAGCTTGTTGGTAATACTCTAAAGCTGTATCATACTGTGCCAATTGGTAGTAAGCTTCACCGATATTGTCAAGGATTGCTCCTTCTCCCTGCTTGCCTCCAAGGAGTTTTTGAATAGCTAAAGCTTGCTGATAGAATTGTAGTGCTAATTCGTATTTTCCCTGGTTGCGGTAAACTTGTGCGATGTTGTTAAGGGTTACTCCTTCGAGTAATTTTTTTTCAACATCAATGGTTTTCAGTAAGGCTAAGGCTTGCTGGTAGGAATCCAAAGCTAATTCATACTCTTCTAAATGAGCGTGAACACTGCCAGTAGCAATGAATATTCTGACTTTACCTAACTTATTACCACGAGAGAGTGCTGAAGCTTGTTGATAGAATTCTAAAGCTTTGCTGTAGTCTCCTAAACTGCTGTAAACTCGTCCAATATTGAAGTGAATTGCCCCTGTATGCTGGGATACTTGTTGGCGAATCTCTAAGGCTTGCTCTAAGAAATCCAAGGCTAATTTATATTCTCCCAGGCTTTTATAAACTAGTCCCATTTGGTTAAGACTCTTCCATTCCTGGCTCTGATCTCCAAGTTCCCTAGCAATGCCTAAGGCTTGCTGAAATTTCTCTAGTGCTTTTTGAGATTGACCCCGCTTGGAGAGTAGTATTCCTTCTTGATAGAGTTGAACCACCTGTTCTCTTTTCGCTGCATTGGGAGACTTTGGCAGAATCAGAGGTTCAAGGTTTAAGGTAATAGCTAAACGAGGTTGGTTTACACCTGGCTTTTCCCCAAGTTCTGACCAAATTGCTACAGCTTGTTCATAGTAATTTGCTGCCTGCTCAGATTTTCCTAAATGCTCGTAAGTTACCCCAATATTGTTGAGAGTGACTGCTTTTAATGACCTCTTGCCAATTTTTTGCAGAATTGCCAAACCTTGTTCGTAGGAGTCGAGCGCTTGCTGATACTTGCCTAACTTATCGTAAACTGCCCCAATATTATTCAGGGCTACTGCTTCTCCTTTTTGATCACCGACTTCCTGCACAATTACCAAAGCTTGCTGGTAGTAATCGAGTGCTTTTTCATACTCTTCTTGCTGTTCGTAAATTCCGCCAATATTGTTGAGAGTTATTCCTTCTCCTCCCCTATCATCAATTTCTTGAGCAGATGCTAGAGCTTGTTCGTAGGATAAGAGTGCTTGCTGATACTCTCCCAACTCATAGTAAACTAACCCGATATTATTGAGGGAACCTCCCTGACCAAAATGAGTAAATAAAATACCCATTTGCTGTGCTTGTTGGAAGTAATCCAGCGCCTGTTGATACTCTCCCATTTGCCGGGAAACTACCCCCATTTGGTTAAGGATGATCCATTCCTCATCCTGATCGTCAACTCGTTGATAAATTGCCAAAGCTTGCTGGAAGTAATCCAACCCTTCCTGATACTTGCCTAACTCTTGGGCAACTAACCCTGTATTGTAGAAAAGGTTCGCACCTCTAGCGTAGGAAGGGGGTATGTCTTCCTCAGGACAATTACTCAACTCCTGTTCAATTGCTACAGCTTGCTGGTAGTTAGTAAACGCCTGAGGATAATCTTCCCAACGTTGATAAATTCTGCCTATTCCTGTTAAGGTTATCCTTTGCCAAGCGCGATCATTACAAGTAGCATTGTCTACTTGCCGAATCGCCACAGCTTGCTGATAGTAATCGAGTGCTTGCTGATAGTCTCCTAACCTATCGTAAATACTCCCAATTCTGTTGAGAGTTACTCTAGCACCTGTATCATCATTCACTTCCCGTTGGACTACTAAAGCTCGCTGGTAGTAATCTAACGCCTGTTGATATTCATTTCTACTATAGTAAACTCTCCCAATTTGTTGGAGGGTTGTCCCAACACCTACCTTATCCCCTATCTCTTGATAAATTACTAAGGCTTCCTCAAATTTAGCTAACGCATTGCCAAACTTAATTTTGTCATACAATTCTATCCCTTCTGCCAGCAAGCGATCCGCCTCTAGTTTTTGATTTTGAGCCACCTCCACTTGAACCACAGCAGGTGAATCTTGAGCAGCAACAGGCAATACAACAGAGGGGAGTACCAATAGTGGTGTAGCAGCAGTAACGAGTAAGTATTTGAAATAGGAACGCATTTTAATAAGGAAAAAGGTTAAGGGTTAAAGGTTCAAGACAGCTATAGCAATCAGCTTAAACATTCTCATTTTATATATCTCCCAATAGCACAGAAGTTACGCAAAAATTTACCGAACTATGTTATATCTCTCAATGGGTAGAGGGAATATATTAGAATTGAGGAGGGTAGCGATCGCTTTCTTGCTCAGTATGGTCCCAAAAACCGCTCACCATCAAAATGAATCATATGAGTTGGAGATTCTGCAATCCAGACTTCAGTTTCCCAAGAAATTTCATTGAAATTAAGCAAAGCTAACAAAGTAAGGGCAGATCTCTCATTCCGTTGTGCATTTGGCAAACCTAGCTCCCGGAGAATTATCTTGGCTTCCTCTGTGTAAATGAGATTCTTCTGTTGCGTCTTTTTCAATATCATCTAAATAAGCTTTGACGGAACAAGCTAAAGCCTTGGCTAAGACAGGAGGAACTGCATTACCAATCTGATTGCATTGACTCTCTTCGCTCCCCTGGAATTCAAACCAATCGGGAAAGCTTTGGAGACGAGCACCTTCTCGGACAGTTAACCGTCTTCTGCGCCCATCAGGCAATCTAATACGTAACATATCTCCTGTAGGAGCACTAAGATTGCGGCAAGTGACAGTTCGAGAAGGTGCATCCAGATGTAAATCTCTAGGTTTGACACATTTAGAAGCTATCTCATATTTTTTGACATACTCATCCATACTAGGAGTAAGAAATTTGGAGTCAGATGGTGCTAAAAATGCCAGCTCTCCTAAAGCTTCACCAGCCGTATATGGTGAGTTCACATGTGTTTTTTGTGGCCATTTCCATCTACCTTTGTGAGCAACACAAAAAAGACGTTCTCTCCGTTGAGGCACGCCATAATGTGCAGCATTGAGGATATCCCATTCAACGATATAGCCTAACTCCCTAAAAGCCGTTACAATCTCTTCAAAATAAGCTTTGTTGCGAAATAGCATTCCCCGCACATTCTCAAATATAGCTAACTGAGGACGATAGTGATCAACAGCATCAAGAAAAATGGGAAAGCCATCACGGCTGTCTTTGAGTCCGAGTTGATGTCCACCAACGCTAAAAGGTTGACAAGGAGGACCTCCAATAATTACAGTGGCTCCGTTGACTAAATCAGGTTTACGTGTAAGCGTTACCTGATGACAGAAATTGTGCAGGTTGTGACGATAACTAGTGCAAGCATCTTCCAGCTTTTCATAACCGATGGTTCTAAAACCTGCGGCTTCAAAACCCAGTGCTAGTCCCCCACAACCAGCAAACATATCTATGATCAAAGATGCATCTAAATCAGTTTTGGGAAGTTGAAGAGCTTTTTCGATGAAATCTAGGTAGAGAGTTTTGTTTTGCATTCTACTATGATAAATCCCCCTCTTCTAGAATTTTATCTACCATATAGTGCAAGATACCTAAGATTTTTTCAGCGTTATCAATAAAATATTCCATTGAATCAATAGTCACTTTATTCCCTTCTAATTGCATGAACCTCCATGAGCTGCCAATGGTTACTACACCGTAAACTATCGGTAATAAAATTTTCTTTTGTTCATTAAATATCTGTGCTGCACACATTTCAGCTATACATTGTGGTATACCACCTTTGATATTTTCATTTTTCGCTTCCACTATCTGAATCACAGGGGCAGTCAACAAAATTTGTGTGGGAGAGACGGAAACAAGAAAGTCACATGTGCCATTCAATCCTTTTTTAGGAACAACATTAAATTCAATGCCTGAAAACAAGCTAATTTTATGGTTAAGGATTTTCCTTAATTCAACCAATAGAGGAGCAATAATTAATTCTGATCTAGCTTTTTCAGTATTAATTGCTAATCCCAAGGGGATATTTTCCTTGAGCACTTCTGCCAAAACATGACTAAGTTCAAGGGATTTAACTGAGGAATACAAATCAGCCTCAGCAATGGTGAGTTGAAGCTCACTCTCAAGTTTTTCAAAGGTGAAATCACTATATGCCATATCCCGTCAATTGTAATCCTAGGTTGAGTTCACTTGTGTCATTTACCCAAATGCTATTACAACCCATTACCAATTAAAATAAATGGGGCCCAGTAGTAGGGATGGTTCAGGTTATTCCTCACAGCTGAGGGTAATTCATTACCAACATATTCCACAATGAGACTGCCTCGATTTTCCCCAACAGCAGAGTAATCACCAGTAATTAGAGCAATTTGTGCTTGTTGCAGGGCTTCTGCTTTGGTAAATTTACTAGTTGTGAGTATTTCGTAGAAAGCATTCATTAGTGCTTGAGTGCCACCATCGGAAACTGACCATAAGGAAGCGATCGCTGCTCTATCTTGATTCGTCTTCGCCTGAGCCACAAAAGTAAGCTGTGGGTTAGTTTGAGGCGCAAAATCCCACCTCTCCCTAACCCTCTCCTACAAGGAGAGGGAAAAGGAATAAATCTGTTGGGTGAGAGGGGCTTTCTGGCTCCTCCTCTTCCAAGAAAGTGGTTGCGGCATATTGCCAAGAGAAGGTAGCTAAGTCTAGTTGATCTTGCTCTGTCCATGTATCGCTCTCATCCACAACAGCACCACCCTGCTCTAACAAACCATTGAGTATTAAGCTCGCCAACTGCAACCGCTCTGTTGGAGATAGTGTGGATACAACCTGGGTATAAATTTCCTTGATGGTGGTTGGCATAATAAATCCTCCTATCCCCTTAACATAATCTATTAGTGTCAGGCTTGTGGCGATCGCCCACTTCTGTAGGAATAACCAACACTAAAGAGCATAGTAGCGGCAAGGATGAAGTACTTGAGATAGCGGCGCATGGAGGTACTTCGCTACCGCTCAGGATGACATAATACCGTGACAGTGCGTAGCGATCGCTCTTTTCTGGTTTAAAACTGGAGTTTAGACTAGTCTAAACTCCAGATCTTTCCCTAAAACCTAAAACCGAACAGGAGTAGGAAAACTAGTTCTAAGATAATTGTCCACTAAAAGTAGGTCTGATTTCGGGATCAGGCAGTTCACTGAGCTCATCAAAAATTGTGAGGTTCTTTGGTTGGCAACGCTGGACATTAACGGAAACGATGACGGCAGATTCATCTTCTAAATCTTCAATATATCCAGCCTTAGCTTTGTTAGCTTCCTGAGTAGTTAAGAATGGCCCAAAGTAATAGGTACACCGGGGGTTATCGGTAACTATTTGCACCCAATAAGCCAATCCCGAGAAGCTGAGAACACTGGTAAAGATTTCTTTGGTATTGGTAATGAGGTTTTTCATGGTACTTATCTGGTAGGAAGGATTGTATCGTGATCTTGTACTCTTACAATTATTTACACATTTTTATAAAATTTTACATTTCTTCTTTCACCATCTTATTGGACACAGTGTCAAGATAAAGACGATCTGACCAACGCTGGCGATAAGTTTCGTACAAAACCATTGCTGCTGCTACTGAGGCATTGAGGCTGGGGATTTTGCCTTGTAAAGGAATCGAAACTAAGACATCACAGCCTCGTTGGGTTTGAAGACTCAAACCATTACCCTCTGAACCTACAACTAATGCTACTGCTCCTTTCAACTCAACTTTGTGTAATGGTTTACCAGAATGAGCGCTAGTACCATAAATCCAAAATCCTGCTGCTTTTAATTCCTCTAAGGCACGACTAAGATTGACAACTCTGGCAATGGGTAAAGTTTCCAAAGCTCCTGCTCCTACTTTCATGACAGTAGAAGTTACTCCAACAGCTCGACGTTGAGGAATGACTAAACCCTGAGTCCCCAAGGCTTCTGCTGTCCGAATAATTGCTCCTAAGTTGTGGGGATCGTTGATACTGTCACACACCACGATTACTGGCTGTTCAGCTGTGAATTTTGCCTTTTCAATCAGTTCACCTAAATTTAGATAGGAGTAAGGAGCTACTTGGGCTGCAACACCTTGGTGGTTAGCTCCCTCCGTAATTTGACTGAGGCGTCGTGGCTCGACTTCATCAATTACTGTACCTTTGCTCTTAGCTTGAAGCAGTAAGGAATGAAAGCGGGGATCATAGCGCAGCTGAGGCAGGATCCAAACCCGGTTGAGCTGGCGTTTATTTAAAGCAGCAAGAACAGTATGACGACCATAAATTAGATCGCTCTCTTCCTCTGCAGTAGATTCTAATGGTTCAGTGTTCCTGTCTAAAGAAGGAGAAAATTTTCGACCCTTGTTTTTTGGGAGACGCAAGGATTTTCTTAGCTTAGGCTTATTGGCAGTGTGAGAAGGGCGATTGTGATTAGCCATTTTTTTATTATCAATTGATCACTTTTAAGGGGTATCAGGTTTCAAATGTGCCAATAATTGGATTAGGCGGTGGGGATCACTAAGGTAGAGATAGCCAAGCAATGTCTCCAAGCTAGTAGCTTGTTGATAGATTTTAGGAGCTAGACGCCGAGGACTACCAGTGGCTGCATTACGTCCCCCGCCGCAAAATCTCCAGTTCATTATCAGTGAGGTGAGGTGTGAGAGATCGCAGGGTAGCTGCCTGAGTTTCCGCTCGCACTTGAGCCACTACTTGATGATGATAGTCCTTCAGACGTTTAGGAGGCAGCAGATAGCAAGTTCGGACATAAAGTTCATATACTGCGTCTCCTAAATATGCTAGTGAGGCTGGTGAGAGTTGCTGAATTTGGGTTAAGGAATCAGCAGCACTACTCAATTGGGTGAATCGAGCAACTGTCCATGAGATTGCCGAGTCAGTTTCCCGGAAGTTTAAATTTTGCTCCTCCTCTGATGTCACAATCTCTGCTGAATCCCTATATTGAAATTTTAGTATTAGAACCTCGTGGAACTTCTCACCAGACAAATTAAAGGCGGGTTTTGCACCCGCCCTTTAATCTGTAAGTTGGGTTTTGTTAGCTACCCTCGATTTTCCCCAAGGCCACATCAACAGAAGATTGCAGCGAGAGAAACTTCTCTAGGCGTACTAGTTTAACCGTTTGAGTCACACGAGGATTAGTGACAATTTGCAAGCTCCCACCTTCAGTTTGAGCTTTTTTCACTAACTGCACTAATGCGCCCAAACCAGAACTATCGACAAAGTCGATTTTGGAAAGGTCTAAAATAACATTTTTTGGACCTTCATCAATAAGTTTGCTGATCGCTTTCCGGAAAATAGCTTCCGAAAAAGCATCCAACAATCCAGTGAGGCGGAAAAGCTGGCAATTTTCCCTGACTTCGCGAGTGCCCCTTAAGCTGACTGTCAGGGTTAGTGGCTCAGGAATAACACCCTCCTAGCTGTACATGTGTATACCATCACTTTGATTTTTTCACTGTCAAGTCTCAGACTTGAACAGAAAGTTTTTCAGATGATCTTGCCTATCTTAACAGATGATTAATCTTTCGGTTTCAGGCAAATAGAGCAGGGAAGAGAATGGTGAGAAGTTCAAGGAGATATAGGGCAAAGCGCCTGATGGCGAATTAAGAATGAAGAATTAAGAATGAAGAATTCATTTCTACACGAACTTACCTTCGGTCTTATCCCTTGGCTCACGCATTAACTTAACAAATTGTTCAAATAGATAGTCCGCATCATGAGGTCCAGGACTAGCTTCTGGATGATACTGTACCGAAAAGAACGGTAAGGATTTGTGACGCAATCCTGCTACGGTACGATCGTTAAGGTTGAGGTGAGTAATTTCCACCTCTGCACCTAAAGAATCGGGATTGATCGCAAAACCGTGGTTTTGGCTAGTAATCTCCACTTGTCGCTGCAAACCAGCTGGATGATTCAAACCTCGATGACCAAATTTGAGCTTAAAGGTTTCAGCACCGAGGGACAGACCGAGAATCTGGTGTCCCATACAAATGCCAAATATAGGTTTGTGACTTGCTAGCAAGACTTTTGTCGTTGCAATTCCCTCCCTCACAGTAGCGGGATCTCCCGGTCCATTGGAGAGGAAAATGCCGTCAGGATTATATTTAAGAATATCCTCTGGGGGTGTATCACCCGGAACAACGATAACTCGGCAACCGTAGCTAGCTAGACGCCGCAGAATATTGCGTTTCATGCCAAAATCGATCGCGACGACTGTTAGAGGTGCACCAGCAGAAGTTGAGACAGCAGAGTTGAACTCCCAACTGGTATTTGTCGGCTCAAACCACTCGTAAATCTCTTTGGTGGTAACTTCCTTAACCAAATTTAATCCTGCCATACTGGGAGCTGCTTGCACTTTCATCAGTAACTCAGCAGTATCAAGGATTTCTGTAGAAATCGCCCCATTCATAGCACCAACAGAGCGTAGTTTGCGGGTTAATGCTCTAGTATCAATACCATAAATGCCTGGAATGTTGTGTTCCCTTAGGTAATCAGGAAGAGATTGAGTGGAGCGCCAGTTGCTAGGACGGCGGCAGATATTACGAGCAATGGCACCTTGGATCTGAGGGTATGCTGATTCCTCATCATCGGGATTAACACCAGTGTTGCCTAATTCTGGATAGGTGAAAGTGACAATCTGACCACGATAGCTGGGATCGGTTGCCACTTCTTGGTAACCAGTTATGGCCGTATTAAACACGACCTCTCCAATAGCAGTACCAGTAGCTCCGAAAGACCAGCCCTGGTAGGATGTACCATCTGCCAGTACGAGCAGAGCTGGTGTAGCAGCTGAAATAGGCATAATAGGTGTTAGGTGTTAAGGAAAGACTACAAAGCTGATAGCTAGCCTGCTATTATCTCATGCCTCTGAAGAAACAAGGCAGGAGGCAGAGGGCAGGAGGCAGGAGGGAAGAGAGTTTGGCTTGTTTCTTCCCTTCATAGCGGGTGCTGCTGCGCCCATGGGGTGGCTCCTAAGAAACACATTAATTCCCACCCTCTAAAAACTGTACCAGTTGCTCTAACTTTGACCAAGCGGCTCCGCTAGCCATAACTTCTCTAGCTAGCTTAATACCTGCTTCGTGGTCTTCCAGTGGTACAATTTCTCCGACTTGTAAGGCTAATGAAGCATTCAACGCCACTGCATCTTGCTGTGCTGGAGTCCCTTTTCCTTGCAACACATGCCGCAAAATTGTGACATTTTCCTCCACATTCCCGCCTCTTAAGGCTTCTGTTGGTGCTGGAGTTAAACCTAGTTGTTGGGGATTAAGGGTAGATAGACGCACCTCACCTGCTGAAAGTAGCGCCAAGTCAGTTTCATCTGCTAATCCAGCTTCGTCAAGTTTTTCCCTGCCATGAAGGACAAAGGCTTTTGGAGTACCCATCTGAGACAAAGCTTCGGCGACAGTTGCCACAAACTGGGAGTCAAATACTCCGATGATCTGACCCGTGGGACGCAAGGGATTGACCAGGGGTCCCAACAAGTTAAACACCGTTCGCACCTTTAACGTTTGCCGTAGGGGAGCTACGGCTTTCATTGCTGGATGCCAGCCACGAGCAAAGAGAAAAGTCACTCCCACTTCTTGCAGTACTGCTTGCACTTTCTCTGGTGGCGCTGATAAGTTAACCCCTAGTGCTTCTAGAACATCTGCTGAGCCGACTTTGCTAGAAGCGGAACGATTGCCATGTTTGGCAACCAAAACACCAGCCGCAGCTGCAACAAAAGCCACAGCAGTGGAGATATTAAAGGTTGAGGCTCCATCTCCCCCTGTACCACAGGTATCAATTACTGGTGTTGTGTGCTCAATTGCCTTTTGCTGTAAAGATTGGGATTGCAACACCTGAGCCATCCCCGCTAGTTCTGTGGCGGAAACACCTTTAGCCTGGATAGCAGCAAGAATCGCCCCGGATAAAACTGGCTCAATTGACTCATCAAGCCATCCCTGCATTAACTGTGATGCCTGGTTGCTGGATAAGGATTGTCGATCAAGTAGTTGTTGTAGTAGGCTCGGCCAATTAGTCATTTGTTATTTGTCGTTTGTTGTTTGTCATTTGTTGTTTGTAGCAATAAACGATTACTATGGACGCAGCCGAAAGCCCTGTCTCTTCAGAGCAGGGATGAAGGCAAGGTAGCGCTTTTAAGCGCCTTGAAATTTTTCAGTTATAAAGGTTATTTTTATTACGACATATGAGGCTACATTCAGTATAATATACTAAAAAAATTGAGAGGTCGAATCAATGCTAGTTCTTGAGTATAAAGTTAAAGCAAAACAAGCTCAATATCAAGCTATTGATGAAGCAATCAGAACAGTTCAATTTATCCGTAACAAGTGCATTCGATATTGGATAGATGCACCCAGGGAAAGCAAGATTGATAAATCAGCTTTGAGTAGACACTCTACAGAACTACGCAATGAATTTAAGTTTGTTAAAGACCTTAACTCAATGGCTTGTCAGGCTTCTGCTGAGCGGGGATGGCTAGCCATCAATCGGTTCTATGCTAACTGCAAGTCCAAGAAGTCTGGGAAGAAAGGGTATCCTAAATTCCAGAAGGACAACCGTTCAGTTGAGTACAAGACTACTGGCTGGAAACTTCACAAGACTAAGCGACGGCTCAGTTTCACCGATAAAAAAGGTATTGGTAGACTCAAGTTGTTAGGCAAGTGGGATATTCACACCTATCCTGTTGAGTCCATCAAGCGAGTCAGATTAGTCCACCGTGCTGATGGTTATTATTGCCAGTTCTGTGTTGAGGTTGAGTGTATTGATGTGCAGCCTCATACTGGACAAGAGATTGGTTTGGATGTAGGTTTGGAGTCGTTTTATACTGATTCCAATGGCTACCAAGAACCTAACCCAAGGTTTCTAAGGAAGGCTGAATCTAAGATCAAACAAGCTCAACGTCTCATTTACAAAAAAAAGAAAGGTTCAACTCGACGCCATAGGGCAAGAGCTAAATATTCTTGCAAACACTTAAGAGTAAGTAGGCAACGGAAAGAACACGCCAAGAGACTGGCGCGTAACGTATGCAAGTCTAACGACTTAGTAGCTTATGAAGACTTAAGAGTTAGCAATATGCTTAAGAACCACTGTCTAGCCAAGTCAATTGCTGATGCTAGTTGGTATCAGTTTAGGGAGTGGATAGAATATTTTGCTAACAAGTTTGAGAAGCTAGCTGTTGCTGTTCCACCACAGTACACTAGCCAAGAGTGTAGCCAGTGCAAGCGAGTAATTAAGAAATCTCTCAGTACTAGGACTCATGTCTGTCAATGTGGCTGTATTCTGCACAGGGATGCCAACGCGGCAATCAACATTTTGCATCAAGCAAAGTCTAGGGTAGGGCATACCCGAAGTAACGCTAAGGGAGTAGCCGCCTCTACTCTGCTTGGGGCAACCCTGGTAGAGCAAGTAGCTACGATGAACTTAGAATCCCTGTCTCTTTAGAGCAGGGAGTGTCAACAAGACCATTAAAGAGAGAATCAAAAGAGTGTTCTGCCCAGGGAATTTCTAATAATACACTGATGTTACCAACTGTTTGTAGGTGTTTGTGCATATCCTGTGCAAAGTTAACTTTGACAATATGATCACGACTACCATGTACTAATAGCGTTGGTGGTAAAGAGCGCGTTACATAGCTAGTAGGAGAAGCAAGGCGATATTGTTCAGGTAGTTCCTTTGGCGAACCACCTAAAAAGGCTGACAACACTGCACGCACATTCAAAGGATCCGGTTTAGGTGGTTTTTGGTAGCCTTCGGTTAGGTTAAATGGTCCGTAGTAGCTAACCACTGCTTTCACAGGTAAGGTATTCTGTTGATAAGCTGCCAGCATTGCCAGGTGTCCTCCGGCGGAACGTCCCATCAAGGCAAGGCGGGTGGCATCAGTTTCATACTTGGCAGCTGTGTTGCTGGATGAAAGCTAGTGCTGTCTGCACATCATCCAATTGAGCCGGAAATTGGTAACGGGGTGCATGGCGATAATCAATAGCAAAAACAGTGTAGCCTAGTGCTGCCAGGTAACGGTTGAACTTAGGATTATTTGAAGGGCTACCGTTTTGCCAACCACCACCGTAAATTACTACAATCCCTGGATATTCCCCTACTTCGAGAGGGCGGTAAATCTCCATGCTCAAAGGTACACCATCTGGCTTAGCAAAGATGACACCTTTCGTGTGGCGCACTTTCTCTGTTTTGATACCAGTGAAAGCATCTATAAGGGAAAATGGTTGCGATCGCATTTTCGACTGTAGCTGAGTAGGAACTTGCGCTAGGTAGTTTCCTCCCAAGCCTTCACTCATCCTTGTTGCTAGCTGCTGCTGAGTTTTGAGTAATTGCCCTAGGGGCAGGGAACTCAGAAGTAGAGCGATTAAGCTACAGCTGACAGCTAAAATTAGCCAGGGGCTTTTAGGGCGATAGACAACAGACAGTAAAAAAAGAACAATAGTATTGAATAATAGCAGCCAAAGACTGATTTCTGGCGCACCAACTCCTAGGGGTAGCAGCTGTCGTGTGGGAGCAGGGACAACAATCCACAGGCTTAAGAATAAAGCAATCCCACTTAAAAGTAGTAATAAGTAATTCAAAGTGATTTTTTTAATTCCGAGAAAGGAGAAGCTAAAATCCCTAAAATTTTATCAACTTCCTTGATATAATAATCACTCAAATCAATAAAAACCATTTGAGCAGTGAGTTTTAGGAACTTCCAGGCAGTGCCAGTAGTTACTGCTCCATAAATATTTTTAACCTCATCCCCCTGTTGTTGATTAAATCGTTGAGCAGCCACCATTTCAGCAATACATTGTCCCAGTCCTCCTTTAATATTTTCGTTCTTCGCTTCTACCAGGGTTACGACAGGTGAACGGATTTCATATATTTCTCTAGAAGCAGTAAGAATATAATCACAGTATCCATTGAGTCCGACTTCGGGGTCAACGGTAAAATCAGTTCCTGAAAAAAAACCCACTTGAAAGTCACAAATGCGCCTCACTTCAAGAATAACTGGAGCAATAATTAACTCAGAACGAGCTTTTTCGGTATTAATTGCGTTGGCTATTGGTAAATACTCATCTAGTGTTCTTTCGAGATAGTTGCTAGGTTCTATTGGCTCAACATCTGTGAATAGATGCTGTGCTTCATCAACTGTTAAATCAAAAGCAGTTGTAACTTTCAATAAGGTTTTAAAATCACTGTATGCCATAGTTTATTGCTCAAATTCACTACTATAAAGTCAAGCAGGTTTATCCATATCTCCCAATAAGCGATTATGCTAGCACTAACGGAAGGCTAAGCAGAGATCTAAAGGGTTAGACTAAAGCTTTATTCATACCACTTTTAGTAGCTTATGAACTATTGGTTCAAAGTGTTTCTTTGAGTCACGTGCACGAGTAATATGAGCACCAGTGAGTCCATCTTTCGATGTACAGTCGAAAACTGGTTTGCGAGCTTCTAAAGAGTATGGAATTAAACTATGGAGGTTTGGTATCTGTCCAAGATTCCAGTTACCATCACCCCAGTTATGAACTTGGTTTATAGGATCTAGTTTTTTAACAATGTTTTCTTGAACTGCTTGCTCAACTCTGCTACCAAAAATAGACCATCCTCTCGTCATGCCTGCGGAGTTTTGACGCATATTATGCTGCTGCATAACATAACCGAGGAAGACTGGTCTTCCCTTTGGTAGTTCTATTTCTCCACCTTCCCAAGCACCGTTACACTGATCCCATTCTTTCCTCCAAGTAAGAAGTTTATTGCCTAAGTTTTCTGTGCCTCTTATTGAAAATAAATCTGGCGACATAGGAACAATGAAGTAATCACTCGCTGCAAGGATAGCTCTATTAATTGCGCCAAGATTAGGACCTAAATCCAGCATAACAAAATCTGCATGGATTTTTTCCGCACACCATAGAACATATCTATAAATTGCAGACTGAACTCTTAATGCAGGCTCATTACCGCCTTTTGCACTGCTCCATGTATCACCAAGAATGTCTTCATAGTTGCTCAGAAGAACATCTCCCGGAATAATGTGGAGATTGCTGTATTTTTCATTAAATTGTGTAGGTTGCCTCTGCCTAATATCCCCCATCCCTTTATAGACACGTTCAATTGCATTCCAAATGCTATTACCTCTATCTGTTCTCCAACTACGCTCAAGATCATGATCAGAGAGAGAATAAGCTGACAAATTACATTGACTGTCTAAATCAACTAAAAGAACTGTTTTTCCCTGTAGCTCAAGCAAATGAGCAATGTGATAGATATAAGTTGTTTTACCTACCCCACCTTTATTGTTAAAGATGCTGATTAATTTCATGAACACTATATTGAGACATAATAATTGTAACCTTCTTTTAAAGGTTAACATATGCACTAACTCAACTGAATTAGCTTATAACCCTCTTTTTTTACTCTGAGATATCTTCCTTGAATTCGGTCATTACAGCCAATAAAAATCATAGATTCGGTAGATGTTTTTATATTGTCCGTATAATATTTGCATTACTTTTAAAAAAAAATCATCTTAAATAGCTAAAGCACAGTGTCGATTTTTTTCTGGGAGAGTTGCAATCGCATTCATCAATCCCTCGATACCAGCGATAGGCTTGCTCAATTTGTGCTTCTGCAATGGGAGTAATCTCAACCTGAAATGTCATACTTTTGTTGCATTTGTTTGACAAAATCTCCAATCGGACGTGTTTGTCCAGCGTTGACTTCATCGAAGCCTTGCTGGATGCCTGATATCGTCTCTAGTTGATTAATCAATTGCCGTAGTGTGGTAGGGTCAAGTTTACCAGGTTCAAGAAAGGTGACAAGGACTTGAGTATCGTTACTCACATCTTGTGGAAGTTCCGTAAGTTCGATTTGCCCATTCTGATAAATACCTTCGACAGTTTTCAGCATAAGTATTAGATTGCCAAGAGGTGAAGAACTCTTTCAATTCTACTTAGATTTCTCCATTGGCTGTACCGGACTGGATTTGAGAGCGTTTGATAACCGGTGCAATTCAGTCAATTGCTCATGCAATAGAGTATTAGATAGACTTAATGTGGTGCAACCACACCCATTGGTGTCAACTTAAGCCTAGACATAGCCAGCTGGTTGAGTTCCGTGATCCGCCTTGGATTTAAATGATGAGGCTAATAGCTTAAGTCCATTTCAATGGACTAAATTTTTCGGCTTTATCTTAGTCATCTAAAGATGACTTGAGCTATTAGCCTGGAGTTTAAACTCCAGGCGGGGCAAGGGTTTCACTTGAAGTTGACACAAATGAACCACACCTCCCTTACACCGTAGGTGGGAGATGAATTACGATTGAAAGTTAAAATAAATGCCTATAACCAGGGTTAAGGTCTTCTATGAGTAAACCAAAAGTTACCTTAATTATTACCCAGAGAGAGCGATTCAGTTTAACTAAGCCCTCCCTAGAGAGTATTCTCTCTGATTATGCGGCTTATCCATTTGACCTAATTTATGTAGACGGTAACAGTCCTGCTCATATACAGCAGTATCTGGAACAGCAGGCTCAAATACATCAATTCATAACTTTAATCCGTCGCGATCGCTATTTAAGATCTAATGTAGCTCGTAACATCGCCTTACCTCAGGTGAAAGAGGCAGACTATGTAGTTTTTATAGACAATGATGTAATTATCGAGCCTGGGTGGTTAAAGCGACTCGTTGACTGTGCTGAAGAAGAGCAAGCTGGCATTGTTGTCCCCCTCATTCTACAAGGACAACCCGGTTCCCCAGAGATAGAAGTCCATGTTGCTGGGATCAAAACAGTCTGGCGACAGAGGAAATTTGGGAAAAAGTGGTTTGAGCAAAAGCAACTGCTCTACGCTGAGCAATTACGGGATGTTGAGCAGGATTTGCACCGGACTCCGGTAGATTCTGTGGAATTTCACTGCTTGATGGCACATCACTCCCTGATGAAATCTGTAGTACTAGATGAAGTCTTTGATAGCTTGGCAAGTCATACAGATCTTTGTATGCAGGCGACAGATTTAGGAGAAAAAATATTCTTGGAGCCAAGTTCTAGAGTCACCTTCCTTAATCCGAGACAGATAACTCTGTTTACAGAATCTGACATACCTTTTTACCTATTTAAATGGAGTGAAAAATCCATAGCAGATGTCTTCAATCGCACTTACAGCAAGTGGAAGATTGCTAAAGATGACCCCTCCATTTGGTCAATTTGGAAATGGGTGATTCAAAATCGTCAATTGCCTGCTAAATGGTCAACCCAAGAGGGTAGTAGGGAAAGAAAAATCTTGGAATTCTGCCAACTTCGCTGGTGTCCTGGTTGGTTGCGTACCCTACTAGAATATATTGTCTTTAAGCGGGCATTTTCCAAGTCTGGAATTCCTTCAAATCTCCAAGAACCAGTCAACACTTCTGTGCAAACACTTCTATCCTAATTGCGGTGCTCATAACATATTAGACCTCGTAGGGTGGCTTAGGCAGGGTGAAGGAAAAAAGGTGTGGGAGAGCTTTTTAAAGTAATGGGTATTTACTCATTACTCATTACTCATTACTCATTACTTTAAATGAACACATCTGTATCAGTTGTCATTACTACCTTTAATAAAGCCCAATATCTAAAACAATCAGTTAACAGTGTATTAGGGCAAACTTTTCCTAATGTTGAATGCATTATCGTAGATGATGGCTCTACTGATCATACTAAACAAGTTGCAGAGTATTTAGTCAGCTTAAATCCACAACTACAGTATTTCTACAAAGAAAATGGTGGAGTGTCTGATGCTCGTAATTTCGGTGCTCAAAAAGCGACAGGAGAATGGATTCAATTCCTTGATGCTGATGATTGGATTCATGAAGATAAGCTCAACTTTCAGTTGAGTTGCCTGGATGGCTCTGGCGAAAATGTAGTGCTATATTCCGACTATGAACGGGTAATGGTAGATAGAGAAGGAAAAATTGTTAAAACAGTGCCTTATATCGTCGGTACCCTGACAAAAGAGCAATTGATTGAACGGCTGTTAATTTGCCCAGATTTTCTTGCAGATTCTCCCTTTCCTCTACTCCAGCAGTCTATGTTGTTCAAGAAAAATATCTTGATGCAAAAACAATTTGATACTAGCCTTCAAGCTTGTGAAGATCGGGAATTTGTCTTGGAGCTATTGCTCAAGGATATAGCATTTGTGTATACGCCCATAGTTGGCGCTTATTACAGAAAACATCGCTTTAACTTGACAGATAATAATTCTTTGATGAGGAAGTCCTATATTGGGTATTTTGAACTGGTTCAGAAAAATCACCAACAGCTGATTCCCTTATGTCAAAAGAGTATTAAGTATTTGATTGAGAAAACTTTTGAGGAAAAAGACCAAGATAATTTTAAGAGGCTGGGTAAATTAGTGGAATTTCCTGTGTATCTTTGGCAGGGTAGAATAAAAGTGAATAATCTGGTGTTGTTGCAGATATTTTATCTGTTGAGGTATGTTATACCAGACTTGTTGTTATATGAAAGATACCGGGGACCTCGCTCTCGAAAGCTTTTGTCTTTATTGAGTGAACCACAGAGGCACAGAGAGCACGGAGGAAGAAGATAAGAAGGGGAGTTTTGAGATGGCGATTATTTGTCGTGAATATGGTTTACTATACCTGATGGCACCAAGAACTGGTTGCACGGCAGTAGAGGAGGTTTTGGAAAAGGAGCTGGGTGGTGAACTGGTACCGCCGCAGGACATTTTGGACGAGAAAGGCAATTTCCGGATGCACAGAAGGCATCATTCTCTACGAACAATGTTCAAACATCAGCTACTGACAAAGGAAGAAGCGGCATCTTTCTTGAAGTTTAGCTGTATTCGCAACCCCTATGATAGCTTGGCTTCAGACTATGTAAAGAGAGCGGCAAAATACCAGCATTTTATTGCAGATCCGACTTCCTGGGTTCACCGTTTACCTGGTTATGTGGAAGATATGGCATTTTGCAAAACTCATTCTTTTGATGAGTGGGTTATGAAGCATTATGGTTCTATTTATGGCAATAGATGGCAACGTAGTCTGGAGGTAGTTTTGCGTTCTAGTAAACGTAATCGTCTCAAACAAGCTCTTGGTATTCGGACTAAACCTTACTTAATGTATGGAGATTACACTGCTGATATGGACTTTGTCATGCGTTTTGAGAATCTACAAAATGACTTTGATCACGTACTAGAGAGAGCAGGTGTACCTTTTAAAGTAACTATTCCAGTAGTGAATAAAACTGATGAACGCAAGGCTGACTATCGAGAATATTATACCGAGCGATCGCGAAAAATTGTGCAATATGTTTTTCGGGAAGAATTAGAGCGCTATGATTATGGGTTTTGATAATTGATAATTGATAATTGATAATTGATAATTGATGATTGATGATTGATGATTGATCAACAAGGAGTAGTTTCGTCTAATGAAATGATTCCAAAAGCTTATTTAGCAAGCTATAGGTAATTTAGGGTATGATCAATCGTCTACTGCTGTTACGCGCCAACTTAGCTTCAAGTTAATCCAGAAGTTCCAAAGAGTGACGGCTGCGATCGCAATTAAGTTGGCGAGACGGTAGTCAATTTCTAGGATATTAAATAACAAATTCAAGAGCAACACATTAAGCACTAAACCAACTAAACAGACAAGATTGAATTTTAATAATCGCTTCAGGCGCTTACCTGCTCCCTGTTGGTGACTGGCTAGATCCCTAAAAGTCCAAGCATCATTCCAGATAAAGTTATTAATAATAGCAACTTCAGCCGCAATAATTTTACTGCGGGTTAGTCCCCACCCCAAAGTACTGTCATCATGGAGTAAGTAGAGCACACTCATATCCACAAACACCCCAGTTAACCCTACCGAACCAAAACGGATGAACCGCTTGAAGGGGAGGGGAAGGCGCTGCCGGAGTTTTCCAATTCTTCCTACAGAAAGACGCAACCGTACTAAGTGGTGCAAATAATCCAGATAATGTTTCCAACTAACCTTACTCTTCCCTGCTTGACGTTCTTGAAAAACATAACCGACTTCAGCAATTTGCTTAATTTTTCCCTTAGCCAGTACCTCAATCAGAATTTTGTAACCAAGAGGATTAAGAGTTCCTGGTTTAACCGCATTGCGATGCACCAGAAAGTAGCCACTCATAGGATCTGAAACCCTACCTAAGACATGAGGCAAGATTACCAATCCTAACAGCTGAGCTCCTCGAGATAAGAAACGCCTAACAATGCTCCACTCAGAAACTCCACCATCTTCAATATGACGACTGGCAACAGCTAAA
Organism: Caldora sp.; assembly: GCA_965222765.1. Taxonomy (GTDB): domain Bacteria; phylum Cyanobacteriota; class Cyanobacteriia; order Cyanobacteriales; family Coleofasciculaceae; genus Caldora. The sequence continues at coordinate 40,752 of CBDCVG010000080.1, forward strand.
TCAGCTCCCTTGTCGATCGCACTAAGCAATTGTAATAATATTTCCGGTGGATGTTGCAAGTCCCCATCAATCACCCCCAATATTTCTCCCTTTCCTAACTGCCAGCCATCTATCACTGCAGTAGATAGTCCTCGCTCATGCTGACGGTGTATTACTTGCAACTGGGGATATTCAGGTATGAGTGACTGAGCAATTTCCCAGGTGCGATCTGGACTATTGTCATCGACGACAATTAGTTCGTAGTTATTAGGTATAACTTCGTTGAGTAAATTGCTCAGTATCCTGACTATATCTTTGATATTTCTACTTTCGTTATAGGTAGGAATCACCAAGGATAGGTAACAGTCTATGGGATGAGCTACTGCTGGTGTTGTATAGTCATTACTGGTTTCCAAAGACATAGGAAGATGCTCAAAAGTTTGGAGGGGATCTGACTGTCAGTACATTAGTGCAAGAAGGCAGTCCCGATGAAAAATTTTTTACTACCATGCATGAAAATCAATCTCTCCACGTCTAGGCATCCCCGCGTATATTTTCAGATTAGAAGTCAGAATAGTAAGCTATTTTTAAGCTTTAAACCCTAATTAATCGTTGTTAACTACCAAATCTTTACATTTTACCTCCCAATTTTTGGGGCAACGCATTAGCATATAAAGGTGACTCAACTGTACTATCCCTTACATTCCCTAAGGGAGGGTAACTGGTTTAAGCTCATCTGCGGAGCCAGCCTCCAACACCTCCCTGCCGTCCGAAATCTCACCTTGGCTTACACCCTCGCCGGGGCGGATTGTATTGACGTCGCAGCGGATCCAGCAGTTATTGAAGTGGCGAAAGACGCCTTACAAGTAGCTGGTGAACTAGCTGGTGTTGCTCAAAAGCAAGGGTTGAAAATCCCAAGCAAACCTTGGTTAATGGTAAGCCTAAATGATGGGGAAGACCCACATTTTCGCAAAGCACAGTTTAACCCAGATTTGTGTCCAACAAACTGCCCTCGTCCTTGTGAAAAAATTTGCCCAGCACAAGCAATTGTGTTTCCGAATACTAGTGAGGTTACCTCTGGAGTTATTGAACAACGCTGCTATGGCTGTGGTCGTTGTCTACCGGTTTGCCCCAGTGAACTAATTTATACTCGCTCCTATGTATCATCAAGGTCAGCGATCGCACAACTGATTTTGCAAACTGGTGTTGATGCTCTGGAAATTCATACCCAGGTCGGGCATTTTACAGATTTTCAGCAGCTTTGGAGGGTAATTGCTCCCTGGGTAGATCAGCTAAAGCTTATAGCCATTAGCTGCCCAGATGGTGAGGGTCTGATTGACTACTTGTGGGCACTTTATCAATTAATCACCCCCCTAGATAGTGCTCTACTGTGGCAAACAGATGGACGTCCTATGAGCGGAGATATCGGCATCGGAACTACTCGTGCTGCAGTAAAACTCTCTGAGAAGGTACTAGCAGCAAGATTGCCGGGATATGTACAGTTGGCTGGTGGTACTAACCACCATACTGTTGCCAAACTTAAAGCAGTTGGACTGCTTAGGGAAGCGGAAAGGCAGGAGAAGGAGATAGGAGGTGAAGAGCAAAATTCATCCTTCCCCATGTCCTATTCCCAACCCTATATTGCTGGTGTGGCTTACGGTAGTTACGCTCGTGTTTTACTTTCACCGATTTTAGATGAATTGGAAAAACTCAATGAGCAAGAAGTTGCAGACCATCTGGCAGCATCTCAAAGTACTTCCTTCAGACATCTCGAAAAGTTCCCAACGCTACTCTGGCAAGCTGTGGCAAGGGCTGATTCTCTGGTTTCTCAACTCAAGGAACTTCGGAACAGGGAATAGGGAGCAGGGAGCAGGGAGCAGGCAACAGGCAACAGGGAATAGGAATAGGGAACAGTTTCCAATTCCTTTTTCCTCAGTTGGCAAGGGAAGCGTTCTCTTTTATAGTGCTATTGTACTACTATTCGCGAAGCATTCTCCCTTAGGAGTACTCCTGAACTAAAAAAGTTTGGCAAAACCGATTTTCTTCCAAATCCACAGACAACAGCAGTGATCGCTGTCTTTGATAAATAGAAACTTATGGTGAATACCAACGGTATCAATTCTTCTGATCAACAACTGTTATCTCATCAACAATCACCAGTTACAGATGAAAAACTCAATCCTAATAGGATGCAAACTACTGATGACCTCAATAAATTACTGGACATCTTACCAGAGAAAATTCGTTCCTCATTAGAGCAACACCCGCAGCGAGATAGTTTGATTGAAGTAGTAATGGATTTGGGACGCTTTCCAGAAGTGCGTTTCCAAAATAAAGCCGAGTACCTTTCCCAGATACCGATAACTCAGGAACAGTTGGCTCACTGCGTTCAGCGAGTGGGACACTTTAGCGGTGATAACCGTGCTGGGATTGAGCGTACTTTGCACCGAATTAGCGCCATGCGCAACCGCCCTGGGGAAATTATTGGCTTAACCTGCCGGGTTGGTCGAGCAGTTTTTGGTACCATTGGCATGATTCGTGACCTGGTGGAAACTGGTCAATCTATTCTATTGCTAGGGCGTCCCGGTGTAGGTAAAACTACTGCTTTGCGAGAAATTGCCAGAGTCTTGGCAGATGATTTGCACAAACGGGTGGTAATTATCGATACCTCTAACGAAATTGCTGGTGATGGTGACATTCCTCATCCCGCGATTGGTAGAGCTAGAAGGATGCAAGTTGCCCGCCCAGAGCTTCAGCATCAAGTGATGATTGAAGCGGTGGAAAACCACATGCCAGAAGTGATTGTCATTGATGAAATTGGGACAGAGCTTGAAGCCCTAGCTGCCCGGACAATTGCTGAGCGAGGCGTGCAATTAGTTGGTACTGCTCATGGCAATCGCATCGAAAACCTGATTAAAAATCCAACCCTCTCCGATTTAGTTGGTGGTATCCAGGCAGTTACCCTAGGAGATGATGAAGCAAGACGTCGAGGTTCTCAAAAAACTGTCTTAGAACGCAAAGCACCCCCAACTTTTGAAATTGCGATAGAAATGCTGGAACGTCAGCGTTGGGTAGTACATGAGAGCGTTTCTGAAACTGTTGATGATTTACTGCGGGGACGTCAGCCAAATCCCCAAGTCAGAACAGTGAATGAAGAAGGCAAAGTAACAGTCACCCACGAATTTCCTAGTGCTCCAGTAGGAAAACTATCAGAGCGAAGGGAGATGATTGCTCAAGGCTCCGTAGATACCTCAACTAGACCAACTGGTTGGCGCTCATCTGGACAGATGAAGCCTCTATCACGCTCTACCTCAGAGCCCTATTCTGACAGTAGCTACTTTGAACAGCTGCTAGATAAATCCTGGCATCAAGGTGGATTTGCCAACGGGGCTCAGATGTCAGGACCAAATGGTGAAGATTTGCCCTTACATGTTTATCCTTATGGCATTAGTCGCCATCAACTAGAACAAGTGATCCAAGTGCTAAATTTACCTGTAGTCCTAACCAAGGAAATGGATAATGCCGATGTCGTTTTAGGTTTGCGATCGCATGTCAAAAATCACTCTAAGATTCGATCAATTGCCAGAGCCCGTCATGTGCCCATTCACGGGATTAAATCCAGCACCATGCCTCAGATTAGCCGCGCTCTACGGCATCTGCTGAACATGGAAAATCCCAAAAACCCTGAGGCTATAGATCTGCGCTTATTTGCTCAGAACGGTAGTGATGATGAACTAGAAGCTCTAGAAGAAGCTCGTCTTGCCGTTGAGCAAATTGTGATCCCCCAAGGGACAACCAGTAGAGTTACTGCCGCGATCGCCAAAAGTCCGTAAAATGCAACATGAGTTAGTTGAACACTATCGCCTGAAATCTGACAGTTTTGGTGATGAACCCAATCGGCGCTTGCGCATTTACCCAGCTTGAGAAGGGTATCACTCCCCTGCCATTTAGCAGGGGACTGTGCTTTAGCCATTAGTTCTCCTTTGTTTCCGCATCTCCCCACCCTTTTTTCGCTCACTGTTCGGGAATTATCTATTCCTGGGACTTGACATGCAATGGGTAATAACTGGTAGGATAGTCAAGGCTAAGACAATGGGGTGTAGCCAAGTGGTAAGGCAGCGGGTTTTGGTCCCGCCATTCCTAGGTTCGAATCCTAGCACCCCAGTCCAAATAAAAATAGCAGATATCTATCCCTGGGTGAGCGAAACAAAAGGATGGGGAGCTTGGGATATAGGGAAACAAAGGAGAACTAATGATTTGAGTTATCCGCGCTTTAAAAAGACGCGGATCCTGAGCGGATGCGAGCATCAGTCTCTGTTAACATGATGCTTCAAATTTCTCTAGAGAAACTAGAAACACTCATATTGTTGGCTCAATCCCTTGATATGACCAGTTTATCATCTTCTAAAATATCACTGCTGAGCAGGTAGGTTGACAGTAAATACACTACCTTGGTTCAATTGAGATTTGACATTAATTCTTCCCTGGTGAGCATCCACAATCGTTCGAGATAGATGTAATCCTAAACCACTACCAGAACGCTTGTGGCTTCCCTGACGAAATCGCTTGAACAACGTCTTTTGATCTTCTAAGGATATCCCTTGTCCACTATCCTGAACTTCAACTGTTACCCAATAAACCTTAGGTTGATTATCATGATAAGTGTTACTCAAACCAACATTGACCGAACCTTTGTCAGTAAATTTGATGGCATTGCCGAGTAAGTTAGTGATAACTCGGTGGAGTTCCAGACGATCGCCAACCACTTTAGTAGTAATATTTTCTGCAATTTTGTATGTTAAAGATAACCCTTTTTCTTTGGCTAAAGGAGAAAGTTCTTGAACGACTTCCTGAATTACCCCTTTAATATCAACAGTCGAAAAATTGAGAGTCTTACGACCAGCTTCATAGCGATAAACTTCTAGTAAAGTGTTTACCATTTCTAGTAAGTTGCGGTTGCTGCGAGCCATAGTAACCATTGCTTCTTCCATTGCTGGCGAGAGTTCTCCTAGGGCTCCCTGGAGAAGTAGATCAAGCATCCGATCAGCTGCAACCAAAGGTGTTCGCAAGTCATGGGTAAGTCGTGAAACAAAGTCTTCTCTTTGGCGGGCAATTTGATCCCTCTCATCTACACTCTGCTTCAAACGCAAAAGCGATCGCACCCGTGCTAACAATTCTTCTACTTCTACCGGCTTGCGAATAAAATCATCGGCACCCATGTCAAGTCCCTTGACAGCACTAGGTTGATCATAAGCAGTAATCAATAGAATTGGTATAAAGGGTAACTTGGGATTTTCACGGATGCGCTTGGTGACTTCAAAGCCATCCATTTGGGGCATCATCACATCTAATAGCACTAAGTCAGGCAAAGTCTGTTCAATTTTCTCTAAGGCAGCAACTCCATCTGCTGCCAAACTAATTTCATATCCCTCCTCTACCAAGATTGTTTGCACGAGAAACAAGTTATCCGGAGAATCATCGACAATCAGAATCTGTTTATTGTTAGAGGAGTAAGGTAGCTTAGAAAAATTCATAAAGGCAGCAGGCTAAAAATAAATCTTGTTAAAGGAACCCCGCAATTGATCTCATACCTGGGTTTGGTGGGAATCAACTGCGGGGCAAATATTAAACTACTCTCATGGCAATACAGACTAGAGGGAGAGCAAGAAAGATGGTTAAATTGGTTAGTTATTGGTAGCAACTAGCCTTAGGTATAACTTTTAAGTTAATTCATTTTAGCTCTAATGGTTTCGATGCGTTTACGGTTGATACCCAAATCTGATTTTCCCAGACGGGAGGCAGAACGAACGTGGATCACCTTTTTGCTGTCATCAAGTAAAAATTCCACATCATCAACAAACCCCATCAGGTCACTAGTAAACTCGGCATAGAGGTAATTTTCAGTTTCGTTGATAATTTTTGTGTTTTTGTTGATTCTCAATCACCGTTTTGAGTTTAGTCATTACCTCTGCTGGTGTAGAGCTGTAACTCAAAGGTTCGATCTGATACTTTGGATCTTGACTTTGGCTGTTCACACAATTGGGTGTATTAGGACAAGGAGCTAGTTTCCCTGACTGCACACCAATATTCGTGGGTCTTTTTCCGGTAAACATTGTTGTTTGTTATTTGTTGTTTGTTGTTTTTTTGTTGGAGATTTAACTACTAATTGCCAAAGCTTCTGGTGGCTCATCCTGTAACAACCCTGTCAGCAAGGAAGCCGGACGCTGAGCGTGAGGCCAAGCAAAGGCATGGCGAAAAAGCGGCATCTTGACAGGCTTGCAACTGCTCAAAATTAATCACATCTTGAGTCAATAAATTCTCGTACTCAAATGGTAGACGGACATTGTGCAAACCGGCATTGTCCGTACAAATAGCGATGTCCACGCCTGCCTCAAAACAGCGATCAAACACTAACTTCAGTTTGCTTCATATTATCCAGAGTGCCAGTTTTCAAGTAAGTAGTCGGGCAAACTTCCAAACATTGCCCTCGTTGTGACACCTCCTTTAACAATTCTGGATATTGTAAGGGAATCTGAATTCCATGACCAATGCGCATCAGGTAAGGCATTAATTCCGGATAACAACCATCCGTAGTTTCGTAGAGATGACCCGTTGTATTGAGACCAAGCGATCGCGCATACTGGTACAAACCAACAAATTCCTCCAAACGCTCGGCAAGTGGAATATCTCCCCCTGCTAAATCAACTGCACAGATATACTCTTTCTTCCAAGCAGCTAGGTCAATAATCCCCTTATTCACCTCATAAGGCAACCTCGAATGCATACACAGAATTTGGGTAGTCACAATGGGATACTCCTTCACCTGACTAGCTTTACCGACAATTTCCACAATTTGTCCCATCTGGTCAATCCTCTCAGACTGACTTAACTCCTCAGAGGTTCGCAGATAAGGAGTGTAGCGCAACTCCAAATAAGCCAAATTTTCAAAAATGTAAGCACCACGAATTAGCCGATAGATGAAATATGGTAGAGTGGGAGCTGTTTGTACACTTTCTACCAAAGTATGCAATTCCAAATACTCATCAAGAGTATTGCGCGATCGCGTATAAAATTCTTCAAATTCTGGATATTTGGGAAAACGGTGGGCTAAATCAGCATCTTGACGTTGGAAATACCGCCAAAGAATACGAGGTACAACAGAACCGCCAAGATGGCGGTGCAACTCAGCATATAACGTCATAAAACCTATGGTGTGAGAAATTAACCTTCAAGATTAATCAGTAGTGTTGCACTCTGGTAAGGGCTCAGTTGACAGCGGTTACAAAAACTGCAGATAATTGAGATTTGTGTAAACTCTAACGCTTTTAATAAACCCTTGGCTAATGTTGTTGTAATCGGTGCCCAGTGGGGTGATGAAGGAAAAGGTAAAATCACAGACTTACTTAGTCGGTCAGCAGATGTCGTTGTCCGTTACCAAGGAGGAGTCAATGCTGGGCATACCGTTGTTGTTCAGGGTCAAACCTTTAAACTACATTTAATTCCCTCTGGAATTTTATATCCCAATACTCAGTGCATTATTGGTTCTGGGACAGTTATTGATCCACAAGTCCTAATCGATGAAATTGACCAATTAAAAGCACTGGGTGTTTCCACTAAAAATTTGCTCATTTCCGAAACTGCCCATATCACGATGCCTTACCATCGGCTTATAGATCAGGCAGCGGAAGAGCGCCGGGGAAACCACAAAATTGGCACGACTGGTCGTGGTATTGGACCGACTTATGCTGATAAATCAGAGCGAACTGGTATTCGGGTAGTAGATCTGATCGACCCAGAAGCCCTAAGTAAACAACTAAACTGGACGATTAACCATAAAAACACGATTTTAGAAAAACTGTACAATTTACCCCCACTAGACCCACAGGAGGTAATTAAACAGTATCTAGAGTATGCAGAAAGGTTAAGACCTCACGTCGTTGACAGCTCTCTGACAATTTATGAGGCAGTTCAGAAAAGACGCAACATTTTATTTGAAGGTGCTCAAGGAACACTACTAGATTTAGACCACGGTACCTATCCCTATGTTACCTCTTCCAACCCGGTTGCTGGTGGAGCTTGTGTGGGAGCAGGAGTCGGTCCAACCATGATTGACCGAGTAATTGGTGTGGCTAAAGCATACACAACCCGTGTAGGCGAAGGTCCCTTTCCCACGGAAATAGAAGGTAAACTGGGGGAGGTACTGTGCGATCGCGGTGCTGAATTCGGCACTACCACTGGTCGCCGCCGTCGCTGTGGCTGGTTCGATGCTGTTATTGGTCGCTACGCAGTCCGGATTAATGGACTTGATTGTCTGGCCATCACCAAACTAGATGTTCTCGACACCCTCGAAGAAATCCAAGTTTGTGTTGCTTATGAAATTGATGGTAAGCGCTGTCAAGAGTTTCCTAGCAACGCTCGCCTATTTTCTCACTGTCAGCCGATCTACAAAACCCTAGCCGGTTGGCAAAAATCCACTGCCAATTGCCGGTCTTTAGATGATTTACCCAAGCAGGCTCTTGATTATCTTAAATTTCTGGCAGAGTTGATGGAGGTTCCGATTGCGCTAGTATCTTTAGGTGCTAGCCGCGACCAAACAATTATCGTCGAAGATCCAATTCACGGCCCTAAACGAGCATTATTGGACGCCAACGGGACTCCCGTTACTTCGGTAGTCTAATGTTTGTTGTTTTGTCATCTGTATGAGTGACAATTAATAATCAATAACTAATAACCAACAACCAAAAGTTGCTCACATGGAAGTTACAGTTGAATGTCAAAAGCGACCAGAAGGTAGTAAACCAAGAGCCCTCCGTCGCTCCGGTGTGATCCCAGCTGTCCTTTACGGCCACACTGGTACAGAATCAGTTTCCTTGACTATAGGTGCAAAAGTTGCAGAAACGCTGATCAAGGAAGCCACTATTAATAACACCCTAGTAAAGTTGAAAGTTCCCGATCTGCCCTGGGAAGGTAAAGCTCTACTGCGGGAAGTACAGACTCATGCTTGGAAAAATGAGCTGTATCACCTTAGTTTTTTCTCTATTGCCTCTCAAGATAGTCTTGATGTCGTGGTACCCCTGCAATTTTTGGGGGAACCAATAGGAGTAAAGCAAGGAGGCATCATGGAAACTGAACTCACAGAATTAGCCATGCAATGCGCTCCCTCTCAAATTCCTGAATCAATTGATATTGATGTATCTAACATGGACTTAGGAGCAGCTTTGCATCTTCATGAGCTAGTTTTACCAGAAGGTGTTGCTATCCTAGACGATCCTGATAGAACAGTAGTCAAAATCATTACTCCATCTGTAGGTGCAGCAGAGACAGTTGACGAATCAGAAGAGGCCCCAGCTGAGCAAACTTAAGTTTGATTAAGCTATTTTGCATCTAGATTACCTATTCTCCAGTTTTACCTAAAACTGGCTAAACTCTTTCCTCCTCGATCCCATTACTAACAACAGGTTTGTATGACAGAAGACACTCAAGAATCTAGACCAATCGATGTATTTGGTGTGGGTAATGCGATGGTGGACATTCTTACCTTTGTGGAAGATGATTTTATCCGAGAACATGCCCTAAATCGGGGCTCAATGACCCTGGTAGATACCGAAAAGCAAGGTGGACTGTTACATAATCTGGAGCATCATTCCTTGGAACTGAGTTCAGGAGGCTCCGCTGCCAATACAATGATTGCTCTGGCTCAGAGTGGTGGTAATGGTTTCTATTCCGGCAAGGTTGCCAAAGACACCAATGGCGAATTCTATCGACAGGATATGCTTGAGGCAGGGATTCACTTTGATGTGCATCCAGCTCCTGAGTCGAGTGAACCGACCGGTACTTGCCTGGTTTTGACTACTCCCGATGCGGAGCGTACTATGTGTACCCATCTAGGAGTTTCTACAACTCTGGCTCCCACAGATATTGATGTGGAGCGCCTTAGTCGCTGCAAATACAGCTATATTGAAGGCTACCTTTGGGATGCTCCTAATCCAAGGCAAGCTTGCGTTGAGACTATGGAGCAATCCAACCGCAACGGAGTAAAAGTTGCCTTTACTTTTTCCGATTCCTTCCTAGTCAACCGTTTTACCGACGATTTTCACAAGCTAGTCTCAGATTACTGTGATGTACTCTTCTGCAATGCTGATGAAGTGCGCCATTTTTGCGGACTCGAATCTCTAGAAGAGAGCGCTACTAAAATGAGCAAACTGGTTGATTTAGCGTTTATTACCGATGGTGCTAATGGCTGTCTGGTAGTGGAAAATCAACAAATAACCGAAGTCCCTGGATTTTCTGTCAAGGCCATTGATACGGTTGGAGCGGGAGACGCCTTTGCTGGTGGTGTACTGTTCGGACTTACCAATGGACTTAGTAACGAAAAAGCAGCCCGGTGGGGTAACTACCTGGCTTCCCGTGTTGTGCAGGTTCACGGTGCTCGTTTGGCTAAATCTGTGGCTGAGCAAATTCAGGAGGTAATTGCTAGTTAAGCTGAAATTGGGAATGGGGGATGGGGAACAACGAACAGGGGAAATCAGTTTTTCATCCTGAGAATTAGAAGTTGAACCTATAGGTTAATATTAACTTTGTAATAGATAAGTCATTAAAGACTTTCAAAAAACGAGGCAGGAGGAAAGAGGATTTTAGCCTGTTCCCTGTTCTCTGTTCGCTGTTCCCTGCGTCATCAGACGCTTATTAGAGAAATACAGTATGAACCTGGTTACTCTCCAGAGCCAATTGGATAATAGTTCATTTTTTGTCCTGTTGGTGACAATGTTGCTCTACTGGCTAGGAGCAGCTTTTCCCGCTATTCCCTACCTCTCAGCTTTATCAACAGCGGGCATGGCGATCGCAAATCTTTCCATTGCCACTTTACTCGGTGCCCGGTGGCTAGAAGCAGGCTACTTCCCCTTAAGTAATCTGTATGAATCCCTGTTTTTCCTAGCTTGGGGAATTACTAGCATTCACCTAATTGCCGAAAACATGAGCCGCAGTCGATTAGTAGGGGTGGCTACAGCACCAGTAGCAATGAGCATCACAGCCTTTGCTGCACTTAAGCTACCATCCCAAATGCAGTTTTCGGAACCTTTGGTGCCCGCCCTGAAATCTAATTGGTTGATGATGCACGTTAGTGTGATGATGCTCAGTTACTCGGCGTTGATGGTAGGTGCAGTGCTAGCGATCGCTTTTTTAGTAGTTACTCGTGGGCAAAATATAGAACTACAGGGCAGTTCCCTAGGTATCGGAGGATATCGCCGAAAGGATGACTTGGGAAACCATCTTCATTACAATTTGCAAAGAAATAACAAGGAAATAACGCCTCAGCAACAGCTCACCTCTACTAATTCTTCAACAACAACCTTGCTTGAACCAAGCAATAGCTCAGGTAATACAGCAGTTTTAGACTTGGTTACCACTCCAGCATCATCTGTAAAATCTTTATCTACTCCACCAATTCTTTCGCCACAGCGCTTGAGTCTTGCCGAAACTCTCGATAATATTAGCTATCGCATAATTGGACTGGGATTTCCCTTGCTCACAATCGGGATTATTGCTGGTGCCGTTTGGGCGAATGAGGCTTGGGGGTCCTACTGGAGTTGGGATCCCAAAGAAACCTGGGCATTAATTACTTGGCTGGTTTTTGCAGCCTATCTCCATGCCCGTATTACTCGCGGCTGGCAAGGACGCCGACCAGCAATTTTGGCAGCAACGGGATTTATCGTAGTCTGGATTTGCTATCTTGGGGTGAATCTACTGGGCAAAGGATTACATTCCTACGGCTGGTTTTTCTAAAGGTTCAAGGTTGTGGAAGCAAATATTTCCAAATACTGTTTACAGAAGCCAGCTGTTGACCCAAACTGACTAAATGATTAAAAAGCAAATTACAAAGTTAATCGGGGAAAATCAGCGTGGATAAGCAGTTTGAGCCACTCTCTTCTGGTGAAGTTCTGTCAGTTGATGAATCTAATCAACTACTGATTGGACATCCCATATTCAGAGCTGGTGAATTAGCAGAAGCCATAAGGGTACAGCTGGAAAATGGTTTAGGTGAATGGAGTACAGAAAAGAATGCTTGGTTTAGTGAAGATGGTGTTCCTTGTGAAGCCCTGAAATTTACCGCTAAGGGTTGGCAAAAGGGTAAGGTCAGAATCCATGTGGAATTTTGTCCCCAAGAGTATGAGGATGAAGCTGAAGATGCCTCTGCTAGTTTTGAGGAAGATTCCACTTCAATAGCACAAGTACCCAGTGAAGAGGAACTAGAACTAGAAATACCTACAGCCAGTGAAGAAGAACTAGAGCTAGAAGCACTAGCCAGTGAAGAGGAGCTAGAACTAGAAATACCTACAGCCAGTGAAGAGGAGCTAGAGCTAGAAGTACCTACAATCAATGAAGAGGAGCTAGAGCTAGAAATACCTACAATCAATGAAGAGGAGCTAGAGCTAGAAATACCTACAATCAATGAAGAGGAGCTAGAGCTAGAAGTACCTACAATCAGTGAAGAGGAGCTAGAGCTAGAAGTACCTACAATCAGTGAAGAGGAGCTAGAACTAGAAATACCTACAATCAGTGAAGAGGAGCTAGAGTTAGAAACTTCTGACAATATTTATCCAGAAATGGATCTAGAAATCTCAACCAGCTCTGAGGAAGAACTCAATATAGATCAGATGCCAGCCAGCCTAGACGAAGACTTTGATCTAGGAGATATCTCTCAAAATATTGAGCAAGAGCTAGAGTTTGTAGAAGCACCAGCAGCAAGCGACGACGAGTTACTAGATTTGGCAGAAATGTCTACAGAAGGGGATGATGATCTTGATTTTGGGGCAATGTCTGTAGAAGGGGATGATGACCTTGATTTTGGGGCAATGTCTGTAGAAGGGGATGATGACCTTGATTTTGGGGCAATGTCTGTAGAAGGGGATGATGACCTTGATTTTGGGGCAATGTCTGTAGAAGGAGATGATGACCTTGATTTTGGCGAAATGAACAACCTCAATGATGATGAGTTTCAGATTGAAGATATTCCCTCAAATAGTAAATTAGAAGACAGTGAAACGGATCCCCTACTTGATGATGTTTGGCAAGACTTGAACGAGGCAAGCCGTCAGAATAATCAGTGGTAAGTAGATAGTCACCTTATCCGGTTTATTCAAAGAATGTAACAGGAGCTTGGGAAGAATCCGCTTCTCGGTAATAAGTGTCTACCGCATGAGCTTGTAGCTGTTACAGAACAATAAGCAAAGCCCGCCTCATTTATGGGTGGGATGTAGCGTAGGCACTTTTAAGTGCCGTCAATCTTTCCCTTGGGCTTCAATGTACTTTTGAATAGTTGAGCTGGCAACGTTACCAGCAGTAGATACAAAATAAGCCCTAGTCCACATACTAGGAAGTTTCATCAACTCAGGAAACTCTTTTCTTAAGAATCTAGCAGTACGCCCTTTGATTCGATGCATTAATTTTGATGGGGCTATATCAGGTGGGCTATTAATAAACAGGTGAACGTGTTCTGGCTCTATAGCAAGCGTCAGAACTTCACAATCGAGCTCTCGTGCCACGTCATGAATCAGTACATCTAATCGTTGTTTAACGCTACCCGTTAAAACTTTCCTTCTTCTGCGAACAATCCAGCAGAAGTGATAATTCACCAGTGAAACCGATGTGTGCTTGTGTCGATATTCTTGCGGCATATGTCTATTGCATAGTGTCTTTAAACAGGATACAATAGATAATATGAAAACTCTGAAGTTCAAGTTATACCATCATAAGCGCAATCGTTATCTCCACCAGGCAATTAATGCTGCTGGGGTGATATACAACCATTGCATTGCTTTACATCGTCGGTACTACCGGATGTGGGGCAAGCATTTGAACTGTGCAAGGCTTCAGAAACATATCGCTAAACTGCGCAAACGCAAACCGTTTTGGCAGCTAGTAGGCTCTCAAGCTGTACAGGATATCTGTCAGCGCATTGAGAAAGGATACCAACTATTTTTCAAGCACCAGAAAAAGGGGGTTAGACCACCTAGTTTTAAGAAAGTATTGAAATATAAGTCCTTCACCCTCAAGCAAGCTGGGTATAAGTTTAATGGTGGTAATCGAGTCAAGATTGGGCATCGAGTTTATCAGTACTGGAACTCTAGAGAAATAGAGGGAACTCTCAAAACTCTGACCATTAAGCGAACACCGTTAGGTGAACTATTTATGGTTGTAGTAGTTGACACTGCTATCTCAGAAGAAATTAGATTCGAGACAGGTAAAATTGCTGGATTTGATTTTGGACTCAAAACGTTTCTCACTTGCTCAGAAGGTTTTCAGGTTGAGTCACCTCAATTTCTAAAAGCCTCACTTAATCTCATCAAAAAAGCTTCAACAGAGCATTCTAGAAAACTCAAAGGGTCTGCTCATCGTGAGCAAGCCAGAAAATACCTTGTTCGTCAACACGAAAAAGTTTCCCATCGCAGGCGTGATTGGTTTTGGAAGCTAGCGCAGCAACTAACCAACCAATTCGATGTCTTGTGCTTCGAGACTTTGAACCTCAAAGGTATGCAACGTTTGTGGGGACGCAAGATTAATGATTTAGCCTTGGGAGAATTCCTACAAATTCTAGAATGGGTTGCATTGAAAAAAGGTAAGCGTGTCATCTACATTGAGCCTTGGTATCCTTCTACTAAAACTTGCTCATGCTGTGGCTATGTTCTTGATGAAATAGACCTCTGTGTCAGGAGATGGCGTTGTCCATCTTGTCATCAGGTTAATGACCGAGATGTTAATGCAGCATTGAATATCAAAATGGTTGGGAGTTCAACCATAGGCGTAGGAGATGTCAGACGGGCTGAGCATGCAATCTCTGTCTGATGCCTGAATCCCACGCGCTTTTAGCCGTGGGAGTGGCTCAAGAACTTTCAATTATCCTTTGAAAACTATTGAAAGCCCCGTATCTTTAGATCGGGGAACCTCATTCAAGAATGTTACAGAACAACAGCTGGACACCTCTCCATGCAAAGCTACATCAGACTTTACGCCAGCGACAGCTATTGAAACAGCACCAGCGTGTATTAATAGCTGTATCTGGTGGTCAAGATTCCCTTTGCTTGACTAAGCTGCTGTTAGATCTGCAATCAAAGTGGGGATGGCAGCTAGGGATTGCCCACTGTGATCATTGTTGGCCTAAGGATGAAGGAATTGCTGCTCATGTTCAACAAATTGCGCAAAGCTGGGGGCTACCCTTTATCAAGCAAATAGCATCTGAGGTGACTACCAGTGAGGCCGCAGCGCGGCAATGGCGTTATCAAGCCCTAATTGAGATTGCCTCTACTCATGGTTACCCAGACGTAGTTACAGGTCATACCAAGAGCGATCGTGCTGAGACCTTCCTCTATAATCTAATTCGAGGTGCAGGAGCTGATGGTTTAGCAGCCCTAACCTGGCAACGTCCTCTGGCTCCTGGACTTCAACTAGTGCGTCCCCTCCTTGAAGTTACTCGTACTGAAACTTTCAGGTTCTGCCAGCAGGAACAGCTACCGATTTGGTTAGACGTCTACAATCAAAACCTCAAATATGCCCGTAACCGCATTCGTCAAGAGCTATTACCATACTTGAAAAATAATTTCAATCCCCAAGTAGAAACAGCTCTCTCTCAAACAGCTGAACTCCTCCGAGCAGATGTGGAATACCTGGAAGACGCCGCCCATCAGCTACGACAGGAAACAATGATAGAGGTTAGTGGAGAATTAACAGATACCCTTGTCAAACTGAATCGCTTAACTTTAAGACAAGCGCCTCTTGCCTTACAACGCCGTGTTATCCGTCAGTTGCTTCAGGAGATCCAACCAAAAGCTGTCAGCTTTGAACAAATTGAAGAAATAACAGCCTTAATTACTGCTCCCAATCGTTCTCGGACATCCTCCTTGCCTGGGGGAGCGACAGCAGTTGTTGAAGGTAACTGGATAATCCTCACGGGGTGAGTCTATAGTTTAAAGGTAGGCAGGGTGTAGGGTATAGGGACAAAAGTTAATAATTGACAAGCACTAAAACCTAACACCTAACACCTAACACCTAATCAAGATGCTGCCATTTCTGGAGACTGGATCAAGCTACTAATTATCTGTTGCATTTGGGCAATGGCCTGTAGTTGATAATCACCAGTTTCCTGAATTTGATTAAGAGCAGTTGTAATTGCCTCTAGCTTATGCCGGATTTGATTAAGATTCTCCTGAGTTGGATCTAGAGTCTCTCGATAGACATTCACTTTCCCCCAAAGTTCGACTGCCAAAGACTTTATTGACTGCCAGTTTTCCTCGAGTTTCTGTAGCTCAGCCAGCTTAGTTTCTTGGTCTTTCGCTAGCTGAGCTACAAGTTCTTCCGCTTGGTTAATGCTCCCTCCCATCTGCTCAACCTCGCTCTCGAGTTTTTTGAGCTCCTCCTCCTGTTGTTGTCGTTGTATCTCCAATTGACTGAGCACTGGTCCGAGGTCAATTTTTTGATTGTCAGAGCCATTACTTTCAGCTATTCCTTGCCTTCGGTGCAAAAGACGCTGATGCTGATTGAGAATCTCTTCTCGCTCCCGCAGATTTCGGCGCGAACCCACTAAAGATTCATCAAGCAGCTGGTAGCGGTCTTGCTCATCTGTTAGCTCTGATTCTAGGGTAATGCGATCATACTCACTGGCATTGTTAATCTTGGCTTGCACTTCTTCAATCGCTTGACGCTGGAGGGTTAGCTCTTCCTCTTGATCATTGACAAATCGCTTGACCTTTTCCAATTCCTGCTGCAAATTGTTCACCATTTCCTCTAGTTCACCCAGAGGCATTTTTTCAAGAGCCTCCATATCTACCTTCTGGCTAATCTTGACATCAGCTGATGTTGTTGCCAAACGGGTAAGCTCTTGGTGTAACTCCTGCTGTTTTCGCAGCTGTAGACTCAGCATATGGGCAGAATCTTGCTTCATCGCTAGAGCATTTTGCTGCACCTTCAATTCGGTTTTCGCCTGCTCGAAAGATATCTGGGTTTTTTCCAACTCCTGCTTGCGTTTTTGGAGCTCTTCTCCTTGAAGATCTACCTCAGCTTGTGTTTGCTCAGCTTCTGCTGTTTGTTGCTGTAACTGTTGCCAGTGATGATCTAGTAAAGACTGCTGATTGTTAACTAATTCAAATCCCAGATTCAGCTGTTCTCGCACTTCATCTGTTGGTGCAACTGCTCCTGATAGGCGCTCTAGCAATTGCTGAATTTCACTCGCTTGGGTTTCATCCAAGCCAACTGAACCCTGAAATTCAGCTTTTTGTTCCTCAAAACGTTGCCGCTCACCCTCTAGATGTTGCCATGCTCCCTGCAACTCCTGGGATTTGCGCTCAAACTCTTCTTGGCGTTTTGCCGCCTCCTTTTGCTCGCTCTCAAGCTCTTGACGTTGCTGTTCGAGCTGTTCAAGCTCTTCCTCCTTTGCCTGTAGCTGTTCTTCCCAAGACTGGAACTCCATCTCCTTACTATTGAGTTCTTGACTCTGGAAAGTTAAAGACTGCTTCCAATCTTCAATCTCTTTTTCTTGAGTGTTCAACTTTTCCAGTTTCGGAGAAAGACTTTGTAGCTCTCTTACCAAACGACCTGTTGCTGGCTCAATTTCTCCTTGTAATTGTCGATTGGCATTCAGGTTGACGATTACTAAGACCCCGCCCTCAAAACTATTTGCTCCTTCGGCAGGCACTACTTCGTCACCGGGTACCGCACTCCAACTCTCGGCCCGCTGACAAGCCAGCAGTTTGAGTTCGGTCTTACCCCCACCAAAAACTCCACCTTTCTGCTTTTGTACTTCTGCTAAATACAGCACACTGCTTGTCCTCTTTACGTCTGTTGTGCCCAATCTTTAGACTAAAATCAACTTAAGCTACAGCTTAGTCTGTCTCATTAACTCCAGTTGGGTAAGACCACACTGGCAAAACAATAAAGCATATCCCTTATTTTCAACTGAGCAACTCTGTATTCACAACTTCTCAAACATTACGATTAATTATAAATTGCTACAAAACATTACAACTACCCCACTAATACCAGCCTTCCTGGCTCTTATGCAAGCCTAGCGGCAAAGAGAGCAACTACATGATCACACCCCACTTAAGTATAGAATTTGATAAATGCATTTTCTCTGTTAGTCCTGAAAGAAAATAGATAGTTTGGTTAAGTGTAAAGAAAATGCAATATATAGTGAAGTTTATCCGTAAGTCAAATCTTAAATTAGACTAAATATATTGGAATTTCGGTATTTACTGCCGACACCTAGGCACTTTGCAGCTTAAGCTTAGTGCGATATCCCATTGAATCCCTAATTTGATCGATCACTCTGCTAAAAAACAGCCAATGTCCTACAGATAAGCGGTAACAGTTGCACGCGGCGTAATTTAATCATAAAGGTTCTTAGGAGCGTATTTTCCTTACAAATGCAGGGAACGTTGAATGAAATTGATATCCGTAGCATCCTGCAACTGATCGAGCTAGGTCAGAGAACAGGCGAGCTTTTGGTGGAGGCTTACACGACTCACCCATATAGTGTAAGTCGTGAGCACACTATCACTCACCCATACCAGCAAGTTAAATCACAAAGTTCTGGACTTTTTTGGTTGGTCTTCTTCCTTAATGGGCAGATTGCTTATGCTGCACAAAGCGATGGTAACTTATCACGCCTGCGCGATTATCTACGCCCTTACAAAGCCAATGGCGCTTTGGATCACTTGGAATGCCAATTAATTGCTTCTACGAACGCACCGGAATATGGTTATCTATGGGTTTTGCTTGAGAAGCATGTGCTCACACCAGCTCAAGGGCGTAGCATCCTTCAAAGTATGGTGCATGAAACACTTTTCGATTTGCTTAGTCTCCATCATGGCTACTTTGTTTTCGAGATTAGTCCGGCTTTAGCACCACAACTAACGACTCTAGAGATTGCTCCACTGACAACCAAAATTATGAAGCAAGTGCAGGAATGGAAGCAATTTAATCCACATATTCAGTCCCCCAACCAATGTCCTATGATTGCTGATCGTTCCCAACTAAAAGCTTCTCTACCAGCCAATGCCTTTAAAAGTCTTGATCTTTGGGCAGATGGCAAGACTTCTCTACGGCAAATAGCTCGCTATCTGAATCGGGATCTCATCACAGTAGCAAGGGCAATTTATCCATATGTCCAAAAGGGATGGATCCAATTGCTCGTGTCAACAGCCCAAAATTCATCTGCCATCTCGTGGGAGTGGGAATTACAAACTGCAAAAAGAGCTCCTCGTATTGTCTGTGTTGATGATAATGTAGCGGTGGGAAAGAGTGTAGAGCAGATTTTACAAGCCAAGGGCTATGAAATCACAGCAATTCAGGATCCTCTGGAAGCTCTGAGGCTCATTTTCCCACTCCAACCAGATTTGATACTCTGTGACCTCGCTATGCCTAAACTAGATGGCTATGAGCTTTGTGGAATGCTTCGCCAATCTACTGCCTTTCGGCAGACCCCAATTATAGTGCTTACGGGCAAAGATGCTTTTATTGACCGAGTCAGAGCCAGAATGGTAGGGTCAACAGACTACTTGACCAAACCTTTTGGAGCTAGCGAGCTGTTGTTGCTATTGGAGAAATACCTTTATCCGAGAGACCTAGAAATAGCCCACAATGAGAGTTACATCACCAATAGATTAGAGCAGAAGCTCGAAGAAACTGACATTACTAAGTCAGCCTCTGTATAAACTGCTTTAGTAAGCCCACCACAATTCTCACGAAAGAAGATATTTTATGCTTGGAGTGAGCCTAAAGGAACCTTTACCCATTGAGCTTGAACAGCTCTCATTGTTTGCTGGAGGTGATTCTTTCGTTACAATCACGTCATGAAACTCACCTACCAGTACATAATGCATCCATACAGTGGAAAAAATTGCCCAAATGCAAAATTGGTTAACAGTTGCGCATTGGCAATAATAATTATTAAAGACTTATGAGGGATACTTTACTCATTAACAGTTTAAGCATAAAGCCTAAATTCACGTTCTGGGTTCGCCCAACTCAAAGGCTAGTCAGGTAGGGAGTTATGAGCACAGTTCTGGTTGTAGAAGATAGCCTTGCACAACGGCAGATGATCTCAGACCTACTTAAAGGAAGTGGGTTGAAAGTTACTGTGGCCAGTGATGGCCAAGAAGCTTTAGAACGCATTAATCAGTCTTTCCCTGATGTAGTGGTATTGGATATTGTCATGCCTCGGATGAATGGTTATGAGCTTTGCCGCCGTCTCAAGTCCGATCCAAAAACTCAGAATGTACCGGTAGTTATGTGTTCTTCAAAAGGCGAAGAATTTGACCGTTATTGGGGCATGAAGCAAGGTGCAGATGCTTACATTGCCAAACCCTTCCAGCCAACAGAGCTCATTGGAACGGTAAAACAGCTGCTTAGAGGATAGATATATAAAGTGATACACAGGTATTCAAGGGAATGGTTGGTAACCCGGACTTTTTAACTGGCAGTGGTCAAGATCAAGCTCCAGAATTTCAAGAGTTAGAAACTCCTGAAGGCGAACTACACTTGCGTTTTTTCGTCCCTTCTGGTCAAGAATTTGCTCTGCCTGCTACTGGTATTAGAGAAGTAATCTCCCTGTCACCAGATTGGATCACTTCTATTCCTAATTCCTCTCCCTTGCTATTGGGGACGATCAATTTTCGAGGGCAGGTGATTTGGGTATCAGATTTAGGACAGTTTCTGGGGGATACAACAATGTTGAATACAGACCGTCCAGAAATTAACATCATTGTTATCGAAGACCAAGAAACAATGCTGGGATTAGCAATTGACAGAATTGGGGAGATGGACTGGCTTGATCCGGAGCAGTTACAGATGCCGACTAATGTTCCAGACAGTATGGCTCCCTTTTTGCGGGGTGAGTGGTTGTTAAATGAAGAATCTAATCGATATTTGCTACTACTAGAGCAGGTAGCAATTCTCAGATCAGCACGGTGGGCAGCATGAAATTAAGCGATATAAGGAAAAATATAGCAAAAAGCTAGTTTTTTTTCTGATGACAAGCGGGAGGAGGCAAATGGCATTAAGTACGAATTATGCACAAGAATATAAAGAAGCGGAAATGGCTTATATGCAAGGCAATTACCAAAAAGCCGCTACTGTTATTGACCGATTAATTGAGGATTTTCCGGATGACCCAAGTACCCTTTTGCTTAGAGGGCATATCTACTGCTATGGATTACAGCAGTACGATGTAGCACGGGAACAGTACGAGTCAGTCAAAGAGCTGACTGATGAACCAGATTTTGTTAATTATGCCAACGATGGTCTAGAGCACGCTAATCAAGCAACTAATGGCTCAGAAACCGCCGATCTGATCGAGTCATCAGAAGATTTTGATATTTCATCAGAAGATTTCGATATTAATGAACTAGAACTTGATGAAACTGATGGCGTTAGTCTATCAGAGAGTAGCCCAGCAGTACTCAATTCAGAGGAAGCGACGAGAAACTCTATTGAATTGGATGAAGCACCTACTTCTGAAATCTTGCAAGAATTGGACACTGATGATGATCTGGGAGATTTTGATCTGGGAAGTTTAGATTTGGATGACGTTCCTAGTGATGATTGGGCACTTGGAGCGTCTGCTGAATCCTTTGATGCTGAATCCTCTGACGAAAATCCCTTTGGAACTTCACAGACTGATTATAGTTTAACAGAACCAACTCCTGACGCTGCTAATGAGGATCCTTTTGCGTTTGCTGTTGGTGAAGAGGAAGGTGAAGATTTTGGGGCTTTGGAAGATGAATCAAATGATCTGGAGTTGGATGGCGATGCTTTCAATTCTGCCGAGCTATACGAGCAGGCAGAAGAATTTTCTCATAATAACAATGACTATCCAGATGTTACAGCAGCAACGTTTGTTATGCCTCTAGGGGGAGGCTTTGAACGGGCACAGACTTATGAAGGTAGCTCTGAGGAATTTGAGGATAGTTCAGAGGAATTGTCTGAAGCACAATCCCTATTTGATACTCAATTGTCAGATGAAGAAGGCGAGGAGTCTCTCTACAGTGAGAATCCAATGAGTGAGCAATACAACTCCACCTACCCAGTTGTGGAAGAACAAACTTTCTTGATGAATTCAGAAGAGCAAGTCAGTGAAAGTAACTTTTCGACCATAAATCAGCCTGAGGTTGCAGATAGAGAGGACTTGGAATACCTCAGTAAAGGTAATGCACAGTTCAATGATTCCTTTGAGCAAAGCGACTATATTCAGGACGAGCAAACTTTTAGTGAGGAAGATCGCGCTTTTGACTCTACCTATGACCAGAATGGATTCAACTCCCAAGATAGCTTTGAATTTGAGAGCTTTGATGAAGCTTATGGACAAGCTGCCTTCGATATGGACGAAGTTACTGAATCAGAAGGTGGAACCCTTTCAGGAATTGAGACACCTCAAAGTTCAAGAGATGGTTTTCTAGATGAATTTGATGTATTTGATGATGATTTAGGTTCAATCCCTGATTTCTCTCTCGGTGATCGAGAAGACATCTCGATAGGAAATACGACTTCTTCTGGTTTTGATTACCACAGTACTGGTGGGATGATTTCGGAAATTACCGGTGGTATCGGGTTGAGTGATAAGACTGATAGCACTCGCAGAGCTGAAGAAGAGATGTTTAACTTTGGTACAACTGCAGAACAAATTCCCGTATTTAACCAAACGAAAGATAGTGAGCAGGAAGTTATCCCCAGTACAGAACAAGGCTTACTAGCTCCATTTGAGAATGCCTCACTGCAACAGAAACAGTGGATGACTGCTGGCGCAGCGGGAATTGTCTCAGCAGTAGTAGTAGCATTGGCAAGTTTTGTCTCAGCTAGTATAGCAGGAGATAACAAGCCGGTAGTGTCTCATCTACGCAATACCGGTTGGGCGATGACAGGAGCAGCAGGACTTGCTAGTTTTGGCACCGCACTAGCTCTTGGCAGAATCACGACAAAACAGATTCAATCTGCAACTGCTGATCTACAAACTCAGTTTGACGCCGTCTGTCAGGGTAATCTCAATGCTCACGCTACGGTTTACTCAGAAGATGAATTTGGTCAGTTGGCAGCTGGATTCAACCAAATGGCAAGAGTGATCCTGACTACTACTAGTGAAGCGCAACGGAAGGCAGAAGAACAAGAACAGGCTAAAGAAGACTTGCAACGCCAAGTAATTCGATTGCTGGACGATGTTGAAGGAGCGGCGCGGGGGGATCTGACGGTACAAGCAGAAGTGACAGCTGATGTTTTGGGGGCAGTTGCTGACTCCTTTAACCTGACAATTCAAAACCTGCGGGAAATTGTACAACAGGTGAAGCGGGCGGCTCAAGATGTTACTAGAGGCTCCACCGATAGTGAGTCATTTGCCCGCAGTTTGTCTAGTGATGCCTTACGACAAGCTGAAGAATTAGCTGTTACCCTTAACTCAGTTCAAGTGATGACTGACTCCATTCAGCGGGTAGCTGAGGCAGCAAGAGAAGCAGAGGAAGTAGCTCGCTCAGCATCGGCAACAGCTCTGAAAGGTGGGGAAGCGGTAGAACGTACCGTGGCAGGAATTTTACAAATCCGCGAAACTGTAGCAGAAAGTACTCGTAAAGTCAAGCGTTTAGCGGAATCGTCCCAGGAAATTTCTAAAATTGTGGCAGTAATTTCTACCATTGCCTCCCGCACTAATTTGTTGGCTCTCAATGCTAGTATTGAGGCCGCAAGAGCTGGGGAAGCAGGTCGAGGCTTTGCCATTGTTGCTGATGAAGTACGACAGTTAGCAGATCGCTCAGCAAAGGCTCTCAAGGATATTGAAGCTATTGTGTTGCAAATCCAGAGTGAAACTGGCTCAGTTATGACAGCTATGGAAGAAGGTACTCAGCAGGTTATTGACGGTACTAAACGGGCAGAACAGGCAAAACGAGCACTCGAAGATATTATTCAAGTGTCTAATCGTATCGATGCCTTAGTGCGTTCGATTACGGCTGATACTGTAGAGCAGACGGAAACTTCCCGTGCAGTAGCCCAGGTAATGCAATCTGTCGAGTTGGCTGCTCAAGAGACATCCCAGGATGCCCTGAGAGTGTCTGGCTCGCTACAAAATCTTGTAGGAGTTGCACGAGATCTGCTATCTTCTGTTGAACGTTTTCGTGTCGAATCCAATGAGGGTAAGTGAGATTAGGTGTTAGGCAATGGTGACAAGTTAAGAAAAACCCAAAGGGTCAGAAAAATTGATTTTTCCTATTCCCTACTCCCTACTCCCTTGACAACGACATTTTTACCTTAACTTGTCACCAATGTGTTAGGTTTTAGATGTTAGGTGTATAGTACTACACAGTTATTCTAGGACACTTGTCTTACTCAAGCTTCCATCGTTATAGCTTACTGTTGCCTGTTGCCTGTTGCCCAGCGCGTAGCACCATAAGTTATTTATTATTTGTTGGCAAGATAATAAAAAATAATCAATAAAACAAGTTAATTGAGCAAAGACAATTGCTCAGCTTTCTGATTGACAACGTATTTGACAGGCTTCTTAGTCTTGATGATCTTACCCTCCTCTAGAGCTTTCTTTAACCAATTCCGCATCTGTCCCACTTGGATATCCAGAGATTCAGCAAGAGTTTGGTCATCCTTTGGCTGCTCTAAATGACTCAGAATAATTGGTAAAACTGTTTGGTAAATAATGTCTTTTGAACTAGCTGGAACGACTTCTAGATAGCCATTTTCCGCTTTACCTTGTTCATTTAACTCACTATTTACCACTTGAGCCGGTGTTGAATCTACTTTAGTATTGGTTGATTTAACCTCAGAAGTTGGAATTTTCAAAAGCTTTTGCAAGGAATTATGCCAAGGTTCTTGAGGAAAAATCTTGGCTCCCTGTTTAAGCAGTTGTCGATTTCCCTCTGGTACAGTTTCCTGTATCCTTACAAAAACAGGAGTACTCCTAATTTGCTCCAGTGCTTCCACTGCACCTGCCCAAGTTCCACCCTTACCATGAGAGGAACTAACAACAAGGGTATAATCTGCTAAAGCATAGATATACTTGTTTCGCCCCATCGCATTGCCAACAAAGAAGCCAACATCAGGATCGTAGGGAGAAACCAAAGCAAGTCTCCCTTCTCGGATACTTTGGCGATACTTGCCAGCCACAGCCTCTCTAGTTAAGCAGCCAGCCAAAACACCGACAGCCATTCCTCCAGCTTCTAATACCCCCAACATTGAGGCTTGATCTACTCCTCGTGCTCCACCAGAAACTACTTGTATTCCTTGCCTAGCACAAGTCTGCACAACTGTGTGAGTATAATTTAGGGTTTGTTCATCGACATCACGAGAACCGACAACTGCCAACCCACCTTGAGCAAGCAGTTCGATATTGCCAACTCCATAGAGAATTGCAGGTGCTGAATGTTTCAGTTTCTGTTTAAGATATTTAGGATATTGTGCGTCAGCTCGTCCTAGCACCCATAATCCCTTATTCGTCCACTTCTCCACTGCCAGACTCAGCATCATACCCCTTTCTAGTAAAGCAACCAGCCGCTTGGAGTCAAGCTTACCAATAGTAGTTTGGGGCAATCGCTCTTTAAGTATGGGATTGAGCAAATCTTCCGGACTCATTTCCTCAGCAAGCAACCAACTTGCTACGGTATTATACTCACCAAGTGTCAGTGGTTGAGGTTCTGCTTTGCGGTTTTGACCAAAGCTGGCACACAACAGCAGAATGACCTGAGTATCTGGTGACAGCTTATGGTTTAACATGATTTTCTACCTTGTTTGCTCTAAAGAATTAAGTGCTAGTGCTAGAGGAAAAACCTGACCACTGCCAGAACGACGTAATAGTGCAGCAATTACGGTAAACGTCCAGCGTGAATCCACCATATCATCAACTAAGAAAACAGATCCGCCCATTCCTCGCCAAGAGTCAACCTCAAATGCACCATCTAAATTATGAGCTTGCTGGTAACTGTTGCTCATCATCTTTTGGAGTTGAGTTGGGCGCACTTTCCGCACCACTGACACGAAGGGTAAACCTAATATCTGCGCGAGGCGTTGAGCAAAATTCGGTACTAATCTTGGACGATTGAGGGAAGGTACGCAAGTAACCCAAGTTGGAAAAGGCTGAGGTTGCCAGCGTTGAATCATCTCAAAGGCTCCCCTTACTAAAGCCTCATCAAAACGATTATCCTGATATTTACCTTGTCTCACTAATTCTCCCCATCCTGCATCACCCCATAGTGATAACGCCCTTCCTGCTTCTGCCCGTAAATTAGCTCGAATTTTTCCAGAAAAATCATAACTTTGCAAGGCTTGGGATGGCCATTGTTTGCGAGGTTCAAGGATTTGGTCACTACGACGTAGATACTGAATCGCTTGATTCACTCGTTCGACTGAGTAGGTTTCTGGCAATAATGGATGTCCTACACATACAGCACATTTTCCACAAGGAATTGGATTAGGGTCATCTAAAGCTTGAGCAAGAAAACTCATCAAACATTGTTGACTTGTCATGTATGCTTGCATTTGAGCTTGTTCTTGGCGGCGAATTTGGGTTAACTGTTCAATTTTCTGAATGTCAGGTTGATAATTAATTGGCGTGGCATACCATTTTGACCCTTGCTTAGTTACAGGTGCAGGTGATTCCAGTGAAAGCAGTTTCAAAACCTTATCAATTTGTCCTCTAGAAAGATTCAACTGCTGTTCTAATTGAGGAATAGAAAAACCATCATCAGCTTGATTTAAAGCGTACAATAGCTGCTGAGTATGAGCTTCTGGAGGAAATGCAGTTTGGATAAAATAATTAGTAATATCGTCATCTTCATTACCACTTAAAAGAATCCCATACGCTTGTTCAACAGCTCTCCCAGCTCGTCCTACTTGCTGATAGTAGTGAACAACAGAAGCAGGACGCTGGTAATGAATGACAAATCCTAAATCAGGCTTATCAAAACCCATACCTAAAGCAGTTGTTGCCACCAAAGCTTTGATTTCATTATCAATCAATTGGTCTTCTAAAACTTCACGCTCGGCATTATCTAATTTGCCATGATAAGCTTTTGCCTCAATTCCTTGAATCTTTAGCCAAGTGGCAACTCGTTCAGCATCTCTAACAGTCAGAGTATAAATAATGCCGCTCCCAGAGATTTTAGGAATATTTTCAGCCAACCATACCATGCGTGCTGCCGGACTGGGAAGGTGAATATTTTGCAGTTTTAAACTGTCTCGAATCAGGGAACCTCTAAATACCTGTAGATTTGAACCAAGTTGAGCGATAATATCATCAACAACACGGTTATTAGCTGTAGCGGTTGTAGCAAGAGCTGGAATATTTTGGGGTAGGGCTTGCAAAATCCGAACAATTCGCCGATAGTCGGGACGAAAATCATGTCCCCAATCAGAAATACAGTGGGCTTCATCAACCACAAATAACCCAATGCGTTGAGATATGGGTGACAGAATGGTTTCCCGAAATTCTTGATTGGCAAATCGTTCGGGAGAAATCAGTAAAATATCTACCTTTCCAGCTAGCAATTGGCTCTGTACTAGTTCCCACTCATCTTTATTACTAGAGTTAATCGTAGCGGCTCTAATACCAATTCGCTCTGCTGCCGCAATTTGGTTTCGCATCAGAGCCAATAGTGGTGAAATGAGTAGGGTAGAACCAGCACCTTGATTTCTTAGTAGACGAGTGGCGAGGAAATAAACTAAGCTTTTGCCCCAACCAGTACGTTGTACGACGAGTAGACGGGATTGATTATCGATTAAAGCAGCGATCGCTTCCCATTGTCCATCCCGAAAGTCAGCAGTTGGTTTATTTAGGGCTTGGCGGAGAAGTAATAAAGCCTGATGCTTAAGTTCTGTTGACATTTTTAATTTACTACTATTATTTATGATACGTAAGCTGTGGGCTAATATATAAGGTAATTCTAGCGATCACGATCGCCAACAAAGAGATTAAGGGTTGTAGTTTGCCACATTAAAAATGAGTAAAACTGCTACTAGTTCTGGCTTTGGTTTGTGGGCTGAGCGCCTGCTAGCAGCGATTTTCTTGGCTGGCCAAGTGATTCTCCATCTCCTGAAGGGAAAAATCCATAAGGGCAATACCCTTAACCAAATGGCAATGGCTGGTCCAGAATCACTGATGAT
The DNA here is from genome assembly GCA_965222765.1 of Caldora sp. GTDB lineage: Bacteria > Cyanobacteriota > Cyanobacteriia > Cyanobacteriales > Coleofasciculaceae > Caldora. The sequence continues at coordinate 68,868 of CBDCVG010000080.1, forward strand.
TGCCATGCTTACTGCTGCTGTGATCGGTATGGTATTTACTATTCAGGTAGCACGAGAGTTTATCAACTTTGGTGCCGCTAATCTGGTAGGAGGGGTTTTGTCTTTGGCCTTGACTCGTGAACTCTCACCAGTTCTGACTGCGGTTGTTTTGGCCGGACGAGTAGGCTCGGCGTTTGCTGCCGAAATTGGTACCATGCGGGTAACAGAGCAAATTGATGCTCTTTATATGCTCAAAACTGATCCCATTGATTACCTTGTAATTCCTCGCGTCATTGCTTGCTGTCTGATGCTGCCGGTGTTGACGATTCTTTCGATTATTTTTGGCATGGCTGGAGGGATGTTCATTGCCACTGGTACCTACGGTATTTCCCAATCTGAGTTTTTTGATTCGGCTCGTCAACTTCTCGGTATCTGGGACTTATGCTCCGCTGCGATTAAAGCTCTTTGTTTTGGGGGGTTGATTGCGGTAATTGGTTGTAGTTGGGGTTTAACCACCACTGGTGGAGCCAAAGGCGTTGGGCAATCTACCACTACTGCTGTCGTCACCGCTTTGCTAGCAATATTTATTTCTAACTTTTTCCTATCCTGGGCAATGTTTCAAGGAACTGGTACTTCATTGTTGTGACCTTCAGTATAAGTAGTAACGCTGCGCGGAATTAAGAATTAAGAATGCTTATAGAGTAAGGATTCTATCGATACTTATGCAGCAAGCCCTAATTAGTGTTGCGATCGCAATCATTTTTTGCTACTATTATTTATAGTGGTAAATTGTGCGCACATATATAAAGTAACTTTAGCGATCGCGTCGCCAAAAAAAGACATTAAGGACTGTTGTTTGCCACACTTACAGATGTTGAGTAATCTCCTCAGCTCAACCTATTGGCGCGACACGACTAAAACTGTAGGTTGGGTGTAACGAAGTGAAACCCAACGCAGTATATTCCGGTGTTGGGTTACGCTATCGCTCCACCCAACCTACTTATTCGACTACTTATTCCACTATTTTAGGTGTGTCGCGCCACTACAATCTTTGGGTATAATGCGATCGCATCTGGAGCGTTTGGAGATCCTTCGCTATCGCTCAGGATGACATAATTCCGTGACAGTGCGTAAGTCCTAAACACCATGAAATGCGATCGCATTTGTATTACAGCTAACCTGTGCCAAAATCGGTATATTGACGTACCGTAGGCTCATGGAATGCTAAAACAATATCTTGCTACCCTCAGAATGACGAACGAACACTTTGTTTCTTAACCGAATTTAGTATCATTCTAGGGAGCAAGATGCTCCCAGTACTAAAATTCTGTTGTTACCTGTTGTTTTTGATAACTCCGATAACACAGCTGCATCAATTTCTGAGGATGGCCCCCACTTGCTGCTATCAGTTGTAAAATGTCTTCCTCTGTAAACTTCACCGGTACAGCCAGAGGTTGCAACCGGGGAAACCGAAGACGGGAAGCAATAAAAGCACGGATAGTAGCTTCATCCCATGGGCCTAAATCCACTTGATAACAAATTCCAGCTAAGGGAGAAGTCATCCCTAGGGCATGACTATCTTGAAATAGGGAGTCCAAAGGGTCACGAGCCGCTAAAATCAGACGTAGCGGTGCTTGAGTACCCTCCGCCAAACCCCGCAATTGAGCACGAACCTCTTGAGTAAACCCCTCCCAAGTCATTTTTTCCAGTTCATCAATAGCTAAAAGCAGTCGGTGCTGTTTCAATTTCCTTGTCAGGGAATTAACCTCTGCATTTCGGGATACCCACTGACTCACACAGAGCCGTATAGAACTCATCTTCATTTTTCAATTGTTGCAAATTCAGGTAAATCGGCTGACGAGAAGAGTGGAGTTGAGTTGGCGCTTCCCGACAAATCGCCTTCAGTAAAGAAGACTTACCAATGGCTCTTTCCCCAATCAGTGCTACACTACTGCCGCTGTTGAGCAGAGTAAATATTTCCCTGGTTTCCGACTGGCGATCGAAAAATAGTTCTGGGTCATCTACAATACCACTTAGGGGCAGGAAGGGATTAGTAATGAGCCTATCATAGGAAACGGTAGGGGAATCTTGCGATCGTACCACTTCTTCAACTCTCACATTAGACAGGCAAGATGCCTGTTCCACGGATTGCTGCTGTTGCCAAAATTGTTCTATTGTTGGCTTAAAGTTTTTTTTGTTGACTGTTCTATCTAAAACATCTTCTATCTTCTTACATAAATTGGAACCGATTTCTTTTACATATTGGAAAGATCGGTTATTCTCATCGCTAATTTCTTGATAAGTCTTACCTTCCCAAATCCCCAAGATCACATCCTGTTCACATTCATTTAAGCCTTCTCGTGTTTTTTGCAATAAGAGATTATTGATAAAGCTAAATGCTGCTTTTGAGTCCATATAGAATTTAGAATTTAGAATTTAGAATTTAGAATTATTTTTTTCTACATTCACAAAAAACTCTTGTCTGTGGAACAGGCATCCTGCCTGTCCTTGTCTCAACCTACAATAACTCTATCTATCAGCATTGGTGGGTTACGACGGATATTTAATTAGCAGTAGGAAAGGGTTAATTTAGTCGTCGCCTAACCCACCCTACTAGCTACATTCACAAAAAACTCTTATCTGTGGAACAGTCATCCTGCCTGTCCTTGTCTCAACCTACAATAACATCCATCTATCAGCATTGGTGGGTTACGACACTAGAACATCCCGACAGTGCAAGCTCAATTATTTTATCCCTTGCCCTTTTTATTCTCGCCTTAGGCAGTTTTCTCAAAGTTCTCATACCTGTGATGCTTCAGAAGTAAGGAGAACTCATGATTTGAGAGGATACTTTGCTATAAATCCCACTTCATATTTCGTTCACCCCAGCTCCCCCAGTTCCCTAAACCTCCCACCCTAGGACTTACGCACTACAACTGTCATACTGAGGTGAAAGTGAAGCATCTGAGCCGTCTGGGAGATCCTTCGCTACCGCTCATGATGACAGAATTTCCTTACGGTGCGTAAGTCCTACACCCTTTTTTTCGCTCACCCATTTATGCCCAACTACTTGGTTAAAATAGAATCATATGGATATGCGTTTATCACCATAGGATTTACAGAAAGTGACTTCTGCTGCATCTTCTTCGACATCGACGCAAACCGTTGAACTATCTCCCAGCTACACCCTGCCGTTGGTGTTGATTTTTGCAGCTCCCTTGGTGCTGCTCCTACAACAGTGGGTTGGTTTAGCGCTCAGTCTAACGGTAAGCTTGGTAATTGCACTTTTTGGCTTGTTTCTTTTTTTCCAAGCCGTAACCATCCGTCTACAATTTACGCCAACAGCTTTGGATATCTATCGCTCGGAGACGATGATCCGGCGTTTTCCTTATCAAGACTGGCAAAACTGGCGCATCTTTTGGAAACCAGTGCCAATTTTATTTTATTTCAAAGAAGTCAAAAGCATTCACTTCCTACCTGTACTCTTTGATCCTAAGATGCTAGAAACTTGCCTAGAAGAACGCTGCCCTAGGAATGGGTAGAAGGATGGGGATATCGGGAGATGGGGATATGGGGGGATAAACAAGAACTAATGATTTTTTTATACTTAGCCAGAAATTCCACCCAAAATTTCCCTCACCCCCCAGAAATTAAGTTAGTTGCTACCGTATACAGGATTCTCCACGCCGATTTTTAAATGAATTCAGACGAACAACAAAAAGACGAACAAGAACAACCAGCCTCTGATGCTGTTGAGTCAACAGATAAGCAAGAATTGGATTCAGACTCCCCAAGGGAAAAAGTTGAATTAGGGCAGCCTTTGGCATTGGGAAAGCCTTTAAATTTGAACCAATCTTCAGATGAACAAAAGGAAGTTACTGATTTAGCTCAAACAGTGGCGGAGCTTGAGCGTAAAGAAAGGGATTTGCGAAAGAAAATTGCAGCTTTGCAAGAAACCCATGATAAGCTCCTCTCTGAACAGCTAGCACAAGCTCAAGCCTCTGTGGGAAGGTTGGTGCAGGAAGGTTTGAGTGAACTAGAGCAACGTAAGCAAGCACTGCAAATTTCCGTTGAACAACTCGAACGTCGCCGAGAACGTATCCAGGCAGAAATGCGAACAACTTTTGCCGGTGCATCCCAAGAATTGGCTATCCGAGTGCAGGGTTTTAAAGATTATTTAGTAGGTAGTCTAGAAGACTTGGCTCTTGCTGCAGAACAATTGGAACTTGCACCAACCTCATATCCAGCAGAAGAACCGACAACCGCTCGCTTTGATTCTCAACCTACAGAAAATACTCCCAACAACAAATTCGCCGAACAAGCATTCCAAGACCAAGTAAGGCAAATTCGTAATATCCTAGACCAATACCGAACACGACCAGATTACTATGGACCACCTTGGCAATTGCGTCGTACTTTTGAGCCGATTCATGCAGAGAGAGTCTCCAATTGGTTTTTCTCCCAAGGAGGTCGTGGTGCCCTAAAAACGATAGGTAGTCGCCTACAAAACATTTTAATTGGTTCAGCGACTATTTCAGTATTGCGCACCATTTACGGCGATCGCTTACGCACTCTCATCCTTGCCAACACACCGGAAAGACTAGGAGAATGGCGTCGAGGATTGCAAGATTGTTTAGGCGTCTCCCGCAGTGACTTTGGTCCAGAAAGAGGTATAGTCTTGTTTGAGGAACCACCAGCCCTAGTTCAAAAAGCTGACCGCTTGATTAACCAAAAACGGCTACCACTGATTATTATTGATGAAACAGAAGACCAGATTAGTCTGTCAATGCTGCAATTTCCTCTGTGGTTAGCTTTTGCCCCTGATCCTGAGCAATTGTCTAGCTACGACTATTGAGATTTTAGATATTAGATTTACTCTATGTTACTTGAGTTGACTTTAAGTGGATTATTGCTAGTTGCAGCTTATTTCTTAGGCTCGCTCCCAACTGGTTATCTAGCAGGGCGCTGGCTCAAAGGAATTGATATTCGTGAGCATGGCTCTGGTTCCACAGGTGCGACTAATGTTTTGAGAACTTTGGGTAAAGCACCAGCCTTAGTAGTTTTCCTGATTGATGTCGTTAAAGGCTCTGCAGCGATCGCTCTAATTTATAGTTTCTATACTCTAGTCGAAACATCAGTGATTCCAGTTACATGGAAGCCTTGGTTAGTCGCTTTAGCGGCATTTGCAGCAATACTGGGACACAGTAAATCAATCTGGCTGAAGTTCACTGGTGGCAAATCAGTAGCTACGAGCTTGGGGGTTTTACTTGCCATGTCTTGGCAAGTAGCTCTAGGAACTTTCGGTATCTTTGCCATAATGCTGGCAATCTCACGTATTGTTTCTCTTAGTTCCCTGTTTGGTGCGATCGCTGTTTTTGTCTTGATGATTCTCTTCAATCAACCATTACCCTACCAAATATTTGGTGTTGTTGCTGGCTTATACGTTTTCCTACGCCATAGTAGTAATATTCAGCGTATACTCGCTGGCACTGAGCCTAAGATCGGGCAGCCACTACAAAGTGAGTAATGAGCATTAGAAGGCAGGAGGAACAATTCTAGTGCAGCGCGGCGGAAATAAGTGACCAGTTTGAGATCGATAGAATCCTTACTCTATAAGCATTCTTAATTCTTAATTCTTAATTCTTAATTCCGCGCAGCGGTACTAGTTTCTTGTAACTGGCAAGATGCCAGTTCCACAATTGATACCCTACACCCTCACTTCTAAAGGAACTGTTTCTCAAGAGCAACCTCACTGGCGGCGATTGCTACCCGCGACGAAGATCAGAAACACTACCTCCTACGCTCCTACCTTGGAGTCCTCTTTCCTCCTACCTCCTCCCTCACCTCCTGCCTCCTGCCTCCTGCCTCCTGCCTCGTTTTTTTTGAAAGTAATGAATTAGGAACCAAACTTAAAAATCTTTCAGAAAGTAGCTTTCAGGGAATTTTTCAGTAATCATCATAATCGGCTTACGGTTAGAAAATACCCGATAAGTACGGGATAGTATCCTATCTTCTCTGTCAATTTTAAAATAAGAAGCTAATTGATCAGCTGGTTCTTCCACTGAATCAACTATCTCTTTAAATGTCTCCATTTTGTGTTCTAACCAAAGTCTACCTAGAGTAGTTTGAGATTTCAGTACTTCCTTTTGAAACTGTTCATCTAGTCTCTCAGGCACAAGAATTGACTCGGCATAAATAAAGTTTTTTCTACTTATTTTTCCTTGTAGCAATATTTTTCTTTCAATTACTTCACTGCCGCTTTTTAATTCTAAATGGGGGATAACCTGATCTATGGAAATCAACTGCTCAGACAGCTTCACCATTTGAATTTGTTCAAGCAAATAAGCTTCTAATATTTCGGTGAGCGTGCCATCAGTTGTCAGTAAAATTCTTTGAAAAGTACTAAGTTTTGATGGTTCTATGTGACTGCGTGTTAATGAGGTCTGTAGGTCAGGTCTCATCATATTGAATGAGTTTTTTCCTTGATAGCTTTTGTTTATATAATCAACTCGTTCCCCAATATAGGCATTTTTCAACAAACAATAGTAGTAGCATGAGCTTACTGTTGCCTGTTGCCTATTGCCTGTTGCCTTGTAAAGAATTGATTTACAACCCGATCCAAACCAACTGAACGGGAGGCTTTGAACAGGATGCGATCGCCTAGTTGTACCAATTCCTCTAGACGTTTTAGCAGAGCCTCATGGCTAGAAAAACACTCAGCTGCCATAGTAGCTGCTCCCATAGCAATAGCTTGGGCTTCTGGGTCATCTACCATAACTAGTAAAGCATCAAGCTGTAATTCTTCTGCCGTCTTACCCACTTGTTGATGCAATTCAGGGGACTTTTCCCCCAATTCCTTCATTGCTCCTAGCACAGCAATATGCCGCTTTCCAGGAGTTTGTGCCAGTAGCTGTAGCGCAGCCACCATAGATTCTAGTCCCGCGTTGTAGGTTTCATCCAAAATCACTAGATCATTAGACAAATCGTAGCGTCGCGATCGCCCCGCTGGTAATTCAATAGCTAAACCTTTGCTCAAAACTTTCCAATCAATACCGAGAATTTTAGCTACAGCCAATGCTGCTAGATAGTTAAGAGCGTTGTGGTTCCCTGTGAGAGGCAGAGGTAGTTGTATTCCTTCAATACTCAAAGTTTCGAGATCCAGCAACTGTCCCTGTAAATCACCCCCCTCTAACCCATAAGTCAAAGTCTGCCCTTGCCAAACCTTGGCAGCAGTTGTAATTAATCGTTGGTTGTCGTGATTGAGTACAGCAACACTGGTAGTAGGCATTTCCGCTAATAACTCACACTTAGCTTCAGCGATCGCTTCTACAGAACCCAACAACCCGATATGAGCTGTCCCCACATTGGTAATCACGCCAATTGTCGGACGTGCTATCTGAGTTAATTCAGCAATCTGTCCAGAGCCACGCATTGCCATTTCAATCACAGCATAATCATGCTCCTCACCCAATTCCAGCAAAGTTTTGGGCACACCAATTTCATTGTTGTAGTTGAACAGGGTTTTGAGAACTTTTCCCTGAGTTGATAGAACTGCTGCAATTAGCTCCTTAGTTGTGGTCTTACCCACAGAGCCAGTTACGGCAATTACCGGTATATTGAACTGGTCACGCCACCATCTAGCAATTTGCTGGTATGCCTTGAGGGTATCCTCTACCTGTAGTTGGGGAATTCCAGTAGGGGCGGATGTCGGCGCACCCCTACTACCTGCTCGAAAGTCAGTGATTACTGCGATCGCACCTTTGTCAGCAGCAATTTTTACAAAATCATGCCCATCATATTTTTCTCCCCGCAGTGCCAAGAAAATTGCACCTGGTTTGAGGCTACGGGTATCAGTCGTAATACCAGTGAAGACGGAGGTTGCAACTTCAGCCGATACATTGATCGGCTCAGCAGCAATAATGTCAACTAATTGAGCTACAGGGAGCTGACAAGCCATAAGGTTATCTGCCGAAGTTAAGGAAATTAGGTGTTCAGGAAGTAAGAGTTTTGAAGACTCTAGTTTGGGGTGTTAGGATAGTTGAGTCAAGAATTTTTTAAAATTTTAACTAATTTTGGGGTCTATTTATAAAGATTTGGTAAGAAAAATATTATTTCACCAGAATCACTGATCCCAGTAATGGTTGTCATATGTTATAACTTTTACCTTAAGTTAGGATAGCTAATCGGGATGCATCAGACTTTTTAACGTCCACCCAGAGTGCAAATCAAATTTAAACTTAAATCCTCTTATCCTACAAAATTGATTTTTGATTGGCTCTAGCGTCTGCACCTAGGAGGGCTCACATCTAACGTGAATACATTAATAGACTCTGACATTAGACAAACTAGCTTGGCAGAGCAAAAGCTGTATGATCATCTACTCGATTGTGTAAAGAACGAGTCACCAGAGCAGATGATTGAGCGCTTCAAAAGTCTCTTTTTGGAGGGCTCCAGATACGCAGATCCTCATATCTGGTCAGCTTTAGAGACGCTGATAAGTGGCAAGCAAGCGGAGGAAGAATTCCAGTTTTTCCTCAATCGCTGCTGCCATATTCTGATCAATCGCTGGCAGCTGCAACCTCACCTGCACAAGGCAATCCCTGAACTAGTGGGTTTGTTCGAGAATCTCGAGACTTATCGAATGGCTTACTCTCGTGGAGCAAGGCGTCTGCGGCAATTAGTTCAGCTTTTTAAACAAACAGAGCAATATTTAACCCTGCGACGGTTGTCTCAGGTGATGGAGGAAATTCCACAAGAGGAGAGCAATAATTCTCAGGTAGTAGGAGCTCTTATTCAGCGATATCCCTATCTATATGAACATTGCCTTTTGAGTGAAGATAGTAGTTATGAACATCAGCAAACTGTTCGGCAAATTCGCGCTCGGATTCAGCAGCGTTTTGAACTTGATTTAGCTGGGTACGTCACCTATCAGGTACGTTGTGCTGAAGCGAAACGCAGGCAACCTCAAGCAGCACCAGACAAAATTATCCACCCAGTGAAAAACCCGACTCTTTTGAGTGATGACGAGTTCAGGACTGCCGTAAGGGAATTTGTTGGTAAAGTAGAAGGCTGCTATACCTACCGGGATATCGCTCAGAGTTTTCTCACCCATAGTAGCCGTACTAGCTTATACAAATACTTTAAAGACGATTTGTATGAATACCTGACCGCTTCAATTGATTCATCCTATGGAAAACGTTATTTTAATGACCGACTGTATAAGCAACTGAAAAATACTCTTACTCTAAGTGATCACAAGCAGCTCAACGAATTTCTGATTGTTAGAACCTGTAGCCAGTTGTTGAATTTCTTGGTAGTAGAGAGTACTCAGCGACCTAATCACTATATCTTTGTCGATCTGATTACGAACTTAGGCGCTACTTCCACTACTGGTATATTACTCAAAGTGGTTTTGTTATGTAGTAAGGTCAAACCTTCTTTAGAAAAGCGATTTTCCATTTTGTTTAACCATTACGAATCTGCTAACAGAGATGGTGTGCCTTGGTTAATCAGATCTTTGGAAAACGTCAATGTTGCCTTAAGCGTGCATTTTGGAGGAGCTGATCTTTCCTGTCTAAATTTATACGAGTATGATGAACTCAATAACCAGTTACTAACAGATAAATAACCAGCAGCCAATAACAAACAACAAACAAAGACTAATCAATACTTGCGATATTACGACTATTATAAAGACTCATAGCCTTTTCGACTCCTTCTCTGAGAGCAAGCTCTACCGTCTCAACTACTAGCTCGAGCACCTTAGACATTAACTCAGCTTCCTGGGTAGAAAATTTACCTAGGACATGGGAAATACTACCCTTATCCTGATTAGACTTGCCAATACCAATCCTTAAACGAGGGAAATTTTGCGTACCTAAATGAGCGATCGCAGATTTCATCCCATTGTGTCCTCCCGCTGAACCGGAAAGGCGTAGCCGCAGACGCCCTACAGGTAAATCCATATCGTCATAAATAATCAGTACTGAATCGGGGGGGAGCTTGTACCAATCCATCACAGCACGAATTGCTTGTCCAGAGCGATTCATATAAGTGAGGGGTTTGAGTAAACGCAGTTTGCTTCCCTTAAACCCAGTTCCTTCCCCAAACCATCCCTGAAAGCGGCGGTTTTCACTCCAAGAAATCTGTCCCCGACGTGCCAGAACATCAACTGCTTCAAAGCCAATATTGTGTCGCGTTTTATCGTATTTGGGTTCTGGATTTCCCAATCCCACAATTAGCTGAGGAATTACCAAAGTCGATGCTGGGGTGACGTTTGCCATATTTTTCTACAAAATTGATCAAGAATAGAGAGAGAGCAACTAAGGGTAGTCTCAGTAGAGCACAAAACCTCAACCAAGATCCCCGACTTCTTCTTCCTGTTTGTCCAGTTAATCACCAGTTCAACCAAGAAGTCGGGGATCTGCCTACTTATCTCTTTTTCTGGTTCGACTCCAACAATCTACTCTTTTAACTCATCCCCCGGAAAACAGCACGAGGGATGCAAGTGTTAGCAAGTTGTTAGTTGTTAGTTGTTTGTCAAAAAACAAAAAACAAACAACTAACAACAAAGCGGCGGGCGGCTATCCCTCCCATCTCTAAAGGAATGGGCTTCGGTGCCGCTTTCGGTGAGAATGCAGCATTTTCTCCTTTTGAGTTAGGCAGGATGCTGAAATAGAGATTCTAGATAGACACGAGCACAGGCTCGATAACTCTGGGAAGTTTCTGGTGTTCTACCATTCCCATTTTGGAGCAAAAATAGCGATAGCGCAGCAGAGAAGACCCGGTCTTGGTCCCAGTTAGGATGGTTTTCTAGATAGCGTTTGAGGGACTCATGCAAGTCTTCAGGGATTTCTGCCAGGATGCTTACGGTTGCGTTCATATTTACCTCTGGTTTCATGGCGTGTTGGTACAAAGCAAACTATCTTTGAGGGCCTCTTGAAACTGGCTTTTGCCGCTGAAAGCAAGACAAATAAACGGGAAAAGAGCACCCACTTCTACTGCCCTCAGGCTGGTTTCAATCCAATTTTTTAATTGGTTGGTCGCACTATTCTCATCCAAAGTGGGGTGGGGTTGTCAATGCTGCGAAATATTACGAACCCTCTCCACACAAAACGATACCTACGAATAAATAGGTATTAGAGAATGATCCCCGTTACATAACTTAACTAAAACTCAGTCTTCTCCGTACCTAAAATACTTTGCCGAGAAAATATTTACTGAGACTGGAAGACCTGATACTACCGTTCATACTTGTGGAAAACTAGCAGTAACCTGTGGAAAACAACTACTGACCTGTGGAAAAAGTTGAACGACTATGTGGAAACTCTGGGGAATCTTTGGGGGAAAACTAGAGCGAAAGATAAGAATTCTTACAAAAAGCGGCGGGAAGCCTATTCCTTCTATTTAGGGCAGGGATAGCCGCCCGCCGTTTGGTTGTTTGTTAGCAAGTTATTTGTACTTCTTCATAATTTAAATGCACAACATTTTATCGTCTATTCCCAAACATAGAGCCAAGTGGTCTACTCTTCATCATCTAGGCTGTGTCCCAAAACAGTAAAAACTTGGCTTTGCTCAAATAACTGCACTAAATCGCCGTTGATTTTATGGTTAGCAGCTTCTTGTCGTAGGATGTTGAGAGCAATGTGTGTCGGTAGACGACGCTTATAAGGGCGATCGCTAGCCGTGAGGGCATCGTAAATATCGGCAACTGTGAGCATCTGGCTTTGACTGGTAATTTGTTCTTGCTTCAACCCTAGAGGGTAGCCAGTTCCGTCTAGCTTCTCGTGATGTCCATAGGCAATTTTGGGAACATCTTTGAGATGCTTAGTCCAAGGAATTCGCTTCAGGAAGTGGTAGGTATGAGTAACATGAGCTTCAATACCTAAGCGTTCTTGGGATGTTAGGTTCCCTCGGGAAATCATTAACTGAGCTATCTCTTCTTCTGTAATTAAAGGCTTAGTTACACCATCAAGATCTTGATAGGTATATTGAGATATAATTGTCAGTTCGGCTAAAGTTTCTTCAGCAGAAGCTCGCAACTCTTTCTTGTGCATAATATGAGGTTCATTGAGTTCTTTGAGTAACTGCCAGTAACGCTTGAGGGTCTCAACTGCTTGAGTTAGTTGAATATCAAATTGCTCGAGTTGTTGGCAGTGAGAACAGTTAGCATTATCAGAATTATCCAGATGCTGGTGAGATGGGTTTACTAATAGATGGTGAAACTTCTTTTGAGCACATTCCATTTCTACGGTACGCTGTGCCAGAGCAAAGCGATGATAAATTGCCTCTAGTTGGATTGGGTAGAGTTTTTTCTGCTTGTTTAAAATCGCTTCTGGAACACCCACTTTGCCAAAGTCATGCAACAAAGCAGCATAGCGAACTTCCCGGATTTGGCGATCGCTCAAATAAATCGGTCTCAGGGGACCTGTAGTAATGGCAGAAGCCTTCTCTGCAAGCCGTACAGTCAGTTCAGCCACTCGTTCTGAATGACCAGAAGTTGTTGGATCTCGGGTTTCAATAATCTGGACAGAAGCTCTGACAAAACCTTCAAAGAGATTTTCAATACTTTGTTGCAGCTGATTGCGTTCAATGGAAATTGCTGCCTGAGAAGCGAGTGAGCGCACTATTCTTTCTTCCCATTCTGAATAAGACTGGGTCAACTCCATTGTTTTCTCTGGAGAAAGGATAATATCATGTGCTATCTTGCGATTAATCAGCTGTAACACACCAATAATTTCCCCATCCTGATCTTGCATCGGCAGCACTAACACTGAGCTAGTTCGATATGGCATACTAGTATCAAAACTGCGGTCTAGCGCATAAGGAACTTCTGAGGGCAAATTATAAGCATCTGGCAAATTTAAGCTTTCACCCGTCAGTGCTACATAACCTGCTAGACTTTTCTGAGTGAGGGGCATAGAAAATTCCTGAAAGGTATCCCCCTTGATAGAATCATTCTGCGCTACCTTGAATAGTAATTTAGGTGTTTCCTCATTACGGTCTATTAAATAGACACTACCGGCGTCGCTGTAGGTAATCTCCCGGCTCTTAGATAAAATCAGATGTAGTAATTCACCCAAATCGTTGCTGCTAGACAATGCTGTCCCGATCGCCAAGAGCTCTTCAACTAGTTCAACCTTTTGAGGAGATGTTTGTAAAATTGCTTGACTTTCAGGAGTTAAGATCGGAGTTTGGGAGAGTCTCATAAATACTATTTTTTGTATAAATCACTGCAGAAGCAAAATCACTTGTTGTTCAAAGCGTGAGGCTAAAAGCTTTGAACAACAAGTTTATGAATACTTGGTTGAACGACAGTTGTAGATTACTCATGCCGCTCACCAAATGCTAAGCAGATTCACCCAAATTCACGACAAATGGTTGCCTAGACCATTATTGATCACCCTAATGTAAGGTTTCACCGAAACTCTTAGAAAAACTTGATGAATATCCTAATGTACTCTTTGGGCTGCTGATTGTAGACCCCATATATCTATACATTGCCAATCTTTATGCAAGACATGTATTACCATCAAACTAGCGCAGCGCAGAGGAAATAAGAAATTAGTAAAAAACAGACCCAAAAATAGATGCTATTATCATTATAGCCTTCTGCGTTCTTGTACTAGAACCTTGCAAAAACCGTTTTTGACGGTAGTAAATTATTGCTTTCTCGCCAGTAGAGTGACTCATCGCTTTTGAGTCAAGTCACTTTCTATACAATTGGGACAAAAAACTGTCCACATATCCTGATAAGTTTGTGACGCCACCATTGATATGGAGGCAAAGTTTGCCTCACAGAGATTTTTCAAGTGTGGTAATTCATCCCAGCGTAGCATAACCTTTGTCTCGAGCGCACAGTTGTAGGACACTTTTTAGTCAGCGCTCAACGTAAGAAAAACATTCTCTTGCGGCTGGGAGATCCTTCGCTATCGCTCAGGATGACAGAATTGCGTTACGGTGCGTAAGTCCTAGAATAATTCAAAAAACTTACCTATTCTTCAGAAATTTCTCAGGCTTATCTCAGATTGTTCAAAGACTCTCTTATAAAGAACTACAATACACTTTAGCTTTTACCAAAAATATACTTTGGAGAATTGGGAGGATTCTGATGAAAGATTACAAAAAAACTGTAGCAGTTGCTACTGCTCTAACTGGGGTTTTGGCACTGGGTTGTGCAACATTCGGTAACGATACTGCACTTGCTGGCAAGGAAGGTATGGAAAAATGTGCTGGTATTGCTAGGGAAGGGATGAACGATTGCGGTACCAGTGATCATGAGTGTGCTGGGATGGCTGAGAGAGACAGTCATCCTGAGGAGTGGGTTTATGTTCCTGAAGGTACTTGTAAAAAGATTGTTGGTGGTACTGTCAAAAAACCAGCCCCAAAGACAGAAGCTGAGAGCCAAGAAGCTGAGTCAACTAATCAATAATTCCTTTTAATCGGGAGCATCACAGATTTTGCAAAAGTAGTGCGGGCATCTTGCCCGCTACTATTTTTAATAATTGTATAAAAACATTCTAAATTCTAAATTCTAAATTCATAAATACTATGATTACTGACATCTCATCGGATGTGATTAAGGGAGTAGGAATCGGTCTACGTTCATCCCACTATCAAGATATTCTTACTCATAAACCTGCTGTACCTTGGTTTGAGGTATTATCGGATAACTATCTTAGTCCGGGGGGTATGCCCCTTTACTATTTAGAACGAATCCGTCAATACTATCCGGTTAACCTACATGGTGTCGGTATGTCCTTAGGTTCAACAGACCCTTTGAATTTAGATTATTTGCTGCGTTTGAAACGTTTAGCACAACGGATTAAACCTGCATATATTTCCGATCACTTAGCGTGGATTTCTGTTAACGGTTACTATCTCAATGATCTCATGCCTCTCCCCTACACAAAAGAGGTAATCGAACATCTAGCTAGACGCATCTTGCAGGTACAAGAATTTCTCGGTAGGCAGATTTTACTGGAAAACCCCTCTCTTTATCTGACCTTCACTGAATCAACCATGTCAGAATGGGAATTTATCCAAGAATTGTTAGAGAAAGCAGATTGTTACCTACTATTGGATCTCAACAATGTTTATGTCAGTGCCACTAATCAGGGATTTAATCCCTTTGATTACCTTAATGCTCTGCCAGCAAATAGGGTTAAAGAAATCCACTTAGCCGGTTATGAAGAGCGAGAGGATTATTTATTTGATACCCATGGTTATCCAGTGCATAATCCAGTCTGGCAATTGTACCAAGGAGCATTAGAGCGCTTTGGAGCTGTACCTACTTTGATTGAATGGGATACTGATATTCCTGACTTTGAGGTATTAATGGTAGAAGCAAGTAAAGCTCAACAGCAGTTGGCGAAGGTAAAATAGAGAATTGAAAATTGGTAAAATAGAGAATTGAAAATTTAGAATTAGGCGATCGCACTCAACCTCACACAGTAAAGCTTACTCTTGGGCAAGTTGCTTGCGATCGCGCTACAAAATTACGCTGGCGAATACCAGATGGGAGAGGTATAAACCCGCTCTTGCAAGGTTAAGGGTGCTTCTTTAGGTATCTCTGCATCAGGAAAAAATGCTTTGTCGTAGTCTGTCCAGCGAGGGGTGGGAATTTCCAGTACTCGCGCGTAGTAAAACGCCCGTTGGGAAGGATCAAATTGATCATCAATCCAAACGGTTGCTAATTCCGTTGCACCAATGGTGTTAGTCCATTCGGCAGTTTCCGTATTAACTGTATTACCTACAGGAGACAGATTATCTGCCGTATCATTGGGACGATCTGACCAAGCGACGTTATAAACTTTTTCGTGGGTTTCCCCATTAGCATCAAGCCAACCTTTGACGATTTGAATGCGGTCTAAATTTCCGCGAATGGGGTCTTTTAATGCCGCTACTAAAAAGGTAGGGGATTTTCCGACTGGAGCAACACTCAAATCACTCCCCATAGGAACGCCTTTAGCATAGCCCACATCACCAGGATTGCGACCTAAATCTTCGTCAGTAAAGTCCCAACCGCCAAATAAGCGAACTACCATGCGAGGACCACTGGTGGCATAGACTTCTCGACGCTTCATGGCATCAAAGATAGATGCGCGGGTGTTTTCTTGCGCCCAAACGCCGACAAACCCGGCTGCGCCATACTGCCATCCAAACCGTTTCACTTCAGGAATTAATTTCTCCTGGATAGGTTCAGGAATGTCCTCTTTTGTGAGCCCTTTAGACTTCAACTTATCTCCAATTTTCTTCAGCGTAAGATCGGGAAATTTCTGCTCAATCTCATCTGGGATTGTATTCATCAGCCGAGTTTTATTGAAAGAACTCTCCTTGGAGATATGGGCTGCTCGATCTGGACTGGGAGTATAAATGGGAAACTTACCCATAAAGTTATTTTCTTCCATTGAAGACAGACCCATGTGGGAGTCAGTAGACCCTACCAGACCAAATTTAAACGGATTAGTCCCTAAATCTTCTTCAAATTTGAGTCCATTTTTGAGGGCTGAACGAGCGTATTCATGCTCATACATATCACTAGTTTCGGGCTGACTCAGGTCTAAGTTCCCGTTATCCCAACCTGCGATTTCAAAATCAGCAAATTCATCATCAGGAGACAAAAATGGATGGGTTTCTCCAGCTCCTTTGACCTGAATAACCTCATAAAGGGGTTCCCAAAGCTGTCGTTGTTTAGCATAGTCAGAGGTGAGGGGTTCACCATTAGGATCTCTTTCATCCTCAAACATATTGTCTGCAAACATTAGCCCATTGCTGATGTTGCCATTGTGGGGAATTGCCAAGACTTGCCCCCCTGTTTTATCCTGATAGTTTTTCAGCCAAGCCCACAGCAATTCTGGATTAGTCCCATCTGCTGTTGTCTTGGGGAGCATTAGCCTTGCTTTTTTCCTGTTATCTCGGTAAATCACATTGCGGTGGAGGTTATTGCCCGATGCTAGGGACGTCCACTCATAGCCAATGACGGCTGAAAAAATGCCTGGCTCGTTGAACTCTTCAGCCCACTTGGTTTCGTCGTTCCAAGCTGTACGAAATTCCCGTCTCGTTTGTTCCATACACTCAGGAATGTCGTTTTGAGAAAAAGCTGCGATGATTTCAACGGAGGCCTCAGCTCCACGGTCGGGATCACCACTATTGATATCTTCATACCACCCTAGAGTCCGATCGTAATCGTCTCCACACTCTTTTGGGGTAGGTTCAGTGCCATCCTTGAACTGAGGAAAAAATCCTAAGGAGTCGGTATGATCAGTGACTACCAGAAAATCGAAGGGCCGGGATAACCGTACATCTTCTCCACCATCGGTGGTTACCACTTCACCTCGGGCAAATCGATAGGATTTTTCAGGGGTTAGCAGCGTTCCAGCGGTTCCAGCATCAAAGGAATAGACTGTGTGTAGATGGGTATCGCCCCACAGGACCTTTTGAGGATATTCTCGTCCCCCAGCATAGGGAGAGTAGCCATAACCATAGTCGTTGACAGTGGGAAACTCTGCGTTTTCCTCATATTCGCCAGAAGGTAATCCTTGGGCAAACGCACTGAAAGATAATGAGAAGGTACTCACTGTAAGTAAACAAATCAGCAATCCTGTTAGTAACAGTTTGCGGATTTGCGCAAACGTTCGATTCATGTTGATTAACTCCAGTAGGAATCATCTTTTGTTAAATTTCTGAACCTAGATGAGATGTCCATCAGTTCAGTTTTCGTTGCGATCACTTCTGAGGAAAAAGCGATCGCGCGTTAGCGCAGTGGGCTTTGCCCAATCGCACGATTGCTGGACTTACACTCAGTCATTTTGTAACTGTGAGATGCCAGGATCGACTTTATCCCCAAAACGCCACAACTCGCTGAATACACCAGAAGGATGCCATAGTGCCAATACTGTATGTAGGAACCCATCCCAACCAGCGAGGATAGTTCTGTGAACCCAAGCGTTTGAGGCTTTCCATCACAGCAACCACTGCCACCACAAATGCCAGTTGTCCTACTTCCACCCCAAGATTGAAAAACAACAAAGCTGGGGGAATATCTTGGGGAGGTAATCCCACTTCTGCCAAAGCTCCCGCAAAGCCAAAACCGTGTAGTAAGCCAAAGGTAAGGGCTACCAGCCAGGGATACTGCTGGGTTAAGCCAGTTTTTCCTAAACGGCTATGGGCTAATTCGGAGGCTAAGAACAAAATACTCAGGGCAATAACCGCTTCTACGGGAGCTTGGGGAACATTCACCAAACCTAAAGTAGCCGCCCCTAGGGTAATGCTGTGGGCTAGAGTAAAAGCGGTAATAGTCTTAACTAACCGCCAGGAAGGTCCCACAATTAACACCAATCCCAGGACAAACAGCAAGTGGTCGATTCCCCCGAAAATATGTTCAACCCCCAATTTGAGGTAGGTTTGTCCCACTGCCAAAACAGTCGTTTTTTCCGGGATAACAAAGGTTTCCTGTCCCGTAGGCAACATGGTAGTTTGGGAATGACCATCTGTCCGTTCGAGCCGTAGTAGGACTTCGACAAAATTATTGACCACCCCTGGAAAAGTAATGGTTTGTTGCGCTAATCCGATTTCCCCGCAATCTAAGCTCCAGTGGGACACAGGAATAATCGCATTAGGGATTTCCCCAGGGGCGATTCTCTGGATGCAGTGCTCAGGAAAGATCGGTCGCAGGGACATCGGAGGACCTAACCCATCATCCCCAAACCCAGACGCAGGTGGAGTTTTCCAGTATACGTCGATTTCTCCAGAGGGCTGTTCCCGTAAGTCTAGGTAAGCGGTTTGGAAACCGTGGGCTAAAGCAGGAAATACAGAAAATCCCCAACTTAAACCAATTAGGAGGATAAGACAGAGTGAGCGCTTGAGCCATTTCATTACTTACCCTCCTCAACCCTTAAATTGAGCACATCTTGGTCAATAGAAACGGTATAGCGATCGCGCAATTTTTGATAGAACTGCTCATTCTGTTTTTGACGTTCTTCTCGGAACCAATCCAGACGAACCTTTTTTTTAACTTCGGCTAAGGTGGGAGGATGACTTGGTTCAATTTGGGTGACATTAACCAAATGACTACCATAAACCGAATGAACAGGCCCTTGCCAGCCTGTTTCAGTTACTTGAGCCATTTCTCGCCCTAAGGTTCCCCCAAAGGTATTGTTCAGGGTTTGTGCTGAAGCTAAGGTATAAGTGGTGGGTAACATCGAGCGATCGCCCTTTATTTGAGATGGTTCAAGATTAGAATCACTCTGGAGCTGAGTTAGAAGTGCTTGAGCATCGGCATCGGTGCGATCGCCCCGCAATTCTTGGCTAAAGTAAATTTGGGCAAAGCTAACCCTTCCTGGGATAGTATAGCGATCGATATGATCGGCTAAATAGGCTTGCAAAACTTCATCAGAAGGTTCTCTGAGGGCAGCTACATCTTCCATAAGAAACTTCATCTTTTGGATCAGTCGTCGCTGCACAATCAGATCCTTTTGGTCTAATCCCAAACTCAGAGCTTCTTGATAGAGAATTTCATCCCGAATGTAATTATCCAATAAGGTTTGTAATTGATTGGGATTGGGCAAACTTCCCCACTGCTGTTTCCAAGTAGTCTTTAAAGATTCAATCACAGGGGGAGAGACTTCAATTTGTCGAGGGGAAGCCGAGGATATGGATCTATCCCCTACCCCAAAATACAGTCCAAAGAGCAAAGCTCCTAAAACCAGAAAATGGAGCAAAGGTTCTTTGAAGATGCGAATAATTAGCTTGGGTTGCTCCTGATTTTCCACTGGGATTTTCGACAAAAGAGTTGCTTGAGGGAAGGATTTGGTTGCTGTTTCCGTCATATGAAAGGCAGAGGGCAGAGGGCAGAAGGCAGAAGGGAAAAGATTGACAGGTAAAGGTTTGCTGCATTTTGCGTTGTCCTAAGCGCAATGCGCTTAGCTATAACTATTCAAAATAATTGATGAACTTTGCTATTCCCTATGCTTCCTACTCAGGAAAAGGAACGGCTCGAACAACAACTAAGCCGAGATAAGAGATATGGGCTTTGAGTCGCGCTTCTACGGTATGGGTAATTTCTTGGCTTTCCTGAAGGGTTAGAGTTGGTGCCATCATCAAATCCATTTCTACATGGAGCCGATGTCCCAGCCAGCGGGTTCGCAGATTGGCAATTGCCGATTCTTCTACTTCCGGTACATGATGAATTGCATGGTGAAACGATTCCAGCACATCAGGTTCCACCCCATCCAGGAGACGACTAAAAACAGTCTGTCCTGACTCCCAAACAATTTTCAGCAATACTGCTGTGATCACTAAGCCCATCACTGGATCTGCCCAAGGATAGCCCAATGACACACCTAGAGCACTGAGCAATACTGCCAGACTCACCAAGCCATCAGCCATGGCGTGATAACCATCAGCAATCAGAGCAGCGCTGTTGATTTCGCGGCCAACTCGAATGCGGAATACAGCCACTATTTCGTTACCAATGAAGCCAACAATAGCTGCGATCGCTAATGCCCCTAAATGATGCAGGGGCTGAGGATGGTAAAATCGCTCTACAGATTCATAGGCGGTAATGATGGCACTTAGTAGCACAATCGCCACAATCATCACCCCTGCCAAGTCTTCCAACCGAGCAAAGCCGTAGGAAAATCTTGCTGTTGGCTTACGTCGCGATGCTAGAAACGCTATACCCAAGGGTACAGCAGTCATCGCATCCCCGACGTTGTGAATTAGTTCTGCCAACAGAGCAACACTACCAGAAAGCCAGAACACCACCGCCTGCAAAATCGCAGTGAGCAGCAATCCCACCAATGACCATTTAACAGCCCAGATGCCCCGCTCAGAGCTAGCGATTTCTGGATCAATAACTCCGTGGGTGTGAGTATGACCATCATGGTGGTGATGATGGTGATGGTGTTCCACCTGTGGTCTGGTGAGTGGAGGGATATCATTAGTCGGGATAGACGTAGGAAGTTGCGTCATCGTGGTTATTTATAGAGAACAAATATACCTTAATTTCTACAAATCAAGTTAGTAGTTTAATGGGGTATTGATACAGCTAATTCAGGACATTTAATTTTGTATTTTTGAGAAAATTAACCCCCAAGCAATGATGTCTTTAATAGTAATTTAATAAGCACTATTATTTTGATAATAAATGTTAAGTGTCAAGGTAATTTAATATTGGTGTTTAATGAATTTGATTATCATTGTCATCCAATTCAGCTCAAAAGAATCAGGCTTTTGGCTTCAACAAAGAGTTCTCAATTTCGCTAAATATTTAGAACGTTTTCGGGACGCTCTTCATTATGAAAAGTATCGGTCGCTGGGTTTACCAATTGGCTCGAGAGAAATTGAAAGCGCTCATCGTTACATTGCGCAAAAGCGTTTAAAATTTCCCGGAGCTACAGAGACCAGGGGTAAGTAATGCTTGGTCTCACCTTTATTTGATTATTATTCTCGTTAAGGATTCCAGAAAGTTAGGGAAGTTCGGCGAGCAAAAGGGTGGGGTTTTGCAATTGCATCTACCAACGGATTTTGACCACACCCCTTCAGAATTCGTTGTCTCATCCCCAATTGACGGTAATAATTTTCTTGGCTGGTGATGGGTGTAGGACTTACGCACCGTTACAGAATTATGTCATCGTGAGCAATAGCGAAGAATCTCCAAATGACCCAGATACTTCACTATCACCTCAGTATGACAAATGCATTAGTTGTATAGGTTACCAGCTCCTCAGCGATTGTCAGACGGGTGAACGAAATTTTACGTGGGATTTATAGCAAAGTATCCTCTCAAATCATTAGTTCTCCTTTGTTTCCCTATCTCCCCACCCTTTTTTTCGCTCACCCTTGTCAGACTCCTCTCTTGATCTATCTGAGGGAGTTCTTTGAGCAGAAAACTGCTGTATGTACAAGTTAACTTCTCTTACCTTCTCCGTATTGTTTTCAGCTGCGAACAAAACCTTTGCTCTCTGCAAAACTGCGATCGCCAGCCGATTTTTTCCAGACTGCCCTAACAATATTCCCAGGTTGTAAAACCCTTCCGACATTTTAGGGTTAAGACGAACTGCTTGGCGATATTGAGCGATCGCTTCTTCATTCCGCTCTAAGCGTTGTAGGGCTACTCCCAGATTATAGTGGCTCAAGGCATTACCACTTTCAAGTGCCACTGCTGATTGGAGAGCAGTTAATGCCTCCTCGTACTGTTCATCCTTTAGCTTGGCTGCTCCGAGTTGTCGGTAAGCCTCCACATTATTTGGTTGGAGTTGTGTTACCCAATCAAAGCGATTACTCGCTTCCCCAAAATCCTCTTCTTCAATAAAAATTAGACCTAATTGGTAATGAGCTGGCGCAAATTCATCGTTAATCTTTGTTGCTTTAAAAAAGGACTCCTTAGCTTCCTCCTGTCTACCTTGCTCTGCGAGTAGTAGTCCTAACTGGTAGTGAGCTTGCACTAGTTCCGGATTGAGGACAACCACTTGTTGAAGAGCCGGAATTGCCTCTTCTGACTTGCCTTGCTTCACCAACAGTCGTGCCAAATTATACTGAGCTGTGGCATTGTTAGGGTTGAGGCGAACTACTTCTTGGTACTGAGCACTAGCTTGCTCATTATTACCCTCTGCTTCAAAGGCTAAACCCAAGTTATAGCGAGCTGTTTCAAAATCAGGATTGAGGGAGACTGCTCGTTCATAAGCTCTAATTGCCTCTTCTGACCGGTCTTGCTGGTACAATGCCAAACCAAGGTTATAGTAAGCTTCTGGTAGATTCGGGTCAAACTTAATAGCCAGTTGATATTGTTGAACTGCCAGCTGTGTCTCACCTTGTCCCAGGAGAGAATTACCCAACATATAATGAGCCATAGCCATAGACGAGTCAAACTCTATAGCTTTACGAAAAACTAGCTCTGCTCTTTTAAATTCACGGCGATTATACAGCCTGATTCCCTGTTGAAAGTACCTAGCAGCATCAAGATTCTCTGTGTATAAACCATCAATCTGCTGCTTAGTTAGTTGACGCTCTCCCAGCTCATCGGCATTAGCATAATCAGCAGTAGTCAAACCGAGACCTATCAGGGCAGCTGCGAAAAAGGATAATTTTCTGTATTGTTTTAACATAAATTTGTTGTTTGTTATTTGTTATTTGTTGTTTGGGAATCGGGAATTGGGAATTGGGAATTGGCGATGTCTCCCCTGTTTTCTTATCTCCCTATCTCCTTACCCTCGAGCTACTGGCAAAATCAGCATGGCATCACCAAAGGAATAAAAGCGATATTGATGAGCGATCGCTTCTTGGTATAAATCTAGCAAGCGTTGACGCCCGATCATTGCACTGACTAGCATCAATAAACTAGAGCGGGGTAAATGGAAGTTGGTAATCAATCCTTCCACTACCCGCCACTGGTAACCTGGATAGATGAACAACTCTGTTTTCCCAGAATAAGGTTGCAATTCTCCTCCAGCAGCAGCTCCTTCTAAAGCTCGTACCACTGTTGTACCCACAGCAATTATACGACCTCCTGCCTTTTTCGTTTCCCTAATTTTATCCACTGTTAACTGGGGTACTTCTAACCATTCTCCATGCATTTGGTGCTCTGTAACCTTTTTTACTTCCACTGGCCGAAAAGTGCCGACGCCGACGTGGAGAGTGACATCTGCTTGTCCAATTCCCCTAGCACTGCACTGTTCTAACAGCCCATCAGTGAAATGTAGTCCAGCAGTAGGAGCTGCGATCGCACCAGGGGTTTGAGCATAAACTGTCTGATATTGTTCTGGTGTGGCTTGGGTATCTGTGATGTAGGGTGGTAGGGGTATTTGACCATATTGACTTAACAATGTCTTCAATGATCCCCCTGCTGGGAGTTCAAACTGTAAGAGACGTCCACTAGTAGCCTCATCTCTTGCCAGAACGGTTGCCTTAAGATTAGGTATGGGGAATTTCCCCCTATCCCTCTCTTTCTTAGAGTAGGGTTCATCGCTGGAGGAGTAGGAGCTGGGAGTGAGGCTTTGCTCTTGTTGACTGTAAGCCTCGAACCAAATTTCTGCCCCTGGTTTGAGACGCCTTCCTGGTTTAACTAGAGCCAACCAACAGTTATGCTCTCGCTCTTCCAATAGCAATACCTCTACTGGCGCACCCGTTGGTTTACGCCCATAGAGTCGAGCTGGGATAACACGAGTATTATTAAGTACCAATAGATCTCCCGGTTGCAGCAGCTGGGGTAAATCACAGAAGATATGGTGGCTGTGGTCAGTTGCTGACTCTATCACTAATAGCCGCGAACTATCTCTTTGGGAGAGGGGTGTTTGAGCAATTTGCTCTGGTGGTAGATCATAGTCATAACTAGAGAGCAATTGGTCTAGCTCCCTGTTATGGGCTTCTGGAGGTGCAAGAGAGTGAAAACTCATGTAAGGCACTAGTACCGCTGCGCGGAATGAAGAATTAAGAATGAAGAATTAAGAATGCTTATAGAGTAAGGATTCTATTTCTACTGACAATTCATGGGTAACTAATCGGTAAATTGGGTAGGATCCCCTATGATACATCGGGTGCTTTTCCCCTAGCCAGAGGTGATACTGCTTAGGGAGAATAAAGTTATAGCGCTGCCTTGGACTTATTAGCCAAGAACTTCTATGGATTACCTTTACTTCCTAGCAAATGCCAGTCTTACTCTACGAGTGGTTGAATATTTAAAATCGACGCAACAATTGCCCGTACAATTTATGACGGTGATTCATCAGATTGACGGCTGGGTAATTAAGGTCAAAATGAACCGTCCTTTAAGTCCTCACCAACATGGAGATTTCCGGGCGTTTATGAGCGAATTGGGAATTCCTTACGACCCAGAAATTCGCTTACAAATGGCTTTGTGGAGCCTGGAGACGGGACAGTCACCTATTGAAGTTATGCGTCGTTACCAAGTAGCTGTAGTTTCTCATGGTACTCCGGATAAAAGCGATATCGAAGCATTTCGCCAACAGTTCACAATGGGGTTAGGATACTGCCCAGAAACTTTGGCTTAGGAGGTACAAGCTAAATTTTCTGTTTTCCTAAAATTAATCTGTTAGGTAGGCTTAGGCTAGTGCAAGAAGGCAGAAGACAGAAGGCAGTCGAAATGAAAAATTTATCACCACCAGGTGATAAAAGTAGACTCTTCTCTGCTCCCTACTCCCTACTCCCTATTCCCTACTTTAGTGAGGGTGTGGGGTATCGATTGTAGAACTGGCATCTTGCCAGTTATGCTTTTAAGAAACATACTCAGTAGCAGAGGATTGAGCGACTAAATCAAAGCCTAATGAGTGAGCTGTTTTCTGGAGGTGATTGACCAATCGCTCCTGATATTTTTTCTCATAGTAGTTCATTTTTTCCCACCTATCTTATCTCATATATAAGCGATCGCACCTAAGGAGGAACTCATGAGTCGGATGAAACACAGATTCGGCTTGGCTGTCGCATGGCTTAATAGTTGGCGAATCCTTTGAGAGGAGACTGAATAACGAACAGCATATTAATCAAAAGCAGAGGGTATGTAGTCACGCAAAATGAGTTTGTAGTCTGCAACTAATATTGGTATACCCAGCTGTATTGATGGAGCCTGTAGGGCATTACCAATTACAGAAGATTTTGAGCTTCCAGACAGGCGCTGGTAGCTGACGAGAGCAACATCAAACCGGCAAGAAAAATCTCCCATTTCAGGGTTTTGAGACAAAAATAGCTCGGCTGCTCGCCAGAGCTTAGCTTGCTTTGACGGTGTAATTGCCAGCAAACCATTAGCATCCCAATTTCGCCAACTGCGAGTTTTCACTTCGACAAATGCCAACAAAGGTGAGGAAAACACAGAAGGGGGACGTGGGGGAGATGAATTAACAAAAATTTGCTTGTTTCCCCTTTTTAGACAAGGGTTTGGGACTTCCTCTGAAAATTCGGGAGTATTGAGCTGTTTAATTTCTCCTGCTCCTTGTTGAGCAATTAAGTCTATCTCTCCCCAGCGACAACGCCAACGATGGTGTAAGATTACCCAATCTTGTGCCTGTAACCATTGAGCTACTAACTGTTCTCCAAATTTGCCAACCTCAAGTTTCTGGTTATGGGTAGCTGACGAGTAGTGGTTAGAGCTCATCGGTATTGCTTGCTGGTAGTATTTAAACAGGTAAAAAATTAGGCAAAAAACTCATCACCTAAATATAGTTTTTCAGTAGTTGAGAAAAATATGACTAGTCGGCAATCGTTGGATATTCGAGCTATTTTGTGGAGTTTATATCTGTTGTTAGTTGTCAGTGCTTGGCTTTTTACAAGCTTTGCTACCCCTGCACTGGCTCTAGATTACAGTAGCAGAAACTTAGCTGGTGAAGATTTCTCAGGTCAGGTGCTAACTAATGATCAATTTATCAGAGCAAATCTCCGTAATGCCAACTTCAGTAACGCAGATTTACGAGATGTGAAGTTATTTTCCGCGAATCTGGAAGATGCTAATTTTGAGGGAGCTAATCTTACTAACGCTACCTTAGGTTCAGCCCGTTTAACTAGGGCTAACTTAAAAAATGCCATCCTTGAGGGAGCATTTGCTGCTAACGCCAGATTTGATGGTGTAATTATTGAGGGAGCAGATTTTACCGATGTTATCCTCAGTCCCAATTGGGAAGACAAGCTCTGCGAAGTCGCTAGTGGTACTAATCCTACAACTGGACGCAACACCCGTGATACCCTATTTTGTCCATAATTTAAAATCGCGATCATTAAATGTGAGAACCTTCTGCCTTCTGCCCTCTGCCTTCTGCCTTCTCTTCAGTAATCTCAAACTCCAACTGATGACTTTTGAGAAAACTGTGGGTAAAATGGTCAACCACATTGGTATCACTCAGTTCTAGATTGTAAAAATCTACAAAATCATGGTCAAAATAAGGACCAGCGTGCCAAGTTCCCACTTCTAATTTAATGAAGGAGTTTCCCGGAATCTGAAAAGCTGAGATTGCTTCCAATACTGGTTCCTCAGCCTCATTAGGGGGAGCAACTGCCATAAACCAGTCTTTACCTTCTAGGGAACCTAAACATTGAGTGCATTGGCTATGGCGAGTGATGCTGCTAAACTTACGACCTTTTTGTTGGAGTCGCATGATGTAGAAGCGAGGGATACCATTCTCAATATTTAATTGAGCATCCTCAAAATCATAAGGTTTTTCGTTTTCAGAAGCGAAAATTACTTGACCATACTGCCGAAAGTTTTCTTGTGTCACCCGTTTGGCTGGTAACTGCACAAGGGTATTTGCTTTAGCAACTATCATGGGTTCATTCTCTTTAAAGAAGTTGGCAGGGTGGGTAAAAGTCAGAGGATTGTAGATAACAGATTTTAGATTTTAGATTTACATACTATTGGTGAAAATAGCCCACCAGTAAAAAAAAGGTTAGAAAGCTTATATAAGCTTTCTCTCCTCCTGACTCCTGCCTCCTGCCTTCTTGTACTAGTCTGGATTAGAATCTTGAGAATGTGGAGGAATTTGCTCAGCTTCGGGGCAATCCTCAGATACTAATGGCTCAAGTTGACCTCTGACTACAGAAGCTAGCTTTTGTGTGACAGAACCAACGCTTTCTAGGCGAACCATTTCTTCCCAAGCACTGACTTCATCTTCTTCATCAGTTTCGTAACGGATTGTAACTAAATCTCCTTCAATGTCGATAATGCGGGCACGATCAATCCAACGTTGCTGGTCCCGCAAGAAGATATTGACTTCACGACCATCACAACAAAGTTGATAAATCTTGCGGTGTAGCATATTTAGTTTCTCCTAAAAAAATAAATCTTTGAGTAATTATCAAGTAAACAACTCCTTAGCTAGGAATAAAGCCTACTGCTGAAGTTGGTCTAGGGGTTAACTTGCTGTGGTTATCCCTCTTCAAAGGTAAAATGTGTCCATAATATTTGCCTTGAAATGCTTATAAAGCTTAGTTTGCCTTTGGTGGTCATAGGGGAATATGATTTCACAGTACTTTAAATCAGCGAAAACAACCTTCGACATACTCATATAAAGTGTCTAAGTAATCAGGAAAATTCTGTTCAAGGCAATGTTGAAGAGCAATTTGCCCTGGGAGCAAAGGGAATATTGCTGGTAGATTAACATCGACAGTAAGCCAATGCTCTTCGATGGCACAAATGAACTTCGCCATTGCGACTATCGTAAGTTTTGTCCAGGTCACTAATCCTGGTTGAGCAGTTACATGTAGATGTCTGAAACTTCAGACATTGATATTGTGACATACTCTTTGCCGTATCTGCTTGTTGCAGTACAGTGGAGTTTAGACCATCTCAATAAACACGCTATATATAGCGTATTTATTAAAAATAATCAACATATATGGTGTACACATGGCATTTACTCTAAACTGTAGAGTAGAGGTTTTCTAAGTAAGACTTGTTAAAATGTTGGAGATTGTCGGTTTGCAGTAGCTTTTTTGAAGGGGAAGGAGGTCAAGATTGGCGATCGCACGCTCATCACAGCAGTATGAAAGCTACACTCTCATTGACGAGGAAGCTCAGTCTCGATTGGTCGTCGTCCCTGAGCGCGGTGGCATCATCACTAACTGGAGTTACCAAAACAGAGAAATTCTTTATCTTGATGCTGAACGATTTGTTAATCCTAACTTAAGTGTTCGGGGTGGTATCCCGATTCTCTTCCCCATCTGCGGTAACTTACCTGATAATACCTACACTTACAAAGGGCAACAGTACACCCTCAAGCAGCATGGCTTTGCCCGTGATTTGCCTTGGTCTGTGATAGAACAGGAAACTGGTGGATCAATAAACCTTACCCTAGCGCTTAAGAGTAACGACCAAACTCTTGCTGTTTACCCCTTCGACTTTGAACTTACCTTCACCTATCAGCTCCAAGGGGATACCTTAGACATTCAGCAGCGCTACACCAATCATTCCCGGGAGCCAATGCCCTTTGCTACAGGTTTACATCCCTACTTTCAGACATGGGATAAAACCCAACTGCAATTTGAAATCCCAGCATCTCAATACCAGGATCAAAAAACCAAAGAAATTTATCCCTTCCTTGGTAGCTTTGATCTAGAGCCGGATGAAATTGATGTTGCCTTCCCACAACTGAAGTCTCGTTCTGCTAGCTTTACGGATAGAAGAGGTCAGTTCAAAGTGACCCTTAGTTACAACGACATTTACTCCACTCTAGTGTTCTGGACCCTTAAAGGTAAAGACTTTCATTGCCTTGAGCCTTGGAGTGCTCCCCGCAATGCTCTCAACACGGGAGAGAGCCTTACCCAATTAGAGCCTGGGGAGAGTGTTGAAGCATTATTCAGACTTAAGGTAAAACTTTTGTGATTTTCTTGCTGCATTTTTCTTGATTTGCGCTATTATAAGAAACAGTGTGTTTGAAAACTCACTATTCACGGGTCGCTAGCTCAGTGGTAGAGCACTCGGCTTTTAACCGATTGGTCCTGGGTTCGAATCCCAGGCGACCCATATTGAAGAGCCAGTAAGTAGACTTTAAGACCCAGAGACCCACCAGAATTGAAATCCCAGGCAAAATATCACCTCACCCACAGCACGACTGCCGTGACATGACTAAAACTGTAGGTTGGGTGTAACGAAGTGAAACCCAACGGAATATTGTCCGGTGTTGGGTTACGCTATCGCTTCACCCAACCTACTTATTCGACTATTTTAGCTGGGTCACGCCACTACATCCCCAAAGTCATAGATAAGCGTTATCAAGCTCATAAGGAAAGTTCATTCTAGAATCTTTCGAGATCATTGCTTAAAATTTGGTAAAATATCTTAAGATTATTGTAAGAAGAATTAAGTTTGTCTTAAAAAACAACTAACCGACAACAACCAAAAATTTAGGAGGACTATCTATGGCGCTCGTACCTATGCGGCTGCTGCTAGATCATGCAGCTGAAAACGGCTACGGCATTCCAGCTTATAACGTTAATAATATGGAGCAAATCCTGGCAATTATGCAGGCTGCTGAGGAAGCAGATAGTCCAGTGATTTTGCAGGCTTCTCGTGGTGCTCGTAGTTATGCAGGGGAAAATTTCCTGCGTCATCTAATTACCGCAGCAGTGGAAACCTATCCTCATATCCCCATTGCTATGCACCAAGATCATGGTAATGCTCCATCTACTTGCTACTCTGCAATTCGCAATGGGTTCACCAGCGTCATGATGGATGGCTCCTTGGAGGCAGATGCCAAGACTCCAGCTAGCTTTGAGTACAACGTCAATGTCACCGCTGAAGTGGTGAAGGTTGCTCACGCTGTTGGTGCTAGCGTTGAAGGAGAACTCGGTTGCTTGGGTTCTCTAGAAACTGGTATGGGTGAAAAGGAAGATGGTCACGGTGCAGAAGGTAAACTGTCTCATGATCAACTGTTAACTGACCCTGATGAAGCTGTTGAATTTGTTGAGCGTACCCAAGTAGATGCTCTAGCAGTTGCTATTGGTACCAGCCACGGTGCTTACAAGTTCACCCGCAAACCCACTGGTGAAATCCTTGCTATCAGCAGGATTGAAGAAATTCATCGCCGCTTACCTAACACCCACTTGGTAATGCATGGTTCCTCCTCTGTACCGGAAGATTTGATTGCTATTATCAACCAGTATGGTGGTGCGATTCCTGAAACCTACGGTGTGCCGGTTGAAGAAATTCAAAAAGGTATTAAGAGTGGTGTTCGTAAGGTAAACATCGACACTGACAATCGCTTGGCAATCACTGCTGCTATCCGGGAAGCTGCTGCCAAGGATCCCAAGAACTTTGATCCTCGTCACTTCCTCAAACCTTCTATCAAGTACATGAAGCAGGTTTGTTTGGATCGTTATGAGCAGTTCGGTACTGCTGGTAATGCTAGCAAGATTAAGCAGATGACTCTAGATGAATTTGCTGCTAAGTATGCTAAAGGTGAGTTGGCTGCTGTAGCGAAGAAGGCTGTCACTGCCTAATTTATTAGTTAGCAATGGTTTGTAACTGAAATATCGAGTCAAACCGTTAGGCTGATTTGAGCAAATAGAAGTATCCTCCGGGTAGCTGTAACAGCTACCCTGTTTTTTTTTACAATAGACCATTGTTGACAAGACATAGGTAGGGTAACTCGGAAGTACCAACCTTCAAAAAAACGATTATTACTACCATCCCAGTGATATTCACTATGAGGTGTTTGCAGAGGATTGAGCATAAAGATATTCTCTTAGGAATTACGCACCGTAACCGAATTATGTCATCCTGAGCGATAGCGAAGGATCTCCAAACGACCGGTGATGCTTCAGTAGCACCTCAGCATAACAGTTGAGTGGTTAAGTCCTATCTTTGTGTTCTTTGTGACTTTGTGGTGAATTCTCCTCACAATATTTGCGCTCACACTCGCAAGCCAAAGTAGGTAAGTATCAGCTCAGTTGAACCATTATTAATAACTTCGTGTACTCAAGTTAGGTGTTATGTGTTAGGTAAATTTTTTGTTACTATTTAATAATAGGGAAGGTGTGCGCCCATATA
This sequence comes from Caldora sp., assembly GCA_965222765.1. Classification (GTDB taxonomy): domain Bacteria; phylum Cyanobacteriota; class Cyanobacteriia; order Cyanobacteriales; family Coleofasciculaceae; genus Caldora. The sequence continues at coordinate 100,336 of CBDCVG010000080.1, forward strand.
TAAAGTACTTCTCTAATACTGACTAATGTCCCTAGCTAAAGATTTCCAGCTCTTAACCAATCCACCTCCACCTGCTATCATTCCCCCCAATGAATTGTGGAGTGATGAACCTCAGTTGGAAACCTCTTTACACCTCGAGCAAATAATTATTTTGTTGACTTGCTTGAAATGGTGGTGGCGGGAGCGCCATGATTTCTTTGCTTCGGGCAATATCAGTATTTATTATGAAAAACAGCAAATTAAGGGCAAACCTCACAAGTTTAGGGGACCAGATTTCTTCGTGGTTCTCAATACCGATCCCAGAGAACGTGACAGTTGGGTAGTTTGGCAAGAAGATAATCGCTATCCCAACCTGATTATTGAAATTCTCTCAAAGGCAACGGCAAAAACCGATAGAACTACGAAAAAAACCCTTTATCAAGATAAGTTTACTACTCCAGAATATTTCTGGTTTCATCCAAAAACACTAGAATTTGAGGGGTTCAGGTTGGTAGGGGGGAAGTATCAACCGATAGAAGTAAATCCTCAAGGGTGGAGATGGAGTGAGGAGTTGGGTTTGTATTTAGGTGTTTATGAGCGTCAGCTGCGCTACTTTACAGAAGAAGGGGAGATAGTACCAATTCTGGCAGAGCAATTAACAGTAGAACGCCAACAACGAGAATTAGCCCAACAGCAAGCTCAATTAGCTCAACAAAAGCTAGCAGATATGGAAGCTTTGTTAGCTCATTATCGAGAAAGCTTAGGCGAACCTTCTGATGAATAGTTGTTAGAGGTGAATCTAGAATTTAAAATGGTTAATCGACTATTCAAATCTCTGCGTTCTCTGAGCCTCTGTGGTTCTTTTCTAAATTTCCAATTCTAAATTCTAAATTCTAAATTCTAAATTCTCAAATGTCCTTAACCAATCCACCTACAGCTGCTATCATCCCCTCCGATGAGTTTTTGAGTGATGAACCTCAGTTGGAAAGCCATTTACACATGGAGCAACTGATTATTCTGTTGACTTGCCTCCAATGTTGGTGGTGGGAGCGCGATGATTTCTTTGCTTGCGGCAATATCAGTATCTATTATGAAAAAGGGCAAATTAATGGTCAATCGGACAGAGCCAGTGGACCAGATTTCTTCGTAGTCCTTAATACCGATCCCAGAGCTCGTTACAGTTGGGTAGTGTGGCAAGAAAATAATCGCTATCCCAACCTGATTGTGGAACTTCTCTCGGAGGAAACGGCAAATACTGATAAAACTACGAAAAAAACCCTTTATCAAGATAGGTTTAGTACTCCAGAATATTTCTGGTTTCATCCAAAAACACTAGAATTTGAGGGGTTCAGGTTGGTAGAGGGAAAGTATCAACCGATAGCTCCAAACCAAAGAGGGTGGCGGTGGAGTGAGGAGTTGGGTTTGTATTTAGGTGTTTACGAACGTCAGCTGCGCTATTTTACTGAAAACGGGGAGATAGTGCGAACTCCGATAGAGCAATTAACAGTGGAGAGCGAACAGCGAGATTTAATTCAACAGCGAGATTTAGCTCAACAGCAGGCTGAATCTGAACACCGAGAGCGAGAATCAGTTCAACAACAGCTAGCAGATGTGGAAGTTTTGTTAGCTCGTTATCGAGAACAGTTCGGCGAACTTTCTGATGAATAATATAATGGGGTCAGTTTGGGAAAGTTTTTGTGGAACAGGCTTCTAGCCTGTATCCGCCAAATCAAATGAGCGAACGGTGAGTAATGTCATGCTGAGCGTAATCCTTCACTTTGTTTGAGAGCAGGCTCTGTGAAGCGAAGCATCTCTCTAGATTCTTCACTGCGCTATCGCGGAGTTTACCCTCGAACGAAGTGAAGGGTTCAGAATGACAAATGGGAAGGCAACTTGTTAGCGATGCCGACAAATCTCTTGCTCTTCCGCATCAGGATTGGTAGCCAGATAATCTTGGAGCCAGTTGCAACCCCGTGCTAGTAAATCATCCAGATCTAGACTCCACAGAATCACTTTGCCGTCCGCACCACTAGAGGCAAAGAGCTTGTCGTCAGGGCTGAAACTGACACTGTTGACATTATCTTGATGTCCAGAGAGGGTAAAGGATTCTCCTCCCTCTGCCAAGTCCCAAATTTTGATGGTGTTGTCCCAACTGCCAGAAACAAGGAGTTTGCCATTGGGGCTGAAACTGAGGCTGTTGACATCATCTTGATGTCCAGAGAGGATAAGGGTTTCTCCTCCCTCCTCCACATTCCAAATTTTGATGATGCCGTCACCACTACCAGAGGCAAGCTTCTTGCCGTCAGGGCTGAAACTCACGCTGCGAACTAGATTTTGATGTCCAGAGAGGGTAAGAAGTTCTTCTCTCTCCTCCACATTCCAAATTTTGATGGTGCGGTTCCCACTGCCAGAGGCAAGGAGCTTGCCATTGGGACTGAAACTAACGCTGTAGATATCACTTTGATGTCCAAAGAGGGTAAGAGGTTCTCCTCCCTCTGCCAAGTCCCAAATTTTGATCGTGTCGTCCCAACTGCCAGAGGCAAGGAGCTTACCATCAGGGCTGAAGCTGACGCTTGTGACACCCATATGATGTCCAAAGAGGGTAAGAGGTTCTCCTCCCTCTGCCAAATTCCAAATTTTGATGTTGTCCCAACTGCCAGAGGCAAGGAGCTTGTCGTTGGGGCTAAAACTAACACTGTAGATATCACTTTGATGTCCAGAGAGGGTAAGAGGTTCTCCTCCCTCTGCCAAATTCCAAATTTTGATAATGCCGTCACCACTGCCAGAGGTAAGGAGCTTGCCATCAGAGCTGAAACTGATGCTGTTGACACCATCTTGATGTCCAGAGAGGGTAAGGGATTCTCCTCCCTTTTCCAAATTCCAAATTTTGATGATGCCATCACTACTGCCAGAGGTAAGGAGCTTCCCGTCGGGACTGAAACTGACACTGTACACTGAACTTTGATGTTCAGAGAGGGTAAGGAGTTCTCCTCCCTTTTCCAAATTCCAAATTTTGATGATGCCGTCACCACTGCCAGAGGTAAGGAGCTTGCCATCAGGACTGAAACTGACACTGGAGATCCAATCTTGATGTCCAGAGAGGGTAATGGGTTCTCCTCCCTCCGCCAAATTCCAAATTTTGATGATGCCGTCACTACTACCAGAGGCAAGGAGCTTACCGTCAGGGCTGAAACTGACGCTGGAGACCCAACTTTGATGTCCAGAGAGGGTAAAGGATTCTCCTCCCTCCTCCACATTCCAAATTTTGATGGTTTTGTCCCTACTGCCAGAGGCAAGGAGTTTGCCGTCGGGGCTGAAACTGACGCTGGAGACCCAATCTTGATGTCCAGAGAGGGTAAGGGGTTCTCCTCCCTCTGCCAAATTCCAAATTTTGATGGTTTTGTCCCCACTGCTAGAGGTGAGGAGCTTACCGTCAGGGCTGAAACTGATGCTGTTGACACCATCTTGATGTCCAGAGAGGGTAAGGGGTTCCCCTCCCTTCTCCAAATTCCAAATTTTGATGGTTTTGTCTAAACTGCCAGAGGCAAGAAGCTTGCCGTCAGGGCTGAAGCTGACGCTGTAGACCAAATTTTGATGCCCAGAGAGGGTAAGGGGTTCTTCTCCCTCTGCCAAATTCCAAATTTTGATGGCGTTGTCCAAACTGCCAGAGGCAAGGAGTTTGCCGTCGGGGCTGAAACTGACGCTGGAGACTGCGCTTTGATGTGCTTCCCAGCGGTTGCGCTCTCTGACATCATAAATAGCTTGCTGGAGGGCAATTTTGGTCTGGAGTTCAAGGGAGCGGAGGGCAGTTTTGGTTTGGGGTTGAGTCTGAGCCTTGGTTAGAAGTGATTGCATTTGGTTGGCTGCCCTCAAGGCTTTCAGTAAGGCATCAAAAATTTGACCGTCGAGCCACAAAGCTTTTGACTCTCGTGCTTGAACCTCTACGTTCATAGCTTCCAGGTCAAATTTGGCTTCTTCTATTTCTGCTTGTGTCTTTCGCAGGGTTAGCCTAGCATCATAACTAACTCTACCTGCTATCACCATTGCTGCCCCTGCAAAAATTAAGGAAATCATGAATAACAGGGAAGCAATTTTCGTCCGTTGCTGGGCTTGCTGCTCTGCTTCAGCTAAGATTTGATTCTTCTTCCTCTCCGTCTCTAAAGCCTGCTCTTGGCTAGCGTCTAAAAAAGCATCATCTTCCTCACTCAATCTTCTACCCGCTTTCCACAGCAATGCTTCTTGCAATGCCTCTCCCTGCAACAGACGAGACTGATCCTGACGTTGGGACTTTAACCAAGCTGCGATCGCTTCTTCATAGGGACGTAGACTACCTAATGTTTGTCTTACCCAATCTTGGTGAAAAACCTGCTGATAAATCCGATTGTAAACCTTTAACCTACCTTGCTGCTTCACCACTAACCCCGAAAGCCGCAATTCCGTTTGTTCCGGAGAACCATCAGCAAGTATTCCTGGTTGAGAAGGAGCAAGAGTCAAGATTTGCTGATATAGTCCTAACAGTCCTCCTGCACACTGCTCATTTCTGAGAATGCGATCGCGTATTGTCTTCAAATGCTCCGGTTCATCCTGAGCTTCCCAGTTTTCAATAATGCGGGATGTCACTATCTGTTCAACCAGTTGTAAGGCAGAAGGCACGAGGCAGGAGGCAGAAGGGAAGAGTTCTTCATCGTCCCTATCCTTTACCACCAAATTACACAACTTTTGCGTCAAAAACGGTTGTCCTCCCGTCCAAGCTAAGATTTCCTTAAGTACCTCTTGAGGATCATCTACCTTCCCCTCCAATCCCTGAGCCAAAGGTTGCACTTCCTGCAACTGAAAACCCTGCAAATCTATTGCTCTACCAACATTAAAGGGTGTGCGGTTCTTGTCCTGAATCAAATCCGAAGGTGTCGCTACCCCCAACAGAGCAAAAGTGAGGCGTCGGTATTCTGGATTTTCCGCCCGTTGGTTATAGCAAGCTCGAATTAAGGCAAAAAAATCATCCTTGAAGACTAACTTGAGAATGCTATCGATTTCATCAATAAAGATGACAATCCTTGGCTCAATCTTCCCCAGCAGTTCTTCTTCAATAAACTCACTCAAGCGATCGACTGGAGAACTATGATGTTCATGCCACCACTTCTCTACTTCCCTAGTTTTTTTTACCCCTAAACTCCGCGCCAGTCTACGAACAAAACTGAGATACCACTCAGCTGGGGTAATGTCATGGCTACCAATAGAAGTAATATCAATCACACCACAGGCAAAACCCTCTGCCTTTAGCTGTTGCATCACTCGCACCCGCAGACTCGACTTACCCATCTGCCGGGAATTGAGGACATAGCAGAATTCTCCAGCTCTCAAAGCTTCCGAGAAATCAGCATCAGCCTGTCGCACTACATAGGTGGGAGCATCCTTCTCCAGACTCCCTCCTACTTGATATTTGTATTTTGGATTGGGTTGCACTGAAGAATTTAGAATTTAGAATTTAGAATTTAGAATTGAGATTTATACAATGACTCAAGGATAACACTCACCAGAATCTGTGGAACAGGCTTCTAGCCTGTCTCCTAGTTTCCACTGGCAAGATGCCAGTTCCACGGAAGTTGAGATTTTTGGTGTTGAGTTGTGCTTTGCCGTGCCACTACGGCTGAAATGGATAGAAAACTGGCTCAAGAACTAAAGGAAAAAATCAGATGCATGGCGTTACAATTCTTGACCATACCGATGACAACTTTCTAGCAGTTAATCTGATAGATATTCTTTACTTGCTTGGAGTTCCTGCCAAAGAATCAGAGTGGGATATATCAGGTTTAGAATGCCTTGGTCTTACAGCAGATGAGCTTCATCAAATTGCTGATAATAGGCTAAGAATATCAGGAACTGCTTTGCTCAAGTTAGCTTCTCAACTAACACAAGTCATTAATGGTGTATTTGTAGGCTATCAGAAAGGGACACAGGAACCTTGGATTATTGTGCGAGCTGTTGATAGCTCTGCTTATGATGTAGAGAGTAGCAGTGAGGGAATACTGGCATCTATGCGCCAAAATTTTCAAGAAGTAGTCGATATTCCTAGTGCGATCGCTCCACCTATAGGATATTGAGAATTAAGAATGAAGAATTGAGAATGAAGAATTGAGATTTATACAATGACTCTAATGATAGCATTCACAAAACTCTGTGGAACAGGCTTCTAGCCTGTCTCCTAGTATGCACTGGCAAGATGCCAGTTCCACGAAGCTAGTTGAGAATTATGCAAGGCGATCGCAATCAAAAAATCCCAATACCTAAAACCTACCACCTAAAACCTACTATCTACCACCTCAATCAAGATGAACCTGAAAATAATACCGATACAAATCACAACGGGGCATCACTTCATTACCTTGCAACTTGACTAATCCCATACTGTCTAATTTAAACGCTAACTCTGAATCTAATTCCACTGAACTATTTTTTATCACCACTCGACGCAGTGCCGCCCCTAACTGAGGATAATCTTGCAGATTTAACAAATGTCGCCGCAAATGATCACTGTAAATTCCCGCTTCTGTAGGAGCTAATTGCAGCAACTCCTCCAAAGTCAAATCCTGCCGCCGCAGATGATAGAAAGCCTTGCGTACTAAATAGGGATGTCCACCCACTAAACTCATCAATTGCTCAATCTGACTATCTGCCCAGTTCAAACCATAACGCCTTGCTAAATCCTTTACCTGAACTGCATTAAACTCCAGTAACTCGACATTTTTCCCTACATTAAACGGCGATTGATTGATATCCAAAGGTACATAAACCTCAGTTGAATGTACCACTACCAATCGCAGTTTTTCCCAGAGTTCACTAGTAAAATCCCCATACCGAGCTGACTCATACCAAGAGCGCAGCAGAGCAAAAAAGTCATCAGCAACTTGACGATGGGGGAAAACTCGATCAACTTCATCTAAACCTAATACTAAGGGTGTGTCAATTTCCTCTAACAAACATTCCTCAAAATAGGCAGTGCATTTATCCTTACTTCCAGAGCCAACCCAATAATCATCTAACTGCTTAAGTTGCTTCAATTTACGACCAACCTGTTCACAAAACCACCGCAAGAATTGATCTAGGTTGGTGAAAAGTTGACTATCAGCACGCTGAAAACTCAAAGGTATCGCTTGATAACCCTGCTCTCTGGCATGATTAACAATCCTCGCCATCAACGAAGTTTTACCCATCTGCCTGGGAGCCTTAATACGAATCAGCGCCCCTGGCTGTAAAATTTCCTCATAACAGTCCGATTCAATCGGAGGTCGTTCCACATATAAACTAGATTTGAGGTTAACTGCTCCTCCTGGTTCCCTACGCAATTCTGGTTCTGCTACAGGTAAAGGTGGATAATCCGGACTTTCCACCACAGGTACTGTTACTTCCTGAAGTTCCCCTGGTGTTGGCGCTTCCCCCGCCGATAATAAACCCAGAATTTCCTGCAAAATCACCGGAGTATCAGCCGACGATTGCCACTGCCGCTGCTGAATGCGACTCAAATAACCCCGCAGGTCATAATTTAAGGGAAAATCGAAGGGAAGATCAACCCGAATCGGCAGAATTACCGGTTTGTGCTCCGAGCGTTGATCTCGCAATTCCCTTGCTCGTCGTACCTCTTCGGTTACCATCTCACTCGTTGCCGATTGTGGAGAGAGCAGTAACAACAAATAATCACATTGTTTGAGTTCTTGGTCAATCCGTTCAGACCAATTTTCTCCTAGCTGAATACTCGCTGCCGCCATAAATGGCTGATGTCCCGCTGCTTTCAGAGCTTCATAGAATTCCTGAGCCAGACTCAAGTCAGGATCTTGGGAGCGATAGCTGATAAATACTCGCTGACTCTGGGAGGATAGGGAAATGCTGGGATGGCTTGTAGTCTGCTGCTCGAGAAGCTGGTTGAAGTCTGACCATTTTTCCTGTACCGTCGTTAACGGAACGGCCAACGCTCCTGCTGTGTGGTCAAAAGCAGCAATCAATCCCACTACCCGCTGACTTTCTGCATCAAATACCGGGGAACCACTATAACCCCCCAAAACTCGTTGTGCATCCGCCAGCACTCGCAGCCGCAACATTGGTAGATTGCCAAAATTGAACTGGGGGTTAATATCAGTAATTACCCCATCAATGGAGGCTCCTTCGGGAAAATCAGAACGACCAAAACCAATTGCCAGAAAGCGATCCATCGGCTTCCAGGTAGTTGACAAAGGTACAGCTTTACCCTGATAATTTCCTACCTGTAAAATCGCAAAATCATCCTGAGTGCGATCGCCCAAATACACTAAACTTACCATTTGCCCCTGTACCCGCACCTGTTCCCAACCGCCAGTATCTTCAACTACATGAGCGCAGGTGAGCAAATGTCCTGCCGATGAAATGAAAAAACCTGTCCCTCGGATCGTACCTTGGGAATTTGCGATCAGCTCCGCTGGTGCAGAGGCAATCGCAACAGTACAATTTTTAACTAGTTCCCAACTCATTGGTCATTAGTCATTGGTCATTGATCATTATTACAAACAACAAACAAAAAGCTTTATTCCCTCCTGCCTTCTGCCTCCTGCCTTCTGCCTTCTTGTTCTAGGTTCCAAGTTACCTTAACCTTAAGAGATGCCTGTCCAGAGGTTTCCACCAAATAAATATTCCCTTTACCAGAAAAGTTGATCCCAAACTCAACTTCTGCATTCACTGCCTGAGTTTCTTGATGGAGCTTCTTAAAAGCTTGTGTCAAGGGACGACAACCCCGAATAATCAAGTCTTTCACTGCATCGAAACTCTGCTCCACCTTCTCAATTGCCATCTCTCCAGGAGAAGATACCTGACCAACTGTCCCTTCTGGTAGATCCACTGCCACTAGGATTGTACCCCCATCCTCGGTATCCAGTTCCAAAAGTTTTCGTGCCATGATTAATTGGGGAGCTGAGCAACATTACCTAATATACACAAGTCCCTAATTGTTCATCGCTGATCTTAATTTTTCCAAAATTTCCTCAGTTGCAGCATATATCGATTTTGGGGGAATGATTTTAATCACCCTTGAGTACTAGCCTTCCTCAACAGCTCTACAACTTGGGGATAACCGTTGAATTCTGCAATCATCAAAGCGGTATAACCAGCACGATTTTTCATATTTACCTGAGCACCAGCATCTAGCAAGACCTTCACAGTATCAGTGTAACCCCGATGAGCAGACCATATTAGGGCTGTAGCACCAGCCTTATCTCGATCGTTAACCTGAGCCCCAGCGTTCAATAAGTATTGCACAATTTTAGTGTTACCCTCATCAGCCGCTTTCATCAACAGAGTCTTACCATCTGCGGTAATTGTATTGGCATCAGCACCAGTAGCGAGCAAAACCTTAACTGTTTCTGTGTGATTCTGAGATAATGCTAGGGTCAGAGGAGTTTCATCCAGATTTGAGATCTTAAAATCAGCTCCAGCTTGTAACAAAGCTGCGACAATCTCTGTATGACCATGCAATGCTGCCAGCATTAACGCCGTGTCCCCTAGCTGATTTCTGCTGTGAACATTAGCTCCCTGCTGAAGCAGAACCTCTACTACCTCCCCATAACCTTCCATTGCAGCAAGATGTAAAGCTGTATCCTGAGCTTGATCCTTAGTGTTAATCTCAGCACCAGCATCAAGTAAAGCTTTAACTACATCAATATGTCCTCCTGCTGCCGCTGCCATCAGTGCTGTCTCTCCCGCTAAGTTTTGGACATTCACCTGAGCCCCAGCTGCCAGCAAGGCTTGTACAACTTCACTGCGACCTTGGTCAGCTGCTAAAGTTAGAGCAGTTTCACCTTCTTGATCTTGGATATTAGCGGATGCTTCTGATGTTGCTACTGCCCTAACATTGTTAGAGTTGTGAGCTAACAACAGCTGAACCACAGATAAATATCCTAGTTCTGCTGCTTGCATCAGAGCGGTTCTACCGTCTGGATTAGGAGTATCTGCACTTACTCCTTTCTCTAACAAAAGTTGTACGATTTGGCTATTACCTTCACTAGCGGCACGAACCAAGGCATCCCCAATTACTGTCCCATCTACACCAACTTCTAGCAAAGCTGTAGCGATCGCATTGTGACCAGCTTCTGCTGCTAAACTTAAGGCACTATCTTCATCTTTGTCTTTAATATTGACATCAGCGCCATTATCTAGTAAAAGTTTGGCTACTTGGAAATGACCTTTATGAGCTGTCACCATCAGCGCCGTTGTACCATCGTCATTTTTAGCGTTGATATCAGCACCGGCAGCTACTAAAGTTTGTACGACCTCAACCTGATTAGCTGCTGCTGCTAACATTAAGGCTGTCAGACCATACAGTTTTCTGTGTAAGTTAAGATTCGCTCCAGCTTCGATCAGTAATTTGACGATTTCTAGGTAGCCGGAGTTAGCAGCAAACATCAAGGCTGTTGTGCCATCTCTGTCAGCAGCATCTACATTAGCTTTCTGCTCTAAGATTGTTTGGGTTTGAGTTAAGTTGCCACTTTGAACTGCTTTTAGTAGTAATGTATTTTTTTTGAAGGTCATTTCTGAAGCTTCTTGGGGAGAGCATAGTTAACTTAGCGTTAAATTATATATTTGAGAAGTATCCTAGCTTGAGGTTCATCTTTCTTATGGGAGCTGAGAAGATCAAAAAATAAACCACAGAGGCACGGAGGGAGCACAGGAGGAAATAGGGTGTGAAATGTATGTTCTGATACACTAAAGTTTCAGCTGTTGTGTAATCCCATTAAAGTATCCGTAAAAAAAGCGACAGGGAGCCTCTGCCAGAGTTAAGAGTCCCTAGTTTTGAGTTTGTGATGATTCATTTACCTCGCATCCTGTCAGGTTTTCCTATACTACTTTCCCTGTTACCTGTTACTAGTGCATTAGCCCAACTGACACCAGATAACAGTTTGGGAACGGAAAGTTCTGTAGTTGTGCCACTAAACCAGCTAGATAAGCAGATTGATGGTGGAGCAATCAGAGGAGCGAATTTGTTCCACAGTTTTCTGGAGTTCAATGTTGCTGCAGGAAGAGGGGTGTATTTTGCTAATCCCATTGGGATAGAAAACATCCTCTCTCGTGTCACTGGCACTAATCCTTCTCAAATTTTGGGTAGGTTGGGGGTATTAGGTGATGCCAATCTCTTTTTGCTTAACCCTAACGGTATTTTCTTTGGAGAGGATGCCACTTTAGATATCAATGGCTCATTTCTGGCTACAACTGCTGATGCTATTGAATTGGGTAGTCAAGGATTTTTTAGTGCCACTGAACCCCAAACAAGCAATTTGCTCTCAGTTGAACCAGGAGCACTGTTTTTTAATCAGGTGGCTAATCAACTAGGAACTATTGTCAATGCTGGGAATTTGACAGTAGAACCAGGAAAAAATTTAACGTTAGTCGGCGGTATTATTAACAATACTGGACAACTCAGGACATCAGGAGGACAAGTCAGCGTGGCGGCTGTGTCTGGTGAAAGCTTGGTAAAACTGGGTGAAGCTGGTCAGTTATTGAGCATATCTCCTTCATCCCCTGCTCAATCTACCATACCTAACACCCCTGAATCTGACTCTAGATTAACAGTGGGAGACACTCAGGGAGAACTAATCGAATCTGATACACAGGTATTAGAAGAGGTGGGAACTGTTAGAGTTTCCGGTACTATCGATGCTTCTAATCCAGAAATAGGACAAGTAGGAGGTACAGTACAAGTATTAGGCAACAAAGTTGGTCTTTTTGAGAGTGCTCACCTTAATGCATCAGGTGATGCTGGTGGTGGTAGGGTACTGATTGGTGGCAATTATCAAGGTCAGGGAGAATTACCTCATGCTACGGGAACTTATGTCAGTCCTGAAGTGACAATCAACGCAGATGCACTCAATACTGGTGATGGTGGCTTAATCGTAGTTTGGGCTGATGAATCAACCCGTGCTTATGGTAGTTTGAGCGCCAAGGGTGGAACACAAGCCGGTAATGGTGGACTAATTGAAACATCAGGTTTAACTTTTCTGGATGTCTCAGGCATTAAAATCGATGCTACTGCACCCAATGGTGTGAATGGGACATGGTTAATCGACCCCCGCAATATTATTATTCAGAATGCAGCTACGGCAAACGGTACTTTTAGCGGTACTAACCCCAATGTTTTCACTCCTGGAGCTGATAATGCTGTAGTTAATACCCAAGATATTGAAACTCAGCTCAATGTTGGGACAAATGTCACCATTACGACGGGAAGCACTGGCACTCAGGAGGGTAATATTACCGTTGCCGATAGCATTACCAAAACTGCTGGTGGTGTTGCCACTCTATCACTTGAAGCAGCAAATGACATTATTGTCAATAGTGGGGTTGAGATTATTTCGGAGAGTGATGCTCTAAATGTATTGCTGACAGCTAATAGTGACAATGCAGGTGGCGGCGATGTAGTCATGACTGATGCAGAAATCCAAGCTAACAGTGGAGAAATCACCATTCTGGCTGATTCAATTTTGCTGGAGGAGACAACTATTGCTAGCGATACAACGGGGAGTAGGGATGGTGGTGCCATTACCCTCAGAGCCGCTAACTCTCTTTCCTTGCTCAACAACTCGCAAATTACTAGCAATACTAGTAGAGATGGTGATGCCGGACAAATCGAAGTAACTGCAAGCTCCATTTTGTTGGCGAATGAAGGCGACATCAACAGCGGCACTGGAGATGGTAGTACGGGGAATGCCGGAAAAATTACGATTACTGCCGACTCTTTGGTAGCAACTAATGGCAGCGGTGCTGGTACTAATACCAACGGTTCAGGCAATGGGGGACAACTCAACATTACAGTTGCGGGGTTGCTCTCCATTCAAGACGGTAGTGGTTTCGGTAGTGATACCTTCAGCGATGGCGATGCGGGGGAAATTACCATCAATGCTGGCAGATTTTTGGTAGATCAAGGAAGCGGCATGGGTACAAATACAGAAGGTACGGGCAATGGTGGACGTATCACCGTCAATGCTCAGGAAGTATCGCTGTTACAAAGTGGCTTCGGTAGCAATGCTTTCAGTGATGGTAATGCTGGAGAAATCACTATCAATGCTGGTAGGTTGTTGATGGAGCAAAGCGGTGCTGGTACTAATACTAGAGGTAAGGGTAATGGTGGGCGCATCACTGTCAATGCCCAAGAATTTTTGATGCGGGATAGTGGTTTTGGTAGCGAGGCTTTCAGCGATGGTGATGCGGGAGAAATCATCATCAATGCTGACAGGTTGTTGATGGATGAGGGAAGCGATATGAGTACTAATACGGAAGGTACAGGCGATGCTGGGCGCATCACCATCAATGCTGAGGAGGTATTGCTGTTACAAAATAGTGAATTCGCCAGCAATGCTAGAGGTAATAGCACCGGCAATGCCGGAGAAATTATACTCAATGTTAGTTCTTCGCTGACTATAGATAACAGTAATATTGGCACAAGCTCTCAAGGCGAAGGCAAGGCAGGAAATATCACTATTACTGCCCAAAATTTGCTGCTTAATGAGGGCGAAATCACAGCTGAATCTGAGCAAGCTGGGGGTGGTGATATTACTATCAATGCCAACGATACCCGCCTGCGCAATAACAGTCTCATTAGCAGTAGTGTGTTTGACGGTACTGGCGGCGGTGGTACTATCACAATTAATTCTTCTACCTTTCTTGCCTTAGAAGATAGCGACATTCTCGCCAATGCGGATCAAGGTGCAGGAGGTAACATTATCATTAACTCTGAAGCCTTCTTAGCTAACCTATTCACTAGTGGTCAAGCCTTGGCAGTAGGTTCCAATCCAGGAGACTTTGACCAGTTTCGCGGCAATGGTCGTGTTGATATCTCTGCTATCTCCCAAAATCCGAATACAGACCTTACTGGTACTATCACCATACCAGATTCCTCCTTCCTACAACATCACCTCTCCCTACTGGCGGAAAATTTCATCAATTCCGATCAAGCGATCGCAGATAGCTGTCTATCACACAGTAATCTAGAGCAAGGTAGCTTTACTGTGACTGGTACTGGCGGTTTACCTCCAACTCCCGACAATGCTTTTCAGTAGTCAGTATCGCCTTAATGGAGTAAAGCCTATTCGTGAGAGAACAGGAACTGTGGGAGCTAACAATACTTTAGTACAGCACTCAACTGCAATCCCCAGTTGGCAACTGGGTGATCCTGTGATTGAAGCCCAAGGTATGATCGCAACAGCTGATGGCAGGATTCTGCTGGGTAGAGATCCACAGTTGACAGCAATGGTTAGTGCTGAAGATTTAGTTTGCCACCAAAATCTTTAGCAATTATCAATTATCAATTATCAATTATCAATTATCAATTATCAATTATCAATTATCAATTATCAATTATCAATTATCAATTATCAATTATCAATTATCAAATGAATCTCAATGAATACAAACAGCAAATCAGAGCAGTCTATGATGCTAGAACCACCTATGACAATGATATCACCTATCGTCGTGCTATCCCTCTGATAGAATTGGTACAACTGCAATCAGGACAGCAAATTTTAGATATTGCCACAGGAACCGCTATTATCGCGATCGCAGCTGCTGAAATAGTAGGTACTCAAGGTAAAGTCATTGGTGTAGATTTCTCCCCAGGAATGCTCGCACAAGCACGGCAAAAAATTGCTGCTGCGGGGTTACAAAACCTGGAATTGATTGAAGCCGATGCGGAAAATATTACCTTCGAGGATGAAAGTTTTGATGCAATTTTCTGTGCCACAGCCATTGTTTTACTCGGTGACATTCCAGCTGCATTCCGGAATTGGTATCGCTGGCTTAAACCCGGTGGACTTGTTGCCTTTTCTTGTTGGTCTATAACCTCCTTTTTTACTCCTATCATTGTTAAAGTCTGTGCCAAGTATGGTTACGAGTTACCAAATCTCCATAAACCCCTGGGAACTAAAGAAAAATGCTATACCTTACCTTAATGTCGGCAGAAGGCTCCCGCTATAACCGAGGCGGATTTATCGAGGCGTAGCCGAGTACCGCCAATGGTTTAGCGGTGAGATGAATGCCGACCAGCTAACAATTGAGCGCCAGCGAATCCAAATAATTAGGGCTTGCTGAATAAGTCGTAACTTTCGGGTTTGAATAGGTGGTAGGTGGTAGGTGGCAGGTGGTAGGTAAGGGAAAGAGGTGGTAGGTGTTAGGGATTTTTGACTTACGGTGCAAGGAAATTGAGCCAAAAGATACAATTTCCTTGCACGCCTGCTAGGCATAAAATGATTGAAAGCAAAGTATGGTATAGTTTACACACTTTTGCAGCAAGCCCTAATTATACCTGTATTCGCAGTGGGTAACAGATGTTATGCTTGGTCTCATGCTAGTAATTGAAGCCAAGCTCAAAGGAACCAAAGTTCAGTACAGCAAGTTGGATGAAGCAATCCGAACAGGGCAGTTCATCCGCAACACCTGTTTGCGCTATTGGGAAGATAACAGACGGGTCACTCGTAACGACCTCCAAAAGCTTTGCGCCCTACTAGCTAAGGACAAACTTGCCCCTTGGGCGAAAAAACTTAACTCCCAAGCAAGGCAGGCTCACGCTGATAGGGCATGGTCTGCCATTCAGCGTTTTTATGAAAACTGTAGATTAGGAAAACCCGGTAAAAAAGGCTATCCTCGCTACAAACAATTCAGTCGTTCCGTCGAGTACAAAAATTCAGGCTGGAAATTGTCTGCTGAGAGAAGGACTATAACTTTCACTGATGGTTTTCAAGTCGGAATGATGGATTTGTGGAGTTCTAGGGATTTAGTTTGGACCAGGGAAAAACAAATCCGAAGAGTTCGAGTCATAAGACGTGCTGACGGCTACTATGCTCAGTTCTTAGTGGATTGGGATAGACGAGAGGAGCATGAATTTCAAGGGAAAATGACGGGAATTGATTTAGGACTAAAAGAGTTCTATACCGATTCCGATGGAAATACTGTTGACAACCCTCGATATTTGAGGAAATCCGAACGAAGATTAAAGATGCTTCAACGTCGGGTTTCCCAGAAACATGTTGAAAAGAAGAAACAGTCTAACAGATACCACAAGGCACGCAAGGCTTTAGCGAAGCAACATCTGAAGGTAAGTAGACAGCGTGAAGACAAAGCTCGTAAAGATGCTTTGGCGCTAGTTAAGTCGAAAGATTTAATTGTCTACGAGGACTTGAAGATAAAAAACATGGTAAAAAATCACCAGCTAGCTAAATCCATCAGCGATGCATCTTGGTATCGATTCACCAAATGGCTTCAATACTTTGCCAAAGTGTATGGTGTGATAGTTATTGCTGTAGCGCCTCACAATACAACTGTTGATTGCTCATGTTGTAAGGCGAAGGTGAAGAAAACACTTAGCACCAGAACACATAAATGCAGTAGTTGTAAAACGGTATTAGACCGGGACCATAACGCAGCCAAAAACATCTTGAAAAAAGGATTATTGTTATTAGCTGAATATTTAAACGGTACTGTAGGGCATACAGAATCCGGAGCCAAAAGCTCGAAAGCGCAGGGAGAAACTGACCTCTGGCTCAAGAACGGAGACGCTCTGGTTCTAAGTCGGCTCGATGAACTGCGAACCAAGAACTCTTGGGAATCCCCCGCTATACCTCTAACGAGGTATAGCGGAGGGAGGATGTCAATTCAGGAGGTAGGATTTCAAGATATCGCCATTAAAACTGAGCAATTTGGCAATTATCTGAGCCTAGAAAAAGCTCAAAATTTTTGGCAAGGCACATGGTTAAATGCTAATGGTCACCCTTTGTTACACCTATCAGATGAGCAAATCGAGCAACTGAAAGCCGAATTCAGGGCAGAAATTGCCACTTTAGCTACAGATAAAGGAGTGTGGCAGGAAATGACTACGTTTTTTGTAACGGCTAAAAAGTAAGTAAAGAGGATTGAATCAATGAGTCAAGTAACAAAGGTTTCAGGAAGAGGAATTCCCCTAATAGGTAATGATATTGATACAGACCGAATTGTGCCTGCTCGGTTCTTACGCCATATCACCTTTGACAGTTTAGGAGAGCAGGTTTTTATAGATGATCGCACCCAAGCTGAGGGAAAGCATCCTTTTGATCAACCCCAGTACCAAGGAGCCAATATTCTAGTAGTAAACGGTAACTTTGGCTGTGGTTCCTCACGAGAACATGCGCCACAATCGCTAAGCAAATGGGGTATCCAAGCCATAGTAGGAGAGAGCTTTGCCGAAATCTTCTTTGGTAACTGTGTGGCGATAGGTCTTCCCTGTGTGACGGCTGAACCTGATACAGTAAAGCAATTACAAACATTACTAAATCAGAATCCTCAGGCTTCAATGAGTGTTGATTTAGAAGCAATGCAAGTCCACTGTGGAGACTTCCAAACCTCTGTATCCATAGGTGAGGGACCAAGAAAAATGCTGACTACAGGTACTTGGGATAGCTGTGGACAACTTGTCAGCCAAGTTGAGCAAATTCGGGCTACTGCTGCCAAGTTGCCCTATATGGCATGGGACAATCGACTCACAGCAATACCTGGGTAGGAGTGAGCGAAAAAAAGGGTGGGGAGCTGAGGGACAAGAGAGAATTTATAATTTTTGGATACTCAACCAGAAATTCCTTCCCTAATTTCGCTCACCCTCCCTTCTCCAGCTTTGGTTTACAATTCGTTTGCATTGGGATGTTTCCGAACTCCCAAGCTTAAATGGGCTGTTGCCAATACTGGTAGATAGCATAAGCCAGAGTAACAACACCAGTAACGATCGCAGATTCATCTACTTCAAATTGAGGGTGATGTAGAGGATAGTTAGGTTTATCTCGGAAGCCAACACCCAGGCGGAACATACTACCAGGACTGTGATCAAGATATACCGAAAAGTCTTCAGCTCCCAAAGATGGTTCTAAGAGGATTTGGACGCGATCGCTTCCCCATGCTTCTTTGGCTGACTCTTCCAACAGCTGAGTCAAAGCTAAGTCATTTTGCACTGAAGGTACTTGGCGTCGATAGTTCATCTCATAGCGAGCACCGTAAGTATTACAAACATTTGCCACAATCCCCTCAATCCAAACAGGTATATTGGCATGGGTTTCTGGATGCAACGTTCGCACTGTTCCCGTGAGCCGCACTTGATCTGCAATCACATTAGGTGCCCTTCCACCACTAATCTGCCCAATTGTCAAGACCATTGGTCGCAAAGGATTTTGAGTACGGCTAATTGCCTGCTGGAGGTTGGTAATTACCTGAGAAGCAATCCAAATAGCATCAATTGCCTCATGGGGACGAGCACCATGACCAGATTCTCCCATAATAATAACTTCCAAATCATCCGCAGCTGCCGTCAATGCGCCATAACGGATACCGATTGAGCCAGCAGGAATAGAAGGGAAAACATGTACCCCAAAAATGGCACTAACATCATTCATTGCTCCATCTTGCACCATCCAATGAGCACCTTGAGCAATTTCCTCCGCTGCTTGGAACAAGAAGCGGACATTACCAGGGAAAACTTCTCCGAGTTTAGACAACACCATTGCCGTACCTAAACCCAAGGTTGTATGGACATCGTGACCACAAGCGTGCATTACTCCTGGTTGACGAGAACCGAATTCGAGATTAGTCAGTTCATTAATGGGTAAAGCATCCATATCTGTTCGCAGCGCCACTAATCGGTCATCAGTACGACCAACTAGTTCTCCAATCACGCCAGTTTTACCCACTGCCTCTTGTACAACTATGCCACAGGAAGATAGAACCCCAGCAATGTAGGCAGCTGTTTGGTATTCCTCACCACTCAGTTCTGGGTGAGAGTGAATATGACGTCGGATTTCGATTAAGCGAGGTGCTAATTCTTGGGCTAAGTCTTTAATACGAGTGAGCATTTATTTAAAAAGGCTATACTGAGGTGTTTACCGTTTCTAAATGAACGAGTTTCAGAATATGGTACGCTACATACAGTTTACGACTGATACTGAGAACGGTGAGACCATTCTAGTTGAGGTGGATAAAGAGGAAGTTTCTCCGCCACAGGGATTGGTAAAGGCAGGTATCAAAGAAAAGCTGAAGGATACAGTTGCGATCGCGCAGAAGGCTTTTTCAGAAGCAGTTAAGAGCGCGATTAGATTAAATGTTCAAACCTTCATTGAGGCAGTTAATGCCCTGCCGGATCCACCAACTGAAGTTGAGATTACCTTTGGACTTAAGGCTACAGGTGAAGCAGGGAATATTGCTATTGGTAAGTCGCCCGGAGTCTGTAAGATTGTGGAATCTCTCAGGTAAACTACTTACTAAGATTCAAGTACGATCTTCCGTTTCAACTAGTAATTATCTTGCTGCTACCGTTGGAATGAAGAGTAGTTCTAAGATAACAATTTGGCAGATTGAGAAGTTGGACAGTTTATTAGAGTGTGGATGTAGTTGGCTACAGGACTATCTAAAAAATAACTCCAATGTGAGTGAGAGCGATCGCTACTGTTGAGGAAACGGAGGTGCTAGATTAAAGTTACCCATTGGTTTATTACAGCCATGTCCAAAAAACTTACTATTGCCCAAGCACAGGAGCAACTTCCCAAGCTGTCCAAGGAACTCACTGATGAACCTATCATCATCACCCAAGATGGGATTCCCGTCATAGCGGCAATGAGTTATATCCATCTGACTCAACTGCTGGAAACTTTGGACATTCTCACTGATATTGAATTCGTTACCAAACTGCGCCAAAGTATTACCCAAGCAGATCAAGGAAAAACCATTTCTTGGGAAAAAGCCAAAGCCAATCTGGGGTTATGAGCGACGAAGCAAATTCAATTGAATACCACATCCAGCTTACGCCGCTAGCAGTGGAAATGTTGGCAGCAGTGAAAGATAGACGAGAACAGGAGAAATGGGAGCATCCCATTTTGGAAAAAACATTATCAAAAAGACGACATAGCAAGGGTTTCAGCTATCTTTAAGGAGCCAACTCGCCAAAATGGGATGCTCCCGGAGAAATTGCGCGATCGCATCCTTCTATGTATGCAACTGTATGCATCTTATTTGTCAATGCTATAGAGTAGGAGGCAATCATGATGACTTCAGAGCCAGTGATTTTAAATATAGAAACAATTGGCTTAAGCAATGAGCAATTTTACCAACTCTGCCAAATCAATGAAAATTGGCGACTCGAAGAAACTGCTAAAGGAGAATTACTCATTATGCCTCCAGTCGGTGCAATAAGTGGCAATCGAGAGTCCGAGTTTAATGCAGATGTAGTCATTTGGAATCGTCAAACTAAACTCGGAAAAGTCTTTAGTTCCTCCACCATTTTTACCTTACCCAATGGTGGTAGACGTTCTCCTGATGTGGCTTGGATTGCTAATGAACGCTGGGAAGCCTTAACTCCAGAAGAACAAGAAAAATTTGCCCTCATCTGCCCTGATTTTGTCATTGAGTTGCGTTCTCGCACTGATTCTTTGAGCCAACTGCAAAAGAAAATGCAGGAATATATTAATAGTGGTTTACGGTTAGGTTGGTTAATTAATCCCCAAAACCAACAAGTAGAAATCTATCGTCAAAATCAAGCGATGGAGATTGTGGAATTACCCACTACTTTATCAGGAGAAGAGGTTTTACCAGGATTTGTTTTAGAATTACCTGTTTTCTCTTGTTAATAACTAGCGATAGAGCAAGCGTGGCGGCAAACAGATCGCATTTTCCTTTCACTTTACTAATCGAAACGCGATCGCTCTAAGATACCAGACTTCTTCAAGAAGTCTGGTATCTGGGTATCTCAACACAAATTAACCTCAACTCCCTTGACATGGAGGTCAGTAATTAAATCAGCAGATTTATTTGAGATCGTCTACTATAAAATTAGGTATTAAACTACATAGGATTTTTGTAGTATGCAAGTCACTGTTGAGATTCCTGACAACATTGCCCACCAATTAGAGGAAACTTCAGACTTTTGCTTAGATTTTTTTTTAGCAAAGGGTTGAACCACTATATACAATATTAAACGAAGGGAATTAAATTGATGAATGCTTACAAAAAATATGTAACTATCGATAATCCTGGGCAGTTGGTTTTATCCAATCTCCCATTTTTGCCGGGACAAAGAGTAGAGATTATCATTTTAGCTGAAGGGAGTAGTGAGAGCGATCCTAAGTTGGAAGAATTGCGTCAAAAAATCGATCACGCAACAGAACAAATTTTAGCAGGTAATGTAACCGATGGAGAATTGGTTTTTGAGCAGTTACAAGCCAGATTACACGATGAATATGGATTGAAGTAATGGCCAATTATCAATTTTCAGAGGATGCCATTAGAGATCTCAATGAAATTTGTGATTATGTTGCTCAAAATTTTTTATTATCCTCATGATCAGGGAATTGTCATTGTTCGTATTGTTAGTGGTTATCGAGATTTAGATACATTATTTTAGCGTCTGGAACTCTGCTCGATCCCTGCGATCACAATACTGCTCGGTTAAGGGAAATTATCGTTTAAAAAGCTGGGGGAGCTGAGGGAGCTGAGGGAGCTGGGGGAGAGGGATTAGGGCTTATCCGAGCAGTATTGGATCGCCACAGTGCGAATGGTTGAGCTAGTTACCATTAACGAACTCGTACCTGCGACAGTTCCTATCTTGCAACAAATGGTACAGTTACCTGTTGCTCCAGAAAAAGTAGAGGCAGCACAAGAGCGGATTGCTAAGGTTCTGAGCTTTTTTGAGAATAAACTAAGTAATAATCCTTACTTTGTTGGAGAGAACTTTACCCTCGCTGACATTGTTGCCGGAAATTCGAGCTCCTTCCTAAGTTTGATGGGTATATCTGTAGATAGTTACCCCAAAGTGAAAACTTGGCTTGAGCAACTCATGCAGCGAGAAACTTTTGTTAAAACGGCTCCTACTCCGGAGGACATAGAAGCAGCTAAACCACTGGTGAAAAGACAGTTAGAAAAACTCTAATTCTTGGACTCTTTACCAACAACAAATAACAAACAACTCAATCTCTAGTCAGATGCTTAACCCTAGTGCTGTTGATGTAAGCTGAGATCAGCAGAGGGTCGAGCAGAAGCATGTTAAAACTTGATCGTCTCAAAGTTAAAAGTGATTTAGCTGTTCAGACCCAAGTACAGAAGTGGTTTGAGCAATTCTGTTCCCAGAACATTCCCCAGATTTATAACTGGGAGGAACAATTTTATCGGCTTAATTTAGCTCTGGCGGAAGGATTTTCCAATGCGGTTCGCCATGCTCATCAAGAATTACCATTGGAAACAATGATTGAAATTGAGCTGACAATCCAGGACAATCGTATAGAGATCAGAATCTGGGACCAGGGCAAACCTTTTGACCCCAATACCTTAGAAGAACCAGCACCAGGAACCCTTTGTCAAGGGGGATATGGTTGGTTTTTGCTTAGGCGCTTGAGTGACACAGTTGTTTACCAACGTTGCCAAGATGGAAGAAATTGTCTGTTAATTTGTAGCATGATCTAAGATCAGCTCATAAGGCAACGAGTGCGTTAAGCATTCAAAAATTGATAATGGACAATGAACAATGGACAATGACCTCTTCAATCAAGAAAGAGGATTGATAATTAAAATTTTTTTAATTATTTTCTCCTTGCAAGGAGAAGTCTTAAACCAAATTAATTAATTGTCAATTATCAATTGTCAATTATCAATTGATAAGGATAGACTCAGTGTATGGCGAAAACAGCTCTCATTACGGGTATTACTGGTCAAGATGGCTATTATCTTAGTCGCTTATTGCTGGAGAAAGGTTACTGTGTTGTTGGGTTGTTACCACCAAACCGCAGTGGCAGTATAGCTAAACTAGGAGAACTCGCCAGCCAAATTAAAGTCTGTACTGTTGATTTAACTGACCCTGCGGGCTTACTAAAGATAGTAGAACAGTTACAACCCCAAGAAATTTATAACCTAGCGGCTCCCAGTTTTGTCCCAGATTCCTGGAACGATCCTCTCGGTACTCTCGATTTAGTCACAGGTACAGCAACCAGGCTACTTACAGCCGTGCGACAAGTAGGTATTGATACGCGATTTTATCAAGCTAGTACTTCAGAAATGTTTGGGGAAGTTAAGAGTTCACCTCAAGATGAAGAAACACCCTTTCGTCCAATGAATCCTTATGCAGCAGCTAAGTTACATGCTCATTGGACTATGGTTCATCATCGGCAACGCTATGGGTTATTTGCCTGCAGCGGCATTTTGTACAATCATGAATCCTCTCGACGTCCTCCTAATTTTGTCACGCGGAAGGTTTCTTTGGGAGCAGCATCCATTAAATTGGGACTGAGGGAAACTTTGGAAATGGGTAACCTAGAGGCTAAACGAGATTGGGGCTATGCTGGTGATTATGTAGAAATGATGTGGCGGATGTTGCAGGCTACAGAACCAGAAGATTATGTCATTGGTACGGGTCAGTTGCATAGTGTCAAGGAACTGGTAGCAGCCGCTTTTGATTGTGTGGGGTTAGATTGGACTGAGCATGTGGTAATTAATCCTAAGTTCTTGCGAACAGATGAACATTTTCAGCTAGTGGCGAATCCGGCTAAAGCGAAAATTAATCTTGCTTGGGAACCTCAAGTAAGCTTTGAGGCTCTGATTGAGAAAATGGTGCTCAAGGATTTGGAACGCTTGCAAAGCGGTAAGATTGTACCTCGGGGGTGAGTTAAGTTCATCCCACGACCATTACCTACAAGATAATGCGATCGCACTAGTACCGCTGCGCGGAATTAAGAATTAAGAATTAAGAATTAAGAATTAAGAATGCTTATAAGCTTGTTGTTGAGCTAATTCAGCTTAGGATCGCGTTATTATCCAATAGATAATCAGCCGAGAAAAATTTACCTAACACCTAATTTGAGTACATGAAACTTACTTCCCTTAATCAACTTCCTGAAGAAGGAGTCTCCCATAACCCAGCTATTAAGAAGAAAGTGATGCTGCGCTGGGGAGACTTACCACACCTTACCAATTTCTCTCAATCACGTTTTGCTCCCGGACAAACGGCAGCAGCCCATGCTCATCAAGATATGTGCGAAGTGTTTTTTGTTGAAGCTGGTTCGGGGATAATTCGTATCAATGATCAAGAGTATCCCCTTACTCAAGGAAGTTGTATAGCAGTTGAACCATCAGAAGTACACGAAGTTATTAATAATGGTTCAACTGAGCTGATACTTACCTACTTTGGCTTGCGAGTGTGAACGCAAATCTTGTGAGGAGAATTCACCACAAAGTCACAAAGAACACAAAGAATATCTTTATGCTCAATTCTCTGCAAACACCCCACAGTGAATATCACTGGGATGGTAGTGATAATCGTTTTTTTGAAGGTTGGTACTTCCGAGTTACCTTACCTAACTGCGGACAAACTTTTGGATTCATGTACTCCATTGATGACCCCATAGGTGGTAAACCTTGTAGTGGTGGCGCAGCCCAAATTATTGGCCCTGATGACGAATATCTCTGCCGTACTTTTCCCCAAGTTGAGCAGTTTTGGGGTTCTTCCTCATCTTTAGCTCTAGGACATTGGGGTAAAAGCACTTTAAATATTTCACCGCAATACCTCGAGCCAACTCAATTTGAGGCTGATATTCAGGAAGGTTATCAAGCAACAGCCACCTTAAATCAAGGCATTATTCACAACCCTGCCACCAAAGCTTATTGTCGTTGGCAATATGAAATCCAACCGGTTTATGGCTGGGCAGATTCCGGTGTACCACAGCAATCAACTGCTGGCTGGCTCTCTTATTTGCCTATATTTGAACCAGGATGGCAAATTTTAATGGCTCATGGCTTGGCAACTGGTGAGATTGATTGGAATGGTCAACTTTACCAGTTTACCGATGCCCCTGCCTATGGTGAAAAGAACTGGGGTCACTCCTTCCCCAAGAAATGGTTTTGGCTCAATTGCAATAGCTTTGAGCAGGAATCGGATCTGGCTCTAACTGCTGGTGGTGGCAGACGGAAGGTGCTCTGGTGGGAAGAATCTGCAGCTTTAGTTGGCATCCACTATCGGGGTAAGTTCTATGAATTTGTACCCTGGAACTCACAAGTCAAGTGGCAGATTCAACCTTGGGGTAACTGGCAAATGCAAGCCAGAAATACTGAATATGAAGTTGAGTTAACTGGGATTACCAACTTACCAGGAACGCCCCTGCGAGCACCGACTCAACAAGGCTTAATCTTTTTTTGTCGGGATACTATGCAAGGTCAGTTGACTCTGGAACTACGAGAGCGAAATACTAATGAGTATAGAACTATTCTGACAGCAAGTAGTTCTGTTTGTGGATTAGAAATAGGTGGCGGTCCTTGGCAAGAGCCTTGGAACTCTAGTACGACCTTTCCCTGGGGGTAAAGATTTTATTGGTTTTGGCGCTCTTTTGTAACATTCACCAGGGGTATCAATTCTGGGGGAAACAGATTCCAAAGTTGAGGGTTACTAAACTTTTCTACTATTTCTCAATAGAATGCCTACTGGCGTGACACGACTAAAACTGTATGACAGAATTGCGTTACGGTGCATAAGTCCTATATTCCCTACAACCCAAATCCTGCCTACTTTTCAAGTACCTTGTTGCCCCATGAGCTGCCTATCTTTACCAGCTTTGGTTATAATAGTGTTTACAGACATTTGGGGCTGTGGCTCAGATGGATAGAGCAAGCGCCTCCTGAACAAATCGGGCACTACCAGGGGAAACCGGGTGAGTGAATGTGGTCAAATTCAAGGAAGCCTAAGTCTGACAACAGGTAAGGTAATCTTGAGCCAAGCTCTACTGTGAAGTGTAGCCAACTAAGGTTAAACCCAAGTAGAGAAGGTGCAGAGACTGGTTCAGGGAGCAATCAAAAGATGGACTACAATGTCTCATCAAAAGTAGAGCAACGGGGTATCCTGGTCGGAATGTTATTAGGTGATGGAACCAGAAGACAAAACAACTTCTTGATCCAACATTCATCTAACCAAGAGGAATATATCTTCTTTAAAAAAGAGCTTCTCGAACAAATAACAGGAAAACCAGTAAATATCCATAGATGGCAAACCCAAAAGGGTTATAACCAAATTCGTATAGAACCTAAGTTAATTCCCTTGACAAGAGTCTTAATCAAGAAGCTCTATCAAGCAGGAACAAAAACAATCACTAGAAAGTTTCTCAACCTGCTAACACCCCAAGGAATAGCTATCTGGTTCATGGATAATGGTTCCAAGTCCTTTAAAAAAAGACAGGGAAAGGTTTGTTCTGTGACTCTTAACCTCAATACTTATATCTCCAAAGAAGAAAATGAGACTATTGTTGCTTATTTTCAACAAGTGTGGGGATTTAAGTGGGGTTTGAGTAAAGATAAAGCTGATTACCGTCTACGAATGGGAACTAAAGAAGGTAAAAGATTTATCTGTTTTATTAGTCCCTATATCCACGAAAGTATGCTCTACAGAATACAAACCTCCCTAAACGTAATGGCCACCACCTAAAGCCTAATCCGGCTAAGGTGAAGGTATAGTCCAGAGAGTGGGGAAACTCACACAAATCTGAAGCGCTAGGTCGCCGGTTCGAATCCGGCCAGTCCCGTTATTAAGAAAATACAGTAAATTTATCGTAACTGAGTTAGACAAGGACAGGCAAGATGCCTATCCCACAAAAGTTTGAGCATTGATATCTTTTTTCTCAATCTAAAATCAGGGATATTTTCATCCACCCTAGGGAATATAAGATTTGATTATCACCTCAATAAGTAAAGCTCTCAAAGAAATTTCAAGAACTACAACTTGAATTACGTAAATTTTTGTTAAAATCATCAACTGTTCTTGGTTAAAATCATCTTCGCTCAATTTTGGGTGTCACAAATGGCTATTATCAATGCCACTTATCGACTACCATCTATTCCTGATGAAAATCCCAATTGAGCGTAGATTAAGTAAATTGCACCAAATACCACAAAGAAAATTGACAGTGCAAAAACAGACTCTTTTTCTAGTTAGTAGCCTCTTGTTCACCGGCTTAACAACCCAATTGAATGTAGCGGCTCAAGCAAATCAGCCCCAAATATTGAGTCAGAATCAAGCCAGCGAACAGCTCAACGAACTACTCCGTCAGGGGCGGGATTTGGTAGATAATGGGGATTATCTCCGAGCTATCACTACGTACCAACAAGCAGCTAATCTTGATCGCAAAAACCCCAAAATTTTTTCCGGAATAGGCTATCTATATGCGAATCAGGGTAATTTCCCAGAAGCAGCTCAAGCCTATCAACAGGCAATCTCCCTTGAACCTAACAATCCCCAATGGCAATATGCCCTAGGCTACAGCCTTGCCAATGCTGGAGACAATACTGGTGCTGCCGCTGCCTATCGTCGCGCTATTAGTTTAGACGGTAGTAGTCTCAATAACTATATAGGTCTGGGCACAGTACTAATGCGTTCCAAAGACTATGATGGAGCTATAGCTACTTATCAAAAAATTCTGGAACTCAATCCAGGAACCCCCGAAGCCTATGAGTTGATTGCCTCAGCACTGGTAAAACAGGAGCGTCCTCAAGAAGCACTTAGAGAACTGCGCAAGGCGGCACAATTGGCTCCTAAAAGTAGCCGCGTACAGCTAAGTTTGGGAACTGTTTTGGTGAGTCAGGGCAATCTTGCTGCTGGGATGGAAGCTTTTCAAAAAGCAGCACAGTTGGAACCCCGTAATTTTCAAGTTCATATCCAAATTGGTAAAATTCTACAAGCACAAGAGGATTTAGCAGGTGCCCTGCAAGCTTTTGAAAGGGCTAGTGCTATTGAACCAAATTCCGTAGAAGCAAAGGCGTCTATTGGAGAAATTTTACTCAAACAGGAACAATATCTCTTAGCAATTGTTACCTATCAACGTTTAACTGAACTAGCTCCCGAAAACCCAAAAGTTTATTATAATCTCGGATTAGCCTTAAAAGAACGCGATCGTTTCAAAGAAGCGATCGTTGCTGTTGAAAAAGCCCGTACACTCTACCAGAGTCAGGAGGATAACAAAGGTATCGAGCGAGCTGAAGCTTTGCTAAAGCGACTCAAAGAATCCCGTCGCTAATCTATGTAGGGCTTGCTGAATAAGTCGTAATTTTCGGGTTTGAATAGGTGGTAGGTGTTAGGTGGCAGGTGGTAGGTAAGGTTTTAGGTATTAGGTGTTAGGGAATTTTCCACGAAAGTGCAAGGTTTTTGAACTAAAAGATACCATTTCCTTGCACTTGGGCTGGAAAAAAATGATTGAAAGCCTTGTATGGCATAGCTTCCACATTTATACAGCAAGCCCTATGTAGGGTTTGCTGAATAAGTCGTAACTTTCGGGTTTGAATAGGTGTTAGGTGTTAGGTGGTAGGTGGTAGGTGAGGTTGGAGGTGTTAGGTGTTAGGAAATTTCCCAAGTCGGTGTCTGTGAAATTGAGCCCATCGATGCAATTTCCTTGGACTTGTTTGGCTTGCCATAGGATTGAAAGCCTCGTCTGGCATAGCTTCTACACTTTTTCAGCAAGCCCTATGTACGCTATTTTTAAAGAGCTGCTTTCTACCTTTAGTCAGTGTTGGGTTTAATACCAAATCCGCCTTTCAAATACCCGGTTTTGCTTAAGCCATTCTTGTGGCAAGACTTTGTAATGCCCATTCTAGAGGATTTAGGGGAGAATAACTCATAGGCATCAAACAAATAACTAGCTCTGTCTCCAAATTACCTTGACGTTGCCAAACTAAGCGAGTGCTGGAATTGACTACACCATAACTAGGAGAAATCCGTCCTTCCTCCTTGGTAAATTGCCATTCATCCTCCTTATTCCAAATGAGGATAAAAGTTTGTTCCTCCACTTGCAAGTGAATTTTATTACTTGCTTGTTGTTGAGCAACGACATCGGGAGCTAAATGCAGGGGAATGATGAATTGATGTTCTCCCTTCCCTTCAAACCGGTCTTGGATTATTAAAGCATGGTAACCATGATCTAAAATTAAGGTTCTTACAGGAGTAACAGGATCTGCTAATCGTTGATAACCGCTATGAGAACCACAAAAGATATCTTGTTGCGTATTTGTCTGCCAATATCTCAGTTCTGGTTGAGCATCGTTGTGCAGATTCCAGAGATAATCGGGACGGATGAAACGGTTAATTTCTTCCCCATCAACTTGAGGAGTATTGTGATAAGCGGTAGAGCGAAAGTGGTTACGCTCTTCATAGGAAGCTGTATAAAGGTAGGCTCCACAGTCAGAAATTAGTTGTACACCATTTAAAACCGCTTCAAAAGCCAAGCAATCATTGTGTCCATGTCCCCCTCTTCCTCCTAATCCTACCGGGCCACAATCTATAAAAATATGATCCTGAGCAATATTATCTATCTCTTTGCTCCTCAAATACCCCAGCTTCTGTTCCTGGGGATTGCGCATAATAAAAAATCCCCCATCAACAAAGGCAGTTGAGGAAGGCAACTTCAGAGCTTGTTCCACTTGAGGAAGTGATGCTGCTGCTGAAGAGCCAAGTAGCCAAAAAATTTCGCTTCTAGTTCCTCCAAAGAACTGAGATAGTTCCGGAATCTGCCAAGCTACTCCCACAATACCAGTAAGGTAGCGATGATCATTTAAAGCTTGAGTACCTAAGGGTAAAGCTCTGGCATCATCCGCATCTCCCCAGAGAGGGACAGTTCCCCAAGGACGAGAATAAATTGTGGCAAACTGTGCCATGTTAATGATTCTTTCTCGGTAAGAGTTGGGAATATCTAAGCCACAAATTTCTCGATAATAGGCAGGGAGAAAGAAAAGCTCTAGCACAAGGCGATGATAGGGAACCGATGCTTCAAAATCAACACCATCCCGAAACACCTGACGGGGAAGCTCTGTTTGTAAAATATCCCATCCCAGTTTTTGCCACCGTTGGGGTGTGGTTCCTTCACCGAAAAAGAGTCCTGCAAAGACTAAGCCTGCGGCATCGGCGGTGTAATGATTGCCGTTAATATCAGAATATTCTAGATGGCGTTCTGTAAAGTCCCCATGTAAGAAAAGGGTACTGAGAAATCGTTCGCGAAACTGAGCATCTCTCCAAGCGTCACTCTGATGAAAAACTCGAAAAAACCAAGTCCAACTGAGAATTCGGAGTGCTACCTCCATCGTACAAGTCCAGTTGACACTGTAAGCATAGGGATTATCGGTTATCCAACTATCGAGGACATTTTTGACAGCAATGGCATAACTCTCATCTTGGGTGAGAAGATAAGCTTGTCCTACAGGCATGAGCCATTGAAGACGAGAAATTTCCCAAGGAATTTTGACATCACTGCGATCGCAAGGAGTACTATATTGGATGTCGCGGATGTAGGCAGATTGCCAAGAAATCCCAGTTTTATAGTCTTGATGCCAATCGATTTGAGCTCCAAGGTTGATTAATCCTGAACCAAGGAGATTAACTTGGTGGTTAAGAGCTAATTCTGCTCTTGCTAAAATTATTTGTCGATCCTCAGGACAAATTGCATCTAGGGTTGTGCTGATATTAGGCTTTGTTTGAGCAGGATAGGGGCTATTACCTAATCTTTCCCACAGCGTATCTAAACAATCAGCATTAGTTGCTTTCAATAAGGCTTGCTTACCAAATCTTTGAGCACGCTGCGGTGCGACAAAGCGTTCAACTTCCGTACTGAGCTCGCTCAACAAACGTTGAATAATAACTTTTGGAGGTTTGCGTAAGCCTCGACGAATTAAACCTAACCAATCTCTACCCATTTTGGATATATTCTTTCCACCATAAAGCAAAATTAAGCAAGTACCAAACCTGTGCTCCTTTATTGGTTGCTAGCAGCTGTTCTACTCCTTTGGGATCTAAAAAATCAGTTTGATTGGCAAAAGTCTTGAGTTCTTGAGCAGCTTTTTCCCCTAATCGACCAAATAACCATTCATAAACAGGTACACCAAATCCTTGCTTCTTTCGATTGATCAGCTCGTCTGGAATCAATCCCTGTACAGATTGCTTCAAAATATGTTTGAGTGTACCATTTTTAGTTTTGATTGTTGTCGGAATACTCATTGCTAATTCGACAAACTTATGATCCAAAAAAGGAACTCGCCCTTCTAAGCTGACGCCCATACTCATCTTATCAACCCGCATCAGTAACAGTTCAGGTAAGCGCTGATTTAGATCCAGATAACTCATCCAATTGAGATGGGATTTTTCCCAAGCTTTTGCTTCAAAACGTTGCCAAGTGGGTTTCAGGGCTTCCCAGGAAGTCAAGTGGGCAAATTTTTGGCGTAAGCGAGGGGAAAGGAGTTGTTGTTTTTGTAACTCGGTAAAGGCTTCTGCCCCTCCCCAAAATATGGGTAAATCTAAGGAACCTCGACGCAAGAGTTCATAATACAGGGTTTGCTCTTTGCCCAATTGCCTTAAACTTGCTAATCCTAATTTTTTAATAATTTTGGGAACCGGAAGGCTATTATAACGTTGCAGTTCTAAGAAAATCTTCCAGCTAGGATATCCCCAAAACAGTTCATCCGAGCCTTCGCCAACTTGGCAAACAGTAACTCCATTGTCTCGTGCCAGTTTAGAAACATAGTAAACCGGTACGCAAACTGGATCAGCAATGGGTTCGTCTTGAAGACGTATCATTTGAGGGAGAAAATCTAATAAGTCATCAATCGTTAGCAAGCGTTCGTGATAGTCAGCTCCTACAGCCTGCGCCATGATTTGAGCATACTGTAGTTCATTTTGATAAGTTTGGTAGTTCCCTTGATAACCAATAGAGAAAGTTTGAATAGCATTGACTTCTCCTTCCGAAAATAGGGCGGCATTAGTACTAGAGTCGATTCCTCCAGAAAGAAAAACCCCCACAGGCACATCACTAACTTTCCGCAGTTGAACAGCAGTTCGGAGTTCAGCTAAAATCCTTTCTGCAATTTCTGCTTCTGAAGCATTGGTTAAAGGGGTTGTGTAATCCAAAACATCCCAGTAACGATGTTCTTTAAGCTCTCGATTTTTGCCAATTCGTAGCCAAGTTCCTCCGGGTAACTTTTTAATTCCTGCAAATAACGTCTGAGGAGCTGGAGTAGTGAGAAAGGATAAGTAATGGTAAAAAGCTTCTTCATCGACAGCACGTTTTTGAGCAGAGTCTTGAAGGAGAGCTTTGATTTCCGAAGCAAAGGTTAGCCGCCCATTATGGATACTATAGTAAAGGGGTTTAATGCCAATGCGATCCCGAACCAGCAAGAGTTCTTGTTGTTTGACATCCCAAAGAGCAAAGGCAAACATGCCTCGGAATTTGTGTAAGCAGTCAATGCCCCATTCTTCAAAAGCGTGGAGAATAACTTCAGTATCGGAGTGATCTGTTTGCCAGTGATACCCTCCAATTTGTTCAAGTTCAGCACGAATTTCGCCATGGTTATAGATTTCACCGTTGAAAACCAACCAAAGAGTTTGAGCTTGATTAGACATAGGCTGGTTTGCGGCTTCCGAGAGATCGACAATGGATAAGCGGCGATGTCCTAATCCGACTGTCCTATCTGCAGCAATCCAAGTTCTTCCTCTGTCTGGACCACGATGAGCCATTGTATCGCGCATCTGGTTGATATATGACTCAGTGATTATAAAATCTTCAAAGGATAGAGCTCCGACGATACCACACATGTCAAAGGTATAGTCTCCTGATACTGGGATGTACAACAGGACTTACGCAGCGACACCACATATAGAGTCAAAGGTGCGTTACGCTACGCTAACACACCCTATAAATGGGGGCTTTGCGTAAGTCCTAACAAGTAGAAATGACATTATATTACTTAGCTTAGATGATCTTTGATCAATGTTCTGCGATCGCGCTTTTGAAGCTACTGTGCATTTAAACTGTATTTTATTGCAATGAAATAAAAAAGATAGATTCCAATCCTATTTGGCTTCTTGACTGAGTGCCTTTTACCATCCAAGGTAATAGTCTTTTGTCAGATTGAGTGCCAGCAATTGTAATACAACTCATGTGATTATTGATTTGTAGAGTGTAAAGTTATCTTATTATTTACCCAAATTTATGTTAAAGCTATAGCTAGGAAGATTAAAGATTCGATAAAGTTATCAACTTGCTTGATATCCCAATTAATATTTTTGCTAGTATATGTAAAGTAAAAGTTTTGTTTGCTCAAAAGTGAACTATTTAATTACAGTAGTTGGAACCGCCATCAAGCAACTAATCTCAGTCCTCTTAATGTGGCTGTTTACAGCGGTTGCTGTCGTGTTTTTGGCAATTTCGACTGTCCTGGTAAGTATGATTTCATTAGTTTCAGCAATATTTGCATATTTAACAAAACCTCCTAGGTTTACAGCATCAAAAGTGGTTAAAGAAAGTGGCGTGCACGAGTAAAGACGAACTTACTAAGAGCAAACAACACAAACCCTGTAGAGACCTGCCATTGTATCGCAGTGGTCAAGATCTTGTACTCTATAGCAGTCACCAGCCAGAATTGCGCAAAAATCCAGCCATTCGCTCTACAGCAGTCTCTAAAATTTCTGGTTCCCGTACCAAAGCAAAACGAACATACCCTTCACCAGCTTTGCCAAAACCAGATCCAGGAGCAACTGCAACACCGGTTTCTGCTACTAGCTGAGTACAGAAGCCAATGGAGTTGGATATCCAAGGTTCTGGTAATTTTGCCCAAACATACATCGTTGCTTGAGGAGTAGGCACTTGCCAGCCAATACGATATAAAGCTTGGATAAAAGTATCTCGTCGCTGTTGAAAAATGGCTACTGTTTGCTTTACCCTCTCTTGAGAACCAGTTAAAGCCGCGATCGCACCATTTAAAATTCCTCGGTACTGGTTAAAATCAATCACCGCTTTCACTTGCCGCAAAGCTTTAATCAATTCTGCATTACCAATGGCATAACCTACCCTAAATCCTCCCATATTGTAAGACTTGGAAAAACTAAAAAACTCAATCGAAAGCTCTTTATTCGTATCGGCTTGGAAAATTGAGGGAGCAAGGGATTGTCGATTAGCTAATTCTGTATCTTCTCCAAAAACTAGATCAGCATAGGGGAAATCATGAACTAGAACTAAGTCATGCTGACGGCAAAAAGCAACTGCCTTCTGGAAAAAAGATAAAGGTGCGATCGCACTAGTAGGATTGTGAGGATAACTTAACACCATCAGTCTAGCTTGCTCTAACACCGATGGAGGAATCTCTTCAAATACTGGTAAAAACTTGTTTTCTGCTAACAAGGGCATGGGGTAAATTTGACCCCCAGCCAGGTAAACACCACCAGCATGGGAAGGATAACCAGGATCTTGCAGCAAGGCAAAATCCCCTGGATTGAGTACCGCTAAAGGGAAATGAGCAGTGCCTTCCTGGGAACCAATTAGGAGCAAAACCTCTGTTTCAGGATTAACCGAGATACCAAATTTTTGTGTATACCAGTTTGCTGCTGCCTGACGAAAGGCTTGAGTACCATGGAACAGCAAGTAGCCGTGAGTCGTAGCATCAGACAAAGACTCTCTAATTGCCGAGAGTACATCTGCCGAAGCTGGCAAGTCAGAGGAACCTAAAGATAGATCAATAATCTCTCTACCAATGGTTATAGCTTTTGCCTTTGCTTGATCCATATCAGCAAACACATTGGATTGCAGAGGTTGTAAACGCTGAGCAAACTGCATATGTTGGTTATTTGTTGTTTGTTGTTTGTTGTTTGTAAAGAAAAATTCTCCAGAAAACAAATTGCCAAATTACTTTTAAGCAATCAAATAAGACCTAGATAGCTCCTCTCCCTCAACTCCGAATCCTAATATAGTATTTGGATTGAGTTGATTAGGCTACCCAGGTTCACAGATTACAGAGGACATTGTCACAAGCTAGCAGACTGCTACAAGTTGTCGAGTTGCTTGCGCAAATCATCTAATTCCTTGTCCACTTCTGAACCAGAGGAGGAAGATTTTGGTTCCTCTGAAGCTGGTAAAGCTCCCTGTGAGACAGAACCACCAGTCAACTGCGCTTTCATCGCTGCCAACTCATCATCCACATCACTACCAGCTTCGAGTTGAGCAAACTGACTCTCTAAGTCATTACCACCAAGGGCACCGACTGCCTCAGAACGGGCTTCCATCTCCATGACTTTTTCCTCCATGCGCTCAAAAGCACCCATTGCTGAGGTAGTGCCCAATCGACCAATGGTACCTTGCAACTGTTCATTAGCTTTAGCAGCACTTGCCCGTGCTTTGAGCATATCCTTCTTCGTCTTAGCTTCAGAAATCTTGCTCTCGAGTGCTATCAGATTACGCTTGAGAGTATCCACCTGAGCTGTTTGTTGATCCAGCTGCACTTTAATCGTAGCAGCAGTTTCACTATTGGTCTTCTTGCGTTGCAGTGCCTCACGAGCCAGATTTTCATCCCCTTTGCTGAGGGCTAGTTGGGCTCTTTGATGCCAATTGTTGGCTTCCTGTTGATTTTTGTTATATTGCTGTTCAGAGCGTTTTTGAGTAGCAATTGCTCTAGCAACTGCTTGGCGCAGTTGTACCAGATCTTCTTGCATATCAACAATAGCTTGCTCCAGAATCTTTTCTGGATCCTCAGCCTTGCTAACCATATCGTTAAGGTTAGCTCTGATGACTCTACTGAGGCGATCAAATAATCCCATGACGCTGTCTATCCTCTCGGAATTTACAAAGTAGGTGTGAAACTAGCTCTACTAGGTGAGCCAGCTTCGGAGGTATTGAGTTAATAAGCAATTGATCGTTTCCCGTCTCAAGTCTAAAACGCTTTCTCGAGTCCTTCAAAATAGTCATCTTGAAAACTGCTGGAGATTCCCGTTATAGCTTTAGGCTTAACAACGGGTTTTTGGCATCTGGACTATTGAGACAAGACACTATTAATCCAGTGTAAAAACTTCCTGCCAAAAAGTGCTAGTTGATAGCCAGCTTAACGAAACTCTCATCCTGCCCTGGAGCCTTCAACCAGAGTATTTCTTCAGAGATTAGCCATTAGCCATTAGCCATTAGCCATTAGCTCTTCAATGTTTCCTGAAAGCAACCTCCTAATTTCGATGATATACCGAGGTAGAAATTCCTTGCTGCTGGAGTTGCTCAACTAAACTTTGTGCCTGAGCTTCCGTTTCAAAAGCTCCCATTTGAATCTGTGTACCTTCTGGGAACTTACGTACATAGGCATCAGGAACGATAGTTTTTGCCTTTATGAGAGCTTTGTCATCAGTATAATTACTCACCACATAATAGAGGCGATCCTGAGCTGTTGGGGGTGCAGCTACTTCTGCTGGATTCGGAGAAGGGGATGTTTCTGGCGTGATAACGGGTATAGTTGTCCCTGGTGAAGTACTGGGTTGAGCAGAAGCAGTATTAGGATTGTTTCGTCTTGTTAAGGGTGTCGCCGCCGGTGGAGCTGTTCCTGGTAATGGGGGAGGAGGTAAAAGGGCCGAAGGTAAATCAGTACCTCCAGAAAAAGCTTGGTTGGAACCTTGCGATGAATCTGTAGATGTCGTATTAGAATTAGGCAAATTTGGTAGCGGCGGCACCTCAGTCTGTGTCTGATTTGGTTTCTCGGTTGGTGTCTGAGTTGGCTTGCCTTGCAAGCGAGATAGGTTATTGAGATTCAAATCTACAAATTCCTCAGAAGCCAGATCCGGACCATTAATTATCAGTGAAT
This sequence comes from Caldora sp., assembly GCA_965222765.1. Classification (GTDB taxonomy): domain Bacteria; phylum Cyanobacteriota; class Cyanobacteriia; order Cyanobacteriales; family Coleofasciculaceae; genus Caldora. The sequence goes on from CBDCVG010000080.1 coordinate 136,936, forward strand.
CTTGGTCTAACTCTCCCTTCGTTAGTGTTGTCCCGATCGAGTTTTGAGCTGTTGTAGCTTCTTTGGAGCCAAAGAACCGATCAAGAACCAAAACTCTAAATTGGGATGGATTCATCGCCAGATAGACTACTGTTGCACCTGAGAACAACACCAATAACATCAAACCAACACCTAAAGGAGTCAATAGCTGATTAGTGAAGCGCTTTTGGGTTTGAGTACTTGCCTCTTCTTCTCGTAGACTTTCTAGTAGTTTTTCTGATGATTCCAGATAATCCTCTGGTTGCCCTTGGGGAGGCTCTGAGGAAACCAAATTGACTTCTTCCTCTGGCGTTTTCTCAGAATGAGTCAGTTGCTCATTAATTCCCGATTGGGCTAGCAAACTCTGCTCAACAGAGGGCTCAGAGAGTTCAGAGGCGACTAATGAGGAACCATCTAACTCTTCAGGCTGACTTATGAGTTCTTGGTCTATTTCCTCAGGAAGCACAGTTAGTGGTGTCCCGAATTCTGGAGCCTGTGGGAATGAAATCACAGGGGCAGAGGATTGCTGTAAAACTGGCTGCTGAGTTTTACCTACTGGCTTCTCAATGGAGAGCAACTCAATCGGTTGGCGCACTTGGTTACTACCAAGGCCACGGACAGATTGAACTGGACGTCCTGCACGTTTGCGTCGGTAACGAGCTAATTCTTGTTCTAGCTGTACATCAAGGCTTCCCAGAGCAGCCTGCAAAGCTGGGTTGAGTAATTGGTTGGATGGGGATTGAGTAGAGGACTCAACCGAGTTGTTTTTGCTCATGAGGAGGGCTTTTTGGTAAATTTTTTAGTTCCAATCCTACAAATAGATGCTCTTGCTGTCAGTGTATTACAAGTTTTTGGATTTTGAGCTAATAAAGTAGGAATAAAACTGCTTGGTGATGTTGTTTGATTACTGTTCATTTCCTTGGCAAGCGGAATTCTAATTTCGAGTGGATAATACACAACATATGTTCAAATCTCTTAATGATATATTAAGCAAGCTGGAAAAACAGTCCCAGTGGAAAAGTGTCAAGCAATTTCAACGGTTGAGCAAATGTTGGTCTGAAATCGTGGGAGCCACGGTAGCTCAGCAGACGCGACCGTATTCAATATCTAGGGATGTTTTGTATGTTGCTACTTCTACCCCGGTTTGGGCACAAGAACTGAAATTTAAGCGCCGTTTTATTTTAAAAAAGCTCAACATCCAGTTAGGTATGCAACTAGTGGATATTCGCTTTTCTACGGCTCAGTGGGAGAGTCACAAAAAGACTAATGAGATGTCCGAGTTACAGTCTCCTTCATGGCAAAAGCATCCCAGTTATCTTGTGGAAACATTACCTTTATCACCTATTAAGCCAAAAACTGCGATGCAAGATCCTCTCTCAGCTTATCAGCACTGGATTAAGGTCACGCAGATGCGATCGCAAAAATGGCCTTTGTGCCCACAGTGCCAGTGTCCTACACCACAAGGAGAACTCGAACGTTGGAGTCTTTGTTGTCTGTGTGCTGCCAAGCATTGGCAAAGTTAGGGTACAAATTTTGATCCCCAGACTGTACTTCCAAGTTTGTATATAGAGCTACTAAATGCAAGTTTGGTAGACGGAAATATAATTTTAACTACTGTTACATAGCTCAAATCTAGGCTCTAGAGCTACCTATAGTTTTGTTTTTTGCTTGATCCCCATACTGTTTAAACTCACATCAGTCCATTTGAGCAAGGTGTTGTTTAAACTTAGGTCTTGTTTTTTATTTAATTTATACATATGTAACAAAATTATAAAGAAAACCTAAATATCTTAATTTGATTCATTTAGAAAGTATAAAAATTAACTTAAGAGGAAATAAAATTCACGACCGATAAAAAACTCCAATGAAGACCTTCAATTCGCGTACTTCTGCCTGCCTAGTTTGTCGTTATTATCAACCAACGGGAAGGCGTGGAGGTATGTGTCGGCTCCTCAGCGCACCTGTCAGAGGTAGCTGGAAAGCATGTTCTTTAGGACTGCCACCTTTTGCACCTTCTTGGGAGGGAATTGAACGGATTTGGCAGAATGACCAACCAGCGCTCAAAGGGACACTTCCTACAAGTTCTTCCTTTAATTGCCCTGACTCAGAGCGTTCGGTTGTCAAAAGGATCTCAACTACAGAAAAGTCGGCTGCAGAAATTGTACTGGTCTAAATCGATATAGGTTATTGGCTCTGCAATGGTCTTCCGTTGCCTGAATGGCTAGAACACTGAATATTAGTTAACTTTTGTTTCAAAAAATTGAATAGATTAAGCGTTAAATTAATTAATCGCACCTTTTGCTTAGCAAAGGTGCGATTTTTGATAGCAATTCTAGTTTGAAAAAGCTGTCCGACAGGCGGCACACAACCCCTTATTCCGAAGCCTCCTGCTCGCCTGCTTGATTAGCTTAGTCTTCTTGTTTGCTTCTGAAAGAAGCTAGCCATTCGCGAACTTGCTCAGCGGCAATATCGCGAGATCCTAAACCGAATGCCAAGGCAATTGCCACAGCGATCGCTCCTAGGAGCAGTCCAAAGGCTAGGTTAACAATGTCACCCCCAATACCCATTTGTTCAAGGGCAATTGCTGCGGAAAAGGCAATGATCACAATCCGAGCAGCCTGTCCCAGAATTATTGATTGGCGAGAGCCAGAGCTACTAATCAAGTTAAAGGTAAAAGTTGCTAAGAACAGACCAATGGAAAATACAACTAAACCCCCCAGAATCTGACTAGCGATCACCAAAACCCCAGTAACAATTTCCGTCAAGGGTTCAATTTCTAAGATATCGGTTGCTGCAACGATCGCAAACAGCATAATCGCCACTAACACAATAATTCCCACTAGTTCTGATGGTGTACGAGTGGGAACCGGAGTAGGCTGTAGGACAGTCTCTTGTCCAGTAGAAGGTTCTGGTATCCCTTGTTCATCTGTTGCGTCAGCTGTTGTAGCTGATGTCACTTCAGTTGTACGAGGAGAGGCTACGCCTAGCCACTGGAAAAGATTGTTAAAGCCAATGCCTGCCAGGATATTCGTTACTAGCTCACGGATAAACTGCCCTAGAACATAAGCAATTACCAAAATCACCACCGCTGTAAAGATTTTGGGGATAGCGCTGAGGATTTGATCCAACATCGCGATCGCAGGTTGTGAGATTGCCTCAATCTCCAGGGAATTGAGGGCAGCGATCGCTGTTGGGATCAAAATCAGTACATAGACGATCGTTCCAATAATCCAGGAGAGGGACTTACCACCAGTGGTTGCTTGAAGTCCAAACTGATTACCCAACTGATTAAAGCCTGCCGCTGACAAAAGACCGGTCACAATGCGGCGCACTACTTGAGCAACCACCCAACCAGCTCCAGCAATTACAATTGCTTTCAAAATATTCGGCAGAGCTGCCAGAACTTCATTCAGCATTTGTTGCACTGGTTCCAGGGTTCCCTGTAAACCTAGGGTGCTTAAAATTGAGGGCAGAAAGAGAAGAAAGATGAACCAGTACAGAGCATTACCAATCGTGTCGCTCAGGGAGAACTGATTGGCTGGGGGTGTGGTTCTGCTGCTGGAACCACCGGTGGGATTGTCCTCTGAATTTTCTGAAGCACTCTCTACCTGCTGACCTAAGCGCTCATCCAGCTGAAATATCCCTAGTGCCCGCGTGGTTATTAGTTTTACCAGTGAAGCAATTAACCAAGCAACACCTAAGAGAATTGCGGCACCAAAGAGCTGAGGTAAAAAGCCCAGAATTTGGTTAAGAAAATTATTGAGGGGTTCAGAAACTGCTTCTAATTGCAGTTGTTGTAAAACCCCCACAACTGTAAAGATAATGATCAGCCAGAAAACTGCTCCGGATATCCATTTCTCAACTTTTGGAGGCTCTACCCCTTCCTGAGCAGCAGTGAGCCAATTGGCAATTTTGTTGTCAAGACTGGTGCGATTGAGCAATCTTTCGATAAAACCAGAAACAATTAGTGCGACAATCAGGCCGAGCAACAGGATGAGGATAGCTCCTAGCAAATTAGGCAGAAATGCCATAATGTTTTGGAGAAATCCCTCAAACCAGTTCATAGCAGATTCTGGGGTCGGAGTTGGCGCTTGAGCCAAAATTGGATGTACCGCTCGCGGCACACCCACTCCTACAATTTGGACGATACCTTCCCAAGTTTGATTCATAGTGTTCCTTCTTGCATACTCTCAACTTTTACGGAAACAACAAAGGATTGCTGTCTACCGTGGTGTGGTGATTGATGATATTGCTCCTCTCATAAAAATCTTCTTGGCAGTTGATCAACCTACTGCCTCTAATTGTGGGAGAAGAATAAATTAGCGGCTACGGAAACGCCGCAGGAGAAAAAGCCCTTTTATTCTGGAGTGGACAGTCTCCTGCACATTAAACCTCAAATTGTGGGTTTAAATCCATCCTTGTGGACAATTAAGCTACAAAAATCAATATCTGCTAGTTTTTAGCGTCCAGACTTCTTCTTTTCGCTGAAGTTGGTTTTCTGGCACAGTATTAATCCAAGTCATGATACTAGTTATAGATCAGCTGTTGAATTTTTCAATGTCAAACCCCCAAGTTTTTGAACAATCGATTCAAATCAATGCCAGTGCTACTGTAGTTGAATACTGTATTACTGACCAGACTCTGATGCATCGTTGGCTCAACCCGTTGTTGCGTTGTGAACCAGTAGGGAAATGGAGTACACAAGTAGGTAGTCGTTCTCGCTTCGTGATTAATATTCCCCTGTTGCAGCCTACTCTCAAAAGTGTCGTCTTAGAACGGGAACCTGGTTTAGTAGTCTGGGGGTTTAAGGGATTTTTCCAAGGACGCGATCGCTGGGAATGTCAGCCAGCAAACCAAGGAACTTTTTTGCTGAACCGTTTTGAGTTTGAAATTCCTAATTCCCTAGTTGGCTGGGGTTTTAACACCTTTGCCGCCAACTGGACACAGAACGATATGAAAGCTCAACTCAGACGTCTTAAACGAGTTGCAGAGGAAACTTATCAGCTCAAGTCGGGTTAGGGTGTTTCTTATTCTTATAACTGGCAAGATGCCAGTTCCACAATTGATACCCTATACCCCACACCCTACACCCTACACCCTCACTCGCCTTGGAGTATTTCTCGAGAGCTCCCCAGGAGCGCTTCGCGCCCCCAATTGAATAGGAGAAACACTATTATTTCCTACCTCCTTCTACCTCCTACCTCGCCTCCTGCCTCCTGCCTCCTGCCTCCTGCCTCCTGTTTCTCGATAGTAATGAGTATGGATTATCCTTTGTCCCCCCATCTCCCCATCTCCCTCAGCTCCCCATTTTGTCCAGCAACTGGCGAATCATGCCCCGATCCTTGGCGTCGGGAACCATCGCCAAATACATTTCTAAATCCTGGGACGCCTGAGAAGGGTATCCTAATTGGTAGGAAAGAAGACCTCTATCTCGTAGTTCGTTAGGGTTATCGGGAAATAAGAGTAAAATACGTTCAACTGCTGCTAATGCTTTAAGTAAATCTTGGCGGTTGAGATAAATAAATTTCAGGTTTGTTAGCATCCTTGCTAACAACTGTTTATGACTTACGGGAGCGGTAAAACTGGGTTGCAATTCCACTAGACGACCGTAAACTTGGGTGAGTCGTTCTTCACAATCTTGCTCAAACAAAACTTCCCCTTGATGGAAGGCATCGACAAAGATGCCAGCATCCTCAAAATCTGGACGAATCAGGAAATGTCCAGGCATATTGACCCCAACCATGGGAAAGTTAAGGCGTTGAGCAATTTCTAGATAAACGAGGGAGAGGGTGATAGGAATACCGGTACGCTGGTCAATGACATCATTCAGGAAGCTATTACTAGGATTGTAGTAATCTGTCGTGTTGCCAGTATAACCGAGGTCATCATATAAGTATTGATTGAGGCTTTTGAGTATTTTCAGGGGATATCGTTCGATGGGTAAGCGTTGTTCTACCTCAGCTGCCATCCGGTCGAGGGTGTTAAGGTAGGCAGCGATTTCAAGGTCTGGATATTCTTCTTGAGCAATATGAAGTGCTGCTTTTGCCAAGTTTATTTGGTCATCTGGCTGATGTATTTCGTTGTAAAAATTTTGACGCCCCAAGGAAAAGTGCATAGGAATGGGTTTGATGAATCCTTCCCTTTGATTTTAGGTGAGCTTATGCCCGACTTTTGGGGTCGGGTATGAAAGCCTTATTTGTTCTGTGTTGTTCTATGAATGACTTTTGAGCAATGACGGGCGTGGAAAGTTAAACTTATTATTGACGCAGCCGAAAACCGCCTATATGCAAGATGGCGGATGAAGGCAAGGTAGCGCTTTTAAGCGCCTAGAAATCTTTTGGTTTCCGAAGAGTAGCAATAAAGCTTCTCAGTAGTTCAGACTTGTTCATGCCTCGCTTGATAGCTTCTCTTCAGTATAATGTAATAAGAACATTGAGACAGGTCGATTCAATGCTAGTTCTCGAGTACAAAGTCAAGGCAAAACCAGCTCAATACCGAGCGATTGATGAAGCAATTAGGACGGTACAGTTTATCCGTAACAAGTGCTTGCGTTATTGGATGGACGCACCAATAGTTGCTAATCTCAAGCGTTTTGATTTGAACAAGTATTCAACAGAACTACGCAACGAATTTACATTTGTCAAAGACCTCAACTCAATGGCTTGTCAGGCTTCTGCTGAACGGACATGGTTAGCAATCTCTCGGTTTTACGACAATTGCAAGTCCAAGAAACCAGGGAAGAAAGGTTTTCCTAGGTTTCAGAGGAACAATCGTTCAGTTGAGTACAAGACGACAGGATGGAAGCTTCACAAGACTAAGCGACGGCTCACTATTACTGACTCCAAAGGTATTGGGGAGTTGAAATTATTGGGCAAGTGGGATATCCATACCTATCCTGTTAAAGCCATTAAGCGGGTTAGGTTAGTTCGTAGAGCTGATGGCTATTACTCTCAGTTTGGTGTTGATGTTGAGTGTATTGATGTTCAGCCCAAAACCGGACAAGAGATTGGGTTAGATGTCGGTCTCGAATCGTTCTACACTGATTCCAATGGCTACCAAGAACCCAATCCCAGGTTTCTCAGGAAGGCTGAATCTAAGATCAAACAAGCTCAACGTAGTATCTACAAAAAACATCTTGGTTCAACTCGACGCCGCAAGGCAAGAGCTAAATATTCTGGCAAACACTTAAGAGTAAGTAGGCAACGGAATGAACACGCCAAGAGAGTGGCGCGTAACGTATGCAAGTCTAACGACTTAGTAGCCTATGAAGACTTAAGAGTTAGCAATATGCTCAAGAACCACTGTCTAGCCAAGTCAATTACTGATGCTAGCTGGTATCAGTTCAGACAGTGGATTGAGTACTTTGCTAACAAGTTTGGGAAAGAAGCTGTTGCCGTCCCACCGCAGTACACCTCTACTGAGTGTAGTCAGTGCAAACGGGTAGTCAAGAAAGCTCTCAGCACAAGGACTCATGCTTGTCAATGTGGTTGTGTTCTACACAGGGACACTAACGCAGCAATCAATATTTTGCACAAAGCAAGATCTAGGGGAGGGCATCCCCAAAGTAACGCGCTTGGGAGTAGCCGCCTCTACTCTGCTTGGGGCAACCCTGGTAGAGCAAGTGGCTACGATGAACTTAGAATCCCCGCTGCTTTAGCACGGGGAGTGTCAATGAGTATCTGTCTCCGTTAAAGGCTGATTGCAAGGTTTGATCTCAGGACCAGGCAAAATAGTATCTCCTTCGACTCCCACAGATATACCCCGCATTTGACGGAGTGCATTGAGGGCCTTTACACAGTCACAACCAAACATAGCGATCGCGCTATTACTTTCTTCTTCAGTAAACTCTAGTATCAGATGCCCTTCAGGAGTCTTTTCCAGGTTGGCAAATTCATCATCTTCACCAAAAACCTGGGTAAAATTAGCTAGATGGGCATTTCCCGTACAGGATTGACGTCCACAGTCCAAATTCCCTTGGTGGGCACTTCCTGTAGGAGCCTTTTGAGGTGTTATTTGGATATCTAATTCTGCTGCCTTGGTAGGTTTGTCCGTTAGGGACATCAGTAGCAGGGAACCCACAACTGTAGAGCCAGAAAGTAAAATTAGCGATAGCCTGTTCACTACTTACCTCAAAAAATGTCGCCATTTCGTATTTTACTACAAGAAAATAGCTAGCTTCCAGCACTTGCGATACGGCTTTTTTTTTTGTATTATAATTTTATAATCGGTTAAGTGTGCGCACATATATAAGGTACCACTTCTGATATCAAGTCGAGCCTCAGCACTTAGAAGGAGAGTACGAAAGGAAGAATCGTCTGTGGTTGCGTTGGTACAATCGTGAAGAGGAGTGGATTTTAACTCCAACTGAACGTTCGGATATTGCCGAAGAACAACTGGAAGTTGAACGGTAACGGGCTGAAGCTGAACGATCACGATCGCAACGTCTTGAAGAACTTCTTCGTTCTCACGGGAGCGCTCCTAATAGTTAATTAACTAATTATCAATTATCCATTGCTCTGTCCCAGTTAACTCATCCCCCGGAAGATAGCACGGGGGATGCAAGTGTTAGCAAGTTGTTAGTTGTTGGTTGTTTGTACAAAAAACTTTCTAACAAATAACTTGCCAACCAAGCGGCGGGCGGCTATCCCTCCCATCCCTAAAGGAATGGTCTTACCGCCGCTTTCGGTGATCTTTTTCTCCTATGACTGAGATCTTGCACCAAGCCCAAAAAATCGAAAAAACCGGATTTTGAGAAGCTGAAACCCTATTGAATTCGTTGTAATTTTGCTCAAAATCCGGTTTTCAACATCAGGTGCAAGATCTGAGTATGACCTATCTTCTCTATACCTGCTTCATTAAGCTGTTATGCATTAAAAATGTGAATTATTTATGACGCAAAGATTTGCAAATAGGGGAACAATGAGATTGAGATAAACCAATTTAAATGCGTCTTATCTTATCCAAGTACAAAACAAAAGTTGCATAGCTAAAAATTGAGTGATCGCTAATCGCTCAATTTTTAGCTTCTATTCCCCATTCTTGATTTTTCATTCTTCATAATATGAGTTTTTATATGAGTTTTGGGGTGAGTTTTATGAGATCGACACCTCAATTCCCCAACTAATATCAATTCACACAAGCCGAAATCATACGAGCAACCTTTTGAGGAAAGAGTTAAACCATTACTTTCCATGGTTGTTGTGTGATCTTCAATCTTCTTGGCTTCCAATTGATAAGATTATGAGATCTAGCGACATTAGGTGTAATGGCGACGGTTCTTTAATGGCAACCGCTGCCGATGATACCGTCTCCGAGTTTTGGCAGCAATGGCAGGAACTTCAAGACTCTCTTTATCGCTGCTGTCTGAAGTTGATGAATTTCAACGCTACGGATGCGGAAGATGCTTTGAGTCAGGCGATGCTCAAGGCTTGGGAAAAGGTACAGAAGTATGCAGGGAAAATCGATAACTTGAAGGCGTGGCTGATACAGTTGACTCGCAACCTCTGTATCGATATTATTCGCCAACGCTCTAAAGGAGCTGCCGGTGTTGAAAGTTTGGAATGGGTGGGGGTGACGAATAATGTCGATACCACAAGTGCGGTGGATTCCCCGGAGAAAGCTTTGGATAAAGCAGAGAAAGTAGAGTTGATCGAGCAGGCGATCGCATCTTTACCGGAACGGTTACAGGATACTTTTATCTTACATTTTTATCAACAGCGATCGCATACTGAAATCGCTGAAATGCAAGGTATAACCTATGATAATGTCTGCAAGCGCATCTCTTTAGCACGGAAACAATTAAAAGAGATGTTGAGCAGCTATTTCCATGGTATTGATGAGGATAATCAGCAACCAGAGCCAGTATACAAGGCGATCGCACAGAAAGACTTTTCAGCAGTAGACCAAAAAGAGACAGGTGTGATTGCACCGCTAGAGGGTTCGGCAGAGTCAAATAGCAAAGATGCGATCGTTAATCCTCATCCTCTGGAAAAGACCTATGAAGAAAACCAGCAGAAAAAGGAGCCTCACGTTGTTGCAATAAGATCGCAATGCTGCTCGGATAAGCTCGAATCCCTCTCCCTCAGCTCTCCTACCTCCCACACCTCCCACACTCCCCACACTCCCCACACTCTCTTAAAAGAGGCGATAGCGAAGCGCTGCTGCAAGCAGTACGCACCAATAGTTTTGTCGGGTTCGTGGTTGAGAACGATCGCATCTTTACCGGAACGGTTACGGGATACTTTTATCTTACATTTTTATCAACAGCGATCGCATACTGAAATCGCTGAAATGCAAGGTATAACCTATGATAATGTCTGCAAGCGCATCTCTTTAGCACGGAAACAATTAAAAGAGATGTTGAGCAGCTATTTCTATGGTATTGATGGGGATGATCAGCAACCAGAGCCAGTATACAAGGCGATCGCACAGAAAGATTGTTCCTATCATATTGGCATAATTGCCCAGAATAAAAATTTCTCCCCGTCCCCGCGTCCCCACGTCTCCGCGTCAGTCCTAACCACGGGTCTTCCACCTGAGATGATATCAGCAGTAGACGAAAAAGAGACAGGTGTGATTGCACCGCTAGAGGATTCGGCAGAGTCAAAGAGCAAAGATGCGATCATTAATCCTCATCCTCCGGAAAAGACCGATGAAGAAAACCAGCAGAAAAAGGAGCCTCTCGTTATTGCGATCAGATCCCAATACTGCTCGGATAAGCTCGAATCCCTCTCCCTCAGATCTCCTACTTCCCACACTCCCCACACTCTGATGAAACTCCTCAACTTTCCAACGCACAGCGTTCGCTTCTTGAACTTCATCCGTTGAATTTTGAGATAAGTCATTAGTAACAATGTAATCCGTTCTGTTGGTGGAAACAGTAACCCGGAATAGTTTCACCTTTTTAGCGCTGGGAAAGTTTTTAATTTTAATTAGCTTCCCTTGCTGTTGTTCTTCTGTTGACCAAGTTAGTTGTTCAATGTACTTATATTTTTCTGTTCCTCCACTATCATCTACCAAGCGATTTCGTTTCAAAGGACAGTAATAAATTTTGCCCAATTGTTCGATTAAAGCCATCAGCTTTTGAGCAGCATACCAACTGTCCATGAGGACTCTAGTAAAAGGCAGTTGCTTGCTGTACACCCAATTGCGTAACATCTCTGCCACATGGTCTAGCTTAGTTTTACCATCTCCATCCGGGTCATAAATTCTGTAGTCAATTACCCAGAATTGCCCTGTCTTCACATTGACATACACACAACTAATTAGACCAATACTACGAATCACCCGATGCTCTGTTCCACTGTACTGTCGGCGAACTAATTCAATACAATTCGAGAAATTTTTATCAATAACAGTATCATCAAAAATTATTGAGCCATCTTCATCCAGTTGAATAAGATGTTTGACGTTATCCCACAGTAAACGAGGAGTTAATTTTTCTCCTCTGAGATAGCGATTGATTGTATCGTGACTAAAAACTTGCAGATGCTCAGCCAAATTTGTCAGAGTGTAATTGGTCTGAGAACTGAGCAAGTATTGACAGTAGTCTAGCGAGAGTAAATGACACAGAAGTGTTAAATTTCTACCTCAACTTGAGGTTACCACAATTGTCCAGTCTTCTTCCTTAGGGAGCTTTATCTGCTCTACCGCTATATCTAGTGTGCCTGCGTAAGTCCTGAGAGTTTGAGGATAACCAAGAATGCTAACTAAAAAAATTCAGAAATTGGGTTTTGAGATCGTCTTAATAGTAGAAGGACGAAAAGCTGTCCCTACCCTGCGAGCCTAGGCAAAGAAACCTGAAGGCTGCAAGCAAGGATAGCAACGTTATTCATTCTTGATGTTCAAGACGTCGATTGTATGTGATCGCTCGAATCGCCCCTATGGCTTCGCCTACATGGGCAGGAGCGCGATCAATCATCATTTACTAGCAGTCACTCAAAAGAGACAATCTCCAAATGACAATACTCAGCTATTTATCACAATCTCAGTCAAGCTTGACCAATGCACATGGCGCAAATGAAATTGGCGCAATTACAGCTGCTGGTCGAGCTACTAGCTACTCGCTAACTATGGTAAACCGATCGGGAGGAAATTGGACTTTTTATGTTTACCAAAAGTTACCCCAGCCCCAGCCCAATATATTCTCACTTGCCTGGTTTGCTAGCCCTTTTGTTATAGTTGACGGTAGTCTAATTAAGTTCGAATGGGAAATAAATTACAACTTTGTGTGGAGTGCTACGGGTTCTGTGAGGCCAGGAGTTCAGTTCGAGGCCTCTGGGGTTGAAGATTGCGATCCCAATGGTAATAATACGACTGAATTCTCGGTTAATCCCGGGCCTCATCTTACCACTCCAGTTCGAGGACAACCTTCAGGATCTCTAGTAATCAAGGATGCACCCATCGTGCCGAACCAAACCTACTCAGTTGGAATTGGCATGTCAGGTCAAGGAACCTATGTTGTGCAAGCTGGAGCCAACTTATCTCACATATTTAGTCCTACACCCACTTACTGGATTGCAGCAGGACAGAATGTGAAGGTTGGCCAGGTTCTAAATATTGATACCATTACCCAGACAGCAGAAGTTAAATTTCCTGTTAATGAATTCAGGAAGGTAGCAACTCTGCACGAGGACAATACTTGGTCATTGATATAAAGGTTGAAGGATCGGTAGTGCGATCGCAAACATTTTGTTTTGCGATCGCTTTGCCGAACCTCACTACGCCCTCTACATTCTCACCCTCCAAATAGTCAGCTCACCTAGCTGTTTTGCCTTGAGCAAAATTCCCAATATCCCGGTAAATTTAATATTCAGTTGCTTGGCATAATACCTAGCCAATCGATCATCTACAATCACCAAAGGGTCTTGTCTCCCCAAGTGGCTCCGAATTGCCAGAGCAATTTTTTCAGCATTACTTGATAAACTACTTAGATAATAACGCACTTCTTTTGTCGTTTTATTCCACAATCTTCGTTCACTTTTTACCATCACAACTGTTGTTAAACTTGTCCATTGTGATTAATTATGAAGACAGGGTAAACTAGATACAGGAACAGCCCATACTTCCCTCTTTTCAATTCTATGATGTCCACTTTCTATTTGTTGATTGTAGCTATATTATCCTCGGTTAAACTCATCCCACTTCGCCAACTCAAAGCATTTTTTTACTTCTTGATAAAGGCATTTTTGATTAGCTTTTAGTGCGAGTAGATAATTAGCTTTTTTGTTAATAATCAGTGAGGTAATATTTTTTTGACATCCCATCGCATCGATAGTAATGATGCTGCCTTCAATTTCCAGCATTTCTATTAAGGCTGGTATCGCTGTAATTTCGTTGGATTTATTTTTAACTTTTTGTTGTCCTAAAACTAATTGATGAGATGATGACCATGCGCTGACTATATGTAAAGCTTTTTGCCCTTGACTTGGGTCGTAAGATTGTTTCAGGGTTTTTCCATCTAGGGCGATAATTTCTAAGGATAGAACCCATTTAAACTACTTAAAATTTAGGTTTTAGATCCCAAATAGCGGCTTGATTGGAAGTTTCGCACCGGGAACTGAGCTTCAAAAGGAGACTGAGTTATTTTGTCATAGTCTAAACTCCAGTTCAGGTGATGGCAGATTTAATGGTGGGAAAGCACCCGGACAAAGGTTTTGTCCGGGTGCCCGACAAAGGGATTCGATTTTCAGTGGCTATCTGTTTTCGCAACAGGGATTGGAAATGGCGGCGGTTATGGTAGAACTGTTTATCGAGCGCGTTTGTTTGCTTATCGATATCCTTTCTTTAGTCATTTGGAACAATCTCACCTTTACAGGGTTGATAATCTTCGCAAACTTGATATTGGATTTTATATTTCGCGCCTTGTTCCTTTGCCATCCAAGTTTGAACAGGTCCATCTACTATGGCTGAATCCTCGCTTATTGTTATTTCTCCTAGTTTTTCGTCTTCATCGAAAATGGTTGGGTCGTATTCCATTAGAGTCAACTTTATTTCTTGCAACAATTGTGTTGTGACATTCATTGTTTCTGTGTCTTCGGGTTTCATCTCCTGATACCCTGTATTTGATGTAGGCCAGAACGTTAGTGTATTTCCGTTACCTTTATCATACATAACGTATACTTCATCTTCGCCGCTATCTTGGATTGACATACATTCGATGTCTATGAGTTTCAGGTACTCTCCTCCTCCAGCAATTGCCTGACTGGGGAGTGCTACCATGATGTGACAACTTACAAATAAGCCTAGAAGGATACTTACTATCCGCGTTAGTTTCATGTGTCGTTCCTCTGTTTAACTTATATTTTTCGACTTTGGACAAAATTTGATGTTCTGTCTTTCAGTTAACTTATAGTAACTTTATTTCTTAACAGAGAAACTCATAAAACTCATCTAAAAACTCATCTAAAAACTCATCTACAGCTATAGCGTTTCTAATTTGGTCAAGAATTATATCTGAGGCTCGTAATTTTAATTGATTATTGGTTGCTATTGTTAAAACATAATCTACCCCTGGTTGTTCTTAACATAATTTCATAATTTCTTCACGATAATAAGCACTATCTCCACTAATCAGGATGTGAGTTGTTACTCATTATCCTCTCCGGTCAAGAAACCTTAGCCCAAACGTTTTACATGCGTATGTATTGTTTATGTGTTCCCAGACGACAGCCAAATCAACCCACCAGAGCAATTTGTGAACCAAATCGCTTTGGCACCAAGCTATGAAATCGCATTGAGGAATGCGATCGCTTTTGGTATCTTATGGGTGAAGGAAATGGAATCGACTTGCTGATTGCTGAAATGTCACTTTCTTTATATATGTGCGCACACTTTACCCATTATAAAAAAATAATATCGATCGCAAGCCTGCACAGGATAAAACCCATTTAAACGACTTAAAGTTTAGGTTTTAGCCAGTAGGTTGGGTTAGCGGTAGTGTAACCCAAGGCAATGTACTTGAGTGTTGGGTTTCGTTGCCTCAACCCAACCTACAAGCTCTGCGATCGCTAATCGCTCAATTTTCCCCTCCAATTCCCAATTCCCCATAATATGAGTTTTTATATGAGTTTTTATATGAGTTTTATGAGATCTACACACCAATTCTAAGACTAATATCAAATTAGACAGTCTCCTGAACCGATTGATTGCCAGATTATGCTCAACGGATATTCGATTATAGATGCCGATTCCCATGTGATTGAACCTCTCTATATATGGGTGGAATATCTCGAACCGGAATTTTTAAACTATGCTCCCTCATCCCAGATGAAAATTCAAGGGGAAGAGATTGTCGAGAAGGTATCCGAGCAAGTTCGAGCTAATGGCAATCAACAAATGATGGCAGCTCACCCCAAGGCTTATTTCCAAGGCTACAATGTCGAGTCTCACCTGGAAGAGATGGTACAGATGGGGACTGATGTCGCCTTCCTTTATCCCACCTATGGCTTGTGGCTGTGGGCGATTGATTCCATGCAACCGGCAGTGGCGGGAGCTTTTACCGATGCCTATAACCATTGGTTAAAGGACTTTTGCAGCTACGAGCCCAATAAGTTACAGGGGGTAGGAGCAGTTAATCTGCACGCGCCGGAGTCATTGGTAGCTCAGTTACAGCAGATTGCTGATTTTGGTTGGAGGGCAGTGTTTTTGCGCCCCAACCCAGTAAAGGGAAGACTGTTGAGTGACTTGGCTTATGAGCCTTTTTGGACGGAATGCGAGCAGTTAGGTATAGCAGTCGGCATTCACGAAGGTACTCACAGCCGTTTACCAACCACTGGGACAGAAAGGTTTACTACTCGTTTTGCTACCCATGCTTGCTCTCATCCCATGGAGCAGATGATGGCTTTACTCGCCTTGATTGAAGGAGGAGTTTTAGAGCGTCATCCTCAACTGAAAGTGGCTTTTTTGGAGTCTGGTTGTGGTTGGCTTCCCTACTGGTTGTGGCGACTGGATGAAGAGTATGAAAACTTATATTGGGAGGTTAAAGATCATGTCAGAATGAAGCCTTCAGAATATTTTCGTCGTCAGTGTTTTATTAGCATTGAGCCTTCGGAACCTTATTTGGCTCAGGTAATTGAATATATTGGCACGGATAACTTAATTTTTGGTTCGGATTATCCCCATATGGATCATAAGCCGGACATCGTTGCCGAAATGGTCAAGCTTGAGGAAACTTTGTCTAAAGAAACTGTGCAAAAGATTCTTTGGCATAATCCTCGCCGTTTTTACGGTTTATTTTAATTGCAAATCCTACTAGGAGGAAATAACAATGAATTTGAGTCCTCGTATGGGCGACCCATTGAGCCAAGATGATCATTTTGATGAGAATACCTATTATCAGATTTTGCTTGTAGAACCTTCTCTGGAAAAAACAATGACTACAAGCATATTAGCGAAAAAAAGAGGTAAACCATCTGAGGATTCCAATATTGATGGTTTCGCTGGATTTGAACTTGATCAACAAACAATAGATAAATTAAGTGATTATCCTAGACACGGAAGGGACAAAGAAAACAAGCTATCTTCATATTTACCCTCTATGGGAGTCATGCTTGAACCAGAGTTTATAAATACATTCTGCACTCAGAATAATGACCCAGTTGGACTAGGTAATTTTTACGTCACAATGCGATTATTACTACATAGTCGCAAAATATCTCAGTTGATTGCTAAAACTTGGTGTATTTATTTGGAAGCAAAAGGAGATACGAGTGAGGAGAAATTTTTAAATGGGGAATGGGATAATATTGATACTGATATTTTAGATGGTCTCATCGCCAGAGAAATTTTTCTTTATGGTGGTGCAGATTCTCCTGACTACCCTGATGATTCTGAAAGTTCCAATGTTTACTCACCTTTAAAGCCTGGTCTAGATGGTGATAAAAAAAGATTTCTGATTTTGCCTAACAGCAAAGCTTGGCAAGGAATATCTTTGTCTCTTTTATTAGCCGGACAAGCCTATTATAAAGTAAAAGAAGGCGGAAAAGATAAATATCACCAAATTCACCCATCTATTTTAAGCACAGGGGAAATCACTATGCAGTATACTTTAGAAGTAGATTGGAGTCGATTTACTGCCGACATCAAAGAGGTAATTATTAGTAATGAAAAACCTTGGGTAGCTTATCATGTTCTTATGCCCTATCCGCCCATACCTGATGATGCTGATAAAATTAAGATTAGAACATGGGCTGAAGCAAAAGAAGATCCAGAAGAGGAAAATCAATTTCCTTTTTATAAAAAAGACAAAAATGGCAAATATCTAATAGATGTAGATTGTTTTCGACCTCCCTATCCTTATATTCCCCTCAGTTCAACTTAATTGCTAAAAGTTGCTGAAACTGAGAACTCAAATTAGGGATTCTGGTGTAGCAGAGAATTGATGCACCATGATAAAATCCTGGAAAACTTCTATATCAAGCTTTCCAGGACTTGATCATACCTCCGATGGAACAGCAGCCAGACAATATTCAAGGCAATTATCAGATTGGGCAAAAAATCTACGAAAGTGCTAATTCATTAGTCTATCGAGGGATTCTCAAATCTAACCATCAACCTGTTATCTTAAAGATCCCTCAAAGATGACTATCCTACCCCATCAGAATTAACTCGTTACAAGCTCGAATATGAAGTGACTCGCTCCTTAAATACCGATGGAGTGATTAATGCCTATGGCTTGGAGCGGTATGAAAATAGTCTAGTTATGTTGTTAGAAGACTTTGGGGGTGAATCTTTAAAACGATTAATGGCTAGCAGAAGGCAGGAGGCAGGAGGCAGAAGGCAGGAGGCAGAAGGCAGGAGGCAGAAGGCAGGAGGCAGGAGGCGAGGGAGGAGGTCAAGGAGGAAGGGGGTGGGAAACACTACTCAGGAACTCTCGAAGAATTTCTTTCTATCGCGATTAAAACGACTGACAGTTTGGCTGCTATTCACGCCGCCAAGATTATCCACAAAGATATTAACCCTTCCAATATCGTTTATAACCCAGCAACAGAACAACTCAAAATCATCGACTTTGGTCTTTCAACCCGTTTATCTCGGGAGATTCAGTCTGTTGGTAATCTGGAACGATTAGAAGGCACCTTAGCTTATATTGCCCCAGAGCAAACTGGCAGAATGAACCGAGGGATAGATTACCGTAGCGATTTTTATTCCTTGGGTGCTACTTTCTACGAGTTACTTACCAATCAATTGCCTTTTGCAACTACTGACTCTATAGAATTAGTTCATTGTCATCTTGCTCAACAACCTATTCCTCCCCATGAGCTGGGGAGCTGAGGGAGCTGAGGGAGCTGGGGAAACTGAGGGAGAGGAATTGGGACTTATCTGAGCAGTATTGCCTGGGGAGCTATCAACCAATACCTAAAGCTGTTTCAGATATTGTGATGAAATTGTTGGCCAAAATTCCCGAAGAGCGATACCAAAGTGCTGGGGGAATTCAAGCTGACTTAGAAACTTGTCTGACTCAGTTACAGAGTTTAGGGTACATTGACCCGTTTCCCTTGACAACTCAAGATATTAGCGATCGCTTTGTCATTTCCGAAAAGCTTTATGGTAGAGAAGCAGAAATTACGCAACTTTTAACTACATTTGAGGGAGTCAGTCAAGGGAGCAGCGAGATAATCCTGGTTTCTGGTTATTCAGGAATCGGTAAATCAGCCTTGTTAATGAAATTCATAAACCGATATTACGCCAGCGAGGCTACTTTACTAGGGGAAAATTTGACCAGTTGCAGCGAGACATTCCCTATGGTGCGATCGCTTTAGCTTTTCAAGATTTAATCCGGCAGTTGCTGAGTGAATCTGAAACCGCACTCCAAACTTGGAAACAGCAACTTTTAGCCAGTTTAGCAGGTAATGGTCAGCTTATCATTGATGTTATTCCCGAATTAGAGCAGATTATTGGTCAACAGCCACCCGTAGAGGAACTAGGAGCAACTGAGGCTCAAAATCGCTTTAATTTATACTTTCAAAAATTTATTGGTGTTTTTACGAAACAAGAACATCCCTTGGTGCTTTCTTTGACGATTTACAGTGGTCAGATTTAGCATCTCTGAATTTAATAGAGCGATTAACAACCAATGCTGAGAGCCAATATCTCTTAATAGTCGGAGCCTATCGAGATAATGAAGTTGATGAGACTCATCCTTTAAGGCAAACCTTGGAGCAGATGCAAAAAGCAGGTGTGAGGGTCAATAATATTTTCTTGCAACCCTTGGCAATTCAAGATGTTAATCAATTAATTGCCGATACCTTAAACTGTACCACAGAAAAATCACAACCCCTAGCCCATTTAATCAGCAATAAAACCCAAGCAATCCTTTCTTCCTGACTCAATTACTCCAATCTCTATATCGAGACAATCTTTTATCATTCGATCGCCAGCAAAATTGTTGGCACTGGAATATTACAGAAATCGAAACTGTAGGCATAACTGATAATGTTGTTGACCTAACTATCGGCAAAATTACCCAACTGGATGACAAGACTCAGAAGATTTTGCAATTAGCAGCTTGTATTGGCAACCAATTTAATTTAGAAGTTCTTGGCACCGTCAATAATCAATCTCCCATAGCTATAGCTAGGGCACTGCAGCCAGCCCTAGAAGCTGGTTTAATTCTACCTCTGAGTAATGACTATAAAATACCTTTGCTGTGGAATCAAGAAGAGATAGCCAGCAATGGTTCCGAAACTAGTTCTACTTTTATTCCCAAAATCCCTAACTATATCCCCTACAAATTTTTGCACGACCGAGTTCAGCAAGCTGCCTATGCTTTAATTCCAGAAGCCGAGAAAAAATCAGTGCATCTGCAAGTCGGTTATTTCCTCCTGGAACATACTCAAGCCGATGAATTAGAGTCAAATATTTTTGAGATTGTCAATCAATTCAACGAAGGCTCGGAACTAATTACTGAGCAAGTGGCAAAGGATAAGTTAGCCAAATTAAATCTTCAAGCTGGGAAAAAGGCAAAAGCCTCGATCGCTTATCAACCAGCTCTAAAGTATTTAGAAAATTGCTTGAGATTATTGCCAGAAACGAGTTGGCAACAAGATTATCAATTGACCTTAGAAATCTATCTAATCATTCTAGAACTACTCTATTTAAATAATGAATTTGAGCGCCTCGAAGGTTTTGCAGAAAGATTATCGAACAAGCTAAGGATATTATCGATGTGGTCGAAGTTTATCGCATCAAAGTCTTGTATTATTTCGCTATATTCGACAGTCATCGTGCCATAGATACCGCTATTAAAATTTTATCACAACTAGGAATCGATTATCTCCGATCAACCGATCGATGTCTATGAAAAGTCCAACAACAACAGCAAGATATTAAATCCCTCTTGCAGAATAAAGAAATTGCAGATTTAGCCAATCTACCTGTCATAGCTGACAAATACCAACTAGCAGCTGTGCAAATATTGCAGCAGATGATCTCACCAACGATGACGACCAACTTTTCGTTATTTGCTCAGGTAATATTAACTCTACTTAATCTTTGTCTTCAGTATGGTAATTATCCTCAAGCTGCTGTTACCTATAGTTTTTATGGACTCCTGGTATGTGGAACGATTAAAGATATTAATTATGGATATAAGTTTGGCGAATTGGCCATCAGTTTGTTGGAGCAATTAACTCTACCTCAAGCGGAATCTTTTACTATTCATGTATATTATGGATTTATTTGGCACTGGAAAAAATCTCTCAATGAACAAATAGCACGGGATAAATTACTCAATACTTTTCAGAAAAGTATCAATCAAGGTGAACATGAAAGTTCTGGCTATGTCTCTCTAGATTACTGTTTATTAATCCTTTTTTGGAGGAGATGACTTAACCCAAATCCAAAACGACATAAAAAACACAGTAAGCTTATTGAAACAACCCAGCAAAAATATTTAATCGATTATGTAAAAAATCCTCAAAATTTAGTTAATCATTTAATAGCCAAACCTGACCAAAAAGAAGTCATCTTAATTGGTGATTCTCGATCAGAAGAAGAAAACAAAATTAAAACCTATATTGAAACTAGCAACGAATGGCTATTATTCACCTTCTACTTACACAAAACCATAGCTTATTATCTTTTCCAAGATTCACATCAAGCTTTTGATCATACAATTCAGACAGGAAAATATATCGCCAGTATTGGCTCACACTTTATTGTACCACAACACAACTTTACGATTCTCTCTCCTTATTAACTTATCATCGCAGCTGTACTCTAGAGCAGCAACAAGACCTCTTAGAAAAAGTAGCAAAAAATCAGCAAGAGATGAAAATATGGGCTGGTGATTGCCCTGCCAACTTTCAAAACAAATACGATTTAGTAGCGGCAGAGCAAGCACGAGTCTTAGGACAACATTGGCAAGCAGAAGAACTTTACGAAAAAGCAATTCAAGGAGCTAAACAAGCTGAATTTATCCACGAAGAAGCCATCGCCTACGAACGAGCAGCAGAATTTTACCTTTCTTTAGGTAGAGCAGAAATCGGACGACTATACCTCAAAAATGCCCATCATTGCTACAGTCGCTGGGGTGCAGCCGCGAAAGTTCAAGCCCTAGAAGCTGAATACCCCCAATTTCTGAGGAAGATGAACAACCCCCAAGAAAAGCAAAACATTAAAACAACTGAATCCACTGCTAATACCAGCCCCCAAGTACTGGATATCGCTACAGTTACCAAAGCTGCTCAAGTCTTAGCTGGCGAAATTAAACTAGACCAACTGCTGGCTAAGTTAATGAAAACTCTTATTGAAAATGGCGGTGCTCAAACAGGCTTTCTGATTCTCGAAAAAGATGGGCAAT